>CAWCMG010000033.1:0-107663 GCA_963796575.1 uncultured Solirubrobacterales bacterium | reverse complement strand
CGCGCCATCTCGATCAGGCGTCCGAGAATGCGCTCGCCGTCGACCCGCAGTCCGTTGTGTTGGTACTCGTTGGTGATCCAGGTCCTGATACCGC
Source organism: uncultured Solirubrobacterales bacterium (assembly GCA_963796575.1). GTDB lineage: Bacteria > Actinomycetota > Thermoleophilia > Solirubrobacterales > Solirubrobacteraceae > Palsa-465. The sequence continues at coordinate 107,569 of CAWCMG010000033.1, read as the reverse complement.
GGATCTGCGCGGCCGTCTCCTCGGAGAAGGTTCGCTCGACGTACATGTCCTCGACGTAGATCGCGGCGGCCGTCGGAACCTCGTTATTTCGCAGGACAACATCGTCGTACAGGCGCGGCCACTCTCGCGCGGCAAGCAGATGGGCGGCCTCGCGCAACGACGTCAGCGCTCCGTAATCGTCGAACATCCAGGGATACACGTGCTCGCCGGTGAACAGATCGGAGGCATCGAACTCCGCCGGCAGCACGCGCTCGGCCGACCACCGCGTCGTGCCGCCGTCCGCCCAGCTGGCCTCGTGCAGCACCGCGTAGATCGGGTCACGTGCGAACCCGACCGCGCCCTCGACATCGTGCAGGAACGCCGGCGAATCGGGCGGCAGCTCGAGTATGTAATGGAGCCGTTCGGCTCCGTCGCTCATCCCGAGCATGTGACCGAGCTGACGGAACCGCCGCCACGTCAGCCGGTCGCCGCACGGGAGCTTCGCGGGGTCGTCGTCGAGTCTTTGATGCAGCGCCCGCGCCCGCTCGCGGTCGGCGGGATACCGATCGTAGTAGCGGCGATCGCGCTCGAGGACGCGGTCGTACGTAAGGGCGTAGATCTCGTCGATGCGCGGCCCAAGGGGAGGGATGCCGCCCGTCACGAATGCTTCCGCGAGACCTTCCGGCGCGAGCGACAGGTACGTGATCACGCACATGCCGCCAAAGCTCTGACCCAGCACGCTCCAGCGCTCGACGCCCAGCTCGCGGCGGATCCACTCGGCATCGCGGACGATCGAGTCGGCTCGGAAGTGAGCCAGATAGTCGGCCTGCTGCTCCGCGGTCATCCCGGCGAGCGTTCCGACCGGCGTCGAGCGGCCCGTGCCACGCTGGTCGAGCATCAGGACTCGGAAGTCCCTGAGCGCCCGATCCAACCAGCCGGGCCCGTTCGGCTTGCGCGTCGGGCGCGGCGCCTCGAATCCCGGGCCGCCCTGGAGGTACACCAGAAACGGCCGCTCGCGGCCGTCGGGATCGGCGAGCTCGCGGGCGAACACGGTGATCCGCTCGCCGGCGTCATCGCCGTGATCGAGCGGGACCTCGAACGAATGCTCGATCACGACCAGGCCGGGAAGCAAGACCTCGTCGGGCATCGATGAATCATGCCTGCTCGGACAATGTTGCGGAAAACCACGTGTAACGTCCCGACAGGCGGGGGGTTTGGTTACACGTGGCTTGGTTGCGGTCTGACGATATGTGGAAAGCTCCCCCGAAGTGACCCGAGCAGAGCGTTTCGCCAATCTACTGGGCGTCGTGGTCCCGCTCGCGGGCGTGCTCGTCGCGATCGTCCTGCTATGGAACCGCGCCGTCGATGCCACTGACATCGCGATCCTGGTCGTGCTTTACATCCTCACGGGGATCGGGATCACCGTTGGCTTCCACCGACTGCTGACCCACCGCGCGTTCCAGACCTACCCATGGCTCGAGCGCACGTTCGCGGTCCTGGGCTCGCTGGCGGTCGAGGGGTCGGTGCTCGACTGGGTCGCCGACCATCGCAAGCACCACGCCAATGCCGACAAGGAGGGCGACCCGCATAGCCCGCACGTCGGACACGGGAGCGGCCTGCGCGGGCTGTGGCACGCGCACACGGGCTGGTTGCTCGAGACCCAGGGGCAGGCCGACTGGAAGCGTTACGCGACCGAGCTATACGAGGATCCGAGCATGCGCCGCATCGGGCGGAAGTTCCCGTGGCTCGTGGTGGTGTCGCTCGCGGTGCCGACGATCCTGGGCTTCGTACTGGACGGCTTCACCCTCGGTGGCGCCATCCGCGGGTACATCTGGGGTGGGCTTGTTCGGATCTTCCTGGTCCACCACGTCACCTGGTCGGTGAACTCGATCTGCCACTTCTTCGGGCGGCGCCGGTTCGACATCGAGGACCAGTCGACCAATGTCGCGTGGCTCGCGGTGTTCTCGTTCGGCGAGTCGTGGCACCACAACCACCACGCGTTCCCGCGCTCGGCGTATCACGGGCTGAGGTGGTGGGAGATCGACGTGTCGGGCATGTTCATCTCGATGCTCTCCAAGGTGGGTCTCGCCTGGAACGTCGTCCGTATCACGCCTGAGCGCCAGCTTCAGAAGACCGCGGCCTCGAAGGCCGCAGCGTCCGTCCAGGCCAACTGAGCACGCGCTGGACCGACGGGCCGCCTCGGTGCCAGGCACCCATCGACGATTGCTGATCAGAGACGCGCGGCCCGAGGACTGGGATGCGATCTGGCCGTTCTTCCACCAGATCGTCGCGACAGGAGAGACGTACGCGTACGACCGCGATATGGACGAGGCGGAGGGCCGTCGGATGTGGATGATCGGCCCGCCGGGGCGAACGGTCGTGGCCACCCATTCCGACGGCACCGTGCTCGGTACCGCGAACATGTACGCCAACCGACGGGGTCCGGGATCACACGTCGCGTCGGCGAGCTTCATGGTCGACCCTCGCCATGCCGGCCACGGGACGGGACGGGCGCTCGGGGAGCACGTGATCGAATGGGCGCGCGCGGGCGGGTTCCGAGCGATTCAGTTCAACGCAGTCGTGGAGACGAACGAGGTCGCGGTCAAGCTGTGGCGCTCGCTCGGGTTCGAGGTGCTGGCGACGGTTCCCGAGGCCTTCGACCACCCCACGAACGGGTACGTGGGGTTGCTCATCATGCACCGATTTCTGTAATGCGCGAGCATGTCCGGCCGTCCCGTAAGTGTCGAGACACTCGATCGGGCAGCGGCCGCCGGCGAACAAATCGCCCGTCTGTCCGCCGTCCAAGATTGAATCCGCCAATCCATACCCACGATTCCACCCCAGGAGGAGTGCCGTGCCGTTAACACAGGCCCAGCTGGTGACCGCTGTCGCCGATCGCGCCGAATTGAGCAAAGCCGATGCCAAGCGAGCCGTCGAGGCTCTCGAGACGATCGTGCTCGAGCAGCTCGGAAACGCCGAGAAGGTCAGGATCGGAGGCGTCGTTCAGCTGACCGTTCGCGTCAAGCCCGCCACCAAGAAGCGCACCGGGCGCAACCCCGCGACCGGCGAGGAGATCACGATCGCAGCGAAGCCGGCCAGCGTCGACGTGCGTGCGCGCCCGCTGGCGAAGGCAAAGGCAGCGCTGCCGTCCGTGCAAAAGGCCCGCCGTCGGCTCGCCGCCTGAGACGGCTCACCTCGGAGGTCAAGCTCTACGCCAGCGGCGGTGGTACTCCCTCCGCGCTGGCGGCCAGAGCGCTGTCCCAGTCACATACCGAACAAGCGTGGCGGAACGCTGAACGCGCGAAGTCGAGCGCGACCGCGCGCGGATCAGGACTCGAGCGGACGTCGTCCCAGTCGAGTATGTACTCGCCGAGCGCCGCGTCCCAGCGGGCAGGCGGCGTCGGCGCGTCCGCGAATCCGTCGCGCACGGGGTATGCGTAGGCGTAGAACGCCGCCTTGCCGTAGCGCCCGTCACCCGGCCACCAGCCGACTGCGACCTCTTCGGAGTCCATCGCGTTCCGAAACAGGTAGTCGTTCGAGGGCGGGTCGGCGGGCCTGCCCGAGAACAGGTTGACGGCCAGGTCGAACGAGCCCCACCACGCGTTCACGGGCGTCGAGCGGCCACGGTAGGGCGCGCGGAACGCGGCGAGTACGAGCGCGGCCTGAGTCGCCGCCGTGAAGTACGAACTGACCTGAGCGGTGTCATAGCTGGCGTGCTCGTCGTCGTGGTCGAGGGGCACGGTCCACGATACCTCCTGCGGTGTCGGGTCGATTTCGACCGCACCTCCCAGGCTGCTGACCGCTTCGAGCAGCGCGCGCGTGACCTCGCCCACCGGCCGGTCAGGAGCCAGCGGCACGCGGCGGGCGCCGCGGCTCGTGTGCTCGGCGACTGCTTCGTGGCCACGAAGATCGAGCGCCACCACGAGGCCACCCGAGCCGTCGGACGCGGGCAGCAGAGCCGTCTCCCACCCGCGGGCGGTAAGACGCAATGCGGAGTTCTGAAATTGAGGCTCGGGCGGGGCGAGCGCGACTGCGATCTTGCCGAGGACCTGGGTGTGCGCGTGGAGCGTGTCGCACGTCGCGCTCCAATTGTCGTAGTCAACCGCCGGCCAGTTCGCGGACATAGGCTGACGCTACCACTGCCGGCGACGCGCCCCGCGGTGACAGACTGTGCCGGTGCCCTTCTGGCGCAGAGGACGCGATCGCGCCGCGGACGCCGGCCCCGGCGACGGTGGGCCCGGGCCGCCGGACCACGAGCCGTCACCCGAACCACCGGGAGCGCTGGAGGTCGAGGGGGCGATGCGGCGGGTCGCCGAGGACGACACTCCCGAGCACCGCAGAGCTCTGTTCGAGTTGCTGCTCGGAGCGACCTTGCTCGCGGCCAAGGCTGACCCGTGGCCGTCCGGGGCCGAGGAAGGCCTCGCGACGCTCGCCGGCGAGAACGGTCCGGTGCTCCCGGTGTTCACGCGACCCGATGCCTTGGTCGCCTGGCGCCCGCGCGGTTACGTGCCCGTTGCCGTGACCGGCCGGGCGCTGTTCGAGATGGCCGCGCGCTACGAGACCGCGAGGATCGAGGTCAACCCCGTGTCCGTGCCGCGCGGATGGATCTCGCGGACCGAGATCGAGGCGCTGGCGCAGGGGCGGGTGCCGCTGGGTCCGACGCCGGAGCTCGCGCCGGCGGGTGACATGAAGGTCGGCCCACCCGCGGTCAGACCGCCCGAGGCGCTGATCGAGGCGGCGCGCCGGGCGCTCGAGACCCAGCCGCATGCGGTTGCCGGATGGCTGTTCGTGACCATGCAGGGAGAAGGGCCGCCGCAGCTGATGGTCGGCGTACAGCTCGCCCGTGGCCTCGACCAGGCCGCGACGGACGGGACGATGCAGGCGATCGTGGAGGAGACCTGGGCTCGCTCGGCCGACGCGGATCGGCTGCGGTTCATGCTCGTCGCCCGACAGGCGCTCTACGACACGCTCCGCCGCGGCGCCGGCGAGCTGATCTTCAAACGCTAGGGGCCCGCGTGGACAGATGCCTTGACGCTCGAGACGGTTCTGCGCTCGAGTGATCGCTCGTCGGTGCCGTATCGCGGTGGACCCGCAGTCATCGTTCGCAGGCGGCCGAGTCCTGAGTCATCGGTGCTGGCGCGGGTAGACGTAAGCCAGTGACTGAACGCGCATCAGGCGATCGGCCGGAGCGGTACGCAGGCGGGTCCGACTTGCCCGGGAGCGAGTCGTCCGAGCCACCGGCGGCAATCCCGTCGGAAACGACCGCGACGGAACCGTCGGCGCCGACTCGTGCCGAGGCGGCGCCACCGACCACCAAAACTGGGACCGCGTTCGGCGCGCTCATGGCCGGCGCGATTGTGCTGATTGTGCTGCTCGTGTTCATCCTCGAGAACACCCAGAGCGTCAAGATCAGCTTCTTCGGGGCGAGCGGTCATCTGCCGCTCGGGGTGGCACTGCTGCTGGCGGCGATCGGCGGCGCGCTGCTCGTCGGGATCATCGGTGCCGCCCGAATCGTGCAGTTGCGCCGTCACGTCCGCCGTCGAGCCTAGCCCTCATCGGTCACACCGAAGCACGGCTCGCGACGGGAGCTCACATCTCGTCCGGTACCCGCTCGCGGAGCTCGGCGAGCCACGTGGTGGCCGACCCGTCGCTCGGAGCGCGCCAGTCGCCACGGGGGGACAGCGAGCCGCCGGAGCCCACCTTCGGGGCGTTCGGCATCGCCGAACGCTTGAACTGGCTGGTGTGGAAGAACCGCTCGAGGAATACGCCGAGCCAGTGCTTGAGCTCGCCGAGCGTGTACTCGTTGCGACGCTCGTCCGGAATCAGGTCGGGCCACGACCCCGCCGAGCGATCGGCCCACGCATGCTGCGCCAGGTACGCCACCTTGCTCGGCGAGTAGCCGAAGCGGACGGTGTAGTAGAGGAAGAAGTCCTGGATCTCGTAGGGCCCGACGACGCTCTCGCTGTCCGCGCCGGGCCGGTTTGATTTGGACCCCGCCCGCCCCTCCTGGCGCGGCACCAGCTCGGGCGATATCTCAGTTTCGAGCACGGACGCGAGCACCTCGTCGACGCCGGCGCCGAACTGATCCGTATCGATCGCCCACCTGAGCAGGAACTGGATCAGCGTCTTCGGCACGGAGGCGTTGACGTGGTAATGCGACATCTGGTCGCCGACCCCGTACGTCGCCCACCCGAGCGCGAGCTCCGACAGGTCTCCGGTCCCGAGGACGAGCGCGCCGTGGTAGTTGGCAAGCCGGAACAGATGTGAGGTGCGCTCGCCCGCCTGCACATTCTCGAACGTGACGTCGTACACCGCCTCACCGTCGGCGGCCGGGTGGCCCAGATCGCGCAGCATCTGCGTGGCGGCGGGACGGATGTCGAGCTCCGAGGCACTGACCCCGAGCGCGAGCATCAGCCGGTGGGCGTTGCCGAGCGTGTGGTCGCTCGTGGCGAAGCCCGGCATCGTGTACGCGAGCACGTTCTCGCGGGGGAGACCGAGCCGGTCGACGGCGCGGGCCGCGACGATCAGAGCGTGCGTCGAGTCCAGGCCCCCCGAGACGCCGATCACGATCCTCTCGATCCCGGTGGCCTGCAGCCGGGTCTCGAGGCCGCGCACCTGGATCCGGTAGACCTCCTCGCATCGCGCGTTGCGGCTGGCCGGATCCGCCGGCACGTACGGAAACCGCTCGACCCGCCGGCGAAGCGGAACGACCGTGCCGTCGAGCAATCTCAGATCCAACGCGACCCGACGGACACGTGACAACGGGCGGCGGTGGTCGTGGATCGAGTCTCCATAGCTGGACGTGCTCGCGCGGTCCGAAATGATCCGGTCGAGGTCGAGGTCGGCAAAGATCAGCGTCTCGCCGGTCGCGAATCGCTCGGACTCGGCGAGCAGGTCGCCGTTCTCGTAGATCAGCGCCTGCCCGTCCCAGGCGAGATCGGTCGTCGACTCGCCCATGCCGGCGGCGGTGTACAGATAGCCGGCGATCGTCCTCGCGGACTGTGACGCACACAACTCCCGGCGAAAGCCGGCCTTGCCGATCGTGATGTTGCTCGCCGACAGGTTCGCGAGCACCGTCGCGCCGGCGAGCGCGCCATACGTGCTCGGCGGGATCGGAACCCACAGGTCCTCGCAGATCTCGACGTGCAGAACGAAAGCGGGCAGGTCGCCGGCGGCGAACAGCAGATCCGCCCCGAACGGCACCTCCTCGGAGGAGCCGAACAGCCGGATCCGATCGCCCACCGCGTCGCGAGCGGCGCGGAACTGCCGCTTCTCGTAGAACTCGCGGTACTCGGGCAGGTAGCTCTTGGGGACGACGCCCAGGACGCGACCTCGGTGGATCACGACCGCGGTGTTGAACACCCCGTGCTCGAATCGCAACGGTGCGCCGACGACGATCACCGGCTCGAGCGAAGCGCTACCAGCCACGATGCGCTCGATCCCGTCGACCACCCCGTCCAGCAGGGCCGTCTGGTGGAGCAGATCGTCAATCGAATACCCCGATATCCCGAGCTCGGGGAAGATCACGAGCGCCGCGTGCGCCTCGGACGCCTCACCTGCCAGCGCGAGCGTGCGGTCAGCGTTGAACGGAGGATCGCCAATTCGCACGTGCGGGACGGCCGCCGCCACCCTGGCGAAGCCGTGGCTGTACAGGGACGCGAAGCTCATTCGTGTGGCGATAGTGTCAGGGCTGGGTAGCAGAAGAACATGGCTAGCGAAGGTGAGAGTCCCAACGTCTCCGACGCCGTCCAGGAGCTCGTCGACCAGCTCGTGGCCCGGAGCGAAGCGCGCGGCGACTCGTGCGTGGAGCTGTCAGAGCTGAGCGAGCTTATCCAGGAGGCAGATCTTGGCGATGAGGACGCCCAGATCGTGCACGACATGCTGCAGGATCGCGGGCTCGATCTGCGGGACGACTGCGGCCGGCAGCACGTCGAGCAGACGAGCTACGCGAACGACGACCTGGCGGCGCGCACCACCGACGCGATGTCGCTGTTCCTCGAGGAGGTCCGGCGCTATCCGCTGCTGACCCGTGAAGAGGAGGTGGAGCTGGCCAAGCGGATCGAGCGGGGCGATCTCGAGGCGAAGAGCCGCCTGGTCAATTCGAACCTGCGACTGGTTATCTCCAACGCTCGGAAATATCAGGGCCACGACATGCCGCTGCTCGACCTGATCCAGGAGGGCATCCTCGGACTGATCCGCGCCGCCGAGAAGTTCGACTGGCGGAAGGGCTACAAGTTCTCCACGTACGCCACGTTCTGGATCCGGCAGGCGATTCAGCGGGCGCTCGACAACCGCGCGCGGACAATCCGGATCCCCGTTCATCTCGGGCAGCGGGAGCGCCGGGTCGCGCGCGCCGCCAGCGAGCTCGCCACCAAGCTAGGGCGCGAGCCCACCGACGAGGAGATCGCCGCGGCGGCGGAGCTCAGCCTCAACGAGCTCGATGAGGCGCGATCCGCGGTGAGGGTCGTGACGAGCCTCGACAGGCCCGTGGGAGAAAGCGAGGACACTCCGTTCGGCGCGCTCCTGGCGAGCGACCAGCGCGGGCCCGAGGAGGAAGTCGACATCCTGCTGCGGGAGGACGCGCTCCGACGCGCGCTCGACGAGCTCCCAGAACAGGAGCGCGAGGTGGTCAAGCTCCGTTACGGCGTCGGCGGCGACGAGCCGACGCCGCTGATCGAGACCGGACGCCGGCTGGGGATCTCCCAGGACACCGTTCGCCGTTTGGAACGGAAGGCGTTAGCCGAGCTCGCCCAGAGCCGCGAGCTCGACGCGCTTAGACCCGCTGCCTGAGGCGGAGCGCATCGCGATCAGCTCGTCGACGAGCGCCAGGGCCGCGGCGTGCGTCTCATCGTTGACCTTCCGAATCGCGTGAACCGCGTAGGTTCCTGCCGGCTCGGGGTCGGTCGATCGCTCCGTGCACGCCCGGCGCAGACGGACGCGGTCGAGCAGCGAGCGCGACGCGCGGCGCTCCCACTGCTGATCGGCCCAAGCGAGCAGCCGAGCCGCGCGGGCCTCCTCCACCGCCGGAGGACCCGCGGTGCCCACGGCCTGGGCCGCGTATCCGTAGAGGTCCTCGCGCCGGCGGTCGTCGAGCAGGTCGTTGTACCCGCGCAGGAACGAGGCGATCGGGCGTGACACCGATCGCGGATGGTCGCTGAAGCCCTCGCCGGCGAGCATCGACGCCAGCTCCATCACGCAAGCCCCGTGCTCGGGGGAGGAATGCCTTCCTCGGCTGAGCTTGATCGTCTGGTAGCTGCTCGGCGACATCACGTCCTCCTCGAAACTTGAACTCGCACTCGGCCCCCGAGTGGATACGTGCATCATCGCGCGAGGATGTCCCGCGATCAACCACGAATTGGCTCAGCCTGCGGCGATCTCGCAGTGGCCGTGCGGCCGCGGCCTGCGCCCTCGCGGAACCGCTCGGCGGTTCGGCGCGCGCTCAGTTGCGCCCACTGGGTGGTGGTCAGCACTCCCACGGCCAGGCTGATAACGCCGAGGCCAGTGATCACCCACCATCCCGCGTGCGTCGCGGCGGCGAAGCTCGGCTCGATCGCACCGGACAGCGTTCCGCCCGCGATCGCGCCGATCACCGCGACCCCAAGGGTCAGGCCGACCGACCGGCTGGTGGAAGCGATCGCGGCGGCGACGCCCGCCTGCGAGCCCGGCATTCCGGACACCGCGGTGTTCGTGATCGGCGGGTTGATCATCCCCGAGCCGATGCCGAATACGAAGTAGGCGACGAGCAGGTAAACGGGAGCGGTGGTGGGCGTCAGCTGCGTCAGCATCAGCGCCGAGACGATCACCGCGCACGAGGCGATCACGAGCGGAATCCGAGCGCCACGGCGGCTGACGATCCGCCCGGAGAGCGGTGCGCACACGAGCACCATCACGGCCATCGGCAGCAGGTACAGCCCCGCGTGGAAGGGGGAGAGATGGCGGACGCCCTGGAGGTACAGCGTGTTGAGGAACAGGAACCCGCCCAGCGCCGCGAACGCGCAGATCGCGATCGTGCTCGCCCCCGAGAACGGCGCGCTGCGGAAGAAGCGCATCTCGAGGAGCGGCTCCCGGCGGCGGAGCTCGTAGAGAACGAGCGTCACGAAGCTCGCGAGCGAGAACGCGAACAACGCCAGGATTCCCGGCGACGTCCAGCCGGCCCGAGGAGCCTCGATGATCGCGTAGGTCAGCGACGCCAGCGCCGCAATCACGAGCAGCTGCCCCACCGGGTCGAGCCGGCGCGGGTGCGCGGCACGCGACTCGGGCACGAGCGCGGCGGTCAGCACGAGCGCGACCGCGCCGATCGGGACGTTCACGAAGAACACCGAGCGCCACCCGACGGAGTCCACCAGGGCCCCGCCGACGATCGGCCCGAGCGCCATGCTCAGTCCGAACACCGCGCCCCACATCCCGATCGCGACCGCGCGCTCGCGCGGATCGTCGAACACGTTGCGGATGATCGACATCGCGACCGGGTTGAGCATCGATCCCCCGATTGCCTGAAGCACCCGGAACGCGACCAGCAGCTCCAGGGTCGGGGCGACCCCGCACAGGAGCGAGCCGAGCGAGAACACCACGAGCCCCGTCTGGAACACCCGCTTGCGCCCGATGCGGTCGGCGGTCGATCCCGACAGCATCAGCAGGCTGGCCAGCACCAGCGTGTAGGCGTCGATCACCCACTGCAGGCCCGAGACCGACGCGTGCAGGTCGTCGCGGATCGACGGAAGCGCCACGTTCACGATCGTCGAGTCGAGGCCGACGATCAGCAGGCTCAGGCAGCAGATTCCGAGGATCAGCAGCCGCTGGCGGCGGTTCGGGGACCCCTCCGGCGACGCACTTTGGCGTTCATCCATCAATTTCGATCGTACTCAGGGGGTCCGGGATGTCACAGTTACCGCGACTCCTTCCTGCCGGAACGCCCCTTGAACGACCAGGATCCAGCACTGGCCACGCCGGAGACCGACGCCCGCGACCGGTCCGCGGTGTTCGTCCCCGGTCGGCCCGATGCCCGGCGACAGTACCGCCGGATCTACCGCGGCCACGTTCCTCGCGCCGGCAAGCACGCCGAGAAGGGTCACGACCTCAGCGTCCCGGGCGGCCTTGCGGCGCTGAGTCTCGACGCGCTCTCGAGCGTCGCGTACGGCCCCGAGGCGATGATGGTCGTGCTGGTCACCGCGGGGCTCGGGGCGCTGAAGGACACGGTTCCGCTGACGATCGTGATCGTCGCGATGCTCGGCCTCCTGGTCATCTCGTACACGCAGGTGATCGACGCTTATCCGGAGGGAGGCGGGGCGTACTCGGTGTCGAAGGCCAACCTCGGACGCACCTTGAGCCTGCTGGCGGCGGCGTCGGTCGTGGTCGATTACGTGCTCACGGTGGCGGTCAGCCTCGCGGCCGGGGCAGCCAGCCTCGGGAGCGTGTTTCCGGGGCTCGCGAGTCATTTGCTGCTCGTGTGCCTCATCGGGCTGGTGATCCTGACGACCCTGAACATGTTCGGGATCGCCGAGTCGGCCAAGGCGCTGATGATCCCGACGGTCGTGTTCATCGTCAGCGTCCTCGCGACGATCGTGGTCGCGGCGCTGCGGTCGCATCCGGCCGCACGGATCGGAACGCCAGAGCAGTTTCACGCAACCGAGACGGTGGGGATCCTGTTGCTGCTGAAGGCGTTCGCGTCCGGATGCTCGGCCGTCACCGGGGTCGAGGCGATCTCCAACGGAGTGCCCGCGTTCCGCAAACCGCGGATCAAGACCGCTCAGCGCACGGAGATCTCGCTCGGCGTGCTGCTCGGCGTGATGCTGATCGGGCTCGTGCTGGTCATACGATCCCACCACGTCGTCCCAAGAGGCGGGGTCACCGTGCTAGCCCAGGTCACGGCCGGCGCCTTTGGGACCGGGTGGCCGTTTTACGTCTCGAACATTGCGGTGGCGCTCGTGCTCGGCCTCGCGGCCAACACCAGCTTCGGCGGCCTACCCGTGCTGCTGAGCCTGCTGGCGAAGGACCATCGGATGCCCCACGCCTTCTACCTGCGGTCGGAGAAGCCGGTGTACCGGATCGGGATCGTCGCGCTCGCGCTCGCCGCGGCATTGCTGCTGATCGCGGTCAATGCTGAGACGAACAGCCTGATTCCGCTGTTCACGATCGGGGTGTTCGTCGGCTTCACGCTCAGCCAGATCGGCCTCGTCCGGCACTGGTCGAAGGCGCGCCCGCCCCGGTGGCGGCTCAGAGCCGCACTGAACGGGACCGGCGCGGTGATGACGACGATCGCGGTGTTCGTGTTCGTGTTCACGAAGTTCCTCGCCGGCGCGTGGGTGGTGGTGATCGCGATCCCGGCGCTGATGATGCTGTTCAACGTGACCGAGCACTACTACTCGGCGGTCGCGAAGGAACTGAAGCTCGGCAAGACACCTCCGCACCCGCGCAAGCGCGACAGCATCGTGATCGTCCCGACCTCGACCGTGAACCTCCTGACGCAGGAGGCGGTCAGCGCGGCACTGTCACTCGGCGACACGGTGGTGGCAGTGGCGGTGGCGGGGGACGAGGAGGAATGCGCGCGGATCAAGCGCGACTGGGACGAGTGGGCGTGCGGCATCCCGATCGAGGTGCTGCTCGACCCCGGGCGGTCACTCGTCCGCAGCGTGCTCAAGTACGTCAAGTCGATCGAGGACGAGGACGCCACGATCGTCGTCCTGATCCCCGAGGTCCTACCGCGAAAACGGCGCCACGAGATCCTTCACAACCAGCGCGCCCGGCTGCTGTCAGCCGTGCTGAAGTCACGCACCAAGGTCGTCATCGCGACGCTGCCGTTTCACCTTCACGACTGACGGGATGGGCGCCGCGGCGGGCCCGCGAGGGGCGAAAGGGGCTCTTCTTCAGACTCCGGCCGGAGCCGGCCGAGCGCTGGTTCTTGTCGTCGGCGCTCGGCCGCAGGACCACGATCTCGCCGGGGGCGTTGGCGAGAAGCCAAGCGACGTCGTCAGGATCGAACCCGTGGTTGCCGCCGGCCGAGGCGGCGATCACGATCCGATCGAAGTTCTCTTCGGCGATCGCTTGCCGAAGCGCGTGGCGCCGGTTGCGTCCCCGGACGATCCGCGAGTCGACGGGAATTCCCGCCTCGGTGGCGCGCTGCTCTACGGCCTCGAGCAGCGGCATCGCCATCGAGCACTGACGCGGCAGCGCGCTCTCGAGCGGCAGGTCGAGGGATACCCGCGCCAGGAACACGGGTACCAGCGTCGCGCCCTCGGCGCCGGCCAGCCGCAGCGCCGCGTCGAGTGCTCGCTGCGACAGCGCCCCAGAGACGAACGGGAACAGGATTCGGCGGGTGCTCGTGGCCCGCACCGGCGCGGATCGCCGGATACGGTCGTGCGCCCTGGCGGCGACGAGCACCAGCACGGCTACGGCCAAGATCAAGATCACCACTATCAGCACGACGGTCATGTCGAGTCTCCTTTCACTCGCTTGGTCCGGTCCGCCACGATCCGTAGATCGACCCCGGGCAGCATCGCCAGCAGGCGGTCCGGGAGGGCGGGCCGCGTGAGGCGACGCAGGGCCCCACGAGGCTCGGGCGTCCCGATCAATACGTAAGTTGTTCCGCGGTCGTGCGCCACGCGCTGGGCGACATGCGCGACGTCGTCGCCATGCTCGACCAGCAGGTGCGCGCCGAGCACGCTCGCGAGTTGGCGGAGCGCGCCGAGTTGCTCCTGCTCCTCGGCGTCCGGGTCGTGGTCGGCGACCCACAGCACATCGAGCTCGGCCCCGAGGCGCTGGGCGGAGCGCCAGGCCCGGCGGACGACACGCTGAGATCGCGGATGGGGTTTGACCAGCGCCAGCAGCCGCTCGCCGACGGCGGCGGGGGCGGCGGTGTCGAGCAGCCGGTCGTCGCCGGGACGGCCGCCGCCGTCGACCGGGATCCGCTTCGACTCGACCTCCTCGGCGACCTGCCGGAGCGCGACCTCGCGCAGCGCGGCGAGGTTCTCCACCTTGAAGAAGTTGTTGAGCGCAGCCTGTACTCGCTCGGTCGGGTAGACCTTGCCGGCCATCAGCCGCTCGATCAGCGACTGGGGAGTGATGTCGATCAGCACGACTTCGTCGGCCTCCCCGATGATGGCGTCCGGCACGGTCTCCCTGACGCGGATCCCGGTCAGCTCGGCGACCTGGTCGTTGAGGCTCTCGAGATGCTGCACGTTGACGGTCGAGAACACGTCGATTCCGGCGGCGAGCACGTCATCGACGTCCTCGTAGCGCTTGGGGTGCTCGAGACCGGGAGCGTTGGTGTGAGCCAGCTCATCGATCAAGGCGAGCTCGGGCCGGCGTCTGATGAGCGCCGGGAGGTCCATCTCCTCGAGCAGCGAGTCACGGTAGGCGACGCGTCGGCGCGGGACCGTCTCCAGTCCCTCGGCCTGGGCAACGGTGTCTATGCGTCCATGCGGCTCCAGGTAGCCGATCACGACGTCACGCCCGTTCTCGGCCTCCGCCTGGCCTTCGCGCAACATCTGGTACGTCTTGCCCACGCCGGCGGCCATCCCGAGGAAGATCTTGTGGTGCCCGTGATTGGTCACGCCCCTAGGAGATTGTGCACGACGAGATCGATCAGCTTGATGCCGATGAACGGAGCGATCAGTCCGCCGAGGCCGTAGATCCAGAGGTTCCGCCGCAACAGCGCGCTCGCGCCGATCGGGCGGTACCGAACGCCCCGGAGTGCGAGCGGGATCAGCAGCGGGATCACGATCGCGTTGAAGATGATCGCCGAGATAATGGCCGACTGCGGAGTCCCCAGATGCAAGACGTTGAGCACGTGCAGCGGGCTCTTGCCACCGGGCGTCGTCGCCCACGTCGTCGCGAAGATCGCCGGCAGGATCGCGAAGTATTTGGCGACGTCGTTGGCGATCGAGAAGGTGGTCAGCGCGCCGCGGGTGATCAGCAGCTGCTTGCCGACCTCGACGATCTCGATGAGCTTCGTGGGGTTGGAGTCGAGATCGACCATGTTGCCGGCCTCGCGCGCGGCTTGGGTGCCGGTGTTCATGGCCACGCCGACGTCCGCTTGCGCCAGCGCGGGCGCGTCGTTGGTGCCGTCGCCGGTCATCGCGACCATCCGGCCGGTGGCCTGCTGCTCCTTGATCAGCTCGAGCTTCTTCTCGGGGGTGGCCTCGGCGAGGAAGTCGTCGACGCCTGACTCCTCGGCGATCTTCGCCGCCGTGAGCCGGTTGTCGCCGGTGATCATGATCGTGCGGATGCCCATCGCGCGGAGGTGGTCGAACCGCTCGCGCATCCCCTCCTTGATCGTGTCTTTGAGGTAGATGACGCCCATCACCTGGGAGTCGCGGGCGACGGCGAGCGGCGTTCCGCCCTCGCGGCCGATCCGGTCAAGCACCGGCTGGAGGTCGGCCGGTGGCCGGCCGCCCTCGTCGGTGACGAACTTGATCACCGCGTCGCCGGCCCCCTTGCGGAGGTGGCGGCCGTCGAGGTTGACGCCGCTCATCCGGGTTTGTGCGGTGAACGGGACGAACTCGGCGTGGAGGTTTGCCATGTCGTGCTCGCGAATCCCATACTGCTTGGCCAGCACGACGATCGAACGGCCCTCGGGCGTCTCATCCGCCAGCGAGGAGAGCTGCGCGACCTCCGCGAGCTCCTTCTCCGGGACGCCCGGCATCGGGATGAACTCGCTTGCCAGCCGGTTTCCGATCGTGATCGTGCCCGTCTTGTCGAGCAGCAGCACATCCACGTCGCCCGACGCCTCGACCGCGCGCCCGGACAGGGCGAGGACGTTGCGGCGCACGAGCCGGTCTATGCCGGCGATCCCGATCGCGGACAGGAGCGCCCCGATCGTCGTCGGGATCAGCGCGACCAGCAGCGAGATCAAGCTGGTGTCCGAGATCGGCGTGTGGGCGAACAGTCCGAAGGGACGGAGCGTCGCGACCACGATCATGAAGATCAGGGTCAGGCCGGCGAGCAGGATGTTGAGCGCGATCTCGTTCGGCGTCTTGCGGCGCTCGGCGCCCTCGACCAGATTGATCATGCGGTCGAGGAACGAGTGTCCGGGCTCCTGGGTGATCTCGACGAGGATCTTGTCCGAGAGCACGCGCGTCCCACCGGTGACCGCGCTGCGGTCGCCGCCGGACTCGCGGATGACCGGGGCCGACTCGCCGGTGATCGCGGACTCGTCGACCGAGGCGATGCCCTCGATCACCGTGCCGTCCCCCGGGATCAGCTCGCCCGCCTCGACAACTACGACATCGCCCGTTGTGAGCTCGGAGGCCTGCTTGATCGTCCCGTCCTGAAGCCTGGCGACGGTTTCCTGCCGCATCGCGCGGAGCGTGTCCGCTTGGGCGCGCCCGCGGCCTTCGGCGAACGCCTCGGCGTTGTTGGCGAACACGACCGTCAGCCACAGCCAGAACGAAATGACGAACGTGTACCAGGACGGGTCATTGCCGCCGAGCGCCTTGCCGCCGAACACCTGGATTAACCAGGTGACGGTGGTGATCGTCGCGCCGATCTCGACCACGAACATCACCGGGTTACGGATCTGAACGCGCGGGTCGAGCTTGAGGAAGCTGTCGATCAGCGCGCGCTTGAGGATGTCACGCCGGAACAGCGAGATCGCGCGGCGCTCGTGCGGCTGAGTCGGCGGCTGCGGGCGCTCTTCGGGCGGGGCAGTGACGCTCATGCGTGCGCTCCTGTCATCCGGTCGAGGGCGAGATTCAGCTCGAGTACGTCCACTCCGGGCTCGCCGGAGAAACCGAGGCCGCGGCCGCCGGTGTACTTCGACACCAGCTTCATGACTGAGGCCAGCGGCAGATGACGCACCGCGGCCACCCGATGCGCCTGGATATCGGCGTTACGCACCGAGATGTCCGGATCGATGCCCGAGGCCGAACTGTTGGCGGCGTCGACCGGCACGTTGGCTGCGGTCAGCTTCCCGGGGTAGTACGGCCCGTTCAGCGCGACGTAGGCTTGGATGTTGGAGGAGATCGCCTGTTCGGTGGCGACGTTGTTCGGGCCGAGGTTCGAGAACGTGGTCGCTGCCGCGTTGTTCGGCGGCACTGTCGCCGAGGGACGCGTCTGGAAGTAGCGGGGATCGGGGTTGGTGACCGGTACGCCGTTCTTGACCTCCGGCTTGCCGTTCTTCACCACCTGCGTGGCGAAGTTCTGGCCGATCTCCTGCGATCCGACGAGCTTGCCGTCGACCTTGACCTGTTGGCCGTTGGCGTTGCCGGGGAAGGCGACCTGGCTGATCCCGGTGATGACGAGTGGATAGAGGATGCCGCAGAACAGTGTCAGTACGACGATGCCGATTGCGGCGGTGATGAAGTCGCGTTTCATGTCAGTACAGGTGTCCGGTCAGGCCCTGCACGATCGGACCGAGCAGCAGGGCGGGGAAGAAAGTCAGTGCGCCGACGAGGACGATCACGCCGATCAGCAGCACGACGAAGGTCGGGTTGTCGGTGCGCATCGTCCCGAGTCCCGCGGGGCTGATGCGCTTGCCGGCAAGCGAGCCGGCGACCGCAAGCGCGAACAGGATCGGCGCGTAGCGCGCGAACAACATCGTGAAGCCACCAAGCAGGTCGGCGAACGTGATGCCGTGTGAGCCGAGGTTGCCGGCGTTCGGCTGGACGAAGCCGGCGTAGCCCGCGAACGCGGAGCCGTTGTTGTTGGCCTGGCTCAAATAGGCATAGAACGTCTCGGAGAATCCCTGGGGGGAGCCGGCGGCCGCGGCCGAGATCGAAGCGCGGCCCGAGGCACTGGCCGTGGCCAGCGCGGTCGAGAACAGCGCCGCCAGCGGCGTGATCAACAGCCCGATGGCGACGAGCTTTATCTCCCTGGACTCGATCTTCTTGCCCAGGTACTCGGGCGTGCGTCCCACCATCAGCCCCCCGATGAACACCGCGAGCAGGACGTACAGGAGGATCGAGTAGAGACCGGTTCCGACGCCCCCGAAGATCACCTCGCTCGCCGACAGGTTGGCCATCGGCACGGCACCACCGATGCCGGTGAACGACTCGATCGCGCTGTTGACGGCGCCGCACGATGTAACCGTGGTCACCACGTCGAACAGAGCCGAGCCGGCGATCCCGAAGCGCTGCTCCTTTCCCTCCATGTTGCCGCCGGTGGATCCGGCGACCACCTGGGTGTGGAGTCCGGCGGCGTGCTGCGCGGGCGAACCGTGGGCCTCGGCGATGTACGCGACGCACACCGCGCCGAGGAACATCACCAACATCGTCGCGTAGATCGCGTAGCCCTGGCGGCGGTTCCGGGCCATCCGACCGTACATGAACACGAGCGCCGCCGGGATGATCAGCACGGACAGCATCTCGATGAAGTTCGTGAACCCCGTCGGGTTCTCGAACGGGTGGGACGAGTTCGTGTTGAAGAAGCCGCCGCCGTTCGTCCCGAGCTCCTTGATCGCCTCCTGGGAGGCGACCGGCCCCATCGCGATCTGGTTGGCGAGGCCCGTGGGTCCGTTGAAGTTCAGGTAATGGGAGAAGTTCTGGATCGAGCCCTGGAACACGAGCAGCAGCGCGACCACGAACGCGAGCGGGGTCAGGACCCACAGGACCGTGCGGATCAGGTCGTGCCAGAAGTTGCCGATGCTCTTGCCGCTCCGCCCGATGATCCCGCGGATCAGCGCCACCGCCACCGCGATGCCGACACCGGCAGAGAGGAAGTTCTGCACGGTGAGTCCAGCCATCTGGCTGAAGTAGCTCATCGTGGTCTCCCCGCCGTAGTACTGCCAGTTGGTGTTGGTCAGGAACGACGACGTCGTGTTGAACGTCACGTTCCACGGGGCGGAGTGGAAGCCCTGCGGGTTCAGCCCGGTCCAGTTCCAGAGCGTCTGCGTACGCAGGATGAAATAGAGGAACAGCCAGCCGGCGAGCGAGAAGATGATCAGGCTCTTCGCGTATGCCTTCCAGTCCTGACCTTTGTTCGGGTCGACCCGCATGACCCTGTAGAACAGTCGTTCCGGGGTGAGGAACAACGGGTCGAGGAACGTGTGCTCGCCGCTGTACACGGCCGCCATGTAGCGACCGAGCGGCATCGCCAGCACGGTCAGCAGCGTGACGAACAGGAAGATGGTGAGCCAACCGAGGAAGGTCACCGGTGTTCCCTAGAACTTCTCTCCGCGCAGCAGCGCGTACAGGAGGTACAGGCACACGAGCGCCGAGACGATCAGGCCGAACAGATCTGCGCCGCTCATATCGCGTCGATCCCCCAGACCAGCGCGAGCAGCACGGCGAACATGATTACGCCTAGCAATATCGATAGAACATCCATGCGCCTATCCTCGCCGCGCTCAAGTCAAGGGCCCATACAGAAATCCGGGCCCGGCATACAGATCTTGTGAAGAGGGCCGGATCCGGCCCCGGTCAGTGCTCTGGGACCTCGCCGGCGTCGAGCGCGAGGCCGTCGGCGATCCACCAGACGGCGTCGCTCATCCGGTCCGCGGCCCCGGGGTTGTACAGAGGGCCCGTCCCGTCGGTGAGCAGCACGAGCACTCGGGCCACGCCGCAGGGGTTGACGGGGTCGGGTCGTTCGAGCCGCTCGGCCAGGCCGAGCAGGCTCTCACGCCAGGACACGACCGCCCGCCGGGACAGCGGCACCGCGGCGGTCATCCGGGGGGCGGCGGGCCGCTCGGCGTCCTTCACACGGGCGCGTAGCGAACGGGCCAGCCGGCGGCGGGCGCGCAGCCCAGCCAGCTGCCGGGCCCGCAGCGCCCGATCCTCGATGGGATCCGGGCCGAACCCCTCGGCCAGCTGCTGATCAAGACGTGCTTTGTGAAGCTGCACGCGCACGCGGCGCCTCAGCGTCGGCGGCGGGGAGGACCGACCGGGCGTGAGTCCAGACGGCCCGGCGTTCTGGAGGCTCGGATGCTTCACGGACGGACGGACGGAGCGGGGCGTTCTGTGTTCCAAACCACGCTACGCCGGGACCCATCAACGGGACGTACAGATCCGCCCCAAAGCCATCAAGATTCCGTAAAGACAGCGCCGATAAGCTTCCCTTGATGGCCCGCGGGCGCCAGCTGCACAACTCCTCGACTCGAGTCCTGTCGATCACGATGATCGTGATCGGCATCGCCTTGATCGCGCGCACTCTGGTGGCCGGCGGAGGAGCCCTCGCGACAGGGATCGTCCTGGGGGTCCTGTTCGTGCTCGCCGGCGTGGCTCGCTTGTATCTGCAGCTGCGGGGGTAGGGGAGTCCTCTGGCCTCGCTGAATCGCACGTGAAAGACCGGCCCTTCAGCTACCGCGCGCTGTTCGCGGTCATATACACGACCTCGGTCAGCTCGGTTTACTTCGCGCTCGGCGTCGTCGCGCACCACGCCAACGGGCTGACGCCGGTCGTTTTCCTGATCGCCGGGCTGTTCTTCGGGCTGGCGATGATGACCTACGCCGAGGGAGCGTCGCTGCATCCGGAGCGGGGCGGCTCGGCGGTGTTCGCCCGCTACGCCTTCAACGAGCTCGTGAGCTTCGTCGCCGGCTGGGCGATCTTCCTCGACTACACGATCCTGATCGCCGTCACGGCGTTGACGGTCCCCAGCTACCTGGCCGCTTTCTGGGCGCCGATCGGGCGCGGGACGCTCGAGATTGCGGTCGCGCTCGCGGTGATCGCGCTCGTGGCCGTCGACAACCTCACCGGCGTCAGCGCTCGTCGCATCCGTACGCGCCTGCTGATCACGATCGCCGACCTCATCCTTCAGGCCGCTGATCATCGTGCTCGGGTTCGTGCTCGTTTTCGATCCGCACAACCTCACCGCGAGCATCCATCTCGGCACCGCGCCGAGCTGGTCGGATCTAGCGTTCGCGCTGCCGATCGGGGTGATCGCCTTCACCGGGATCGAGGCGGCGGCGAGCATCGCCGGCGAGGTGACCGCCACCCGGAAGCAGGTCAAGTTGCTGGTGGGCCCGGGCTCGGCGGTGATCGTGCTGATCTACGTCGGGATCTCGCTGGTCGGGGTCGGAGCCCTCCCGGTTCACGACGGGATGACCGCGCTCGGCACGACGCACATCAAGGCGCCGGTGCTGGGCGTGGCCGAGGCGTTCCATCCCAAGTGGCTCGCCGACGTGCTCAAGTATGCGGTCGCGATCGGAGGCGCGCTGGGATTGTTCGCCGCCGCCGGCACGGCGATGCTCGGCGTCACGCGCGTCGGCTACTCGCTTGCGACCAACCGCCAGATACCGAGCGCGGTCGGGCGCCTCCACGAGCGCTGGGGGACGCCCTACGTGATCATCGCCGCGGCCGCGGCCGCTGCCGCCGGGCTCGTGCTGCCCACGAACCTCGAGTTCCTCGTCGGCATCTACGCGTTCGGCGCGCTGCTGGCGTTCACGATCGCCCACGTCTCGGTGATCGCGCTGCGGTTCCGCGAGCCCGACCGCGAGCGCCCGTACAGCGTCCCGCTGTCGATCACGCTCTCCGGGGCCAGCGTGCCGATCCCCGCGGTCATCGGGGCGATCGCGTCGGCGCTCGGCTGGGTGGCGCTGCTCGTGTTCCACACCGGCGCTCGCTACGTCGGACTGGCCTGGCTGCTCTCCGGCCTGACGCTGTACGTCGGCTACCGCAAGTCCCAGCAGAAGCCGCTGCTCAAGCGAGTGACAATCCCCGAGCGGGCACTCCGCTACGAGGCACTCGAGCCCGAGTTCGGCTCGATCCTCGTCCCGATCCTCGGGACCGCGCTAGACGACGACATCATCCAGACCGCCGGCCGCCTGGCGGGGGAGACCCGGGACGATCTCGAGTCCGAAGGCGCGGTGATCGAGGCGATCTGGGTGTTCGAGATCCCGCTGGCGCTGCCGATGGATGCCCCGCTGCCGGACGCGCAGGTCAAACGGGCGCGCGAGGCGCTGGCGCGCGCGAAGCTCGTGGGGGAGGAGTACGAGGGCGTGGAGGTGGCGACCGCGATCGTCCGCGCCCGCCGCGCCGGCGAGGCGATCGTCCGCGAGGCGCGCCGCCGCGGCGTCGAGGCGATCGTGCTCGCCGCCGAGGAGTCCTCCCGGGTACGCGGCGGATCGCTTTTCGGCGGCGTGGGCGGCCCGCTCGAGAACTACGTAGGCGACGTCTCCCGGTACGTGATCGGGAAGGCGCCGTGCCGAGTGATCCTCACCGCACCGCCGGCCGACTGGCGGGCCAAGTCGCCGAGCGACGGCCACCTGCCACCCGTTCCGGCGGACGAGGAGCAGCAAACTGCGCCCCCAGTCGACGAGTCGTTAGCCGCTGCGAACGACCGCGGTGAGCAGGGAGCGGCCTGATGGCCGAGCGCCAGGTCCCCGGCCTCCAACGAGTGCTCGGCGTGAACGCGCTGTTCGCGACTGCCTACGGCAACGTCGGGTCGTCGATCTATTACGCACTCGGACTGGTTGCGTCGTTCGCGCTCGGCCTGACCCCGATCGTGTTCATCCTGACCGGCGGGATCTTCTACCTGACCGCCGCCACCTACGCCGAGGCGACCGCGATGTTTCCCGAGGCTGGCGGCTCCTCGAGCTTCGCCCGTCACGCATTCAACGAGTTCTGGTCGTTCTTCGCCGCCTGGGGCCAGATGCTCAACTACATCATCACGGTCGCCATCTCGGCGTTCTTCGTCCCCCACTACATCGGCGGCCTGTTCTGGCCCTATCTGAAGACCTCGCCGGGCGACATCTTCTTCGGGATTGGCGTTGTCGTGCTCCTGTGCGCGATCAACGTGGTCGGGGTCAAGGAAGCCGCCCGCCTGAACATCTTCCTGGCCTTCGTCGACTTCTCCACGCAGTTGCTGCTGGTCATCGTCGGCGGTGTGCTCGTGTTCTCGCCGGACATCCTCATCCACAACGTGCATCTGGGAACCGCGCCGACCTGGGAAAGACTTCGTGATCGCGATCCCGGTCGGGATGATCGCGTACACCGGGATCGAGACGATCTCCAACATGGCGGAGGAGGCCAAGGACGAGGAACACACGATTCCCGCCGCGATCAAGGGCGTGGTGATCGCAGTGTTCGCGATCTACGCGGCTACTGCCGGCGGTTGCGCTGTCGGCGCTTCCCGTGCGTTGCGTCGCGGGACACTGCCAGACGCTGCTCGGCGTGTCCGAGGACAAGGGCGGGTTTGCTGGCGACCCGGTGCTCGGGATCGTGCAAGCACCTGCATCTGGGCCCGCTTCAGCACGCCGGCGAGATCTACGTGGGGCTGCTCGCGGCGACGATCCTGTTTATCGCCACCAACGCCGGGATCATTGGCGTCTCGCGGCTTGTGTACTCCATGGGGCTTCACCGCCAGGTGCCCGACCAGCTGCGCCGGCTCCATCCTCACTTCCGAACGCCCTGGATTGGAATCATCGTGTTCGGCGGGATAGCGTGCCTGACGCTGATTCCGGGCCAGGCGGATTTCCTCGGCAACATGTATGCGTTCGGCGCGATGCTGTCGTTCACGATCGCGCATCTGTCGGTGATCCGCTTACGGATGACGCAACCCGACCACTCCCGTCCTTATCGAGGGCCCGGAAGCCTGCACGTGGCCGGCCGCGAGCTGCCGCTGTTCGCGGTCGTCGGTGGACTTGGGACGTTCTTCGCGTTCGTAACGGTGACCGCTCTGCACCTGACTGTGGCGGCCGCTGGTATCTGCGTGGCTACTGGTCGGGATCGCCGTGTACACCTTCTACCGCCGCCGGCAGGGGCTCGACCTCACCACCACAACAAAGATCGCGATCCCGCGACCGGCGACCGAGACCGAGGCCGAGTACGAGTCCGTCCTCGTCGCGTTCGACGAGCACGGATACGTGCCCGAGTTGATGGCGACATCCGCGCGGCTGGCCGCGCGACGACGACGCGGGATCCACGTGCTGGTCACAATCTCCGTCCCGGCAACGAGCCCGATCAGCGCCGCACTCCCCGACCAGGAGGCGGCGGCGCAATCGATCATCGAGGAGGCCAAGGTCCAGGCGGGCCGGCGCGTGTCCGGCCACTGGGAGAAGGTCAGGGCCGGCCAGACCGGCCGGCGCATCGTCGACGAGGCCAAAGCGATGCACGCCGCGGCGATCGTGATGCCGATGCCCCAGGACGGCGGCGGCTTCGGGCGCGCGCTCGCGACCGTGCTCCGCGAGCGGCCTTGCCGCGTGATCGTCGAGTCGATTCCGGACCCTGATCGCAAGCGGCCGACCGTGGCGGCGTAGCCTTAGCGTGATGAAAGATTGGCGGGACCTGCTGGGTGCGCCGGGGCTGCGACCCGGGCGTGCACGCGCCGTGCACAAAGCCCGGCCGCTCGACCGTGCGGCGCTCCGCGCCGTCGCCGCGACGGGCGCCGAGATCCTGGTCGCGGTCGGGCTCGCCACCCTTGCGGTGGCTGCGCTTCAGTCCACTTCGTCAGACGATGCCGGGCTCGGGAGCCTGTACCTGCTGGCGGTGCTGCTGATCGCGATCCGGAGGGGTCAGCTCGCCGCGCTATTGACCGCGGTCCTCGGCGTGCTCGCGCTCAACTTCTTCTTCATCGTGCCGCGCCACCGGCTGGCGATCGCCCATTCCCAGGACCTCGTCGAGCTGATCGTGCTGCTGATCGCGGCCGTCGTCGTCGGCCGGCTGGCCGGTGTTGCCCGGGAGCGCGCCGCCGAGGCCGAGAGCCGGGCTGTAGTGGCCGCCGCCCGCGAGCGCGAGGCCAAGCTCGTCGCGGAGGTCGCGTCGGCGATCCTGGCCGGCGAGAGCGTCGGCGCCCAGCTCGAGACGATCGGCAACCGCGTCGCGCTCGCGACCGCCGCGGGTCGCGCCCGGGTCGTGCTCGAACCGGTGCCGGCGGCCATGCCGGACGAGATCGCGGTGCCGTTGCACTCGCGCGCCGGCAACGCATGGCTGTACCTGACGAACGACGTGGCGTGGGATCAGAGCGCGATCGAACGCGTGGCCGAGTCGCTGGGACGGCTCGTCGACGTCGCCGTAGAGCGCGAGCGGGTCTCCGAGCGGTCCGCCGAGACCGAGGCCTCGCGCCGCGCCGAGGTCGCCAAGACCGCGATCCTGCACGCGATCTCCCACGACCTGCGATCGCCGCTGACCGCGATCACCACCGCGGGCTCGGCGCTCGCGATCGGCGGCGTCACCGAGTCCGAGCGGGCTGAGCTGATCGAGGTGATCGAGACCGAGAGCGCGCGGCTGGCCAAGCTCGTCGACGACCTGCTCGACCTGTCCCGGATCGAGTCCGGGGCGGTGGCGCCGCAAGCGGATTGGTGCGACCTTCACGACGTTGTCGCGTCGGCCGCAGCACATGCCTCGGGCGACCACCCGATCGAGTTTCAGCTGCCCGGGGACCTGCCGCTGGTGCGCGCCGACGCTGCCCAGCTCGAACGCGTGTTCTCGAACCTGATCGAGAACGCGGTCAAGTTCTCCCCGCCGGGAGCGCCGGTGCGGATCAGCGGCGGCGCCAGCTCCGGCCGCGTGGCCGTCCGCGTCGCCGATCGCGGCAGCGGGATCCCCCGCCGGTATCGCTCGCAGGTGTTCGAGCCGTTCTTCCGGGGCCGGGGCGAGGCCGGCGCCGGATCGGGCCTGGGGCTGGCGATCTGCCGAGGCTTCGTCGAGGCCAACGGCGGACGGATCGTGCTTCAGTCCGGAAGGGACACCGGCACCTCGTTCACCGTCAGCTTCCCGGTCGCGCGCCAGCCGGCGGACACCGAGGACGCGGTCACCGTGTTCAAGTGAGCGCCACGGCCCCCCGCGTGCTCGTGGTCGATTCCGCGTCATCGACGCCATGAGTACCGGCGCTCCAAGAGTTCTCGTCGTCGATTCCGCGTCATCGACGCCATGAGTACCGGCGCTCCAAGAGTTCTCGTCGTCGATTCCGCGTCATCGACGCCATGAGTACCGGCGCTCCAAGAGTTCTCGTCGTCGATGACGAGCCGCAAATCGTCAGAGGACTGAAGATCCTGCTCCGCAGCGCGGGCTACACGGTCGAAGCGGCGGAGACCAAGGCCGACGCACTGGTCGAACTCGTGTCCCGGCCACCCGACGCGCTCGTGCTCGACCTCGTCCTTCCCGACGGCCGCGGCGTCGAGATCTGCGAGGAGGTGAGGCGGTGGAGCCGTCTGCCGATCCTCGTGCTCTCGGCTGTCGGCGATGAGCGGGAGAAGGTCAGGGCGCTCGACGCCGGCGCCGACGACTATGTCACCAAGCCGTTCGGCACCGACGAGCTGTTGGCGCGCCTGCGCGCGCTGCTGCGGCGGTCGGCGGACGTCGGCGGCAGCCCGCAGCTGAAAATCGGCGAGCTGGTGATCGACCTGTCCGACCGCCTGGTCACGCGCGATGGCAAGCCGGTTCACCTCACGCCGATCGAGTTCGACCTGCTCCGCGTGCTGGCCCAGCACCAGGGACGGCTCGTGACCCACCGCCAGCTGCTGCGCGAGGTGTGGGGCCCGGAGTACGGCGCCGAGACCCACTATCTACGGGTCCACGTCGCCCACATCCGGGCCAAGCTCGAGCCCGATCCGTCGCGCCCCCGCTACATCATCACTGAGCCGGGCGTCGGCTATCGCCTGCGGGACCCGGGTTCTTAACGGATTCTCTACGGGCTGGCACGGATGCTTAGCGCCCTCTTGACGATGTACCACCTACCGTCGATGGGGGCAGATGGCTCGAATTGAGACCCACGGACTGCGGCGCAGCGTAGGGGTGGGCGGTCTGTTCGCGACCGCCTACGGCAACGTGGGCTCGTCGATCTACTACGCGCTCGGCCTGGTCGCCGCCTACGCGTTGGGGCTGACGCCGGTCGTGTTCATGCTTGCGGGCGGGCTGTTCGCGCTCACCGCCAAGACGTATGCCGAGGGCGCTTCGATGTTCCCCGAGGCGGGCGGTTCCTCGAGCTTCGCGCGGCACGCGTTCAACGAGCTCGTGTCGTTCATCGCCGGCTGGGCGCTGAGCCTCGACTACATCCTCACGATCGCGATCTCGGCGTTCTTCGTGCCCCACTACCTGGGCGCGTTCTGGCCGGCGCTGACGCACCCGCCGGGCGACGTGATCGGCGGCCTGATCGTGATCGCGACCCTGGCCTGGCTGAACATCAGGGGGCTCGGGGAATCGGCGAACCTCAACCTCATCCTCGCGGTGCTCGACCTCGCCACGCAGGTGCTGATCATCTCCATCGGCGCGGTGCTGGTCCTGAACCCGTCGCTGCTCGTCCACCAGGTCGATCTCGGCTCGACGCCGACGTACTCGCACCTGATCTTCGCGCTGTCGCTGGCGATGCTCGCCTATACCGGGATCGAGACCGTCTCGAACATGGCCGAGGAGGCGGTCGACCCGGGCCGGGACGTGCCGCGGGCGGTCAACTACATCCTGATCGCCGTGCTCGGCGTGTACGCGGGTATGACGGTGGTGGCGCTGTCGGCGCTGCCCGTGCTCGGCCATGGCACGCATGCCTACACCCTGCTCGGGCTTCCGCCGTCACAGCACGGCTACCAGAACGACCCCGTGCTCGGGATCATCTCGCACCTCGGGCTCGCGACGGGCGCCACGCACGTGCTGAGGTACTACGTCGGCGTGCTGGCGGCGACGATCCTGTTCATCGCCACGAACGCGGGGCTGATCGGGATCTCGCGGCTGTCCTGGTCGCTGGCGGAGCACCGGCAGCTCCCGTCGATCTTCTCGCGTCTGCACCCCCGCCACCGGACGCCGTGGTTCACGATCGTGGTCTTCTCGGTGTTCGCGGGGATCCTGGTGATCCCGGGCAAGACCGACTTCCTCGGCAACCTCTACTCGTACGGAGCGATGCTGTCGTTCACGACCGCGCACGCGGCGGTGATCGCGCTGCGGATCAAGGATCCCGGCCGCGAGCGGCCCTACCGGATCGGGGTGAACATCCGCATCCGGGGGGCGGCGATCCCGATCAGTGCGGTGATCGGCGGGATCGGCACGTTCGCCGCCTGGGTCTCGGTGCTCGCGCTGCATGTCGACGCGCGCTACGTCGGGACCGCGTGGATGGTGGTCGGGCTCGTCGGCTACTCGATCTACCGGCGCAGCCAGGGGCTCGACCTGACCAGCCACCACAAGATCGAGCGGCGCGGCCGTCCGGCGTTCTTTATCGAGCTCGAGTACCACTCGGCGATCGTCCCGATCTTCGGCACCGACGTCGACGCGTCGGCGTTACGTGCCGCCGCCAAGCTGGTCGGCGAGGGGGCCACGGTCGAGGCCGTCTACATCCTGCGCATTCCCAACCAGCTGTCGCTCGACGCCGGGCTCGAGGAGGAAGAGCAGCTCGGGTACAGCGTGCTCGAGAGCGCGAAGCTGGCCGGGCGGAAGTCCGGGCTGAAGGTCGAGACGCGCCTGATCCGTACCCGGAGCCCCGGCGCGGCGATCGTGGAGGAGGCGCAGCACCGGAACGCCGAGATCATCTACCTCGGCACGGCCCACGCGCCACCGTCGGAGCGGGCGCTCGGACCGACTGCCAGCTACTTGCTCGCCCACCGGCCGTGCCGCGTGGTGATCGAAACACCGCCGGCGACCGCCCACAACGGCGCGGCGAGCGGCGCGAACAAGCGACCGGCTCCCGCCCCCGAGCCGGTCGCCCGCGCCCCCCGGCGCATGCGTTAGTGGGCGAGCCGCAGCTAGCCGCCACGAACGCCGCGCGCGTCGCGCCCGTCAGAGAGCGAACCGGTACCCGACGCCGGGATCGGTGCGGATGTACCGACGCCCGCCGGCGGGTTCGATCTTGCGCCGGAGGTTGGCGATGTGCGCGCGCAGCACCTGGGTGTCCTCGCCGTACCCGGGTCCCCACACCGACAGCAGCAGGTCGCGGTGGGTCATCAGCCTGCCGCGGTTGCGGATGAGCAGGCGCAGCAGGTCGAACTCCGTGGGGGTCAGGTGGACCTCCTGGCCGTCGACGCGCACGGTGCGCCGGGCGAGGTCGACTTCGAGCCCTTCCACGCGGATCGCCGCCTCCTCGGGTTCGGGCGCGATCCGGCGGAGGTTGGCCTGAAGGCGCGCCACCAGCTCCCGTGGGCCGAACGGCTTGGTCACGTAGTCGTCCGCGCCGGCGGCGAGCGCCCGGACCTTGGCGTCCTCCTCGCCGACCGCCGAGAGCACGATCAGCGGCATGTCGCTCCATTCGCGCAGGCGCCGGCTCAGCTCGACGCCGTCGAAATCGGGGAGCACCAGATCGACGATCGCCGCGTCCGGCCGTCGCGTCGCGGCAATGTCGAGCGCCTCCTCCGCGGTGCTGGCCGGGAGCGCCTCGAATCCGGCGTCGCGCAAAATCACGCGCAGCGCCCGGAGGATCTGCTGCTCGTCATCGACGACGAGGATGCGTGGGCGGATGACGCTCATGACGTCGATGACGCGGAATCGACGACGAGGATGCGTGGGCGGATGACGCTCATGACGTCGATGACGCGGAATCGACGACGAGGATGCGTGGGCGGATGACGCTCATGACGTCGATGACGCGGAATCGACGACGAGCACGCGGGGTCGGGGCTCGGCGGTCACGTCGGCAGCGCCGGCTCGGCCTCGGCCCGCTGCTCGACGGGCAGCTCGATCGGGAGCGAGACCACGAAGCTCGAGCCCTGGCCGGGAAGCGACTCGACCGTGATCGTGCCGCCGTTCGCCTCGATGAAACCCTTCGCGATCGCCAGGCCTAGTCCGGACCCGGTGCCGGCCTCGCGGCCCGTGGCGGGGTAGGTGGGAATCCGATAAAAGGGCTCGAATATCCGGGCGCGCTCGACCGCGCCGATTCCGGGGCCCTGGTCGACCACTCGCGCCACCACCCGCGGCCCACTGCGTCGAACCTGCACGGATACGGGGAGCCCACCCGAGTAGCGCACTGCGTTCTCGAGCAGGTTCGCGAACGCCCGCTCGAGGTGGGCGGCGTCGGCCCTGATCGGCGGAACGTCCGGCTCGATCGTCAGCCGCACGCCCGACCCGGACTCAGACAGCCCGTCCCGGGCCGCGTGCAGGACGTCCTCGAGCGAGACCCAGTCCCGGCGCGGCTCCGCTCGCCCAGCCTGGAGCCGCGAGAGGTCGAGCAGCTTGTCGACGAGCGCCGCGAGCTGCTCGCCCTCTTCGACCACCGCGGTGCTGAGCTCGGCGCGCTCGCCGGCGGTAAGCGAATCGCTCCCCAGCGCGTGGCCCGCGGCGACGATCGCGGTCACCGGCGTGCGCAGGTCGTGCGAGACCGCGCGCAGGAGCGCGGTCTTGACGTCGTCGCTCCGACGCAGCGCCGCGGTCTCGACCGCCTCCGCCTGCAGCGCGTCTCTGCGCAGCGCGATCGCGACGAGCGCCCCGAGCGCGGGCACCACGTGCGCCAGCAGCCGCTGCTCGGTGTCGGCGGGCAGCCGGCGCGGCACGAGCAGCGTCGCAACCTGCGCTCCGTCGGCGGCGCTGAGCTCGAGCGCGCGGCGGCGCCGGTCGGCCTCGACCGCTCCCAGCTCGATCGAGACAGGGCCGATCCCGAGCGCCTCGCCGACCCTTCGGGCGGCGGCCGCAAGCGCGCTCTCGGTCTCCGAGCCGCCCAGCAGATCTCGCGCCACCGCCGCCGCGAGGTCGGCCTCGACGCGGCGGCGATTGGCCTCCAGCGCGCGGCTGCGGGCCAGCTCCGCGATCGTGCTGACCGCGAGCGCGACCATCGTGAACGCTGCCAGCGCCACCCAGTTGCGGCTGTCGGAGATCGTGAACCGCCCCACCGGCGGCAGGTGGAAGAAGTTGAACGCCGCGGCGCTCAGCAGCGAGGTGGCGAGTCCGAGCACAACGCCCCAGTAGGCGGAAACGAGCAACACGGCCGGCAGGTACACCACGCTCAGCGACACGACCGGCGCCAGCGACTTGAGCGGGTAGATCGCGGCGGTCGCCGCCGCCACCAACACCGCCGAGACCGCGATGCCGACGAGGAAGCTCGGCCTGGAGGCGCGCAACGTCCCGGGCCTCTCGCCAGGGCGCATCCGCGACGCGGCGCTCACGCCGTTCCCGCGCCTCCGTAGGACGCCGGCGGCGGTCCGCTCGATTCGGCGGAGGCGATCTGGCCAAGGAGGGCCGACGGACTGGTGCCGCCGAGCACACGCAGCCGCGGCAGCCGATAGGGGTCCTCACTGGGGCTGGCCCACCCGGGGATCACGGTCGTCGAGCCGACGAACCCCGCCGCCTTGACCGCGGCGACCACGGTGGCGTCGTAGTGGCCCGACGGGTAGCAGAACCAGTTGACCGGCACGGTGTAGCGCTTCTGCAGGAGGCGGCGCGCGGTCGCGACCTGGTACTCGAGCTGCGCGGCGTCGAGCGTGATCAGGTCGGCGTGGCTGATTCCCTGGGTGTCGAGCTCCCAGCCGGCAGCGATCAGCCCCCGCACCTGGGCGTCGGTCAGCCCTCCCTGGGACGGCGGTAGTCCGGTCAGTTGAATGTTCTCGTCGCCGACCCAGCCCATGCGCTTGAGGATCGGGAGCGCATTCTCGTACTGGGAGGCGTAGCCATTGTCGAACGTGAGCACGATCGGCTTGCCCGGGCCGAGCGGAACGCCGCGCGTCCAGTAGGCCTCGAGCTGGTCCATCGTCACCGCGTGCCAGCCGGCGGCCTTCAGCGCCTGCATCTGCGCCGCGAACTCGTCCGAGGGCACGTACAGCCCCGGGAACGGCGCCCCCGCCGGCGGCGGGTTGATCACGTGGTACATGAGAACGGGCACGGTCGCGGACCCCGGCTTGCCCGTGCCAGCCCCGGTGACGGTCGATCGCGGGAGCCTGCTGGCCGCGAAGGCCTTGGCGTGGCCGGCTTGGGCGGACGCTCTGCCGGCGTCGTGGTGGGCGGTCTGCGAGGCGTTCGTGGCCGACGTCTGGCTCGAGGTGGCGCCGCCCCCGCTGGCAATGAGGCCAATCATCAGCACCGCGACCGCGACCACGAGAAGCGCCCCGACCGCGAACAGGCGGCGCCGGCGTGCCCGGGCCCGCCGCTCGCGCTCCCTGGCGTGGCGCCGCGCGCGAAAATCTGGTTGATCCGGCGGTTGCCGCCGAGGCTCGTTCATGAGCCCACGAGCGTACCCACCACGAAGGCGAAATACAGAATGACGAGCACGGCCGCCCCCGGCCGGCGCATCCCACCGGGCCGTGCCAGCGCGCCCAGGGTGACGAGCGTCGCCCCGACCAGCCACGCGAGCTGGATCTTCCCGAGCGTCGTCACCGCCGCGAACGTGACGAACAGCGACGGCACGATCACCCCGAACCCAAGATTGATCGTGTTGCTGTTGAACGTCTCGCCGACCAGCGCCGCGCCGCGGCCCGCCAGCCCGAGGCGGACCGCGGTGAGCGCGTTCGGGATGCTGGTGAGCGGGCCCAGGATCAACACGCCGAGGACCGCGTTCGAGATGTGCCAGTCGCTCGCGAGGCTGAGCGCGGACTCGACCATGCCCGCGCTGCCGGCGACGATCAGGAGCAGGTCGACGACGATCAGCCCTAGCAGGTGGTGAGTGGGGTTGGTGGAGGTGTCAGGCGGCCGGTCGGTGGCGGCATGCTCGTGGAGCGCGCGCGACAGACGGCTCAAGCGGCGACCGCGGAAGCTGGGGCCGGCGACGACCACGGCCAGATAGGGCACCACGAAGAACGCGCTGAGGACGGTGGCTCCGGCCGGCGACAGCCAGCGCAGCAGCAGCGCGGCCGCGAGCAGGGTGATCATCAGGCCGACCGCGCCCTCGAACATCAAGGTCTCGCGGGCCAGCCGCACGCGGCCGGCGAGCAACGCGCTCAGCCCGATCATCGCGGCCAGGTTGAAGCCGTTGGAGCCGACCAGCACGCCCACGCCGACGTCGTGGGCGCCCTTGGCCAGCGCGAACAGTGCGCTCGCGATCTCAGGACCGTCCGCCGCGACCGCCGTGAGCAGGCCGATCAGCGCCTCGGGGAAGCCGAAGCGGACGCCGAGCCGGTCCAGCCGGCGCGCGAACAGGCGCGCCGCCGCCAGCGTGACCGCCAGCGAGACCAGAAACAGCGGGACTGCGACGGCGGGGGACATGCGACTCCACGGTCGGCGAGGGACGTGCCGACCAGACTTCCCGGCTCACCCTCGGCGCACGTTACCTGAAGCAGTCCGGGCCCGAAACTGAAGGACTCCGTGGCCGAGCGGCGAAACGCACCGCATGCTGCGCAAACGACGTCACCCCCAGATCGACATGCGCCCCGCCCAACCGGCCCAGGGCTACGAGCACCTGGCGGGCGAGTCGCTCGCCGTGCTCGCATGGCTCCAGGCCAACCAGGTCGAGTTCGTCCTCGTGGGACCAGTGGCCGAGGCCGTCCGCGGCGGCGGCGGCTCCGCCGGCCCGGTCGCGATCGTCCCAGCACCGTACCGCCGAAACTACGAGCGGCTGTCGCGTGCGCTCGACGCCGCGAACGCCCGACCCCGCCAGAACGGAGCCGAAGCCGCCCGGGCGAAGGCCGGCCTCGACCAGTCCGCGCGCGGCCAGCGCTGGCAGTTCCGCACCGGCATCCACTTCCTCGACGTTGAGGGCCGTTCGAGCGACACGCCCGGCTACCAGGAGCTGCTGTATGAGGCCGGCCGGTTCGAGCTGGCCGCGGGTCTGACCGTGGACGTCGCCGCGCCGGAGGACATCGAGCACTACGCGCATGTCCGCCGCACCGGGTCCTCGCCCGAGCTGCGCGTCACGCGCGGAACGCGGCCCGAGCTCGAGCACACGACCTAGTCGCACGCCGAGGCCGGGCGCCCCCCGAGGCCCTTTGCCCTAGCCTGAGTCGATGGAGATTCGGGCGAAATGGGCCCTCGCCGGCGCTGCCGCGTGTGTCGTGCTGCTCGTGGCGACGTGGTTCGCTGCGTTCCACGTCGGCATCGTCCGCGACGCGAATCTGACGACGTTCTTGGGGTTCATCGACCTGCATCGCCACGGTACGGTCCAGACGGCCACGAGCCTGTTCGTGTGGTTGTGTGACCCGCAGAGGTACGTGCTCTGGGCCCCGGTGGTGGGGGTTATCGCGTTGGTGCGGGGCCGGCCGCGGGTCGCCATCGCGGTCGGGGCGATCTTGCTCGGCGCGAATGTCACCACCGAGCTGCTGAAGCACACGCTAGTAGAGCCGCAGCCGGCTGGGCTGGTGGACGGATCGTTTCCGGTGCCGGCGACGCTATGGCCGAGCGGGCACTCGACGGCGGCGATGGCGGCGGTCCTCTGCTTGATGCTCGGCTCGCCAGGTCGCCTCCGGCCGCTCGTTGCCGCGCTGGGTGCAGCGTTCGCGGTCGCGGTCGGCTGCTCGCTGGTGGCAACCGGCAGCCACTTCCCGAGCGACGTGTTCGCGGGGTACCTGGTGGCGGCGACCTGGGCGCTGGTGGCCGTAGCGGTGCTGTCGGCGGCCGAGCGCCGCTGGCCGAGCGGGGCGACCGCAGATCGGGTGTCGTTGCGAGCGGCGCTCGTCCCGCAAGCAGCCGTGGTGTTTGCCGGGATAGCGCTCGCTGGGCTCGTCGCGCTGACCCATCCGCACGACGTCCTCACGTACGCAGAGGCCCACAAGCAGCTCATGGCGGTCACGGCCGCGATCGCGACGCTGAGCGTCAGCCTGTCAACCGGGGTGATGCTGAGCCTCAGGCGCGAACCCGGGCTCTGACGCTCGCGGTACCAAGGCCCCTGACCTAGTCGGAGGGTCAGGGGCGCACTCGTCGACCTCCGGTAGCCTGAATCGATGGCGATTCGGGCCAGGTGGGCACTGGTGGGAGCGGCCGGGTGCGTGCTGCTGCTCGCGACCACATGGTTCGCCGCGTTTCACCTCGGCATCTTTCGTAACGCCGACCAGTCGATCTTCAGCGGCTTCTACGAGCTGAACGGGCACGGCCCGATTGACTGGCTCGCCTGGCATCTCGCCGAGCTGTGCGATCCGAGCCCGTACCTGATCCTCGTCGCGATCCCGATCGTCGTCGCGCTGGCCAGCGGGCGGCCGCGCGTGGCCTTGGCGGTCGCCGTGATCCTGCTCGGCGCGAACGTCACCACGCAGGTGCTGAAGCCCCTCCTCGCGGAGCACAGGTCCACCTCGCTGCTCGGCTTCACTCCTGTCGAGTCGGCCTCGTGGCCGAGCGGTCACGCGACTGCCGCGATGTCGCTCGCGCTGGCGTGCGTGATCGCGTCACCCGCTCGCATTCGCCCCGTCGTCGGCGCGCTCGGCTCCCTGTTCGCGGTGGCCGTGAGCTATTCGTTCTTGACCCTCGGCTGGCACTACCCGAGCGACGTGATCGGAGGATTCCTGGTCGCCACGACGTGGGCGCTGCTGGCGATCGCCGGATTGCGGGCCGCCGAGAGCCGGAGGCCTTGGGCGGCACCCGGCATGAGCGGGGGGTCGATCGCAGAGACCCTCGGCGCGCTCGGCGTCACGCTCGCCGGTGCGGTCCTACTGGCGGCGCTCGTGTTCCTGACCCGGCCGCACCAGGTCGTGTCGTACGCCCACGCGCACGAGGCGTTCGTCGTCGGCGCGAACGCGATCGCCGCGTGCGGCGTCGCGCTGTCGACGGCGATCGTGCTGACTGTGCGCCGGTAAGGCTCGCGGGACTGGCCGGGCTAGAGGGCTAGCGGTACCGGCCCGGCTCCCACAGCGGTTCGTCACCGCCGTTGGCGCCCCGGCTGAGGATGAACAGCAGATCCGAGAGCCGATTCAGGTATCGGATCACCTCGCGATTCAGCTCCTCGCCGCACGCGATCGCAAGCCGCTCGGCACGCCGGCACACGGTCCGGCACACGTGCAGGTATGCGGCGGGCGGGCTACCGCCGGGGAGGACAAACGACTTGAGCGGCGTGAGCGTGGCGTTGACCTCGTCGCAGCGTTCCTCGAGCCAGGTGGTCTGCTCGGGGATAACCCTCAGCCGCTCGCGGTCGCGCTTGCCGCGCGCTCGGCGTCCGGCCTCACCACTGCGCGCGGCGCGCGACTCATCCGGCGCGTCGTGCGGGGCGGCGATGTCCGCGCCCACGTCGAACAGGTCGTTCTGGATCCGCGCGAGCCATTCGGCGTATGTGCCGGGCATGTCAGCGATCGTCAGCGCCACTCCGATGTGCGAGTTCAACTCGTCGACGGTGCCGTACGCCTCGATCCGAGGGTGGGTCTTCGGCACGCGGCTCATGTCGCCCAGGTGGGTCTCGCCCGAGTCGCCGAGGCGCGTATAGATGCGCGTAAGGTTGACGGTCATTAGGAGGGAGCCTCGAGTCTCAGTCTAGGCGCTCACGCGACGGCTCGAAGGTGTCGGTATGGCTCTCCCCGCAGCTCCGCGACGAGCGCGTCGACGATCCCGCGCCCATCCTCGTCGCGCCCGTCGGTGACGGCGCCGATGACGGCGCGCTTGCGCTCGAGCAGGGTCGCGATCGTCTCGTCGATCGTGTCCGCCGCCAGCAGGTAGGCGGCGTTGACCGCGTCCTGCTGTCCTATCCGGTGGCAGCGGTCCTCGGCCTGGTCGTGTTTGGCCGGCGTCCAGTCGAGCTCGAGAAACGCGACGTTCGACGAGCGCGTGAGCGTGATTCCCTGGCCGGCGACCTCGATCGAGCACACGATCAGCTGAGTATCGGAGTCCGGCTCCTGGAAGGCCCGCACCGCCGCGTCCCGGGACCGCTGTGAATCATCGCCCAGGACGTGCAGCGCGCCCGGGAACCGCTCGAGCACCGAGTGCTGGATCTCGCGGTGGCGGGCGAACACGACCAGCCGCTCGCCGGAGGACAGGAAGTCGTGGATCCAATGGAGCGCGGCGGGGAGCTTGCCGCGCGCGGTCAGCAGCTTCAGCGCGTTCAGCCGCACGAGCCGCTCGGCTCGCAGCGCCGCGGCGACCTTGGCGTCGAGCGCGCGCAGGTCGAGTGGCTGGCTGCGCAGCCACGCGATCACGTCACGCTCGGCGAGGCGGTACTCGGCTTCGTTGTTGAGCGCGACCGGGACGACGGCGCGCGTCTTGGCCGGGAGCTGCGGCAGCACGTCGGCCTTCAGCCGCCGCGCGAAGCACCGTGCCCGCAGGTGCCAGTGCAGTCGCTGGTACGCGTCCGCGCCGCGGAACCGCTGCCCGAACTGGGTCCCCGACCCGAAGTCGCCAAGGCGCCCCAGGATCCGCAGCTGGGAGATGAGCTCCGGCGGCCGGTTCATCAGCGGCGTCCCGGTAAGGGCCAGCACAAGACCTTCGCGCGGCACGGAGGCACACAGCTGCTGAACGGCCTGGGTGCGCTTGGCGCCGGGGTTCTTGCAGTAGTGCGACTCGTCGAGCGCGACCGCACGCGGAGCCAGCGCAGTCAGGGCCTCGAGCCGGCCGGCGACGATGTCGTAGTTGACGACGGTCAGGTCCGCGGCCGGTACGGCTCCGCGGTTGCCGTCAACCATCTGCGCCGACCGCTCAGGGAGCCAGCGCCCGATCTCCCGCATCCAGTTGAGCTTCAGGCTGGCGGGGCACACAACGATCGCCGGGTAGGAGCCATCGGCCTCGATCGTCGCCAGCGCCTCCACCGTCTTGCCCAGGCCCTGCTCGTCGGCCAGGAACGAGCGGCGCTGCTTCAGCAGGTACTCGACCCCGGCGCGCTGGAACGGCTTCAGCTCGCCGCCGAGTCCGGGGACTTCCAGGGCGGCGTCGGTCGCGGCAGACAGTGCAACCAGCCCGGCGGCGCGCGCGTGTTCCTCTCGGATCTGCTGTAGGCGATCCAGCGCATCGGGCGCCACCCACGGGTCGTGCTCGGAGATGAACCGGTCGAGATCCGGCACCCAGAAGGGATCGGCAGCGATCGCCGGCAGACGGTCATGCTGGTGGCCCGCCCGCTCGCCTCCGGCCGCGGGGGTGGGCGGGGATCCGAATAATCGCGCGAACTCCTCCACCATCCCGAGGTCGTGCCCGGGTGCCAGCACCAGCGTGGGCTGGTCGTGGATCTCGGACAGCTCGAGCACCGCCGGCGGCGCCGGGCGCCCCGCCTCGAGCGCCGCGACGCACCGTTTCGCGGCATGGCTGATCCAGCCTTGCAGCGGTTCGGAGTCGATCGCCCGCCAGGACTCCAGTGTGAGCGGCAGGCATGCGCCGCCTCGGCAGGGCATCGCGCGCTCGCGCAAGGCGCTCGGCAGACACTGGTTGTCGCCGAGCAGCAGGAACACCGGCGCCTCGCCGGGACCGTCGACCTCGATTGTCCCCCGCCAGGTCGTCGTACGTTCGAT
The DNA here is from genome assembly GCA_963796575.1 of uncultured Solirubrobacterales bacterium. Lineage (GTDB taxonomy): Bacteria > Actinomycetota > Thermoleophilia > Solirubrobacterales > Solirubrobacteraceae > Palsa-465. The sequence continues at coordinate 69,543 of CAWCMG010000033.1, read as the reverse complement.
CCAGCGCTCGACTTTGGGATCGAGCGATCGAACGTCTAGTTGCGCGATCAGTTCCGCGATCGGGACACCGTCGGCCTTGACCGCTGCGACCGCCACCGAATCAGCAGGGCCGTCGAGCACCTGGAGCACGCCCGCCCGGGCCAGCGCGCGTACGAGCGGCGCGTGTTCGGAGGCGATCAGGATCCATTCGCGGCCCCGGCGGTCGCGCCGGATCTCGACGTCGTAGACCGGCGACTGGACCGATGGCTCAGAGCGGGTCACGGGTGCGCGCACGACCTCGGTCAGGGCGTGCCGGGCATCGTCGGTGAGGCGCAGCCTTGAATCGTGCTCCGAGCACGCGCGCAGGATCTGTGCGGCCTGCTGGTCGACCGGCAACAACCCTCGCTCGATCGCGGTGATGCGGTACGCGCCCGGATGCTCGAGCAGGAGCTCGACAAGGTCCGTGGGGCCGTCGGTCGCGAAACTGAACCACCAGTTGCTGTCGGGCCGGGCGAGATCGACTAGGAGCTCGGCCGGCGAGCGCTTGGCGCGTCGACGCGCGAGTGCGCGACCGAGCGCATCGGAGACGTCCACCGAATACGGCACGCTCTCGAGCAACGCCGTCAGCGAATGCGCCCGATCGGGGTCGAGCGGCACCCACCAGACCCGTGCCTCCGGATCCCAGCGCCGCCCTGGAATCGAACGCAGGAGTAGCCGCAGGCGATCGTCGTAGGGAAACCGTAAAGCCACCTCTCCATTGACGAGTGTCGCGACAAAGGCTGCGGGCATGAACAACGGACGGTAGAGGCCGGAGCAGATGGCACTCCGCGATGTGGCTGTTTGCCGCGGTACGATCCACCTGTTCAAGGTCGGTGGCGATGGGAAGCCGGTGAGAATCCGGCGTGGACCCGCCACTGTGATCGGGGACGCCGGTCGCATCACGAGCCACTGGCGACGTCGAGTCGCCGGGAAGGCGCGACTGGTAGGCCCGTCAGCCAGGAGACCAGCCTCCGACCGCCAAGCCGATATGCCCTCGTGGAAAGGGGTGGCCCTCATGCATCGCAAGACCCTTGTCGCTCTTCTGGGAGCGATCGTCATGGCCGTCGCGGCGTCCGGCGTCGCGGTCGCCGCCGGCTCCGGCCCGGCCGTGACCGTGCAGATCAAAAGCCTGAACAAGACGCTGCTCAAGCCGACGACCGAGCACGGCCAGACGGGATGGATCACCAAGGGCGGTACGCCCAAAGGCAAATGCTCGGGCAGCAGCGCAGCCGGCGCGCTCAACGCGGCCACGCACGGGAAGTGGGCCGGGAAGTACTACTCGAGCGTGGGCAGCATCTTCGTCACCTCCATCCTCGGGGTGAAGCCGACCGGCTCGAACTACTGGGGGGTCTACGTGAACGGCAAGCTTGCGAGCACCGGCGCATGCGACATCAAGCTGAAGTCGGGCGAGAAGTTGCTGTTCAAGATCACCAAGGGGTGAGACCCGCCGGTTGGTCATGACCCGCAGGGCTGCCGTCACGGCGGTCGCGATCGTCTCGGCGATCGCGATCGCTGGCTGTGGGCTGGGCGCCGGCAAGTCGACCTCGGGCGTCGTCACGCTCGCGGTGACCCGCGATTTCGGCACCGCCCCGGTCGGCTCCGTGGTCGAGAAGCGCATCCCCGGCTCGCAGACTGTGATGCGGATGCTCGAGCGGTCGTTCAAGGTCACGACGCGCTACGGCGGCGGGTTCGTCCAGTCGATCGACGGCCACGCCGGCAGCTCCTCCCGGCTCGACTGGTTCTACTACGTCAACGGGATCGAGGCGACGCTGGGCGCCGCCGGCACATCGGTCAACAAGGGCGACCGGATCTGGTGGGACCTCCACGACTGGACCGCCACCGATTCGATCCCGGCGGTCGTCGGCTCGTTCCCCGAGCCGTTCATCCACGGCATCAACGGACGGCGGTTCCCGGTCACGCTCGAGTGCGCATCGGACGCCGCCACCGCCTGCAAGCGGGTAACCGCCGAGCTCGATTCGATCGGGGTGAAGGTCGCGAGCCAGGCGATCGGCACCGGCTCGGGCTCTGACTCGCTCGGGGTGATCGTCGGCACCTGGCACGATGTCCGCTCCGAGCTGCTCGCCGCGCTGATCGAGCACGGCCCCGCCTCGAGCGGCGTGTATGCCCGGTTCGCGGGTTCGAGCGGGTCCTCGCTCCAGCTGCTCAACCCGGCCGGACACGTCGTCACGACGCTCGGCGCCGGCGCCGGGCTGATCGCCGCCACCGCCGAAACCTCGACCGGACCGGCCTGGCTGATCACGGGCACCGATGTCGCCGGTGTGTCGGCCGCCGCGGCGGCGCTCACGCCGGCGCGGCTGCGCGACCATTTCGCGCTCGCGGTTCAGGGCCAGACCGACTTCCCGGTGCCGCTCGAGGCGGCGAGTTGAGCTACCGCCGGCGCGCGAGCCCGCTGCACGCCGCCCGCGCGAGCGTCGGCTGCGGCTACTGCGCGGCGCTCGCGCTGGGGACGCTGCTGCTGTCCGCACCGGTCGCGCTCGGCGCGGTCGTGGTGTCGATCGCCGGCGCCGCGGTCGGCGCCGGCGTCGTCCGCGAGATGCGCCGCGCCGCGCTGTTGGCGCTCCCGCTCGGCCTGCTCGTGATGGCGGTGAACATGCTCGTGGCGCAGGGTGGGCTGACCGTGATCGCCCGGCTCGGTGACCTGCCGGTGTTCGGGCAGACCGACGTCACGCTCGAAGCGACCGTGTACGGGGCCGTGCTCGGGCTGCGGGCGATCGCGCTGATCCTGTGCGGAGCGCTCTACACGACCGCGGTCGATCCCGACGAAGTGCTCGCGCTGTTCCGCCGCTTCTCGTTTCACTCCGCGCTGACCGCGACGCTGGCGACGCGGATGGTCCCGGTGCTCGCGCGCGACGCTCGGCGGCTGGCCGAGGCGCAGCGGTGCCGGCCCGGCCCGCCGCCTTCCCGAGCCCGGCTGATGCGCGCCACCACGTCCGGCGTGCTCGACCGGGCGCTCGACGTCGCGGCGGCGCTCGAGGTGCGCGGCTACGGCGCGGCGCGGCGCCCGCCACGTGGGTGGCGCGTTCGCCGGCCGTGGTCGCGCCACGACCTCGCGTTCGCCGCGGCCGCGGTGGCGATCGTGGGGCTCTCGGTTGGAGCGCGGGTGGCCAACCTGCTCCCGTTCCAGTCCGACCCGTCGTTGCATGCGCCCGTCGGCGCCGGAGGGGCCGCGGTGGCCGCGGCGCTGCTGATCTGCGCGCTGCTCCCGTTCGCCGACCGCAGGGGGATCGAGCGATGAGCGTCCTGTCGCTCGAGCGCGTCACCTACTCCTACCCGGGAGCGGATGCGCCGGCAATCGAGGACGTCACGCTCGACATCGGCCCGGGCGAGCTGGTCGTGCTGGCCGGCGGGTCGGGCTCGGGGAAGTCGACGCTCCTCCGCGCGGCGAATGGGCTCGTGCCCCATTTCCATGGTGGGGTGTTCGCCGGCCGCGCGACCGTCGCCGGGATGGACACGCGCGAGCACGGTCCGGGCGCGCTGGCCGCCGCCGTCGGCACCTTGTTCCAGGATCCCGAGACGCAGGTGGTGATGGGGACCGTCCGCGCCGAGCTTGCGCTCCCGCTCGAGAACCAGGGGGAGGTCCCCGCCGCGGTGGCGCGCGCGGTCGAGGAGGCGGCGCTCGCGCTCGGGATCGCGCACCTGCTCGACCGCCCGACCGCCGAACTGTCCGGCGGCGAGCTCCAGCGCGTCGCGCTCGGCGCGGCGCTCGCGGGCAGGCCGAGGCTGATCCTGCTCGATGAGCCGACCTCGCAGCTCGACCCCGTCGCCGGCGACGAGCTGATCGCGCTGCTCAGGCGCCTCAACGAGGACTTCGACGCCGCGATCGTGATCGCCGAGCACCGGCTCGAGCGGTGCCTGGGCTTCGCCGACCGAGCGATCGCGATGCGCGGCGGGCGCGTAGTCTGCGACGCCGGCTCGGCCGAGTTCCTCGCCTGGGCCTGCGACGCGGCGCCGGAACTGGCGACGCCGGGCGCGAGGCTCCTGTCCGGCCTGGGACTTGCGCCGGTGGCGGGCGTGAAGGCGGCCCGCTCGGCCCTGCGGGCGCGAGGGCTGCTCCCGGACCCCGATCCGTTCGCGGCCGGCGCCTCGGAACGGCGGGATCGCAAGCCGCGCCGGCGCGCCGAAGAACCAGCGCTCGAGCTCGACCGGGTCTGGCACGAGATCGACCGCGGGCCGGCCATTCTCCGTGGCGTGTCTCTTGCGGTCGCCCCCGGCGAGCGCGTCGCGCTGATGGGCCGGAACGGCGCCGGCAAGTCGACGCTGCTGCGGCACGCCGCCGGCCTGATGCGACCGACGCGCGGGAAGGTCAAGAGCTCGGGGCGGGTCGCGCTGCTCCTCCAGAACCCGACCGACTACCTCGTCCACGAGCGGGTGGCGCAGGAGGCGTCGCCGGGCGCGCTCGCGACTGTCGGGCTCGGCGATCCCGCGCTCGCCGACCGCCACCCCCGCGACCTCTCAGGAGGGGAGAAGCAGCGCCTCGCGCTCGCGATCGTGCTCGACGGGGCGGGTGGGGGGGCGGGTGGGGGGGCGGGTGGGGATCCCAATCAACCCGCGGTCGTGTGCCTGGACGAGCCCACCCGGGGAATGGACCGCCGCCGCAAGGACGACCTCGCCGCCCTGCTGCGTGAGCTCGACGCGGCCGTGGTGGTCGCCACACACGACCCCGAGTTCGTGGCCGCGTTCGCCGGGCGGGTCGTGCTGCTGGGAGAGGGCACGGTGATCGCCGACGGGTCGCCGGCCGAGATCCTCGCCGGCGGCACCTACTTCGCGACCGAAACCGCGCGGATCCTCGGCGGAGCGGGTGGCGCACTCGTATCCGAGCAGGGCGTCGCGCTGGTGACTGGATCGACGGGATCAGCGGGATCGACGGGATCGACGGAATCGACCGCGGCGAGGGCGGAGGTGAGGGCATGAGCTGGCAGCTCGGTGCGTTCGCGATCCTCACGGTGGCGCTCGCGGGTGGGTTCGCCTGGTATGAGCGGGTCCATCCGGACGCCCGGATCGTCGCGCTCGTGGGCACGCTGGCGGCGTTCGCTGCGCTCGGCCGGATCGCGTTCGCGGCGTTCCCGAACGTCAAGCCGACGACCGACATCGTGCTGATCTCCGGCTACGCGCTCGGCGGCGGACCTGGATTCGCGGTCGGCGCGCTCGCGGGGCTGGCCTCGAACTTCTTCTTCGGCCAGGGACCGTGGACCCCGTGGCAGATGGCCGGCTGGGGGGCTGCCGGCGTGCTCGGGGCCGGCCTCGCGGTGGTGACCCACCGGCGGATCGGACGGTGGCCGCTGGCGATCGTCTGCGCGGTGGTGGGGTTCGGTTTCACGGCCCTCCAGGACGTCGGCGACTGGGTCACCTACAGCGACCACAGCCTCGCCCAGCTCGGCGTGTACGTGGGCAAGGGGATCGGGTTCGACTTCGTCCATGCCGCCGGGTGCGTGGTGTTCGCGCTCGCGTTCGGTCCGGCGCTGATCCACTCCCTGGCCCGCTTCCGGACGCGGCTGAACGTGACGTGGGGAACGGCCGCGCCGCTGCTCGTGATCGCCCTCGTCGCCGCCTCCCTCGCCGCCCGGCCGGGCCTGGTGGGAGTCGGGCGGGCCGCGGCGGCAAGCACACCGGCCGGCTACCTGCTCGCCGCACAAAACGCGGACGGCGGGATCGGGCCGGTACCCGGCTCCGCCTCCTCGGCGCTGTACTCCGGGTGGGCCGCGCTCGGGCTGGCCGCCGCCGGCGAAAACCCGCAGGACGTCGTGCGCGACGGCCACAGCCTGATCGGCTACATCGAGCGCGGCGTCGCCGCGGCCTCCGATCCGGGCGACGTCGAGCGAAACATCCTCGTCGCCGCCGCCGCCGGGTTGCCGGCCACGAGCTTCGGCGGACGGGATCTCGTCGCCGAGCTTCGGGCGGGCATCGGCCGGAACGGTTCGGTGAACAACCAGACGAACTGGACCTCGTTCGCGGTGCTCGCGCTGCGGGCGGCTGGTGTGGCACCCCCGCCTGCAACGTTGGCGTGGCTCGTACGCCAGCAGGACGCCGACGGCGGCTTCAACTTCGCGACGCGGGGCGGGCTTAGCGATGTCGACGACACCGGCTCCGCGCTCGAGGCACTCGCCCGCGTGAGCGGCAGCGCGGCCGCGCGCGATCGGGCACGCGCGATTCAGTACCTTCGGAGGCAGCAGGACCGCGACGGCGGCTTCCCGGGCGAGCCGGGCGCCGGCTCGAACGGACAGTCGACGGCGTTCGCCGTCCAGGGGCTGCTGGCGGTGGGCGTCAACCCGAGCTCGATCCGCCGCGGCGAAGAACCGTCCCCGCTCGACTACCTGCGTTCGCTGATCGCCACCGACGGACACGTCGGCTACTCGCGGGGGAACGACGAGACGCCGACCTGGGTCACGGGCGAGGCGCTGATGGCGCTCGAGGGCAAGCCGCTCCCGGTGGCGGCCCCGGCACGCCGAAGCGCGCCCACCCCCGCTCCCCGCCAGACCCCCCACACGACCGCGCGGCCCGCGGTCAAGCCCGCGCCGGCACGCCGTGTCGCGCACCACTCGGCGCCCCGCCGGCAGCCGCAGCGGGCTCGCGCCGTGACCCCGCCGCCGGCGGCAACCGCCGCCGACCGGCTCGCGGTCGACGCCGGCATCCTGACCGCGCTGAGCCTGGCGTTCGTCGGCGGGAGTTGATTCCGCCTCAGGAGAAAATCGGTACGCTCCGGCGCCCGCATGCAGATCGGAGTCCCCAAGGAGACTGCCGAGGGAGAGCGGCGCGTCGCGCTCGTCCCCGAGGTGGTGCGCAAGCTGTCCGGTGGCAGTGACGAGCCCGGCGGGCTCGAGGTCGTCGTCGAGCGCGGCGCCGGCGCGGGGGCGCTGATCCCGGACGCCCAGTACGAAGAGGCGGGCGCTCGGATGGTCGAAGACCCTGCCGCCGTGTGGGAGTCCGATGTGGTGGTCAAGGTGGCGACGCCGACGGCGGATGAGATCGCGCGGCTGCGCCCGGATAGCGTGCTGATCGGGTTCTTGCAGCCGTTGACTGGGGGTGAGGCGATTCGGGCGATCGCAGCGTCGGGCGCGACGAGCTTCGCGATGGAGGCGATCCCACGGATCAGCCGCGCGCAGTCGATGGACGCGCTGTCCTCGCAGGCGAACATCGCCGGCTACCGCGCCGCGCTGATCGGCGCGCAGGAGCTGGGCCGGTACTACCCGATGCTGATGACCGCGGCGGGGACGATCCGACCGGCCACGGTGCTGGTGCTGGGCGCCGGAGTGGCCGGGTTGCAGGCGATCGCGACCGCTCGGCGCCTGGGCGCGGTCGTCCAAGGGTTCGACGTGCGGGCCGCGGTCAAGGAACAGGTGGAGTCGCTGGGCGCGCACTTCCTCGAGTTCGATCTGGGGGGCGACCTCGAGGGCGCGGGCGGCTACGCCAGGGAGCTCACGCCCGAGCAGCAGCAGCGCCAGCAGGAGCTCATGGCCGAGGCGATCGGCAAGGTCGACGTGGTGATCACGACCGCGCTCGTCCCCGGCCGGCGCGCGCCGATCCTGGTCACCGAGCAGGCGGTCAAGCTGATGAAGCCGGGCTCGGTGATCGTCGATCTCGCCGGCGAGGCGGGAGGCAACTGCGAGCTGTCGGAGCCGGGCAAGACCGTAATCCGCCACGACGTCAAGATCCTCGCGCCGCTGAACGTGCCCTCGACGCTGGCCGAGCACGCCTCGCAACTGTACGCCCGCAACATCCAGTCGCTGCTCGGGCTGATGATCTCCGACGAGGGCGAGCTGTCGCTCGACTTCGACGACGAGGTGATCGCCGGGGCCTGCATCACGCGGGACGGCGAAATCGTCCACGAGGCAGCCAAGGCGGCGGCCGAAGCCGCCACGACGGCGAAGTCCTGATCCCGAGGAGGACTAAGTGACCACCATCACCGAGATTGCCATCCTCGTGCTGGCCGCGTTCGTCGGGTTCGAGGTCATCTCGAAGGTCCCTAACACGCTGCACACCCCGCTGATGTCGGGGACCAACGCGATCCATGGGGTCGTGCTCCTGGGAGGCCTGTTGCTGATGCACGAGGCCACCGGCGTGCTCGAGCACGTACTGCTGGTGATCGCGATCGTGTTCGGGACGATCAACATCGTTGGCGGGTTCCTGGTCACCGACCGGATGCTGGAGATGTTCAAGCGAAAGCCCGATCTGCCCGAGGGGTCCGCGGACAAGGAGCTGGAGGGCGGGGACAAGTGATCCTCGCAACGCTGTTCTTTCAGCGACTGAACTTCATCGACGCGTGCTACATCGTCGCGTTCTCGCTGTTCATCTATGGGATGAGCGGGCTCACGGGGCCGCGGACGGCGCCCCGGGGCAACAAGATCGCCGCGGCCGGAATGGCGATCGCGATCGTCGCGACGTTGCTGACGCCGCACGTGCTGTCCGGGTCGAGCACGCCGTGGCTGATCGCTCTGGGGTTGGTGATCGGGACCGCGGTCGGGGTGCCGGCGGCACGCAACGTGCGCATGACCGCGATACCGCAGATGGTGGCGCTGTTCAACGGCGTCGGCGGCGGCGCGGTGGCGATCATTGCGTGGATCGAGTACCGCCACCACTTCGCCTCGGGCGCGTCGTTGTGGGTGGAGAAGTCCCAGATCCCGACGCTGTTCGCCGCGATCGTCGGCTCGATCTCGTTCTGGGGGTCGAACATCGCGTTCGGGAAGCTCCAGGAGATCCTGCCAGGCCGGCCGATCAAGCTTCCGGGTCAGTCGATCATCAACGGGGTACTGTTCGTGATCTGCGTGGGCAGCGCGATCGTGCTCGCCGCCGGGGTGCACTCGCAGGCGCTGTTCATCGTCGGGATCCTGTTCGCCGCGGCCCTGCTCGGGAACATGGTCGTGCTCCCGATCGGCGGTGCCGACATGCCGGTCGTGATCTCGCTGCTGAACGCGTTTACCGGACTGTCGGCGGCCGCCACCGGTATCGCCTTGAACAACACCGCGATGATCGTCGCCGGGATGATCGTCGGCGCGTCCGGCACGATCCTCACCAACCTGATGGCCAAGGCGATGAACCGGTCGGTGCCGGCGATCGTCGCCGGCGGGTTCGGGGGAGCGATCGCCGCGCCGGCCGCCGCGGGCGCGGACGACCGCGGCCCGGTCCGCTCCACCACCGCTCAGGACGTCGCGATCCAGCTGTCCTACGCCCGTCAGGTCGTGATCGCGCCCGGCTACGGGATGGCCGTCGCGCAGGCGCAGCACGCCGTCCGCGAGCTCGAGAAGGCGCTCGAAAAGAAGGGCGTCACGGTCAAGTTCGCCATTCACCCCGTGGCCGGACGCATGCCCGGGCACATGAACGTGCTGCTCGCCGAGGCCGACGTTCCGTACGACCTGCTCAAGGAGATGGACGAGATCAACCCCGAGTTCGGGCGGACCGACGTGACGCTGGTGATCGGCGCCAACGACGTCACCAACCCAGCGGCCAAGAACGAGCCGGGGTCGCCGATCTACGGCATGCCGATCCTCGAGGTCGACCAGTCGGGCTCGGTGATCGTGCTCAAGCGCTCGATGGCATCTGGCTTCGCCGGCATAGACAATCCCCTGTTCTACGAGCCCAAGACCGCGCTGCTGTTTGGCGACGCCAAGCAGTCTGTGAGCGACATCACTTCCGAAGTCCAGGCGCTCTAGTTAATTGGGGATTAGTCCGGCGAGCGCCGGGTATTGCCATTGCCACACCGATGGATCCCAACCGCCTGAAGCAGATCCCGATCTTCTCCCACCTGTCCGAGGACGAGGCCAAGCGCCTGGCAGCGTTCGCGACCGAGACGAGCGTGGCCGACGGACAGATCCTGATGAAGCAGGGCGACTACTCGACCGAGCTGATCGCGATCGAGGAGGGCACGGCCGACGTCATCCAGGACGGCCAGAAGATCGCCTCGCTGAAGGACGGCGACCTGATCGGCGAGATGGGCCTGATCCGGCGCGAGCCGCGCAACGCGGACGTGATCGCGACCTCGCCGATGCGCGTGATGAAGCTGACCCATTGGGAGATCCGGCGCATGTCCGAGGACACGCTCAACCGGATCAAGGAGATCGTGGCCCAGCGCCGGCAGGACGGCGTGGCCGATCCGGCCCATTGAGTCGGTTTCAGTCTCGCGGTGATCCGCGAGAAGCGCTCTCGTTCAGAGCACGGGCCCGTCAGCTAACTCCGCAGGCGCAAGGCGCCAATGCAACGCCTCGCCCACGGAGCCTGGTCCGTGCTCGTTTTCAGCAGGTTACGCAGGCGGAAAGCACGCATGGGCAGCGCACGGGGCAGGTGGGGAGCACTCGAGCCCGACCGTCCACGACAGATGAGTCGCATTCCTCGGCTGGCCGTCCTCCTCGTGCTTCCGCTGCTGGCGCCCGCCGCGAGCGCCGTCGCCTCGACGCCCCACGGATCGGGCGGCGCCGCGATGGTCAACCCGAGCACGCCGACGGGGATCGTGAACCCGACGTCGTCGGGGTCGGTGTTCACCCGGACGCTCAGGCAGGGCGACCACGGCGCCGACGTGAAGACGCTCCAGACGTGGCTGACCGACGTGGGAGACACGGTGCTGCGAACCGGCTACTTCGGGTCGATGACCAAGGCCGCGGTGATCCAGTTCCAGACGACCGAGAACTTGGCGCCGGTCACGGGCGTGGCCGGGCGGCTGACGGCCGAGACCCTGCTGGCCGCGGTCAAGAAGACCGCGAAGGGATCCGGCGTGCTCGACACGCCCGGGCAGTCGCTGGCGGGCACGGCCTCGTGGGTGTTCCCGCTCGAGCCGATCTCCCGGGTCGTCTCGCCGAGCGCCTGGACGCTCGACCAGGGGGTTGACATCGGGACCGTCAACAACGCCTGCGGCGCGAACGTGGTCGAGGTCGCCATGACCGCGGGCACGATCGTGCAGGAGGGCATCGACGGCTTCGGGCCCGCCGCGCCGGTGCTCAAGGTCGCCACCGGGCCCTACGCGGAACGCTACATCTACTACGGCCATGCCCTGCCGGCGCTCGTCCCGGTCGGGACGCAGGTGACCGCCGGCGAGCCGATCGCCGAGGTCGGCTGCGGCGACGTCGGCCTGTCGTCCGGCCCGCACATCGAGATCGGGATCAGCGACATCGGCGGACCGCCGTGCTGCCCGGGGTACCAGGAGACCTCACCGGCGATGTACGACATCGTGCTCAGCCTGTTCAAGAAGGCCGGGGCGTCCTAGCTGCTCCGGTACGTGTCCGCACCGGGTGCCCTGCGGGCGGCGCGGATACCCTCCGGTGCGATGGGCGATCGAGATCGAGTGACGGCGCCGGAACTGCCGCTGCGCACGACCGCCGGAACGCTCGAGCTCGGCGGTCGGCCGTGGCTGATGGGCATCGTGAACGCCACCCCCGACTCGTTCTCGGACGGCGGGGTGCACCGGACGCTCGACGAGCGCGTCGAGCTGGCGCGATCGCTGCTCGCTGCGGGCGCCGAGATCATCGACATCGGAGGGGAATCCGGCGTCACCAACCAGCCGCCGGTGGCCCCCGAGGTGGAGATCGAGCGCGTCGTTCCGCTGATCGAGCGCGTGACTTCTGAGCTCGGCGCGCTGGTGTCCGTCGACACGTACAAGCCCGCGGTGGCACAGGCAGCGATCGCTGCCGGCGCGGCGATCGTCAACGACGTCAGCGGTCTGCGAGATCCGGAGCTCGCAGACGTGTGCGCGGGCACCGGCGCCGGGCTGGTGCTGATGCACACGCGGGCGGCGCCCAAGCAGAAGCTGCTCGACCCGACGCTGGACGGGCTGGTCGGGGCCGACGTCAAGCGCTTCCTGCGCGAGTTGATATCGGTGGCGATGGCCCGCGGCGTCTCGTTCGAGCAGTTGATGCTCGACCCGGGCCCCGATTTCGGGAAGACCCCCGCCCAGACGGTCGAGGTCCTGCGGGAGCTGTCCGATCTGCATGCGCTCGAACGACCGCTGTTGCTGGCCGTGTCGCGCAAGGATTTCGTGGGGGCGATCACGCAGCGACCCCCGCGGGCGCGGCTGGCCGGAACGCTCGCGGCGGTCGGGCATGGGGTCGACGCCGGCGCCCACGTCCTGCGCGTGCACGACGTCGCCGACGTCGCCGATTACCTGGCCGTGCGCGCGGCGCTGCTCGGCGAGTCCGATGTCAACTCGGAGCTCAGGCTGGCCATGGATCTACGGCGCGAGCCGGGTCTTCTATAGCGCTCCGTCGCCGCATCACGCTAGATTGAGGAGGCTGAATCGCCGGTCGCTGGCGCAACGCGACCGGAGCCCACCGATCATCCGCCAAGGAGGTAGACCATGTCGATTCTCGACCGCGACGCGCTTGCAGCAAGCCCGCTCGCCGATCTTCACGCCCTCGCGTCCGAGCTCTCGATCGACGGTTATCGCCGTCTGCGCAAGGACGACCTGATCGACGCGATCATCACCCGCCAGGGTGGCAAGCCCGCCGAGGAGGCACCCGCGGAGGAGGCACCCGCGGAGGAGGCACCCGCGGAGGAGGCACCCGCGGAGGAGGCACCCGCGGAGGAGGCACCGGCCACCGAGGAGGCACCCGCCACCGAGGAGGCACCCGCCGCCGAGGAGGCACCCGCCGACGACGAGGACCGTGGCGAGGAGGATCGTCCCGCCGCGCGCCGGCGCCGGGGACGGCGAGGTGGCCGCGGTCGGTCGGCCGGCCCTGAGGAGGACGCAGGCCCGTCGTCGGAGGGGGTCGACGAGACCGAGGAGCACGTGGAGGCCGCGGCCGGCGACGAGCCGGGTGAGCGCGCACCCGCGGAGGAGATCGTCGAGGGCGAGGTCGAGCTGCTTCCGAACGGCTCGGGCTTCCTGCGCGTGAATCCGCCCGAGCCCTCGGAGGACGACGTATACGTCTCGGCCGCGCAGGTCAAGCGGTGCGAGCTCGTCCCTGGTGACCGGATCTCCGGTCCCCGCCGCGCGCCCCGCCGGTCCGAGCGGTTCGCGTCGCTGATCCGGGTCGACACGATCAACGGTCGCCCCGCCGACGAAGTCGCCGACAGCACGCGGTACGACGACCTGCCCGCCGCGTACCCGAGCGAGCGCTTCCGGCTCGGATCCGACGATCCGACGATCAAGGCGATCGAGTGGCTGACGCCGTTCGGCCGGGGCTCGCGGGTGTCGATCGTCGGGCCGTTCCGCGCCGGCAAGACCGAGGCGCTGCGTCGGCTCGCCGCGACGCTGGCCGGCCACGAGGAGATTCAGCTGTCGCTCGTCCTCGCCGGCGTCCGCCCGGAGGAGATCACCGAATGGCAGCGGGGCCCGACAGCGCCGGCGGCGGCGGTCAGCTTCGCCGCCTCGGCCGACGCCCAGGCTCAGGCCGTCGAGCGCGTGGTCGACCAGGCCCGCCGGCTGGCGGCGCGCGGTACACACGCGGTCGTGCTGATCGACACGCTCGACGGGATGCAGCCGCACACCGCCCGCAAGCTGCTGGCCTCGGCGCGGAACATCGACGGCGGTGGCTCGCTCACGGTGATCGCCACGGCGGCCGAGCCGCTGGGTGGGGAGACGACGGTGATCGCGCTCGACCCCGTGCTCGCGAGCACCGGCCGATTTCCAGCCGTGGACCTGCTCGCAAGCGGGACGATTCGCCCCGAGCTGCTCGTCGGCGACGCCGGCGCCGAGGCCATCGCCCGGGCGCGGAGCGAGGCCGTCGACCGCTAGGCGGGCGGCGCACGGAGGACGACGACGGTCGAGCCGAGGTACTCCTCGGTTTGAGGGATGTACAGGTGAGGCTCGGCCATGAATCCGAGCCGCCGCGCCTCGGTTGCGACCTCGTCCGCTGAGACTCGATCGAGCCGGACCACAACTTCCTTCACGTCCACCCGATCGGCCGCGCCGACGATCTCGCGACGGCGGTGGATGGCGGCACGCCCGTCGTCATCGACGACCCCGAGCAGCTGGCTCGCATACCGCACGCCGAGAATCTCGCGATCGTCGGGTGGCGGCGGCACGTCGTGGTCTTCGTCGAAGCAATCCATCGCATCGGCGAGCGCGGCGGCGAGCAGTCCACCGGGCTCGAGGTGCTCGAGCGCGCAGCGCAGGAACGCGGCCCGGCCCGCAGCTCCTCCGAACAGCTGCAGCGTCTGCATCGGCACGAGGATCAGCCTGAACCGCCGGCGAAGGCATAACTCTCGTGCGTCCGCGACCACCGTCTCGACCGGCAGCTGTCCCGCGCGGACCGCGAGAGCCGCGAGCAGCGACTCGTCGGCGTCGAGCGCCACCACGTCGACGCCTCCTTTGGCAAGCTCGAGCGTCACTCGACCGGTGCCCGCGCCGACGTCGAGGACGGGTCCGCCCGTCCTGCGAGCCAGATCGCGCCACAGCGCGAGGTCCTCGCGGTAGCGGCCGCACTCGAGGTCGTGCCAGACCGCGTCGATGTTCATGCCCCATGCACCGCGCATTACTTTAGGATCGCCCGATGGTGCTGGCCGATCTGCCCGCCGCGGGCGTGTGGAGCAACTGGGTGGGCAATCAATCGTTCACTCCGGCCTACGTCGCGGCGCCGCGCGACGAGGAGGAGATCGCCGGGCTCGTCCGCGACGCGTCCGAGCGAGGGATCGGCGTCCGGGTTGCGGGCGCGCGCCATTCCTTCACCCCAATCGTGGAGACCGACGGGCTGCTGCTGGACCTTTCCGCGCTCAGGGGTGTCGTCGAGGCCGACCGAACGCGCAAGCGCGCCGCGGCGCTCTCCGGGACGCTGATCCGGGACTTCTACGAGCCGCTGTGGCGCGAGGGCCTGGCTCTCAAGAACCAGGGGGATATCGACACTCAGCAGATCGCGGGCGCGGTGTCGACCGCGACCCACGGATCGGGGATCCGGAACAAGTGCTTCTCGGGCGTGGTGCGAGGGGTTCGGCTGGTGACAGCGACGGGGGAGATTCGCGAGATCGACGAGAGCGAGCCCGACCTCCTGCGCGCGGCGCAGGTGTCGGTCGGGATGCTCGGAGTGATGACGCGGCTCGAGCTCGAGGTGACCGACGCCTACCGGCTCACCGAGCAGATCGACCTGTGGTCGTGGGAGGAGGTGTTGGAGCGCTGGGACGAGCTCGTGCACGAGCATCGCCACTTCGGCTTCTTCTGGCTCCCCACCGAGGAGTCGGCGGCTCTCTACAACCTCTCCTCGCACGATCAGACGATGGCGGACAAGTGCTACGTGAAGATCTACGACGACGCCGCGCCGGATCAGCCCGACAGCGATGTCGAGGGGCGTCGGACCGATCGCTGCTACCGCATCTACCCGATGGTTTACGACCCCAACTTCCACGAGCTCGAGTACTTCGTGCCGCTCGAGCTCGGTCCCGACGCCCTGTCCGCGATGCGCGACCTGATGCTCCGGAGCCTGCCCGACTCGATCTTTCCACTCGAGGTGCGCACAGTCGGGCCGGACGACGCATACCTCTCCCCGAACTACAAGACCGCGACGACGGTGATCTCGGTGTCGGGAAAGCCGGGCACCGACTACTGGGATTACCTGCGCTCGGTCGACGCGCTGCTGTCTGAGTTCTCGGCGCGCGTGCACTGGGGAAAGCTTCACTTCCTCACGCCCGAGCGACTTCGCGCCCTGTATCCCGAGGCCGACGCGTTCATCGCCGCGCGCCGGGAGCTAGACCCGGGCGGAGTGTTCCTGAACGACCATCTGCGCGAGCTGTTCGCCTGACCGAGCAAACCGGCGCACGCGCCGGCTGAGCAACGGCGCGAACGTGACGATCGCGCCGAGGACGCCGGCCCAGATCAGGGTCTGGCGCGCTCCGACGGCGGCACTGACCGGGCCCGTCAACGCGTACGACAGCGGCAGCAGCCCGATCGAGATCAGCCAATCGAGGCTCGACACCCGGCCCAGCAGTTGTGAGGGGACGTGGCGCTGCTTGGCGGTCGCCCACGCGATCGTGCCGGCGGTCTCGAGCGTGTTGAACAGGACGCTGGCGAGCATCAGCCCCCACAAGCCCTTGGACAGCCCGTAGCCCGCCACCGCCAAGGTCGCGACCGTCCAGGCGAGGTACATGAACGTGAGGCTCGAGCGGGGAAGGCCGAACTGCCCGATCGCGACCGCACAGCCGAGCGAGCCGAGACCCCCGGCGGCAAAGATCAGCCCGAGATCACGAGCGCCGTCGGCGAAGCGGTGCTTGACGATGAACGGGAGCAGCACCTCGGTGGGCCCCATGAACAGCAGGTAGGCGATCGCGGCGGTGACAAGCGTCGCCCACAGCCAGGCATGGCTGCGGACGTACCGCAGGCCGGCCCGGATCTCGCGGGCGGCGCCGGATGGCTTCGGCGAAGCGGCTGAGACCGGCAACGGCGACATTGCAAGCAGCGCCGCGACCGAGATCGCGAACGAGCCGGCGTCCAGCGCGAATGTCCAGCCGGCCCCGATCGCTCCCACCATCAGGCCGCCGAGCGCAGGACCGGCCATGCGCAGCGCCATTGGACGGATCAGCTGGTCGAGCGAGTTGGCCTGTGCCAGCACAGCCGCCGGCAGAAGCTGCGGCACGAGCGCATCCGAGGCCGGGTTGAAGAACGCGGTGGCGGCGCCGTACACGACGGCGATCGCCAGCAACTCCCAGAACGTCAGCGCGGCGGTGATCGCGAGCGCCGCGAGCGCGGCCAGAGCGATCGCGCGCACCGTGTCGGCGGTGAGCATCACCACTCGGCGGTCGAAGCGGTCGCTGACAGCGCCTCCGATCAGCAGGCACGTGATCGTCGGGATCGTCATCGCGATCCCGACGGTCGCGAGCGCCGTCGGCGCATCCGACATCGTGTAGACCTGCCACGCCAGCGCCACCAGGAACAGGCCGTCGCCGAGCAGCGACACGGACATGCCGCACGCCAGCAGCCGGTAGTCGCGATGGGACAGCGGTGCGAGCAGCCGGACGCGGCTGAAGCCGCCTGGCCGGTCCAGCGCCTCGTAGCTCTGTTGCATCCCGCTCAGTCCGAGCCGGCGGGAAGCGCTGTCCCTTCGGCCGCGTCGGTCCGCTCCGCCAGGAAGCTGACCAGGTGCTCGGGCGCCATGGGCTTGGCGAAATAGAACCCCTGCCCTGTATCGCAGCCCAGCTCCTTGAGCGTAGCCGACTGCTCGCGGTACTCGATGCCCTCGGCCACCACCTCGAGCTCGAAGGTCTCGCCGAGGCTCAGCACCGCGGAGGCGAGCCCCGAGGTCACCGGCGATGCGCCGGCCGCCAGGAGCGAGCGGTCCATCTTGAGGATGTCGAGCGGGAGCATGCTCAACGAGCTCAGCGATGAGTAGCCGGTGCCGAAGTCGTCCATCGCCAGGCGAACGCCGAGCGCGCGCAATTCCATCAGGCGGCTGATCGCCAGCTCGGTGTCGGTCATCATCACCGACTCGGTGATCTCGAGCGTCAGGGCCTCGGGCTCAAGCTCGGCCTCCGCCAACGCGTTCGCCACGTCGGTGATGATGTCGGAGTGGAACAGCTGCTTGACCGAGAGGTTGATGCCGATCGTCGGCCGCGTCGAGCCCGTGACCCGTTCCCGCAGGACCTTCGCCTGCCGGCACCCTTCGCGGAGCACCCAGCGGCCGATGTCGACGATCAGCCCGCTCTCCTCGGCGAACGGAATGAACTCGAACGGTGGGATCAGCCCGCGTTCGGGATGACGCCAGCGCAGGAGCGCCTCGACGCCGGTGACGGCCTCGTCCCGAAGCCGCACCAGGGGCTGGTAGTGAAGCTCGAACTCCTCGCGCTCGAGCGCGCGCTGTAGATCGGCGCGCAGCGCAAGGCGCGCCACCACGCGGTCGTGCATCGCGGGCTCGAACAGGCGGTAGCCGCCCTTCCCCTCGGCTTTGGCGATGTACATTGCGGCATCCGCGTTGCGGATGAGCTCGTCGGCATCGGTGGCGTTGCCCGGCTCGACGACCGAGATGCCGAGGCTGGCGCGGATGATCAGGTGGTTGTTGTCGAGCTCGAGCGGACGGCCGAGCGAGTCGAGGATGCGCTCGGCGGTCTCCACCGCCGCCTGCGGATCGTCGACGTCCTCGAGCAAGATCGCGAACTCGTCGCCGCCGAACCGGGCCGCGGTATCGGCCGCGCGGACGCTCGCGGAGATGCGCTGAGCGACCTCGAGCAGGACCCGGTCGCCGACGGCGTGACCGAGGCTGTCGTTGACAGTCTTGAAGTCGTCGAGATCGACGAACAGCACGGCCATTCCGACGCCGTCGCGCAGTGTCCTCGCGACCGCGTGGCGGACGCGCTCGTTGAACAGCGCCCGGTTGGCGAGATGGGTCACGGGATCGTGGAAGGCCTGGTGAGCGAGCTGCTCCTCGAACGCCTTGCGCTCTGAGACGTCGCGGCCGTTGAGCACGATCCCGCCGACCGCGCTGTCGCTCAGCAGATCCGCGTGGAGGATCTCGAAGTGGCGCAGGCTGCCGTCCTTGTGCGCGAGGAGGCAGTCGATCACCTCGGCGCGGCCGGTCGCGCCGGCGCCGTCGGTGAGGCGGCGCAGCAGTCGGCCCTGCTCGTCGGGGTGGAGCAGCTGCTCGAACGGACGGCCGGTGACTTCCTCGACGGTGTAGCCGAGCACCCGCTCGATCGACGGGCTTTGGTACAGGACCGTGTTGTTCGCGTCGAGCACCGTGATCAGGTCGCTCGAGTTCTGGACGAGCGTCGCGAACCGCGCCTCGCTGGCGCGCCGGTGAACCTCGGCCGACAGCTCGGCGCTGCTCAGCGCGAGCGCGACCTGATGCGCCAGCGTGCGCAGTGCGTAGCGCGTCTCGTCGTCGTCGGCGGCCTCGCCGGCGAGGATCAGCACAAGACCGGCGCCCTCAGGCCCCGCGGGACGGAGCTCGAGGTGCAGGACGGGGTCGTCGCCGCCGGGCAGGCCCAGCTCGGCCCGCGCATCGGCCGGTAGCTTCAGCATGCCGGTGGCGCCCGAGTCGTGGAGAAGCGCCGAGGTCTCCGCCGAGATCGCCCAGTCGGTCAGCGCACCGTCTTCGTCGAGCGACATCGCCCGCTCCTGATCGCCCAAGATCCGGCACACGCGGGCGTCGACGCGGTCCTTGCCAAAGTCGGCGACCGCCTGGAGCGCGGCGCTGACGATGTCCTGCGGATCGGTCGCCGCCACCAGCAGGCCGCCGGCGGCGCTCAGCGCGCGCTCGCGCGCCACCGACTTCTCGCGCTGGCGCACGAGGCCGGTCATGCGGGCGACCACGAGCGAGAACAGCAACGCCGAGGCGCCGATGACGACCAACAGATCCCAGTTGCGGGTGGGGATGACCTTGATGACCTCGAGCGCCGGCGCGATCAGGGTCGCGCCGGCGAGCAGCGCCAGTCGCAACGGCGTGAGCCTTGACTGCCGATCCTCCTCCACGTCGGAGAGCTCCTGCATCGACGGATGGAGCGCGGCCGCCCCCCAGAAGAGGTAGAAGAAGATCCACCCCGCATCCAGCCACAGCTGGTGGCTGTAGACGTTGTGCAGCGTGAGCACGCCGTAGGTGTCGTCGGTGACCAACATCGACACGATCCCGGCGATCAGCAGGTAGAAGGCCGGCCGGCGCTTACCGCCGTCCACGGCGAGCCGGATCCCGGCGGCGAGCAGGATGATGTCGCCCATCGGATAGCCGATCGAGACGAGCTTGGGCACCAGCCCCAGCGTGTTGTCGTGCACGTACGGGGCGATCAGGATGATCCCGGAGACCAGCGCCAGGCCCAGCGTCATGATCAGCGCGTCGACGGCTCCCGGGCCGTCGGCTCGCTGGGTGCGGCGGCGCACGAGCAGCATGATCCCGACCATCAGCACCGGGTACATGGTCAGGTACACGGCGTCGCCGAACGACGGGAACGGCACCGTCACGTTGAACAGGATCCGGATGCTGTACGTGTAGACGTCGCCGACCCAGAACAGGAACACGCCGAGGACGAACAGCCACCACGCCAGCCGGGCGCGCGGCCGGTAGAAGCGAATGCCGGCGATCATCGCGAGCAGGCCGTACAGGCCCACGCCGTTGATCACAAGCGGGCTGCCCTTCAACGGCGGCACGAAAACGTAGAGCGCGGTCACGAACGCCCCAAAGGCGAGGAACATCCACCAAAGGTGGCGGCGGTCACGGGCGGCGGCGGTGAGTCTCGAGGCGGACATGGCCCTTTACTCCCCCGCTCCCCGCTGAAGCTTGAAGCGTTCGGCCACCTCGCCCAGAACGACGCATAGGTGATCGACCTGCTCGTCGGTGTTCGCCGCGGTGAGCTGCAGGCGGAACCCGACCTCATCGCGCGGGACGAGCGGATACACCGCCATCGTCACGTAGATGCCGCGGTCGAACAGCATGTTGCCGACCTCGTCGACGCTGTCCGGGTCGGCCAGCGGCACTTCGATGATCGGAAATCCGGAGTGGTTCGGGGTTTGGAGGCCGAGCTCTCGGAGCCGGTCAAGGACGCGGTGGGTGAGGTGGTGGAGCCTCGAGCGCAACTGATCGCCCCGCAGATCGTTGACGCGCAGGCCCTCCAGCACGGTGGCGAGCGATGCCACCGGCGACGGCCCCGAGTACAGGTAGGGGGGCGCGGCGGTCTTCAGCACCTGCTTGAGCGCGGTCGGGCAGGCGATGAAGGCGAGCAGCGATGAGTACGCCTTCGAAAAGCCCCCGACCAGGACGACGTTCTCGTAGGACTCCGCCGCGTGCCGAACGATGCTGTTGCCGCGGATGCCGTAGTCACAAGGCTCGTCGGGGCAGCGCTCGCCGATCACCCCGAAGCCGTGCGCGTCGTCGACGTACAGGATCACGTCGTACTCACGGGCCAGCGCGGCGAATGCGGCGAGGTCCGGAGCATTCCCGGTCATGCTGTTGACGCCGTCGATGCAGATCATCCCGGGGCGCCGCCAGCTCGAGTCGCGCAGCAACGCCTCCAGGTGGTCGAGGCTCTCGTGGGCGAATCGCTGAACCGCCGCGCCGCGGGCCTGAGCCAGCGCGCAGCCGTCGTAGATCGTCTTGTGGGCGCGGCTGTCGAGAAACACCGTGCCACCGCCCGCCAGGACGGGGATCACCGACATGTGGATGTGGGTGATCGTCGGGAGCAGCAGGGTGTCTTCGCAGCCCAGGAGGGCGGTCAGCTTGTCCTCGATCTGCTCGTAGAGGATCGGGCTGCCCAGCAGGCGCGACCAGCTTGGATGGGTCCCCCACCGTCGGAGGTACTCGGGGACGGCCTCGATGATCTCCTGATCGAGATCGAGACCGAGGTAGTTGCACGACGCGTAGTCGGTCAGCCACTGGTCGCCGACGCGGATCTGGCGCCCGTCGATCTCGTCGATGACCGCGTCGAGCATCCGGTGGGAGTACTGGAGGCGGGCGAGGTCCTCGGTTGAGCGGATCCAGCGCTCGAGCCAGCGATCGTGCTGGCGGCCTCCCCAGCGGAGCGCCTGACGGGGATCGACCGCTGCGTGCACAGGGGCGCCGTTCCGGTCAGGCCGGGCGAGCAGGGGCGTTTCGTTGCCATCTGTACCACGCATCAGCCCGCTTATCGGACGATTGGCCCGGTACTGAAGCTCCTGGGCCATCGGTGGCCGGGCGAACAGACGATACGGTCAGATCACCGACAGCCGGTCAGTAGGCCGTGCAGCGGGAACGATGCCGCGGCGAGGCCTTGTAGCGGGGCTCCTGGCCACGGTGCCAGAGGACGTAATCGACCTCGGCCTCGGTGGCGCCGGGGCGCTCGGCGGCGATCAGCTCGACGGCGTGCAGCGCACACGCTCTGATCTCGATCTCCTCGCGCGAATCGTGCTCGATCAGCTCGCCCCGGTCGATCCGGTCGAGCAGCGCCGGGTCGTAGCTGAGCAGGCCGTCCACGCGCAGGACGTGCGGAACCAGGTTGTCGGCGAACATCGTCAGCCGATCGAGGTCGTGGAACGCGCCGGCTCCGGCTCGAGCCAGGTCGGCGGCCGTGATCTGGGCGCGCTTGAGGAACGGGACCACGACCCCGTCGTAGCGCGAGGTGTCCGCGAACGAGTCCCATCCGGCCAGGCGGTCGACCAGGGCGACGGCCGAGCTCTCGGCGGCGTCGACCACGGACGCGAACTGGCCGCCGTGGTCGGTGGCGACGCGTCGCCCGAGGTCGTTCAGCGAGCGGGCGAACAGCGCCATGAGCTCGTGGCCGGGGTCCTGGCCGAGCACGCCGGCGATCTCGCCGGCGTCGATCTGCGCGAGCTCGGCGGCGCTCCAGGGTCCGTGGTCGGCGAACCGGTCGCGAACGCCGGTCGCGACCGTGTAGTAGCCCGAGCGGCCGTCGCGCTTGCGCAGGGTGGGGAACCACCCGGAGCCGAAGTTGATCGAGTCGAGCGTCAGCCAGAACGCGGTCAGCTCCTCGCGCGTACCGGCGGTCAGGTGGGCGTCGGGGTCGGGATCGAGCGAAGGGGGATCCACCGGCAGCGTGCCGATGTAGGCCGCCGTCCGCTCGGGCTCGACGCGCACGAATTGGGCCTGATGCGCGATCTGGGCGCAGGCGGATCGGAGCTGGGTCAGGACGTCGGTCACCGTCGCGAAGCATGACGGGCGGAGCGCGGGAAACGACCACCGCCCCCGCTACCGTTGAGATCGACCCATGGCAGACACCGCCACCGAGCTCGAAACCCTCCTCTCCGGCCTCAACGACCCCCAGCGGGAGGCGGTCACCTACGGCGAGGGGCCGTTGCTGATCCTGGCCGGCGCGGGCTCGGGCAAGACGCGCGTCCTGACCCACCGGATCGCCTACCTGGTCGCCACCGACGCGGCCAAGCCGAACGAGATCCTCGCGATCACGTTCACGAACAAGGCGGCGGGGGAGATGCGCGAGCGGGCCGAGCTGCTGGTCGGCCGCAGGGTCAGGGCGATGTGGGTGATGACGTTCCACGCCGCGTGCGCCCGGATGCTGCGCGCCCACGCCGACAAGCTCGGGTACACGCGCCGGTTCACGATCTATGACCAGGCTGACGCGCGGCGGCTGATCAAGCGGTGCCTGGACGACCTCGGGATCGACCCCAAGCGGTTCACGCCCGCATCGATCCACAACCAGATCTCCGATGCCAAGAACAAGCTGCGCGATGCCGACTCGTACGCGCAGATGGTCGGGTCGTTCTTCGAGCAAACCGTGGCCGACGTCTTTCGGGCCTACGAGCGCGAGCTGCACCGCATGAACGCGATGGACTTCGACGACTTGCTCGTCCGCGCGGTCAACGTGCTCGAGCTGTTTCAGGAGGTCCGCGACCAGTACGCCGGCACGTTCAGGCACGTGCTCGTGGACGAGTACCAGGACACCAACCACGCCCAGTACCGCTGGCTCCAGCTGCTGGCCGAGGAGCGGCGGAACCTGATGGTGGTCGGCGACGACGCCCAGTGCCTGGTGGCCGGGACTTCGGTCACCATGGCCGACGGGTCACGGCGGCCAATCGAGGACGTCCGCATTGGGGACTTCGTCCGGTCGGGGTGCGGAGGCGGCTCGTTCGCGGCGGCGCGGGTCGTGCGCGTGCATCGCTCTGACCGCGCGGACGGGGTTGCGATCACGCTGCGGTCGGGTCAGCGGCTCGTGAGCACGCCCGAGCACACGCATTTCGCTGGGCATCGGACCCTGCGCAACGCAGCAAACCCCGCGGCCGGCGTGAACGCCGCCCACATAAGCATGCCTGACATGCTTATGTGGTCGCGGCCCGCGGGGGGAGGAGACTTTGCCACGTTAACCAGGGCACGCATGGAGGTGACTCTGTGCGCGGACGAACGCGAGGGCGTGCCGCTCCACCGGGTCGCGGTGACAAGGGAGAACGGCGCCGGATTCGATGGGCTGACCAGCGACGCGGCGACGATCGAGACCCTTGCCGACTCGGTCGCCGGCGACACGACCGACCCAATCTGGGTCCGCGCGTCCGCGCGCCTAGGCGCCGACGGCGGCGAGCTTCCGTTCATCCCGGCGTCGCAGGTAGAGCCCGGCATGGTGATGTTCGACGAGCACGGCGGCTATGACGTCGTCGAGTCGGTCGAGCGCGTTGAGCTCCGGCAGCCCGTGTACGACCTGGACATCGAGCCCACCCACAACTTCATCGCGAACGGGATCGTCACGCACAACTCGATCTACGGGTTCCGGGGCGCCGACATCCGCAACATCCTCGAGTTCGAGGACACGTTCCCCGACGCCCACGTGGTCAAGCTCGAGCAGAACTATCGCTCAACCCAGACGATCCTCGACGCGGCCAACGCGGTCATCCGCAATAACCGCGGGCAGAAGCTGAAGTCGCTGTGGACCGAGCTCGGCCAGGGCGACCCAATCAAGGTGCGCGAGCTCGAGGACGAGCACGCCGAGGCCCGGTTCGTGACCGGCGAGGTGCAGCGGCTGCTCGACGAGGGCGTGTCCCGAGCCGAGGTGGCGGTTTTCTACCGGACCAACGCCCAGTCGCGCGTGCTGCAGGACACGCTGGTCCGCGCGGACATCCCTTACCAGGTGATAGGCGGCACCAAGTTCTACGAGCGCGCCGAGATCAAGGACGCGATCGCGTACCTGATCACGCTCGTGAACCCGCAGGACGCCGGTGCGTTCACCCGAATCGTCAACGCGCCCCGGCGGGGGATCGGTTCGACCTCGATGTCGCGTCTGCTCGCCTTCACCAACACGACCGGCACCTCTGTCTGGGATGCGGCGTCCGACCCCGAGCAGGTGCCGAACCTGGGTGCGGCCGCGGTCAAGGCGCTCCGGCGGTTCATGGCGACGATGCACGTGCTGCGCGAGCGGGCCGAATCGCGGCCGGCGATCGCGGAGCTGCTCAAGGAGATCCTGCAGGAGACCGGCTACCTCGAGGCGCTCGAGGCCGAGCGCACGATCGAGGCTCAGGGCCGGCTCGAGAACCTCGAGGAGCTCGTCAACGTCGCGGCCGAGTACGACTCCGCGACATCCGGTGCCGCGGATTCTGCGGAATCCGGTGGCGCGGATTCTGCGGAATCCGGCGGCGCGAATTCTGCGATATCCGGTGCCGCGGATTCTGCGGAATCCGGCGGCGCGAATTCTGCGGAATCCGGTGGCGCGGATTCCGGGGGAGAATCCGCTGGCGCGGATTCTCCCGCGCGGGGCAGTCTGGCCGACTTCCTCGAGCAGATCGCGCTCATCTCCGATGCCGATGACCGCAGCGACGACGAGGGGTTGATCACGCTGATGACGCTCCACAACGCCAAGGGCCTCGAGTATCCGATCGTGTTCATGATCGGGTGCGAGGAAGGGGTGTTCCCGCACTCGCGCGCGCTCGACGAGGGCGGCCTCGAGGAGGAGCGCCGGCTCTGCTACGTGGGCATCACCCGCGCCCAGCGCGACCTGTACGTGACCTACGCCCGCACCCGCAACGTGTTCGGCGCGCGCAACTTCGGCGCCCCCAGCCGGTTCATCGGCGAGATCCCCGACGAGCTGACCGACCGCGAGCAGCAGCAGCCCCGCGGGTTCGCCGGGATCCGCGCCCGGGCGACGACTTGGTCCTCGCCCACCCCGTCGGCGCGTGTGGCCGGCGAGGACGGGCCGTCGTGGGACGCCCCCCGGCAGGCGGCGGCGGTTCCGGCGTTCCGGCTCGGCGAGGACGTCATCCACCCGAAGTTCGGCGAGGGAGTGGTGACCGGGCTCGAGCCGGGGGGGATCGTGGTGATCCGCTTCGCCAAGGATGGATCCGAGCGCAAGATGGTCGCCGACCTGGCGCCGATCTCGAAGCGGTAGCCGGCACTCATCCTTTAGGGTCCCGCGACGATGCCGGCGACGATCATCGACGGTAAGGAAGTTGCCGCGCGGGTCCGCGCCGAGGTGGCGCGCGACGTCGCCGAGCTCCGCGAGCGGACCGGGCGGGCACCGGGCCTCGCCACGATCCTGGTGGGCGACGACCCCGCGTCGGCGGTGTACGTCGCTAACAAGCGCAAGGCGTGCGCCGAGGTCGGGATCACCGACCATCACCACCACCTATCGGCCGACGTGACCCAGGCCGAGGTCGGGGCGGCGATCGAGGCGTGCAATCAGGACCCCGACGTGAGCGGGATCCTGCTCCAGCTTCCGGTTCCGACCGGACTGAACGGCAAGGAGCTGACCGCGCTGATCTCGCCCGACAAGGACGTCGACGGCCTGACCCACGTCAGCGCCGGCCGGCTCGCCCAGGGTGCACCCGGGCTGCGGCCGTGCACGCCGCTCGGAGTGATCGAGCTGCTCGACACCTACTCGGTGGCGCTCGAGGGAGCCGAGGCGGTCGTGGTCGGGCGCTCGGATCTGGTCGGGAAGCCGGTGGCGTTCCTGCTGCTCGAGCGCAACGCCACCGTCACCATGTGCCACTCGCGGACGCGCGATCTCGCCGCCGTGTGCTCGCGCGCCGACGTGCTCGTGGCCGCGATCGGACGGCCGGAGATGATCGGTGTCGACTACGTGAAGCCGGGCGCGGCGGTGATCGACGTCGGGATCAACCGCACCGAAGACGGACTCAGGGGTGACGTCCAGTTCGAGGCGGCC
This sequence comes from uncultured Solirubrobacterales bacterium, assembly GCA_963796575.1. Classification (GTDB taxonomy): domain Bacteria; phylum Actinomycetota; class Thermoleophilia; order Solirubrobacterales; family Solirubrobacteraceae; genus Palsa-465. Next base: position 43,086 of record CAWCMG010000033.1, on the reverse strand, counting down.
GCTGAGCGGGCGGCCCTGATCACGCCGGTGCCCGGCGGCGTCGGGCCGATGACGATCGCGATGCTGTTGCGAAATACGGTCACGGCGGCGTCGCTCGCCCATTCGTGACACCGGCGCCCGACCGCTGGTCGCGATGGTTGCTCGAGCGCAGGGACGGCGGTGACGCGCGCCAGCGCCAGGCGACGCTCGCCCACCTCGGCGGCATCCGCGATCGCGTGCTCGCTCACGCGGAGCCGCTCGAGGGCGCGACGCTGCTGGACGTCGGCGCCGGCGACGGCCTGATCGGGCTCGCGGCCCTCGATCGCGTCGGCCCGGAAGGCACGGTCGTGTTCGCCGACGTGTCGGCGACGCTGCTGGACGAGTGCCGGCGCGCGGTTGCGGCTATGGACGCCGGCGATCGGACATGGTTCGTCTCCGCGGACGCGACCGATCTGGAGCCGATCCCCAGCGACTCGGTCGACGTCGTGACGACGCGCTCGGTCCTGATCTACGTCCCGGACAAGCGCGCGGCGTTCGCCGCGATGCACCGGGTCCTGCGACCCGGCGGCCGGATCTCTCTGTTCGAGCCGATCAACCGGCTGATGTACCCCGAGCCCGAAGGCCGCTTCCATGGCTGCGACGTCAGCGCGGTGGCGGACCTCGCGGCGAAGGTCAAGGCGGCCCTCGTCGCGAGCCCCGTGGCCACCACCGACTATCGCGACGCAATGATGGGCTTCGACGATCGAGACCTCGCCGAGCACGCCGTCGCGGCCGGTTTCACACGGGTCCACGTCGAGTGCCACATAGACATCGAGCCCGGCTCGCCGACGCACACAACCAGCTTGACCGCGTTGCTCGACAGCGCGCCCAACCCAAATGCGCCCACGACGCGGGAAGCGATCGAGTCGGCGCTGACCCGGGCCGAGCAGGAGCGGTTCATCGCCGAGCTCGGGACGGCGCTCGCGTCCGGTACCGGGGTTCGCAAGATGGCGGCCGCGTACGTGGTCGCCGAGAAGGAGCACTCCGCCCGATCGCGAAGCAGTAGAGGTGGAAAACCAGGTCCGCAGGCTCAAGCTTGAGCGCTTGTCCAGGGAGGACTGGATCATCTGCGGCGTGGCGGCGCTACTCGTGTTCGATCTGCTCGTGCTGCCCTGGTTCTCGTTCGGCGCCACGATCAGCGTCGGCTCGACCACGGTCTCAATCGGCGGGTCCGCCACCGCCGTCGACGCCCCCGACGCGTTCCTCGGGGTACTCGCGCTGCTGGCCTCGGCGTTCCTGCTCGCCGACCTCGCGACCGAGCGCCTCTCGCCGCAGACCCGGCTGCCGACCGTCGCGCGGGACCGGGTCACGGGCCGATTCGCGCTCGCCTGCACCGCCGCGGGGCTGCTCGCGTTCAAATTCGTCCTGCATCTGGGACGCTTCGGTGAGCTCGCCCTCGGCTTCTGGATGGGCTTGCTGCTCGTCGCCGGGCTCGTCGCGCTGACCAGGCGCGCCCGCCTCGAGGCGCCGCCGGCGCAGGGTCCGGATCGATCGCCGGCCACCGAGCCGAGCCCCGAACCCGGCTCGACGCTGTAGCCCAGCCGTACCGTCTAGCCTGCGCGGCAATGCAGTTCGATCCTTCGCGTCTGCGACGGGGCGAGATGCTCGCGGGCGCGAGCGCCGTGCTGCTGGCCGTGTTCATGGTGGGCGGGAAGTGGTACGGCGCAGGCACCGGGAAGGACGGCTCGCTCACCGGGTGGCAGGCGCTGACCGATTTGCGTTGGCTGATGCTCGTGACGATCATCGCCGCGGTCGGGCTGGTGTTCGCGCAGGCGGCCCGCCGGGCCCCCGCGATACCGGTGACGATGAGCCTTGTAGTGATGCTGCTGGGGATGGTGACCGTGCTGGCGCTGATCTACCGCGTGCTGATCAACCCGTCGCCGCACCAGGAGACGGGCGCCTACCTCGGCCTGCTCTGGGCGGTTGGGATCGCCGTCGGCGGCTATTTCTCGCTGCGCCAAGAGGGCATCGCCCGGCGGGACGAGCGGCGAGACATCCCGATCGTACGGCCGGGCGCCAGCATCGAATCCTAGAATGGCTCGGTAGATGCTCGATCGTGAACAGGTACTCCACGTGGCTCGCCTCGCGCGACTTGACATGAGCGATGACGAGGTCGAGCGGATGTCGGTCGAGCTGTCCAAGGTGCTCGACCACATCGAGAAGATCCGCGAGCTCGACCTCGAGGGGGTGCCGCCGACCTCGCACGTGATCGACGTGGTCAACGCCCTGCGGGCCGACGAGCCCGAGCCATCGCTCCCGCGCGAAGTCATCTTGGCCGCAGCCCCCGAGCCGCTGAACGACGGGTTCGGCGTCCCCAGCCCCGGCGCGGCGTGAGCGAGCTGATCGACCTGACCGCGGCCGCCGCGGCCGAGCGGATCCGCGCCCGCGAGATCGCCGCTGCCGAGCTGTTCGAGGCGTACCGGGCGCGAGCCGTGGCGAACGATCTGAACGCGTACACCTGGGTCGCCGACGCGCCGCCGCCGGACGACGGGTACGCGCAGGCCCCGCTCGCCGGGGTGCCTGTGGCGGTCAAGGACCTGTTCTGCACCGAGGGCGTGCCGAGCCAGTCGGGCTCGAAGATCCTCGAGGGCTATCGCCCCCCGTACACGGCCACGGTCGTCGCCAAGCTCGCGCAGGCGGGCGCCCCGCTGCTCGGCAAGACCAACCAGGACGAGTTCGCGATGGGCTCATCGAACGAGAACTCGGGCTTCGGGCCCGTGCTCAACCCGTGGGACCGCACCCGCGTTCCCGGGGGCTCGTCGGGCGGCAGCGCGGCCGCCGTCGCCGCCGGTCTCGCGCCGTGGGCGGTCGGCACCGACACGGGCGGGTCGATCCGCCAGCCGGCGGCGCTGTGCGGAATCGTCGGGCTGAAGCCGACCTACGGTGCGTGCTCGCGCTACGGGATGATCGCGTTCGCCTCCTCGCTCGATCAGGCCGGCCCGCTGACCCGCGATGTGACCGACGCGGCGCTGATCCTGCGCCACACGATCGGCCGCGATCGCCACGACTCCACCTCGCTGGAGTTTCCCGGGGAGATCGCGACGCCCCAGGCCGAGGACCTCAAGGGCATCCGTCTCGGTGTGCCCGAGGAGCTGACCGGCGCCGAGGGAGGGATCGAGCCAGGCGTACGTGAGAGCTTCGAAGCGACGGTCGCGCTCGCCCAACGGCTGGGCGCGTCCGTCGAGCCGTGCCGCCTGCCACACGCGCCGCATGCGCTGTCGGCCTACTACCTGATCGCGCCGGCGGAGGCGTCGGCGAACCTCGCTCGGTTCGACGCCGTGCGCTACGGCCTGCGCGTCGACGGCGACGCCGACCTGATCACGATGTACAGCCGCACGCGCGAGGTCGGCTTCGGGGCCGAGGTAAAGCGCCGGATCATGCTGGGCACCTACGCGCTCTCGAGCGGCTACTACGACGCGTACTACGGGACCGCCCAGAAGGTGCGCACCAAGATCGCCGACGACTTCCGGGAGGCGTTCGAGCGCTTCGACTTCATCGTCACTCCGACCAGCCCGTGCACCGCGTTCGAGCTTGGATCCAAGCTCGACGACCCGCTCGCGATGTACCTGAACGACTTCCTCGCGGTCCCGATGTCGCTGGCCGGGATCCCCGCGATCTCGATCCCGTCCGGGTTGAGCGAGGGCCTGCCGGTGGGATTCCAGCTCGCCGGACCGGCCTTCAGCGAAAGCAGGCTGCTCGACGCGGCGCACGCGCTCGAGCGGGCGATCGGCTTCGACGGAACCGAGGCGCGGGCCAATAACGGCCCGAGCGGAAGGCGATATGACCGCCTACGAGCCCGTTAATTGGCGGCCAATGACCGGCGCCGGCAAGGTGCCGACATGACCTCGTACGAGCCGGTGATTGGCTTGGAGATCCATGTTCAGCTCAGCACGCGGACGAAGATGTTCTGCGGCTGCAGGCTGTCGTTCAACGATCCGCCGAACATCCACACCTGCCCGACGTGTCTGGGGCTGCCGGGCGCGCTGCCCGTGGTCAACGCACGCGCGATCCACTTCGGCATCATGATCGGCCTCGCGCTCGGGTGCGAGATCGCCGAGCGCTCGCTGTTCCATCGCAAGAACTACTTCTATCCCGACCTCCCCAAGGGCTACCAGATCTCCCAGTACGACGTGCCGCTCTGCCGAGGGGGACGCCTCGGGGACGTCCGGATCCACCGCGTCCACCTCGAGGAGGACGCCGCCAAGCTGAACCACCTCGGGGCGAGCGGCCGGATCCACGGCTCGGACCGCAGCTGGGTGGACTTCAACCGGGGCGGCACGCCGCTGGTCGAGATCGTTACCGAGCCGGACCTGCGCTCGCCCGAGCAGGCGCGCGAATGGCCGGCGCTGCTGCGGACCACGCTCCGCCAGCTCGGCGTCTCGGACGTGAACATGGAGGAGGGGTCGCTGCGCGTCGACGCCAACGTGTCCGTCCGGCCGGTTGGGTCGACCGAGCTCGGAACCAAGACTGAGCTCAAGAACATGAACTCGTTCCGCTTCCTCGAGCGGGGGGTGCGGGCCGAGATCAGCCGCCAGATCGCGCTCCTCGAGCAGGGGGAGGCCGTGCTGCAAGAAACCTTGCACTACGACCCGGCGACCGACACGCTCACGCCGCTGCGCTCCAAGGAGGAGGCGCACGACTACCGCTACTTCCCCGAGCCCGACCTGGTGCCGGTGGTGGCGACCGAGGAGATGCTCGCCGCCGCGCGTGCCGACCTGCCCGCCGAGCTTCCCGCCGAACGCGCGGCGCGCTTCGAGAACGAGCTCGGCCTGAACGCCGATACCGCGAAGCTGTTCGCGTTCCGCACGGAGCTCGGCGACTACTTCGAGCGGGCGCTGGCCGCGACCGGCGGCAACGGAGAGCAGCGCCAGGTCGATCCGGTCGAGCTCTCGAACTGGATCCCCCAGCTCGTCGAGCGGATCGGCTCCGACAGCGATCCGGCCGGCAGCAACGTCGCGCCCGAGAGCCTGGCGACGCTCGCGACGATGGTCAAGGCGAAGGAGGTCAGCCGCGACGCCGCGCGCGAAGTCCTGACCCGCCTCGTGGAGGAGGGCGGAGATCCGCGCGCGATCGTCGAGCGCGAGGGCCTGGGCGCGCTCACCGCGGAGGACGACGGGCTAGGCGAGCTAGTCGACCGGGCAATCGCCGCCGATCCCGCCGCCGCCGAGCAGGTGCGCTCGGGCAACATGAAGGCGATCGGCCCGCTGGTCGGCTACGTGATGCGCGAAACCAAAGGCCGCGCTGATGGGGGCGAAATCACCCGCCTGATCAGGGAACGCCTGGCCGGCTAGTTCAGACGCCGGGAGAGCCGACGGACCACGACGCCCGCGCAAAGGAGCGCACCGCCGCCTGCGACGAGCAGGACGACGTCGAGTCCAGTGAACGGCAGCGTCCCCGCGGAGGTCGCCTCGGTGGTCGAGCCCGGACTGGTTGTGGTCGAACCGGGACCGGTGCCGCTAGTGCCGCTGTTCACCGAGCCGCAGGTCTGCGCAGAGTACCCCTGACATGTCGACGAGCTCGCGAGCGCCATCGCCGGGGCCATGAGCACAAGCACTCCAACAATCCCTACCAGAGCTGAGAAGCGTTTCATGAATCCCTTCGTTCGTGGTAGATCCCCAAGACGCATCAATCGTACATCAAGCTCATGACAGCATCCAATACATGACCATAGCTAATAAGAGCTAACCAGAGCGCCGAAAATCGAGAAAAATCCCGCACATCGCGGGAAATAGCATGGCCGGTGCCGGCAGCCGGTCGCAGCCAACGCTCATTGTCGGAACACCAGGGACTGCAGCGCCGCTCCGGGGGTCAACGGATCGCTGCTTCCGACGCGGTCGAGGGCCTCGTTGATGACCGGGTCTTTGGGGTTGATCGAGCGGGCGACCTGGAAATCGTGGCGGGCGAGCGCCCGCTCGCCGAGCGCCGATGCGGCCAGGCCTGCGCCCAGCCAGCCGTACCAACCTCCCGGATCCCGGGAGACCGTCTGCTCGAACCGCTGACGTGCGGCGGCGTATTGACCGGTCTGGAGCCCGATCGTGCCACCGAGCCGGCCGGGATCGGGACTGAGCGGGTTGAGGTCGGCGGCGATCCGCAGATCGCTCAATGCCTTCGCCGGATCGGTGCGGCGGAGGTTGGTGGCGATCGACACCTCACGCACCGACAGGTAGGGGAAGCCGAGCACGACCACGGCGGCGAGCACCGCCAGGACTGCCGCGGCGATGGTCAGCGGGCGCACGCCGGGGCGCCCCAGGGCCCCCGGGCCAGTGGCCGGCGGGACGTCCGGGCCAGTGGCCGGCGGGACGCCCGGTGTCGGAACAGCCCTTCGCGCGGTGGTGGCGCGACTCGCGGAACCCGCGGCACCCAGCGCCCCCGCGACCCCCAGGAAGCCGAGCGCCGGTCCGCTGAGGGCCGGGATCTCCCAGAACCAGTCGATCGAGCCGTGGATCACCCAGACCACCAGCGGCAGCAACGCCGCGCCGGCGACGAACGCCTCGAGCCCCTGGCGCCGGCGGGCTGGCATTGCGGCGGCGATCGCGGCCACGAGGAAGATCGCGAACAGCGCGAACCCCACCAGCCCGGTGTGCGCGAGCAGCCGCAGCTCGAGACTGTGGGTATACGAGGGCTCCTCCACCGTCCGCCGGCGGGACACGTAGTAGTTGTCGAAGTTGTCCTGCCCGAGCCCGCCGATCGGATGGGCCAGGAACGCATCCAGAGAGACCCTCCAGAAGTCGTACCGCCCGCTGCCGACGTCGGTGAAGTGCGACCCCGACGACGCGGTCTGCGGGTGACTGAAGCCATTCCATTGCCGCTCGACGAACCGGATCGGATGTCCGTGCGTTGCCGCGAGTCCGCCAACGGCGACAGCCGCGACCACGAGCACGGTCGTGATCGTTCCAAGCACGCGGCGCCGCGCCGCGCTCGGCCGCGGAGCTGGGACGAGCGCGTCGCCCCAGGCGAGCAGCGTGGCCACGAAGAACTCGACCGCGCAGATCACGAGCGCCGCGTGTCCCGCCCTGGCGGCGGCGTGGTTGAGCGCGGGGCCCGACGTGTTCTGATAGACGGCCAGGAGCCGGTGCACGGGCAGGAGTGCGCCCGCGACGGGCAAGACCGCGGTGCCCGCCACGCGCACCCGGTCGGGGAGGACGACGATCGCGACGATTGCGACCAGCGGCAGCGTGAACAGCCAGCCGCGGCTCTGGACGATCACGGCAAGCTGAAGTCCCGCGCACGCGAACGCGATCAGCGCGCCTCGCACCGGGCCGGGGAGCTCGCGCCGGGCGGCGAGTGCGATCGCCACGAGTGCCTGGATCGTGAACAGCGCCGCGGTCGAGTTGAAATAGCCTGTGGGGGCCGCCAGCCGGCCGGATATGACGAGGTCGGCGACGTGGTCCGCGGACGCGAGCCTGAACAGCAGGACGATCGCCACCACCCCGATGCCGAGCGCGAACGCCAGCAGCGCGGTCAGCGCGCCTCGAACCGTCCAGGGGAGCACGAGCATCGTCGCGAACAGGAGCAGGTAGAGAAGGGCGCGGTTGCTGCCGGTGAGCGCATCGCCGGGCGAGTCGGCCCAGGTGATCGACAGATACGACCACGCCACGTAGAGCCCGAATGCGCCGAGCGCGACCAGACCCGTACGCGAGACACGCGTCTTGGCGATTCCGCGCGCGATCACGACCGCGGTGAGCAGCCCAAGCACCGTTAGGGCGCCCCAGTACCACGTGTCCTCGTCGTAGCCGCCGTCGTGCACCGCCCAGACCAGCATCAGCGCCACCACGGCGAGGCCAGGCGCGAGCGCCGCGACGTGTGGTCTCAGCCGCGCTTGCAGATCAGTGAGCTGCACGTAGTCGTCCCCCGCCAGATCATGGCAATTCGAGATGACCTCCATCGCCGACGCCACCGCCGGCTTCTCGGCGCCGGTCCACGGCCTCGCGGCGTCGAGGCCGGCTCCGCGTCTGCGCCCCGAGATTCGTCCAATCGCAATGCGGCAGTTGGCCTACCAGGCGCCGGCTGGCGACGTAAACCCTCGTGCCCAAGGTTCTCGGGACCCTACTGGCCTGCGTCGCGGCCGCCGCCTACGTGGCGCCCGGATCCGCCGCCGCGCCCTTGTCGCCGCCGTCGCCCGTCGCCAAGCCGGCCGCCGCTCGGAACCGGCATGCTTCGCGGCAACCGCGCTGCGCTCGACCCGCGCCTCACCGGTCCGCGAGCCACCGACCCAGCCAGCACCGGGACCGCTGCACGATGCACGGGAAGTCGAAGAGGTTCGGTGCGCGCAGGTTGGCGGTCAAGCATCGCCGCCGGCCGCAACCGCCGGCGGCCTGGCCCGTTGAACCGCACATCGAGACGTGGGCATACGACGACTGCGGGAACGGAGGCGCGAGCGTAGGTGCGGCAGTCGTACGTCAATGGGTCAACTACGCCGAGGCCAACTGCGGTCCGGGCGGAGACGCCAAGGCGCTCAGCGACTGTCATTCCGGCGCCACCACGTTCTGCGACGCGATTCAGTACCTAGACACCAACTGGATCTATCAAAGCGGCTCTCCGCCTTGGCAGCCGTTCAGCGCCGCCGCCTCGGAGAGTTGGTATCAGCACGCCCCGGGATCGATGACCACCCGCATCGCCTCGAGCGGCTATGGCGGGGGCTACCTGATCAACCAGTCGAACCCCCAGGTGCAGTCGTTCTTCCAGTCCTATGTCCGGGCCCACTACGGCGACGAAGACGGGCTGATGATGGACGACCAGTCCGCGAGCCTTTCGGCGCAGTTGTATTACGCCACGTGCGGTTGCGAATCCAGCGAGGAGGTCAGCACCACCCCGGCGCTGCAAACGGCGCACGAGAGCATGAGTGCAGCGATGACTCGCTCGGACGGTCTGCCGTATCTTCAGATCGACAACAGCCTGCCGCCCAACCCGTACCTGCCGCAGGGCTTTGACATGTTGGATCCCGCCACCGGGGTGGACGGGCTGATCAGCGAGGGCGCGCCGGAGGACGACGGGGCGCTGGATCCGTTCTACGCGACGTTGCTGGACCAGATCGCCTACGTCGCAAACGACACGAGCGGCTTCGTGGTGCCGCTGTCCTACGGCGCCGCGGGCGCGTCATATCAGCAGCAGAGCCGTCGAGTGCAGGAAGCCACGATCCTGTTGGGATACAGCCCCGGCCATCTCGTCGACTGGGCCGATCTCGAGCAAGGCGGCTCTGACCTGGCGGTGTGGCCGGAGGAGGGGGTGTACCCGACCAGCCCGGTGCAATCGATGGGGGCGCCGGGCGGTGGTGGCTGCCTCGCCGGAACGGGCGCCGTGTGCTCGACCGGCGGTCACAACAACCTGCAGGTCGCGCCCGGCGTCTACCGCCGCGAATTTGGCGCCTGCTACGACCAGGGCGTCCCGTTCGGCCCGTGCGCGGCGATCGTCAACACCACGGCGAGCCCGATAACGATCGGTCCCGGTTGGCTGACGCAATCCTACGGGCACCAGATCACGTTCAGCCGAGGCGACGCCCAGTCAGGTGGGACCGTCAACCTCAAAGGAAGGCTGTTCGCGCCGAACTCCACCACGGTCGGCGCCCAGGACGCGACCCTGCTCGCACCCTGACCGCCGATCAACACATGAACGGCCCCGCGAGAGGCTCGCGCCCTCCAGAAGGCACCGACGCGATCGCCGAGCCGTCGGTGGGACAGCCCGCGCGGAATGATGCGCTTGGCGGCGGGGACGACCATAATGGCTTGCGCATGTCGTATTCCGGCGCTGGATACGGCCGCCAGCGAGGGCGCTCGGGCGGCGAGGAGCAGACGCTGGCTCGCTACTGGACGGTCCTCCGCGAGCGGGTCTGGGTGATCGTCGCATGCACGCTGTTGGTGTTTCTCGCCGCGGTCGTCTACGTCAAGGTCGCGCCTCGCACCTACCAAGCGCAGGCGCAGCTGGAGGTCCAGGCGGCCGGGACCGGAGATGCCGTGCTCTCGGCCCTTCCCGTCCTGCATCAGACGGGGGATCCCACCGAGGATGTCCTGACTGCGGCCAGCCTCGTAACGACACAGCCCGTAGCGGCCGCAGTCGTCCAGTCCCTCGGGCTCAAGATGTCGCCGGCCGACGCGCTTGCCGACGTTCAAGCGAATCCGGTTGGGCAGGCCGGTCTCGTCGCCGTGCAGGCGACCGCGTCTTCGCCTCAGTTGGCGCAACGGCTGGCCAACGCCTTCGTCGAGAAGACGGTCGCACTGAGCACCGCCCGGATGCACGCGGCGATTCGGCACGCGCTCCCGACGGTCAAGGCGCAGCTCGCCGCCGTCCCCGCGCCACAGAAGTATGGACCGGGAAGCCTCGGTGCCCAGCTGGACGAGCTGCAGCAGCTCCTGCTCCAGAACGATCCGACGTTGGTGAGCGCGGCGCCCGCGGGACTCCCGACCGCGCCCTCGTCCCCGAAGACGAAGCTGTCGCTGGTCGCCGGATTGATCGCCGGCCTGCTCGTGGGGATCGGCGCAGCGTTCCTGTTCCATGCGGTCGACCCCCGCCTGCGGCGCGAGGAGCAGCTGCGTGAGCGGTTCGGGATGCCGATCCTCGCCCGGATTCCCCGTCAGCCGCACGGCCGGGGGCCGCGCCCGCTGCTGCCGTCCGAGCTGTCGGTCACCGCGCAGGAGGGCTACCGAACGCTTCGGATCGTGTTGACGGCACGTGCCCGGTCCTCCGAGGCGCGAGCCGTGCTGGTCACCGGATCGGCGCCGGCCGAGGGCAAGTCGACCACCGCGGTGGGCCTGGCCGCGTCCCTGGCCCAGAACGGCGCCCGAGTGATCTTGATCGAAGCCGACCTTCGCAAGCCCACGTTCGCCGCACTGTTCAGGCTGACGCAATTCGCCGGGATCGAACCGGTCCTGGAGGGGGAGGCGGACCTGTCGGAGGCGATCGTTCCGGTCGAGGTCCACGACGCTTCGCTCGAGGTCCTTGCGGCTCATCGACCAGCAGGCAAGAGTCCGCACCTGCCGTTTGCAGCCGTCAGCAAGCTGGTCGCCGATGCCAAGGCGATGGCCGACTTCGTCGTGATCGATTCAGCGCCGCTCACCGCGGTCGTCGATGCGCTCCCGTTCGCGCAGGCGGCCGACGACGTGTTGATCGTCGCCCGACTGGGCCAGACGAGGCTGAACAAGCTCGCCGAGCTCGACGACCTGCTCGCCGAGCTCGGCGTCGCGCGTACCGGCATCGTGCTTATTGGCGAGCACCCGACCCGCGGCCTGCAGTACTACTACGGCGACGGGGACGATCACGCGCTCGATGACGTAGGCGGTGGCGAGTCGATCGCGCCCAGACGCTTCGGAAAGGCCGCCCGCCAGCGCTGATGGCGTTTGCCGGACGCATCGGACCGCTGAATCGCTGGTTGCTCGCATGCCTGGCGGTGTGCGTCGGCATCGGCGTGCTCGCGGGCATCAACCCGGAATACGGCCTCGTCGGTGCGCTCGGCGTGATGCTCGCGGTCATCACGATCATGGACCTGACGCTTGGCTTCGTGCTGTTCACGATTGCGTCATTCCTCGATCTGACGAGCAGCACCGGCTCGTTCTCCGGGATCAAGGTGGTCGGGCTGGTGCTGTTCGTGTCCTGGCTTGCGCGGATCGGAACCCGCCGCAGCACCGAGATCAGGTCGTTCGCAGCAGAGAATCCCATGCTCGCCGCGTCGCTCGTGGCGATGCTGGGTTGGGCGGCGCTGAGCTTTGCGTGGGCGTTCAGTCCGAGCACGGCGCTGGGCGGGGCCGGTCGCTACGCGCTCGACATGATGCTGTTGCCGATCGGCTACGCCGCGATGCGCGAGCGGCGCCATGTCGTCTGGGTGCTCGCCGCCTACGTCGCCGGGGCGGTGCTGTCGGCCGTGTACGGCTTTGCCACCTCGTCGGCTGCCGGGTTCAGCGGACGCCTGACCGGATCGATCGGGGATCCCAACGCCGAGGCGACCGTGTTCGCGGCGGCGATCCCGTTGCTGATCGGGCTCGCGGGCATGTACCGCCAATCGACCCGGACGAAGCTCGTCGCCGTGGTCGTCGGGATCATCCTGTTCGCCGGCCTCGTCAGCACCCTCTCGCGAGAGGGCTTGGTGGCGCTCGCCGCTGTGATGGTCGGGGCCGTGGTGTTCGGGGGTCGGTGGCGCCGCGGTGCGGTCGTGCTGCTCGCGATCGGAGCGTGCGCCACCGTGGGCTATTTCTTCGTCCTGGCGCCGTTGGCCGCCCGGCAGCGCGTAACGATGGCCGACACGTCGGGGCGCTCGAGCATCTGGACGGTTGCCTGGCGAGTGGTCGAGGCCCACCCGGTGCTCGGCGTCGGCAACGACAACTTCATCCTCGTTGAGGGGCGTTACGTGAACCAGCCCGGGGCGGTCCTCGCCACCTACATCATCGGGAACCCGAGAGTCGTCCACAACGCGTACTTGGAAGCGCTCGCCGACCTCGGCATACCTGGCCTGCTGACGCTCCTCGCCGTGCTGGCTGGGTCGATCGGCGCCGGCGTCCGGGCGGCCTGGATGTTCGAGCGATTAGGTGACCGTCAGATGGAACTCGTCTCGCGGTCTGTCGTTCTCGCCATCGTTGCGGTGCTGACAGCCGCCGTGTTCGTCTCCTCGGAGTACGGCAGATATCTGTGGCTCCTGCTCGCCGTCTGTCCGCCGCTGTTGGCGATCGCGCGTCGGACGACCCCGCAGGTCCCGACGTCGTGATCCTGGCGGCGGGGTCACGAGAGCCGACTCGTCGCAGGCTGTCAGCCGTTCCGTGGTGGGTTTGGATCCTCTTGCTGGTCGTCTTCCCGGTCGATGCCCGGTACACGATTCCGCCCAGGCCGATGCTGACGATCCACGCGTCGGTGGGAGTGCTCGCCGGAGCTTCGCTGCTGCGACGTCGCGGCGCGAGGGGGATAGCCTGGCCCAGCGCACCAGCGGACGTCGGCGGTTGAGCGGATGGCGACACCGGACCGCCCTCCGTTCTTCAGCGTGCTCATCACCGCGTTCAACCGACAGGGGCAGATCGAGCGCTGCGTGCGCAGCTGCACCCGCCAGACGTTCGACGACTTCGAGATCGTAGTCGTCGACGACGGGTCCACGGACGCGACCGCGGCGGTGCTGGCGGCACTTGACGAGCCGCGCCTGCGCATCGTCACCCATCAGCTCAACCGCGGGATCTCACCGGCGCGAGCAAGCGCTGTGGCCCATGCCCGGGGTCAGTGGCTCGTGATGGTCGACTCCGACGATGAGCTGTTTCCGCATAGCCTCGCCCGACTGAGCGCGTTGATCGACGAGTTGCCACCCGGCGTGCGCATCATCCGAAGCCGGCTCCGATGGGATGATGGGTCCCTGTCGCCCGCGGTGATGCCGGCGGAGATCGTCACCGACTACTGGGGGCGAATCCGGTGGCTGGAGGCAGTGACGGTGCAAGGGGGGAGCTCCGACGCCGGTCAATGCATGCATCGGTCCGTGTTCGAGAGGGCAAGCTACTTCAGCGACCGGCGGGGCGCCGTCGAACCGCTGTGGGAGCTCGACGTCGCCCGCCGAGAGGCGAGCCTATGGGTCTCTGACGTCCTCGGAGCGGAGCACGTCGACGCGGTCAACAGCACCACGCGGGACGCGAGCGGGCGTTCGCTTGCGCGACTTCTCGATGAGGCGCCCGACGTGTGCTGGATGGTCGCGACGATTCTCTCGGAGCACGGAGCCGAGCTGGCACGCCACGCACCCCATTACCGAGCGTGGTTGTTGCACAGCGCCGCGGTCGAGTCGTTCCTCGCCGGTGAGCGCCGGGCAGGAGTCAGGTACGCCTCGTCCGCCGCGAGAGCGCGCGCAGGTGGCCCAAAGCTGGCGGCAACGGTGGCACTCGGGCTTCTGGGCCCACGGGCGCTCGCCCGGTCGAAAGTGGCCGGGCGCCGTTGGCGCGCGAGTCGGGCCGCGCGATCGGCGAGGCGGAGCGACGCTCCTTGACCGACGGCTCCCAAGGCAGGCAGCCTCCCTCCGCCTCCGGTCTGGCTGGCCGCCAATCGGCCCGAGGCGAAGACGCTGAGCGGGAGGGGGTGCCGGACGCCGGACCTGTTCGCAATACCGTCCTGCAGTTCGCCACTCAACTCGTGGGGTTGCTGTTCACCGGAGCGCTGACGCTGTACCTCGTTCGGGCCCTCGGCCCCTCGGGCTACGGGGTCTACGCGCTCGCGATCAGCATTGCCGGCCTGCTGCTGCTGCCGGCCGGTCTGGGCCTCCCGACCGCGCTTGGACGGTTCCTCGCGGACCATCGGGGCGATCTCGGACAGGTCCGCGCAATCCTTGGTTTCGGCATGAGGCTGCAGACACCGGCCGCAGCGGTGGCCGGCGTCGCCCTGTTCGCGGCCGCCGGGGCTGTCGCGGACGCGTTCGGAGAGCCCGCGCTCACCTGGCCGCTGCGCTGGGCGGCCATCGCCGTCGCCGGACAGGCGGTGTTCAGCTTCCTCGCCGCGGTCGGCACGTCGGTTCGTCAAGCCCGGCTCGGGCTGTGGATGGCGCTGACCGAGAGCGCGATCGAGACGTTCGCGAGCGCGTCGCTTGTGCTGGCCGGAGCGGGAGCCGCCGGGGCGACGCTCGGCCGTGCGATCGGTTACGGAGTCGGGGCAGCGGTCGGGCTGATCTTGGCGCTGCGCATGTTGAGGCGTCCCCGCGGCGGGGGCTTGGTTCGGCTGCGTCTGCGTCGGCGGACGCTGATGAGATATGCCGGCGTGATGTTCGTGGTCGACCTGAGCTTCAGCGCGCTGGCGCAGCTGGACGTGCTGCTGATCGGTGCGCTGCTCAGCGCCGCCGCGGTCGGCGCCTTCAGCGCTGTCTGGCGGATCCTCGCGGTCCTGGGCTATCTGGGGATCGCCGTCTCAGGCGGCGTCGCGCCTCGGCTGTCACTCGGCGGTGGCGCGTCCGACACGTGGCTGTTCGGTCAGGGAATACGCTACCTGCTGATCGTCCAAGGCCTGGTGATCGCACCGATGCTCGTCTGGTCCAAACCGATCGTGGACCTGGTGCTCGGCCCCGGGTACGGCAGTTCGATCCAGGTCTTACGCGTGTTGACGGTGGTCGCGTTCGTGTCGGCACCGGCCGCGTTGATCTCCTCCGCCGTGACCTACTTGGGCGAGGGACGTCGGAGAATCGTCGTGGTGCTCGCGACGCTCGTTCTCGGATTCTGTTCCATCTACGTTCTGATCCGGGCAGTGGGGCTGATCGGCGCCGCGATCGGGGACGACGTCATCGTCGTCGTGTACCTGTCGGCACACCTCTGGATCTGCACTCGTCTGATCACTGTCGATCTGCGGCGCCTAGCGTGGTCCCTTCTGCGTACGCTGGCGGCCGCCGGCGTCATGACGTTGCCGCTCCTCGTCCTCGGCGTCGACCACCTCACCGCCGTCCAGTGGATCATCGGGCTGGTCGCCGGCGGGCTTGCCTACATGGCGGTCTTGCTAATCACCCGGGAGCTCTCGCCCCACGAGCTGCGGTCGGTTGTGGAGAGGTTGCGCTCGGGTCTCTCCCGAAACCACCTGCAAGCCGACGCTCAGCGCACTTAGATGGTCGACCGCTGGTCCGCGCCGGTCGCGGTGGAGCTCACCGCGACAGCAGCATCGCGTCGCGCGCGGCTACTACCGTGCTGCCGGCGTGGAACGGCAAGCCTTCGACGCGGATCGTCCCTCCGGACTGGACATCCCCACCCACGAACGTGACCCGATGACCGAAGGCCACCCCACTCAGCCAGGAGGGGCGGACCGCCATCGGACGGCCGGTCGTGTTGACGATCGCCGCGCAGGCGCCGAACGAGATTCGTCGGCTATAGCAGACCCGAAACACGCGCCGGTAGACCCCAGGCGCCACCAGCAAGCTGTTGTGGCCCCCCCGAGAGCAGACGACTCCCACTCCCTCGAGGCAACCGCGACCGCCCGGAGACGACATCGACTCAACCGGATCGGTCGGATAGACGCCCTCCTCGGGCCACACCGCCAGGTGGGGGCTGCCGCGCTCGAGGTCCGCCCAGTCGACCAACTGTGCGGGCTTGAAGCCCAGCAGCACGGTCGCCTCCTGCACACGACGAGCCCGCTGCTGATATCCCGCCCGGGCGGCGCCGTATGACAGGAGAGTGACAAACCCCTTAGTCCGCGTGGTGATGTATGCCATCTGATCGA
Organism: uncultured Solirubrobacterales bacterium; assembly: GCA_963796575.1. Lineage (GTDB taxonomy): Bacteria > Actinomycetota > Thermoleophilia > Solirubrobacterales > Solirubrobacteraceae > Palsa-465. The sequence goes on along the minus strand of CAWCMG010000033.1, from coordinate 26,931 downwards.
GCAGCGTCGAGTAGTACCGGTCGAGGATGCCGTCGTCCTCGGGTGCGCCCTCGGCGACCCATCCGTCAACGCCCATCGCCGGGTCCAACATCTTTAGCCCTTGTGGGAGGTAAGGATTCGGCGGCAACGAGTTATCTGCCTGGACAAAAGGCCTGCCGTCGCGGTGTGTCATCGCCGCGGCCATCTCTCGGTGCGCGGCACGCAGCATTCGGTTTGTGGGGAGCTCAACCGTACTCGAGCAGCCACACGTCGAGTAGGACAACTCCTGCGAAAGGCTCGGACTCTGCCAATCCATCAGCAGCCCGTCATCCGCGTTGTAGTTTGCTCGGACGTAGGATTGGAAGAACGAACGGACCACGGGGCTCGATTGGTTCATGAGGCGGCCGCCGCCGGGACCGCTGCTGTAGATGTCGCTAAATGGCTGCGTCGTCGGTGCGTGCAGCCACAAATCGCCCGAGGCCGCGCTCGCGACCTGTATTTGATCGGTGAAATCCCAGTTGGTGTCGAGATACTGCATCACGTAGCAGTAGGTGATTCCGTTCGCATGACAATCGGTCCGCGCCTTCGTCGCCTCCGGCCCGCAGTTGCTCTCCGCGAATGTCACCCACTTGCGCACGAGCATCGATTGGGCTCCGGCGCCGCCGTTGCACCCGTCGTCGTACGCCCAGGTATCAAGATGTGTTTCGGTACCCATCGCGACCCGCCGGAGTCCGCGGTGTCTCGAATGGGTTATGGCTTGCACGGATGCCGCTGCAATCCCGAGGCCAAGCACGAGACCGAGGAGGACAACTGTCAGGCGAGCGAGGCGTCTGTGCGCCGAAGGCTCCCGTCGCGAGTGATCGGTGTACGGCGTCACCTCTCGGACTCACGCCTGAGGGTGAGCGATGAGCAGTTTCGATGAGGGATTGAGCCCCTCGCACGCGTGAGCACGATGACTTTCTCAGTCGTGGTGTCACCTGATGAGAAACCGCGCGGGCGCGGTATGGACGCGCGTGATTCTTTCCCCGTAATCCACACACACGCCCCGACGGTGACTCTTGCACTGATTCAAGGCGCGAAGCGCTCCTGAAAGCTCCAACCGCCGTCCAAGTGGTGGTCGCGTCGCGCTCGGCCCGACTCAACGCTGCGCGTAACGCAGGCTCAACCCCGCGCGCGACGCTGCTCAGCGCTGACCGTTGAGCGACGGAGCGAATACCGGCCCGGACGACGGCGTCAGCGAGTCGGCGAGCGTGTCGAGCCTCGCAGCGGAGGCCAGCGCGGCCATCGGCACGCCGTTCCGCGCCGCTCCGACGAGCGCGCCCACGCCGAAGGCGACATGCATGACCATCAGTACCACGGGAACGAGCAGCGCGTCGCTGCGGGGCCGTGCGTGGGGGACCGAGCGAGCGCCCTCCGCCGCCATGACGCCGGCGTAGACGCAGAGCCCGAGGCGCACGGGCCGCCGCGCGCGGCGCGGGCCACATGCTGCGGCTGCAACAGCGAGCACGAGCGCCGGGGACAGCAGGTGGGATCGTCTCATCGTGTGGGGATGACGCGCCGCTGTCCTCGCTCGGTACTCGCCGTAGCGGCGGTACTGGCGCCAGAGCCCGGACAGTGAATCTCGCGGGAAGTAGTCGGCGGCCATCGCGCGAACGCAGATCAAGCGCTCACCGCGCGCCAGGAACCTCGCCGCCAGCTCGGAATCCTCGTTGACCGCCGAATGCTCGTCCCACCCACCGTACTCGAGCAGCGTCGTCCGCTCCCACACGCCCCCGAACACCCCAGCATCGAGCTCGTACTCCTCATCGCGTCGGACGCCGCGGCCGCCCCATTTGCGCGACCCGCCGCGGCCGGCGTGCGACGCGAGCGCCAGGGAAACGGCGCGCGACACGGGGCCACGTCCCTTCGGCGCCTGTGGGCCGCTGACCCACCGAGTCCGGTTGCGCTGCAGGCGCCCGATCCCGCGCGCGATGTAGTCCGCCGGATACAGCGTGTGGGCGTCCATTCGCACCACCCAGCGACCGCGCGCGTGCCGGAGCGCGAGGTTGAGTCCACTGGCTGCGTAGCGGTTGAGGTTGTCGAGAACCCTGATCCGCGGGTCGGTCAACGCCAGCCGTTCAAGGATTTCACGCGTGCGGTCCCGCGAGCCACCATCGGCGAACAGGTACTCGATCGAGCCCGAGAAGTCCTGATCGCGCATCGCGGCTACGGTCTGCTCGATGAAGCTCTCCTCATCGAGCACCGGCACGAGCACCGAGCACTCGATCGCGACCTCCGCGCGGTCGTGGCCCTTCTCGATCGCGTGGGTCATGCTGGACAACCTAGCCGACGGGTGGCGCCTGGATCGATCCCATAAGCAATGGGCCGGCGTTGGCCCCTCCCGGTCTGCGGCATCATCCACGCTCGGTGTTCAAGGTCGTCGACAGGAAAGCGGCGAGCCGGCGGCACTCGGTCTGCAGCGTGTGTTCCGCGGCGGTCCGGTAGCCCGACTCGACCAGTCGACTGCGCAGATCTGCGTCGGCCACCATGCGGGCGAGCGCCGACGCGGCGGCGGCGGGATCGCCAGGAGGAGCCAGGAGGCCACGCTGGGCAACCAGATCACTGACGCCACCAACCGCGGTCGCGACCACGGGTAGGCGCGCGGCGAACGCCTCGAGGATCACCTGTGGCGCCCCTTCGGTCATCGAGACGTGAAGCAGAACGTGCGCGGTGCGATAGAGGTCCCAAAGGCCGGAATCGATGGGGACATAACCGTGCTGCACCAGGCGATGCCCGACGCCCATCTGGGTTGCACGCTCGGCCAGCGCGGTCGCCAGCACGCCGTCTCCGCAGACGTGCAGGTGCCAGCGCGGATCCGCCTGCAGCGCGCGCCCCAGGACGTCAACGAGCATCAGCGGATTCTTCTCCGGATCGAGACGACCGACGCTGAGCGCGACAAGCTCCTCGCCGTCGTAGCGGCGCCGGTCATAGCGCCCTACTAGGTCGGATTCCGACAACAACGACACGTACAGACTCAGGACCGACTTGGCGCGCCGGTAACGACGAGCGAGGTCGGCGCCGACGACGACCACCGGCACAAACCGTGAGAGGACGCGAAACACCCCCTCCAGTAGGTACGCGGCGCCGACGACCACCGGTTCGCCGCGACGGCGATGGCGGATCAACTCGGGGAGATTCTGCCGGACGCCGAGAACGACCCTTCGACGGCGCAGAATCCCGAGGATCGCGAACAGCGGCGCCTGCGGGGGGTTGGGGCCAAGGATCCAGACCACATCGACGTCGTCCAGGACCCGCCAGAACCGGCGGGTGGCGGCTGGAATCGCCCGCAGCACCGCAGCCACGTCCGCCCCGCTGCGGTAATAGGGGAGGGCGACGAACTCGGCCGCTCGTAGCCGGTAGGGAAAACGCTCGCGGACGGGGTCCAGGCGTCCAAGAACCACCAGCCGGTCGCAGTGGGGAGCCAACCCTTCCACGAACCGACTGAACGACACCTCCGCGTAAACCGAGTCATCCGCGACGCGATAGGAGAAGTCGCAGTACACGGCAAGCTTTAGCGCTTTCGCTGGCATCCTCGTCGGGCGGTGTGGTGCTCTCAGGAGCGATGAGGGTTCGCACTGCGCCGAGCTATGAGCCTTGCCGCGAACGGGGATCGGGACCAGTGACCGATCTTGAGCTGGAAACGCGGCCATGAGTCCTGCCGGTACACACCGATCCTGGGGTACCGGTAGCGGTTGAGCTGTGCGGACGGCCACTCGAGTGTGGTCCCGGCCTGGTAACCGGCCTGCTGTGCCTGCGCCTCGACCCGATCGTCCACGTCACCATAGGGATACGCAATCGAAGTCACGGGGCCGCCGATCCGCGCGGCGCATTCCTCGCGCGAGCCCTGCAGCTCAGTGACCAACCCGTCGTCGCCCAGGGTGGTGAGCCGCGGATGCGTCCGCGAGTGCGAGCCGATCTCCCAGCCGAGCGCCGCAAGCTCGCCAAGATCGTCCCAGCTCATCGGGGTGAGCTCCTCGTTATCTGGCGTGTTCTCCCATGCGTCGAGCCCAGCCCACGCGAGGGGCGCCTGCCTGGAGACGTAATCGGTGGGAGCGAATACGGTGGCGTTGACCCCGAGGCGACTGAGTACCGGTTGGGCATAGGTCTTCACCGAGGCGAAGGCGTCGTCGAATGTGATCACCATCGTCTTGGTCGACGGCGGCTGGCGGACGATCTCGGTGAAGGTGGCCGGGGTCCAGCCTCTGCGCACCAGGTTCGTGACCTGGCGCTCGAACGCCTCCGGCGTCACCGACAGGGCTGCCGACCAGCGAGGGCTGATCGCGTGGTAGCAGAGGACTAATGGCGTGCTCGCGGCTGACCGCGCCAAGAACGCGGTCATCGTCCCGAGGGCACGAGCGTGTCGTACAGAGCTGCGAAGCGCGCTGCGATCACGTCTATCGTGTAGCGACGGAGGGCGTCCCGCCCCGCCGCCGCCATCCGAGCCCGGCGGTCGGGATCGGTGAGCAGGCTGATCAGCCCGTGCGCCAGGGCAACGGGGTCCCGTCGGGGGACGAGCAGACCGGTCCGTCCGTGCTCGACCACGTCCGGCACGCCGCCGATGGCGGTGGCGACCAGCGGCGTCTCGTTGGCCATGCACTCGAACACGAGCAACGGCGACCCTTCCCGATCGGATGACAGGGCGCCGACGTCGGCTGCGCGCAGCACGCTGTCGACATCGGTCCGTGCCCCGAGGAAGTGCACGGTCCCGTCGAGCCCGAGGTCCCGTGCCTGACGCTCCAGAGCCGGCCGGCATTCCCCATCGCCCGCGATCACGAGCCGCGCCTCGGGCAACACCGACAGCACCCGGGCGTGGGCTGCGAGCAACAAGTCGATGCGCTTCTCGGGCCGCAGCACCGCGGCGATGCCGATCACCGGGGCGGTGGCGTCCAAACCGAGCTCTGCGCGCACGTCGTGGTGGGAGCTGGTCGAGCTTGGAATGTAACCGTTCGGGATCACCGTGACCTTAGCGGCGCTAACCCGCTCCTTGCTGATCATCCGGTCCGCGTCTGCACGGGAAACGGCAACGAACCGCGTCGCGAGCTGTCCGATCACGTACCCGTCGAGCCACGCACGCGGCGGGTTGCCCTCGTACGACCAGCTGTGCTCGTGGGCGACGATCGCCGGAATTCCGCACGCGCTGCCGATCAGCGCGCCCCATAGATTCGAGCCGAACTTGTGGGTGTGGAGAATGTCGAACCGCTGCGATCTCAGCACGCGCGCGAGGGTGCCGAGACGGTGAACGTCCCATTTTGCGCGTCCGTCCGAGCGTCAGATGCCGCACCCCGGCGTCGGCGAGGGCCGCGGACGCACCAGCGTCGGCTTTGCGGGTCACGCACATCCACGGCTCGAAGCGATCCTGGGGCAAGTGCGTGGCGAGACCTACCGCGAGCCGCTCCGCGCCGCCGGTTGACAAGGCGTAGTCGATCATGAACAGAATGCGCGTGCGCGTAGCTGTGTGGCGCATTCTGGGGGAGCTGCGCTAGCTCCGCGACGGGCTGGCTCGCGGCGTCACGATCGACCGGCAGCCTGCCGGTCGGACCGTCGAGAGCTCTCGCGGCGGGATGGTGCGGGGGACGAATCAGCGGCTTTCACACACCCCGGGCGACTGTTCGCGCTGTCACGGAACCGAAGCATCTCGGCAACCGTCAGCACCGCGATCCGCAGATCCAGTCGTAACGACCAGTTCTTGATGTAGTAGTTGTCCCATTCGACCCGATCGGCGATCGAGGTCTGGCCGCGCAGTCCGTTCACCTGGGCCCAGCCGGTGATGCCGGATTTCACGCGATGGCGGTCCCCGTAGCGGTTCACATCGCGTGCGAACTGCTGAACGTACTCGGGCCGCTCGGGCCGGGGCCCGACGAGGCTCATGTCGCCTCGCAGGACGTTGATCAGCTGGGGCAGTTCGTCGAGCGAAAGGTCGCGCAGCGTGCGGCCGACGCGGGTCCGGCGATCCTCGCCTTCGACCCCTCCGGGAGCGACACCCGTCGGAAGCTCGAACCCGCCGGCATCCGGCTCAAGTTCGTACATCGTCCTGAACTTGAGGACGTCGAACTCGTGGCCGTCGCGCCCGACGCGACGCTGGCGGAAGAGGATCGGACCGGGGGAGCTCCGCCGCACGGCGATCGCGACCGCGAGCATCACAGGGCTCAGCACGAACAGCGCGAGTGCCGCGGCAGTGCGATCGATCGCGTGCTTGAGGGCAAACTGCCAACCGCGCGGGTTGATGGGGCGGAGCCTGAGAAGCGGCACTCCTCCGATGTGCTCGAGCGTCGCGCGGTCGTTGATTGACTCATACAGTCGCGGGACCAGCGAGACCTCGACCCCAAGCTGCTCGCATTCCCTGACCCGCTCGACGAGGACGTGGTCGGGCTCGGTCGAGAACGCGAGGATCACATGGCGCGCGCCGGTCCGCTCCACCGCCTCCGCCAGGTGCTCGGGCCCCCCAAGAACCGGCGGCGAATCGCGGCCCGCCTGGTGGAAACCCGGGAGCGGATCGTCGTCGAGGTAGCCGACCGGTCGCAGCCCGTAACCGGGCTCACCGACCAGCCGCTTGACGAGGTGTTCTCCCACGAGTCCTGCACCGACGATCAGTGTCGGGGTCGCGAGCGCTTTCGCACGGGTCGCCTGTCGGCGGACCGAAAGCAGAACGGCGCGGGCCACCGCGAGGTACACGCCGCCGAACAGCCACAGCCGCGCCGCGATCCCGACCGGGTTCGGACCGCCGGCGATCGACGCAAGGCCGATCGTCACCATCGCGGCCAGCGAAACGGCTCCGAGCACGTGCGTGGTCGCATCGAGCAACGAGCCGCCCAGACGGTCCTCGCGCCCGATGCCGGCGTACATGAACGCCAGCACGACCAGCGGGAAGATCGCCGCGAGCCAGCGGCTGGTGACCGTGCCACTGATCGCTGGGTCGGCGAACAACGCGGCGCTCGACGCCAGGTACAGCACCACGATGTCGACGAGGAGGCGGACCTTGCGCCAGCTGTGCGGCTCGAGCACCGGAACAATCGCGCCGGCGAGGACGTCGCCCGCCGAACGCCTGAGCGCGATGCTGCCGGGCTGGTCCACGTGCGAGGCGGCAGGTGTAGGCGTCACTGTCGATGTCCCTATCTGTTGGTCCCCGGTCCGGAGATGAACACCCGCCTATGCGCCCCGCCATTCCCCGCCCGGCGAGCGCGATGCACTCCCTTTCGGACGGTTACCAACATAACACAGGCATCGGCAAACCTAAAGGATCTTCGTCATCATTACCCCAAATTGCGAAAGCCTTCGCATTCGAGCGGTCGGGTCCTCCCGATCGAACAGTGCGCGAGCGTACGATTCAGGGCCACGCGTACTTCCGAGGAGGCCCTGCCATGTCCCAACTAGTCCGCATGGACGCGAGCGGCCACACCACCGTTGCGGAGTGGACAGTAGACGATCCACCGGCGGTTGAGGCTGCCCTCTCGGCGTTTCGCGCCGAACTCGAGAAGGGCTATTTCGCAGTCGTCTCTGAGGGGGAGGGACACGCCGAACAAGTGCGCGAGCTCCCCGTCGACGCCGCGCTCGTTATTCTGCGCAGGCCGATCGCCGGCGGCTAGCCACGAGCTCGGCGAGCGGTCAACTCCGGCTCGGAGGGGCCGGCGCTTCCGTCGGGGACGTCGGCGGGGCCGACGCGCTTCCCGAGCTTGCGCGCGTCCACTGGCGGCCCCGGGCGAGCGATCAGCGGCTGATCCGCACCGGACGGCTGTGGACGGCGAGTACCGTCGCCCATACCGCGCCATTCATCCTTGCGGCCGCCGTGCTGACCATGCTCCTCCCGGTCCTGGCCCCGGTGTCGCTCGTCCTGCTGATTCATGCCTGGGCGATCCCGGAGCTTTACGCCTCCCGGGGGGCGAAGGTCCTGCACCCGCGCCGCGGCGGGTCGGGGAAGGCGGAACGCGTGGCCGCGGGATTTCTCGGGGATCTGGTCGCTCATGGCCCGCGTGAGCTGTTCGCGCGAACAGGGGTGGCGCTGGAGGGAGGCCGGCTCGGGGTGTGGCTGCTCGGGGAGGCCGGCGCGCTCCTGATTCGCCCGGGCGGCCGGCGGGTCAACTGCTACTGCGTGAAGGTGCTGGATGCTTCGCTGCCGCCGAGTGACCGGATCGCCCATCTGCTGCTCGCGCTACGGACCGACGAGGCCGGGTTCGCCACTGTCGCCAACCTGTCGTTCTCGGGCGCCCGGTGGCGGGTGCGCCGACGGCTGGCTCCGCCGGTGCGCGAGGCGCTCGATGTCGCCGCCGAGCGAGCCCGGGACGCGTGAGGTCACAGCCGCGGCGGCGATCCGCTCGGGCCGCACGGCACATTCGACGTTCTCGATGTTTGTACCGAGGGCCAATGTGCGCGGGCGCCCGGCCGCCGATCATTCTCGCCATGACCCCTCCAATGACAGCCTCAAAGGTCCTGCTGGTGGCCGACCGCCGGGCCGCGCCCTCGACGCGCGAATCCACGCCCGTCCGTCGCTACCGGCTGGCTCGCCTTCGCTTCGACCCGCCGCCGGCCGGGTCGGAGTCGCGCTTCGATTACCTCAAGCGCGTCTACGACTGACCACGGATCCGGCTTCTTAGCGACTCCTTCGGGAGACGTGCTTGCCCTGGAGTACGCTTAGGTCATGGATACACAAATCGAGCCAACTCGGTCTCGTACGCCGGTCGTCCGCAAGGCCTTCGCTGGCATCGTGCTGATCGCCGCGGTCGCGCTGTTGTTGAAGATCGTCATCGGCTTCGTGGTGGCGATCTTCTGGACCGTGGTCGTCGTCGCGGCAGTGCTTGCGGTCCTCTGGGCGGTCAAGACACTCGTCTGGTGACACCAGGCCCATGGCTGGCATGGGCCTGGTCGTGATCATGTTCTTCTTCGGTCTGGCCGGGGGCATCGTCGGCCGGATCAAGGGCAGTTCGTTCTTCATGTGGTTCCTGGTGTCGGGCCTGATCCCGTTCTTCGGGCTGATGGCTGCGGTCTGCTATCGCTGGGACAACAGGGAGCTGCGGCGCCAATGCCCGGGGTGTGGGCGGGTCTTGATGCTTCACGACGCGGTCTGCACCTCGTGCGGCTACGAGCTCGAGTTCCCCGACGTCGCGATTGCGTCCGAGGCCTCGATCCGCGAACGTGTCGCCTCGGCTCCGCGCGCGGGTTGAGAACGCGCCCCGGCGCGGCGATAAGCCATTGTTAGACTGGCTCGGCGCTCCCGCGCCGAGCGGCTGCGCCTACTCAAGAACGACTTTGCCGAGAGGAGGCGAAGTATGCGTGCAGTCGACGCCCTGATGGAATGCTTGAAGGCCGAGGGTGTAGACGTCGTATTCGGCCTCCCCGGCGGAGCCAACCTACCCACCTACGACGCGTTCTACGACGCCGGCATCCGTCACATCCTGGTCCGCCACGAGGCCGGCGGGGGACACGCCGCGGAGGGCTACGCAAAGGCGACCGGCAAGGTCGGCGTGTCGCTGGCAACCAGCGGCCCGGGTGCGACCAACCTGGTCACGCCGATCTGCGACGCGATGATGGACTCGGTCCCGGTTGTGTTCATCACCGGCCAGGTGCGCACCGAACTGCTCGGGACGGACGGGTTCCAGGAGGCCGACACGATCGGCATCACGATGCCGATCGTCAAGCACAGCTTCATGATCCAGCACCCGCTCGAGATCCCGCGGTCGATCCACGAGGCGTTCCACATCGCGCGCACCGGACGGCCCGGCCCGGTGGTCGTCGACATCCCCCAGGATCTGAGTCGCGCCGACATCCCGTACGAGCCGGTCACCGACGTGCGTCTTCCCGGCTACCAGCCGACCACCGAGGGCAACCAGAAGCAGATCCGGATCGCCGCCAAGGCGCTCGCGAACGCGCGGCGGCCGATCATCTACGCCGGCGGCGGCGTGATCGCATCGAACGCGGCCGCCGAGCTGACCGAGCTCGCGACGGCGGACCGGTTCCCGGTGACCACCACGGTGATGGGACTCGGCGCGTTTCCCGCGCCCCACGACCAGTGGCTCGGAATGCTCGGCATGCACGGCACCCGCGCCGCGAACTACGCGATGGACGAGGCCGACCTGATCTGCGCGATCGGCGCACGGTTCGACGATCGCGTGACCGGCAAGCTGTCTGAGTTCGCTCCGCGCGCGAAGTTCATCCACATCGACGTCGACCCGGCCGAGATCTCGAAGAACGTCCCGGCCCACATCCCGATCGTCGGCGACGCCAAGAACATCCTGCCGCGGCTGACCGCCGAGTACCGCGCGGTTGCGGGCGAGGGAGGGCGGCTCGAGGAGTGGTGGTCGCGGATCCGCGTCTGGCAGGACCGCCACCCGCTCCGTTACGACGACTCGACCGATTCCGAGATCAAGCCGCAGTACATGATCCAGTCGTTGTACGAGGCGACAGGAGGCGACGCGATCATCACCAGCGACGTCGGCCAGCATCAGATGTGGGCGGCCCAGTACTACCACTTCGCGAAACCCAGGCGATGGATCAACTCGGGTGGCTTGGGCACGATGGGGTTCGGGCTTCCCGCTGCGATGGGCGCGAAGGTCGGCTGCCCCGATGAGACCGTCGTGTGCATCGCCGGCGACGGCTCGGTCCAAATGAACATGCAGGAGCTCGCGACCTGCGCCCAGGAGGGAATCGCGATCAAGGTGTTCATCATGAACAACGGCTACCTGGGCATGGTCCGCCAGTGGCAGGAGCTGTTCTGGGACAAGCGCTACAGCCAGGTCGACATGGGCCAGTGGCCCGAGTTCGTCAAGCTCGCCGAGGCCTACGGCGCCACCGGGATCCGCTTGGAGGACAAGCGCACGCTCGTCGAGGACATGAAGCAGGCGCTTGCCGTGGATGGGCCCGTACTCGTGGACGTGCGCGTCACCCGGGAGGAGAACACCTACCCGATGATCCCGGCCGGCCAGGCCGCGCGGAACATGGTGGGTTGACCATGGGCGAACCGGCAACCAAAGAGGTCCTGTCACTCGACGAGCTGGAGGCGGCGGTCGGCCTGCGCACCGGACGCAAGCACGTCCTCTCAATCACCGTCGAGAACAAGCCGGGTGTCCTGACCCGGATCGCGGGCTTGTTCGCCCGGCGCGGGTTCAACATCGACACGCTTGCGGTCGGTCCCACGGACGACGATCGGATCTCCCGGATCACGCTGACGCTCGACGGCGCCGTGCACCCGATCGATCAGGTCACCAAGCAGCTGCACAAGCTCGTCAACGTGATCAAGATCCGCGACCTGGAGCCGCGCGAGACGCTCGCTCGCGAGCTCGCTCTGTTCAAGGTCTCGGCCGACGGCGCCAGCCGGACCGAGGTCATGCAGATCTGCGAGATCTTCCGCGGCAAGGTGGTCGACGTCACCAAGCGCTCGATCGTGGTGGAGCTGACCGGCACCTGCGACAAGATCGACGCGTTCGAGCAACTCGTCAGGCCGTTCGGACTGATCGAGATGGCGAGAACGGGCGAGATCGCGATCGCGCGAGGGCGGGCCGAGACCTAGCGTGGCCCGCCGCGGCGGGTAGCCTGCGCGCATGCACGATGTGGCGCAAGGGCTCTCGCCCACATGGGGCTGGCTCGACGCCGGGGCCGCCCGGCGCCTAGAGGGGCGGCTCGACGCGGCGCTGCGCCGGGCCCGCGCCACCGGAGCGCCGGCGCTGGTCAGCGTCACTGGGCGCGTCGATCCCGCCGTCGATCCGACCGCGGTCGCGGTCGCGTCGCGTCGTCCCGGCGAGCCGTGGTTCTGCCTCGAGCAGCCCGACCGCGGCGGCTATGCGCTGGCGGCGATCGGGTCGGTTTGTGAGCTCGAAGTGCACGGCCCGGACCGCTTCGCGGCGGTAGCCAGGCGCTGGTCGGCGGTGGCCGCGGCCGCGCTCGCGGATGACCCCGACGGCCCCTCCGGATCGGGGCTGGTCGCGCTCGGCGGGTTCGCGTTCGCACCCGACGGCGGCGACTCCCCCCGGTGGGAGGGGTTCGCGCCGGCCTCGCTGGTCGTCCCTGAGCTGTCGCTGGCCCGCGCCGGCGATCGGGTGTCGCTCACGTTGAACGTCGAGGCGGCTCCGGATGACACGCTCGAGGACCTGGAGGCGCGGGTTGCCGGTCGTCTTCACGAGTTGAGGATGGCGCCGCTGCCGCTGCTCGATCCGGCGCCGGCGGGGGAGTACAAGGTGTTGAGCCCGATGCCGCCGTCGCACTACGAGGAGGCGGTGGCGCGGGCCGTGGAGCGGATCCGCGCCGGCGAGCTCGAGAAAATCGTCCTGGCGCGCGAGGTGGAGGTCCACGCGCCGGTCGACCACGACGTGGGCGCCGTGCTCGGTCTGCTCCGCGAGGCGTTCGCGTCCTGTTACGTGTTCGCGGTCGGACGAGGGGACGCCGTGTTCCTTGCCGCCAGCCCCGAGCTGCTGGTGCGGCGGGAGGGGCAGCGGGCTTCCACGGTCGCGCTGGCGGGCTCCTCGCGGCGGAGTGCCGATCCGGCGGTCGACGAGCACCTCGGCGAGCAGTTGGTGCGCAGCGAAAAGGACCGCGAGGAGAATGCGATCGTCGTGCGCCGCATCGCCCGTGCGCTGCGGCCACATTCGGTGTGGGTGACGGCCGCGCCCGAGCCGGCGCTGGTCCGAGTCGCGAACATCATCCACCTGGGAACCCCGATCCGTGCCCAGCTGGCCACTCCTTTGAGTGCGATCGAGCTGGCCGGAGTCCTGCATCCGACGCCGGCGGTAGGCGGAGAGCCTCTCGAACTCGCGGCTCCGTTGATCCCGGCGCTCGAGGGCCTCGACCGCGGCTGGTACGCCGGGACGGTGGGGTGGACCGACGCCGCCGGCGACGGCGAGTTCTGCGTGGCGTTGCGGTGCGCGCTCGTGCGCGGTCGGGTGGCGCACCTGTACGCCGGCGGGGGGATCGTGCGCGACTCGGACCCGGTGGCGGAGCTGGCCGAGACCGAGGTCAAGCTCGGGGCCTTACTCCCAGTGCTTGCGGGGTAGCGGCGAAGTGCGCTGTTAGCCCGCAGCCGTGCTGAGCGCCGCGAGGGCGGCCTGGGCCACCCGCCGGTGCAGCGCCAGGTTCTCCTCGCGGTCGGTCCGCACCTCGATGATCGTGGTGGCGTTGCCGGCGAGCGATGTCTCGACCGCCGACCGCAGCGCGTCAACCGTCTCGGCACGCACGAACGCGCAGCCGTACAGCGACGCCGCCCGGCTGAAGTCGAGACCGTGCGGGGTGGCGACGTGCTCCTCGAACGCGTCCGCCTCGCCGGCGACCGGCAGGAAGTGGAAGATCCCGCCGCCGTCGTTGTTGAGCAAGACGATCGTCAGCGCCAGCCTCAGCCGCGACGCGGCCAGCAGCCCGCCGATGTCGTGAGCGAGCGCGACATCGCCGATCAGCAGCACGACCGGTCCCTCGTCCGCCGCAGCCGCGAGAGCGCCGAACGCCGAGGAAACCGTTCCGTCGATGCCGTTCGCGCCGCGATTGGACATCACGCGCGGGCCCTCCTCCCGCGCGGCGAAGAACTCCTCGACGTCGCGTACCGGCATCGACGACGCGACGAACAGCGTCGCGTTCGGGGGGAGCCACTTGCCCAGGCTGCGCGCCACCAGGGGCTCTGACAGCTCCTCGCCGAGGGTGCGGTCGATCGCGCCGGCGACCGCCTCGTCGGCGGCGCGCCACGAGGCGAACCAGTCGCCGTCGGCGCGAAGCTCCTGGTCGCCGAGCAGCGCTCGGTAGGAGGCCCGGATTCGCATCCCGACGACGGCGTCGGGGTCGTGCCAGGCGCCGTCCGGGTCGAACGCGATCTGGGCGGTCTCGAGCCCGGCCAGCCACGCGCGCAGCGGCTTCGACGTGGGCAGCTCGCCGGTCCGGATCACGAACTGGGGCTGGTGCGCGGCCGCGAACTCCGGGTCCCGGAGCAGCAGGTCGTAGTGCGCGACCGCCGCCTCGCCGCGCCGTGCGCCCGACAGCGGGTCGGCGAGCAGCGGGATTCGAGTCCGCGCGGCGAAGCGAGCCAGCTCGCGGGCCGAGCCTGCGTCGCGGTCCGAGCCCGCGACGATCACGATCCGGCCCGACGGGGGCGCGCCACCGGCGGGAGCGCCCGGGCCACCCGAATCGAACGTCACGTACGGCCGGGCGCCGGCGCGACCGGTGTCGTCGTCGGGCAGCGGCAGCCGGCGGTCGAGCACGAGCGGCTCGCGGAGCGGGAAGTTGAGGTGGACCGGTCCCGGCGGGCCCTCGACCGCGGTCCAGTAGGCGCGGCAGGCCAGCGTGCGGACAAACCGGAGGGCCGCGGGGGTCGCGTCATCGACCCCGACCTCGAAGAACCACTTGACCGCGTCGCCGTAGATCTTCAGCTGGTCGATCGTCTGGCCGGCGCCGACCTCGCGGAGCTCCGGCGGGCGGTCGGCGGTGAGCACGATCAGCGGCACGCGTGCGTGCCGCGCCTCGATCACCGCCGGCGCGAGGTTCGCCGCGGCGGTACCGGACGTGCATGTCACCGCGACCGGTCGGCCCGAACGCTTGCCGGCGCCGAGCGCGAAGAAGCCGGCGCAGCGCTCGTCGATGTGCGACCAGCACCGGATCCGCTCCTCGCGCACCAGCGAAAGGACGATCGGGGTGCAGCGCGACCCCGGCGCGGTGCAGGCGTCTTCCATCCCACAACGCGCGAGCTCGTCGCAGAAGGCGCGCAGCAGCAGGTAGGTGTCGGTGGCGGTCATGATGCGGGCTGATGGCGCGCGATGTCGTCCTCCTCCACGGCTTCACCCACACCGGGGCGAGCTGGGACCCCGTGGTCGCGGCGCTCGGGGAAAGCTACCGTGCGCTCGCGCCCGACATCCGGGGCCACGGGTCGGCGGCCGAGCGAGAGCCGGTCACGCTCGAGGCCGTGATCGAGGACATGGCCGAGCTCGTGCCGGCGCGGTTCACGCTGGTCGGGTACTCGATGGGCGGGCGGCTCGCGCTGCACGCCGCGCTCGCGCCGGCGCTCGTAGCACGGATCGACCGCCTGGTCCTAATCGGGGCAAGCCCAGGGATCGCTGACCCGGCCGAGCGCGAGGCCCGCCGCAGCGCCGACGAACGCCTCGCGGGCGAGGTCGACCGGATGACCATCGAACAATTCGCCGAGCGCTGGGCGCGGACGCCGGTGCTCGCCGGGCAGCCGCCCGCAGTAGCCGCAGCCGTCCACGCCGATCGCCTGCGAAGTCGACCTGCCGGTCTCGCCAGAGCGCTCCGCGGGCTGGGCACGGGCGCGCTGCCCTCGTTGTGGGACGGGCTGCCTGAGATTCGGGCGCCCGCGACGCTCATCGCCGGTGAGCGCGACGACAAGTTCACCGCGATCGCGACCGCGATGGCGCTCGGGCTACCCGCTGCGGAGGTCGCCGTGATCCCCGGCGCAGGTCACGCCGTGCATCTGGAGGCGCCGGAGCGCGTCGCAGCTGTTATCCGCAAGGCCTAAGCGGCCTGGAGGACGATCGAAGCCGCCGGTCCGCACTCGCAGACATCGTCCACGAGGCGCATCGCCGTGCTCTGCTCCCAGCGTCCGCCCTCGACCAGCGACCGGCACAGGGCGGCGACGTCTTCGAGTGCGTCGCAGGCCTCTACGTCACTGTTGAGGTCGTTGCTGAAGATGAGGTTGTCGGCGGCATAGCGAATCCGCTGCTGCTCGTCGTCGAACAGCTTGCTCGGACCGATGTCGTCGAGCGTCTTCATGACCCGTCGGTATGCCTTGGAACGTTCAGGACTCATCTTGGATCTCCCGGTGAAAACTGCTGCTGCTCAGTTGATCAACATGGTCGTCAGCTAAGCCCTCTGCCTTTAGTACGAAATCGAAAATTCTTCGGTTCACATTTGTACCCGCTGCATGCTGGTTCAACCGTGACCTCGATCACATGAGCGGCGATCACGGCGCCTGATACCAGGAGATGAGGCCATCGCCGAGGCCCGCGCCGGCCGGGACCCCGATCAGGCCCTCCCGCGCCGGCAACGGGTCCCCGCGGTCGGAGAACAGCGAGAGCGTCGCCAATCCGCACGCGCGCTCCGGTCGTACGACCGCGGCCGCGTGCAGCGCCGCGGCGATTCCGAGCGGGCCGTCGAGGGTCGAGGCGAGGTAAACCTCGTAGCCGGCGGCGCGTGCCCGGCGGGCCGCTTCGACGACGCCGGTGATCCCGCCGCAGCTCGCGATCTTCAGGCACACGGCCTGGCAGACACGGTCATCGAGCGCTCCGATCGCCGACGCGGTCTCGTCGAGCGCGATCGGCACGCTCGTCACGGCCGCGAGCTCTCGCGTCTGGGCGAGGCCCCGGACGGGCTCCTCGCACAGTTCGATCCCGACCGGCGCCAGCGCACGAAGCGCGGCGGTCGCCTCGTCGGTCGACCACGCGCCGTTCGCATCCAGTCGGATCGCCACGTCGGCCCCGAGCACGGCGCGCACCGCGGCGAGTCGGCCGGCGTCGTCGCCGATCCCCACCTTCGCCTTCACGCAGCGAAATCCGCCGGCGCGAGCGGCGGCAGCCTGCTCGGCGGCGCCGGCGCGATCGGACGCGGCGATCGTGTAGTTGACCTCGACGGCCTCGCCGGCGCGCGCGCCGAGAAGTCGCCACACCGGCTGTCCCGTGCGCCGCCCCTCGAGGTCCCACAGAGCCAGATCGATCGCCGCGACCGCCGGCGGGAACACCGCCAGCTTCTCGCACTCGGCCAGCAGTTCCTGCCGGCCCAGCCGGTCGGCGCGCTCGAGCGTCGGTCGGCATCCCTCGAGCGCCTCGCGCACGTCATCGACGCTCACGCCGTTGTATTCCGGCAGCGGCGCCGCCTCGCCGAACCCGACCCGCCCCGCCTGGTCCTCCAGACCCAACAGCACGAGCTCGCGTTCACCAAGGGCACCCGATGCCGAAACAAACGGCGCGCGCAAGCGCGGCCTTAAGAATTGAATTTCGACGTTCACCGGCTTAGCAGCAGGCCGGCGGCCAGCAGCGTGCAGAACACGAGCTGAAGCATCCCGGTCTGAGCGAGCGCGCCGTTCAGCGACAGCCCGTCGGTGCGGTTGCGCACGACGCGCATGACGCGGGCCGCGAGCGGGAGCGTCAGCCAGGCCAGCAGCAGCCACGGCTTGAGCGGCCCGAACGCCCACGTCACCGGCACCAGCACGTAGGCCACGTAGACGGTCGCCGCGAACAGCGTCCGCGCGCGGTCACGACCGAGCCGCACCGCCAGCGTCCGCTTGCCGGCGCGACGGTCGGTGTCGATGTCCCGGATGTTGTTGACCATCAGCAGACCCGCCGCGAGCAGGCCGACGGGCACCGCGAGCGCGAACGCCTCCCAGTCCAGGCGCTGGACCTGCACGAAGAACGATCCCGCCACCGCGACGATCCCAAAGAACAGGAACACGAACAGCTCGCCCAGACCCTCGTACCCATAGGGTTTCGGGCCGCCCGTGTACAGCACGCCCGCGAGGATCGAGGCGGCGCCGACGAGCAACAGCTGCCAGCCGGCGACGACCACGAGGTAGATGCCCGCCAGCACTGCGACGCCGAACGTCAGATACGTCGCGATCAGCACCTGCTTGGGCGGCACGAGACCGCCCGCGGTGACGCGCACGGGGCCGAGGCGGTCCTCGGTGTCGGCCCCACGCCGCGCGTCGGAGTAGTCGTTGGACAGGTTGGTGCCGATCTGGATGAACATCGCGCCGATCAACGCCGCGACGAACCGCAGCGGATGGAACACGTGCAGGAAGCCCGCGAGCGCGGTCCCGACGAGCACCGGCGCGATCGCCGCCGGCAGCGTCCGCACGCGCGCGGCCATCAGCCAGATGCGAACGCCGCTCGGCCTGGTGGCCTCCCGTGTAGCCGTCATCACGCCCGGCGCGGGAACTTCGAGAAGTCCGGCTTACGCTTCTCGAGGTACGCGTTGCGCCCCTCTTGCGCTTCTTCGCTCATGTAGAAGAGCAGGTTCGCGTCATGTGCGAACTGCTGGATCCCGGCGAGGCCGTCCTCGTCGGCGTTGAAGCTCGCCTTGAGCATCCGCAGCGCGAACGGCGACAGCGCGAGCATCTCACGGCACCACTTGACCGTCTCCTGCTCGAGCTCGTCGAGCGGCACGACCGCGTTGATCAGCCCCATCGCCAGCGCCTCGTGCGCGTCGTACTGGCGGCAAAGGAACCAGATCTCCTTGGCCTTCTTCGGCCCCACCAGCCGCGACAGCACGCTCGCCCCGAAGCCCCCGTCGAACGAGCCGACCCTCGGGCCGACCTGGCCGAACCGGGCGTTGTCGGCGGCGATCGTCAGGTCGCAAACGACGTGCAGGACATGGCCGCCGCCGATCGCATAGCCGGCGACCATCGCCACGATCGGCTTCGGCATCCGCCGCATCTGCACGTGCAGATCGGTGACCTCGAACCGGCCTACCGCCTCGTGCTTGCCGGCGGCCGACGGGTCGGCACCGGTGACGTAGCCACCCCGCGATCCGCGCACGCGCTGGTCCCCTCCCGAGCAGAACGCTTCGGGGCCCTCGCCGGTCAGGATCACCACGCCGATGTCGAGGTCCTCGCGGGCGCGCGCGAACGCGTCGGAGAGCTCGACGACGGTCTCGGGGCGGAACGCGTTGCGCAGCTCGGGGCGGTTGATCGTGATCTTCGCGATGCCGGCGTCCTCGCCGGTCGCGGTTTCGTAGCGGATGTCTTCGTAGTCCCCGGCGGGTCTCCAGGTCGTTGGCACGCGGGCGAGACTACCGTGTCGGGCGTGTCCTCCTGGGTCCCAACTGCCGCTGCCAGGCGTCCCGACCGAACCGCGGTCGAGAGCCCCGAGCGCAGCCTCACCTACGCCGAGCTGCGCGACGCGGCGGTCGGCGCGGCGGGGGAGTTGCAGGCGCGCGGGGTCGGCTTGGGTTCGCGGGTTGCCCTGGCTTTACCGGCCGGCGTCGACTTCCTGATCGCGTTCCACGGTTGCCTGGTCGCGGGCGCGGTTGCGGTTCCGATCGATCTGCGTCTCACCGAGTGCGAGCGCGCGCAGCGGCTGGCGGGAGCGGAGGTCGTGGTATCTGAGCCGCTTTCGCGAACACCTCTGAACATGCGGATCGCGACGCGTGGGGACCGGTCGGTGGCGGTGATGCACACCTCTGGGACGACCGCCGCGCCCAGGCCGGTAATCCTCAGCGACGGGAACTTCCTGGCGAGCGCGCTCGGTTCGGCGGTGGCGCTCGGGCTCGATCCCACCGAGCGGTGGCTGTGCCCGATGCCACTGACACATGTCGGCGGGCTCTCGATTCCGATCCGCAGCGCGATCTACGCAACGACCGTCGTGCTGCATGGCCGGTTCGAGACCGAGGCCGTACTGCGCGAGCTCATGGACCCGGGGCGCCGGATCACGCTCGTCTCGCTCGTCCCGACGATGCTCGCGCGGTTGCTCGACGCCGGATTGCAAGACCCTCCGACGCTGCGCTGGGCGCTGCTCGGCGGCGGACCGATCGCGCCGGCGCTGCTCGAGCGCGCGACTGATGCCGGCGTGCCGGTGGCCCCCACCTACGGTATGACCGAGGCTTGCTCGCAGATCGCCACCTTCGGATGGCCGCTGGCCGGTGTCGAGATCATGACCTCGAGCGACGAAGTGCTCGTGCGCGGAGCGATCGTGTCCGCGGGCGCGCTCGCGGATGACGGGTGGCTTCACACCGGCGACCTCGGGCGTTTCGATGAGCGCGGTCGACTGGAGATCATCGGGCGCAAGGCCGACACGATCGTCACCGGCGGCGAGAACGTCGCACCGGCCGAGGTCGAGGCGGCGCTGTTCGAGCATCCCGCGGTCGCGGACGCGGCCGTCCATCCGCGAGCGGACCCGGACTGGGGGGAGGCGGTCGTCGCGACGGTCGTGCTGCGAGGCGGCGCCACCGCCGGCCCGGACGAGCTACGCGCCCATTGTGCGGCGCGGCTGGCCGGGTTCAAGGTGCCCAAGGCGATCGAGTTCGCCGAGCGGCTACCGCGGACGGCGTCGGGCAAGCTGCTCCGGCGCCAGCTTTAATCGTGGCCGTGTCGTCCGCCGCGAGCTTTGACGAATCCGAGTCCCCCAATCAGCTGACGATCGAGCAGCTGGCGGCGGAGTCCGGGATGTCGGTGCGGAACATCCGCGCCCACCAGGCGCGCGGGCTGCTCGACCCGCCCGAGGTCCGGGCCCGCGTCGGCTACTACGGGCCCGAGCACCTGGCGCAGCTGCGGCTCGTCCGCGAGCTCCAGGACGACGGCTTCAACCTCGGCGGGATCAAGCGACTGCTCGACGACACGCAGGGCACGGCCGACCGGCTGAGGCAGTTCGGCGAGGCGCTGAGCGCCGCCGCCGCCACCGAGCGCGGCGAGACCCTGACGCTCGAGGAGCTCGGCAAGCGGTTTCGCGTCGGCACGAAGGAGGCGCCCGAGGTGCTCGCGGAGGCCGAGCGCCTGGGCGTGCTCGTGCCGACCGACGACGGCCGCTTCACGGCGCCGAGCCCGTCACTGCTGGCGATCGCCGAGGAGGTCGTCGGGCGCGGGATCTCGCTGCGCAGCGCGCTGTCGATCCTCGAGGACATTGACCGCCACTGCGAGTCGGTGTCGCGCTCGTTCGTCGAGCTGTTCCTGCACGAGATCTGGAAGCCGTTCGCGCAGGCGGACATGCCGGCCGAGCGCTGGCCGGAGATCGAGCACGCGGTGGAGCGGCTCGGCCCGGTAGCGTCCGAAGCGGTGATGGCGATCTTCCAGCGCCGACTGAGCGAACAGATCGAGGGCGCGTTCAAGGAGATCACGCGGCGGCTTTCCGAGCGCGCGCCGGACGGAGGAGGCGACTAGATGAGCATTTCCGATCCCGACGCGGTGAGGGCCGAGATGCTGGAGCGGTGGGGGCGAGCCGCTGCCGGCTGGGGCAAGCGGGCAAAGAGCGTGCGCGCGTTCGGGTTGCCGGTGTCGGCCTGGATGCTCGACCACGCGGGGTTGCAGCCTGGGCTGCGGGTGCTCGAGCTCGCGGCCGGGCCGGGGGAGACGGGATTCCTCGCCGCTGAGCTGATCCGCCCGGGCGGCTCGCTCGTGTGCAGCGACGCGACCGACGAGATGCTCGAGGTGGCTCGCGCCCGCGCGGACGAGCTGGGGATCGAGAACGTCGAGTTCAGGCGAATCGAGCTCGAGTGGATCGATCTGGACACCGCGAGCGTCGACGCGGTGCTGTGCAAGTGGGGGCTGATGTTCGCGGTCGATCCTGAGGCAGCACTACGCGAGATGCGCCGCGTGCTGCGGCCGGGTGGTCGAGTCGCACTCGCGGTATGGGACGAGCCTCCGGCGAACCCGTGGGCCACGATCACGACGCGCGCGCTGGTCGAGCTCGGCTACACCACGCAGCCCGATCCCGACGCGCCCGGGATGTTCGCGCTGGCGCCGCCTGGGCGCCTGCAAGACGTGCTCGAGGCGGCCGGCTTCGTAGATGCGGTGGTCGAGTCCATCGAGCCGCCACGGACGTTTGACAGCGTCGAGGATTACATCGCCGAGACCGACGACCTCTCGAGCATGTTCGGCGACGTGTTCGATCCGCTGGCAGACGACCAGCGCGCGGAGGTGATCGCAAGGATCGCGCAGCTCGCGGAGCCCTACACGAGGGTCGGCGGGGTACTGCGGTTCCCGGCGCGGTCGCTGGTTGCGGCCGCGGACGCCTGAGGCGGACTCGGGCGCCGTCGGATCCTTCCCGCGGAAAAACCGATGAACGCGATTTTGCAGGCTGAAAGGCTGGTTGCAGCGATTCCGGTTCCGCCCGATGTTGACGACACTGGGGCGCATGCATTTGCGACTTTCCCTGCTCATCACCGTCGCTGCCGGCGCGATGCTCGGTGTCCCCGCGACCGCCTCGGCGTACTTCGTCCACGTCGTCTCCAAGGGTGAATCCCTCTCGTCGATCGCCGCCCAGGACGGCCTGAGCGTCGGCGCGCTTGCCGCGGCCAACGGGCTCTCGCCCGACACCCAACTTCTCGCCGGCTCGACCATCCAGATCCCGCCGCAGGGCGTGAGCGCGGTTGCGCCGTCGACGGCGGCCAGCGGCTCGAGCTCCTCGGGCGATGGCGACCTCGATGCCGACGAGGCCGGCTCGGGCGCGACCGTTCCGGCGAGCACGAGCACCTCGGGGTCCTACGTGGTGCAGCCCGGTGACACGCTGTCCGCGATCGCGGCGCGATCCGGCGTCAGCGTCGATTCGCTCGCCGCTGCCAACGGCCTGAACCCGGACGCGTTCCTGCTGGTCGGAACCGTACTTCACCTGTCGGGCTCCTCCGCGTCCTCGGGCACGGTGGTGGCCATCAGCGACGCCACAAGCTCAAGCGGCGCGGGCTCCTACGTGGTCCAGGCCGGGGACACGCTGTCGGCCATCGCCACCCGGGCGGGAGAGAGCGTCGATGCGCTCGCTGCGGCCAACGGGCTGAACCCCAACAAGTTTCTGATTACCGGGACGGTTCTCCGAGTGCCCTCGGGCTCGGGTTCCGGATCGACCGTCGACGTGTCGATGTCGACATCTAGCGACTCGAGCGCTTCGACGTCGCAACCGGTCGGCACGCCCGCCCAGGGAACGCCGACCGATCCGCCCTACCCAACGCCCGAGCGCGTCACCGCATCTGAGGTCGGCTCGGTCGCCGCGGCCAACGGCGTGCCGGCGTCGCTCGCCGCCGCGATCGCCTGGCAGGAGAGCGGCTTCAATAACGACCTCGTCTCCAGCGCCGACGCCCGCGGCGTGATGCAGATCCTCCCGGGGACGTGGTCGTGGATCCAGCACTCGCTCGACACCGGCGGACCGCCGCTGGCCCCGGCGTCCGCGGCCGACAACGTGCGCGGCGGCGTGCTGCTCCTGCACTCGCTGCTCCAGTCGACCGGCGGCGATCCGGCGATGGCGGCCGCGGGCTACTACCAGGGCCTGCCGTCGGTGCTCCAGCACGGCGTGTATCCGTCGACTCAGAACTACGTCAACGACGTGCTCTCGCTGGAGCGGCAGTTCGGCGGCGGCGGATGAGCCACTGAGAAGTCGCCGGGGAGCCGCGTCATCTACGCTCCCCGGCAATGTTCTACGACGACGACGCTGACCTACACAAGCTCGACGGCAAGACCGTCGCGATCATCGGATACGGCTCGCAGGGCCACGCCCACGCGCTGAACCTGCAGGACTCGGGGGTGTCGGTCGTGGTCGGCCTGCGCCCAGACTCGAGCAGTGTTGCCAAGGCGCGCGAGCACGGCCTGCGCGTGGCCGAGCCCGCCGACGCCGCGAGCGAGGGCGACATCGTGATGATGCTCGTCCCCGACGAACTCCATCGCGCGGTGTGGGAGTCGGGCGTCAAGGACGGCGTGGCTCCGGGGAACATGATCATGTTCGGACACGGCTTCTCGATCCATTACGGCGAGGTCGTGCCGCCGCCGGACGTCGACGTCGCGCTGGTGGCGCCGAAGGGGCCCGGCCACCTGGTTCGCCGGCAGTACCTCGAGGGCTCGGGCGTGCCGGGACTCGTCGCGGTCGATCAGGACGCCAGCGGCGATGCGCTCGCGATTGCGCTCGCCTACGCCAAGGGCATCGGCTGCACGCGTGGCGGCGTGATCGAGACAACGTTCAAGGACGAGACCGAGACCGACCTGTTCGGCGAACAGGCCGTCCTTTGCGGAGGGGTCACCGAACTCGTCCGTGCCGGCTACGACACGCTGACCGAGGCTGGGTACGACCCCCGACTCGCCTACTTCGAGGTCCTGCACGAGCTCAAGCTGATCGTCGACCTGATGTATGAGAAGGGCATCGCCGGGATGCGGTATTCGATCTCGAACACCGCCGAGTACGGCGACATGACCCGCGGCAAGGTGATCATCGGCGACGCCACCCGCGAAGCGATGAAGAAGGTTCTGGCCGACATCCAGTCCGGCGACTTCGCCCGCGAGTGGATCGCCGAGAACCGGGCCGGGCAGGAGAACTTCAAGCGCATGCGCGAGGAGCAGGCCGGACACCAAGTCGAGCTGGTCGGCCGCGAGCTCCGGGCCCAGATGGACTGGATCGACACAGAGTTCCAGGAATAGGTTCGCGAACCCTGCCCAGCGAGGCAGTTCGTTACCTTGGTTGAGGCTCGCATGACCAAGACCGGCACAGTTCTTCAGATTCCCGATGAGCTGAAGCCCGCCGACGGGCGGTTCGGCTCGGGCCCCTCGCGGATCCGACCCGAGCAACTCGGGCGACTCGCCCAGGAAGGCACCGGCGTGATGGGAACGTCGCACCGCCAGGCGCCGGTGCGAGGAGTGGTGGCGCAGATCCGGGCCGACCTGCGCGAGCTGTTCTCCATCCCCGACGGCTACGACGTGACGCTCGGCAATGGCGGCACGACGGCGTTCTGGGAGGCAGCGGCCTGCTCGCTCGTGCGCCGGCGTGCGCTCAACCTCGTCTACGGGGAGTTCTCCTCGAAGTTCGCCGCGTGCACGCGCAAGGCCCCGTTCCTCGCGGACCCGATCGTGATCGAGGCGGACCCCGGGGACGCCCCCGAGCCGCAGTCCGATCCCGACGCCGACGTGATCGCCTGGGCCCACAACGAGACCTCGACCGGCGTGATGGTGCCGGTTTCGAGGCCCGCCGACGCCGACGATGCGCTCGTGTTGGTCGACGCGACGTCGGCCGCGGCCGGCCTGCCCGTCGATGTGGGCCAGACCGACGCCTACTACTTCGCGCCCCAGAAGGGCCTCGGGTCGGACGGCGGGCTGTGGCTTGCCGTGCTGAGCCCCCGAGCGCTCGAGCGAACGTCGCAGATCGCGGCCGATCCGGGAGACGGGCGTTGGATACCGGACTTCCTGTCGCTCCAGATCGCCCACGAGAACTCGGTCAAGGACCAGACGTACAACACCCCCGCGATCGCGACGCTGCTGCTGCTCGCCGATCAGCTCGAATGGATGCTTGATCGCGGCGGCCTCGACGCGATGGTGGCCCGCACCACGGAGTCATCCAGCCATCTGTACGGATGGGCCGCCGAGCATCAGCACGCGACCCCGTTCGTCAGCGACCCCGCCAAGCGCTCGCTGGTCGTTGGCACGATCGACTTCGACCCCGAGGTGGACGCGGCCGATCTTGCGTCGACACTGCGCGCCAACGGAATCGTCGACGTCGAGCCCTACCGCAAGCTTGGGCGCAACCAGCTGCGGATCGGGATGTTCCCGGCGACGGATCCGAGCGACGTAAAGGCCCTGACGGCCTGCATCGACTGGGTGCTGGAGCGCATGCTGTGACCGTCACCGAGTCGGCCTCGGTCACGCCGCAGCCGGACGGGAGCCGGGGTGGGCGGGCCCGAGTTTTGGTGGCGGAGAAGATCGGCGACTCGGGAATCGAGCTGCTGAAGGAACACTTCGACGTCGATCTCGGCGTCGGCTGGTCGCGAGAGGAGCTCGAGGAGCGGATTGGCGCGTACGACGGCGTTCTGATCCGGTCGGCGACAAAGCTCGATGCCCCGCTGATCGCGCGCGCCAGGCGGTTGCGAGCGGTGGGCCGGGCCGGGGTGGGGGTCGACAACGTCGACGTCGACGCCGCCACCAAGGCCGGGATCATCGTCGCCAACGCGCCGCAATCGAACGTGATCACCGCCGCCGAGCACACGATGGCGCTGCTGCTCGCGCTGGCCCGCAACGTTCCCCAGGCGCACGCTTCCTTGACCGGCGGCGCGTGGGAGCGCTCGAAGTTCTCCGGCGTCGAGTTGTACGAGAAGACGCTCGGGATCCTCGGATTCGGCAAGATCGGCCAGCTCGTGGCCGAGCGGGCGCGGGCGTTCGGTATGCGCGTGATCGCGTTCGACCCGTACGTCTCCGCCGAGCGATACCGGGAGCTCCGCGTCGAGAAGGCCGAGTCCTCCGACGATGTCTACGCCAGGGCGGACTTCATCACGCTCCACCTGCCGAACACGCCCGACACCAAGGGCTGGATCGACGCTCAGGCGCTCGCCAAGTGCAAGGACGGCGTGCGCATCCTCAACGTCGCGCGCGGCCCGCTGGTCGTCGACGCGGATCTGAAGGCCGCGCTCGATTCGGGCAAGGTCGGGGGCGCGGCGCTCGACGTGTTCACCACCGAGCCCGTCACCGACCATCCGCTCTTCGGCTATCCAAACGTCGTGGTCACGCCGCACCTCGGCGCCTCGACCGCCGAGGCGACCGACCGCGCCGGCTACCAGGCCGCCGAGCAGGTCGTCGCCGCCCTGGCCGGCGGCGTCGTCACCAGCGCCGTCAACGTTCCCGCGATCTCGCCGGAGGACATGGAGGTGCTCGGTCCGTTCGTGTCGCTGTGCCGCGCGCTCGGGCGGATCGCCGTCGAGCTCACCGAGGGCTCGTCGATCGATCTGGTCCGGACCGAGTTCCTCGGGAGGATCGCCGAGCGCGACACCAGCTTGCTGACGATCCAGGTGCTGCTCGGGGTCCTGCGCGGCCACTGCGAAGAGGATGTCGGCGTCGTCAACGCACCGGGCCTCGCGGAGGAGCGTGGGATCGAGGTCGTCGAGATGAGGCGCGCGGCCGTCCGCGACTACTCCGATCTCGTGCGCGTGACCGTCGAGAGCGGCGAGGACAGCGTGCTCGTGGCCGGCACCGTGTTCGGTCGCCGCAATCGCGAGCACCTGCTCGAAGCCTGGGGCCAGCGCTTCAACATCCAGCTCGAGAAGCACATCACGATGTTCCGCTACGGCGACGTGCCCGGGATGATCGGCCGCGTCGGCACGCTCTTCGGCGCGCGCGGCATCAACATCGTGTCCGCCGCGGTCGGGCACGTGGACTCCGACGCCCTCGGCGCCGGACCACTCGCAGTGATGGTGATCACGACCGACGCGGCTGTGCCGCACGACGTGATCGACGAGATCGTGGCGCTCGACGGGTTCGAGGTCGGCCGTACGATGACTCTGTAGCCGGGGCGGTAAGGTGCGCCCCGCGCGTCCGGTCGCTGTTTCCGGCTCGCGTGAGCG
>CAWCMG010000032.1:0-197627 GCA_963796575.1 uncultured Solirubrobacterales bacterium | reverse complement strand
GAGATGCTGACCAACTTCGCAATACGACACATGCCGCGAGCAGGTGAAGACCATGCCTGATGTCGTCTGTTTTTGTGGCCGTTACTACCGATTCGAGGGGGACATCGGCGTGTGCCCGCGATGTGGTGAGTACGCAAGCGTGACCACCGTCTCGCCCGAGGAACAGCAGCAGATGCAAGCTGAACTCGACCTCGTCCTGGCAGCGAACAAGCAGGGCCTCAGCGCCAAGGGATCGGCCGAGCGCCGATCCGATCTCGGCGACTAGCCAACAAGGGGGCGATCGCGGTGTCGAAGATCATTGTGTTGGGCGCTGGGGTGTGCGGGTTGGCAGCCGGGATGATGTTACGCCGGGACGGTCACGACGTGACGATCTTCGAGCGCGATCCTGAGCCCGCGCCGGGTTCGGCCGCGCAGGCGTGGGAGCGCTGGCCGCGGGACGGGGTCGTCCAGTTCCGCCAGCCGCACTTCCTTCTCCCGCGCGGCCGCATGCTCGTCGAGGAGATGCTGCCCGACGTCGCCGTTGCGCTCGAGGACGCGGGCGGGCTTCGTTTCGATCTCCTCAGCCTGATGCCTCCGTCGATCACCGACCGGACACCCCGCGCTGGAGACGAGCGGTTTCGTACGCTCACCGCGCGCCGGCCGGTGCTCGAGCAGGTCCTCGGCCGGGCTGCACACAGGGAGCCGGGCCTCGAGATACGCCGAGGCGTCCATGTCCGCGAACTCGTGGTGCGCGGCTACGACGGGACGCCGCACGTCAGCGGTGTGCGAGCCGGTCGGGGCGAGCACGTCCGCGCCGATCTGGTTGTCGACGCCACGGGCCGCGGCTCCCAGCTGACGCGCTGGCTGGCGCAGGCAGGGATCGGGCCGATCATCGAAGAGGTCGGGGAATCGGGATTCCTCTATTACACGCGCTACTTTCGCGCTCGCGATGCAGGGATGCCAGCCTTCCGCGCTGCGATCGTGACTGACATCGGCACTTTCTCCGTGCTCACGCTGCCCGCCGACAACGGCACGTGGTCGGTGACCCTGTTCACGTCCGCCGGCGATCAGCCGCTCAAGCGTCTGCGCGATCCCGACGTGTGGACCGCGGTGGTGGCGGCGTGCCCAGCGCACAAGCAGTGGCTCGACGGCGAGCCCATTACCGGCGTACTCCCGATGGCGGGGGTCCTCGACCGCTTTCGGCGCTTGCTCGTCGACGGACGCCCGGTGGCGACCGGATTGGTCGCGGTCGGCGATGCAATGGCGTGTACGAACCCTTCGGGCGGCCGCGGCATGACGTTGGGCCTGTTAGGCGTGCGGCACTTACGCGACGTGATCCGATCACATCTCGAGAACCCACATCGCCTCGCGGAGACCTGGGACGCCGTAGCGCAAGCCGAGTTGACGCCGTGGTACCGCGAAACCGTCGAGGAGGATCGTGCCCGGCTCGTCGAGATCGAAGGCCTCCGCCGTGGAGCCGGCCCCCCGCCTCCGAGCGGCTTCGCCCTGATCCAGCGGGCCCTGCTGGCCGCGCTCTTCCGCGATCCTGATGCGTTCCGCGCCGCCATCGCCTGGCGCGGGTGCATTACCCGGCTTGAGGAGACATTCGCGGACGGCGACTTCGTCGAGCGAATCCTCGAGATCGCCCGCAGAAGCGACCCGCCGCCACTGCCCGCCCCTAACCGCGCTCAGCTTCTGTCACTCCTGGGCGGGGCGTTACCCAAAGCGGCCTGACCGCCGCTCCAAACGGGGTCGGTCGCAGTCGAGGCCCTCACCCGGCCAGGATTTGTTTCACGAGCGCGGCCAGACGATCGGCGGGTCGGGCGGGGCTCGCTCGATCAACAAACAGCTCTCGGGACTGAGTCGCCGATCGGGCGGGCCGATGGTCAAGGCCTGGCGGCTGATAGTCGAGGACGCCCACGGCTAGCAGCACGTTGCTGATCACGACCGGGCGATCGTCGACCTCCTAGTGGAGCTCGCGTTCGAATGCGGGAACGTGAGCGAGCATGAACTCAGCAGGTGATCCCAGCCTCGCAGCTCGACCGGCGCTCGTCGCGTCCTTCGGCTCTCTGTCGACCGACGTGCTCCTCGAGGTGAGGTGATTCAACACCCAGGGTGGCTGTGCAGACGGGCCGGTTGCGCTGATGATTTCGGCGTAGATCAAATTGCCGGGGGGGCATGGACGCAGGACACCGGTACCTCGTGATGTCGGTGTGACGTCGCCGAGACCGAAGGAGACGAGATGAGACGACGCCTGCAAAGAGAACTGATCGACGTGTTGCGCGGGGGCCTGCGCCATCGGGGGTGGCCGGCTCGCGGCGTGTTTCTGGCGGCTCTCGTAGGGAGCGCGCTGGCTGGCTTGGTCGTGACCGGCAGCTCGGGGGCGAGCACGGGGTCGAGCGGAGGGATGTCGAACGTGGTCGGAACGGGGTCATCGCTCTCGCCCGGGACCCAGCTTCGGATCCCGCCGCCACCGCACGAGCTGGGCTGCTATCGCTACAGCGGTAACGGCTGGCAGCGGGTAACGTGCGACACTCAGGCCTACATCAAGGAGCACATTCCACACCCTGAGGTGCTCGCCGGCCTTTCCGGCGGAGTGAAGGTGGTTCGCCACCAGAAGGAGACGTCCGGGCCGATCGACGTCAGCGTGATCACCGCGCAGCTAGTCGACCAGCAATTCACCGGCGAGTACGACACCACCTGGGGTCCAGACGCGGCCAGCCTCCAGGACAACGAGTTCTTCATCGGCAACAACAAGCAGCAGGACGGCGTGCAGTTCACCGATCAGACGATCTCCGGCAACAACAATGTCTGCGTATGGCAGATCACGATCCCGACGCAGAACTACACCTCGAACTGCAACACCATTCTCGGCGGTGACTCGATCAACGCGGTCGAGGGGGCGGCTTACGGTGGCATCCTCACCGTCGCGGCGGCGTCGTTTGGCAACGGCAGCGCGATCGCGGTGAACGTGCCCGACATATATGGTCTCGGCGTCGGCCACCGCTGGAACAACAGCAGCGGTGGCGTGCTCGGCTACGGTGGCGGTTCTCACGCGGTCTACGAGAACACCGAGATGGAGATCGCGGAGGAGGTCTCCAGCTGTCTCAACGATGACGGCTTCATCGGCTTCTCCGTCTTCTGCACGAACCCCAAGCTGAAGCCCGGCGCGTATGTCAGCTACTCACCCGGACCTAGCACCAACGGCTACCAGACCCTTGAGACGAACAACCTGACGCCGTTAATCGGCAGCCCGCCCAAGCACCTGCCCTCCCCGCTGACCTACTTCTACGTCGGCTACACGGCCCAGACCAACTCCACAGTCACATCGACCGGGAAGTGCTGGACAGGAGTGCTGCCGTACTGCCAATAGCTCGCTTGCGGCCGGCATAGCCGGACACGAACGGCCGCGCGACGAGCGCGGCCGTTTCACCGGTGTCGACTAGCCGCAGGATTCCGCCGTGCTCGATCGCCCAGCAGTGGATCGGTGGCGGTCGGAGAACGGGCGGGGTAGGAACAGGTCCAGCTGCCGGCGCCGGCCTTGGCGGGGATGCCGGAAGCTGTGCCTGACGCGCACCGCCCCGGTTGTCAGGGCGTGGATCCTCATGCGGCGGGCTCCGATCTCAGGGTATTGCGACTGTCCCAGCGGTCGTAGTAGGGCCGCACGCCGAGCAGTTTCGCCAGTGCCGCGAGCGGTGGGAGGATCAGGTTCTGGGTCCAGATCGGCGGCGAGGTGGCTCGGCTCTCGTGGCGGAAGTACCAGCAGGTGGCGCCGAGCTGGAGCGGGTTCTTCGGTGCCCCGCGGGGCGTGGTCTTGCCCTCGGAGCCGAGGCCGCCGAACGCCTCGAACATCTCCTTGGTGTGCAGCGCCGGGCGGAGCTCGACCACGCCTTCGATCGCGACCGATCCGGGGTTCCATTCGGAGTGACGCATGCCAGGAGGCACGACGAGCGTTTCGCCCGCTCCGACCACGCGGTGCTCGCCGGCAAGGGTGAAGTGCGCCTGGCCCGCGGTTATCGCGAAGCGCTCCTCCTGGTGGGGATGGACGTGCTCGGTGATCGAGCCACCGGGCATGCTGCGCCAGTTGAAGCTCACGACATCTACGCCGGCGTCTTCTGGGGTCGCGGTGAACTGGACCGATTCGCCGGTCGCCGGATTGGAGAACTGCCGGAACCGGGAGGAGGCCACATCCGGGATGGTCATGCCGGCACGCGTTCGTGTGCTCCGTTGGACGTGCCATCTCGGTTGCGGTACCAAGCGACCGTCGCAGCGATGGCCGTCGCGAGCGGTGTGCCTTCGGTCCCGAACGTCGACTGATACTTGGTGGTGTCGAGCACGAACGGCTGCTCGAACTCGTAGGAAAGCTCTACGAGTTCCCGGATCGTCGGGTTCAAGAGCCCGAGGGCGCGCACGGCCAGCTTGGGCAGTACTCGAACGCCGACCGGGTGCCCGACATCGCCCGCGACGAGCTCGAGCAGCGCCCGGGTGCTGACGGTCTCCGGGCCCGGCAGGTGCCACACGCCACCGATGGCGCGCTCGTCGGTGCCGAGCGTCGCCAGACCGACTGCGATGTCCGGGATGTAGCTGTAGGTGTGGGGGAGGTCTGGGTTGCCGATGAAGTCAGCGCGTTTGCCGGCGACGGCGTTGCCGAACACACGCTCACCGAGCGATGACTCAGTGGCGCCGGCGCCGAAGAAGTCAGATGCCCGCCCGATCGCGATCCGGATTCGCCCAGCATCGGCGACCTCGAGCAGCTCCTCGGTCATGGCTGCTCGGGTGCGGCCTTTGACGGTCGTCGCGGCCAGCGGGAGATCCTCGGTCATCGGCTCGCCACCGGTCGGGCCGTAGCCGTACGCGTTTTCGAGGCTCACCAGCAGGGCGCCGTTGCGCTCCGCAGCGGTCAGAACCCCCCGCTGCAGCGGGGGAAAGCGCTTCGGCCAATCGGTGTACGGAGCGTTCAGGCATTGGTAGACGACCGATGCGCGCTTGGCCACATCGGTAGCGGCCTCGGGGTCCGTCGCGTCAGCGGCCCGCCAGTCGACTCCGTCGAGCGGTGCCGACGGCGGGTGCCGCGACACCATCCGAACCGGATCGCCGAGACTGGCCAGGCGGGCAGCGAGGGCGCGTCCGACCTGCCCTGCGCCGAACACCACGTGCACCCGATCCTCGCTCATAGCTGTGCTCCAGCGCTGACCAGGACGGCAGCAGTGCCGGCCTGTTCCGCACGACGGACCGCCGCGAGGTCGCGGAAGCCGGCGAGGGCGGTACCGAGCAACAGCACCCCGGCGGCGATGCCGGTGGTGGCGATAAGCGGTGTTCCTGACAGCGTGGCGACGAGGATCACCGGTCCGACGGTCAGTGCCCACCCGACCGGCCGGTAACGGGGGATGTGAACCCGGTAGTCGAGCCACAGCAGCAGCGGTCCGATCGTGATCGCGATCGACGGCAGCACCCAGTCCGGGTGACCGGCGGCGCTGACGATCATCGGTAGGACGATCGCCGCGGCGAACTCGACCACGGTCGCGATTGTGACCGCGCGCTCGATCCGCTTGCCCTGCGGACTCTTGGGCCGGGGGCCGTGCCCCTGGCAGCCGTGACCGCGTAGAAGAACGTGCCGATCGCGGCGACGCCAGAAACGGCGATCAACACATCGCCGACGCCGCCGCCGATCACCGCGCTCCCGCGCACCAGCCAGAAGGCGGCGAACGCGGCCTGGATCAGCCCGCCGATCCACCGCACGCGCCGCGACCACGCCGCGGTTGGCGTCAAAGCGGCGGCCTTCAGTGGCGAGTTCAGAACGTCGCTATCCATCCGCCCCGGCGTCGACCCCATGGCGTGCTCCGCCTGGCGCTCGCTGACCGGCATCGCTGGCTCCTTTCGCTGACCCTCGAGCAACCTGGCGGTCGGCGACAGCCGAGCCCCGATGTCTGGCTCGCACCCTACTCTTGTCGCACAAAACTAGCAAGCAATTTCCGGAAGCCGTAATCTAGTGACGCATGGGCAAGTGGAGCTTCCTCACCAACCACGCACGAGTCCTCGTCTGCATCGCCGGCGACCCCGGTGTGCGGCTCCGCGATATCGCCGCGACGCTCGGCATCACCGAGCGCACCGCGTTCGGCATCGTCACGGACCTGACCGAAGCCGGCTACGTCGTCAAGGGCAAGGACGGCCGACGCAATCGATACCGGATCCAGGACCATCTGCCCCTGCGGATGGCGGTCGGTCGAGAACCGACCATCGGTGAGGTGCTCGGAGTGCTCATCGACACCACAGCCACGGAATCCGTGCAACCACCAAACCGGAACCCCGCCTCACGCGGACGCGTCCAGAGCCACACCAGACGGTCCCGCACATCATGAGACTCATCCGGCGCTCATCGGCGCGGTCGTGACCCCAGCTCTCGACGAGGCCGAGCAGATCCGCCGTGTCTATGAGCGGGAGGCCGGTAACTACGACCGAAACGTCAAGCTCCCAGAACGGCTGTTGTTCGCCGGTGGGCGCAAGTGGGTCTGCGCCCGGGCCGAGGGTGAGGTGCTAGAGATTGCCGTGGGGACGGGGCTCAACCTTCCCCACTACCCCGATGGCGTCCGGCTCACGGGCATCGAATTCGTGCCCGCGATGCTTGACATTGCCCGCCGGCGCGCAGCCGAGCTGGGTAGGCCGATCGAGTTGCGGCTGGGGGACGCACAGGCGCTCGAGTTCGAGGACGGCACGTTTGACACGGTGGTGTGCACGCTGTCGTTATGCACGATCCCGGACGACCGCGCCGCTGTGGCCGAGGTCAGGCGGGTGCTCCGTCCGGGCGGGCGGTTTGTGCTGCTCGAGCACGTACGCAGTCCGGTCCGAGCGGTCCGGGGCGTCCAGCGGCTGCTCGCGCCGGCATTCGTTCGCTTCGGGGCCGACCATGTGCTGCGCGAGCCGCTCGAGCAAGTGCAGGCCGAGGGCTTCTCGATCGAGTTACTCGAACGCTCCAAGCTCGGGCTCGTCGAGCGGCTGGTAGCGCGTAAACCCGGCCCAGGCTGAGCGGAAACAGCTCGAGCTGCCCCCGAAGCGACTCATGCTCCGGCAGAGAGCGGGCTCCTTGATCGCCTGCCTGGTGGAGCTGAAGATGCCGCCTAGGAGCACGGCGACGTGGTCATCCTGGACGAGCCTGGTGGCGGCGGCCGCCGCCTGCCCGTCGTCGGTGGCGCTGTCCTCGATGAGCAGTTCGACGCGACGGCCGAGCAGCCCGCCGGACGCATTGATTTCGTCCACCACCAGCGTCGCGACGTTGGCCTGAGCGCCGCCCATGATGGAGAGGGCGCCCGTCTGGTCGGCGATCACGCCGATCTTGATTGCTTCTCGCATGACGTCGCTCCTACGCCTCGTAGCGGCCGCTGAGCTCAGGCACCTGCGGCCGGCCCTTGTGCCCGGCCTCCTGCATGATCGGCGGGACATCAGGGTCGGACGCGAAGCTCTGCCAGCCGTCGAGATCCCAGTCGAAGATGACCCAGACCCGGTCCGCCTGGTTGGGGTCGCGGAACACGAGCGCGCCCTTCGAGCCGTGCTGCCTGCGCTTCTCGGCACCCTTGGTGGAGAAGACGCTCGTGAAGCGGTCGAAGTCCTCGACCGTAGTCGTTGCCAGGAGCATCCCGGTCCTCCTTACGTTTCCGGCATCTCCGAACGATGCCGAGGTTGGCGCGAGTATGTGCGCGGGCGCGCTCGACGGACATCGGGCAAATGCCCTATACCCATGCCGACCGTCGCGAGGTGACGCGAGGCAGTCACATGGCTGATCAGGCGTCAGGTGAATGATTCGGACGAGCGCAAGCTCGCGCAGGCAACGAGCCCCCACGATGCCGTGCTCGCTCGGATGATCGCACGGCACACGACTGTCCAGGACTTACGGATCCGTGGCTCCGCGTCGACGACCGCGCGCGGCCGCTGCCGGACAGCAGGGCACAACAGGACGCCTTCGCGTACTCGCCCGAGCTCGAATGCAGGCCTCCTGTCGCCGATCGGTCGTGTCTCGCAAATGCGAGTCACGCCCCCGGAGCGCG
Organism: uncultured Solirubrobacterales bacterium; assembly: GCA_963796575.1. Taxonomy (GTDB): domain Bacteria; phylum Actinomycetota; class Thermoleophilia; order Solirubrobacterales; family Solirubrobacteraceae; genus Palsa-465. Next base: position 189,609 of record CAWCMG010000032.1, on the reverse strand, counting down.
GACGCGATCGAATGAGCTTCCAAAGATGTCGTGATTCGACAGCTGACGGCTACGGCCGTCCGCGCCGAATCGATTGACATCGCCGCGGCCCGCTGCGACGCTTCCGAGCGAACGTCGATCGGCGACCCGGCAGGATGCGGAGAGAGGTGCGATGGACGCTTTCGCGCTCACCTACGAAGGCTTCGATCCGGATCAGGAGGGACTTCGCGAAGCGTTGACCTCCACCGGCAATGGTTATCTCTGCGCTCGCGGCACCGCCGAGTGGGAGGACGCCGACGGGGTTCATTACCCCGGCACGTACGCGCATGGCGTCTACAACCGGGAGACCACGATCCTGGGCGGACTGCCTGTGCTCAACGAGGATCTCGTCAACCTTCCGAACTGGCTGGTGGTCAAGGTGCGGATAGAGGGCGAGGACGCAATCAGACTTGCCGACGTCGAGCTGCTCGACTACCGCCACTCGCTCGACATCCGCAACGCGGTGATCGTGCGCGAGCTCCGCTTTCGCGATCGCAGCTCACGTGAGACGAGGTTGCAAAGCCGCCGGTTCGTCAGCATGGCGGACGTTCACCACGCGGGGATCGAGTGGACACTCACCGCGGAGAACTGGTCCGGGCGGGTCGAGGTGGTCTGCGCGCTCGACGGGCGCGTGACCAATAGCGGCGTCGCCCGCTATCAGCAACTCGAGGGCCGGCACCTCGATCCGGTCTCGCCGCGGACGTTCGGGCCTGAGGTGATCGCGCTGAAGGTCCAGACCCGGCAGTCGAACCTGTACATCAGCCAGGCGGCGCGGAGCCGCGTGTTCGAAGGCCCCAACCCGGTGACGGTCCAGCGCAGCCTCTACCAGACCGAGGACTACATCCAGCAGGTTCTCGCGTTCGAGGTCCGGGAGGGGGTGGCAGTCCGCGTGGAGAAGCTGGTCGTGTTCTCCACCTCCAGGGACCCGGCGACCAGCGACTCGCTGACCAAGGCCGGCACGTCGGCGGGCCGGAGCGGGGACTTCGAGGCCGAGTTCGCGCGGCATCGGTCGGCCTGGGAGGAGCTCTGGCGGGTGTGCGACCTGCAAGTGCAAGCGGACCACGAGGTGCAGCGACTGCTGCGCCTGCACACCTGCCATCTGTTGCAGGTGTGCTCACGGCACACAGCCGACATCGATGCCGGGGTTCCGGCCCGCGGACTCAACGGCGAGGCCTACCGCGGCCACGTCTTCTGGGACGAGCTGTACGTGTATCCGTTTCTCAACTATCGGATGCCCGAGGTCACTCGGGGCCTCTTGATGTATCGGTACCGGCGCCTGGACGAGGCGCGTGCGGCGGCCGACGAGGCGGGCTTCCACGGCGCCATGTTCCCGTGGCAGAGCGGCAGTGAGGGCAAGGAGGAGACGCAACGAGTCCACCTCAACCCGCTCACGGGCCGCTGGGAGCCGGATCTCAGCCGTACCCAGCGCCACGTCAACGCCGCGATCTTCTACAACATCTGGCATTACTTCCAGGCCACCCAGGACCTGGCCTTCCTGCGCGACTATGGCGCTGAGATGATGCTCGAGATCGCCCGCTTCTGGGCGTCGATCGCGCACTTCAACCCGGATCGCGGCCGCTACGAGATCCACGGGGTGATGGGCCCCGACGAGTTCCACGAGAAGTACCCGGGCGCGACCGAAGGAGGCCTTCGAAACAACGCGTACACCAACGTGATGGTGGCCTGGCTGTGCGAGCTCGCGCAGGAGGTCCTCTCGCTGCTGCCCGGAAGCCGCGCGGAGGCGCTCAGGGACCGGCTCGGGCTCGGCGACGACGAGCTGCGGACGTGGGAGGACATGAGCCGGCGGATGTTCGTGCCCTTCCAGGACGGGGGCATCATCAGCCAGTTCGAGGGCTGGGACCAGCTCGAGGAACTCGACTGGGACGCCTATCGCGCCAGGTACGGAAACATCCAGCGGCTCGACCGGATCCTGCGCGCCGAGGGCGATGACCCGGATCGCTACAAGCTCGCCAAGCAGGCGGACACGGTGATGTTGTTCTACCTGTTCTCGCGCGAGGAGCTACAGCGGCTGTTCGATCGCCTCGGCTACGAGTACGGCCCCGACACGGTGAGCAAGAACGTCGCGTACTACGACCGCCGCACGTCGCACGGCTCGACGCTCAGCTTCATTGCCTACGCGGGGGTCCTCGCCGCGCTCGACGCCGAGAGCTCCTGGGATCGCTTCCTCGTGGCCCTGAAGAGCGACGTCGGCGACGTTCAGGGTGGGACGACCAAGGAGGGGATCCACGTGGGCGTGATGGCCGGCACGCTCGACCTCGTCCAGCGCAGCTACATGGGCACTCAGGTCCGCGGCGGGATACTTCGGTTCGACCCCAGGCTGCCGGCGCCGATCGACGGGCTGTCGTTCTCGATGCAGTTCCGGCGGACCCCGCTCCTGGTGACGCTCGCCGACGGCCGGCTGACGCTCGCCGCCCACCCCGAGGGCGTCAACCGGCCGATCAAGGTCGGGGTCGGAGATCAAGTTCGCGACTTCTGCCCCGGGGACCGTTACACCTTCGAGTTGCAGGCCGACCGAAGCGTCGAGCAGCAACTCCACAGTTAGAGAGGAGCACGCGTGCCGAAACGATTCCAGGGAGCGATCTTCGACGTCGACGGAGTGCTCGTCGACTCGCCCCACGAGAAGGCCTGGCGCGAGTCGCTGCGCGAGCTGATGGAGAACGACTGGAGCGATATCCGCGATCACACGACCTGGTCGCCGGAGGCGTTCACGTCCCGGGTCTACGAGGAACAGATGTCCGGCAAGCCGCGAATGGACGGTGCCCGCGCCGCCCTCGAGTACTTCCAGGTGCCCGATGACGACGACCACCGCCTCGCCCAATACGCCGATCGCAAGCAGGAGATGCTCGTGCGCCTGATCGACGCCGGGGACTTCACCGCCTACCCGGACGCCCTGCGCTTCATCATCCACGTCAAGGACTCGGGGATCCGCACCGCCGCCGCCTCCTCGTCCAAGAACGCCAACCTATTTCTGAGCAAGATCAGGCTCGATACCTTCGCCGAGGAGAACGGGATCACCTCGGCGTCGCTGCGACCGGGTCTGACGCTGCTCGACTACTTCGACGCCGACGTCTCGGGCAGGGACTTCGCGCACGGAAAGCCCGCACCCGACATGTTCCTGGCGGCGGCGCAGGAGCTCGGGACCGCGCCCGAGGACTCGATGGTGATGGAGGACGCCGCGGCAGGGGTGCAGGCCGCCAAGGCCGGGGACATGGCGGCGATCGGCATCGCGCGTGCAGCCGATGCGGAGCTCCTAGCCGCCGCACACGCCGACATCGTGGTCACGAGCCTCGACGACGTGGATCTAGCGGCATTGCGCGATGGCCGTCTGGCCAGCAAGCGCGCCTAGGTGAGGTCCTCGAGGTGTACATGCACCGACTGCGCGCGGACGTGACCGCGCCTGAAGGCCCTCTCGTTCTCGACGGAGTGTGCCCAACCCCAGCTCGGCCGCCAGAGTCGCGTGGAGGTGCGCGGCTGGTGCGGCCCGGTCGTGCTGCGAACTCGCGCGCACGATGCCATATCTGATGGTTACCGATTCAGATGCCCGCTCGGCTCGTCGGCCGAGGCGCCCTGAATCGGTTCCCGGGATCGTTGGATCGATGACGACTGTGCGGTCGGCTCCGGGTGGGTGCGATTCGCCCACCACTCGCGGAGCACGATCTGGATCGCCGCGGCGGTTGGGATGGCCAGCAGAGCTCCAAGGATGCCGAGCAGCGACGCACCGACAAGCACCGAAACTATCGTCACGATCGGGTTTACGCGCAACGTCCGGCCGTACACAAGCGGCTGGATTACGTAGTCCTCAAACCGCTGCCAGACGATGATGAACACCACCCAAACGATCGTGGCTGTCGGGAAGTCGACCGGTACGGTCGCGACCGCCACGACGATCGCGCCGAGGGTCGCGCCGACGAGCGGAATCAGATCGAAGAAGCCAACCAAGAACCCCAACGACAGCGCGTAGGGCACACCGAGAATCGACAGCACGATCCAGGTCGCGATCGTCGCGAGCACGCTGATCACCATGTCGCCCAGGACATAGTCGGCCACCGCCTTGTTGATGTCGATGACCATCCGCCGGTATCGCTCCTCTCGATCTCCGGTCAGTGAAAGTCCCAGGTTCACGTACTCGCGACCGTGCAGGAGAAGCAGGAACCCGAGCGCCAGGACCGTTACCACCTGTCCGATGAAGCTCGCCGCCTGAACGGTGACGTCCTTGAGCGGGCCCACGAGATGTCCCAGCAGCTGCGGCAGCCGCCGCGCATCGAGCACCAGTTTGGGGGTGATGTGGTAGCGGTTGTCGTAGCGCCGGAACGTTGCGTTGTGGCGCAGATCGGCCGCATAACGCGGCGCGTCGTGCGACAGTTGCCCGACCTCCTTGACCAAGCTCGGGACGACCACGTACCCGATGACGGCGACTGAGGCGATCAGCACTACGTACACCATCAGGATGATCAAAGCGCGGGCCACCCGGATCTTGGTGGCCAGCGCGTCGATGATCGGGAACAGCGCAAGAGCCAGGAACATGCTGATTGCAACCAGCCGAACGACTACACGGACGCGCCAGACGACGTAAAGCAGCAGCACGCACGCGGTCAAGATGAGCACGCCCCGGACGACGGCCCCCGCTGACGGCGCCTCCAGCCGGACGGGCAGGGGGCCGGCAGCCGCAGACCGCTTGCGGGCGGACGAACCCCCTGGGAGCGAGGTTTCCTTCGTCGCGGACTCCGGCTCGGCGGCCAAAGGCGGGCTATCGTCCGTAGGTCCCACCGCGTCGGCTTTGCCCACGCCGCCGGATCGGCTCGAGCCGCCGGATGAGCTCATGATCGGCATCGTAACCCCGCGCCCGCCGTGACCCAGACCCGCGACGTGTCGAGGCTATGCGCGTGCGTGCTAGCGGACCTGCGGCGCGACCGGGACCAACCTCGACAAACGGGTCCGATAACCGACAGCCATGTCCAGCTCGACGGACCGTTCTGGGGGAGACAAGGCCGAGCCCTACCTTGCCGAGTACCCAGACGAGGCGGCCATCGATAAGCGCGCTCTCCGACGGCGTACTCCCTCGCAGCTTCCGGCCCCGCAATGCCCGGCGCGCCTATGCTCACAACGTGGACGCGGCGTCGAGCCTAATCGGAGGCGGCCCTGGCCGCCGTCGCTGACCAACCTGGCCCATCGCCCGCGCACTCGCGTCACGCGTGGCGGGCCCTCGCACACGCACGCAGCGACCTTGAGAAGCGGGCGCTGAAGCTGCTTGGCTACCTCGCCTTCGCCTATCTGCTGCTCAGATTGCTGCCGACGCTGAAGGAGTCGGTGCACAACCTCGAGCGGGTGCGATGGGAATGGATCGTCGCGGCGCTGGCGATCATGATCGTGTCCGAGTTCGGCTTCGTCGTATCGTGGCGCGCGATCGTCGATCCGGAGAACGTGCTGGAGCGTGACGGGCGCGGAGCCCGGACCGCGACGCGGGCGGCGTGGGCGCAGCTTGGTGGCGGAATGGTTTTGCCCGGCGGTTCGCTCGCGAGCATTGGGGTGGGTGCTTGGATCCTGGGCCACTTCGGGATGCCGGCGAAGACGATCGCCGAACGCCAGTTCAACCTCAGCTTCCTAAACACCGCCGTCAGTGCGCTGGCGCTGGTCGTCTTCGGCCTCGGGCTGGCGGTCGGCATCTTTCCCGGTGAGGGCAACCTGTTGCTCACGTTGTTTCCGGCCGGCGTGGCCGCGCTCGGGATCTTCGCCGCGCGTCCTATCGCCGGCCGAGCCGCGAGATACGCCGCGCCGCTGCAATCCAAGCATCCGAAGGTCGGCGCCTCGATCGTCTCACTGGCCGACGCTGTCGCCGCCACCGGTCGGATGCTGTTCCATCGCGGCGGCCTCAGGAGCGTGCTGGGGGCGGTCGGCTATCTCGGATTCGACGTGCTCGTCCTGTGGATCGCGTTCAGCGCCATCCACGCCCATCCGATCCCGAGCTTCGCGGTTGTGATGATGGCGTATGTGATCGGCGCGCTCGGGGCCTCCATTCCGCTGCCGGCCGGGATCGGGGCGGTCGGCGGAATCGCCGGGATGTTGATCCTCTACGGCGTCGCGCACCAGGCAGCAGTGGCCGCAGTCCTCATCTACGAGGCGGTCGGCCTGCTCGTTCCGCTCACCGGCGGCGCAATCGCCTACCTCATCCTGCGGCGGGAGTTCGGTCCCCTCCAGACGGCGCAAGAGGGCGGCGCCGGGGGCTAGCCCAAATCCCGGGAGGTCGAGGGCGCTGCGTTGCTCCCTCGGCGAGAAATCAGCACGCCTCGGGATGGCACCGAGGCGCGGTCGTCGCTGGCACGGCAAGAACCATCGCCGGCGGGACGAGCTTCTCTTCGTAGAGCCCCCGCCCCACGAGATCGGTGGCCGGTAGCGACACCAGGGAACGGACCGGGGACTACCCGGGTGCGACTCACGACCGAAAGCGTGATTGTGTCCGACAGGACGCACCACCTACGGAGGTCGACATGAGCACCACCGAAGCCGCGCACCGGCCCTCGAACCACTCGACCGGTGATCTCTCCTACGAGGTCTTCGTCAACGACCCGCCCCCGCAAGACGGTCTTCTTCCGAACGGGGAGCCGAAGCTGTTCTCTCCCATGGCGAGCACGCTGATCCACCCCAGCCGGGACGCGGTGCTCACCGATCTCGGGATGACGACGGATCAGGCGCGCAACCTAGGCGACTGGGTCGCCGCAAAGGTCTCGGTGAGAGACGTGGTTTGCGCGGCGTGAAGGGCGGTCGTCCGCCCTCTCCGGCCTCTAGCTGCGGTTGGGCGAGGTCTTGGCGCCATGGATGTGAAGGCCGGGTCTCGATCCAGTCGACATGGAGGTTGCGTTCGGCGAACAGCCAGGCGCCGTCGAGCTTGACGAATGTGTCGCCGTATCGAAGCCACGCGATCATCAGCTTGCGCTCCCCAGCTTCGGTGAACGGGTGGAGGGCGATGCAGTAGGTCTCGCCGGTCGCTCGGTCGCCGTCGAGCGAGATCGTGCTCTGGCCGTTGAAGTGCATCGTCGCCTGGTAGCGGTTGAGGTCATCGAACACCGGGGTCAGGGCGTCGCGGCCGTGGAGCGCCTGCGTGGGCTCAGACCCCTGTCCCTCCATGTACACGACGAAGCGCGTGTCCGAGTGGATCATCGTGTCTCCTGTTTCGCCTCCCCGGTATGTGCTGCCTGCGAGGAGCGGCGATCAGGCGGCGCTCACTTCACCTGCGTAACTCCCGTCGCGGAGCTCGTCGACGAGTCCGGGGTGGGTCGGAGACCAGCCGAGCGTGTCCCGGGCCCGGGCCACGGATGTGCCTTGGTCGAGCAGTAGGACTTCGGCGAAGTAGTCGCCGAGGCGTGCGCGGGCCTCAGCATCGGAGCCGGGGCCCGCTCCGGGAGCGCCGACTGCGGCGGCGGCCGCCTTGGTTAGTTCGGCGACGGTCGGGTGCAACCCGTTTCCGACGACGTAGCGGCCGCGAGCCGAGTCGGACTCGAGCACGTGCCGGAAGAGCCTCGCAAGGTCGGCAACATGGATGGTCGACCAGTGCTGTCGTCCGGTGCCGAGCATGATCAGGTTGCCGTCGTCGTCTCGCGGTGAGTTGAGAATGAGAGTGGGAATCCCGCCGCCGCCGTCGCCATAGGCGGTGCCGGAGACGATCACGACTCCGCGCATGTCGGGCGCGTCGAGGATGCGGCGCTCGATCGGCAACTTCCATGCCACCAGGGCAGGTGGCTTGAATGGCGAGTCCTCGGTGATCGCGGTGTTGTCGCCGTATATCCAGAGACCGCTGATGTGGATATAGGGCTTGTTGGTGCCGGCGAAGCCTTCGATCGCGGCGTCGACCACCGCGGAGTCAAGGTTCGCGCTGGTCTCGTCACCTGGGCTGGCGGTATGGATGGCCCCGTCCGCCTCATTGAGCAGGGTCACGACGGCGGGGCGGTCGTAGAGGTCGACCACGGTCGGCTTCGCGCCGCGGCCCGTGACGATGTCGGCTTGGGCTTCGTCGCGGACGACGGCCAGCACCTCGTGGCCGTGCCCTTGCAATTCGGTTAGTACATGAGATCCGATGAATCCGGTTGCGCCGGTGAGTGCGACTTTCATGACTCGAAAGCCTCCTGTCTTTGCGGTTCGTTAGACACGAGATCCGCCGCTGACTCCAATTCGGATGCCGGGGGAGACACCTCGCGGCGCGGCTCGGCTCCACTCGTGTCCACTCTGGTTCTTCGTGCGCTGACCGGCTGCGGACGCGCCCGTTCCTTCAGTTGGAAACTTCGCGACCCAGCATAAAGTAGATCAAGCACTCGATTGAGAATAGACGTGAGCAGGATTCCTGTCAAGCAGTTGATTGAATTGTGAGAAAGACCGTGAACAACTAGCGGCTAGCAAGCGTGTCCCCGCGGACAAGTCCTTGCACCGTGATCAGATGAGTCGAAGTTCGAACTCCAACTCGTCGTGGATCGGGATGCCGTGCTCGCCAGTCACGGGGATGGTGGGCTTGATTCGACGCGCCTCGTCCACGGCCCCGGGGTGAACGGCGATGAGCCTCATTCCGCGGCGCTGGTAGAAGCGGATTGCGTTGATGTTGTCATTCGTGGTGATGAGCCAGACGCGCTGGCAACCGCGCTCCGCGGCGTGTCCCGCGACGCGAGCGAGGAGCGCCGACCCGATGCCCTTCCCCTGCCGCAGCGCGTCCAACGTGACCAGCTCGCAGTCCCCGTCATCGAGATGACTCCAACAGCTGGCGCTCAACCCACCCTGGCATCGGCCCAAAAGATCCGGCCGACCGTCGAAATTGCGGCTCGTTGCGTCCGATCGGCGGCACTGGTTGTCAGGCTGGGGAGTCAGGTGATGAGGAGGGCGGCTGTTGTGAGCATGAGCGCAGCGGTGGTCCAGTGAACGCCGTAGGCGGTGGCTTTCGGGCCGCCGGCCCGGAGGACGATCGTGCCGTCGGCGATTGGGATCGTTGAGGTAGCGAGCATCAGGTAGCCGAGCTGTGTGTGGGCTCCGTTGATGAGGAGCGCGGCGATGGCGATGCCGATGGCGATGTCGCGCGCGGCTTTGACGGCTAGCCATGCGCGGTCGGGCGCAGCGTCGCGGGGGGCGCCGGGGATGCCGAACCCGGCGGCGGCCGGCGTGGGGTCAAGGAGGTATCGCGAGCCCATGAGGATGGTGGCGAGGGCGAGCAGCCCGGCGAGTGCGGATCCCAGGTCGCTCAGCATGGTGTTCCTTTCGCGGGTTGTGCCGGTTCGAGCCATTCGGTGTCCATGGTCGGAGCGGTGTGGATCGCGGTGACGCGGAGTTGCTCGTCGCCGGTGTTGGTGAAGCGATGGGGGGCCCGGGCGGGGGCGATGAGGATGTCGCCGGCTGTCGCGATGAGCCTGGCGTCGTCGATCTCGAAGTCGGCCTGGCCGGCGTGGACGATGAACAGCTCGGGATAGGGGTGGCGGTGCAGGCGCGGGCCGGCGCCGGGCCGATCATCGACCAGGAACAACGAGATCGGCAGGCCACCGTGCTCTGCGCCGATGAACCGATGGGCCTCTGGCGATCCGGGCAGATCACCGCGTGTGAGGAGCAATGACGTGGGTTCGCGTGGAGTCGTGGTCGGCGTTCCGGAGGGGTTATGAGGGCGGTTGGTGTTGGTCATGGCTTGGAGTCTTCGCTCTGAAGCTGCATTTGTCCAACCGATATCAACGATGAGACTCAGCGATAGACTCGATAAATGGAGTTGCGGCAGCTTTCGCACTTTCTGGCGGTGGCCGAAGAGCGCCACTTCACGCGGGCGGCGGCACGGGTCCATCTCACGCAATCGAGCCTGTCAAGCTCGGTCCGCGCGCTCGAGCGCGAACTTGGCAGCGAGCTGTTCGTCCGCAGCACTCGCCAGGTCGAGCTCACCGAGGCTGGCCGGGCGCTGCTTCCTGCTGCCAGGCGGACGGTCGCTGCGGCCGAGGACGGCCGGGATGCTGTTGCCGCGGTCCGGGGGCTAGTGCGTGGACACCTGGCGATCGGCGCCATCCAGACGCTTGGCCAGGTCAACCTCCCCGGGCTACTCGCCCGCTTTCACCGCAGACATCCGGCCGTGACCGTGAGGGTCCATCACGTGGGTGCGGCGGAACTGGTGCGACATACCGCGGACGGAGAGATCGATCTCGCGATCGTTGACCTGCCCCTCGGTCCGCAAGGTAACCGGGTCCGAGCCGAGCCTCTCGCGATCGAGTCGCTGCAGCTCGCCGTTGCCGCTGATGATCCGGTCGCTCACCGCCGCCGCGTTCAGCTCACCGACCTCGCCGACCGTGAGTTCATCGAGTACCGCCCAGACTCGGCGCTGCGTGCAAGCATCGATCGCGCCTGTCACACAGTCGGGCTGCAGCGTCACATCGCGTGCGAAGTCGACGCGCTTCCCGAGCTCGTCGAGCTCGTCGCGCTCGGCGTCGGTGTGTCACTGTTGCCGCCCGCCGCAGTCCGGATGGCAGGCGACCGCGCGGTCGGCGTAGCTACCGACCCACCGATCCTCCGGGAGCTGGTGCTCGTCACCCCACTCGATCGCGAGCCATCACCTGCCGGCGCGGCGTTCCTGCACCTACTCGACGACGATCAAAGCAGAAACGGCTCGACGGGCGCATCAGACACGGGCGACAAAGCCAGCCGCGGGTAGCAGATCTCCTGTCCCTCCGACAACCGTCATCGCCGCAGCCACCGAGCGAGCCCGGACCGGGACTCCGGCGCCGTCAGCTCGGGCGTGTGGGGATCGTGACCGACATCTCCAGCCCGCCGCCGGGTCGCGGGCGGCCGGTGATCGTGGCGTTGTGAGCCCCGGCGATCGCGCTGGCGATCGACAGGCCGAGACCGACGCCGTCGGACGAGTTGAGACGCTGCTCGGCGCGGGCGAAGGGCTCGAACAGGGTCGGGATCTGCTCGGCGGGGATATTGGGCCCGGTGTTGGCGATCTCAAACGCCGCGCCATCGGCTTGCTGGACCGTGCGGATTCCGATCCAGCCACCCGGGTTGTTGTGGCGCACGGCGTTCTCGACGAGGTTCGCGATCATGCGCTCGAGCAGCACCCGATCGCCGCGGGCGAGCGCGGGCTCGAGCGCGGCGTCGACCTTGATCTGGCGCTGATCGATCGCCGCGAGCGTGGCGTCGAGTGCGTCCTCGGCGGCTGTAGAGAGATCAATCGCTTCCTCGGTTGTCGGGCCGATCTCGCTGGTGGCGAGCGCCAAGAGCGCCTCGACTGTGGCCTCGGCCTGCTCGACCGATCGCTTCACCCGGACCGCCATCGCCTCTAGCTGCTCGGGCGTCCTCGTCGGCTTGGAGAGCGTGACCTCGATCGCGGTTCGCATCGCGGTGAGCGGCGTGCGTAGCTCGTGTGCGGCGTTGGCGACAAACCGCTTCTGGCTGGTGAACGCGGCATCGAGCCGCTCGAGCATCATGTCGAAGGTGTCGGCGAGCTGCTTGAACTCGTCATCGGGGCCGGTGAGCGCGAGGCGCTGACCGAGCCGCAGCTCGGAGGCCCGCCGAGCGGCCTCGGTGATCGACCGCACCGGCCTCAGCGCTCGCCCGGAAACCAGCCAGCCGAGGCCGGCCGCGGCGATTGCCAGGATCCCGAGACCAATCGCTGAAGCGATCCGCAGGGCGGCAAGCGCGTCCCCGCGTGCCTTGGGGCCGGCTCCGACGACGTCGATCAGGTGGTTGCATTGCGCGAGCAACGACGCTGACGTGGGCAGGGGTTTGCAGAGTGGCAACAGCGCCCTTTCCTGCGGCGTCAGCACCTTCGGCGCTGACGCCGCGCTAGGCAGCAACAGCGCGGCCGCCAGCAGGTAGGTCAGCGCCAGCAGCACCACGCCGGCCAGCAGGAACAGGACCGCGTAGAAGACGGCGAGCCGGGCGCGCACCCGCCGCGGCCAAAGCCGCCGCACGCCGACGATCACGTCGCCGGGCGTCATCGCACGCGGTAGCCGGCGCCGACCACCGTCTCGATCAGGTCAGGCTCGCCGAGCTTGCGCCGCAAACGTCCGAGCGTCACCGCCACCGTGCGCGTGAACGGATCGGCGTTCTCGTCCCACACTCGCTCGAGCAGCTCCTCGGCGCTGACCACCGCGCCGTCGGCCGCCAGCAGGACTTCGAGCATGCCCAGCTCTTTGCGCGTCAACGAAAGCTCCCGCCCGGCCCGGGTCGCCCGCCGCCGCGCCCGGTCTAGCATCAAATCGCCCGTGATCAAGAGCGGCGGCCCTGCCGGCGCGCGGCGGGCCAGCGCATGCACCCGCGCGACCAACTCTTCGAACGCGAACGGCTTGGGCAGATAGTCATCCGCACCCAGGTTCAGACCCTCCACCCGGTCGCCGATCGCCGCCGCCGCGGTCAACATCAAGATCCGCGCGTCCGCCCCGCCATCGCGCAGCGCCACGCAAACCGCGTCGCCGTGCACGCCCGGCAGGTCGCGGTCGAGCACGATTACGTCGTAGCGGTACACCACACCCTTCTGCAGCGCGGCCGACCCGTCATATGCGAGGTCGGTCGCGATCCCGCGGTCACGCAATCCCTCGGCGATGTCGCGGGCGAGCTCCACGTGATCCTCGACGACCAGCACGCGCACCCGGACATCGTGCACCACAACAGATAACAACGCCATCACACACCGCGAGCGCGTAGGCCGCTGGCCTCCCAGCGCGGGCGTGTTGCACTCGTGTGACCAACGACCGGCTACCACCTGCGTCATGTTCCGAGTCAACTCAACTCTTCCAGTGGCCGCCGCCGCGATCGCCGCCGCGACAGTGATCGCCGCCTGCGGCTCGAGCTCGCCCAGCTCGTCCAGCTCCAGCGGCTCCCCGACCCAGGGCCAAATTCAGCAAGAGCAGCAGGACGCGGTCAGGTTCTCCGACTGCATGCGCTCGCACGGGGTGCCAGCGTTCCCCGACCCGACGACCTCGCCTCGCGACTTCAAGCAGGCGCTCAACCCGAGCGTCACGCACTCACCCGCATTCCAGTCGGCATACACCGCGTGCGCCCACCTGCTGCCGAGGGACGGCCAACCAAACCAGAGCCCGCCGCCCAGTCATGCGCAGATCGCGGCGGAGCTGGCATTCGCGGGCTGCCTGCGCAGCCACGGGTTCCCGAACTTCCCCGACCCGAGCAGGAGCGGCCAGCTGACCCACGAGATGCTCGCCAACGCGGGGATAAATCTGCATCAGCCGGCGGTGGTGCAGGCCGCCGACGCGTGCGTCGGCGTCACCCACGGGTTCATCACCAAGGCCGCCGTCGCCCGCTTCGTCGCGGGACAGTAGACCGTTCATCCGGGACGGCATGACTGCCGCGCGCGTTTCGCCGGGCGGGCCGCTCAGCGCGGCGATGTGGTGTGCTCCAGGATCGCGCGGGTGACCGCGTCCCAGTCGGCGGGATCGATACCGTGGCCGGCTCCCTCGAGCAGCAGCAGCCGCGCATTTGGGATCTCGGTGGCAAGCGCGTTGCCATGCGCGAGCGGGAACATCGGGTCGGCAGTGCCGTGGATCACGAGGGCCGGTGCCGTGACCGAACCTAGAGGGCCGTGTTCACGCGCCTCGTCCTGGAGGAGGCCGTGGTTCTGGGCGGCGGGCGGGTTGCGGGCACGCTCGACGTCACGCTGCGCGAGCCTGCGGAGGTGCGCCTCGTCGAACGTGCGCCCCCTGCCCCACAGGACGCGCCAGTAGTCCACGACGTAGTCGACCACAGAGGTTGGATCCACTGCCTGGGCCCATCTCCCAGGAGTACCTTGCTGGTAACCCGAGACTAGGAGCGGAGATGACCGAACGCGACGTCCACGACGAGCTGAACCAGCCGGCGACGGATCCGGACCCGACCGAGTGGCCGGATCCCTATGACAAGCGGCCCGACCCGCGCGACCCCGCCGCCGAGGACGTGGAGATGGACTTCGGCGACGTCCACACTCCGACGGGCGCGACGAGCACGAGCGAACCGCACCACGAGGTCGACCCTCAGGTCGATCCACGCAAGGCCAACCCGCACGAGCTGTCGCGACCGGAGCGCCGCCGCGCCGGCCATTGATGTCGGTCGGCTTCAAGGACTACTACGAGGTGCTCGGCGTCCCACGGGACGCCGGCTCGGACGAGATTCGCCGCGCGTACCGAAAGCTCGCTCGGCAGTACCACCCGGACATCAATGACGAGAGCGACGCGGAGGATCGGTTCAAGGAGGTGGGGGAGGCCTACGAGGTCCTGTCCGATCCGGAGAAGCGCGAGCGCTACGACCGTCTCGGCGATCAGCAACGCGCGGGCGCGGAAGCTCCGGACATGGCCGGCTTCGAGGACCTGTTCGGACGGGCCGGGTTCGACTCCGATGTACGCGTGGAGTTCGGCGAGGGCAGGTTTTCCGACTTCTTCGAGGGTCTGTTCGGTGAGGGCGCCCGGGTGGCCGACGGCGGACCCCTCCGCGGACGCGATCGCGTGGCGGTACTCGAGCTCTCGCTCGAAGAGGCGCTGGCGGGTGGGCGCCGACGCCTCTCCCTCGATGGTGACGGGGGCTTCGAGGTCGAGATCCCGGCCGGGGTGCGTGAAGGTCAGCGCGTTCGGATCGCCGGTAAGGGCGCGGCGGGTCGCGCCGGGGGGCCGGCGGGCGACCTGTACCTTCTCGTGCGCCTCAGGCCTCATCCTCGCTTCCGCCGGGAGGGCGACGACCTGCAGGTCGATCTGCGGGTGACCCCGTGGGAGGCCGCGCTTGGCGCGACCGTGCCGGTCCGCACATTGAGCGGCACCGCGCAGGTGCGGGTCCCGGCCGGGTCCTCCAGCGGCCGGCGGCTGCGCTTGCGGGGTCGCGGGCTCCCGGCACGCGATGGCGGACGCGGCAACCTCTATGCGACGGTGCAGGTTGCGATCCCGAAGGAGCTGTCCGACGAGGAGCGAGACCTATTCGAGAAGCTCGCGGCGGCTTCGCAGTTCGACCCGCGTGAGGGTGGGCGATGAGCGCTCGCCAAAGGCGGCCGCGGGAGACAATCGAGGTCGCCGTCGAGCAGGCGGTCGAGCTGGCCGTGGTCGCCCGAGGAGCCGGGCTCCGGATCGCGCTCGCGCGCCGCTACCTCGCCTTCGGGCTGTTCGATCCCTGTGCGGGCACGAGCGATGCACCGTTGTTTGCGCCCACCTGCGCCGGGCGGCTGGCCAAGGCGGAGCGGCTGCGGCGTGACCTCGGCCTCAACTATGCCGGCGCCGTTCTCGCTTGCGAGCTCCTCGACCGCATCGGCGAGCTCGAGGACCGCATCGCGGGCTTGGGCTGAGCATCGAGCGCCGGGTACTGTCACAACAGACGCCTGTATTTCGTCTCACAAGCAACGTGAGACGAGAGGAGCAGTGATGAAAGTCTTCGTTGCCGGCGCCACAGGCGCTCTCGGCAGGGCGCTCGTCCCGCAGCTCGTGGCGCGGGGCCACGAAGTGGTCGGGATGACAAGGAGCGCATCGAAGCAGGACCTGGTGCGCAGCCTGGGCGCGCGCCCGGTCGTGGCCGACGCCCTTGACCCCGACGCGGTCGCCCAGGCGGTGGCGGCCGCCGAGCCCGAGGTGATCGTGCATGAGCTCACGGCGCTGTCAGGAAAGATGTCCGCGAGGGACATGCGGCATCCCGAGCGCTCGCCCATGGCGACGATGACCAACCGACTGCGCACCGAGGGGACGAACCATCTCCTGGCCGCCGGTCGCGCCGTGGGGACACGGCGCTTCGTCGCCCAGAGCTTCGCGGCCTTTCGATGGGCCCGCACGGGTGGGCCCGTGCAGACCGAGGCCGATCCCCTCGATCCCAACCCGCCGTCGGGGCTGCGGGCTCCGCTGGTCGGCATCCTCCATCTGGAGCGGGCCGTGACGGCGATCGAGTGGGGTGAGGGTCTCGTGTTGCGCTACGGCGGCTTCTACGGGCCCGGGACCGCGGTCAGCCTGGCTCCGGACGCGCAGATCGCTTCGCCGATCCGCACGCGTCGATTCCCGATCGTCGGCGACGGCGGTGGCGTCTGGTCGCACGTTCACGTAGATGACGCCGCGGCCGCGACCGTCGCCGCGGTCGACCACGGCCGGCCGGGCATCTACAACATCGTCGACGACGAGCCGGCGCCGGTGCGAGAGTGGCTGCCGGCGCTGGCGAGCGCGCTGGGTGCCAAGCCGCCGAGGCGTATCCCACGCTGGCTGGGGCGGCTGGCTGCCGGTGAGGTGGCAACGGTCATGATGACCGACGCGCGCGGCGCCTCGAACGCGAAGGCCAAACGCGAGCTCGGCTGGCAGCTCCGGTATCCGAGCTGGCGGCAGGGCTTCGCGCAGGGACTCGGCTGAGCGATGACCGAGGAGGAGTTCGACGAGCTCCGCCCATCGGCGTTTGCCATCGCCTACCGGATGCTCGGCAGCGTGAGCGAGGCGGAGGACGCGGTGCAGGAGGGATTCCTCCGCATGTACCGGGCGCGCGAGGGCGGCGAGCGGATCGAGTCGCCGCGGGCGTACCTGTCGGCGGTGGTCTCGCGGCTCTCGCTCGATCATCTCCGCTCGGCGCGGGTCCGGCGCGAGACCTACGTGGGCGAGTGGCTGCCGGAGCCGCTTGTGGCGAGCGCCGACGACGATCCCGGCCGCAAGCTCGAGATGGCGGACTCGCTCTCGCTCGCCTTCCTCGTGCTGCTCGAGAGCCTGTCACCCGAGCAGCGCGCCGCGTTCCTGCTGCGCGAGGTGTTCGACGAGCCCTACGACCGGATCGCGGAGATAGTCGGCACGAGCGAGCAGAACGCCCGCCAGCTCGTCGCGCGGGCCCGCCGTCATGTGGAGGAGCGGCGGGGCGGGCGGGTCCGTTTCGAGGCCTCGCGCGAGCAGCGGGACGAGCTCGCAACCCGCTTCTTCGCGGCCGCCGAGGAGGGCGACCTCGAAGGGCTCGAGGAGCTGCTGGCCCACGACGTCGTGCTACACGCCGACGGCGGCGGCAAGGCCCCGGCCATCAAGCGTGCGATCCACGGCCGCGCCAAGGTGGGCCGCACGCTGATCGCGGGTCTGCGCGCTGGCGTCCGCTTCGGCGGCTTCACGTCACGCCGCGAGGAGGTCAACGGCCAGCCGGGTGCGCTGTTCTTCGACCACGAGGGCAGGCTCGGCGGCGTGATCGTCCTCGACGTCGCCGACGGCAAGATCCAGGCCGTGAGCTCGATCGTCAACCCCGACAAGCTGCGCCACCTGGGGCCCGGGTCCGACCTGCGCGCGCTGAGGCGCGAGCGGTCGTAGATCCCTCCCGCGAGGCGTGTCGCGCTGCAGCAGCTCCGAGCCTCGCTCCGACGGTTCCGGTGAGGCTCTGGCGTCACGGCCCTTTATGAGATGGCCGGTAGTCGTAGCGTGAACCGGGCGCCGCCGGTCGGGGACGGGTCGCACGTGATCGTGCCACCGTGTGACTCGATCGTCCGGCGGACGATCGCGAGCCCCAGGCCGGTGCCACCGCGCGGGCTCCGGGGAAGGCGGACGAACGGTTCGAAGATCCGTTCGCGCTGATCGGGCGGGACCCCGGGCCCGTTGTCGGTCACCGACATGGTTGGACCGTTCGCGGTCCGCGTGACTTCGACGACGACCGTGTCAGCGACCGCGAACGAGTTGTCGAGCAGGTTGGGACGGCGCGGAGGAGCGCGTCGCGGTCACCGGTGGCCGGAACCGGACCGCTGGTGACCAGTTCGACGTGTGCAGCCGGGTCAGTGGTGCGCGTGGCGGCCACGGCGGAGGATGCGAGGTCGGCGAGATCGACGGGTTGGCGGTGCGGCCGCTCGCGAGCGTCGAGCCGCGCTAGGTTCAACAGGTCGTCGATCAGGTGCCCGAGGCGACGGCTGTCACGCGCGAGGTCCGCTTCGATCGCGTCGCGCACCGGGCGCGCCGGCTGATCTCGCAAGAGCCGCTCGGCGGTCGCCTGAAGCGCGGCGACCGGCGTGCGGAGCTCGTGTGAGGCGTCGGCCAGGAATGTTCGCATCGCCGTCTCGGATGCGCGCGCCTCCGAGACGGCGCGATCTAGTAGCACGAGTGCGCGGCCGAGCGCCGCCAGGAGCGCCAGCGCGATCACGCCGCCGATCGCTTCGGTGACCTCCAGGCTGTGGACCTGCCGGTCGATCCCGGCACGGCTGCCGGTCAGGGTCGCGGGCACCTCTCTGCCGCCGATCGGGATCACCTCCTGAACGGACAGGAGCGCTGTGCCCGGGGTGACCTGAAGGCTCCCTCCGGGGCCACTTATCCCGGCGAGGTCGACCGAGATGCCCTCCGCGGCGAGCGAGCCGATCACCGGCTTCAGCGCTTGAGGCGTGCCTGCCGCGCGCAGCGCGCTCGCCCCAGATGTGAGGTCCGTGCGAAGGCGCTGGTCGAGCCCGTCGCGGTAGCGCACGGTGATCACCACGACGAACGTTGCGAGAGCGGTGACTATCCCGAGTAGCGAGGCGGCAATCAGCCGCGTGCGCGGGGGTCGGTGGCCGCTCACGGTGAGAACCGGTAGCCGATTCCGCGGACGGTGTGGATGAGACGACCCCCGCCCGCCCCGTTGGCCTCCAGCTTTCGCCGCAGCGCGCTGATGTGAACCTCCACAAGGTTGTGGTCGTATGCGTCATAGCCCCACACTTGGGTCAGCAGCTGGTTCTTGGATAGCGCCTGTCCGCGGTGACGGATGAGAAATGCGAGCAGTCGAAGCTCGGTCGAGGTCAGCGCAAGCCCCCGACCGGCACGGGCGGCGAACCCGTGCTCCTCATCGACGAGCAGCCGCTCCACCTCCAGGACCTGCGGGATTGCGCCTCGGCGGCGCAAGACAGCCCGCACGCGGGCCATCAGCTCCTCGAGCGCAAACGGCTTCACCAGGTAATCGTCGGCGCCGAGCTCGAGTCCGGCAACCCGGTCGGCTACGGCGTCGCGGGCTGTGAGAAAGATGATCGGCAGCTCGTGGTGCTGCCGGAGCAACCGTGCCAACTCAAAGCCGCTGCCGCTCGGCAGCAGCACATCGAGGATCGCAAGATCCGGCGCGACGGCGAGCACGTCGCCGGGACGGGGGAGATCCTCGAACGCGGTGGCGGTGAACCGCTCCGAGCGAAGCGCGGCGACTACCGCATCGCGGACCGGCTGCTCGTCCTCGATCACCACGACTCGACCGATCGGCTCGTCCATCGCGTGAGCGATTGTCCCCGACGCTTGCTGAAGATCGGCTGAAGAACGGCCGCGCTTCAGCTCGATCTCAGGTTCCCGCCGGATCCTCCCCTTGTCCATGCGGCGCCGCCCCGGCGGCGAGACCAAAAGGAGACCAAGGTGAGCGATCAAAACCGCAGGTACGCCCGGATCCGCCACACCGCGACGGGCGCACTCGCCGCGCTCGCCGTAGTCGGCGCGATCGCCGGCACCGCCGCCCTGGCCGCAAAACCGCGCCCCAACGCACACGGCCACGCCGCGGTGGCGAGGGGCGCGGCGATAAAGGCGCCGACGTCTCCGGTGCCGGACAAGACCGACGCGCGAAAGCCGGCCGTCAACCACCAGCCGTTCTTGAACGCCATCCAGCAGCTCGTCAACGACGGCACGATCACCGCGACCGAGGGTCAGGCCGTCGACCGCGAGATTCAGGCCGGCAGGGTCGACACCGGCGCGCTCGCCTCCAGCGGGTTCACTCAGGCCCAGCTCCAGGCGGTCGAACAGGCGCTCGGGAACACGAAGCGCGCGCTGGCCCCGAGCGTGCAGTAGACGTGTGTGAGTGACCCGAACTCAGCGGCGCTGGGATGAGTCTGATGGTCACGAACGACGGCGCCGGCTTGACACTCCGGTCATCGCGGGCATCGCCGCCCGCGCCGCCAGCCGCTGACGCCGTCATCGCCGGCCTGGCCCAGGTCAGGGGTGACTTCGACCTCGTTACTGGGGCGTTTCAAGTGAGCTCGACAACCATCACCGGCACCGGGCTGCTCCGTCATGTCACCGGAGACGTCTCGATCGCCGGCACCGAGAACCTGACCACGGGCAGCTTCACCGAGGAGCTCACCGCCACGCTCTGCTTGGACTGAATCAGTGGGCGCGAACGTGCCCGGCGGCGAGCCGGCCGAGCTCGAACGCTGCGGTACCGGTTGTCACGACCGGGTCCTGCGCGGCGAACTCGCGCAGTCCCTGCTCGTCATCGGTCTCGACGACCGCAAGGCCGTACGAGTCCGTGTCGGTGAGGACAGGTCCGAACACGACCATGTCGCCACGCTCGAGGTACGGACTCCAGTGGGCGGCGTGGCTGTTCATGATCGCCCGCTCGGAGTCGGTAAGGGTCTCGGCGAAGTTCGGACGCGGGGCGATGAGGCGTAGGACGAAGGTGGGCATGCGGCGGACTGTACGCGAGCTGACGGTCCAGGAACGGCGTATGGCCCGTCGCGTCCGGGCATCGACGGTCTGATCACTGCACTAGCATCGGGCGCCATGCGGCAAGGCGGCACGTTCAGGACTTTGCTGGGTGCGCTGGTCGGCGCGGGAGTGCTGGTCGGAGCGGCGGTCGGGGCCACGTCCGCAGCAGCGGTGGCCGACGCCGGCAACCCGAACGGGCATTTCCAGGTGCCGCCCGCCGGCCGCGCGGCCAACACCAGTCATCCCAACCACGTGATCGGGAACGGCAGGCCGGCGAGTTGCACGTCGGCCGCGGTGGTGCGCGACGTTGCCGCGGGCGGCATCATCACGTTCAACTGCGGGCCCAAGCCCGTCACGATCGTGATGACCAGGACCGCCGGCGTGATCAAGACCCGGCGCCTGGTGGTGTTGGACGGCGGCGGCCTGATCACCCTGAGCGGAGCCGGCAAGCGCCGAATCCTTTACTCGGACACGTGCGCAGGCACCTGGTCAACCGATGACTGCGTCGACCAGCCGTATCCGCGGATCGTGGTGCAGAACATCACGTTCGAGGACGGCTACGACGGCATGCATCAGGCCACCTGCACGGCCAACATCCCGACGTGCTGGTACGGCGGGGTCGACGGCGGAGGGGCCATCTACGTCGAGGGCGGCCAGTTCAGGGCGGTCAACTCGCGGTTCATCGACAACCGCTGCTACGCGTACGGCCCCGATCTCGGCGGCGGCGCGATCCGCGCCCTTGCCCAGTACGAGAACCGCCCCGTGTACATCGCCGACGACACGTTCAGCGGCGGGCGCTGCTCCAACGGCGGGGCGCTGAGCAGCATCAGCGTCCAGTGGGACGTCCTCAACAGCGAGTTCACGGACAACAAGGCCATCGGCTGGGGTGCCAACCCGGCCTCAGGCGGCACGCCGGGCGGCGGCAGCGGCGGGGCCATCTACCTCGACGGCCGGGACGACAACGTCCTGATCGCCGGCACCGTGATGGACGACAACGGTGCCAGAGAGGGCGGCGGTGCCGTGTTCGACGTCGTGGACACCGGCTGGGGCGCGCTGACTTTCAACGAGTCACATCTGCACAACGACGTCAGCGGGGAGTTCCAGACCTTCCCCGGCGTCTACTACGACATGGACGGGCACGACAGACCCCCGGTGATGATCAAGTCCACCGACGGCTGACCCGTCCACCGCTCCGCGGAGGCCTTGGCCTCGAGCTCGCGACGCTTCCCCCGAGCCGATTCGGTTCCGAGTGGGCTTGGACCCTGGAGCGGTGGAATAACGGACATGCTGCGACCCGCGAGCATGATCGCCGCAAAGCCTATCCGGACGCGAGGAACCAGCCGACGGTCCGCCGCACGTCGGGATCGCGACCCGAAGCTGGACCGAGTGGCCGGCGCCGGGCACTTCGAGCAGCTGACCGTCGGGCGCCATCGCGGCCTCCTGGCGCGCCCAGGCCAACGGTGTCGAGAGGTCGCGCTCGCCGGAGAGCAGGAGTATCGGCACCGCCGGAAGCTCGGCCGTGGGTCCGCCGTCGGGGACCGCCGGCGGATGTGTCGGCGGCCAGCCGAGGCAGCCCTGGGCGAGCCCGTTCCCGGTGGCGGTCGCTTGGTCGAATGGATACAGGTCGGTTTCGGGCGTCGATGCCGCGAGTCGGGCCAGCGTGGCGTCGCGCTGCGATCGAGGCTCGGCCGGAGCCCAGGGCAAGGCCAACTCCAGGCAGAGCGTACTTTCGTGCAAACCCTGACTGAGGAACCTGGCGGGGGCCGATTCGCCGCGTCTGACCGCAGCGACGAGCGCCTCGAGCGCGGCGGGACGGCCGGCGCGGGCGGCATGCAGGGCGCCAATCACCCCGGGGTAATCGGGCGCCGCGACGCTGTCGGCGACTAGGGCATCGAGCACTGCCGGACCGTCGTGGAGGCGGTTGACGACCGCGGACAGGTCAGCGGCCGGATCCCACCCGCAGCGCTCGGCAGCGCACACCGAGCGCAGCACCCGGCCGCTCGCCGAGAGTGCGGCGCCGTACGTCGGATCGACGCCCGCCTGGGGCACGACCGAATCCAGCACGATGCGGGCCGCGTGGGTCGGGTACTGGAGCGCGTACCGCTCTGCCACGTAGGTCCCGTAGGAGACTCCGTCGAGCGTCAGCCGGACGGCGCCGAGAGCGGATCGCAGCGCGTCGATGTCGGCGACGGTCTCCGCTGTGACGTAGTAGCGCCGGGCCCCGCCGATTGAACGCGCGCAGTCGGCGACGGTGGCCTCCGGCACCACGGCCAGGTCAGAAGCGCCGGCTGCCTGCTGCAGCGCCGGACACTCCAGCGCGTCGGCTCCGGTGCCTCGCTGGTCGAACATCACCAGCCGATAGCCCGCGAGAGCAGCCCGCAGCCGCGTGTGGATCCGGGTCAGGAAAGGGATTCCGGGCTGCCCTGGGCCGCCGGTGAGGAACAGCAGGACGCCGCGGGGCGCGGCCTTGACCGTGGAGACGCCGACGGCCAGCCGCAACATGCCACGGGCCTGACCGGCGTGGTCGAGCGGCACGTCCAGCGTTGAGCACGAGAAGCCCGGCTGACCCGGACACGGATGGGCGCCCGTCAGCCGTCGAGGAAGAGTCGTGACCCGAGTGGTGACGGTCGACTCGTGCGTGCCGGTCGTGTGGTGCTGGCTACCGCCGCAGGCGGTCAGCCACGCCGCAAGCGCGATCACGACGACAAGGCTCCCCGTAGGCCCACGCCGCTAGCCCTCGCCGAGCAGCTCGCGAAGACGAAGATCCCGAGCCCTGTGCGCATCAGCCACCTGACGATAATTCAATCCGAGGCGCTGGCCGCCTGCGACCTGCGATCGTCCAGGGTGGGCTGACCACGACGATGGAGCTCACCGCCACGCGGCGCCCGGGCGCTCAAGCGCCGCTGGTGACGGCTCTCAGGTGGCCGAGCAGGTCCCGCATCAGGTCGGGGAGGTCGAGCTCGTTGGCCTCATCGACCCACCGTTCGAACGCGATTCTGAAGACAGCGATCCCCGCCTCGGCGGTGAGGCTCGCGTCGGGCTCAGGGACACCGCGCCCGCGCAGCGTGTCGGCGAGCGCCGCGGACAGCGATGCGAGCTTGATCAGCTCGCGCTCCCTGAGCTCAGCGCTCGCCGCGATGATCGCCTGACGCTGTCGCGAGAAATCGCGGCGGCCCTGCATGAGCGCACCGGCCGCCTCGAGCGCCTCGCCGACCGCGTCGATCGGCGCCAGCGACTCGGGTGCGCCCGCGACCGTGCTGACGAGCAGGTCCTGTAACTCGGCGGCTCCGCCGAACAGCACCTCGCGCTTGTCGGCGAAGTGACGGAAGAACGTGCGCTCGGTCAGGCCGGCGCGCTCAGCGATCTCCGCGACCGTGGTGTTGTCGTACCCGCGCTCGCCGTACAGCGCCATCGCTGCCTCGGCGAGCCTCCCACGGGCGTCGGGCTCCCAACGAACCATGCGCCAGATGGTAGTTGATGACAGCCACTGACATCGTGTGCTAGAGTTGATGTCAGCGACTGACATTGGCAGTCGGGTGGAGCTCGAACCGAGAGCCCCGCCGAGCACTCGACCTTCTGGAGGTTCACCCATGCGAGTCTTCGTCACCGGCGCGACCGGATTCATCGGATCGGCCGTAGTTTCAGAGCTCATCGACGCGGGCCATGAAGTCCTCGGCCTGGCCCGCTCCGACGCGGGCGCCGCGGCGCTCGCGGCCGGGGGAGCCGAGGTTCATCGGGGCGATCTCAACGACCCCGAGTCACTGCGGGACGGCGCTGCCGCATCGGACGGCGTCATCCACTGCGCGTACATCCACGACTTCTCGCAAATGGAGCAGGCGGCGCACACCAATAATCGCGCGATCGATGCGCTCGGCGCCGCGCTCGAGGGCTCTGACCGGCCGCTCGTGGTCACCTCCGGGACCGCGCTCGTGGCACCGGGACGCCTCGCCACCGAGGCCGACACGGCCGCGGGCGGGGGGCACCCCCGGGTCGAGTCCGAGCGGATCGCGATGGCGCTCGCGTCGCGCGGCGTGCGCGTGTCGATCCTGCGACCGCCGCCGTCGGTGCACGGCGAAGGCGACCACGGCTTCGTCCCGGTGTTGATCGACATCGCCCGCACCAAGGACGTCTCGGCCTACGTCGGCGACGGCGCGAACCGCTGGCCGGCGGTGCATCGGCTCGACGCCGCCCGTCTGTACCGGCTGGCGCTCGAATCGGCGCCGGCGGGCACGGTTCTGCACGCCGTCGGGGAAAAGGGCGTGCCGACCCGCGAGATCGCGGAGGTGAT
Organism: uncultured Solirubrobacterales bacterium; assembly: GCA_963796575.1. Taxonomy (GTDB): domain Bacteria; phylum Actinomycetota; class Thermoleophilia; order Solirubrobacterales; family Solirubrobacteraceae; genus Palsa-465. Next base: position 164,961 of record CAWCMG010000032.1, on the reverse strand, counting down.
CGGCCGGCACCTCGACGTACCGGTCGGATCGGTCGACCCCGACGCCGCGAGCGATCACTTCGGGTGGATCGGTGCCTTCTTCGCGCTCGACGTCCCCGCGTCCAGCGCGCTGACCCGCGAGCGGATGGGATGGCAGCCGGCGCACCCCGGGCTGATCGCCGACCTCGACGAGGGACACTACTTCCAGCTCCAGGCTGCCGCGCGGTGACCGCCGCGGCGTGATGAATCGATCACCGGCGCGTAGTGTCAGCGTCATGCCCAAGCTCATGGCTGTGGTCGCGCTCGCGATTCTGGCCGGGATCGTTGGCCCGGCCGGCGCGGGCGCGGCCTCGCCGGCGCAGACACTACGCGCCAACCGCCAGGCCGCGGCAACCGCCGCGGATACGCTGCTCGGCGAGGTCGTGCTGCCGGCGGGCGCGACCGAGGTTCCGGCCGAGCCCGCGGGCGACCTGCATCAGCTCGACCGGGCGAACGAGCTGTCGCTGTTCGCCGCGGAGGTCGATCGGCACAGGTTCTGGACGACCACCGCGTCGCCGGGCGCGGTGGTCGCGTCGATCGAGGCTCATGTACCCGCCGGCGCCAGGTGGACCGGTTCGGGCTACTCGGGAACGACCATGTTCGTGTCGTACTCGCTGCCTGCGGCCGACCGGCCCGCGCTCGGTCCCCGGACCCTGTCTGTCAACGCCGTCGAGCTTTCTCACGGGGGCACCGGCGTCCGCGCCGACGCGACCGTTCGCTATTCCGCCCCTCGCCTGCCGGCCCAGCGGGTGCCGGCGCAGGCGCGCGTGCTCGAAGTCGCGATGACCGCCGCGCCATTCGGGCCGGCGCCCCCACCCACACTGAAGTCGCCGCTAGTGATCACGAAGCGCTCGGACGTACAAAGGATCGCCGCGATCGTCGACGGCCTCCCGTTCGTCGCCAGCTTGCGCGGCGTCGCGTTCTCCTGCCCGGCAATCATGCCTGCGCCCATCGTCACGTTCACGTTCAGCGCCGCACCCGCCGGGCCCGCCGTCGCGACCGTCAGAGAGGCGGCCGATACGCCGACGCTGCCCGTGCCATGCTTCACGACCGCGCTGACGATCCGTGGGCACCCACAGCCGGGCCTGCTCGAAGGCGGCAAGCTGCTCCGCCGAGCCGGCGCGATCCTCGGCGTGAAGCTGACCACCCGCTCCTGAGTGGCTCAGCCGGCGGCGCCCGCGAGGCTGCTCGCGTCGAACACCTCGTCGGCCGGCGGCGTCGCCGGGGGTGACTGCGGCCCGTAGTCGCTGAAGTCGATCGTGGCCGCCTCCTGCATGTTGCCCGCGGTGGGGAGGGAGAGATCGAGCGACATCGTCATCCGCCGTACGAGGCTGTGATCGTCGATCCAGACATCTACCGGGACTTCGCCGTTCGGGAGGGCCTGCTGGAGGGTCGAGAGGGCCCGCTGCGCCTCGCCGCGCGCCGCGGAGGTGAAGGAACCGATCAGCCGAGCGAGGCTCAGGTTGGCCCGATAGTGGGTCGTCTGGAACCCATCCACCCGTTGGGGACCGAGATTCACGACGCTCCCCGAGACCGATTTCAGCATCTGGAGGGTCTGGCTCGGGTCGCTCGTGGTCGGCCCGCTCCCCAGCGATGACAGCCCCGGAAGTCCGGAGAGCTTGGCGGCGTCGACCTTGAGCCACGACCGGCCGGACGTCCCGAGCGCGTTGGTGAGCGCCGAAGGCAGCTTTGCGTACGCGGTCGTTCCTTCGGTGATCATGTCGAACCGCAGCGACGAGCTGCCGAGCTGCTGGACCACCTGGGGCTCGTCGCCGACGTCCATGACCATCGACAGCGCGCTGGCGTGGTCGCGGACGTCGACGACGCCGGTCGCCGTCGCCGTGATCGGCGAGCTCAGCGCGGATGAGGTGATCTGCAACGACATGTGCATCCGGAAGCCGGGCGTGCTCGACGACAGCGTCGCAGCCTGCGCGATCGGGCTACCGAGCTGGGTGCCGCCCGAACCGAGGAGCAGGAACGCGAGCGCGGCCACCACAGCCAGGAGCCCGAGGCCGGCGCCCGCGATCAGCCTCGACCGGCCACGGAGTCCGCGCGACGGCGACGGCGACGGCGGAGGCGTCGACGGCGTCGATGGCGGCTCGCTGAGCGGCGGTCCGGCAAATCCGGGAGGCGGCACCGATGTCCCCACCCACGGCGAATCGGCACCGCCCGTGCAAGGCCTGAACGGTCGGACCGCGGACTGGACGGTCTTACAACGAGGTCGGCTCGGGACCTCAGCCGCTCATGCCGCCGTCGATCGAGAGCGTGTGCGACGTGACCATCGCGCTGTCGTCGCTTGCGAGGTAGAGCATGCCGTGCGCGATCTCGTCGGTCGTGGTGTGGCGGCCGAGCGGGATCATCGCGTCGAACGCCTTGGCCGCCTCCTCCTGCGGCAGGCGGGTCGCGCGCATCTCGATGTCGTCCTGGAACGGGGTGGAGGTCGGACCCGGATGGATCGTGTTCACCCTGATCCGGCGCGGCGCGAGCTCCTTGGCGGCGGTCCGCATCAGACCGACCTGGCCGTGCTTGGCGGCGATATACCCGGACACTCCGGGCGCCCCGATCAGACCGACGATGCTCGAGGTGATGATGATGCTGCCGCCGTCGCTGACGTACGGGATCGTGTGCTTGAGGACCAGGAAGGCGCCGAGGATGTGCACGGCCAGCGTGCGTGAGAACACGTCGGCGGGATAGTCGACGATCGGAGCGACCGCACCGCTGATACCCGCGTTGCTGACGACGACGTCGAAGCGCTCGTAGCGGCTCACGCCGTCCGCAATTGCGTTTCGAACCGCATCCTCGTCGGTGACGTCCGCGACGGACCCAAGGGCGTTGTTGTCTCCGAGCTCCTGAACTGCGTCCGCCAGCTTCGCCTCATCGATGCCGACGAGGTGGACCCTCGCGCCTTCGGCGACGAACAACCGCGCCGTCGCGAGTCCGATTCCACTCTCGCCCCCGGTGATGAGGGCAACCTTGTCCTGCAACCGGGCCATGGCCACCTTTCCTCGCTCGATCCTCGGACCCGGGAGTCTGACAACCTTTGCGCGATGGCGGTGGTGGACGTGCCCACGGTGACGCGCCCGCCCGCGGCGAGCGTCGCGGCGGGCCGGCAGGCGCTCGTCGACCTGCTCGGCGAAGACCGCCTGGGCACCGGGGACGACGTCCTCGCCCAGCACGGGCACGACGAGTCGTTTCACCCCGAGGCCCGCCCCGACGTCGTCGTGTGGCCGCGGAGCGTCGAGGAGGCGGCGGCGACCGTGCGCATTGCCGTCGAGCACCGCCTGCCGCTGGTCCCGTTCGGCGCCGGCACCTCGCTCGAGGGCCACGTCGCTGCGCTGGCCGGCGGCATCAGCGTCGACATGCGGGAGATGGACACGATCGGCAAGCCCTCGATCGAGGACCTCGACGTCACGGTCGGCGCCGGCGTCACCCGGCGCGCGCTCGATGCCCGCTTGCGTCCCGAGGGAGTGTTCTTCGCCGTCGACCCAGGCGCCGACGCGACGATCGGGGGGATGGTCGCCACCGGCGCCTCCGGGACCATGACCGTGCGGTACGGAGCGATGCGCGAGAACGTGCTCGCGCTGACGATCGTCAACGGCAGGGGCGAGGTCGTGCACACCCGCTCGCGAGCCCGGAAGTCCTCGGCCGGCTATGACCTGACGCGGCTGATGATCGGCTCGGAGGGCACGCTCGGGCTGATCTGCGAGGCCACGCTCCGCCTCCATCCGATCCCGCCGGCGATGGCGGCGGCCGCATGCACGTTCCCGACGGTGCGCGCCGCCGTGGAGTGTGTCACGCAGGTCACGCAGTACGGGATCCCGGTGGCGCGGATGGAGCTCGCCGACGAGCTCCAGATCGAAGCGATCAACCGCCACGATCAGATGTCGTTCACGGTGGCGCCGACGCTGTTCCTCGAGTTTCACGGCGCGTCCGAGGAGGACGTGGCCGCGCAGGCGCGCGAGACCGGCGAGATCGCCGCCGAGCACGGCGGCAGCGGCTTCGCATGGGCCGCGGACGAGCGTGAGCGGCGCCGAATCTGGCACGCGCGTCACCGCGCCTACGACGCGACACGCGCCCTGCGCCCCGGTGCCGCGGGGCTGACCACCGACGTGTGCGTTCCAATCTCCGCGCTCGCGGACTGCATCGAGGCGGCACAGGCCGACATCGCCGAGCTCGGCATCACCGCTCCGATCGTCGGCCACGTCGGCGACGGGAACTTCCACACCTCCGTGCTCGTCGACCCTCACGACGCCGAGGACGTGGCACGAGCCGAGCAATTCCACACCCGGCTGGTCGAGCGCGCGCTTGCGCACGACGGCACGTGCACCGGCGAGCACGGCGTCGGCTACGGCAAGTCCCGGTTCCTGGTCGCCGAGCACGGTGCTGCGGGCGTCGAGATGATGCGCGCGATCAAGCGTGCGCTCGATCCCGAGGGAATCTTCAATCCGGGTAAGGTCCTCCCGTGACCGACGACCTGCTCCAGGCACTCGCCCGCTACGACTCCCCAACGCTGGCCAACGCGATCGAGACGTTCGACATGCAGTCGCGCGACATCGGCTTCGCCGACAACCGCATCAAGTGCATGTTCCCCGAGCTCGGCCGGATGGTCGGGTACGCCGCCACGGCCACGATCGTCGCCCGCGGCGCTCCCGCGCCGGACTGGGCCGGCGCCGGCAACAACGAGCTATACGCGTACGTCGGCACGATCCCGGCGCCGCGGGTGGTCGTGGTCAGGGACCTCGACGACCCGCCCGCCCACGGATCGCTGTGGGGGGAGGTGCACGCCACGATCTTCAAAGCGCTCGGCTGCGTCGGCTGCGTGACCGACGGGTCGGTGCGAGACCTCGACGAGGCGCGGGGGATGGGCTTTCACTTCTTCGCGTCGGGGCCGTCGGTCTCGCACGCGTACGTGCGCGTCGAGACGATCGGCGAGCCGGTCGAGATCGGCGGCCTCGAGATCGCCCCCGGCGACCTGCTCCACGCCGACCAGCACGGGGTCTTGAAGATCCCGCCGGAGATCGCGGCGGACCTGCCCGCCGCCGCCGACCGGGTGATCGAGACCGAGCAGGCGCTGCTGCACTGGGTTCGCTCCGACGAGTTCGATCCCGATCGGCTCGCCGAGATGCGCGCCCGCCACTGAACGGCCGGCGCTACTCGAGCTTGTCCGGAGTCACCCCGGCGTCGAGCATCGCCGCGTAGAGGTGCGACGCGGCCGACGACAGGCTGGAATCGCCCAGGCCTCCGCGTTCGAGCAGCATCGCGAAGTATTCGCGGATGCAGGTCAGCACCGCCTGCGCCTCCTCGGGGCTGAACTCCGCCCTCACCACTCGGCCCTTGGCGGTCGTCATGAGTCGCTCACACCGCCGGCTCGAGGAGCTCCGCGTGCTCGCTCTCCGGCGGCGTGCCGTACGCGTACACGAGCAGGTCCTCCTGTCCGTGATTCGCTGACTGGAGCGCCGTCCCGGGCTCGACGTGGACGAGACCTCCCGCGGGGACGTCGACGCGCTCCGGCGGATCGCCGAGGTACATCGGCAGCGTGCCGGCGAGCACGACGAACGTCTCCTCCTGGTAGGGGTGGCGGTGGCGCCGGCCCTTGGCGCCTGGCTCGTAACGCCACACGTTCGCGCGCGTGTGGGCGAACTCCGCTCGCTCCGAGAGCTCGGCGACGTGGCGCGCCGGCTCGTCCGGCTCGTGCGGGCGGGTGATCCATTCGAACTCCGTCGGGGTGAGCACACGAAACGCCACGGGCTGCAGGGTAGTGCCACGAGATTCGGATCGTCAGCTACTGGACGTTGCCCCACTCAAGTAAGCGATGCCGCGGTCGATACAGGGGGCAACCAAACCTTTCGCGCGGGCGCGGCCTGCGCTCCCCAACCACCGCCGCTATGGAGGGCCCGCTGCAATGAGCGTCACCGATCAACTGAACGATTCCCGCGTGGACGGGAACAACAACGAGCCCCGGCTCGTCCTCGACCTTGACCTGACGGAGGCGCAGGCGCTCCGTGCGTGGCTGCTGGAGACCGAGCTGAACGGCGTCTCCGCGCCCGACACCCCGGTCGTCAACTCCGCCCTGGCGAAGCTGGCGCGGGCTGTCGATACCGCCCAGGCCACGGTCAACATTCGCCGCGAGTTCCAGCAGGCAGGCGTCAACCTGGCGCATTGGTCCGACGAGCAGGTGCTCGAGCTCGGCCGCCGCATCGCCGAGGCCGTTCGCCCGATCCTGCAGAGCTAAGGGTTCGCCCCGAGCCGGCTCGACGCCGAGTAGATCCATATGCCCAACTCGCCCGCGCCGGCGCGCCGAACTTCGATCGTCGCCGTGGCCATCGCCGAGGTCGCTGTGATCGCGGCGGTGGCCGTGGTCGGCGGCGGCGCGTGGCTGCTGGGGATGGTGGTGGGCGCGATCCTCGGAGTCGTGGCCACGCTGACCATCGTGGGCCGCTCCGACGAGCCGCGGCCCGCCGGCGAGCCGGCGCCGGAGGCGCAGGTCGATTCCGTCACCGGGCTGCCGACGCACGACAAGCTGGTCGTCGACCTGCAGGATGCGCTCGCCGCCGGCGAGGACCGCGTCCTCACCCTCTACCTGTTCGCGCTCGACGGCTTCAAGGAATACAACGGTGCCTACGGCGACGCCTGTGGCGACGCGCTGCTGGAATGGCTTGCCCGCAAGCTGCGCGACGCCGTCGGCTCCTACGGGAGCGCCTACCGGATGCGCGGCGGGAGCTTCGCGCTGCTCGCGATCGGCTCCGAGCGGTTCACGAGCGCGCTGTGCGCGTCCGCCGCGGCCGCGCTGAGCGAGAACGGGGACGGGTTTCAGATCTACTGCGACGTCGGTCAGGCGGCTCTGCCCGCAGAGGCGCCGTCGCCCGGCGCCGCGCTCGAGCTGGCCGCGCGTCGCGCCGCCAAGCACGGCTCCGAGCGTCACGTGAAGTCCGGCCGCCGGGCCCCGGTCGACACGTTCGAGGCGCTCCGCCTCGTTCGGTCTCGCGCCGACGTGGCCACGCTCGCCACCGGGATCGCCCGCAGGCTAGGGGTTCCGGAGGCCGAGATCGAGACCGTCGAGAAGGCTATTCACCTGTGCGACATCGGCAACGTCGCGGTGCCCCGCGCCGTGCTCGGGTACCCCGGCAAGATCAACGGACCGGAGTGGCAGTTCATCCTGCTGCACACGCTCGTCGGCGAGCGCCTCCTGGCCGGCCCGCTCGGGATGGAGCCCGTCGCCCGGCTCGTCCGCTACAGCCACGAACGGTGGGACGGCGCCGGATACCCCCACGGCCTCGCCGGTGAGGCGATCCCGCTGGGGTCGCGCATCGTGTTCGTCTGCAGCGCGTTCCACGACATGACGTCCGACCGTCCCCACCACGCGGCGCTCGAGCCGGCGGACGCGCTCGCGCAGCTCGAGCGCGGCGCGGGCTCGCAGTTCGATCCCAAGGTCGTGGCGGCGTTCTGCGCCGAGTTCGCCGACGACTCCGAGCCCGATCTCGACGTCGTCACCCAGGCGTAGCCGTCGGCCGCCCTCCGGGCGGCGGATAACCTCCGGGCGCGGACGAAGCTCACACACGCCGATCCCCGGCGGGTGGATAATCCGTTCAGTCGGGACCTACCATGATCCCGCGCCACCCGCGGAGCGGCGGGTGGGTTGTGATGACGAGACTGAGCCGACAACCGGGATCGGACGAGGGCCGCATCGAGCTGCTCGAGCGGGCGGAGCTGCTCGACGACCTCGCGGAGGCGCTGGCGGAGGCCGCCGCCGGTCGCGGCCGGATGGTGTTGCTGGGAGGCGAGGCCGGGGCCGGTAAGACCGCGCTGTTGCGCGAGTTCTGCGGGCGCGATCTGCACGCGCGCGTGCTCTGGGGAGCGTGCGAGCGATTGTTCACGCCGCGCGCGCTCGGGCCGTTCTTGGATATCGCTCACACCGCCGGCGTCGGGCTCGGAGGGTTCGCGCCGAACCGCCGCGTGCCACACGAGTTCCTCGACGCGATCGTGGCCGAGCTGCGGCGTGAATTCCCGACCGTGCTCGTGGTCGAGGACGTCCACTGGGCCGACGAAGGGTCGCTTGACGTGGTCAAGCTGCTGGCGCGGCGGATCCAGGAGCTCCCGGCGCTGGCGCTCGTCTCCTTCCGCGACGACCAGTTGACGGCGACCGGCCCGCTGCAGATCGTGCTCGGCGAGCTCGCGGGCACGCGCGTCGCCGAGCGCCGCCACATCCCGCCGCTGTCGCTCGACGCGGTGCGGACACTGGCCGAGCCGTCTAGGGTGGACGCTGAGGATCTGTTCGAGAAGACGGGCGGTAATCCGTTCTTCGTCACCGAGGCGCTGGCCGCGACGGGGGTAGACGTACCCGCGACAGTGCGCGACGCGGTGCTCGCGCGGACCGCGCAGCTCGCGCCGGCGCCCCGCCGGTTGCTCGAGGCGGCCGCAGTGGTGCCGGCGCGGACCGAACTGTGGCTGCTCGAAGCCGTCGGCGGTGAGGACTTCGTGCAGCTGGAGGCCTGCCTGGACTCCGGGATGCTCGTCCACGAGGATGATGCGGTCGCGTTCCGGCACGAGCTTGCGCGGCTCGCCGTCGAGGACGCGATCGCACCCGACCGCCGGGTCGGCCTGCACCGCGAGGTGCTTCTGGCGCTGTCGACGTCGGCGCATGGGCCGGTCGACCCGGCGCGCTTGTCCCACCACGCCGACGCGGCCGGCGACGTCGAGGCCGTGCTTCGCTACGCGCCGGCCGCGGGAGAGCGGGCCGCGGGGCTATGCGTCCATCGCGAGGCCGCCGATCAGTTCGCGCGCGCGCTCAGGCACGGCGCCGCGCTGACACCGGAGCGCCGCGCCGAGCTGTGGGAACGGCGGTCGTACGAGAGCTATCTGTCCCAGCAGTTCGACGCCGCGCTTGAGGCTCGCCAGGCCGCCCTGGGGCTCCATCAGGAGCGTGGCGACCGGGTCCGCGAGGGGGATGACCGCAGGTGGCTGTCGCGTTTGGCCTGGTTCGCCGCGGACCGAACCACCGCGGTTCGCGAGGGCCGCCGAGCCGTCGAGCTGCTCGAGGCCGAGCCGCCCGGCCGCGAGCTCGCGATGGCGTACAGCAACGCATCGCAGCTGGCGATGCTCGCCGGCGACGTCGGCGAGGCGATCGAGTGCGGCGAGCTCGCGATTGGTCTCGCCGAGCGGCTCGGGGAGACCGAGATCCTCGTGCACGCGCTGAACAACGTCGGCGCCGCCGAGGTGTCCGGACGGCTGCCGGGTGGAGTCGAGAAGCTCGAGCGCAGCCTCGCGCTCGCGCTCGAGTGCGGGTACGAGGAGCACGTCGCGCGCGCCTACACGAATCTCGGCGCCGGTGAGGTGTGGGCGCGCGTGCACGCGAGCGCCGATCGCAACCTGTCGGTCGGAATCGCCTATTGCGTCGAGCACGACCTCGATCCGTGGCGTATCTACATGACGGGCTGGATGGCTCGGTTGCGGTTCGATCAGGGGCGGTGGGATGAAGCGGCCGAGAACGCGGCCGCGGTCCTGCGCGAGCCGAACGTCCCCGCGGCGAGCCGGATCACGCCGCTCGCGATCCTCGGTCGGCTGCGCGCTCGCCGAGGCGACCCGCACCCGTTCGAGCTGCTCGACGAGGTGCTCGAGCTGGCTCGCCAGAGCGACGAGCTGCAGCGGCTGGCCCCGGTTGCGGCCGCTCGCGCCGAGGCTCACCTCCTGGACGGCAGCGCGAGGTCGGTGGGCGCCGAGACGGACGAGACGCTCGCGCTCGCGATCGCGCTCGACGATCCGTGGGCGGTCGGGGAGCTGTGCGTATGGCGCCGGCGAGCGGGGATCGACGACGATGTCGATCCCGGCTCGGTGGCGGCCCCGTTTGCGCTCGATCTGCGCCGGGATTGGCGCGCGGCGGCGGACTCCTGGGACGAGGTCGGATGCCCGTACGAGGCGGCGCTCGCGCGCGCCGACAGCGGGGTTGCGGCGGCGCTCGAGGAAGCGCTCGCGACGTTCCAGCGCCTCGGCGCGGTGCCCGCGACGCGCGCGGTCACCCAGCTGCTGCGGAGCGCGGGAGTTCGCAAGATCGCCCGGGGTCCGCGGCGCTCGACGATGGACAACCCCGGGCAGCTGACCGCGCGCCAGGTCGAGATCCTTCAGCTGCTCGCCGACGGCCTCACCAACGCCGAGATCGCCGCACGGCTGTACATCACCCCCAAGACGGTCGCGCATCACGTCTCGGCGGTGCTCGGCAAGCTCGGCGTGCGGTCACGGCGTGAGGCGGCGGCCGAGGCGGCCAGGCTCGGCGTGCTTACAAGATAGGTACCGACCGCGGCCAACATGGGCCTGCGCTGCCGATGTGCGATCGGCCCCGCGCGCCTACCTTGGCCACATGGTCATGCACCCCTACATCGCAAAGCACCTCGTCGAATCCCGCGTCGAGGATCTCCGCCGGGCCGCCGGCGGCGCGTCGCCACAACGACTCGCGGGCGACGCTGCGGTGCGCCGCCCGGATGCGAGAGCCGTGCCGTTCGCGCTACGGCCGTTCGCGCGCGCCAAGCGCGCCCTTGCCGAGGCCTCCGAGCCGTGCACGTAACGACCGATCCGAACCAACCACAACCACAGGAGGGCCCACACATGAACACGTACGTGATCCTTCGCCGCGACGGCTGGGGGACCGCGGACGATCTCCAGCTAGCCGCCGAGCGGTCGACGGCCGCCGGCGAGGAGATGCCCGCTGAAGTCCGGTGGATCCGGAGCTACGTGCTCGAGGAGGCAACCGGATCCGTCGGCACGGTCTGCGTCTACCAGGCGACGAGTCCCGAGGCGATCAGGCGTCACGCCGGCAAAGCGGACCTGCCGGTCAGCGAGATCATCCAGGTCGCCGACACGGTCTACGTCAGGCCGGACCCCGAACCGGTCGCTACCTAACACATCGCCCCCCGCGTGGCGACCCGGCAACCCGGCGGCGGCTGTGGCGAGCCGCCGCCGATGCCGGGCACGAGGGGGGCTTCGCGCCTGTGCGACTAAAGACGCACTCGTTCCGGATTTCTTCCCATGTCTTCAGTTAGGATTGCGCCCTCCCGCTCCCCGTCCGAGATCCGACATCGTCTGCACGCGTGGCACTCGCCGGGCCATCGTTTGAGATCCGAGAAACCGTCGACGGCGACGGTGCACTGCGCGTGGCCCTGATCGGCGAGCTCGACATCGCGGTCGCCGACGCGGTCGAGCAGCGGCTCCGTCAGCACCGCGAGGACGGACGCCCCGTGCGGCTCGACCTGTCCCAGCTCGACTTCATCGACAGCTCCGGCGTGCAGACGGTCGTCCTCGGGCTCAAGCATGCGCGCCGCAGCGGCCACGAGCTCGAAGTCGACCGGCGCGTCAGCTCGTCAGTGGAGCGGCTGATCGACATGATGGGGATCGGCGCGCAGCTGTGGCCCGTCGAGGGCGCCGGCGGCTGAGCCCGGTTTTTTCGACCCCGATTGCAAGCGTTCGCCCGCGAGAGGGATTCGCCGCGGGGCTGCCGAACCCCGCGACTACCCATGCGACGCGCAGAGGAGTTGTGGATGAGCGATTTCGAGAGATCCGGAGAAAACAGAGCGGGCGTGACCTACGACGAGCCGGCCAGGCGCCGGTCGCCCGGCACGTTCTTCGCCGACCTGGGTGACCGGCTGTCTCGTGGCTTCAACAGCTTCGACCGTCCCCAGCCGGACGAGCAGGAGTGGGAGCCGTACGAGGAGGACCTGGACCAGCCGACGGCGGCCGTCGAGACCGTTCCGCCCACGGAGCCCTCGCGCAAGCGGTTCCCGACCGCCCTGCACGGCTACGACCGTGACGCCGTCGAGGACTACATCGACGGGCTCGAGCACGAGATCGGCCAGATGGCGGCCAAGCTGTCGGCCCAGCGGTCGCCGACGGCCGCGATCGACGCCGAACTCGCCCGGGTCGGCGAGGAGACGAGCGCGATTCTGAAGGTCGCCCACGAGCAGGCGGCCGAGATCACGCGGCGGGCGCGCGTCGAGGCCGATCGGTGCGTCGCCGACGCCGCGGCCAACGCGGTCGCGATGACCGAGGACGCGAAGCGAAAGCTGCGTCAACTCGACTCCGAGACCGACGCCGTGTGGGCGGAGCGGGTGCGGTTGATCGAGGATGTCCGCAACGTCGCCACGTCCCTGTTCTCGCTCGCCGAGGACGCGGCGGACCGGTTCCCCGAGGACGGCGACAAGGGCTCCCCGAACAGGCCGGGGAGCGCGACGCGGCCCGAGCCTAAATCACCGCCGGCACCCGAGCAAAAGGCCGCGCCGGCACCCGAGCAAAAGGCCCCGTCGGCCCCGGAGCAGCATGCCGCGCCGAGGCCCGCCGCAGCGCCGGAGTCGAGGCCCGCCGCAGCGCCGGAGTCGAGGGCCGCCGCGCCGCAGTCGGCTGCCCCGCCACAACAGACAGCGCCGCCACAACGCACGGCGCCGCCGCCCGGAACGCCGCCGCCGGCGACGCCGGCGGCCGCCGCGCCACGTCCGGTCCCGGCGCCATCGCCGGTCGCCGCGCAGCCGCCGGTGGCCCACCAGTCGCCGATCGCAGCGCACGATCACCGGGGCGGCCACGCGTCGCACTGACGCGGGCCCGACCCAGAAACCAGCGCCTCTACCTGCGGGTCGTCTCGAACAACTCCGCGCCGAGCTTTGCCTCCGGGTGCAAGCTCGGCGCGAGGCCGTCGCCGACGGCGGCCCGAGCGAGCGCGCGCCCAATCGCAGGCGCGTGCTTGAACAGGCGGTTGCCGGCGAAGATCAACAGGCCGCCGACCTCCCAGGCGGCGAACCCGTCCGGGTGCCACGGGAGCTCGGTCACCCAGCAGTGACGCGCGTCGACCGGCTCCGGGTGCACGCCGGGCAGTGAACGGCTGACGTAGGCGGTCGTCCGCTCGGCGATCGCGGCGAGGCCGCCGGCGTCGATCAGGCTCCCGTCGTCGTGCACCGGAGTGTCGTCCAGGCCGACCGCATACGCACCGTTGCCCGGCAGTGGATCGCCGTAGCCGCCGGGCTCGCCGAAGGCTCCGCTCGCGTCGAGCAGGCACGCCAGGCGCGGCGGCGGATCGCCGCGGACCGCGTAGGTGAGACGCACATGAGCGGCGTGTCGCAACGGGAGCGGCAGTCCGGCGCCGCGAGCCAGCGCGGCGGTTCCGCGGCCTGCGCACACGACCACGCGCCCGTGCTCGGAGCTCGCCGCACCGGTGCGGACCTCGACGGTCCCGGCGGCCGTGGCCCGGACCAACAACACCTCGTCGAACACGATCCGCTCGCGCAGCGCTCCGCTGAGGGCCTCGATACTCGCCCGCGCGCGGATCACGCCGCCGTCCTCGTCGAGCACCGCGGACGCCTCCCACGGCGCCAGCAACGCGAGGCGCTCGGTGACCTCGGAGCCGTCGATCTGGCGCGCGCGCACGCCGGCGCGGCGCATCGCCTCGAGCCGTCGCAGCCCGGCGGGGCCGAGCGCCACCACGCCGTCGCGCGAGAGCAGCTCCCGGCCGAAGCGCTCCTCCCACTCGCGCCACCCGCGGCGCGCCTCGCAAGCGAACTCGACCAGGCGCCGGTCGTCGTGGGCGTGGCGGAAGATCCGCGAATCCCCACCCGATTGACCGTTGCCCGGGATCCCGCGCTCGTACACGGTGACGGTGGCGCCCAGCTCGGTGAGCGCGTGGGCCGTCGAGAGCCCGACGATCCCGGCCCCGACCACCCCTACGTCGGCGTCAGCGCTCAAACGGCATCAAGCGGAGTCTGCCGACCGGGGCGCCGGGCCACAACCCCCCCAGCGAGGGGGTGACTATCTCGAACGCGCTTTTGAGCTCCCGAGTCAATCGGGTAGGCTCGAATCAAAGTCAGCGAAGGAGGGAAGGCGATGGCAGACCGGCAGAACGGCGCACAGTCGCCCGAGCAGCAGGTCCGCGCGCTGTACGAAGAGGCTGAGTCGAACACGGCCAAGGCGTTCGAGGCCGCTGTGAACACGCCGAGCTTCGGTCGGCTGCTCGCGTTGAGCGCGGAGAACACGGCGGCGCTGACGCGGATGGCGTTCGACGGCGTCGACCTGTTGTGGCGCAACCTCCGTCTGGCGGGCCGGGCCGACATCGTCAGGCTGTCGCGTCAGCTCAACCGCGCCGAAGACAAGCTAGAGCGGGTGTTGCAGGAGGTAGAGAGCCTGCGCGACGAGGTCGCGCGCGAGCGTGATCGCGAGGGATCGCCGTCGTGAGCGTTGTCGATCCGTTCATGAGCGCGGTGGATCGGGCCATCCGGTTCCCGGTGAACGCGTTCGAGTACACGAACATCCTCCTGACGACCGACGACGCGGTCGTCGGCGCCACCCCGCGCGACGTGGTCTGGACCCACCGGCAGACGACGCTGTACCGGTATCGCTCGCCGAACCGCCGCTACGAGGTGCCACTGCTGCTCGTGTTCGCATTGATCAACCGGCCCGAGATCTTCGATCTGCGCCCCGGCTCGTCGTTCGTCGAGTACCTGATCGGCGAGGGGTTCGACGTGTTCCTCGTCGACTGGGGGTATCCGGACGAAGAGGACGCGGACATGGGACTCGACGAGTACGTCTGCGACGAGCTCGAGTGGGCGGTGCGCGAGACGCTGCGCGCGAGCGGCGCCGAGGAGCTGTCGCTGATGGGCTGGTGCATCGGGGCCACGCTGTGCGCGATGTACTGCGGGCTCGACCGCGGGAGCGGGCGGGCACCGGTGAAGAATCTGGGCTTGCTGACGATGCCGATCGACGGGCGCGGTTCGAACTACGCGAACTGGGTCGGGGATGACGGCTTCGACGTCGACGGCGTAAGCGAGCTGTGGGGCTCGGTGCCCGGCAGCGCGATCGACTTCGCCAACAAGATGATGAAGCCCGTCACGAACTTCTGGACGACGTACCGCCGCCTGTGGGAGGGGGTCCAGGAGGGAAGCGCGCGTCGCGAGGCGTATCAGTCGATGGCCAAGTGGGTGGCCGACAACCCCATGTTCCCCGGTCGCGCGTGGTCGCAGTGGATCCGCCTCATGTACCGCGACGGTGCGCTCGTGCGCGGGACGGTGCGCCTGCGGGACAGGTTGGTCGACCTTCGCCGGATCGACCAGAGCGTGTTGGTGATCACGGCCGGCGCCGACCACATCGCGCCCCGTCCGGGCACGATGCCGATTTTCGATCTGATCGCGAGCGAGGACGTGGAGCACTTCGACCGTCCAGGCGGACACATTGGGCTGATCGCGGGGTCGGCGGCGCGCAAGGAGGTCTGGCCGAGTATCGCGGAGTGGCTGGCGGAGCGATCCACCGGCTGAGCCGAAACATCGAAGCGAACGAAGCGAGGAGACATGAGCACCGAGACGGAGACCGAGCGGACCACATCATCCGACAGCGACGGACCGACCACCCAACCGTTGCGGTCCGACCTGCGCCGCCCCCGGATGGCGGGGCGCGTCGTGTTCGTGACCGGCGGCACGCGCGGCATCGGCGCCGCCATCAGCCGCAGCTTCGCCGAACAGGGCGCGGCGATCGCCGCCGGGTATGGCCGCGACAAGGAGCATGCCGAGCAGATGCTGCATCAGCTCGAGGAGAACGGTGTGACCGCGAGCATCCATCAGGGGAACGTGGGCTCGGCCGACGATTGCCGGCGCACCGTGAACGAGGTGATCGAGCGCCATGGGCGCCTCGACGTGCTCGTCAACAACGCCGGCATCACCAGCGATAAGAGTGTGATGAAGATGGCGGACGAGGACTGGTACAAGGTGCTCGCGGTCAACCTGTCGGGCGCGTTTTTCATGAGCCAGGCCGTGCTGCCGCACATGCTCGAGCGGGGCTCGGGGCGGATCATCAACATCTCGTCGATCATCGGCGAGACCGGGAACATCGGCCAGGCCAACTACGCGGCCTCGAAGTCGGGTCTGTTCGGGCTGACCAAGACGATGGCGCGCGAGGCGTGCTTCCAGCTCGCGAAGGCCGGAAAGCTCGGCGACGACTCGAAGGGGGTCACCGTGAACACGGTGGCGCCGGGGTTCATCGCCACCGAGATGCTCGAGACGATCCCCGAGAAGGTCCTCGACCGGATCAGGAGCCAGATTCCCGTCGGGCGGTTCGGGCGGCCGGACGAGGTCGCGCGGGTCGTTCACTTCCTCGCTTCGGACGGCGCCTCGTTCATCACCGGGCAGGTCTGGGGCGTGAACGGCGGCCAGGACATGTAGAGCCGGCTTCGGCTGCTCGTCGGCTTGGCGGCCCCGTGCGCCGTCGCGGCGCGGTCGCTCCGCGGAGCGGGTCGGGCGCGAGTGCCGCCAACCCGACGCCGCCGCCTCGCCTCCAGCGCTGTCGTGGGCGGTCGGGTCGGCGATGGGCCGCTTCGCGGCATCCGTGGGAAATCCGCCTCGACGCGCTACGTGGCCCGGACCGTGACGCGGCGGATTCCCTAAGGGAATTCGGCTCCGTCCGGTGAACGGCGCCGAACGTCCGGGCCGAATTCCCCGGGGCCATGTACCCCGTCCGGACAGCCGTCAGCTGCCCGGTGGTGTCGACGCCGGGCCGGGGGCGGGGTGGACGGGGAGGATCAGCGGGGGGCGGGGCGTCTGGTTGAAGTTGAAGTCGCCCGTCAGGTTGCCGAGGATCGGGTTGTCCTCGCGGACGTCGGGCCGCGGGTCGGGGCGGCCGTCGGTGGCGGGATCGAGCCGGGCGCTGTTGATGAAGTCGTCCTCGATGAACTTGTTGTAGGCGTCGTGGCTGAGGATCTGGTGGTCGATGTAGCCCTGCTTCGCGTACGGGCTGATCACGATCCCGGGTACGCGTAGGCCGAAGCCGTTGCGGTCCACGACCGGCGGGACGACATGGTCGTAGAACCCGCCCCAGTCGTCCCAGGAGAGGAAGATCGCGGTGCTGTCCCAGTCCGGGCTCAGCATGATCGCGTTGATCAGGCCGGTGACGTAGGTCTGGCCGGCGCTCACCAGCGCGGGCGGGTGCTCTGAGACCGTGCCGTTCGGGTCGATCCAGGACACCGCGGGCAGGGTCCCGTTCTTGGCCGCCGTGAAGAAGTTCGAGAGCGACTGGATGTTGCCGAGCTGGCCGTCCTGGGTGACGTCGGTGAACGACGGCAGCGGGTTCCAGATGCCGGGCGTCTGGGGGCCCTGCTGCACCGGCGCGCACGTCATCGAGCTGTCGTTCTCGCAGTCGGGCTCGGTGCCCTGGAACACGTAGTAGGCCCACGGGACGTTCTGCTGGTGCAGCAAGTACGTGATGTCGGTCCAGGCGTAGAGCAGCTGACCGTTGTTCGGGCTCGAGAAGTTGGAGTTGAGCGTCGAGTCGGGGTTGGGGTTCTGGACGTCGCCGCGACAGGACGACGGGTCAAGTGGGTTCGTGCAGAACGCCGACCACTCCGAGACCATGTACAGGTGCTCCGGGAGGCTCCAGGAGTCGTTGGGCTCGAACATGTGGTCCTGGAGCACGTACTGCTCGGCGTACGTCCAGTAGTTGGGGATCTCGCGGGCGTCGTGGTAGCCCATCACGTCGACGCACGAGGGCAGATTGGTGGTGGAATGGCTGTTCTCGGTGCACGGACTGCAGTTCGGATCGCCGGTCTGGCAACCCATGCCCTGCTCGGCCTGGGCGACGAACCCGTCCATCCGGCCGTTGTCGATATCGGCAAGGGCGTTGCCCAACCCGTGCGGGCCGCCGTAGTTGAGGTCGGAGGAATCGTGGAACGGCGTCACGCACCCGCCGTTCGCGGGATCGGGGACGCACACCCCCGGCGGGATCCCGTCGGCGCCCGGGAACGTTCCGAAATAGCTGTCGAACGAGCGGTTCTCCTGCATGATGACCACGACGTGCCGGATCTTGTGGATCCCGGTCAGCGGCGCGATCTTGATCTTCAGCCCGGCCGAGCTGGCCCCGAGGTTCTGAACGGACGTGGGCACCATCGCGCGCCACTGCTCGGTGCGGCCGGTGATGAACGCGTGCGCGACCGAGAACGTCGCGTTGCGCTTCAGCCGCGGCCGGGCCACCGTCTGCCAGCGCGGGCCGACGCGCCGCTGGAGCGACACCACCTCCCCGGTTCGACCGGGCTCGAGCTCGCCGCTCAGCGTCTCGACGTCGCCGGCCACGGCGAACGTCGCCGTGCTCGCCAGCGTGACCGTCGGGCGTACGCGCTCGGCCACGGCCCGGCTCCTGAGCCCGCGCGCGGTCACCAGCCAGTCGCGGTTCGTGGCCACCGAGCCGGGGCCCATCAGGAAGCTGTAGGTCCCGGCCGCGTTGGTGAACGTCCGGGCCACCGGGCTGAAACCGTGCTGAGCCGGGTATTGGCGCCAGAGCTCGATCGCGATGCCGCAGCGGCTGACCCCTTTGCGGACCGCGACGAGCCGGCCGAAGACCGTGACCTGGCGCGCGGCGGTCGCCGGGTTCGGCGCCGCGTAGATGGTCAGCGCCTTGGCGAGCGGAAGCCGGCGGACCTTGGATTGCTGACAGGTGGGGGCAGCCGCCCCCGGTGATTGGCCACTCGATATCGGTGCAAGCGTCACGATCCCCCCTGCCAGGGAGATAGCGACGATGGTGACGATCAGGAGATATGAGCGGCGCAGCGGCATTCCCCCCGCTAGGGCAGGACCTGATTAAACGTGCTAACCCGGTCGGACCCCTCGAGTTGCGATCCATCGCGCGCCATTAGATTCCTTGGCGTGACCGGGAACGAGAGCTCCGGACCGCCCGAGGGAGTCGGTGGCGCCCATCCCGTGCTGGCGCTCCGGACCGCGCTCGAGCGCTACGAGCAGGTCGGATCCCCCGCCTCGCTCGACGCGGCCTTCGCCGCCGCGGCCCGCGCGGTCGCCGAGCGCCGAGGGGAGCGGGCGAACGACCCGCCGGACGTGACCGAGATCGAGCGCCTGTTCGACGAGATACCCGAGTACGAACAGCTCGTCGAGGTCGCGGTGCACGAGACCGAGCGCTCGGTCGAGGCGGCGGGCGCCCGTCTGTGGGAGTGGTTCGGCCTGGAAACCTCGTCTCCGACGTGGAACGAGGGGGAGCGCTCGCGAGCGAGGCTGCTGGTCGCGTGCGCGTGTGCGCCACTCGACGAGCAGGTGGTCGGCTGGCTCGGACCGAGGCTGCTGAAGCTGTCCGCGGACCGGTGGGCGGCGCTGCTCACCGCCGATCTGCGGCGCGCCGACGAGGACCTCTGGCGTCGGGTGCTCGGCGAGCGCTACGAATCGGTGTGGCGTCGCTGCGCGCCGCGCGGGCGGTGGCGAACGCGGGAGCTGGCGGACCTGCTCGCGAAGGACGACGCGACGGCGGCAGCGATGCAACGCCGGCTGTCGCGCTGGCTGGCCGACGGCGCCGACGTCAATCGGCTGCCGGGCGAGCTCGAGGCGGCGTTCGTGCAGATGCGGGCCCCGGACCGGCTCGCATAGCCCGCGCGCCTGCGGCGCAAACCAGGGTGTCGACTCTGACACCGAGGGCGGGAGCCGCGACCCCATGGGGGGCTGGGAGTGGTCGCGCCGGCGCGGGAGAGTGGCGCCGTCAACCAACCGGGCGCGGCGACCGGCCGCCCCACAAGAGAGGAGGGTCACCATGAACGCACGTAGCCAGCGGTGGCTCGGGCTTGCGCTTGCGAGCGGGCTTGCGGTCGGGGCACTCGCGCTCCAGAGCGCGCCCGCGGAGGCCGCTCCCGTGGGCCCGGCCACGGTTTTGGCGGGTGTCACCACGCAGGCATATCCGTCGTTCTTCAGGATCTCGGCGAACGGGAAGACCGTGCAGGCCGGCGTGATCGCACTGGGCGTGAGCTGCAGGTCCGGCGCGACGTTCGCGACGCCGGATGAGTTCGCGCACGTCCGGATCGGGCCGAACGGCAACGTACACGCCGGGTACAGCGTGCCACCAACGGCGATATCGGGCGGCGGGACCTATACCGGCACCGATTCGATGAGCGCCAAGCTGAATCGCAAGCGGACGCAGGTCACGGGCGTGTGGGAGTTGCAGCTGTCCTACACGTTCGCGGACGGCACGACCGACCAGTGCGACTCCGGTCCGGTGCGGTTCACCGACACCCGCTAGGGGGAGAACCCGCAGCCCACAGCGCGTCCAGATGGCCCGGATTCCGATCGAATCCGGGCCATCGCCGTAACATGCCGCGCATCGCAGTGCCCGACCCGAACGAAACGCGGCTGGTCAGGCCGCTTCATCTGAAGCAGCGCCTCGAGGCCGAAGCGACAGGCATCCCGTTCCTGTACTGGCTGGACGGCGATGGCGAGCAGCACATAGTGATGCTGCCCGCGGACCGGACCCGGGTCACGATCGGTCGTCGCGAGCAGTCCGACGTTCCGCTGATCTGGGACGGTGAGGTGTCGCGTGCCCATGCTCTGCTCGAACCGGTCGGAGAGGAATGGACGCTGATCGACGACGGACTGTCCCGGAACGGCTCATTCGTCAACGGGAGCCGCGTTGTCGGTCGCCAGCGACTGAGCGATCGCGATCGTATGTGCTTCGGCAACACCCACGTCGTGTTCCGCGAACCGACCGCGTCCGAGGGCAGCGAGTCCACCGCTCGGAGGCCTGGTGCGCCGGCCTCGATCCCGCTTACCGAGACCCAGAGGAAGCTGCTGATCGCGCTCTGTCGCCCGATCGTCGAGTCGAACTCGACGACGCCCGCGACCAATCCTCAGATCGCCGCCGAGGTGTACTTGAGCGTCGACTCTGTGAAGGCTCACATGCACGGCCTGTTCGAGCGGTTCGGCCTCGCCGATCTGCCCCAGAACGAGAAGCGCCAGCGTCTCGTAACGATCGTGCTCGGCGACGGCCTGCTCGCGCGCCACGATTTCTAGCCCTTGCGCACCGTGATCGTGGTCCACGCGCCGACGTGGACGCGGTCGCCGTCGGCGAGCGGGATCGCTTCCTGTGGGGCGATCGGCACCGGGTCGTCGTTCACCATGGTCCCGTTCGTCGAGCCGAGGTCGCGCACGACGATCGCTCCGTCGCTGCGCCGCTCGAGCATCGCGTGCAGGCGGGAGACCCCGGGGTCCGCCGGCGCCGCCGCCAGGTCGATCTCGGGAGCTTGCTCGTCCGGGTGTCCGCGGCTCCGCCCGATCCGGTTCTCGCCGTTGGCGAGGGCGAAGCGCCGCTCGCGGTAGTCGGCCGGAAACGACACGCCGGAGACCGCGAGGCGCTCGAACTGGGTGCGATCGGCTGTGACGATCGCCTCCCACCCTGACGGTGCCGGCGGCGGGCCGAGGAAGTCGTGGCCGCAGCTCTCGCAGTAGCGATCGTCGCCCGAGCGCTGGGCTCCGCAAGCCGGGCACGGCTCGCGGCGCACTGCGGGCGAGGTGTCGGCCTCCTCGACGACCGGGAGGACTTCGGTGGCCCCGGCCGTCCGGCCGCCGGGCGCCCCGGCGACGATCAACGCGCCGCACTGGTCGCAGTAGTCGGTCGCCTGCGACTCGTGGCCGCGCGGGCACACGACGCTCATGTCGCGCCTGGCCCCACCCGCACGGTGATCGTGGAGCGCGTGTCGAGCGACATCTCGTCGACCGTCGCGACGTCGTGGCGGAGCCGGATCGTTCCGGTCGCCGGGTCGTCGACCTCGACGACCGCTTGGAGCAGCTTCATCGTGCCGTCGTTGCCGCTCTCGGCGGCGAGCTTGACGGCCCGTCCGAGCTTGAACGTCGCGGTCGCGAGGTCGCCCTCCTTGCGAGCCTCGAGTCCCTCCTGGATGCACTCGGCCAGCTCGGCCTGGCCCGTGTAATGGGCGACCTCACGGTTGATGTGCGTCGACAGCTGCTGGTCTTCGGTCCAGATCGCTTTGACGAGCGCGTGCGCCCGGGTCTCGTCTCCCTCGACGAGGCTGACCCGGCCGGCGAGCATCTCGTCGCCCATCCCACCCGGGTGAACGTTGATGCAGACGTGGTAGTCGCGCGACTCGAGGCCCCATGTCGAGGTCGGATAGTCGGCGGTGCGTGCGTCCACCTGAACGGCGCGGCTGGTCAGCTCCTCGATCGTCGGCGCCACCTGGCGGACGAACGCGACGCTCGCTCCCTGCGGCGTCCACAGCCGAAGCGAGACGTTGCCCGTGGCCTTGCCCATCGCGGTCTGCATGAGCGCGCGGAAGTCGCCGGCCATGTCCTCGGGCTTGGCGATGATGTCGACGCTGCCGAGCAGCGCCGACGCGATCCGGCGCAGCTCGCTCACCCGCCAGTCGGTGCCGACGCCGCGGCAGTCGCACTGGAACCGCCCCTCGAGCTCGGACAGCACCCCGTCCAGGTGCTCGTCGGACTCGTGCTGGTTCTCGCCGTCGGTCAGCAGGATCGCGTGGCACGAGCGGCCGGGCACGGTCGCGAACAGAGTTCCGGCGAGCGTCAGCCACGATCCGATTGCGGTCCCGCCCTGGCCCTTCAGCCGGCGAAGCGCCCCCTTGGCCTCCGTTCGCGTCTGAGCGGACGCGGGGACGAGCGTTCCGTCGGTGGGATACACGGCGCGCGCGACGTCGGTGCCCGCGATGACTCCGAACGCGACTCCGTCGCGGATGCAGTCGATCGCGACGCTCGTCGCCTCACGGGCCGACTCGAGCTTGCGGCGGGGCACGGCCATCGAGCCCGACGTGTCGAGGATCACGATCTCGGCGGCATCGGGCTGCTTGATCCCGCCCGCGGCGCCGTCGGAGGTCACGGTGACGATCGCGTTGACCTCGGAGGCGCCGAGCGGCAGGTACTCGTTCTGGTAGCACTCCGTCGTGAAAGTGCTCATGTGACTCCCCTTTCAAGGTCCTACGGATCGATGTCGACCACCGCCACGGTGATGTTGTCGTGGCCCCCACGCTCGTTCGCGGTATCGGCGAGTGCGCGCGCGACGGCCGCCGGCGCGGCGCCGTCGGGCAGGGCGTCGATCAGTCCCCCGAGCTCGCCCGCGCTGGGGGCGTAGTTCCACAGTCCGTCGGTGCAGAGCACCAGGCGACCCGGACGCTCCGGACGCAAAGAGACCGTTCGCGGCGGCCGCTCGGGGGCGTCTGGTCCGACCCAGTGTGTGATCGAGTGCAGGAACGGGCTCTTGGCCGCCTGCTCGGGCGTGAGCAGGCCCTTGGCGATCCCCTCCTCCGCGAACGAGTCGTCGACCGTCAGCTGCCGGGCGTCCTCGCGATCGAACCAGTAGGCGCGGCTGTCGCCGACCCAGCCGACCGTGATGTCGGCGCCCCGGCACACCGCTGAGACCAGCGTGCACGACGGGTCCACGCGCTTGACCCGCGTCGTCCACTCGACCTGCACCACGGCGTCCACGGCAGCCTGGATCGCGTCGACGATCGCCTGGCTCGCGTCCTTGTCGGGATCCGCAACGGCATGCCCGAGGACGGCGCCGGCGGCCTTGGCGGCGTTCCGGGCGGCGACGTTGCCGGCGCTCGCGGACGAGATCCCGTCGCACACGACCACGGCCACGTGCCGATCGCCGGCCACCTCGAGATGGAACGAATCCTCGTTGCGGTGATGCACGAGGCCCTGGTCGCTGACCGCGGCCGCGGTCACGAGGTCGAGTTCGACCCGGGTGGCGGCGGCGTCCGGCTGTGGCTCGTCGTCCAGCCGGGCGCCGCATCGCTCGCAGAACCGGTCCCCGGCGTGCAGCGGGGCTCCGCACGACGGGCAAGAAAGGCCGGCCTGGGTGCCCACGTCAATGTCCTCAGTGCTCACGTCCACTCCTTGATGCTCATGTCCACGTCCTTGGTCGAACTTGGTTGGCGCGATCGACGAGCTCGATCCGCTCCGAACTGCTGCCCGCCCACCGGGCGAGCTCCCTGTAGGAGCGCTCGACCCCGAACCGCAGGTCGCGCTCCAGGAACCGGTAGCCGAGCAGGCTCGCGCGACCGTCGTCGAACGCTCCTTGCTCCTCGACGAGCGCAAGCGCCGACGCCAACACGTCAGCCTGCAGCCGGACGCGTTGCTCTCCTCTGACCGGAAGCGTTTCGAGGATCGAGCCGGCCACCAGCAGATCGTCGGCGGTGGCGGCCCCCGCTCCGCCCGTCTCAGTGAGGCACTGGATCCGAGCGGTCTGGGCCTCGACGTAGGCGCTCGACGAGTCAGGCACCCGGTCGTAGGCGGCGAGCGCCTCCGCTCGCTCGCCGGCCGCGAGCCGGCAGCGCGCGAGGCCGAAGGTGGCGGCGGTGAAAGCGGGGTCAGTACGCGACACGATCTCGTACCAGCCGGCGGCCTCGCGGGTTTCGCGGGCTGCTTCGCAGGCGAACCCGAGCGCGAGCTTGGGCGCGAGCTCACCCGGAAGGGAGCGGTAGACGGTCTTGAAGCTCTCCCGGGCCAGATACTCGCGCTCACGCGCGAGCTCGGCCACGCCTCGATACCAGGCGACGCGCCATTCCCAGCGATCGACCACCTCGACCTCGGCCAGCGCCTCCTCGACGGAGTCCCAGTCGCCGACCTCGGTCAGCTCCGCCGCCAGTCGCAGCACGACCTCGACGGTCCGGTCCGGCGCCGCCCGCAGGTCGGCGATCATCTGCTGCGGGTCGGCCGAGGTGATCGTGGCCAGATAGCCGGCGGCCGGGTCGTCCCGGTCGACCAGCGGACGCGGCAGCACACGCCAGTCGGGGCGCTCGTTGTCGCCGCGTACCGGGCCGGTGAACAGCTTGCTCGCCGCCGGCACGGTTCGCCCCTCTTGGTCGCTGACGACCTCACGCAGGACGCCGTAGAGCTGGTCGGCCATCTCCTCGGCCGACTGGAAGCGGTCGTCCGGGTCGGGCGCGGTGCCCGTCGACAGGAGCTGGTACAGCGAGTCGTAACGCTCAAGCACCGGGACGGACTCCTGCGGGGGAAGCGTGAACCGGAAATTGCTCTGGTATCCGCGGAAGTCGAAGCAGAGCACCGCGAGCGTCCGCGCGACCGTGAATAGGTCCGACACGACCGACGGGCCCGAGGACGCGATCTCGGGCGCCTGGTAGCCGGCCGTGCCGAACACCGCCGCCGACGGGTCGTCCATCCGGTAGACGCCGCCGAGGTCGATCAGCTTGAGCGAGTGCTGGGTCTGGATGACGTTGTCGATCTTGAAATCGCAGAACAGCAGCCCGAGTCGATGGAGGTAGCCGAGCGCGGGCAGGACCTCGAGCATGTAGGCGATCGCCATCGCCGGCGGGAGCGGGTCCGGCTCACCGCCGTTCGCGTCGCGGCGGGCGGTAAGGATCTGCTTGAGGCTGCGCCCGCCGACGTACTCCATCACGATGTAGCCCGAGCTCTCGTGCTGAACGAAGTTGAAGATCTTCACGATGTTCGGGTGCTCGACCTCGGCCAGGAATCGGCGCTCGGCCAGCGCGGCGGCCATCGCGTCGTCGTCGCTCGAGTTGAGCAGCCCCTTGAGCACGACCCAGCGGTCGGACACGTTGCGGTCCCGGGCGAGGTAGATCCACCCCATGCCGCCGTGGGCGACGGCGCCGACCACCTCGTACTGGCCCGCGACGACGACGCCGGCGCCGAGCTGGGGCTCGAACGAGAACGGCGTTCCGCACTTTCGGCAGAACCCCGACGTGCGTCCCGGCGCCCCGTCCCGGCCGCGCCCGACCGGCTCGTCGCAGCGCGGGCAGAAGCGGCGGCTCTCGGGCACGACCGCCGCGGCGCCGAGGACCGCGTCGGCCGGATCGCGGAACGGCACCGGCTCGATCTCGACCAGCCCGGCCCCGAGATGTGCTCTTGCGCTCGCCCGCGCCCGGCCTGTCGTCGCGCGCCGTGAGGATCCGAGCGTCGAGGCCGTCAGCGCGCTCGACGGCGGTTGCTGAGTGAGCGCGGAGCTACTGATGGCCGGGGCGGGGGCCGGGGCCGGGGTCGCCCTAGCGCGGGCGGGCGCCATCCCGCAGACGTCGCAGTACCCCTCGACGATCGTGCCGGAGCAACCCTCACGTGCGCAGTTCATCGGCGCGTCTCCTGGGCGGTGGCGGTGGAACTGATGAGCTCCTGGTAGCGGCGGACCAGCTGGGCGACGAGCGCGAGGTCGGTCGGGGCGGTGTAGAGGGCCTCGTGCGCGCGCGCGAAGGTCTGCGCGAGCTCCGGATCCTCGACGACCCCGAGCCGCTGCGCCTTCACCTGGTAGGCCTCGAGTAGGGCTCTGAACTGGTTGCGCGCCTCGATCGGAGCCGCGCTGGCTCGCAGCGCTCGCCGTGCGTCGTCGAGCAGCGCCTCGGTGCGCGACGTCCACCCGTCCAGCCTGTGCCGGGCGGCTCGCCATGCGCCCGAGCGAGCCAGCGAAGCGATCTCGTCGAGCTCGGCGCCGAGATCGTCGCGCGGCGCGGGTGGTTCCGGCGCGGTCGGGATCGAGATCTTCACGAGGGCCTCGTCGTGCGCGGCACGTCCCTCGCCCGCCGTCGTCTCGAGGCTTGTGAGCAGGGCGCGGGCGTCGGAGACCCGGGCGTCGAACTCGCGCCGGAGCCCGGCCGTCGCGTCGAGGTCGCGGCGGATCTCGTGGAGCGAATCGATCAGCCGATCGAGCTCGCCGGGCGCCGTCGATAGCGGGTCGGCGCCCGCCGAGGCCGTCATCCGCGCCACCGCCCGCGCCGCCTCATCGAGGTCGCGCCGGTGGGATTCTCCGAGCCCCGCCGCGAGCGCCTGCGCCTCGTCGAGCGCCGTTCGTGCCGCGGTCACGCGCGGAGTCAGCGCGCCCCAGGCCTCGCCGAACCGCGCCACGACCGTCGTGGCTTCGTCGAACGCCCGGGACATCCGCTCGAGCAGCTCGTCGGCAGTGCAGCGGACCGTGATCTCCGAGCTGCCGAGGAGGTCGCGCTCGGCGAGCGGGACCTCGGATCTGGTCAGCTCGATCGATTCGCCGTCGAGCAGGGACCTGAGCTCGCTCGCTCGCCACGGACCCCGCAGCTTCTGCGCGCGCTCGAGCAGCTGCTTGAGCTGACCCTGCCATCGCCACAGGTCGGTCAGCGCGCCGCTCGCCCGCGCCCAGTCGTCGGCCGATCGTCCGGTGAGCGTGCTCACCTCGAGCAGCTGTCGACTCGAGTCGATCTCGAGCTCGACGAGGTTGGCGGCGACACGGTCGCTCGCCTGCCGAAGGCGCGTCAGCTCGTCTGTAGGGTCGTCGCGACTCATGTCAACCGTCGTATCTCGGCTTGGGAGGGGGCTGGAGCTGGTGGAACTGGCCGAGCCAATGGGCTTGGAGCTGCTGCCACGTTCCGTTGCGCTCGAGCTGGGCGAGAACGCCGTTGACGAAGCGCACGAAGTCTCGGTGGGCCTTGTTGATCTCCATCCCGTAGGGCACGTCGGCGATCGGCGATCCGACAATCTTGGTGTTGGGGTCCTGTGCCTCGAACCCGTCCAGGATCGAGGAATCGGTGGAGATACCGGCGACTGCACCCTCCTGGAGGAGTACGAGACAGTCGATCGACTGGGAAGCGCCGACGGGATCCGGGGAACGCGGCAGGTGCTCCATCACTTCGATCGGGGTGGACTCGGCGGTCGCGCAGACCTTCTTGCCGGCGAGATCGCCGATGCTGTTGGCCGCCGAGCTCTTCGGCACCAGGACCCTCTGCTTGGCGTCGTAATACACGCTCGAGAAGTCGACCTTCTTGGCGCGCGCGCAAGTCATCGTGACGACGTCGGCGACGATGTCGACCTTGCCCTCCTGGACTAACGGCTCCCGTTGGCCAACGGTCAGGGCCACAAGGCTCACGTGGTGTTTCGCCGTGCCAAAGATCGCCTTGGCCACCTGGTCCACGAGGTCGATCTCGAAGCCCTCGATGTTCCCGCTGCTCGGGTTGTAGTAGCCGAAGTTCAGCGTGCCCGCGCTGACACCGGCGATCAGAGTGCCGCGCTTTCGGATCTTCGCCATGAAGCTGTCGGCGGGCATGTTGCCGGGTGTCGGTAGTGTCGCTGGCGGACGCAGGCTCGCGGTGCAGAGCGTCGCCGCGCCCGGAGGCTTCGATGTGGTGTGTGGTGGCGGCGTCTCCAGCGCCGCGAGAGCCATCCTCGACGCCTCGTCGGAGGCCGTGCCACAGCCCGCGACCGTCGCTGCGACCAGCGCGAGACCGGCGAGGTGGCGGAGCCGCGGTCTCATCGGTACTCGTTGATCCTCTCCCGCAGACCGAGCAACGCGGCCACGGCGGCAAGCACGGTGATCACCGGGATCGCGAACGCAAGTCCACCAAGCGCGGACGTCGCATCGGTCGCCGCCGTGCTGAAACGGTCCTGCGCGGCCTGGACTTGACCGCCGAGGTCGCTGCTCAACCGGTCGGAGATCGCCGACGTACCGGGCTCGAGGGCGAGCGCGTCCGGGAGGTTGCCGTTGCCCTGCAGGTCCTTGATCCGGTTAGTCTGCGCCTGGTAGGAGGCGTAGTCGACGTCGAACCGGTCGGCAGCGGCGGTCGTTCCGGTTCGCCGGGCCAGGACCGAGATTTCGCCGGTGAGGGGCGTGAGCGCGCGCTCCACGGCGGTGAGATCGAGCTGGTCGGTCTCATCGGTGCCGCGGTTGACCAACGCGAGGCTGAGGTCGCCCTGTGCGCGTGACAGAAGAACGGTTGACGCGGACAGCACTTCGACCGAATCCGAGCCGTGCTTCTGGGCGGTCGAGAGCGAGTTCTGCTCGTTGATGAGGGCGACGACTCCCCACACCGCAACCGCCGCCACCGCGACCGTCGCCACCAGCATCCCCACGTTGAGAATCCGGCGGCTGATCCGCGTCACGTACCACTGCGCGAGCACGAGCAGGATGAGCGCCACGCCGCTCGCGACCGCGAACGTGACCAGCGTCGCCGTCGCGCTACCGGTGTGGTAGTCCTCCTCGAGGCGCTGCGCCTCGGTCCTGTAGATCCGGTCGGCGGCCGGAAGCATGCTGGTCGTGGACAGCTGGACCGCCCGGCGCAGGTAGGCGGCGCCGATCGGGAAGCCCTGCCGGTTGTTGGCGCGGGCGGTTTCGACCAGTCCGCTGTACAAGGGCAGCTGATCGGCGATCGTGTTCAAGGCGACCGGCGCGGCTGCCGACGTCCCCGATTCGCCGGCGAGCGCGGAAAGCGCGTTTGTCGCGATGCGAAGGTCGGCGAGGTACCGATTCCGGTTCGCCGTCGTTTCGACGCCGCCCGACAACAGCCCAGTCGCCACCGTCGCGTTCGCGTCCGAGAGCGATGTGTACAGATCCTTGGCGTGGACCAGGAGGGGCTCGGTCTGGCTGCGGGCGGCTTTCGCCGCGCGCTCGCGCGACTGCTCGGCGCCGGTGGCGATCGCGCCGAAGCACACGGCGCCGACGACGACCAGGATCGAGACCAGGACGAGCCGCCCCGGGGTGGTCGCCAGCCGGTCGCGGACCCACGCAGGCGCGGCACCCACGCGGGCGCCTGGCCGGCGGCGTGTGCGCGCCGGTGCGACCCCGGTCCCGAGACCTTCGAGCGTCAAGTCCTCATCCAGCCACATGGCGCGAGATTCTCAGCCTCGTGCCATGCGCGTTGTGATCACCCTGGTGTCGTCTTCGACACCCCGACCCGGTGCCGGCCCGGTCGCCGGCCCATCGTCGCCGCGCCCGCCCTGGCACGTCGCCCGACCCCCAATCTCGTCGTGGCTGCTGGCGCTATTTAACTACTACGGGTGCACCGCGACCAGCCCGGCCGCGAGCAGCACCAGCGCAATCCACAGCGCCCGGAGCGCCCCCTCGAGCGGCGCTGACAGTCCCGCGCGGGTCAGCTCGACGACCTCACCGTCGCGCAGGTGCTGGCGGCCCGTCACCTCCGTGGTGTTCCGCCGGAGCCGGCGCACCGGCGTGCTCAACTGGCGCTGCGCGGCGCTCAGCAGGCAACACGCCGCCGCCACCAGCAACCCGGCCGGGCGGATCGTGAGCGCGTTGACGAAATAGCCCGTGAACGCCGGGAACCCGCCCCAGGCGAGCGCGAACCACGTGTCGTTGTGGAAGCGCCCCCCGGCGAGCTCGAGGTTGTAGGCGGGCACGAGCAGTCCGCCGGCGAGCACGAGCGGCACGAGCAGCGGCGAGACCACGATGATCCCGGCGATGCCGATCCCGATCGCCCCGATGAACCCGAACACCGCCAGGGCGATCAGCGTGCGGCGGGTCAGCTTGGTCCCGAGCGGGCGGCCGTGCAGCTCATCGAGCGCGTGCGCGCTGATCCCGACCGCGAGGAAGAACGCGACGAGCGCCGCGGCCAGCCGGTTCGCGTAGATGTGCGGCGCAGCCGCCGCCCCCAGCGCCACGTAGCTGAGGTGCCAGGCCGTGTACGGCGGGTGCAACAACGTGACCAGGTCGCGCCAGCCGCCCGACCGCAGCGCATAGAACGCGGGGCGATTGAGCTCACGCGGCGCGCTCGCCACGACCGCTCCTGACTCCCCACATCACGAGGCCCGCCCCGAAGCTGAGCCTTCGTTGTTGTACATCGTCGATTCCGGATCGCGTCCACAGTCCCACTAGGTCCGGCTCCTTCGCATACAGCTCCTCGATGTTCGGGCCGAGGAAGCGGCCGACCTCGAACCACGCCGGGGACACCGCGCGGCCGATGAGCGGAAGTCCCGCCCTGGTGTGGAGCCGCCAGGCGGCGCGCAGCGGCGGAGACTCGGGAACGCCGAATTCGACCATCCCGATCCTCGCGCGAGGTTTGACGACGCGGGCGAGCTCGCGCACCGTCGCCGCTCGGTCATCGACGTAGCGGAGCAGGTAGGTGAACGTGAGCGCGTCGAATTCTCCGTCGGCGAACGGGAGCTTCTCGGCCTCGCCCTGCACGAACGTGACCCGGCGTGCGAGCTCGGGCCGCTCGCTCAGGTGCCGTCGGGCCACCCCGAGCATGTCCTGGCTCTGGTCGAGCCCGACGACCTCGCAGCCGCGGCGCGCCAGCGCGAACGCGACCAACCCGGTGCCGGTGGCGACGTCGAGCACGCGCTGACCGGGGAGCG
Source organism: uncultured Solirubrobacterales bacterium (assembly GCA_963796575.1). Taxonomy (GTDB): domain Bacteria; phylum Actinomycetota; class Thermoleophilia; order Solirubrobacterales; family Solirubrobacteraceae; genus Palsa-465. The sequence goes on along the minus strand of CAWCMG010000032.1, from coordinate 134,125 downwards.
GATTGACCTGATCGATGAGGGTGGCCCGCCAGCGTGGGTCCTGGCCGAAGCTGAGCACGGCGCCCATCCAGTCGTACGCGCGCGGAAGACCGGCGAACAGCTCGAGCGCGTGTCGCTTGCGCGGGGACGGCGAGGTTTGCGCGGACGCGGCCACCGCCCCACTAGGTTAGGCGTTCGAGACGGCGTCGCGAAGCAATCTCTCGGCGAGGCGGCTGTGGCGTCTGCCCGTGTCGGGCGTGCGCGCCGCGCGGGCGATGACCTCGCGGGTGCCGACGATCACCGTGGCCAGCTTGGCGCGGGTCACGGCGGTGTAGAGCATCTCGCGGCGCAGGAAGAATGCGCCGGCCGCGGGGTGGGCCACGATCACGGCCACCGGCAGCTCGATTCCCTGTCCGCGGTGGACCGAGCACGCGTACGCCAGCTGGAGGCGGTCGGCCTGCTCGGGCGGGAGGCGGAAGATCGCGCCCTCGTCGGCGCCGAGGATGAGCGCGGGATCGTCGGCGGGCCCCTCCCCGGGATCGTCCGCGGGATCGTCCCGGTCTCGGCCGCCGCCTCCGGTCTCGTCGAGCAGCCGCAGGAGCGTCCCGTTCATGAGCCCGAGGTCGTGGAGGTTTCGCCCGGTCATCATCAGCTTGTCGCCGATCCGCAGCCGCCCGCCCCGGACCGGCCGGCCGTCGAGGTTGAGCCTGTCGCGAAGCGCCGCATTGAGGGCGTCGATCCCGAGGTCGCCGCGATACACGGGCGCGAACACCTGGATGTCGCGGACGGGATCGACGCCGTAATGGGCGGGAAGCCGCTCGGACACGAGCGACGCGATCTCGTCGAGCGCCGCGCCGGCGCTGCGCCGCTCGATCAGGAACAGATCGCGGCGCATCTGCTCGGCCGGCGCGAAGCTCGGGGCCTCTCCACGGCGGATCGCGTGCGCGCCCTGGACGATCATGCTCCCCGCCGCCTGGCGGAAGATGTGGGTCAGCCTCGTCGCGGGCACCGAGCCCGACGCGACGAGCTCGGCAAACGGCTTGCCGGCGCCGACGGGAGCGAGCTGATCGGCGTCGCCGACCAGCACGACGTGCGCGCCCGAGCCGACCGCACGCAGCAGCGTGACGAGCAGCTCGAGGTTCGCCATCGAGGTCTCGTCGACGATCAACAGGTCGCAGTTCAGCGGATCGTGCTCGTCGTGCGTCGGTCCCTCGCCGGGAATCCAGCCGAGCGCCGAGTGGACCGTGGTCGCGCGCATCCCGCTCGCCTCGTGCATCCGGATCGCCGCGCGTCCGGTCGGAGCGACCAGCAGCACGCGCGCGCCCTGACCCGCCGCGACCGTGGCGATCGTCCGGATCGACGCCGTCTTGCCGGTCCCGGGGCCGCCGGTGATGAGCGACAGGCGGTGGCTGAAGGCGTTGCGCACGCCGCCCAGCTGCTCGGCCGTGAGCGTGGTGTCCGGGTCGAGCACCGGGTCGCGTAGGCGGTCGCCGGCCGACCCGTCGACGAGCTCCTGGACCCGCTCGGCCAGCTCCGCCTCGAGCTCGGCGGTCTCGGTCCGGTAGATCCACTGCTCGTCGCGAACGAGGTCGCCGGCGTCGACGAGACCGTCGAGCGCCTGCTCGGTCGCCGGCGGCGAGCCGAGCAGCTCGGTTGCAGCGGGCAGCAGCAGGTCGGCCGGCATGCACGTGCTCCCGCCGCGTTCGGCCTCGGACAGTACGTGCAGCACGGCCGCGCGCGTGCGGTCGGGGCTCTCGAGGTCGACGCCGAGGCGCCGGGCGATCCGGTCGGCGGTGAGGAAACCGACGCCGAACACGCTCGTCAGCTCATACGGTCGCTCGGACACGATCCGATGGGCGGAGGGGCCGTAGGTCTTCTCGATCGGCGCCACGAGCCTGGCGAGCCCGTCCGGTGCCAGCAATAGGTGCAGCCGGCGCGTGACCCGCAGCTTCTCCCACGACTGGGTCGCCTCGGCGACCCTGCCGCGCCGGATCCCCGCCGCGGTGAACGCGGCGGGCGGGTCGCGGTCGATCACGCCGAACACGGCGCCGGCTCCGTAGCTCTCGACGAGCGCGGTGGCGCGCTTGACGCCGACGTGCTTGACCCGGACGAGGTAGGCGATCGCCGTCGGGACGTCGGCGTCGGTCGGCGGGAGCGGCGCCGCCTCGGTCACCTTGATCTGGGGCCCATAGCGGCTGTCTTGCACCGATGTCCCGACCACGTGAGCGCGCTCTCCGTCCTCGAGATGGATCAGCGGGCCGACGAGCACGATCGGGGTTCCGTCATCGCCGGCCGCCTCCACGACCGCCCACCCGCTGTCGGCGCTGGCGAAGCGGGTGCGGCGAACGGTCACGTCGGCCTCGAAGGCGCTCACGCGCCTGACATTAGACCCGGGGAGGGCGGAAGCCGACCTTTGTTCCACAGACGTGACAAAGTGCGAGCGGCGATCGATCATCGTTGCCTTCCGAGGCTTAGCGGAGGCCGGAACGGGTAGCGATCAGCGGTTGCGGCCGCGATCCGATCACCGACAAAGGTCCTGACTCTCAATGCCCGCCGGCGTCGCTGATAGCAGATGGAACGTCGAGACCACCACTTGGCCCGCGGTCTGGTGGCTGCGGCTCGGCGACGAGCGCTTGGCCCGGCTCGCCGCCCGCGGCAGTCCGCGTGCGTTCGCCGCCGTGTACGAGCGCTACCACCAGGTGCTCTATCGCTACTGCCGCTCGATCCTCCGCGACGAGTCCGATGCGCAGGACGCGCTCCAGTCGACGTTCACGCGCGCGCTGTCGGCGCTCAAGCGCGGGCAGCGGAGCGCGCCGCTGCGGCCGTGGCTGTTCCGGATCGCCCACAACGAGGCAATCTCGGTCCTGCGCCGGCGCAGGCGAGGGGAGGAGTCGCTGGCCACCGCGTCGCTCCCGGTTGCGGCCTCGGCGGAGGATCAAGCCGGGGAGCGTGCGCGGCTGGCGATCCTGCTCGGCGACCTGGCCGCCCTGCCCGACCGCGCCCGGAGCGCGCTCGTAATGAGAGAGCTCAGCGGCCTGTCTCACGAGGACATCGCTATCGCAATGGAGACCACGCCGGGTGCCGCCAAGCAGGCGATCTTCGAGGCCCGGCGCGGTCTCCAGGAATGCGCCGAGGGACGCGCGATGCCCTGCGCTGAGGTTTGCCAGGCGATCTCCCAGGGCGACCGTCGCATTCTGCGCGGCCGGCGGGTCCGTGCGCACCTGCGCGACTGCGCATCGTGCGCGGCATTCGCCTCCGCGATCGGTACTCGGCAATCGGATCTGCGCGCCCTCGTGCCGGTTCTCCCGGCCGGAGCCTCGGCGGCGGTGCTGTCGTGCACGATGCACGCCGCCGTGGGCCACGCCGGAGGCGGAGGCGCCGCCGCGGCGGGCGCGGCCGGCAAGACGATCGGAGTCGCGTTCACCTCCAAGGGGTTTGCGACCGCGTCGGTGCTCGCGACGGCGGCGGTCAGCGTGGGCGGCGTGGCGGCGGTGGTGCGGCTGGCGCCGGATTCCGTTCGGCTGTTCAAGGCACCCAACGGGCACGCGGTGCACGTCCGGTCCGCCCTGCACGTCCGATCGGCCGGGCACGCCGACTCACGCGCGCGTACGTCATCACGCGCGAGTGGATCGAACGCGGGCTCGGTTCCGAGCAGCACCCACACCGGGGCCGCGATCCAGCACGTTCGCTTCGCCACGTGGCATGGTCACGGTCGCGGGAAGGGGTGGCATCGGGCGAGCTTCACCGCGCACCGGCAGTTCGGTCACGGGAGACACGATTCCGCCGGTAGTGGTTGGCACCGGGGCTGGTCGGTGGCGCGTCAACGTGCCGGCGCGGTACCGGGCATCCGACACGGCACGCTTCAGGGGTATGCCGGCGGGCGAGGCCATCACGACGCGGTCCAGAGCGACGCGCGTGGGCAAGGCCGCCACGACGAGGCGGGCGGCGATCGCGGCGCCGGCGGTGGGCGAGCCCAAGTAGCCGAACCGGCCTCGCGATTCTCGCCCGGCGGCAATCATCGCGGCCGCAACAAGTAGGTCCTGACGTTCGGCGGTCCCGCGCGTCGTCGCGGGTGAAAGCCGAAACAAGCCAGGAGGCACGATGAGGCTCAAAGCCAAAGTAGGAGTCGTCACCGCGATCGGTGCGCTCGCAGTCACCGGTCCAGCGGTCGCGCAAGCATGTAACGGCGGCCAGCAGGGCCAGTCGAAGGATCAGCACAACGGCCAGTCGGGTGGCAATCACCGAAACCACGGCCAGTTCGCCGGGTTTGGGCGCCGTGGCCGCAGCTTCGGACACTCCGTGTTCGGAACGCTGGTCAGCTGGAGCGCGACCGAGACCGGGACGAACACGTACAGCGGGACGATCACCGTGACGAAGCCGGCCTTCAAGGCGCATCACACCGGCATGGGGTCGAGCACGCAGCCGACCCAGGTGACCTACACGTTCACGAACGCCAAGGTGTTCTTCGGTCAGGGCGCGAACCCGCCGGCGGCCGGCGATCTGGTCAAGGTCATCGGCGCTCGCCTGAACCACTGCAACTCGAGCACGTCGACCGGCTCCGGGACGAGCACGTCGACCGGCTCCGGGACGACCACCTCGACCGGGAACGTCCGGGCGATCTTCATCGCGGTGCCGCGGACTTCGTCGGCCCCGTCGAGCTCGTCGAACTCCTAGCTGGACCCGCCCGTCTGCCGGGGGCAGGTGCCGTCCCTGCCCCCGGGCGGCTGGTTCAAGCTTGAGGTCGCAGACGGAACGTCGCGACCTCGCCGGGGCGGAGCTCGAAGCCCCGTTCGGCGCCCTCCTCGGTCTCGTCGAGGCCGGTGCGGGAGATGTCGAAGTCGCCGGCGATCTCGATGCTCGCCGGCGTGGTCTCGGGGGTGAAGCAGCGGAGGATCACCCCGTCGCCGTCCTCGGCGCCCTTCAGGCACGAGAACACGACGTCGCCGTCGATGTGCAGCGGAGGGTCGAAGCGGACGGGTCGCGGGGTGACGAGGAACCCGTAGCGGTAGTCCTGCGACGCGCGCAGCAGCTCGGCGTCGTCGAGCTCGTCGACACCGGGCACGAGCGCGTACTCGAATTCGTGGCGGCCGAGGCACTGGCCGTCGGGGGTCCGGGTCGGCGGGCCGGCGCACACCGGGCGGGTGGCGATCTCGTCGCCGCGGCGCGAGATCATGCCGACGCAGCGAAGCAGGGTCACGCACACCTCGGCGCCTTCGTCGGTGGGACGCGCTTCGTATTCGGGGAGGCCCTTGGTCACGATCGCGAGCGGTCCGAGCGCGACCGCGCCGAGCGTGTGCTGCGTCGGGTCGGGCGGTTCGCACCACTCGGTCCTGGGCGGCTCAGGTGCGAGCGGGCGGTGGACGAGCGCGAACTGCCCCTCGGCTCGGACGTCGCTGGTCTCGGCGACCGGGAACACGGCGCGGAGCCGATGGTCCTCCGCGCCGTTGTCGATCGTCGTCGTGAACTCGACGCGCCTGATGCCGTCGATCAGCCGCACGATCGTGGTCACGGTGAGCGATGGCGTGTCGGCCGCGGTTCGAACCTCGAGCTCGTGGACGAGAGGGCCGTCGCGGAGCACCCGCGCCGCTGCCGACGCGGGGCGCCGGGTGCCCGCGCCGTCGACGGGGCAGAAGTTGTAGAGGTCGCCGACGTCGGGCTCATCCTCGAGGCGGTGCAGGCCGCCGAACCGCCGTTCGGTCGCCTTGTCGAGCATCGTGAGCGTGCCGTCGGGCGCCGCTTCGACGCGAATCCAGTCGCTCTCGATCGCCGCGCTGGCGTTGGGGTCGGCGTCGGTCCGGGGCGCCGTGGGGGTCAGCTCGACGGGGCGGGCGCTGAAACCGTCGAGCTCGACCGTCGCCGGCTCCATCCCGGGCAGCTCGACGAGGCAGCGTCGGCGGTACGGGAGGAGGTTGACCGCGCCGGCTGTGGCGTTCTGAGCGTCGAAACCGCCGAGCGCGCGCCGCTGTAGCTGCGACACCGTCCGCTCGAGCTGCTCGTAGCGGACGAGCATGTCGCGGTGGACCTCGTCGCACGAGCAGCCGCAGATCGAGTCGTGCGGATGGCACTTGAGCAGCTGGCGCCAGGCGAGCCTGAAATCGGAGGTGGGGAAGCGGTGGCCGGTGTGGAGCGTGCGCAGGGCGCCGAGCGTCTCGACCTCGAGCAGCCGCCGCTCGGCGTGCTCGTTGGCGCGCTTGAGGTAGAGCCGGGCGGAGTTGACGCCACGGAGCACGTTCTGCAGCCGGCTGTCGACCAGCTCGCCCGTCCACGCCGGAAGGTCGGTCGGCTCGACCGCACTCACGTAGTCGCGCAAGCGCGCGATCGTGAAGCTGGTTCCGGGCAGCCGGTCCTCGAGCTCGGCGCACAGCGCCGGCAGCTCGCGCCGGATCCGGCGGTGGTCCTCGCCGTCGCAGAGCAGCACCTCGCGCACGCCCGCGCTTCGCAGGGCCGGCCCGAAGCGCTCCTCGATCTCCTCGGTGCGGGCCTGCGCGTCGTCACCGTCGCGGACCACGAAGTTGCCGTAGTGGGGCAGCTGCTGAAAGGCGCGGACCTCGCTGCCGTCGGGCGAGCGCCACCGGAACACAACGCCGACCTCGTCGATCTGGTCGCCGAGGCCGCGCGAGAAGATGAAGCTGTCGATCCCGAAGCCGGCCAGGATCTGGGGCAGCTGGAGCGGATGGCCGAAGCTGTCGGGCATATAGCCGACGGGCGCCGGCTCGGCGCCGAACCGCCTGCACACGGCGCCGCCCATGAGCAGGTTGCGGACCAGCGGCTCGGCCCCCACGAGCAGCTCGTCGGGCAGCACGTAGCTCGGTCCGACCTCGAGCCGGCCCGACTCGAGCAGCGCCCGGAGCCGTCCCTCGTTCTCGGGGCGGGCGTCAAGGTAGTCCTCGAGCACGATCGCCTGGCCGTCGAGCGTGAAGCAGGGGAAGCTCGGGTCGGACTCGAGCACGTCGATCACCTCGTCCACGACCGACGCGAGCCGGAGCTGGAAGTCCTCGAACGGCACGTACCACTCGCGGTCCCAGTGCGTGTGGGGCACGACGAAGAACCGTGTCCCGTGTTCAATTGCCACGGCGCGAGCCTACCGGCGCTCGGCGATCCTGACCGCGGCCTCGATCCCGTCACTTCCGATCAGGTTGCCGAACGCGCCAACGAGCGGGCGGACCGCCGCGACCCCGACCCTGCCCTGCACGCCGATCGCCTCGACTCGCACCTCGGACTGGAGCGCGGCGCGCCCCGACGGCGTCTGCTCGATCCAGTTCGCGAACAGCACCCGGGCGGTGCCGCCCGTCGACCACTCGCGGAACTCCTCGGGGTCGGTCAGGCGCGGGTAGTCGCGGCGGAGCGTCCAGATCCGCCCGACGAGGCCCGAGACGAGCCCGCGCTCGTTCTCCTCGGCCAGCACGATGAACGGGGGTGCGCGGAACATCGCATCGAACGCCAGGTCGGGCGCCAAGTCGGGAATGCGCCACCGTACGAGCCGGCCGAGCTTGCGGGCGTCGGCGAGGCGGACGGTGCGGGCCGCCTCCCACAGCCGCTCGGGCGGCGCGTCGCTCTCGCGCCGGTGGGCGACACGCATCGACGGCTTCGGGAGCCAATGGTCGAGGTCGGGCATCCGCAGCTTCAACACGTTACGGCGGTGAAGACGCTGCGGCGTCCACGATCGTTCCCCCGGGAAGAAACTCGGACCATTCCGAGAAACTTCCCAAACAGTCCGCTCGATGGGGATCCCGGGCGCGCGCGATCACCCAAAAAACCCCATCATCATCCCCATCGTGATCCGCCATCTCCTCGCCCCGCACGTACCCCAGGCCGCAACCGCGCTCCACATCCAGCGGAGGCTGCCGGGTGCGGCGGGCGTGGCGCTCACGTTCGACGACGGTCCCCATCCCGAGGGGACGCCCGCGGTGCTCGAGATCCTGGCGCAGGCCGACATCAAGGCGACGTTCTTCCTCATCGGCGAGCAGGTCGAGCGCCGGCCGGCGCTGGCGGCCGAGATCGCCGGCCAGGGCCATCTCGTCGCGCTGCACGGTTACCGTCACCGCCCCCAGCCGAGGATGTCCCAGAAAGCGGTGCAAGACGATGTGGAGCGCGGGGTGGCGGCGATCGAACGCGCGACGCAGATCCGCCCCAACTGGCATCGGCCCCCTTATGGCCTCTACAGCCCAGCCGGCCTGGACGCCGTCCGCGACCGGAGCCTAAGACCGCTCCTGTGGTCACGCTGGGGCAAGGACTGGCGCCGGTTCACGACGCCGGCGAGGATCGCCGGACGGGCGACCGCCAACCTGCGCCCGGGCGACGTGATCCTCCTGCACGATGCGGATTTCTACTCATCTCGAGGCTCCCATGAGCGCACCGTGCAGGCGCTCGCGCTGATCGTGAGAGAACTGAAACGCCATAGAATCGGTACCGTCCTGCCTGTCTGACAGGCTTGCCCGCGCGCACTAGGACCTGAGAAGATGGCCAGCTAAGCGCAGGGATTGTCGCTTCGGCCGGCGGAGCAGTGAGCGATCCCGACGCCTTGGGCGCGCGACACGACGATGACAACCGTTTCCTCGCAAGACAGCGTCCCCGACTTCATGCGGTTCACGATCGGCTTCGATCCGCGTGATCGCGTCCGGTTCCACGCGCTGATCGACGAGGTGCTCGACTCGGGCCAGTGGTCCGAAGGCGACATGGTGGCGCGGCTCGAGGCCGCCTGGGAGCTCTACAACGGGCTCGGAGCGGTCGCGATGTCGAGCTGGGCGGGTGGAGCGCTGGCGGCGCTGCACTTTGCCGGCGTCAGGGGGGAGACCGTGCTGTGCCCCTCGAATACGTTCATGGCGACGCCGCTCGCGGTCGTGAACGCCGGCGCGAGCGTCGAGTTCGTCGACTGCAATCGCGAGGACCTGTGCATGTCGTTCAGGGATTTCGAGGCGAAAGCGGAGAAGCACAAGCCGCGCGCGGCCTTCCTCGTCCACATCGGCGGCCACCTCGCGTTCGAAGTCGAGGAGATCGCCCACTACTGCGCCGAGAACGGCATCTTCCTGATCGAAGACTGCGCCCACGCCCACGGCGCGGAATGGAACGGGCGCAAGCCGGGCACGTATGGCGACGCCGGCGTGTACTCGTTGTACGCGACCAAGACGATCACGACCGGCGAGGGCGGCGTGCTGGTCTCGGGCCGCCCCGAGGTGCTCGAGCACGCACGCGCCTTCCGCAACTACGGCAAGCCCAGCTACGACGTCCAGGGCCTCAACTTCCGGATGAACGAGTTCACCGCCGCGATGGGGCTGACCGAGATCGAGCGATTGCCCGAGATCGTTGCGTGGAAGAACGAGATCGCCAAGAAGCATCTCGATCCGGTCAATCCCAGCCGGCTCGAGCTTCCCGGCGGAATGATCTCAGGCCTCTACAAGTACATCGTGTTCGAATGGCTCGAGCGCTCGACCGGTCGCGTCTACGACGAGCCCTGCCACCGGATCATGGGCCACCACGTCGACCTCCCGAACAGCGACTGGGTGGCGCGCAACCATTCGTGCGTTGCGCTGTATTACCGGCCGGAGAGCGAATGAGAGTTCTGGTCACAGGCGGCTCGGGCTTCATCGGCTCGCACGTCGTCGACAAGCTCCGCGCGCAGGGCCACGAGCCCGTCATCTACGACCTGCGGCCCTCGCCGTGGCATAACTTAGATCCCGCCCACCCCAGCGTCGACACCGTGCTCGGCTCGATCACCGACCGCGAGGCGCTGGAGCGGGCCTTGCACAGCTGCGATGCCGTCGCCCACCTTGCGGCCGTTGCCGATGTCAACGACGTCCACGCCGAGCCCGAGGACGCCGAGCGGGTCAACGCCCGCGGAACCGTCACGGTGCTCGAGGCTGCCCGGCGGGCCGGCGTCAAGCGGATCGTGTACGCGAGCACGATCTGGGTCTACTCCGACTGCGAGCAGGAGGTCGTCGACGAGGACACGCTGCTGCCGGCGCCGTCGCATCTGTACACGAGCACGAAGCTCGCGGGAGAGCTGTACTGCAAGGCCTACCAGGAGCTGTACGGGATCGATTACACGATCCTGCGGTTCGGCATCCCCTACGGTCGCTCGCGCGCGCGAGGCGGCGGTGATCCCGGCGTTCGTGAACAAGGCCCTGAGGGGCGAGCCGCTGACGCTCGCCGGCGACGGTGGCCAGTCGCGCCGATTCGTGTACGTCGAGGACCTCGCCGACGGCGTCGCGCTCGGACTCAGCGACGTCGCCAGGAACCGCGTCTACAACCTCGCCAGCGACGAGAACGTCACGATCAAGCAGATCGCGGTGCGGGTCCAGGAGCTGCTCGGCGACGTCGAGATCGTGCACACGCCGGCGCGGCCGGGCGACTTCAACGGCAAGGTCGTGCTGTCTGACCGCGCTTCGCGCGAGTTGGGATGGACTGCGCGTACGCCCTTTGCCGAGGGCGTGCGGCGCTATGTCGAGTGGCGCCGCGAGCAGGCAGCGCGAGCCGCGGAGCGCGACGCCGCCGCCGTGATCCCGGCGGGCGAGCCCGACTTCGAGTCCGGGCCGCGCAAGGTGCTGATCATCTCGGCTGACATCGGCGAGGGCCATGACCTGCCGGCGCGCGCGGTGGCGCGAGAGTTCCACGACGAGGATCCCGACGCCCTCGTGGCGATCGTCAACGGACTTCCCGCGATGGGCTGGTTCCTGACCAAGCTGCTTCGCGAGAACTCGGAGTTCATGTTCCGCTGGGTGCCGTGGCTGTTTGACATCCAGTACCGGCTGTTCATGGGCTTCGCGCCGACCCGGTGGCTCTCGATGAAGACGCTCACGCTGCTCGGGCGCCGCGGGCTGATGCGGCTGATCAGGTCGCACAACCCCGACGTGATCGTCTCCACATACCCGGGGGTGACGGCGGTCCTGGGCGAGCTGCGGCGGACCGGGCGGTTGAAAGTGCCGGTCTACTCGTCGATCACCGATCTCGCCGGCATGCAGTTCTGGGCGCACCGCGGGGTCGATCTGCACTTCGTGACCCATCCGGAGACGATCGAGGAGGTCGAGAGCATCGCGGGCCCCGGCAGCGTGCGCTGGGCCAAGCCGCCCACCTCGCCGGCGTTCCTGGCGGCGCGCTCGCGCGACGACGCGCGGCGCGCGCTCGGCCTGCCCACCGACGGCACGAAGGTGATCGCGGTGTCCGGCGGCGGCTGGGGCGTCGGCGACCTGCTCGGCGCCACGCGCGCCGCGCTGCAGGTGCCGGACGCGCGCGTCCTGTGCCTGTGCGGGCGCAACGACAAGCTCCGTGCGCGGGTATCGCGCGAGCTGGGTGGCGAGCGGCGTTTGCGCGTGATGGGCTTCACCGACCGGATGGGCGACGTGCTCGCCGCGAGCGATGCGCTCGTGCACTCGAGCGCCGGGCTCACCGTGCTCGAGGCGATCATCCGCGGCTGCCCGGTGATCTCCTACGGCTTCGGCTACGGCCACGTGCGCGTGAGCAACCAGGCGCTTCTGCGCTTCGGTCTGGCGCAGGTGGCGCGGAACGTCTCCGACATCGGGCCCGCGCTCGACCGCGCGCTCGAGCACCGCCCGGAGCCGAACGGCTCGTTCGCGCGCCGGCCGTCGACCGCGTCGCTGATCCTCTCCAACGACCGGCGAGTGGTGCCACTGCCGGTGTGGCGGGTGCGGACCGCGCGGTGGGCGCTCACCGGTGCGGCGGCGATCGCGATCGTCAGCTGGACGCTCACAACCGGCGCCTCCTACAGCCTGGTGTCGCACTTCGTGCACATGCGCCCGGTGACCGCCGTGGAGACCGATCAGCCCGAGGTCGGCGTGCTCGTCGACGCGCCCGCGAGCGAGATCCCGACGATTGCCAACTACCTGTCCGAGCATGGAATCCGTGCCTCGTTCACGATGAGCCAGGCGGCCGATCCGCAGGAGCCGATCGTCGTCGCGTACGGGGATCAGGCGGTCCCGCGGCTTCCGAACGGCGGCCTCGTCCGCTGGCTCGGGGCCCGCGACCAACTCCACGACCTGATGGCGCAGCTCGGCTACGGCCACCACTTCCTGTATGCGTCGAGCGGGCCCAGCGTGGGGCAGTGGTGGATGGCCCACGGGGCCGGAGGCCGGCTCGTGGCCGGCGCGGTCCGGCTCCAGGACCGCGACGACAGCGTCGGGCACCTACGCCCCGGCGAGGTGGTCGAGCTCGAGTGCAGAAGCTCGAAGCAGATCACGATGCTCGTCGGAAAGCTTGACCGCGGCCTGGTGACGTTCCACCTGCGGGCCGTGCCGGTCGGTCAGCTGATTCGAGACGCCGGCTCGTCTGTATAGATGGGTCCGGGGTAACTCCCTAGACGAACGCGATCCCGGTCGGGCCGTCGCCGACGCCGATGTCGGTCGAGTCGATCACGCTGCCCGTCGCCGTGCTGATCACGACGAGCGAGCTCGACGTTTGGCACGTCACCCAGATGTTGCCGTCTGGGCTCAGCCCGATCGCGGTCGGCTGATGGTTGAGCTGCGGGAAGGTCGTCCCCTTGGTCGTGCCACTCGGGTCGGTGGTGGTGCCTCCGCCCAGCGGGCTCGTCTTGGTGACCGTCTGCGACGCAGTATCGATCACCGACACGGTGTCGTCATTGGTGTTGGTGACATAAGCGGCCGAGCCGTCGGCGGTAAACGCGGTGTTCCACGGCGTCCGGCCGAGCGGGATGCGGCCGACCGTGCGCAGGTCCGAGGTCTTCAGTACGAAAACCTGGTCACGCTCGGAGTCGGTGACGTACGCATGCGCGCCGTCAGGGGTCAGCGACACTCCGTGGGGGTTGCTCAGTCGCTCGGGCGCCCTCCTGACCTGCCCACCCGACGTCGTGATCGCGTACACGCCGTCGGCGCAGGTCACGAACACTAGTGAGCCGTCCGGGGAGACCGTGACCACCTGGGGCGCCTCGCCGACGTTCACCGTGCCGGTCACGGTCTGGCTCGCGACGTCGACCACCGAGACGACGTAGGAGCCGCCCGGGCCGGTGTTCGGCCCCGTGTTCGCCACGTACGCCGTCTTGCCGTCCGGAGTGATCGCGATCCCGTGCGGATAGATGCCGACCACGACGGTCCCGGTGATCTTGTTGGACGAGGTCGTGATCACCGAGACGGTGTTGGTCCCGGACTCGGTCAGGCGCTCCGGGTACGTTGTCCACGTGTACGGCTTGCCGGTGAATGGGCTCGGCACGACGTTCGTGGTAACGGGGCCGCCACCCGTCCCCTCTGGGTCGATCATGCCGGTCATCAGGTACATCCGGTTCGGCCACGTCGGCCCGAGCAGCGAACAGTGATAGGCGTCGCACAGCGTGAACGTCTCCGCCAGCGCGAAGTGGAACGGGATGTCCTGGCGCTCGTAGTAACTCATCGTGTACAGACCGTGGCTGGGGCCATCCGCGGCGAGGTGAGCGGGGAGCCACATGTCGTTGCCGGCGGTCGTCGGGTTGCCGACCGTGATGTTGATCGCCTGGTGCTGGACCGTCCAAGCGTGTGAGGTCGAGGGGATCGCCTGCGCGCTCGTCGTGTGCGTGTCGAGGTGCCACGGAAGCAGGTAGTCGGCGGGGGGATTCGGGTCCTGTGGGTCATACTGATAGAAGACCGACTTGCCGTTGGTGGGGAAGCTGTTCTGCTGGATCTGCACGTTCGAGTCACCGAAGCCGCGCACACCTGCCAGCGTGCCGAAGTAGTGATCGAACGACCGGTTCTCCTGCATGTGGACGACCACGTGCTCGACGTCCCTGAGCGAGCCGCGCCGTGGTCCTTCGGCCGCGGCGCGGGCGAGTGCCGGCGGCAGCACCGAGGAGGCGAGCACTCCTCCCGCACCGGCGGCGGCGGAGCTCAACAGACGACGGCGGGTAACCTCGGGCATGCTAAAGCCCCCTTCGGGCTGGACGTGAGACAAGGATTCCTGTACCCACGCGCGCCCGGTGCGACGCGGCGGATTCACTGGCGGACGGCCGCCGGATCCTAAGTTGGCCCTCCGGGCGCTGTGTTACCGCGATGCGACAGCCGTGTTACCGGCGTGTGTCTGAATAACCTCTACCAGTGCACGCCGCGGGTGGCCCGCACGAACGCCCGCTCCTCGGTCGTCGGCGCGTGGTCGGGTTCCTTCTTGTCTCCCTCGGGAATCAGGTGGTAGGCGCGGTTCACTATCAGGTCCTGCGCGCCGGGCGCGACCGCGTAGGTCAGCTGGCCGATCGTGCCGAGCGTCGTCGCGATCCGCTTGGGGCGCTTGCGGATCGCCTCGGCGATGATGTGGCCCGCCTCCTCGGGGCTGAGGGTGGGGAACCGATCGTAGATCTTGGTCGGGGCGATCATCGGGGTGCGCACCAGCGGCATGTAGACGGTGGTGATGTGGACCCCGTCGTTGATGATCTCCGGTCCGATCGACCTCGAGAAGGCATCGAGCGCGGCCTTCGATGCGACGTACGCCGAGAACCTGGGCGTGTTCATCTGCAGCCCGATCGTCGAGATGTTGATGATGTGGCCCGATCCTTGCTCACGCATCGTCGGTAGCAGGTTCAGGACCAGCTTGACCGCGGCGAAGTAGTTGAGCTGCATCGTCCGCTGGTAATCGTGGAAGCGGTCGTAGGCCCGGTCGACCGAGCGGCGGATCGACTTGCCGGCGTTGTTGACGAGCACGTCGACGGCCTCGTGCTCGTCGAGCACCTCCGCGCACATCCGGTCGATGTCGTCGACGTCGCTCAGATCGCAGGTGTGCACGTAGGCGACACCGCCGAGGCCCCCGATCTCGTCCGCGACCTCCTGCAACTGGTCCGCGCGGCGGGCGACGAGCAGCATCGTCCCGCCGGCCTCTCCAATCTCGAGCGCCGCCGCCTTGCCGATCCCCGACGACGCGCCCGTGATCATCACCGTGCGCCCGTTGACGGCGTCTTCGAGCGAGCGGGCGAGCACGTCACCCGCTCCGGGGATGCGCTGACCGAACGCGCGCAACGTGCGGATCCCTTCGGCGGCGAGGTCGAGCGGGTTGGGGGGAGCCATCGCGGACGTGACCGTACCATCGCGGGTGGGAGCGTGGCGCCATCAGTGGCTGCGGGCGCATTGTTTGTCGACCCCACGTCCATCCGAGCCACATGCGAACATGCGTTCGCCCATGATCGCCTGCGTCCTCTTGCCTCGTTTCGAGCTGACCATCGCTTCCGAGGGCCGAACGGAGCTGTTGCAGGCGCCCACGGCGCTTGCCCCGGAGCCGGCTGGAGCGCAGCAGATCGGCGAGGTCTCGCTGTCGGCCGAGGCGTTCGGCGTCCATCCCGGGATGCGCCTGGGGGAGGCGCTGGCGCGCTGTCCCCGCCTCACGCTCGTCGCTCCCGATCCTGCCGGTGTCGCGGACTCCTGGGAGCGGCTGCTCGTGCGCCTGGAATCGATGGGGGCGGCCGTCGAGCCCGAGCGACCGGGGCTCGTCTGCTTCGACGTGCGCGGGCTGTTGCGATTGCATGGCGGCCTCGAGGGCGTACTTGCGGCGGCACGCCGGAGCCTGCGCACGCCGGCTCGCTATGGGGTCGCGCCGTCGCGGTTCGCCTCGGTGGCGGCGGCGACCCGTGCCCGGGTCCGACGACCGGTGGTCGTCTCCGGCGGGCGCAAGCAAGCGGGTGCGTTTCTCGCGCCGCTTCCGGTTGCGCTACTGCGCGCCCGGCCGGCGCTCGCCGACCTGCCCGAGGCGCTCGAACGTCTCGGGATCGGCACGCTTGGCGAACTGGCGGCGCTGGCGCCGGCGGCGCTGGCCGACCGGTTCGGCACCGCGGGGCTCCATGCCCACGAGCTGGCGAACGGCGGCGACGGCGCGCTGCGGCCACGACCGGCGAGCGAATTCCTGCGCGAGGCGCTCGAGCTGCCGGAGGCCGCGTCGGGCATCCAGCTGGAGCGCGCGCTTGGGCTCCTGATCGATCGCCTGCTGGCGCGGCGGGAGCGGCGCGGCCGGACGCTGAGGGCGGTTGTGCTATCCGCGGTGCTCGTGGAACAGGGAGGGACCTGGCGCGAGCAGGTCGTGTTCCGGGAGGCGCTGGCTGATCCGGCGAGGATGCGGCTCGCGCTCGCTCCGCGGCTGGCGCTGATGCCGGCGCCGGCGCAGCAGCTACGCCTGGCGGTGGAGCGGTTCGGGCCGCACGCCAGCGATCAGCGGGGGCTGTTGGATGATCCCGTCGCGGCACGCAAGGCGCGTCTGCGCGAGGCCATCCGCCAGACACGAGCGGCCGCCGGTCCCGATGCCGCCCTGCGCGTGCTCGAAGTCGACCCGGAATCGCGCTTTCCCGAGCGACGAGCAGTGCTGACGCCGTTCGAGGGCTAGGGCATCCAGCGCCGCCTCTTACACATCCCACGTGTATGAATTACACAGATCTTGTTATTAGCGTTTCCGCGGGAACGTTTTTCGCCAGCGCTTCACCCGAGCGGATCCAGGTCTCGAAGGTACGCCTGAAACAGAGGATCGACGATCCGCCAGTCGGCCCTTGCCACATGTTCGACGATGCCCGCCCGCATCAGCAGCTTGAGCACGCGATCCCGAATCGCCGGGGCGAGTCGCCTCGGGACGTGCTCGCCTCTGGCCAGGGCGCGGGCGACCTGAAGCGCGTTCTTGTGAAGCCTCCTGATGTGCTCGACGGTCTGCTCCATCGTCGGAAGGTCGCTGTCGAGCGCGGCGTTGTAGCCCAGCTGGACCAGGTCGAGATCGATGTCTCGACGATCGAGCTGCACGGAGACGAGATGCGTCTGCTGGGCGATCCGCATCGTCGCGCGCGGATGCTGAGCTCCCAGCTCCACGATTCGCGCGAGCGCAGGCGGCTCGATCGTGCAGTCATCCGCCGAGAAGCGCTCGAGCAATCCTTGAGACCAGTCCTCGGCGGCGATCGGATGAAGCCTGTGGAAGCTCCCGAAGCCACTGAACGCCCGGTGCCCGGGGGCAAACAGATCGCGCATCACGTGCTCGAGGCTGCCGGCGAACAGGAAGCTGACGCTGGGGCTGCGCTGGAACGCGGCGCGCATCCGCTTGGTGACGAGGTCGGGATCGCCATAGGGGCGGCGTTCGCTCGCGACCTCCTGGAACTCGTCGAAGAACAAAACCAATCTCCGGCCGTCCGCGCGGGCGGCTCGCTCGGGGAGGTCGAGCGCCAGATCCAGCGCGCGAACCGGATCCTGGGCGGCCCATCCCGGCGTGATCGCGAGCTCGACGCCGTCGCCGAGCTCGCCCTTGAGCTTGAGCACTGCGGCGGCCTGCGTCGCATTCAGGGCGGCGCGTCCGAGCTCCCGCGCCCGGCGGACGATGCGCCGGATCGGGGAGCGGTTGGCGATCACCGCCACCGCCAGCGCCTCCGCCAGCTCGGCAGCGTCGGAGATCCTGAACAGGTCCAGCCGAGCCGTGTAGCAGCCGCTGCGCTCTACGCGGCCGAGCGCCGCGTCGCACACGCTCGTCTTGCCGGTCCGCCGCGGTCCGGCGAGGATCAGGTTCGTCCCGTTCTCGAGCGCCGTCGCGACCTCCCGGACGTCGTCGGCGCGGCCGATGAGTTGACTCGCGGGAATCGGAACGTCGGTGGGGAACAGGTCGCCGCTGGCTTGCCGCATGCGCGGATCATATCAATCTTACACAGTTTCTGTGTAACTATTACACGGATCTCGAGGGAACTGCGGTGAGCGGTCCGCGCCGGCTGTCCGTTCCCCGCCGGGTTGCCGTCATCGCCGGCGAGGAGGGCTGCCCGCTGGCGGTCGACGGCCGGACCGTCGACTCAGCACGCGAGTCGTGGCTCGTGGAAGACCGCTGGTGGACCGATCGACCGCTTCGCCGCCGCTACTGGGAGGTCGTCACGACGTGCGGCCGTGACGAGATCGTGTTCCACGACCTCGAGAACGGGAGGTGGTGGAGGCAGCGCTGACCCGGCCTAAACTCAGGGCTCCATGACGCAATTAAGCGAGACGCTCGATCCCGGACCCGTCGCCGTCGGCACCTGGAGCGGCGGGCGATTCATGCACTTCGGCGAGCCGCTCGACGACGAGCGGTTCACGGCGCTGATCACGCCCGACGATTCGATCCGGACCGTGATGACCGCCGACGTCTACGGCGCCGGCGAGGCGGACCGGATGCTGGGGCGCGCGATCGAGGACCGCCCGCGCGGCGAGATGTGCGTCGTCGGCGCCGTCGGCCACGACTTCTACACCGGGGAGCGCGACGGCCCCAAGGGATTCCCCCGCTTCACCGACCCGCGACTGCGGGATGCGTCGGAGTACGCCGGCTACCTGCGCATGGCGACCGAGCGCAGCCTCGAGCGGTGCGGGATCGATAGCTTCGATCTGCTGCTCCTGCACAACCCCGACCGGACCGGCTACACGAGCGAGGTGGTGTGGGAGGGGATGGCCGCGCTTCGCGAGGCCGGCCTGACGCGCCTGATCGGGGTGGCGCCAGGTCCCGCCAACGGCTTCACGCTCGACCTCATCGACTGCCTGGAGCGGTTCGGCGCGCTGCTCGACTGGGCGATGATCATCCTCAACCCGCTCGAGCCATGGCCCGGGGAGCTGTGCCTAGACGCCGCCGCGTCCGCGCAGGTCAAGGTGATCACGCGCGTAGTCGACTACGGCGGCCTGTTCTACGACGACCTGATGCCGGGGCAGGAGCTGGCCCGCCAGGACCATCGGAGCTTCAGGCCGGCCGGCTGGATCGAGCAGGGCCGCGACCGGCTCGAGCTGATGCGGCCGGTGGCCGAGCGCGCCGGGCTGACGATGATCCAGCTCGCCTGCCAGTGGAACCTGGCCAACGCGCCGGTGGCCTGCGTCGTGCCGACGCTGATCCAGGAGGTGGGCGCCGCCGCCCGCCCGGTCGAGAGCAAGCGTGCCGAGCTCGCGGCGCTCCCGGCCGAGCTGCGGCTCACTCCCGACGATGTCGACGTGATCCGGTCGATCGGCGACAACACCGGCTGCATGGCGCTCAAGGGCGCGAGCCCCGAGCACTCCGGCGAAGCGCGACCCGACCGCTGGGACCTCGACGATCGCCTCGCCGAGGTCGCGGAGCGGTGGGGGATCGCTCCCGAGCGCCAGTTGGTCAAGGTGGCGGCGCCGCGGTAGCGCCCGGCGCCGCTCCAGCTTCTAGTCTGACGCTATGGCGACGACCTTTCGACTGACGGGCGGGTGTGGCTGCGGCGCGGTTCGGTTCGAAGTCACCGCGCCGCCGGTCTCAGCCCAGTACTGCCACTGCACCCGCTGCCAGCGGCGCACGGGGACGGGTGCCTCGGCGAGTGCGCGGGTCGAGCCTGGCTCATTTGCGGTGATCGCCGGCGAGGACCGGCTCCGGGCTTGGAAGCCCGAGGGCGGGGCCGAGAAGTGGTTCTGCGGCGACTGCGGCTCGGCCCTGTTCAGCCGCGATCCCTTGAACGTCTCCCGCGTCGGCGTGCGTCTCGGCGCGTTCGACGGGGACCCTGGCATTCGTCCCACCGCGCACCAGTTCGTCGCCTACGCCGCGCCCTGGGAGCCGATTCCCGACGACGGCCTGCCGCGTTATCCCGAGCGGCGCGTCGCGGACTGATCGCCGTCACTCGGCGGTCTGCTGCTCGGCCCGGACCCACTCGCAGCCCACCGAGAGGTCCTCGACGCCCATCGCTGCGGCGACGTTCAGCCACATGCCGTAGCGGAAGAACTCGTCGATCCGCTCGGGCTCGGCGTCGGCGAGCCCCTCGACGTGGACCACGAGTCGCGCGTAGCACGCCCGGACGCGCTCGCGGATCACCTCGTCGTCGCAGGCCGCGTACGCCTGGTGCTGGAGCATCAAGTAGTCGCGACTGGAGGCGAGCAGCTCGACATAGGCGTTCCCCATCGCCTTGAGCACGTCGACGTCCGGCGGGGCGGTCGCCGGATCGAACTCCGACGCCACCCGGGTGAACAGCTCGGCCACCCGGTCGAAGCACCGCTCGACCGCCGCGATGAACAGCTCCTTCTTGGAGGCGAACAGGCTGAACACGTACGGCTGCGCGACCCCCACCTGGCGAGCGATCCGATCGACCGGGGTGCCGTGGAGGCCGCCGTGCGCGAACTCGTGGACGGCGGCCTCGATCAGCGCGTCCCGGCGCTCGGCGGCCGGGACGCGCTGACGGGTTGACTTCTGCTCGGTTGCCGGTGTCGTGGCCACGGTGCGGTTCTCGATCCTAGGGCACGATCAGACGGTCTGGCCGGCGAGCGCGCCGCGGTAGGCGTCGCCGCTGGTCATCGCCGCTTCCTCGGCCGCGTGCGCGGAGGCCGAGGCGCGAGTGTTGAACGGGAGCGCGGCCGCGATCAGCGCGCCGGCGCCCAGCGCGATGGCGCCCACCCACAGCGCCGGCACCAGACCGTTGACGTAGGCCTGGGGCGACAGGTAGCTGCCGTGACTCGTGAACACCGTGGCGAGCACCGCGATGCCGAGCACGCCACCGAGCTCGCGAATCGCGTTGGTGGCGCCCGACGCTTGTCCGGTCTGGGAGGTCCGCACCGATGCCAGCACCGCGTTCGCCGAGGGCGCGAACACGAGCGCCATGCCGCTTCCGGCCAGTGCGAACGGGATCACGAGGCTGATGTAGCTCGTGTCGACGCTCGCGACGCTCGCCATCCACCCGAGCGCGATCGCCTGCAGGGCGAGCCCGGCGATCATGAACACCCGGCTCCCGATGCGCTCTGACAGGAATCCCGCCACGGGCGCCACCACCATCACCGCGCCGGTCCAGACCAGCAGCTTTACGCCGGCCTGCAGCGGCGTGTTGTGCAGCACGTTCTGCAGGAACTGGCTCAGGAAGAAGATCGAGCCGAACATCCCGAAGTACATGACCAGCGACACCGTGTTCGTGACCGCGAACCCGCGGTTGGCGAAGAACTCCATCGGCAGCATCGGCGTCTTGGTCCGCAGCTCCTGGGCGATGAACGCCAGGACCAGCACGACGCCCGCGGCCAGCGAGATCACGACCTCGGTATTGCCCCAGCCCAGGGACTGAGAGCGAACCAGGCCGAACACGAGCCCGAACAGTCCGGTAGAGGCGAGCGCGAGCCCGGGGAGGTCGAGGTGCCCGGCGGACCCGCGGCTCTCGGTCAGCCGGGCACCGGCGAGCGGGACCAGCGCCAGACCGATCGGCACGTTGACCCAGAAGATCAGGTGCCATGAGGCGGCCTGCGTGAGCGCGCCGCCGACGAGCGGCCCCGCCGCCACGCCGATGCCGCTGATCGCGGACCACACGCCCAGCGCGAGTCCACGCTGCTCGGGCGGGAACGCCTCGGCCAGCAGCGTCAGGGTCAGCGGGGTGACGATCGCGGCGCCGACGCCCTGGAGAGCGCGGGCTGCGATCAGGAAGTCGATCGTGGGGGACAACGCCGCGGCCGCGGATCCCGCGGTGAACACGGAGATCCCGATCATGAACATGCGCTTGCGCCCGAACCGGTCGCCCAGCGCCGCCCCGGTCAGCAGCAGCACGGCGTAGGCGAGCACGTACGCGTTGACCGTCCACTCGAGCGTCTGGATCGAGGCCCCGAGGTCGCGGTGGATGCTCGGCAGCGCGACGTTGACGACGAGGTTGTCGAGCACCGTCATGAACAGCCCGAGGGAGACGATCACGAGTGTCCAGATCCGGCGGGTTTGGCTTGTTGTCTGCGGCATGGCCTCCTCCAGGACTTCTTAGTGAGTGCTAACTGCGGCAAGATTAGCAGCCACTAATAACTTGTCAAGGCCTCCCGCTGGAATTCCTCGAACCACCTGCAAAGCTCGACATTCGGCGTGTGCGCGCGCCACCGTGCCGCGTAACGCGTCGCTATCGTGAATAAGCCGGCACGGTCGAGGTCGCCGGCGCGCGTTGTCGCGTTGTGCGTGTTCTGCGGCGGAGTTCGTGGCCAGAGTGCAGGGCCAGGAGAGGGCGGGGGCCGCGCGCGTGGAGCCCGTCAGAGGCGGCCGACGTCAGAAGTGGAACCGCGCAGACGCCGTTTTATGCTCGCTCTACGCCCAGGCGGGTACCACCTGTTTGGTGAGCAGGAGACTAACCAAACGCAAATCGCCGAGCCGTCGGGGGCGGGTGGAGCTGGCCCACTGGGGCGGACTCGACGGCCTCCGCGGGATCGCGGTGGCCGCCGTGCTCCTGTACCACGGCGGCGTCACGTGGGCGAAGGGCGGGTTTCTCGGGGTCGAGGTGTTCTTCGTCCTGTCGGGCTTCCTGATCACCTCGTTGCTGCTGGCCGAGTGGAGCAGGTCGGCGGCGATCTCCCTCGGCGCGTTCTGGGCCCGGCGCGCGCGAAGGCTGTTGCCGGCGCTGTTCTGCCTGGTCGCGGTGATCGGCCTCTACTACGCGGTGGCCGGCTCCTCGAAGGCGATCCCCGGCCTCAAGGGAGACGGCCTGTCGGCGCTGATCTACTACAGCAACTGGCATCAGATCGCCGCCGGGTCGAGCTACTTCGCCACCACCGGACCGGTGTCGCCGCTCGAGCACACCTGGTCGCTCGCGATCGAGGAGCAGTTCTACCTGGTGTGGCCGATCCTGCTCGGCGGGGTGCTCTGGCTCGCCTCACGCGGCGTGGCGCGTCCGGGCGGCCGCCGTCCGCTCGTGGTGTTGCTCGGCGTGACCGTTGCCGGCGTGGTCGCCTCGGCCATCGACACGGCGCTGCTGTTCGACGGGGGCCGGAACCTCGACCGGGTCTACTACGGGACCGACACGAGGGCGGCCAGCCTGTTGATCGGGGCGTCGCTGGCGATCGGAATGGCGATCTGGCGCACCGGCGCAGGCCGGACAACCGCCGCCGCGGCTACCACGACCGCCGGCGCGGCTACCACGACCGCCGGCGCGGCTACCACGACCGCCGGCGCGGCTCCCACGACCGCCGGCGCGGCCAGCGCGACCCCGGGTACGGAAGTGGGGCGCGCGCGGTTGCCGGCGCCGAGCTCGTCCACGGGGCGCGTGGTCGGCGCCGGCGCGTTGCTCGCGCTCGCCGGCGTTGTCGCGGCGATCGCGATCACAGGCGGCTCGGACGCATGGCTCTACCCGTACGGGCTCCTCGTCCTCGACGGGGCGGTCATGTTGCTGATCGTGGCCGCGGTCGCGTTCCCCGCGTCGCTCGCGGCGCGGGCGCTCGCGGTCCCGCCGCTGCGTGCCGTCGGAAAGATCTCGTACGGGCTCTACCTATGGCATTTCCCGCTGTTCCTGTGGCTGAGTGCCGGCGCGATCGGCGTCAGCGGCACGGGGCTGCTGTTCGTGCGGCTCGCGGTCACGCTGGCGGTCAGCACCGCGTCCTACTTCCTGATCGAGCAGCCGATCCGCCAGCGCCGGAGGCCGACCTGGCTCGTGCGAGCGCTGACGCCGCTCGCGGCGGGTGGCGCGGTGGCGGCGCTGCTGCTCGCCTCAGCGGCGGACGAGCTCCCGGTCGGCATTCCCGCCGCTGCGACGCTGCCGCAGCCCCCGCCGCAGCTCCGCGGCCACGATCCGTCGTGCACGGTGACGCTAAAGGACACCCCGAGCGTCGGCGTGGCGCCGGTGCCCGCCGCCAAGGAGACCCGGTTCGTCTACAACGCGCTGGGCTACCACAAGCTGACCTGGAGCGGCTCGGGCACGAAGACGTTCAACATCTGCCCCCCAAGGCGAGTGCTGATGGTCGGCGACTCGCTGGCGTTCACGCTCGGCGTCCCATGGCTCGGCAACGAGGAGCGCTACGGCGTGCAGCTCGCGAACGCGGCACTGCTCGGATGCGCGTTCACGACGGAGGGCGAGCTCGACGTGGACGGCACGTGGGAGGCCCAGTCGACCGGGTGTACGACCGAGGCGCAGGACTGGGCGAAGGAAGCGAGCGCGATGAATGCGCAGATGGTCGTCGTGGAGCTCGGGTACCGGGATCAGCTCGATTGGAAGATCGACGGGCACGTCGTCCATCTCGGTCAGCCGGCATTCGACGCGTACGTCCAGAAGCAGATCAACCGGTTCGTGACGCTGCTCGGGGCCGGCGGCAGGAAGATCTTGTTCCTGTCGATTCCGTACACGAACCCGCCGAACGAGCCCGACGGCTCGCCGGCGCCGGCGGCCGACCCGGCACGGCACGCGTTGATCAACTCGATGCTCGAAGCGGCGGCTCGGCGCCATCCGTCGACGGTGTCGGTGCTCGACATCGACCGGACGGTCTCACCCGGAGACCATTACAACGCGAAGGTCAACGGGCAGCTGTGCCGGTTCGACGGCGTCCACTTCAGCGCTTACTGCAGCGAGCTGCTCGAGCCGCGCGTGCTCGGCGAGGTCCGAAAGCTGATCGGCTGATCGCCGCGGGCTCCGGTAAGCCGCCGGGTTGACCCGGCCCGCGTAGGTCAGCAATCTGACGTCCAAAAGCTGCTCGGCTGACCGCACCGTTACTTTCCCCCAGAGTGCGTCGATACCTCTGGGGAGTCGTGGCGCTAGTCGTGCTGTTCAAGATCGGCGACGCCGTGGTGAGTTCCGACGCGCCGGCTTCGGCGACGCCGGTGCCGGTGCCCGCGGGAAGCCACTGGATCACGACCTGGGGAGCGAGCCCCCAGCCCGCGACCGGCGGGAACCTATCCCGAGCCGGCTTCCGCAACGCCACGCTCCGCGAGATCGTGCTCACCAGCGCCGGCGGGGTCAGGGTCAGGGTGCGGCTCACGAACGCGTTCGGCAGCGCACCGCTCCTCGTCGGACTGGCGGCGGTCGCGATCGACGGCAGCGGCCCGAACACGGTCCCGGGCACGTCGCGCTCGCTGTACTTCGGCGGCCGGCGCTCGGTGGTGATCCCACCCGGTGGCGAGGCGACGAGCGATTCGGTGCCGGTGGCGGTCCAGCCTGCGACCCGCCTGGCCGTCAGCATCTTCCTCCCGCGGCCGACGGGTCCCGCCACCCAGCACGCCGATGCGGAGCAGGTCAATTACGTGGCCACCGGAGCGCACGTCCTCGGCGCCGGTGGCCCGTTCAAGGTCCGCACCCGCTCCTGGTACTTCCTCGACGGGGTCGACGTGCTCGGCGCGCGCCGCGCGCTTGGATCGGTGATCGCGCTGGGCGATTCGATCACCGACGGCGTCGGTTCTCCGTTCGACGCGAACGCTCGTTGGCCGAACGACCTCGCGCGTCGGTTCAACGCCCTATCCGGGTCGACGCTCGCCGTCGTCGACGAGGGGATCGGCGGCAACCGGGTCCTCAACAACGCGCTGTGCTGCGGCGTCAACGCGGTCTCCCGGTTCGAGCAGGACGTGCGCGATCAGCCCGGCGCCCGCGACGTGATCCTGCTGGAGGGGATCAACGACATCGGCTACAGCCAGAACCGCGGTCCTCTGACCGCCCCGCACACCGACGTGTCCGCGCTCGAAATCGTCGAGGGTTACGAGCGGATCATCACGCTCGCTCACACGGCCGGACTGAAGATCTTTGGCGCCACCCTGACCCCGTTCCAGGGGGCCCGCTACTGGACGCCGGCGGGCGAGGCCAAGCGCGAGGCAGTCAACAACTGGATCCGCACGAGCGGCGCGTTCGACGGCGTGATCGATTTCGCCGCCGCGGTCGCGGATCCGAGCGATCCGGAGCGGCTCAACCCCGCCTACGACAGCGGCGACCATCTGCACCCGAACGCGGCCGGCTACCGGGCCATGGCCGCCGCAATCAACCTCAGCGCGCTGCTCGACGCGGGTTAGCGCTGCCGGACCGCTGTGCCGTCGGACCGCTGTGCCGTCCGCATCAGGCCGTGGTCCCGCGCTCGGCGTCCGCCGCCACCTCCGAGCCTGCCCCCGGCTCGGCGTCGCTCTCGGGCCCGCGGAACTTCGGCTCGGCGTCGAGCGTCTCGTCGAGGCACCGCAGGACGTACCCGTACCGGACCATCTTCTCAACTCGCGGCCGGCTGAGCTCATGCCAGGTGAGCTCCTGCTTCTTGGACGTGAACCTGCGCTGCAGCTTCTCTGTCGCAGTCGCCTCCAACCCGGACCACACCTCGGGCGGCAGCGTCATCACCGAGTCGAATTTGTCCGAGGCGATGCTCCGGACCGGATCGAGCAGCCGCTTCGACGTCGCGGCGTCGTTCGCGAGCCGCTCGACGTCGGACTGCGCGTTCAGGTGAAACGCAGAGGGCCTGAGCGACGGCTGGTCGGTCGGATCGACGAGGACCATGCGTGCCGCGTAGCCGTAAACGATCGCCACGCGCAGTGCCTGCTGGAGCTCCTCGCCGGCGGCGTGCTCCCGGACCTCGGAGCTCTCGACGAGCCTGCGCCCCAACACGGTGGTCAGCGGACTGAGGCCATCGAACTCCGACGCGGTGCGTGCGGTCGTCTTCCACACCCCTTTGAGCCACTTCCGGCCCTGGCGTGACATCGAGACGTGCAGCTCGCGGCGGGTCCTGCGCCACGACTGACGCTTCTCCGTATCCGCCGCCCCGCGGGTCCTGCGCCACGACTGACGCTTCTCGGTATCCGCCGCCCCGCGGGTCCTGCGCCACGATTGACGTTTCTCCTTATCCGCCATCCGGGCCACCCTACCAACCGCCCTTGACTCGGCGCCGAAGGTAGTCCCACAACGTCGCCAGCTGCCGCTCGGACCACACGGTCTCGCGCTTTCGAAGCGCCTCGTCGTCGGGTGACCAGCGCTCCGGTCCGCCGAACGCGTGCGTGAGCATCTGCTGGTGCGCCGCCTTCTCGAGCAGGACGGCGCGGATGACCGCATCGCGCACGCCCTTCCCCGCGGTCACGATCCCGTGATTGACGAGGAACAGCGCGTGCTGGTCGCCGAGCGTGGCCGCGACGTCGGCGCCCATCTCGGTCGTGACGATCAGCTCGGCGCTCCTCGCATAGCGCGGCACGTCGGGCGGGACGAACAGCGTGCCCGCGTGCGAGACCGGTCGCAGAGGCTGTCTGCTCGCGCCGATCGCGATCGAGTGCGGAGGGTGGGAGTGGACGACGGCGGCCGCGTCAGCGCGGGCCCTCATCACCTCGGTGTGGATCGGCCACTCGACGTGGCGCGGGCAATCGCCGGAGAGCACCTCGCCGTCGAAGCCCACGAGGATGATCCGCTCGGCGGTTACCTCCTCGAACCCGAACGTAGCCGCCTTCATCCACACACCCCGTCCATCCGGGTCGCGGGCCGAGACGTGACCCCAGACGAAGTCGTCGTGGCCGCCTGAGCCGAGAATGCGGCAACCGAGCGCGACCTGCTCGCGGAGCTCGTCGGTGCCGGTGGATTCCATCCGCGGAGCATCGCACCGTCCGCGGCGGATGCGAACATATGTTCTAGTGTCGTACGTCGAGCTCCACTGTCATTCGGCCTTCTCGTTCCTGGACGGCGCCTCGCTGCCCGACGAGATCGTCCCCGCCGCGCTCGAGCTGGGCTACGAAGCGGTTGCCCTGACCGACCACAACTCGGTCTCGGGCTCGATGGAGTTCGCGGTCTCCGCGCGGGCGCTCGGGTTGCGCCCGATCCACGGCGCCGAGGTCGACCTCTCCGACGGCCGGCACCTGACGTTGCTGGTCGAGGATGCCGGTGGCTGGTCCAGCCTCTGCCGGATCCTGACGCTCGCGCACAGCCACACCCGGGATAAGCCGGGGCCACCCTCCCAGGCATACGTAGAGCTTGCGGACGTCCTGGACCACGCCGAAGGGCTGATCTGCCTGAGCGGCTGCGCGTTGCGGGGGGTGCACGACGAGTTCACGCTCAGGCGCCTGCTCGATGCGTTCGGACCCGATCGCCTCCGGGTCGAGCTGCAGCGCCCGTTCCTGCGCGACGATCGCGCCCGCAACCGGCGCCTCGAGCGAGTCGCGGCGCGTCTCGGCGTGCCGTGCGTTGCCACCGGGAACGTGCACGCGCACGTGCGCGCCCGGGCTCCACTCCAGGACGCGCTGGTGGCGGTACGCCTGCACACGACGCTCGATGCCTCGGAACCCGAGCGGCGGGGCAACTTCAGCCACGTGCTCGCTTCGCCGGCGGCGATGGCGAGTCGCTTCCCCGACCATCCCGAGGCGGTGGGGGAGACGGCCGCGCTGGCCGAGCGGCTGCGGTTCGATCTGACCAGCGATCTCGGGTACCGCTATCCGGGGTCGGAGGACGCGGCGGCGATGCGCAAGCTCTCGGAGCTGTGCCAGGCGCGCCTGCACGACCGGTACGAGGGCGCCGGCGAGGTGCGCGCGAACGCCACCGCCCGCCTGGAGCAGGAGCTACGGATCATCGAGAGGCTCGGTCTGCCCGGGTTCTTCCTGCTCCACCACGACATGCTGGAGCTGGCCCGGGAGGTGGCGCTCGAGGTGCGCGGACCTGACAGCGTCCGCAGCCTGCTGCCGCCCGGTCGGGGCCGCGGCTCGAGCGTCTCCTCGATCGTCTGCTTCCTGACCGGCCTCTCGCACGTCGACCCGATCGCCAACGACCTGCTGATCGGCCGGTTCCTGAACGAGGAGCTGACGTCGCTGCCCGACATCGACCTCGACTTCCCGCGCGACATCAGGGAGAAGCTGATCCCGAGGGTCCACGAGCGCTACGGACACGACCGCTCGGCGCTGGTGGCGGCGTTCCCGACCTACCGCGCCCGCGGGGCGATCCGGGAGATCGGCAAGGCTCTGGGGCTGCCGCCGGGAGAGATCGAGCGCGTGGCCAGGGGCAGCGAGGGGTGGGACGCGCGAGAGGTGGACAAGGACATCGCCTCGGCGTTCGGCATCGAGTCCAGGAGGGCCGCCGAGAACGACGGCCGACGGGGGACGACGGGCCGGTGGGCGTGGCTCGCGCGCCTCGCCGGCGAGGCCCACGGACTTCCGAGACACCTGAGCCAGCACTCGGGCGGGATGATCGTCGCCACCCGTCCGCTGCTCGACTGCTGCCCGATCGTGCCGGCGGCGATGGAAGGCCGGCAGATCGTTCAGTGGGACAAGGACTCCTGCTCGGATGCGGGGTTCCTGAAGATCGACCTGCTCGGGCTCGGGATGCTCTCGGCGGTCGAGCGCGCGGTCGAGATGATCGCGCGCACCCGCGGCGAGCCGATCGACCTGAGCCGCATCCCCTACGACGATCCGGCCACCTACGAGTGCATCCAGAGCGCCGACACGACGGGGGTCTTCCAGATAGAGAGCCGGGCGCAGATGCAGTCGCTGTTCCGCACCCGGCCGGAGAACCTGAAGGACATCACGATCCAGGTCGCGATCGTCCGGCCGGGACCGATCCAGGGAGGTGCGGTCAACCCGTACATAGAGCGCCGCCAGCGCCTGCGCGTCGATCCCGACTACGAGGTCCCCTACGAGCATCCGTCGCTCGAGCCGGCGCTGTGCGAGACGCTCGGATCGATCATCTTCCAGGATCAGGTGATCGAGGTCGCGATCGCCTTCGCCGGGTTCTCGCCGGGCGAGGCGGAGGGGCTGCGTCGGGCGATGAGCCGCAAGCGCTCGGACGCGGCGATCGAGGCCTACCACCTGCGCTTCGTCGCCGGCGCACGCCGCCGGCACGGAGTCGACGAGGAGACCGCGGAGCGGGTGTTCGCGATGGTCCGGGGCTTCTCGGGCTTCGGCTTCCCGAAGGCCCACGGTGCCGCCTTTGGCCTGCTCGCCTACCAATCGACCTGGCTGCGCGTCCATTACGGGCCGGAGTTCCTGTGCTCGCTGCTGAACGAGCAGCCGATGGGCTTCTACCCGCCCGACGCGCTCGTCCACGAGGCCCAGCGGCGCGGAATCGAGGTGCTGCCTCCAGACGTCAATGAGAGCGGCGCCGACTGTGGGATTGAGGGGGGCGGCGCCGGCCGCCCCCTCCGAGTCCGCATCGGGCTCGGCTACGTCCGGGGCGCCACCGAGCAGGAGGTGACCGAGCTGGTCGCGGTGCGGGAGGCCGGCGGGCGGTTTCGAACGCTCGCGGATCTCGCCTCGCGGGCGAGCTCGAGCGCCGCCTCGCTGGAGATGCTCGCCTGGTCGGGAGCGTGCGACTCGCTCGTGCAAGGCGCGCCCGCCGGATCCGAACGCCGGATCGCGCTGTGGCAGCTCGGAGTGGCGACGCCGGGGACGAGGGTGCCGGGCGGGGTCCAGCTGGCGCTTCCGCTGGACCTGCCGGCGCCGCCCGAGCTGCGAGCGCTGACGCCGTGGGAGTCGATGCTCGCCGACTACGGCACGATCGGGCTGACCGCCCACTCGCATCCGATCGCGTTGCTCAGAGACCGGCTACCGGACGACTTGGTCATGAGCCGTGAGCTCAAGGAGCTGCGCCACGGCACCCGGCTCAAGGTGGGCGGGCTGGTGGTGGCGCGTCAACGTCCCGGCACGGCGAACGGGATCGTGTTCGTGCTGCTCGAGGACGAGTTCGGGACGATCAACCTGATCGTTCCCGCCCCGGTCTACGAGCGCCACCGGCTGACCGTGAGGACCGAGCCGCTGATGATCGCCGAGGGCAAGCTGGAGCGCCACCCGGCGGCGGGTGGCGCGATCAACATCCTGGTCGATCGGGTCCATCCGATCTCGGCTCCGGACCATCTGGTCGCCGAGATCAAGGACTTCTCGATGCTCGACGAACAGGTGCGCCGGGGGCTGGCGGAGCAGAGAACCTCTCGGGAGACCGACGCCGAGGACTTCAGAGCGGTCGCTCCGCCCGTCATGAGCTTCGCCTCGGGACGGAGACGGTAGGACGTGCACGGATCATCGGTGATCCGTTCGCCGGGTCGGCGCGGTAAGGTGCCGCTCCGTGCTCGCCGTCCTGTTGTTTGCCGCATTCTGGGTTGTGCTCGGCCTCGGCGTGTCCCTCTTGGGCACCCGCACGGGCCGGACCGGCCCCGGGAGGGAACCGGGCTACCGGGGGCGCCGGGCGACGGGCTGGACGCTGGCCATCGTCTACATCGCCTTCGGGGTTGCGATCCCGGTGTTGATCCAAGTCGGAAACCGGAGCAACGCCAACGCGCAGGTCGGGGGGAGCGAGCTCACCCAGGCCGAGAAGCACGGGCGCGAGCTGTTCGGACAACACTGCGCGCTATGCCACACCCTGGCCGCGGCCAACGCCGTCGGCAAGGTGGGCCCGAACCTCGATGTGATCCAGCCCACCGAGCAGCTCGTCCTGCACACGATCCAGAACGGGTGCCTGCAGAACCCGCCGAAGGGCAGTCAGGAGGCATGCCTGGGTGAGGGGACGATGCCGTCCGACGTCGTGCAGGGTGTTGATGCCACCGATGTGGCGCAGTTCGTGAGCAAGGTCGCCGGCAACGAGTGATGCCGGCGCCGTCCCGCCGCGGTCGGCGGGAGCGCTGACTGGCTGCACAACCAGGCCGCATCTTGCGCGGAAATGGTCAGGGGTGAGACAGCAGTCCGTCCGTCCCCACTGTTAGGATCGCGCCCGAAATCCGAATCCCGCGCCGCTCGACTCAGGAGCGCTGGGAGCGGGGGACCCAAGTTGTTGGGGCGAACCGTACTCGTCCGTCAGCTAACCCCGTAAGTACGAAGAAGAGGTCATCAAATTGCCCCAAGCTGGCGCTTCTGCGCGCCCTCGGCGCGGGAACGTTGTTCCGTGGTGGGAGGAGCTCGATAGCGAGGCCTTCCGGGAGTTTCGCGCTGCCACGATCGCCGAACCCGCGCCGCCGGCCGTCCCGTTCGCGCCCGAGCACGAATCCGAGCTGGGGCTCGAGCGCCCCGTGACTTGGGCGCCTCGGGCGGCCAACGGGCGCCGGACCGTGCAGATCACCGGCCACGGCGCCGACCGGAACCTGCCGGTTGCACGCCCCACTCTTCGCCGCCACGAGCGCGAGGGCTTCAAGCCCGACCGCGCCGCGATGTGGGCGGTGGTGCTCGGTCTGCTGCTGATTCTCGTCGCCGCCACGAGCGCCCACGCTGCGGTGCTGGCGCACCTCGCACGCTGAGCTCAGCGCTTACGGACTTCACATCCCGGGCTGATCCGGGGCTTACACGCGCACGTATATAAAGACTGTTGGGCGGAGGCTAAGCCGCTCAAAAAGTAGTGCGTCCCCCACTTGTGCGCTGGGCGAGGCACAACTAAACTTATCTAGCGTAAGCAGGTCTCGAAAGTGAAGGGCAATGAGGCCCTCCCAGCCCCTTGGACCTACTGGTGGTCAACTATGAAAGCTTCGATGAGCAGATTTCAGATCCATGACGACCTGACCGCCCCTGAGGGTTCGGTCCCCGTGTTGCGAGGCGCGCTCGCCACGGGCGGTCAGCTGCCGAACTTCCTTGGCGTGCTGGCGGGTTCGCCCGCGGCGCTGCGGGCCTACGCTCGCTTCCGCTCGGAGTTGCGCCACGGCAAGCTCACCCTCCCGACGCTCGAGCGGATTGCTCTCGCGGTCGCCGAGTACTACCAGTCCGAGCCCGGGATCGCGATGCACTCGCGAACCGCGCGGGCGGCCGGGCTGGCGATCGACGAGGTCGCGCTCGCGCGCCAGTTCAACTCAAAGGATCACCGCGAGGCGGCGTTGCTCCGGTACCTGCAGGCGTTGCTCGAGGAGCGCGGCCGGGCACCGATGCACCTCCACGAGGAGGCGCGTGAGGCCGGCTGGGACGACGAGCAGATTCTGGAGGCGATCGCGACGGTGTCCCTCGAGGGCTTCACCGCGATGGTGAACGTCGCCGGGGAGGTGCCCGTTGACGGCTCGAGTGAGGCATCGCGCGCGTTACAAGCAGCGTAAGCTGTAAGGCGACGCAAGATGGGAGCGCCCGAGGACACGGCCGAGTCTGATCGCGGCGACACTCGTGCGACAGGCTGCTGTCCGCTTTACCACGAAGCGGTCGAGCTGGTCGGGCGGCGGTGGACGGGCGCGATCCTCGCGGTCCTCATGGAGGGCGCGCTGCGTTTCTCCGAGATCGCCCAGGCCGTGCCCGAGCTGTCCGACCGCCTGCTGTCCGAGCGCATGAAGGAGCTCGAGCGGCGTGGCATGGTCGAGCGAACCGTGATCAGCGGTCCACCGCTCAGGGTCGAATACGAGCTCTCCCAGATGGGCCGCGAGCTCGAGCCGGCCCTGGCCGAGATACAGCGCTGGGCCACCCGCTGGCTCGGCGAGCGGAGCCTCTCCACCCACCTTTAAGCAAGCCAGTAACGTTCGCCGCTCGATGGCGACCACGGCTTCACCGCTGACCCAGGACGACGTGCGCGCGCTCGTCCAGGAGCGCGACATCAGGTTCATCCGCCTCTGGTTCACCGACATCCTCGGCCAGCTGAAGGCGTTCTCGATCAACGCCACCGAGCTGAGCGACGCATTCGAGGGCGGGATGGGGTTCGACGGCTCGTCGATCACCGGCTTCAACCCGATCGAGGAGTCGGACATGATCGCGATGCCCGACCCGACCACGTTCAGGACGCTCCCGTGGCGGCCGGCGGAGCAGGGCGTGGCGCGGATGTTCTGCGACATCCAGACCCCCGAGCGAACACCGTACGAGGGCGACCCGCGGCACGTGCTCCGGCGCGCGGTCGAGCGGGCCAAGGCGATGGGGTTCGACCACTACTACGTCGGGCCCGAGCTCGAGTACTTCTACTTCAAGAGCTCGACCGCGACCGAGGTGCTGGACGAGGGCGGCTACTTCGACCTGACCACGCTCGACGCCGGCTCGGATCTGCGCCGCGAGACCGTGCTGGCGCTCGACCAGCTCGGCATCCACACCGAGTACGCCCACCACGAGGTTGGACCGAGCCAGCACGAGATCGACATGCGCTACGCGGACGCCCTGAAGATGGCCGACGATTGCATGACTTACCGGATCACGGTCAAGGAATACGCGATGAAGTACGGGCTGCATGCGACGTTCATGCCCAAGCCGCTGTTCGGCAAGAACGGCTCCGGGATGCACACCCACCAGTCGTTGTTCCGGGGTGAGCAGAACGCGTTCTTCGACCCCGATGATCCCTACTACCTGTCGGACGTCGGCAAGGCGTTCATCGCCGGCCAGCTCCGCCACGCCCGCGAGATCTGCTCGATCTTCGCCCAGTGGGTGAACTCCTACAAGCGGCTCGTGCCCGGCTACGAGGCGCCCGTGTACCTGACCTGGTCGCGGCGCAACCGCTCGGCCCTCGTGCGCGTGCCCATGTACCACCCGGGCCGCGAACGCGCCACCCGGATGGAGCTGCGGTGTCCGGACCCGGCCTGCAACCCGTACCTCACCTTCGCGGTCCTGCTGCAGGCCGGCCTGGAGGGGATCGAGCACCGCTACGAGCTGCCCGATCCGATGGAGACGAACCTCTACCACCTGTCCTCCGAGGAGCGCCGGCGGCTCGGGATCGAGCAGCTGCCGGCCACGCTCGGCGAGGCGATCGAGCTCACCGCCCAGTCGGAGCTGGTCCTGCGCGTGCTCGGCGAGCACATGTTCAACCGCTACATCGAGATCAAGCGCCAGGAGTGGGACGACTACCGGGTCCAGGTGACCCCGTGGGAGCTCGAGCGCTACCTGCCGGTGCTGTAGCGCCGCTGCTGCGGGACTAATCCAGCGCGGCCGCGAGGTCGTCGGGGCTGGTGACCGGCGCCTGGCACACGAACCGTTCGCACACGTACGCCGCGGCGTGGCCGTCGACGGGCCCGCGGCCCTCGAGCAGCGGCACGCCGTCGGCCTCGCCGGCGGCGAGCACGAGGTGCGGCCGG
This sequence comes from uncultured Solirubrobacterales bacterium, assembly GCA_963796575.1. Classification (GTDB taxonomy): domain Bacteria; phylum Actinomycetota; class Thermoleophilia; order Solirubrobacterales; family Solirubrobacteraceae; genus Palsa-465. The sequence continues at coordinate 99,671 of CAWCMG010000032.1, read as the reverse complement.
TAGCCGTCGCGGACGACGCCGAGCAGCGCCCGCGCCTCGTCTACCGGGCCGACGATCGCCACCTCCTTGACCGGCGCCAGGTAGAAGTCCGCCGCCCCGAGCAGGTGCCCGAACGCCCCCGGATGGCGGGTCGCGAGCGGGAACATGAGCCGCAGCACGCCGAGCGCGTGCCGCTCGTAGCGGCCCTCGCCGGACAGCGCCCCCAGCCGCAACAGGCCGAACGCCGCCGCCGAGTTACCCGAGGGGATCGGGGAGTCCTCGAGGTCCTTGCGACGGGCCGCGAGCTGCTCGTGATCCGAGGCGGTCGTGAAGAAGCCGCCGCGCTCGGGGTCCTCGAACCGCTCGATCAGGACGTCGGCGAGCGCGGTCGCTTCGCCGTACCAGCTCGGGTCCCCCGAGGCCTCGTACAGCGAGATCAGCGCCTCGAGCAGGAACGCATGGTCCTCGAGGTAGGCGTCGAGCCGGCCGTGGCCGTCCTTCCAGCTCCGCAGCAGGCGACCGTCGGCGTTACGCAGATCGCCGAGCACGAACGACGCGCACGCGACCGCCGCCTCGAGGTAGTCCTCGCGCTCGAGCACCGCGCCCGCCTCGGCCAGCGCCGAGATCATCAACGCGTTCCACGAGGTCAGGCGCTTGTCGTCGAGCCCCGGGCGGACCCGGGTCGACCGCGCTTCGAGCAGCGCCCGCTGGATCTCGGCAAGATCAGACGGCTCGGGCCCGCGCGCCTCGAGCACGTTCTGGCCGGACCCCTCGAAGTTGCCGCGCTCGCTCGCGCCGAAGTAAGCGATCGCCTCCTCGGCCAAAGCACCTCCGCCGAGCGCGTCGCGCAGCTCGTCGACGGTCCACACGTAGAACTTCCCCTCGACGCCCTCGGAGTCGGCATCGAGCGCCGAGCAGAAGCCGCCCTCGGGACCGCGCATCTCGCGCAGCGCCCAATCGAGCGTCTCGCAGCACACGCGGCGGAACCGCTCGTCGCCCGACACCTGCCAGCCGTGCAGATAGGCCCGCGCCAGCAGCGCGTTGTCGTACAGCATCTTCTCGAAGTGAGGCACGGTCCAGGTGGCGTCGACCGAGTACCGCGCGAAGCCGCCGCCGACCTGGTCGTAGATGCCGCCACGGGCCATCGCCTCGAGCGTGCCGAGCGACATGTCGCGCTCGCCGCGCGCCAGCAGCAGCTCGATCACCGGCGATTGGGGGAATTTAGGCCCGCCCGCCGCCCCCGCCACCGCGCGTCCGAAGCCGCCGTTTGCGCGGTCATACGTGCCCCACAGCGAGACGAGCGCCTCCCGCACCAGGTCCTGGGTGATCGGCTCCATCGATGGCTCGAGCCGAGCCGTCGCGCTCAACGCCTCGACCATCTGCGCGCCCTGGCGGGTGATCTGATCGCGGCGCTCCGACCAGGCCTCGGCGACCCCGTCGAGCACCATCCGCCAGCTCGGCAGCCCGTGGCGGGACTCGGGCGGGAAGTACGTGCCGGCGTAGAACGGCACCCCGTCGGGCGTCAGGAACGCGTTCAGCGGCCAGCCTCCGTGGCCGGTAATCGCCTGGCACGCCTCCATGCAGATCGCGTCAATGTCCGGGCGCTCCTCGCGGTCGACCTTGACGCACACGAATCGCTCGTTCATGAGCCCGGCGATGCGCTCGTCCTCGAACGATTCGTGCGCCATCACGTGGCACCAGTGGCAAGCGGAGTAGCCGATCGAGACGAGCAGCGGACGGTCCTCCTCGCGGGCTCGCGCCAGCGCCCGATCGCCCCATGGCTCCCAGTCCACGGGGTTGTCCTTGTGCTGGCGCAGGTACGGCGAGCTCTCGCCCCCGAGGCGGTTAGGCACGTGATCAGGCTACCCCAGCCCGGACGTGCGCAATACGCTACGTGCACCGTGCCACCGAGGAGGAAACCAGTTGCCAGCACACCGCGAGTCGATAAGGGCGCCGAACGCACCTGAGGCAGTAGGTCCGTACGTCCACGCCGTGCGTGCGGGTGGAGACCTGTTGTTCTGCTCCGGCCAGATTCCGCTCGACCCGAAGACCGGGGACCTCGTTGGCGCGACCGCGGCGGACCAGGCGGGACGGTGTCTGGAGAACCTGGCGGCGGTGTGCGACGCGGCGGGGGCGACGCTCGGCGACGCCGTCAAGCTCACGGTCTACCTGACCGACATGGCGTCGTTCGCGTCGGTCAACGAGGTGTACGAGTCGTTCTTCGAATCCGATCCGCCGGCGCGGGTCGCGATCGCGGTGGCCGGGCTGCCGCGCGGCGCGCTGGTGGAGATCGACGCGGTGGTGGTAATCCCCTGACTGACACGGCTCGACCCCTTGATGCGAGCGCGCCGGTCTCGGCAGACGACATCCGCCGTGCCGCCCGGATCATCGCCGGGGTCGTCCGCGAAACGCCCGTACTGAGCTCCCGCACGCTGAGCGAGCGCAGCGGCGGGACCGTTGAGCTCAAGGCCGAGAACCTCCAGCGGACGGGCTCGTTCAAGCTGCGCGGCGCCCTCTCGAAGCTGACTGCGCTCGGCGACGCGTGCGCCGCAGGCGTCGTCTGCGGGAGCGCCGGCAACCATGCCCAGGCCGTTGCGTATGCGGCCCGGGCGCGCGGCGTGCCGTGCTTCGTGTTCATGCCCGAGGGGGCGCCGATCGCGAAGGTCGAGGCCGCCCACGCCCTCGGCGCGAACGTGCACATGATCGGCGCGACCGTCGACGAGGCGCTCGACGCCGCCTACGAGCGGGTCGCGGCGAACGAGCAGATGGCTTTCGTCCACCCGTTCGAGGATCCCGACGTGATCGCGGGCCAGGGGACGATCGGGCTCGAGCTGCTCGACCAGGTGCCCGACCTGTCGCGCGTGATCGTCCCCATCGGCGGCGGCGGGCTGGTCAGCGGCGTGGCGATCGCGCTCAAGTCCCAGCGCCCGTCGATCGAGGTCCTCGGCGTCCAGGTGGCGAGCTGCGCTCCGGTGCGGGGATCGCTCGCCGCGGGCAAGCCGGTTCCGGTCCGCTCGGCGCTGACGATCGCCGACGGGATCGCGGTGAAGCGGCCGGGAGAGCTGACGCTGTCGCTGATCGACCAGTGGGTCGACGATGTGGTCGCCGTCGAGGAGGACGAGGTCGCCGAGGCGATGGTGTTCCTGATCGAGCGCGCCAAGCTCGTGGTCGAGGGCGCCGGCGCGGTCGGAGTGGCGGCGCTGCTCACGGGCCGCTTGTCCGGCTCCTCGCCCCCCGGGACCACCGTGGTCATTCTGTCGGGGGGGAACGTCGACGCCGGGCTGCTCGCGGAGGTGGCGCGCCGGCACGAGAGCCAGGCGGGCCGGCGACTGGTTCTGCTCGCCTCGCTTCCCGACCGTCCCGGCTCACTCGCCCGCCTGCTCGCGCTCGTCGGCGAGCTGCGCGCGAACCTGCTCGACGTCGGGCACATACGCGAGGGATTCGACCTGCACGTTCGCGAGACCGCGGTGCAGCTCGTGCTCGAGACGCGCGGTCAGGTCCACGCCGAGCGCGTGACCGAGGCGGTCCGCGCGGCCGGATACGAAGCGCCGCGCCCGCTGCGGTAGTCCCGCCCCTTGCGGTAGCCGCGGGCCTGCTCGACGATCGCGCCGACGACACGGCTCCGCTCGTCGGCCTCGGGGTGCCACTGGACGCCGAGCACGAACCGGCGCGCGGGCGCTTCGATCGCCTCGGGGAGGTCGTCGATCGTCGACCGGCCGGTGACGACGAGGCCGTCGCCGATCGTGGCGATGCCCTGGTGGTGATGGGACTTGGTGCCGTGCAGCTCCTCTCCCGCGGCGCGCGCGGCGAGCGAGCCGGAGGTCAGACGGACGTCGTGGTCGGAGCCGTCGAAGCTGCCCGGGGTGCGGCGGTGCTCCTCGTGGCCGAGCTCGTCGGGCAGGTGCTGGGTGAGGGTGCCGCCGAAGGCGACGTTGATCAGCTGCATGCCGCGGCAGATGCCGAGCAGGGGGATGTCGCGCTGTACAGCGCGGGTGGCGAGCGCGAGCTCCGAGCGGTCGCGCTCGGGCACCAGGTGGTGGGTCTCGGGATGGGGGTCGGCGCCGTAGCAGGCGGGATCGATGTCGTTCCCGCCGGCCAGGATCAACCCGTCGAGGAGGTCGAGGACCTCGTCCGGGTCATGCTCGAAGCGGCCGTCCGGGGGGATCATCACCGCCATCCCGCCGGCGCGCTGGATCGCCTCGATGTAGGAGAACGCCAGCAGCGCGGCCGCGCGCTGCTTCCACACGCCCCAGTTCGCGCGCGCCACCGCCGTGCAGATCCCGATGACCGGTCGCTGTTCGCTCATCGCCTCCTCAGGCTAGCCCGCTGGATCTTTCCCGAGGCCGTCTTAGGCAGCTCGTCGGCGAAGTCGACGATCCGCGGGTACTTGTACGGCGCGGTCTGGTGCTTCACGTGCTCCTGCAGCTCGGCGGCGAGCGCCTGCCCCGGGGCGAAGCCGTCTCGCAGTACGACCACGGCGCGCACCACCGCGCCGCGCTCCTCGTCCGGGGCGGCGACGACCGCAGCCTCGGCGACAGCGTCGTGCGAGACCAGCGCCGACTCGACCTCGAACGGGCCGATCCGGTAGCCGGCCGAGATGATCAGGTCGTCGGAGCGTCCCTCGAAGTACAGGTAGCCGTCGTCGTCGTGTCTGACCCGGTCCCCGGTCTTCCAAGGCCGTTCGGCCGGCGAGGGGGTGCCGTCGAGGTAGGAGACGAAGAACGTCGGATCGGTGGCCGGGTTGGCCAGGACCAGCTCACCGTCCTGCACTCGGAGGTCGACGCCGGGTAGCGCCCGCCCCATCGAGCCGGGCCGGACCTGCTCGCCGGGCGGGTTGGCAGTTAGCTGACCGGTCTCGGTCTGGCCGTAGCCGTCGCGGATCGCGAGCCCGATCTCTTCGGTGAAGGTCCGGATCACCTCCGGATTGAGCGCCTCGCCGGCCGCCACCAGCGACCGCAGCGCGGGCAGCGGCTCGAGCTTGACGCGCTTGGCGATCACGCGGTACTCGGTCGGCGCCATGCAAAGGACGTTGACCTTCTCGGAGGCGAGCACCTCGAGTCGTTGTGCCGGATCGAACCGCTCGTCGTGGAGCAGCGCCGCCGCGCCCCGCAACCACGGTGCGATGAACGTGTTCCGCGCGGACTTCGACCAGCCGGTGGCGGCGGTGCACCACACGAGATCGCCGGGGCGCGCGTCCAGCCAGTGCTCGGCCTGGAGTCGCTGGCCGGCGAGGTAGCGCTGTCCGTGGACGATGCCGGTCGGCTCGCCGGTGGTGCCGCTCGTGAACGTGATCAGGCACGGGTCGGCGGGCCCGAGCTCGGCAGCCGGCGCCGGATCGGCGGCTTCGAACAGCCGGTCATCCGGGATGGTCAGCACGGTGCACGCCGGGTTGGCGCGCTCGAGCTCCAAGACGTCCCGCTCGTCGGCCACGATCAGCTTCGGCGCCGCCGCCGCGATTCGTTGCTCGAGATCCTTTGTCCGGAGCTGCTCGTTGCAGGCGAGCGCGACCGCGCCGAGGCGGAAGCAGGCGATCATCGTCAGGACCCACTCGGGACGGTTGCCGATCACGGTCATCACCACGTCGCCGCGGGCGACCCCGTGGCGGGTCAGCGTGCCCGCCAGGCGCGCGCTGCGGTCGGCGACCTCGGCGAACGTCCACTCGCGCCGGCGGCCATCGCGGGCGAGCTCGAGCAGCGCGGTGCGGTCCGGCGCGGCACGGTCGACGACGTCCCGAGCGAAATTCATCCCTGTGTCCAGTGTGCCAGGATCGGGTGCGGTGACGTTCTGGAACGGAGTCCTGTGGCTGCACCTGCTCGCGATGGCGTTCTTCGTTGGCGGGCAGCTGATGCTGGCCGCCATCGTCGTGCCGGTGCTGCGCGGGCTGGACGACCGGGCGCCGCTGCGCGCGGCCGCGCGGCGGTTCGGGATCGGGACCGTGATCGCCTTCGGGGTGCTGATCGTCACCGGCGTCGCGATGGCGAGCCACGAGCATCTGTGGGGCGACTCGACCCTGCAGGTGAAGCTGGCGCTGGTGGCGTTGGTGGCGGTGCTGATCGGCGCTCACCTGCGCCGGCCCGAGTGGCATGCGCTCGACGGCGCGATCTTCATCGTGTCGGTGGCGATCGTGTGGCTCGGGATCGTCGTCGCCGGGTGACCGGCTCGGGGGCGTTCGCGCGAACCGGCTGGACGCCGCTCAAACATTTGTCCACATTTGTGAAGTTTGATCAAGATTCCGTCACAATCCCGGCTCGGCCGCCGGCGCAAGGGGGCCTAGACCGACAACATGCGGGTTCGGCTCCAATGGAGCTCGTCAGCGGAGCTGGCGATCGGTCTGGTTGCGGCCGGCGGCAGACTTTTTAAGACTCCGTTTCTCGACCAGGGCACCCGCCTTGGTAAGCTCGCCGACACATGGGGCTGATGACGGGAACCGGACCGTTGGGGCGCAATCCAGCGGGGAGGCACAACTTCGAGCCGCCGCCTCCCGGCCAGGCCATGTACATTGAACCGTGCGAGAAGTGGATCCGGGTCATCGTCGGGGGCGAGACGATCGCCGACACCCGCCGCGCGCTGATGGTGTCGGAATCCGGACACCAGCCGGTCTACTACTTTCCGCCCGAGGACGTCCGCGCCGACGTGCTCGAGCCGTCGGACCGACACACCCGCTGCCCGAAGAAGGGCGAGGCGTCCTACCACACGATCCGCGCCGGCGACAAGGTCGTCGAGGCGGGCGCCTGGTACTACCCCGAGCCGCTCGAGGCGGCGGAGCCGATCAAGGGCATGATCGCGTTCTACTGGGACCGGATGGATCAGTGGTTCGAGGAGGACGAGGAGGTGTTCGTCCACCCGCGCGACCCCTACCACCGGGTCGACGTGATCCCGACCTCGCGCCACATCAAGATCTCGCTCGACGGTGAGCTGCTGGCCGAGACCGACCGGGCGATGGCGCTGTTCGAGTCGAACCTGCCGATCCGCTGGTACCTGCCGCGCGAGGACGTCTCCGTCGAGGTCGAGCCCACCGACACCGCCACGCGCTGCCCGTACAAGGGCATCGCCAGCTACTACGCGGTCCGCCGGCAGAACGGCGAGACCGTCAAGGATCTGATCTGGTACTACGACGATCCGCTTCCGGCGGTTGACGGGATCGCCGGGCGGCTGTGCTTCTTCAACGAGCGCGTCGACGTCGAGGTCGACGGCGAGCGCGAGGGACGGCCCGAGACCACCTGGAAGCACGGGGTCAAGTCGGAAGCCGCCGCAATCGCGCGTAGGTAATAGGAACGTAGGCGGTTGCCGCCTCAGTAGCAGGAACGTCGGCGGTTGCCGCCTCAGTAGCAGGAACGTCGGCGGTTGCCGCCTCAGTAAGTTGGACTCTCGGCGGTTGCCGCCTCAGGGCCGCTGATTTTCGCCATACTCGGCTGCTCCCCAGACGCAGGAGCAACCAAGACCATGGCTATCGCGACCCCCTACACCGACCGGACCGACGAGCAGAAGGCGATCTGCGAGATGGTGCGCCAGTTCGCCGACGAGCAGATCATCCCCAACGCCGAGCACTACGACCACGAGGACGAGTTCCCCGCGCCGATCGTCGAGCAGATGAAGGAGCTCGGGCTGTTCGGGGTCACAATCCCCGAGGAGTTCGAGGGGATGGGGCTCGACCTGACCACGTACGCGATGATCGTCGAGGAGCTGTCGCGGGGCTGGATCTCGATCTCGGGGATCGTCAACACCCACTTCATCGGGTCCTATTTGCTGATGAAGTTCGGGACCGACGAGCAGAAGCACAAGTATCTGCCGAAGATGGCCACCGGGGAGATGCGCGCCGCTTTCAGCCTGTCCGAGCCCGAGCTGGGATCCGACGTGGCCGCGATCAAGACCTCGGCCAAGAAGGTCGACGACGGCGACTACGAGATCAACGGCACGAAGATGTGGGTGACCAACGGCCTGCTCTCGAGTCTCGTGTTCGTGCTCGTGCGGACCGACCCGAACGCCGACCCCAAGCATCGCGGGCTGACCTGCTTCATCGCCGAGAAGGAGCCGGGCGTCTCCGAGAACACCGGCGCGTACAAGGGCTTCAACGTGCCGCCGAAGATCAAGAAGATGGGCTACAAGGGCGTCGAGTCGACCGAGCTCGTGTTCGACGGCTACCGCTGCCCGGCCGAGAACATCCTCGGCGGCGAGGCGGCCGGACTGAACAAGGGCTTCCCGCAGATGATGGACGCGCTCGAGCTCGGCCGGGTGAACGTCGCCGCCCGGGGCGTCGGGCTTGCGCAGAGAGCTCTCGAGCTCGCGCTGAAGTACAGCCAGGAGCGGCGGGCGTTCGGCAAGCCGATCGCCCAGCACCAGGCGATCCAGTTCAAGCTCGCGGACATGGCCACCCAGGTCGAGGCCGCGCGCCTGTTGACCCACCGCGCGGCTCGGATGAAGGACGCAGGCGAGCGCTCAGACATCGAGGCGGGCATGGCCAAGCTGTTCGCGTCCGAGGCCGGCCGCTTCTGCGCCGAGGAATGCCTGCGAATCCACGGCGGCTACGGCTACTCGAAGGAGTACGAGATCGAGCGCATCTACCGAGACGCGCCGCTCCTGTTGATCGGCGAAGGGACCTCCGAGATCCAGCGAATGGTGATCGGGCGAAAGCTCCTGGAGCGCCACAAGATCTGATGGCGGGCGACACAAAATCCCTGATCGAGACCGCGGTCACCCGGTTCCTCGAGGAGGTGCCCGCGCTCGCGAACCTGAAGCTGGTAGCGGGACTCGAGCTGCGCGCCCGGGGCGAACCGCAGGTGTACCGGGTCGAGATGCCCGGCCCGAAGGTGGCCAGGGACATCGCCGCCGACGCCAAGGTGCGGATCTCGGTGTCGCGCTCGCATTTCAACGAGCTCGCCACCAAGGGCCACGTGCGCGACTGGCGAGAGGCGTTCGAACACGGCGACGCGCAGGCGACCGGGATCGAGCAGGTGATGAAGCTGATCGTCAACGTGGTCGAGCGCCAGGAGGAGCGCTCGCGCACGCGCAAGGCGTCACACCACTAGCGGCGGGCTGCCAGCTCCTCGGCCTCGCTGAGCTGCTCCTCGACGAGCGCGAGACCGGAATCCCAGAAACCGGGGTCGGTGAGGTCGATTCCGACGATCTCGGCCAGATGCTCGGGGCTGCGCGAGCCGCCGGCGGACAGGAGTTCGATGTAGCGCGGCACGAACGGATCGCCCTGGTGCAGATAGCGGCTGTAGACCGACAGCGCCAGCAGCAGGCCGTACGCGTACGCGTACACGTAGCCGGGCGTGTTGATGAAGTGCGGCACGTACGACCACCACATCCGGTAGCCCTCGGTGATCTCGACCGAGTCGCCGAACAGCTCGGCCTGAGTCTCCACCCAGGCGTCGGAGATCCGGTCCGCGGACAGCTCGCCCTCGGCGCGCCGGCGCGTGTGGACGAGATGCTCGAACCGGTTCATCGCCATCTGGCGGAACACGGTCGCGATCGCGCCGTCGACCCGCTCGGCGAGCAGGCCGAGCCGACGCTCGTCGTCGTCGGCCTCCTCGAGCATCCGCCCGAACACGAGCTCCTCGCCGAACACGGACGCGGTCTCGGCGAGCGTCAGTGGCGTGGAGTGCTGGAAGATGCCTTGGGGCTGGGCGAGCGCGGCGTGCAGGCCGTGCCCGAGCTCGTGCGCCATCGTCAGCACGTCGCGGCGGGTCGCCGTGAAGTTGAGCATCACGTACGGGTGCACGCTCGGGACGGCGTAGGCGCAGAAGGCACCGCCGCGCTTGTGGGGCCGCGTGGGCGCGTCGATCCACCGCTCGTCGAAGAACCGGCGGGTGACCGTGCCTGCCACGGGCGAGAACGACTGGTAGGTGTCGAGCACGAGGTCGCGGGCCTCGCCGAACGAGTACGTGACGTCCTCGGCGAGCACCGGCGCGGAGCGGTCGTAGTCGGCCAGCCGCTCGAGGCCGAGCAGTTGCGCCTTCAGCCTGTACCACCGCTGCGGAATGTCGAAGCGGTTTCGAACCGCCTCGATCAGCGCCATCACGGACTCGTCGGACGCCTCGTTGGCGAGGTTGCGGCTCGCCAGCCAGTGCGGGTAGTGACGGAGCCGGTCCTCGACCGACTTGTCGTAGACGAGCGTGTTGTAGATGAACCCGCGGGTGCGCAGGCCCGGCTCGAGCGTGGCCGAGACCGCTTCGGCCGCGGTCCGGCGGACCTCGCGATCGGGCGACTGGAGCCGGCTGAGTGCGAGCTCGAGGGTGAGCTCCTTGTCGTCGAGGTCGACCCGGAGGCCCGCGACCAGCTCTCCGAACAGCCGGCCCCAGGCGGCTTGGCTCGAGATCGACTTCTCGGCGAGGATCTTCTCCTCGCTCTCCGACAGCAGGTGGGGGCGGTAGCGGCGGACGCTCCGCAGGTGATGCCGGTAGCGGTGCAGGGCGGCGGAGGCGAGCAGCTCCTCCGCGCGGTCCTCGTCGACCGCGGCCCACTCGAGCTCGAAGAACAGCAGCAGCGTCTCGATCTCGGTGGCGCGCTCCTGCACGAGCTGGAGCAGCGCTCCGCGCTCCGGGTCGGCAGTGTCCGTGGCAAAGCGCAGGCTCGCGAACGAGCCGGCGCGCCCGATCAGGTCGTTGATCGCCTCGAGCTCGCCCATCGCGGCCTGGAGACCGGCGGCATCGAGCTCCGCGACCTTCCCGGCGTACGTGGCCGCAAACCTCGACGCGCGCTCCTTGCCCTCCTCGAGCATCCGCTCGGCGCCGGCGGCATCCTCGCCGTCGACGAGCGGCTCGAGGTCCCACTCGGTCTCGAGCAGCTCCGGGTCGGTGAGTTGATCGGCAGCAGTAGTCATGTAAACGGAGCTTACCTTCACCTTTGTGGGCACCTGGCAACGTCGAGGGGTCCGTTGAGGCGGAACACGACGATCGGCTGACCCAGCGCGCGTTCGGTGAACACCGGAATGGCGGCGGGGTCGGTCGCGGTCCAGCGGGTTTCGGGGGAGAGCGTCAGCATGTCCGGGCGCCACGGATCGCGGGCGGGTGTGGTGATGAGGTAGTTCAGGTGGTCGGCGTTCACCTGAGTCCGCCATCGAGCGCAGGTGGCGACCTGAGTCAACGACCCGTGCGGGCCGCGCTGGGCCACGTAGGTGACGCGGTTCGAGACGTCCAGGCCGTACATCGGATACGAGAAGAAGCCGCCGAACGTGCCGACGACGCCGACGCGCGCGTCGTGGACGGTCCGGAACAGCGCCCACACCTTCGCCAGATAGGAGACGCCTGGTTGATAGGCGTAGCGGCCGCGCAGGTAGTGGCCCTGGAGTCGGTAGCCGGCGGCGGCGCCGGCGATGAGCACGAGCCCGATCGCGGCGACCGCGATCGTCAGCGACACGCGACCCTGTCGGCCGAGCGCGATCAGTGCTACGACCGCGAGCGCCGCCACCCCGATCACGATCGCGCCCGCGGCATGCGAGTTCGGCCACAGCGCCGACTGCGCCACCGTGCCCGCGAGCACGATCGCCAGCGCGGCCACGACCCCGATCCGCGCGGGTGCCGACGCGGACAGCGCCGGGGCGAGCGGCGCCACCGACAGCGCCAGCGCCAGCGCCGGCGCGAGGTAGCGGAGGTTGAACGCGAAGCCGAGCGGATCGCCTGCGGGGCCGGCGGCGGTCTCGGGCGTGATCAGGTACGCGGCGAGCGAGAACAGAGCCACGAACCCGAGCATCCGGACGACCGCCTGGGAAGAAACCTCAGCATGGCGGGGGTTTCTTCCCGAGCGACGTTCCGGGAGGGTGCAGAGCAGCGGACCGACGATCGCGACGGCGAGCACGGCCCACCACCACCGCCCGAGTCCCGCGGCGAGCGCCGGCTCGAAGAAGCGGCTCCAGAGGTGCGTGGTCGTCAGGTAGTGCGCGACGCTGTACCCGGTGTGCTGCTGGAGCGGCGGTGCGGGCGTCGGCAGGATCCCCGCGAAGCTCGTCCAGGGAAGCGGGTTGCCCACCGCGATCAGGTTGCGCGAGTACCAGAAGCCGCCGGCCACGATCAGCGGGCCGAGCCACAGCGCGGACGTCGCGAGCCGCCGGCCGCGCGGGGAGATCGCCACCACGCCGACGGTGAGCGCGAGCACCGGCCCCAGCACGGTCAGCTTGGTTCCGACCGCGAGTCCGGCTGCGATCGCCGCCAGCACGAGCGCGGCCGGGTGCTCGGGGTCGGTCATCAGCAGCGCCACCGCTGCGAGCAGGAAGAACACCGCGACGACGTCGTTGGCGGCGGCGCCCGCCTGGGAGTAGTCCATCATCGTCGTGCCCATCGCGAGCGCCGCGCCGATCGTCGTGGCGGCGCCGACGCCGCGCGGTCGGCCGATGCAGTACGCGGCGAGCAGCGTGAGGCCGAGCCACACGAGGTTGATTCCCGGCGACAGCGTGTCGCGCCCGAGGAGCACGATCCCGAGCCCGTGCAGCATCTCGGCGGTGGCGGGATAGAACGGCGTGAGGTACTCGACGTCGGTGAACCGGAGCCCGGTGATGCTCCCGGTCTGCGCGAAGCTCGCCGCCCACGGGAGGTGGTACCAGAGCGAGTCGAACCCGCGGATGCCGACGTCGTAGGACTGGATCGTGAGCCCGCTCCACTCAGCGATCACGGTGGCGCCGGCGAGCAGCGCCACCGAGGTGAGCAGCCACGCGCCCCTCTCCCCGTGGTGGTGGCGAGCGACCTGCGTGTCGGTCAGCGATCGCCATCCGGCCACGCCGGCGAGCCCGCACGCGATCACGATCGGACCGAGCTCGAACAGCCCCACCGCTCCGAGCACCTCGAGGATCCCGATCAGGACCGCCAGCCCGATCACGGCCTCCGCCAGCCGCGCGGGCGCCCCGGTCCATTCGCCGAGCCAGCGCCGGCGCAGCCCGACCGCGGCGACCGCGACCCCGCCCACCACGACGATCAGCGCCGCCGCGCCGAGCGCGTAACGGGCGACGCTCGTGTTTACGCTCGCCACCACAGGACGCGGTCGGGCGCGAGCGACAGCACCGGGCCGCCCGGGGGCTGGTTGCGGTAGGCGGCGTAGCGCTCGGTCAGCGCGGCGATCGCCTCGGGCGCATCGGCGGCCGCGAGGATCGTCATCGGGCCGAGCGCCTGCACCCACTGCAGCGAGGACCAGTCGTCGTCGTAGCGGTCGACGGTCAGCGCCACGCGGGGACGTGCGCGAAGCCACCGGACGCGCGCGAGCCGGTCCGCCGGGACCGCCTTTCGCTTGTGATCGACCGCGGTCACGATCGCGTCCTCGAGGAGCGCATAGGTGACCGGCAGCACGCGGGGGGCGCCGCCGTCGTCGGCGATCCCGAGCCGCGCCACCCGCGAGGCCTCGAGCAGCGCCCGGGCCCAGCCGGGGAGCTCGGCTACGCTTGCACTCTGTCCCATGACCGCCCGAAGACTAGGCGTCCCGACCGCGCTGCTGTGCGCGTTTGCCCTCGCGGCGCTACTCGGCGGCTGCGGTTCGAGCGCGTCTGCGCGCACGCCCACCGTCAATGCCATTCCGCTCCTGCCCGGCGCGCATGTCGCCACGCAGGTTCGCGCATGCGACTCGGGCTCGAGGGCGTTCTGCACGGTCGAGCTCGTCGTGCTCGACCCTCGATACAAGTCGTCTGACAACCTCGCGCACGACGAGAGCCGCCACCTGCGCAAGGCCGGGTGGTCGCTCGCCGACGGCGACACCGGGACCGAGTCGTCGGCCAACTCGCCCGGGCACAAGCTGCGCCTGACCTACTCGACGGCTGCCGACGACCTGGAGCAGATCGACCTCGGGGCGATCACCCGGCAGCGTCCCATCATCCTCGCGCTGTCGAACTCGATGTTCGAGCGCGCGGCGGCGATGTCGATGATGCTCGAGGTCGGGGCGTCGTAGCGGAATGGTCGGCGGCGCCTGACGGCGGCGCCTTAGCCGGCTACGGCTCGACGTCGCCCAGCACGAGATGGCGGTCCGGGCCGACCGAGACCGCCTTGCGCCCGGCCAGCAGGTCGCGCAAGTCGGCGCCGACGAGCTCGGAGCGCCAGCCCTCGAGTGTGCGCACGTCCGGCTCGGACTCACCCCGGCGCGTGGCGGCGACGATCAGCTCGAGCTCGTTCCGCGACGCGATCAGCTCGTAAGCGAGACCGGCTTCGAGCGAGCGCGCGCGCAGCAGCGCCTCGGCCAGCACGATCAGCGGCGCGTCCTCGGGTTCGGAGCGGCCGCGCGGCTCGTCGCGCGGAATCGGCTCCGCCTTCATGCCGGCGGCGATCGCCGCGAGCATCGCCGCGCCGCGGCGGCGGATCCCCGAGGGGTGGATCCCGCGGATCTGCTCGAGTGCGCCGATGTTCGACGGGTGGCGCTTGGCGAGCTCGACGAGCGCCGGGTCGCCGAGCACCGACCCGACCGGGCGGTCCTCTGCGGAGGCGGTGCGCTCGCGCCACGCCGCCAGCTCATGCGCCACCGCCCGGGCGCGCGGGTCGAGCTGCCCGACGCGCGGCAGGCGCTCCCAGGCGGTGTCGGGGTCGCGCTCGTCGCTGGCGGACTCGAGCCGGCGACACTCCTCGCGGGCCCAGCCCAGCCGGCCGGTCTCCTTGAGGCGGCGCTGAAGCTCGTCGGCGAGCTCGAGCAGGTGGGCGACGTCCTCGGCGGCGTAGCTCAGCTGCTCGGCGGTCAGCGGCCGGGCGTCCCACCGCGTGTAGCTCGCGGTCTTGCCGACCCGGCGGCCGAGCATCGTCCCGAGCAGGTTGCCGTACCCGGTCTGCGCGCTCGCGCCAACGAACCCGGCCGCGAGCTGCGTGTCGAAGATGTTCGTGATGTCGGTCGCCCAGGCCCGGCGGAGGATCGCGACGTCCTGGCGGCCGGCGTGGAGCACGACCTCGATCGCCGGGTCGGCGAGCAGGTGCGCGATCGGGCTCGCGTCGACCCCGCCCTCGAGCGGGTCGATCAGCGAGATGTGCGGTCCGGCGCCGTCGGAGGTTTCGTCGTCGACCGCGATCTGGACCAGGCACAGCAGCGCCCGGTAGCGGCCCTCGGACATGAACTCGGTGTCGATCCCGATCCGTCCGTGCGCGCGCGCGACGGTCGCCGCCGCCGCCACTTCCTCGGAGCTCGCGAGCGGCTCGGAGGTTTCGCGGCGGGCGGCCTGGGTGCGCATCTGGGCTGAGACTACCGAGGCCCCGCCGGGCATGGACGCCCGGCGGAACGGCCCCAGGGATGACTCGCGAAGCGAGGCCCAAAAAACCGACCCCCCTGGTAGGATATGACCTCGATGATCTTCTCCTCGAAGGCCGAGTACGGCGTGCGCCTGATGGTCGAGCTCGGGCGACAGTCGCCCGAGCAGCCCACCTCGTTGAAGGCGATCGCGGATGCCGAGGGCCTGCCGCTGGCCTATCTGGAGCAGGTCGTGGCGAAGCTGCGCAAGGCCGGGCTCGTGATGAGCGCCCGGGGCGCCCACGGCGGCTACTGGCTCTCGCGGCCGGCGGAGGAGATCGCGATGGTGGACGTGGTCCAGGCGCTCGAGGGCGCGATCGCCCCGATGGAGTGCTTCGTCCACGACCACACCGAGCGCGTGCTGTGCTCACACGAGCCCGACGCCGGGCGAGGCTGCGCGACGAAGCTGCTGTGGACGCGCGTGCAGGGCGGGATCATCCGCTCGCTGCAGACGACCACGCTCGCCGAGCTCGTCGAGTTCTCGCGTCGCAGCGAACGCGAGCCGGCGCACGCCTGAGAGTTCGAACCGAAAGTAGAGATGGCTGATCTAGAAATCCGTAACCTTCATGTCCGCGCAGGTGACAAGCAGATCCTGCGGGGCGTGGATCTGGCCGTCGACAAGGGTGAGATCCACGCGCTGATGGGCCCCAACGGCTCGGGCAAGTCGACGCTCGCCAACGCGGTCATGGGCCATCCCGGGCTCGACGTGACCGAGGGCCAGATCTTCTTCAAGGGCGAGGACATCACCGAGGCCGACCCCGACGAACGCGCGCGGATGGGCCTGTTCATGGCGTTCCAGTATCCGGTCGCCGTGCCCGGCGTGACCGTCACCAAGTACCTGCGCACGGTGCTCAACGCGCACCGCGAGGCTCACGGCGAGGATGCGATTCCGCTGAAGGAGTTCCGGCAGACCGTCGAGGCGGCGATGAAGCTCACGAACGTGCCGCGCGAGTTCTCGGCGCGGTACCTGAACGAGGGCTTCTCGGGTGGCGAGAAGAAGCGGATGGAGATCCTGCAGCTGGCCTTGCAGAAGCCTTTGATGGCGATCCTGGATGAGACGGACTCGGGGCTCGACATCGATGCTCTGCGGGTGGTCGCGAACGGGGTGAACGCGGTCGCGGGCCCGGACATGGGCGTGCTGATCATCACTCACTACCAGCGGATCCTGCACCTCGTCCAGCCGAGCCACGTGCACGTCATGTATCAGGGGCGGATCGTCCGCGAGGGCGGGCCGGAGCTGGTCGACGACCTCGAGGCCAAGGGCTACGGGTGGATCACCGACGAGATCGAGGCGGCTGCGTGACCGCCGTCTCGGGTCGCGCTGCCCTGACTGTCGCCGATGTCGCAGCGCAGTTCCCGACGCTGCGGAATCGCGTGTTCGACGGGCGACCTGTGGCTTATTTGGATTCCGCGGCGACGTCGCAGACGCCGGACGCCGTGATCGACGCGATGACGTCGTACTACACGCATCACCGCGCCTCGATCCACCGGGGCGTGTATCCGCTCGCGGCCGAGGCGACCGACCTGTACGAGGGCGCCCGCGGCCGGATCGCTTCGTGGCTCGGATCGACGCCCGAGGAGACGATCTTCACCGCCAACGCCACCGCGGCGATCAACATGGTCGCGTACACGTGGGGCCGGCAGAACGTCCAGCGCGGCGACCTCGTGGTGCTGACCGAGATGGAGCACCACTCGAACATCGTGCCGTGGCAGCTGCTTTGCCAGGACCGCGAGGCCGAGCTGGCCTACGTGCCTGTTTTGGAGGACGGGCAGCTCGATTTGGAGGCGCTCGATGCGCTGCTGGCCCGCGGTCCTCGATTGGTGGCGGTCGTCCACGTGTCGAACGTATTGGGGACCGTGAACCCGGTGGCGGAGATCGCACGGCGAGCTCGTTCTGCGGGCGCCGTGGTCTTGGTCGACGGGACGCAGGCGGTGCCGCAGATGCCGGTCTGGCTGCCCGATCTGGACGTCGACTTCTACGCCTGGACCGGCCACAAGGCATACGGCCCGACGGGCATCGGCGTGCTGCACGGCCGGCGCGAGCTGCTCGAGGAGATGCCCCCGTTCATCGGTGGCGGCCACATGATCCGCACGGTCGCGGCGAACGAGTCGACCTGGACCGACCTGCCGTGGAAGTTCGAGGCCGGCACCTCGCAGATCGCGGAAGCGATCGGGCTGGGCGCGGCGGTCGATTGGATCCGCGCGATCGGGATCGACGCGATCCGTGCCCATGAGCAGTCGCTTGTGGCGGAGACGCTCGGGCTGTTGCCCGGTGCGGTTCCGGGTTTGACCGTGCAGGGCCCGGCGTCGGCGGCGGATCGGGGCGCGCTCGTGTCGTTCACCTTGGACGGGGCTCATCCGCACGACATTGCGGACATCCTCGGCGGCCTCGGCGTGTGCGTGCGGGCCGGGCACCATTGCGCGCAGCCGCTGATGCGGTCGCTGGGCGTGCACGCCACCACTCGCGCGTCGTTCGCCGTCCACAACTCCAGCGAGGACGTGCGGCGGCTGGTCGAGGGCCTCGGGGTCGTGCGCAGCCGTCTCCAGCTGGCCTGAGCAGCTGTCGGTGACGGTAGGCTCCGCGCCGAGCTTGCCGCCGATCAACCTCTACAGCGACACGCAGACCCGCCCGACCGAGGGCATGCGGGCGGCGATCGCGGCCGCGGACGTCGGAGATGAGCAGCGGGGGTTGGATCCGACGACGAATGCGCTGCATGAGCGCGTGGCCGAGCTGCTGGGCTTTCCGGCCGCCGTCTTCCTTCCCAGCGGAACGATGTGCAACGAGATCGCATTGCGACTCCATGCCCGGCCGGGCGGTGATGAGCTGCTGCTCGACCGGACCGCCCATCCCGTCAACTCCGAGGCCGGCGGCCCCGCCCAGTTGTCGGGACTGATGATCCGGACGCTCGACGGCGACGGCGGCGTGTTCACGTCGGATCAGTTGGAGGCTGCGCTGCGGCCCGTTGGCAACCGGTACATGCCGCGCTCGCGGGTGGTGTCGGTCGAGCAGACGAGCAACCTCGGCGGCGGTCGCGTGTGGCCGCTCGAGACTGTGCGAGAGGTGTTGGTGGTCGCGCGGCGGCACGGGCTGCGAGCGCACCTCGACGGTGCGCGCCTGATGAACGCGGTGGTCGCGTCGGGTGTCTCGGCGGCGGATTACGCCGGCGGCTTCGACACCGCATGGCTCGATTTCACCAAGGGGTTGGGCGCGCCGGTCGGGGCGGTGTTGGCCGGCTCGCGCGAGCTGATCGACGAGGCGTGGCGATGGAAGCAGATGCTCGGTGGCGCCTTCCGGCAGTCGGGCATCGTCGCCGCCGGCTGCCTGTACGCGCTCGATCACAATGTTCAGCGCTTGGCGGACGACCACGCTCACGCGCGGCTGCTCGCGGACGGGCTTGCGGCGCTGGCCGGAGTGCGGCTCGATCCGGCTTTGGTGGAGACCAACATCGTGATCTTCGAGGTCGACGACGCGCCGGCGCTGGTGCGGCGGATCGCGGATCGCGTCGAGCTCCAGGCGTTCGGCCCGCAACGCGTCCGGGCGGTGACGCACCTCGACGTGTCGCGGGCGGAGATCGAGCTCGCGCTCGAAGCCCTCGCAGCCGAGCTCGGCTGAGCTCGCTGTCTCGCTGAGCGGCCCCAAGGTTCCGGTCGACATCGGCCAGAATCGAAGGCATGACGAGGCGTAAGCCGCCCGGTGCCGGGTGGGAGAGCTGGATAGACCAACAGGTCCGCGAGGCGGAGGAGCGCGGCGAGTTCAAGGACCTGCCCGGTTCCGGGAAGCCGATCCCCGGCTTGGACAAACCGTTCGATGAGCTCTGGTGGGTAAGGGACAAGCTTCGTCGAGAGGGGCTGACCTACATGCCGCCGTCGGTCGCGCTGCGCAAGGAGGCCAACGACGCCCTGGCGGCGGCTTCGCGCGCGAACTCGGAGGCCGAGGTGCGGAAGATCATCTCCGCGATCAACGAAAAGATCCGCGAGGCCAACCGGACGGGCATCGTCGGGCCGCCCCTCATGCTCGTGCCGTACGACGTGGAACGAGTCGTCAGGGAGTGGCGCGAGCAGGGATAGATTGCGGGCGGTTCCTTGGAACACTCCTCGCCGCCACTCCGCGCCGGCGCGGTTCCGCGGAACACTAGTCGCAACTTTCAGGTTGCACGTGATCCCGACGTGACAAAGTTTTCCGTCCGAGCCGGACCGTACTCTATCGAACATGTGTTCGCATGAGCAGACCGAAGACGAGACGACGGTGGGCGCCTCATCGCTCGAAGAGCTCGGGCGTGAGATCTGTGAGCTCGCGGCGCATATCGCCGCGGCGACCTGCCGATGGCTGGAGCTGCTGGCGGAATTCGACGAACGCAGAGGTTGGGCGGATTGGGGGATCACCTCGTGTGCGCATTGGCTGTCGTGGCGATGTTCGATAGGACTTCGAGCGGCGCGAGAACATGTGCGGGTTGCGCGGCGGCTTCAGGAGCTGCCGCTGGTGTGCGAGGCGTTCTCCCGAGGCGAGCTGTCGTACTGCAAGGTGCGCGCGCTCACGCGTGCGGCGACGCCGGCGACGGAAGCCGGGCTGCTGGAGATCGCCCGGCATGCCACGGGCGCCCAGCTGGAGAAGCTCATGCGCTGTTACAGCGGCGCGCTGTCGGCGACGCTCGGCGCGGCGCAGCAGGCACAGGAGCGGCGTTATCTGAGGTGGAGCTGGGAGGACGACGGGTCGCTCCGGCTCGAAGCCCGGCTTCCCGCGGACGACGGGGCGCTCGTCTTGAACGGGTTACGCGCCGCGGAGGAGATGCGCTGCGAGGAGATCGCGACGACGGAGCCGATGCTCGCGTCGCCGGCCGGCGCGGCTCGGGCCGACGCGCTGGTGGCGCTGGCGAGGTCGGCGGTCAGTGTGTCGCCCGCCGGTCCCGCCGGCGCGGATCGGTGCGAGCTCGTGGTGCACGTGGACGCGGAGACGCTGGCCTCGGACGAGGTGGGCGATCGGTGCCACCTTACGGACGGTCCGGCGCTGGCGCCCGAGACCGTGAGGCGCCTCGGATGCGACGCCGCGGTGGTCCGGATCGTCGAGCGAGACGGGCGGCCGCTGAGCGTGGGCCGGCGCACGCGGACGATCCCACCTGCGGTGCGGCGGGCGCTGCGCAGCCGCGACGACGGCTGTCGTTTCCCCGGGTGCACGCACGACCGATTTCTGCACGCGCACCACATCCAGCACTGGGCGCGGGGCGGGCCCACCGCGCTGGAGAACCTCGTTCAGCTGTGCTCCTACCACCATCGGTTGGTGCACGAGGGCGGCTTCCGGGTGGAGTTCTCGGGGCGGGGGTCCGTGCGGTTCCGGCGGCCGGACGGCCGGGTGGTGGCGCCGACGCCCGAGTGCCGGCGGGCGCGCGGGCCGGCGCTGGGCGAGCAGCACCGGGGGCGGGGGATCGCGGTGGACGCGAACACATGCCGGCCGCTGTCGGCTGGGGACCGGTTGGACTATGGGCTGGCGGTGGAGGTGCTGACGGCGCGGGCGCTTGCCGGCGGCTGACGTGGTGCGGACGTGCGGCGCGGCACGAGCTACGCTAGTCCGCAATGGACGACCTGTATCGCGAGAACATCCTCGATCACTACAAGCATCCGCACAACTGGAGCCCTCCGGGCGCGGAGATCGAGAGCCCGGATCTGGAGTTTCACGATCTGAATCCCTTGTGTGGGGATGAGCTGACGGTGCAGCTGGCGCTGGACGGGGAGGGGCGGATCGAGGACGTGCGGTTCTCCGGGCACGGGTGCGCGATCTCGCAGGCGGCGGCGTCGATGGCCTCGGACGAGGTCAAGGGCATGCCTGTGGAACAGCTGCTGGCGCTCGATCGGTCGTTCGTTCTCGACCTGCTCGGGATCGATATCTCGGCGACGCGGATGAAGTGCGCGCTTCTGTCGCTCAAGGTGCTGAAGGGCGCCTCGCTCGGCCACGCGGCCGACTGGGAGTCGGCGGCTTAGCGGCCGCTGTAAATTCCTATCGGTGCGCTAGGATTTAGGCGTGCCGCAAGTGATCGAAGTTTGCCTTCTGGACCAGCTCGGACCGGGCGAGATGCGCTTGGTCGAGTGGGAGGACCTGGAGATCGGCGTGTTCAACTGCGCCGGAACCGTGTACGCGATCGAGGATCGCTGCTCGCACGACAACGGCACGCTGGTCGAGGGAGATCTCGACCAGGAGGCCTGCACGATCGAATGCCCCCGACACGGGTCGCTGTTCGATCTGAAGACCGGCAAGCCCTTGACTTTGCCCGCGTACGTTCCGGTGGACACGTACCCGGTGATCATCGAAGACGAGACGATCAAGCTGGAGGTGGACTAGTGGCCGTAGAGCTCACGGAGAACCAGCGGCTGGCGGCGATCAACGCCGACTACGAGGAACGGTACGGGTTCCACGATGCGGAGAACTACCTGTACAAGGCGCCGAAGGGCCTCAACCGCGAGATCGTCGAGAAGATCTCGGAGTTCAAGTCCGAGCCGCAGTGGATGCGCGAGTTCCGGCTGAAGGCGCTCGACCACTTCCTGTCACGGCCGCAGCCGAACTGGGGATCGCCGCTTCTGGCCGAGGTCGACTACGACGACATCCATTACTTCGTCCGCGCCTCCGAGAAGCCCGGCCGCTCCTGGGACGACGTGCCCGAGGACGTCAAGCGGACGTTCGATCGGCTCGGGATCCCCGAGGCTGAGCGCAAGTTCCTGTCGGGCGTCGGAGCGCAGTACGAGTCCGAGGTCGTCTACCACCAGGTGCGCGAGGACCTCGAGAAGCAGGGCGTGATCTTCAAGGACATGGACTCCGGGCTGCGCGAGCACGAGGACATCGTCCGCGAGTACTTCGCGAGCGTGATCCCGCCCAACGACAACAAGCTGGCGGCGCTGAACTCGTCGGTGTGGTCGGGCGGCTCGTTCGTGTACGTCCCCGAGGGCGTGCACGTGGAGATGCCGCTCCAGGCCTACTTCCGGATCAACACCGAGAACATGGGCCAGTTCGAGCGGACGCTGATCATCGCCGAGCCCGGCTCGTACGTTCACTACGTCGAGGGCTGCACGGCGCCGACCTACTCGAGCTCGAGCCTGCATTCCGCGGTGGTCGAGCTGATCGCCAAGCCCGGGGCGCGGATCCGGTACACCACGGTTCAGAACTGGTCGACGAACGTGTTCAACCTCGTGACCAAGCGCGCGGTGGCGCACGAGGACGCGACCGTCGAATGGGTCGACTGCAACCTCGGCTCGCGGCTGACGATGAAGTACCCGAGCGTGTACCTGCTCGGCGAGCGCGCCCACGGGGAGATCCTGTCGATCGCATTCGCCGGCAAGGGACAGCATCAGGATGCCGGCGGCAAGATCATCCACGCCGCGCCGAACACGACCTCGAACATCTTTGCCAAGTCGATCTCCAAGGACGGCGGCCGCGGCTCCTACCGCGGACTGCTCGAGATCGCCAAGGGCGCTCACGGCGCGCGCTCGAAGGTGGTGTGCGACGCGCTGCTGCTCGACGAGCACTCGCGCTCGGACACGTACCCGACGATCCGGATCGGCGAGGACGACGTCAACGTCGGCCACGAGGCGACCGTCTCGAAGGTCGGCGACGACCAGCTGTTCTACCTGATGTCGCACGGCATCCCGGAGGACGAGGCGTCGAAGCTGATCGTCAACGGGTTCATCGAGCCGATCACCAAGGAGCTCCCGATGGAGTACGCGGTCGAGATGAACCGCCTGATCGAGCTCCAGATGGAGGGCTCGATTGGCTAGCGCATCGGCTCCCGCGGTGGAGCAGGGTGGGTGGGTCCTTCCTCAGTTCAAGGGCCGCCCCGGCTGGGAGTTCACGGACATCACCGGGCTGGACTTGGCCGCCTACGAGCGGGTGGGGGGTGGCGGGACTGTGGGCGCCAACGGGGCTGCCGGCGCCGGCGGGGCCGGTGGCGCGGAGCCGCTGTGGGAGCTGCCCGACTCCGAGCTGCCCGACGGCGTCATCGTCGCAACGCTGGACGATGCCGAACACCGAGAGCTGATCGATCGCCACCTGGGATCGCTGGTCTCAGGCGGCGACGACGTGTTCGTCTCGCTGAACGAGGCGGGCGTTCGCGCCAGCGCCTTCGTGTACGTGCCGCGCGGCGTCGTCCTGACCGGCCCGATCTCGCTAAGGAGCGTGCAGGCCCGCACCGGGACGCTGCTGAATCAGCGCACGCTCGTGGTCCTCGAGGAGGGCGCGCAGGCCGAGGTCTGGGAGGAGTTCCTGTCTGGGTCGGGCGAGATCGACGGTGTCTTCAACACGGTCACCGAGCTCGTGGTCGGCCAGGGCGCGCGGCTTCGGTACGTGTGCGGCCAAGGGCTGGCCGAGAGCAGCTGGATCTTCGGCGCCCAGCGCGCCGAGGTCGGGCGGGACGCGTCGCTCGACTGGGTGGCGCTCGGGTTCGGCTCGGCGCGCGGCCACGTGCGCATGGAGACGCGGCTCGCCGGGGAGGGCGCTGAGGCGCGCGTCACCGGCGCGTATGCGAGCCATGCTCGCCAGCACATCGATTTCGACACCACGCAGGAGCACGCGGCGCCGAACACGACCTCGGACCTCGCGTTCCGCGGCGTGCTCACTGGGCGCTCGACGGCGGTCTGGAAGGGCAACATCATCGTCGACCCGGGCGCGCAGAAGACCGACGCGTTCCAGGAGTCGCGCAACCTGCTGCTGAGTAAGCGCGCGCACGCCGACGCGATCCCCGGACTCGAGATCCAGGCCAACGACGTGCGCTGCACCCACGCGGCGGCGGTGGCGCAGGTCGACCCCGAGCAGCTGTTCTACCTGCGCTCGCGCGGCCTGCGGCTCGAAGTGGCGAAGCGGCTCGTGATCGAGGGCTTCCTTTCGGCGCTGGTCGAGCGCTTCGAGGAGGGCCCGGTGCGCGAGGTGCTGAGCGGCGCGCTCGAGCGGCGGCTCGCGCAGATCCTCGCGGACTAAGCGGGCGCCAGCTCGTCGAGGGCTTGCAGCTCGTCCTCTTCGAGCTCGAGCTGTGCCGCCTCGAAGTTCTCCTCGAAGTGCGCGACCGAGTTCGTGCCGGGGATCGGCAGCATCACCGGAGAGTGGGCGAGCAGCCACGCGAGCGCGACCTGCCTGGTCGTGGCGCCGTGGGACTGGGCGATCTCCTGGAGCGTCGAGCCGCGATTCGTGAGATCGCCGGTGGCGAGCGGGAACCACGGCAGGAACGCGAGCTGGTCGCGCTCACACGCCGCCAGCACCTCCTCCGACGCTCGGTCGGCGATGTTGTAGCGGTTCTGGACCGAGACGATCGGGACGATCTGGCGGGCGCGGTCGAGCTCTTCGAGGGTGACGTTGCACACTCCCACGTGGCGGATCTTGCCCTCGTCCTGGAGCTCGGCGAGCGCGCCGATCGAGTCCTCGATTGGCACCTTCGGATCGACCGCGTGGAGCTGATAGAGGTCGATCCGCTCGAGCTGCAGCCGCTTGAGCGACGCCTCGCAGCAGCGCCGGAGGCGGTCCGGGCGGCAGTTTCGCTCCCACACGCCCGGCCCGGGCCGCTCGAGGCCGCCCTTGGTCGCGATCACGAGGTTCTCGGGATAGGGCCGGAGCGCTTCGGCGATCAGGTTCTCGGACACCTCGGGGCCGTACGAGTCGGCGGTGTCGATCAACTCGACGCCGGCCTGCACGACCGTGCGCAGCAACGCCCGAGTGGCGGACGGATCCGGCGGCTCGCCCCAGATTCCGTCGCCGGTGATGCGCATCGCGCCGAACCCGAGCCTCTTGACCTCCAGGTCGCCGCCGAGGAGAAAGGTTTCGTTGGTGGAGGGCATCGCGCGGCAGGGTATCCGACCGGCTGCGGCGTACGATCCGGGACGGACATGGCCAGGCAACCTCCGATGCTGGTACCGCTTGGCTACGGCAAGTTCGTGCGCGCCGATCGCGTGTTCGCGCTGGTCCCGCTCGAGGGGTCCGACCGCGGCGACGGGCGCCGGACGCTCGTGTACGTCGATGGGATCGAGGAGCCGATCGTAGCCTCCCGCTCGGAGGGTGCGATCGCGCGCGATGTCGCCGGCGCCCTGGGGCGAGGCTCGGCCCGTTTGCGCGACGGGTTCGAGCTACCTGGCCAAGAAGCGCTGTTCTGACCTTAAGCGTTCCAAAGCTATCTGGACGAATGTTCTATTAGGGCTTCGCGAGCCCCTGCCGATACGCAGGCAAACGATTGCGAAGGTCAGTGTCGCCAGGGGCGTACGCCGACACAAAAGCGAGGTAGAAATGCGTGGAAATGTCTACCGTTCTGGGAGGCGGCGGACAGGTTCGATTCTGCTGACCGTTGCCGCAGGGATCGCGGTCGGTCTGGCGCTCATCTTGGCGTCGGTCTCGTCGGCGTTTGCGAGGGCGCCCCAACCCCATGCGGCGCGAACGCCCGTGATCGCGATCGCGGTGTCGCACCATCCGGCGGTGAAGGTCTCGCCCGTGGCGCACGCCGCCGGACACAAGATCGCTTGACCGCGCACATGGCAGCGATCTCGCGCCGGTTAGGTCTGGATGGCTTTGCGCTGTGGGTGATCGCCGTGGCGGCGCTCGCGGTCGCAGCGCTGCTGGCGCTGCCGTGGGTCACTCAGTGGCAGGTCGACGATCCGGTCCTGTTCGTAGTGCTGTCGGTGTTCGTGCTCGCGGGTGAGCTTCTGCCGATCCCGGTGCCACGGCGCCGAGGGCTCGCGAACGTCACGATCTCGGCCGCGTTCGCGTTCGCGATCCTGCTGCGGTTCGGGCCCGGGCCCGCCGCCCTCGTCTACGTCTCGAGCTCGGTGATCGCCGACGCGGTACAGCGCGTGTCACCGCTCAAGATCCTGTTCAACGCCGCGCAGTACCTGCTGGCGATCGTCGCCGCCGCCGGCGTGCTGACGCTGGCCAACTCGCTCCCGATCGGACCGATCACCGGCTCGGAGCTGCCGATCGTGCTCGCCGCCGCGACCGCGTTCTTCGTCACCAACCACGTACTCGCGTGCGTCGCTGGGGCGTTGCTGGTGGACCTGCCGGTCGGCGGCTATCTGCGCGACGACCTCGAGTTCCAGGCTTGGACCGCGGGATGCGTGCTCGCGTTCGCGCCGGCGCTGCTCGCCTCCGCCGACGTGAGCATCGCGCTCGTGCCGGTCTGCTTCGTCCCGATGCTGGCGGTGTACTTCGGCGGCCGGCAGGCGGCGCTGTCGAGCCATCGCGCCCATCACGACGCGCTCACCGGCCTCCCGAACCGCTCGGCCGGGTCAGAGACGCTCCAGGAGATGGTGGACGCGGCCGGGCGCGAACACCGCGCGCTCGCGGTGATGCTGCTCGACCTCGACGACTTCAAGTCGATCAACGACACGCTCGGCCACGAACTGGGGGACCTGACGCTGCAGCGGGTCGCGCTCCGGTTGCGCCAGGCGGTGGGCGACGCGACCGTGCTCGCGCGGATCGGAGGCGACGAGTTCGCGGTGCTGATCGACGGCACGCAGGCCGACGCGGAGGCCGTCGGCGAACGGCTGCTGGAGGCGCTCGACGACCCGCTCGAGGTCGACTCGGTGGCCCTGCACATCCGCGCGAGCATCGGCATTGCGTGCTTCCCGCAGCACGGCAGCACCTCGGCCGAGCTGATCCGCCACGCTGACGTCGCTATGTACTGCGCCAAGGACTCCGACGCCGCATTCCACACATACGCGGAGGAGGACGACGAGTACAGCATCGACCGGCTCGCGCTCGCGGCGCAGCTCCGCCGCGGGATCGAGCGCGGTGAGCTCGTCGTCCACTACCAGCCCAAGGTGCCACTGCAGGGCGGCGCCACGCTGGCGCTGGAGGCGCTGGTGCGCTGGAACCATCCGCAGCTCGGGTGTATCGGTCCGGACGGGTTCATTCCCCTCGCCGAGCAGACCGGCATCATCAAGCCCCTCACCGAAAAGGTGCTGGAGGCCTCGCTCGAGCAGTGCAAGCGCTGGCGGCAGGAAGGCCTCGAGGTGACCGTCTCGGTGAACGTGTCGACGCGCAGTTTGCTCGACCGTGATCTGCTGACGATCATCGAAACGCTGCTCAGGCGGCTCGACCTGGATGCCTCCGCGCTCCAGCTCGAGATCACCGAGAGCCGCATCGTGGCCGACCTGCCGCGCGCGCGGGCCGCGCTCGAGGAGCTGCGGGCGATGGGCGTGATGATCGCGATCGACGACTTCGGTACCGGCTACTCCTCGCTCAAGCAGCTGCAGCAGCTCCCGGTCGACGAGATCAAGATCGATCGCTCGTTCGTGACGCGGATGGAGTCCGACCGCCAGGACGCGGTGCTCGTGCACTCGATCATCGACCTCGGCCGGAACCTGGGTCTGCGCGTAACGGCCGAGGGCGTCGAGACCGAGAACGTCAAGGACGTCCTGGCCAAGCTCGGCTGCGATTACGCACAGGGGTTCCACGTCGGGCGGCCGGTGATCGCGCACGAGTGCTCGCGCTATTTGATCCCAGCCACACCCGGCCAGCGTCAGCCCAGCCCGCCGGTGATCACGCTCGTCCGATGAACGGCTGCTATCCCGCGACCTGCTGGTACAGCGACGGCAGGCTCGGATAGCCGCTCGAGGCCCAGCCCGAGTTCTGCAGAGCGGCGATCTGCGTCGCGGCCGGCTGGCCGGCGGTGCTGACGATCGCCTGGATGCCGGAGCTGGCCGTGCCGTAGCCGGGAATCGTGTTCTGGCCCTTCAGCCAGCCTGCGGTGGCGTCGGCGGCCGTGGTCGGGTCGCTCCAGATCGAGTCGCTCGCGCCGTAGGTGGCGCTGTCGGTGTAGCCGACGTTGAGCCAGTCGTTGTTGTTCTGGCTCTGCCGGGACTGGGCCGCGCCGCCCGACTCCTCGGCGAGCAGCCACGCCGAGACCACGGCAGGGTCGAGGCCGGTATCGGAGGCCAGGCGCGAGGCGAACTGCTGCTGGTCAGAGGTCAGCATCGACTGGGCGCTCGACGGGAGCGCACCCCCGGTGCTCGGGATCGTCGGCGTCGAGCCGACGTCCTGGGCCTGGGCCAGCGCGCTGGCGAAGCTCGAAGACGAGCCGGTGTCCGTGGACGAGGTCCCGGACACGCTCGGGGAGGTGGCGGCGGCGACCGAGGGGTAGAACGCGGTCTGGAGAGACTGGATCTGCGCCTGGATCTGCGCGACCCGGCTTACGGCATCGGTGTAGCTCATCGACAACCAGGTGATCGGCCGAATGCCGATGGACTTGAACGTGCTGCCGTGTGGAGAGCTTGATGCTAGGTTGTTGAGCCTTGACCGAGCTGTCGCATGGGGACGACGTCCGGGAAGTCGAAGACGCTTTCGCAGCCGGTCGGCCCTACGAGTCGCTCGCGCGCCTGGGCCGGGCGATCCGCGGTGGCGCCGACAGCGAGCTGCTCGCCGATGCGTTTGTGATCCTGCACCGGACCCACGGCATCGGCGCCGCCACGGGTGCGCTCGCGCTCGCCGAGGCGATGGGCGCGTCCGCAGAAACGCTCGAACGTCACCAGGCGGATATCGAGGAGTACCGGATGCAACGGCTGCTGCCCGAGGTCCTGGGTCGGGTCGTGTTCCTGGCGCTCGCCGAGCCGGAGCCCGGAAACTACGACGTCGAACGCTGGCCGGACGGGAAGCCGACCCGCACGCGCGAAGACGTGGTCGGAACGATCCGGTACATGGCCGAGCACGCCGAGGAGCTCGAATGGGCGGCCGACCGGCTGGACGCCGATTCGCGCGAGGTCCTCACCCAGCGTCTCGTGTACCTGACGCTCGATCACGAGCGCGCTCACATCGGTCCGCCGATCGCGCAGCTCGAGCAGCTGACCGAGTTGGCACGCAGCCAGTTGCAGACGGCCGAGCGCGTGCGTGGCCTCGGATACATGGACGCGGTCAACCAGCGCGACTACCTCTACAGCCACCGCTTCGACCTTCACGCGATCGGCTTCCCAATCGTGCTGGAGACGTCGATGTTCGGCGTGCAGGCCACCTATCAGCTGCAGCAGTACTGGGCGCCCGACCATCCGGAGGCGCGGCCGCGCAAGGGCGATGTCGTCATCGACGGCGGCGGTTACCTCGGCGAGACCGCGCTGTGGTTCGCCCACGTCGTCGGCGAGACGGGAAGGGTCATGACCTTCGAGCTCGAAACGGGGGCCCTGGGCATCATGCGTGAGAACCTGGAGGCGAACCCGGCGCTGGCATCGCGCATCGAGATCAACGAGCATGCGCTGTGGGATGAGCCCGGTTGCGAGCTGCCGATTCTGGTCAGCGGGCCGGGCACAACACTGATGTCCGGAGCGCCCGACCCAGATGCGGACGGCACCGGCCCCGTCGAGCAGCTCGTCTCGACGACCTCGGTCGACGCGCTCGTCGCGTCGGGCGAGCTCGAGCGGGTGGACTTCATCAAGCTCGACATCGAGGGCGCCGAGTCCCAGGCGCTGACCGGCGCCGAGCAGACGCTGCGCCGGTTTCGGCCGCGCCTGGCACTGGCGGCGTACCACGAGTTCGACGACATGTGGGCTCTGATGCGCCAGGTCGACCAGCTCGAACTGGGATATCGGTTCGCCATGGCCCATTTCACGCCCCACCACGAGGAGACCATCCTGTACGCATGGGTCGAGGAGGCTCGATGAGCCCGCCTTCGATCGGCGACGACCTGCCGCTCGTCTCGGTGTTGACGCCGGTCTACAACTACGGCCGCTACCTGGCGCGCACGTTGGACAGCGCGCTGGGCCAGGACTACCCGGCCGACCGTATGGAGATCGTGATCGTCGACGACGGCTCGACTGATGAGACTCCGGATGTCATCGCCGAGTATTTGGCTAGGCACCCGGACCGGATCCGCGCCTTCCGTCAGGAGAACCAGGGGTTCATCGCCGCGACGAACGCGACCTTCCGCGAGGCGCGCGGCGAGCTGTGGGCGTTCCTCGACTCGGATGACATCTGGCCGCCCGAGAAGACCCGTGAGCAGGTCGAGATCCTGCGCCGGCGGCCGGAGGTGGGGGTCGTCTACAGCGATACCGAACTGATCGACCCCTACGACAAGGTCCTCACGCCGTCGGTGTGGACGTTGTACACGCAGACGCCGATCGTCGGCGGAGGCGGCGCGATGTACAGGATGTACAGCGAGCCGTCCGGCAATCCGGCGCTCAACTCGACGATCATGCTCCGCGGGGAGCTGGCCGATCATTTCGCGCCGATCCCGGACGGGGTGCCGTACGTCGATTGGTGGGTGGTGGCGCGGATCGCCGGCGTCGCGCAGTTGGCGATCAACGAGTCGCGCGTCGGCTACCGCACGCACGGCGCGAACATCACGCTGGGCGCGACCGGCCAGCGGGCGGTGCGGGAGGTGCTCAAGGCCGTGCAGATGCGACGGCAGCTGCTGCTGCACGGCGCGGGCGAGGAGCTCACGACGGAGCAGCTGATGATGGTCTGGCGCGTGTTCGAGCAGGCCGCCGCCCACACCGCGAGCATCGCCCAGACCGTGTTCCTGCCGCTGATCCCGGCGACCGAGGCCGAGGTGGAGCGCGGCCGCGCATACGCCGCGCAAGCGGAGTCGGCCACGCGGGCCGGCTGCTACCAGGACGCCCTGCGGGGTCGCGTGATGGCTGTCGCGGCCAATCCGTGGGACGCCGACTCGCGCGAGTGGATCCTCGACCTCGGCCCGTTCGCTCTTGCGAACGTCGAGATCGAGGACCATTTGACCGAGGCGCGGGGGTCGGTCGTGCTCGCATTTCTGGACGAGCTCGAAAAGGAACCGCAGCTCCTGGCCGCGTATGCGGAGGTGGTCGGCGCCGACGACGACATCACGCTGGTGGTCGATGCCACCGAGCTGGACGAGGCGGCTGCGCTCGCGCGCGTCCAGCAGGTGATCGGCGCATCCGGCGTCGACGCGGCGGCGATGCCGGACGCGCTGCTCGTCGGCAAGGACACCAAGGCCCCGGGGAAGGCGGTCAAGGTCGAGTTGGAGCGTCGCGCCGATGCGGTGCTGACGCGTCGGCCGGCACGGCTCGGCGTCCCGGCCTACAGTCCCGAGCGCTTGGGAGAGCTACAGGCAGACCTCGCGGCGCGGAACGGCGTGCTGGAGACCGACCGCCTCGGTTGAGGCGGCTGCGCCGGCGGCGTCCGAAAGCGACTGCGCCGCGTCCGATCGTTACGGCGCCGCGGCGAGTGCCGTCTCGGCGGCCCGGTCGCGCCCTAATACCGACCGCGTGGCGGCGACGACAGCGCTGCGGTTCCACGTCTCGATCATCTCGCCGAGCGCGCGGACCTCGCTGCGGAGGCTGTAGTAGTTGACGTGGTGGCAGAAGATCGTGGTGTCGACGACGTAGGTCGCGCGCCCCGCGTAGACCGCCTCCGCGAACAGGACCTCGTCGACGCCCGGGCCATCGCCCATCATCGTCAGGTAGTCGTCGGAACGGAACGCCATGACCGTGCAGGACACGCCGCGGCGCTCGTCGATGTCGCTGACGTCCATCAAGCCCTCGGGCCCCCAGTCGTCGCGACCGAGCCGGCGAACCGAGCCGTGGTCCTCGCACAGCTTGACGAGCGCGCGCGGGTTGGCCGAGTACAGCGCGTTCATCGCGCGCAGCCTTGTGTCCTCACCCGTGATCGGGTGCGGACGGTGCCACAGCCACGGGTGGCTTGGTGCGAGCTCGGCGAGCTGGGGGTCCAGGTGCTCGAGAAAGAATCGTGAGGTGTAGTTGTTGACAGTGACGGCCGGCACCTTCAGCTCCATCGGCCCGAGCTCCCAATCCTCCGGCCGCGAGACGAGCAGAACGTCCTCGTCGAGCTTGAGGATGGTCTCTCCGGGCCACATCGCGGAAACGTCCTTGAACGCCTCGTGGGCGTACGGGATCGTGTCCTCGCCGCCGGCAAGCTCGTGATTGCGGCCGGTGCCGACGCTCCACCGCCGGGCGATGCGCTCAATCGCATCGGTGCGCTCCGGCACGTTGCCATTGTTGATGACGAGGATGTCCTCGGTCGGCAGCCAACGCGTCAGGGCGTCGAGGCACAGATCGAGATGCTGGGGTTCGAGGCAGGCGAGAACGACGGCTTTCATATTCGTGTCCTAGGCAGCGAGGTGTTCGGTGTCGGTATCGGTCCGCAGCGCCGACCAGCGCTCGACGGCGGCGAGCGCGCCGGCGACGACCTGGTCCATGTTGAGGTACTGGTAACGAGCCAGGCGGCCCACGAACAGGACGTCCGGACGGGCGTTCGCGAGCTGCTCGTAACGGTGGTAAAGCTCCCGGTTCTCGGGACGCGGAATCGGATAGTAAGGATCGCCTTCGGCGGATGGGAACTCGTACGCCAACGTGCTCGTCTCGGCTATCTGGCCGGTGAGCCGGCGGTACTCGGTGACTCGCGTGTACGGGATCCGCTCGTTGGGATAGTTGACGGTTCCGGTCGGCTGGACGAGGCGCCCGCCGGGGGTCGCGCGGACCTCGTGCTCGAAGCGCAGTGAGCGGTAGGGCAGCCGGCCGTGGCGGTAGCCGAAGAACGCGTCGATCGGGCCGGTCCAAACCAGCGGGATACCCGCGTACTGGTGCTCGACCTCGGCGTAGTCGACGCCCGTCTGGACCGTGATGTTGGGGTGATCGAGCATCCGCTCGAACATGACCGTGTAGCCATCGGCGGGCATCTTCTGGAAGCCGTCGGTGAAGTAGCGGTCATCGTCATTGGCGCGCACCGGGATCCGCGCGCACACCGACGCGTGCAGCTGGCTCGGGTCGAGGTCCCACTGCTTGCGTGTGTAGCCACGGAAGAGGCGCTCGTAGAGGTCACGCCCGACCTTGGCCACGACCGAGTCCTCGGAGGTGTGCATCGCCTCGCGCGGCTCGGCGACCCATGCGAGGTAGGCGGCGGTCTCCTCCTCCCCATACAGCTCGACGCCGTGCAGGGCCATCACCGTGTGGCGATTGATCGGCATCGGCACGAACTGCCCGTCGACCTCGGCCACGACGCGGTGCTCGTAGGGGCGCCAGTCGGTGAAG
Source organism: uncultured Solirubrobacterales bacterium (assembly GCA_963796575.1). Classification (GTDB taxonomy): domain Bacteria; phylum Actinomycetota; class Thermoleophilia; order Solirubrobacterales; family Solirubrobacteraceae; genus Palsa-465. The sequence goes on along the minus strand of CAWCMG010000032.1, from coordinate 66,551 downwards.
CGCGAGAGGAACGCGACGACCTTGTCGGCGTTGGTGTGGAAGATGTGGGGCCCGTAGCGGTGGACCAGGACGCCGTTCTCGTCGAGCGTGTCGTAAGCGTTGCCGGCGACGTGCGGCCGGCGGTCGATCACCAGCACACGCAGCCCGCGCTCCTCGGCCAGCTTGCGCGCGCTGACCGAGCCGGCGAAGCCGGCGCCTACGACGAGCACATCCGGGCGACTCCTCTGGTCGCCGACGCGTCCAGGGGCCGATTCAAAGAGGGCCATGCCCCGTTTATCGACCACGATGTGGGGCGCTTGAGCCGCCGCGGGACGGCGCAGCGCTCAGGCCGCGGCCGGCAGCGAGCGCGGGTGCTGCACGGCGGGCCAGCGCTCGACTGCGGCCAGCGTGCCGGCCACGACCTGATCCATGTTCAGGTACTGGTAGCGCGCGAGCCGGCCGACGAACAGGACGCTCGGAAGCGACTCGGCGAGCTGCTCGTAGCGGTGGTAAAGCTCCCGGTTCTCCGGGCGAGGGATGGGATAGTAAGGGTCACCCTCAGCCATCGGATACTCATAGGCGAGCGTGCTCACCTCTGCGGACTGACCGGTGAGGTGACGGTACTCGGTGACGCGCGTGTAGGGAATCCGCTCGTTCGGATAGTTGATCTGAGCCACCGGGTGTGCCAGCCGACCGCCCGGCGTCTGCCGCGTCTCGTGCTGGAACCGGAGGCTCCGGTAGGGCAGACGTCCAAGCCGGTACCCGAAATAGGCATCGATCGGGCCCGTCCACACGAGCCGCTCGGGGAGCAGTCGCGCGGGCACCTCATCGAATTCGACGCCGACCTGCACCTCGATCCCGGGATGGTCGAGCATCGCCGCGAACATCGCGGTGTACCCGTCGCGAGGCATCGCCTGGTACGTGTCGGTGAAGTAACGGTCGTCGTCGTTGGTACGCACGGGGATGCGCGCGCACACCGACGCATGGAGCTGGGACGGATCGAGGCTCCACTGCTTGCGGGTGTAACCGCGGAACAGACGCTCATACAGGTCGCGACCCACTTTCGACACGACCGAGTCCTCGGAGGTGTGTAGCGCGTCGCGCGGCTCGGCCAGTGTCTCCAGATAGGTCGCCACGTCGGCCTCGCTCAGGTTGAGGCCGTGCAGCGTGTTCACCGTGGTGCGGTTGATCGGGATCGGCACGAACTGCCCGTCGACTTCGGCCAGCGTGCGGTGCTCGTACGGCCGCCAGCGGGTGAATCGCGACAGGAACGTCCACACACGCTCGGAGTTGGTGTGGAAGATGTGCGGGCCGTAGTTGTGGCACAGCACCCCGTGCTCGTCGATCGAGTCGTACGCGTTGCCGGCGATATGGGGGCGGCGGTCGATCACCAGCACCCGCAGGCCGCGGTCCTCGGCGAGCAGGCGGGCGCTCACGGATCCGGCGAAGCCGGCGCCGACGACGACGACGTCGTAGGGGGAGCCGATTTTCGAGGAGTTCGTCACATCCCAGTTCTCGACTGGAATGCACGGAAATTGAGTCCGGGTCGCGTGTCTCCGGACCGCCCTAGACTTCGGCCGCGTGTCCAGCCCGCCAGACGTGATCGTCGGATGGCTCCAGCACGATTACGGGCAGCTGGGCCGTCCCGCCGAGGCGATCGCGCACGTGCTGGCCGAGAGCGAGCTGGCGGGAAGCGTCGCCTACGTCGAGCCGTTCCGCCCGCGCGAGGGGGCGGACGCAGATCTCAACCACCGGCTCGACCGGTCGCTGCACGTGTTCTCGGGCGCCGGTACGCCGCCCTCCGGCCGGCACGAGGTCGGAGCCGCGGTGGTGGCGGCCGCCGGCCTGACCGACCCGCTGCTGCTGAACTTCGGCGTCTCGGAAGCGAACTGGTGGATCCACTACGAGTTCGCGCCGGTGTGCCGCGGGTCGTGTCTGGTGACCTACGACAAGCTCGCCGACTGGACCGCGCTCGCCCCGCGGGCACCCCTGCTCGAGCGCGTGCGCTCGCAGCTGATCGCCGCGTCGGACCGCGTGTGCGGCATGTCGCAGGGGTCGATCGACGACATCCCGGGTGCGGTCTACGTGGGGCACGGCTGTGACGAGGCCTGGCACGAACCCGACGTCGATGCCCAACAGGAGCCGCAGGACCTGGCGCCGATTCCGCACCCGCGGGCGGTCTACGTCGGCGCCATGTCGATGCGTTTCGACGCCGGCGCGGTTCGCGCGCTTGCCCGAGCCGGCGTCAACGTGGTCCTGATCGGAATCGCTCCGCTGCCAGACCTGATCGAGGTTGCCCAGTCCGAGGACACGGTTCACTACCTCGGCCCGCGCCCTCCATCCCAGACGCCGGCATACCTGCTGCACTGCGACGTCGGCATCGTGCCGCATACCGACGAAGCGTTCACCCGCACGATGGAGCCGCACAAGGTTTACAACTACGCCGCCGCCGGGTTGCGCAGCGTCGTGCAGCACGCGCCGTACCCGCCGGCGCTCGACGAGGTGGTCGAGTCGGCGAGCGATCACGAGGACTTCGTGGCGGCGGTGCTGCGCGCGGTCAGCGCCGGGCGCCTGGACGAACAGCGGGTGGCCGCCGCGCGTGGGCTGTCGTGGCGGCGCGTCGCCGAGTCCATCCTCGGGGCCGCCTGAGCCTGCTCAGCTCGACGCGAGCGCGTGACCGTGCAGCACCACGTCGGGGTGCTTGCGGATGAACCGCTCGCGGTCGGCGGCGACCTGAACCCGGATCCAGGCGCCCAGTTCCGGATCTTCGCTCCCGACCGTCTCGGACAGCCCGTGGCGGATCCGGGATGTCTCGGCGTGGACCGGCGGACGGCCCGCCCGGCGCAGGCGGTGGAGCAGATCGGTGTCCTGGTACCAGAGCACCAGCGACGGGTCGAAGAACTCGCCGGGGGCATGGGAGAACGCATCGATGTCGTCGCGGGTCATCGCGAAGCACCACGCGGGGAAGTCGAACCGCATCGGACCGTCGATCGTGAGCGGGAACGAGACGGCGGCGCCGCCGTCGAGCGCGGCGCGGAGCGGCGGCCACCAGCCGGACAGCGGCTCGACGTCGTCGTTCATCACGACCACGTACGGGGTGCGGGCGGCGCGCACGCCGGCGTTGACCGGCGAGGCGAAACCCTGGGGCGGACAGCCGTTGTCGATGATCACGATCTCGTGGGCGACGTCGGTCGTGGCCTGGACGGCGGCGATGCACGCGCGAACCCGCTCGGAGGCGGCGTCGAGCGTCGGGATCACAACGGTCACCTCGGGCTCCCCGCCGGCGGGGCGGCGGCCGCCGCCGGTCCGTGCGCCGGGGGAGAAGACGGTGCTTGCCGCCGTGGTCACGACTCGCAGGCCGCGCTCCGCGAGCGAGACCGATAGGGCGGCGGCGACGAGCTGGCCGGGAAGATCGAGGACACCGACAGTTCGCAGGTCGGCGGCGCGCACGGCGAACGCCCACGCGGCGACGGGACTGTCAGCGCCGGCGCCCGCGCCGGCGCCGTCGGTCGCGCTGGCGGCAAACCCGACGGCCGGGTCGCCGAGGGCAGCGACGAGCGGCGCGAGCCACCCCGAGGCGGGAACCGCGGCATCCCGCAGAAATACGATGATCTCCCCGCGGGCGTGTTCGGCGCCGCGCCGGGCGGACGCCGCGAACCCGAGGCGGCGCTGGTTGCGGAGCACCTCGACGTCGCCGGCGAGCTGGGAGAGGAGCGGTTCGAGCCCGACGGAGGCGTCGTCGACGACGATGATCTCGTGGGCCGGGTCCTCGGCCTGGGCAGCGATGCCCTGCAAGCAACGGAGGCCCTGAGCCGGCCCACCCGCGAGCGGCACGATGATCGAGACCTTGGGGTCCATCTCCCCGGGTGATCGGCCGGTCCGATCATTCCTTAATCCACACGGAGGCGGGCCACCAAGGCAGCCCGCCTCCGCTTTCCGGTTCCCTCGATGAATCGGACGTGGTTATGTGGCTCGCGCGGTATAAGGAGAGGCGCGAGCGGATTGTGCCCTCGGCAGCGGCAGCAGAGCTGCCACGTTCGAGCTTGGCTCGCCGGGCGCGGGCGACGCTTCAAGCGCCGCCCGGCCCTGCGAAAGGGGGACTAGCCCGTGATCAGCTTCAGCACCAGCTGGGGCTGCGAGTTGGCCTGCGCGAGCATCGCCGTGCCGGCCTGCTGCAGCACCTGCTGCTGTGTCAACGTCGTCATCTCGGACGCCATATTGACGTCCTGGATGCTGCTCAGCGACGAGGACATGTTCTCCTGCGTCGTCGAGATCGCCGTAGCGGTGTACTGGAGACGGTTCTGGACCGCGCCCAGGGTCGCCGCGAGCGACGAGATGTTGTTGATCGCCGCGGTGATGTTGCTGACCGCGTTGGCCTGGCTCAGGTCGAACACCGTGCCGCCGCCGGTGGCGTTGGTCCAAGTGAACCCGGTGATGCCCAGGTTCGACGAGCTCTCGATGTTCTGGAAGGACACCGTGAGCGTGTCGTTGACGGCGGGGCCGACCTGGAAGGTGACCGCGCCGCCGCTGCCGGCCGAGCCGTCGAGCAGGTTGATGCCGTTGAACTGCACCGAGCCCTTCTGGCGGTCGATCTCCTGCGTGAGCTGGTTGACCTCGTCCTGGATGTCCGTCTTGTCGGTCGAGGAAAGGTCGCCGTTCTGGTACTGCACGGCCAGCTCGCTGACCCGCTGAAGCATGCTCTGGACGTTGTTCAGCGCGCTATCGGCGGTCTGGACCATCGAGGTCGCGTCGCTGACGTTCTGGCTCGCCTGCTGAAGGCCGTTGACCTGGGAGGTCAGGCCCTGGGCGATCGCGTAACCGGCGGCGTCATCCGCAGCCGAGTTGATCCGAAGGCCCGAGGACAGGCGCTGCATCGCGGTCGACACAGCCATGCTCGAGTTATTGAGGCTGATCTGCGTCTGCATCGCAGACGTGTTGGTGAGAATCGAAAGGGACATGTTTTACACCTCCGTGGTGTGGTCGTTTTGGGTTGTCCCCCGGCTGCTCCTTGCTGCCGGTCTCTCCGGTTATCGCCCCGATCGCTCCGCACTTGAGGGGCGTCCAGAAGGGCCTGGACGCTCCAGATTTCGGGACGGGACTAGGCCGTCACGTTGATGTGCAGGCCCGTGTCGTCCTCGTCGTCGCCGGGGTCGTCGAGGTAGTAATCAGCCCCGTCGATCGAGGCGTGTGCGGCGGCGCCGGCGTAGGGCCGCTTGCGGCGGCGCTTGTCCTGATCGGAGCCACGCCGGGCGCCGTCCCGGCTGACACCGCCGGCCATCGGCGCCGGGGTCACCGGTGGGATGTTCGGCGGGACCGGAGCGATCGGATGGAGCGGGTCCATGGCGTGGGCTCAGACGTCTGCTAAGAGCCGGCTTCCGCCGCCTGGGCCGGCGCGGGATCCTTGGCGGCGCCGGACCTCTGTGCGCGTGCCGGGATCAGGTCCGGATCAGGGACTTGGCTGTGCTCGACCGCCGCGCGCAGCTCGGCGAGCACGAGGTGGCGCCAGACCGTGACCGCGCACATCCACGAGAGCATGTAGCCGACGATCCCGAACACGAGCGCGCGCAGCCCGACGTCGACGGTGGGAACGCCGGCCTTGTAGCTCAGGTAGCCCGCGATCACAAACCCGGCGATGCCGCCCCAACCCTTGGCGCGGCGGACCTGATAGCGCGCGCGAGGATGGTTGGCGACGCTGGGGCGTACAACCGCGCCGGCGGAGCCGGAGGCGTCGTCCTCGCCCTTCTTCTTTTTCTTGTCCTTCTTCTCGTCCTTCGGGCTCTTGCTCATCCGGTGCTCCTGTGATCGATCACACGTCCCACCTTGGCCAGCGCCGCGCGCTGGCGCTCGAACACGAAGTGGATCAGCCGCTGGCGGTCGGACTTCGAGATCTGGTCGAACACGAGCGCGCGCTTGCCCTCGTCACCGGCACGGACGACCTGGGCGTTGCCCTCGATCGGCTCGGAGCCCGCGCCGAGGTTGAGGCTGAAACGGACGTACGCGCCGAGCGGGAGCGCGTCGGCTCCGCTCACGAGCATGCCGCCGCCGCTGATGTCGATCGCATGGGCGCCGATCGAACCGCCGCCGTGCTCCTTGGCCACCTCCACCTTCTGAGCGGTGGGAATCCGCACGAACTCGCGTCGCTGGGTCACCTCCGGCGCGGCCGACACGTCGAACCGCAGCAGATCGCGCTCCTGCATCACGGCCTGCCCGTGGAAGCGGACCAGGCCCCGGGGCGAAACGTACTCGAGCAGCAGCGGCTCGACCACGTCGTGGGAGAGCTCGTCGCCGGCGTCGAGCATCAGCACGAGCATCAGGTAGTCGCCGCCCCGCTCGTACACCCGCACCGGAATGTGGCTGCCGACGGGAGTCGTCAGCTTGCCCTCCTTGCCGCCCACGTTGAGGCGGACGACGTTGTCGGTGGGCTCGGGCTGGGGGATCATGGGAGCAGGCGGGCCGCCAGCGATGAGGGGTCCGCGGCCGACAGCGCGCCGTCGAGCTCGAGACCCTCGTGTATGTAGGCGACCGGCAGGCCGCTGATGTGCGCGAGCTCCGCGGCGATGCCGAGCTGCTCGGCCTCGTCGGCGTGCGTGACCGCGATCCCGTCCGCGCCGAGCGCCGCGAAGCCCTCGACGAGCTTCCGGGCGGCGTGGACGCTGAACGTCGCCGGGACAGCGATGTAGATCGCATCGAGCGACAGCGAGCGAAGCTCGTGAGCGAGCGCCTCGACGCCGGCCGGATCGCGCGGCGTGACGCCGGCGGTGTCGACCACGACAAGGCCGCCGTCGCGGCCGTGCTGGACGGCCGGCATCGCCTCGGCGCCCTGAGCGGCGCCCATCACCCACACGTTCTGGCCCTTGAGCAGCTCCTTGAGGTCGCCGCCCCAGTCGTCGCTGCCGAGCGACACGACGCTCGCGGCGAGCGTCGAGCCCTTCGCGTAGGCGGAGGCCAGCGCGGCCGCGCAGCGGGTCTTGCCGGCGCCGCCGGCGCCGACGAACGCGATCGCGGCACCGACGGCGGGCAGCGGCGCGGGGGCCGGGATGGTGGCGGCGAGCGTGGCGCGCACGGCGTCACGCAGGCTGCCGCCTGCGAGCGGGGAGCGGTGCGCCGCCGCGGCCACGATCAGCTCCTGGGCCCAGGCGTCGCTGACGCCCTGTGAGGTGAGCTCCTGGGCGACGGTGGTCGCGTCGTTCGGATCGAGATCTCCGGCCTGCCTGGCCACCCAGGGGTTGGCGGCCGGCGGGACCGGCGCCGGCGCGGGCGCGGGCGCAGCCGGTGCCAGGGCCGGGGGCTCCACGACCGGCGCAAGGGCGGGCGCCTCGATGACCGGCGGCGCCGGCGCGGGAGCCGGGGCGACGGGCTCGGGCGCCGGCGGCACGACCGGTTGGGGCGCGGGGACAGGAGAAAGCTCAGGGCTCGCGACCGGCTCGGCGGCGACGGGCGCCAGTGGCTCGGGGGCGACCGGCTCGGCGGCGACCGGCTCGGGGGCGATCGGCTCGGGGGCGATCGGCTCGGGGGCGATCGGCTCGGGGGCGATCGGCTCGGCGGCGACCGGCTCGGGGGCGATCGGCTCGGGGGCGATCGGCTCGGGGGCCTCGTCGACCTGGTCGGGCGTCGGCAGACCGCCGGTGGTCACGAGCTTGACCAGCTCGTCGATGTCGACGTGCGCCGCCGCCTGCTCGAGACGGCTGACGAACGACTCCGCCGCGCCCTCGGGGGCGGGGGCGGCGGCCGGCGCGGGGGTTGCGGCCTCCGGAGCGGCAGGGGCTTCGGGAGCGGGCGGCAAGAACGCCTCAGGCGCGGGCGGCGCGAACGCCTCAGGCGCGGGCGGCTCCTCGGCGGCCGGCAGGGCCGGCAGCTCGGCGGGCATCGGGGCGATCGGGGCCGGGTCGGCCGCGACCGGGCTCGGAGTCTCGTCGAAGATGTCGTCGCTGTAGTCGAAATCGTCCCAGCCGTTGACCGGCTTGTCGTCGTCGTAGATGTCGACGCGCGGCGCGGCCTGGGCGTCGACCTCGACGCACTTCTGGGCGAAGAACCCGCCGACGCCGCCCATCAGACCCTCGCGCTGGCGCAGGATGATCGCGTCGGGGCCGAGCTCGGCGCGGATCTGCGGGATCAGGTCCTCGAGCTTGCGGCCGCGGTAGGTGCGCACGCCGCCTGGCTCACGGTCGTGGCCGTTCGTGTGAGGCTGGGTCACGGTGCTCATGCGCTAACTACTCCTATGGTTTCGACGCTGATGCCTGGGGCGACTTCGTTGTAAGAACAGACGGGGAGGTGGGGCACGGATGATTCGAGCAGGCGGCGGACGTGGCGGCGCACGCGCGCCGAGCAGAGCAGCACCGGGCGGATCCCGCCACGCGCGGAAGCCTGGTCGGACTGCCCCTTGACGGCGGTGAGCACGGCCTGGGCCCGGGTGGGCTCCATCGCCAGGTACTCGCCGTCGCTGGTCTGGGTGATCGATGTCGCCAGCTCCTGCTCGACCGTCGGGTCGAGCGTGATCACGCGCAGCGTCTGCATCGGGTCCAGATGCGGCGCGGTGATCGCGCGGCCGAGTGCCTGGCGCGCGTATTCGGCGAGCAGGCTGGGGTCGCGGGTGATCCTCGCCTTGTCGCCTACGGACTCGACGATCGCGCCGAGGTCGCGGATCGACACGCCTTCGGAGAGGAGCGACTGCAAGACACGCTGGATCTCGCCAAGCGAGAGAACATCGGGCACAACCTCCGTAACGACAGCTTCGTTGATTTCCTTTAGCTGATCCAGAAGCTGGCGTACGTCTTGCCGCGTGAGCAGCTGGGCGGCGTGGTTCCGGATCGTCTCGGTGAGGTGGGTGACGATCACCGATTCGCCGTCGACGACCGTGTATCCGAGGGCCTCGGCCTCCGCGTGCTGGGTCTCCGGGATCCAGATCGCCGGCAGGCCGAAGGCGGGCTCCGTAGTCGGGATCCCGGGCAGCGTCCCGACCGCGTCGCCCGGGTCCATCGCGAGGTGGTGACCGGCCATGATCGAGCCGCGGGCCACGACCGTGCCGCGCACCTTGACCACGTACTCGTGCGAATCGAGGTCGACCTCGTCGTGGATGCGGACGGGCGGAATCACCATCCCGAGCTCGCTCGCGATCTGGCGGCGGATCATCGAGACGCGGCGAACCAGCGATCCGCCGGTGCGGCGGTCGACGAGCGGAACCAGGCCGAAGCCAATGCCGAGCTCGAGCGGATCGATCGGCAGCTCCTTGAGCACTTCCTCGCGCGGCGCCGAGGGCTTGTCGGCCCCGCTCGGAGCCGGGAGCGCGGCGGCCGCCGCCGCGGCGGCGATGTCATCGGGCATGCCGTTGCGGACCGACCAGCCGATCGCGGCCATGATCCCGCCGATGAACAGGAACGGCAGCTTCGGCAGGCCCGGGATCAGCGCGAACGCGCAGACCACGCAGCCGGCCACCAGCGGCGCCTTCTTCTGGCGCAGGATCTGGTTGGCGAGGTCCGAGCCGAGGTCCTTCTCGGACGCCGAGCGGGTGACCAGGATGCCGGTCGCCACCGAGATCAGCAGCGCGGGGATCTGAGCGGCGAGGCCGTCGCCGACCGTCAGCAGCGAGTAGGTGTGCGTGGCCTGTGAGAACGGGATGTGGTGCTGGACCACCCCGACCACGATGCCGCCGATCAGATTGATCCCGGTGATGATCAGCGCGGCCATCGCGTCGCCCTTGACGAACTTCGAGGCACCGTCCATGGCGCCGTAGAAGTCCGCCTCACGGGCGATCTCCTGGCGCCGGTGCCGCGCCTCCTGGTCGGTGATCAGGCCGGCGTTCAGGTCGGCGTCGATCGCCATCTGCTTACCGGGCATCGCGTCGAGGGTGAACCGGGCGGCGACCTCGGCGACGCGGCCGGCGCCGTTGGTCACGACCACGAACTGGATCACGACCAGGATCAGGAAGATCACGAGGCCGATCACGACGTCTCCGCTGACGACGAACTGGCCGAAGTCGCGCACGACGCTGCCGGCGTCACCCTTGGTCAGGATCAGGCGGGTGACCGACACGTTGATCGCCAGCCGGAACATCGTGGTCAGCAGCAGGAGGCTCGGGAACGCGGCGAACTCGAGCGGCTTGTTGAGGTACATCGTCGCCACCACGACCGCCAGCGCCGCCGAGATGTTGATCGTGATGAACAGGTCGAGCAGCATCGACGGGAGCGGGACGATCAGCATCGTCACGACCACGACGACCGCCAACGCCGCGACCAGGTCGGTGTGCTTCAGGAGCTTTGCGATCGTGTTCTCGTTCATGCCACGGCCTTCCTACGTCCTGCCATCCGGTAGACGAACGCGAGCACCTGCGCCACCGCGGCGTACAGCTCGGCCGGGATCATCTGGCCGATCTCGACGGAGGCGTGCAGCGAGCGGGCGAGCGGCGGGTCGGGCACGATCGGGATGTTGTTCTCTTCGGCGATCCGGCGGATCTGCTTGGCGACGAGGTCCTGGCCCTTGGCGACCACGATCGGCGCGGGGTGGTTTCCGTCGTAGCTGAGCGCGACCGCGAAGTGCGTCGGGTTCGTGACGACGACGTCGGCCTTGGGGATCGCGGCCATCATGCGGGCGCGGGCGGCCTGCAGCTGGCGCCGGCGCATCGCCGAGCGAACCTCCGGCGGCGCCGATTGCTGCCGGCTCTCCTCCTTGATCTCGTGCTTGCTCATCTTCAGCTGTTTGTTGTGGCGGTAGCGCTGATAGATGAAGTCGAGGATCCCGATCAGCAGGTAAGCGATCGCGGCGCGCTCGGCGATTCCCATGATGCTGTGGTTGACCAGGACCCCGAGCGCGGCGGGCGGCGTGTCCACGCTCGCGCCGATGTTCGTGAGCTGGGGCAGGAGCGCCATCGCGACGACCACGCCGACCGCCGACACCTTCGCGATCGCCTTGATCCCCTCGGTGGCCACCCGGATCCCGAACAGGTTCCGGAAGCCCATGATCGGGTTGATCTTCTTGAAGTCGGGCTTGATCGCGGTCATCGAGGGCTTGAACGAGACCTGGGCGACGTTCACGATCACGCCGGCGGCCAGGCACAGGCCGGCGATCGGCGCGACCGCGCCGAGGATCGTGTGCAGGGCCGCCGAGAACAGCGCGTGGAGGCCGGCGGAGCTGGTGGCGTCGCCGGGGTTGGAGATCTGCTGGAAGGTGGAGCGCATCGAGTCGGTGATGCCCGACACGATTGCGGGACCGATGGCGAGCAGGCCGATCAGGCCGGCTACGAGGACGACCGCGCCGTTGAGGTCGGTGCTCTTGGCGACCTGTCCCTTCTTGCGGGACTCGCGCTTGCGCTTGGGTGTCGGTTTTTCTGTCTTGTCGTGATCGGCCATGGCTGGTCCTAGAAGGCGTGGAGCGCGGTGGCGACCGAGGTGTAGATCTGGTCCTGCAGCCAGCCGCCCAGGAACGGCAGCGTGGCAGCGACCACGAGCAGCGAGACGCCGACCTTGAGCGGGAAGGCGACCGAGAACACGTTCATCTGCGGGACGACGCGCGAGACCATGCCGAACGCGACGTCGGTGATCAGCAGCGCCAGCATCACCGGGGCGGCTACCTCGAGCGCAGAGGTGAAGATCGAGGTGAACGACAGCTCGGCGGCGTTCGCGAGCGAGCCGAGCTGCGGAGCCTTGGTCAGCGGGATCAGCGTGAACGTCCGCGCCATGCCGCGCAGCATCCAGGCGTCCCCGCCGATCGCGATGAACAGCATCACCCCGATCAGCGTGTAGAGCTCGGAGAACACGCCGCCCGGGTTGCCGTTGATCGGGTCGACGGTGGCGCCGAACGAGAAACCGGAAAGGATGTCGGCGAGCCCGCCGGCGGTCTGGACGGCCGCCATCAGTGCAGCGATCGCAAACGCGAACAGGATGCCGACGAGCAGTTGCACCACCATCAGTCCCGCGACCTGCATCGGCTGAGTTGGGATCTGCTGGCCGTGCATGGCAAGGCCGGTCAGCCCGATCGCCAACGCGACCGCGATGATGCCGCGGACCTGCGCCGGAATCTGCTTGGCCGAGAACAGCGGCGCGAGCACGAACAGCGGGCTGACGCGCCCGAGCACGAGGAAGAACGCGGTGATCGATTGGCCGCCGCCGAGCGCCGTGACGACGTGGCTGAGTGTCAGCTGGTTCATCCGACCAGTGACGGGATCGACATGTAGAGGTTCTGGGCGTAGCTGACCAGCTGGTCGAGCATCCACGGCCCGAGCACGACGATCAGCACCGCCACCCCGACGATCTTGGGGATGAACGACAGGCTCTGCTCCTGGATCGACGTGACCGCCTGGAAGATGCTCACGAGCAGGCCGATGATCAGCCCGAGCAGCAGGATCGGGCCGGCGATCTTGAGCGCGAGCATCATCGCCTGGGTCGCGAGATTGACGACTGTGTCCTGATCCATGTCAGTGGAAGCTCTTGACGAGCGAGTTCGTGATCAGGTCCCAGCCGTCGACCAGGACGAACAGCAGGATCTTGAACGGCAGAGATATGAATGAGGGAGGCAACATGATCATCCCCATGGACATCAGCGTCGAGGAGACGATCAGGTCGATCAGCAGGAACGGCAGGAAGATCAGGAACCCGATCTCGAAGGCCGTCTTCAGCTCGCTCATGATGAACGCGGGGATCAGGACGTAGGTCGGGATCTGGGCGCGCGTCTGGGGCTGGTTTATGTGCGCGAGGCTCACGAACAGCGACAGGTCCTGAGTCCGCGTCTGCTTGAACATGAACTCGCGCAGCGGCTCCTCCGCGCGCGAGATCGCCTGCGAGGTCGAGATGGCGTGCTTGGAGTACGGGTCCCAGGCGTCCTTCTTGATCGCCGAGATCGTCGGCATCATCACGAACAGGGTCAGGAACAGCGCGATCCCGATCAGCGCCTGGTTGGGCGGCGTGTTCTGGGTCCCGAGCGCGCTGCGGACGAAGCTGAGGACGATCAGGATCCGCGTGAACCCGGTGACCGTGAACAGGATCGCCGGCAGGATCGAGATCCCGCCGATCAGCAGCAGGATCTGGAGTGCGTTGCTCGAGTCGACCTTCACGAGCGAGCCGTGATCCGCCGCAGGACGTCGAGCACCCGGTCCGAAGGCTTCTCGGCCCGGTCAGCCACCTCGGGCTTCTCGGGCGGAATCTCGATACCGAGCGCGATCGCCTCTGCCTCGGAGTAGCTGCGGATGGGGGTGACGCCGTTCTCGGCGACTCCGACCACCAGCACCTCACGGCCGGCACGCACGACCGCGACCGAACGGCCGCTGCCCAACGGCAGGCTTGCGACCTGCGTGAGCCCTCGGCCCGTCGGGCGGTGCTTGCTCTTCTTGGCCTGCTTCATGATCCACGCGATTCCGTAGATCACGGCGATGACGATGAACAGGCCTACGATCGTGCGAACGATGCTCCCCCCGCCGCCGCTGCTGGCAGCGGCGTGGGTGGTGCCCGAGCTCCCGCTCAGGTGCAGCGGCGTGTCCTCGCCCGTGGATTGGGCGAGCGCCTGCGCGCTCTGGACGTGCGTCACCGTGCCACCGCTCTTGGTGTGCACGACCGTGGCGCTCTTGGCGGGCGTGGTCGTGCTGCCTTGGGCCGCGGTGCTCGCAGCGAACGCGGGCGTGGCAGCGATCAGCATCAGGGCGCCGGCAAGTACGACGCCACGTATGAACGTGAGCGACTTCATCGAGGGAAACGACTCCGAGGGAGAGTCCTTCCGGTAATCGGCCGGTACCCCCGGGGGCTTGAATCGGCGCTGTCAGGCGGGGTATGCGGCCGGCGGGCGAGAGGTGGCAGGTGGCGCGGGAGTGGTCCGGGGTCACCGCCGGGGGAGGGCCGATAAGTGCACACTCGGCGCTCGCCGGAGCTCGAGTGCGCGGTTAGTGGCGCTATAGCGGCCTGATCTGCACGCTCGGCTCACGGATTGCGTCGAGTGTGGCCTTATCGGGCCTAGTTTCCGGTGCATTGCTGGGGGCCGGCGACTTAGCGGGCGACGTTGCCGGGTCGCGAGGGGTCGTTGCCGGGTCGCGGGAGGTCGTTGCCGGCGAGGGTCGGGGCGTGTCATCGCTCCGGCGCCGGGGTAGAAGCTCGTTATGACTCAGACCTCGCTGGACTGGTCGACCGCCCAGGTCAAGAGCTCCAATCTCACGGTGGCGCTCGACGGTGATATTCCCAAGGGCTGGAAGCAGAGCTTCGCGAGGACCGTGAGGCTGCTCGGCGCGGGCGAATGGGGCGAGATCGAGATCAAGAAGGACACGGTCCGGGTGGCCGGCGTCGAGCCGGGGAGCGAGGAGAAGCTCCGCCACCACCTGGAGGCCGTCGTCGCACAGGCCAACGCCGACCACGAGCCCGACGAGGACGAGGAAGACGCGGCCCCGGACGCGGACGCATCCGAGCATGAGGCCGGCGATGAGGACGATGGTCCGGACGCCGAGATGACCCGGCGGTTCCGGTCGGTCTAGCTCGTTCGGCGCTCTAGGCGAGCGCCTTGCCGACGGCCTCGAGCAGCTGCGCGGGCTGGAACGGCTTGACGACGAAGTCCTTCGCGCCCTTCTGGATCGACTCGATCACCTTGCTCTCCTGGCCGAGCGCCGAGCACATCAGCACGCGAGCGCCGGGGTCGAGCGCGATGATCTCGACCAGGGCTTGAAGGCCGTCCTTCTCGGGCATGGTGATGTCGAGGGTCGTCAGCTCGGGGGAGAGCGCCTGGAACTGCTGAACAGCTTCAACGCCGTTGCCTGCCTCGCCGACCACCTCGTGGCCGCCGGCAGCGAGGGCATCGCTCACCACCTTGCGCATGAACGCGGCATCGTCGACTACGAGTACACGGGCCATCAGGTTACGGCTCCTTCCACTTCGGATTGCGTCACTTCGGGTGTTTCTGGGTCGGGGGTAGACGTTGAGTCCAGGCCCTCGATCGGGTCATCGGACTCGCTTTGCGGGGATTCAGCGGCAGGCTCGACGTCATCGCGAGGCTGGGTCCGTGCCGACTGCGCCAGGTCGAGCACCCTGAGCCCCTCACTCTCGAGCCCGTCGATCGACACCGCCCATTCGCCATCCTCGGTGACGATCAGCTCGCCCCGGGCGAACCGCGTTCCGTTCACATACAGGTCGACGGGCGCGTCGGCGGCGCGGTCCAGGTCGACAACCGCCCCGACCGGCAGCCCGAGGGCGGCGCCCAGGGGCATGTGAGTGCGTCCGAGCTCCGCCCAGACCCGGAGGCTGATCCCCCCGAGCGCCTCCTCGAGCGCGAGGCTGTGGGGGCTCGCGTCGACGACCGACCGCGTACCGCCCGCGGCCGATCCGCCGGCGACGGCAGCACCGGCCCGCTCGGCGCTCTCCTCGTCGATCGCACGCACCATGCGGACCACGAACGCCCGCGGCACGAGCTGGATCAGCCGGCACGCCTCGCCGGCGATCAGGAACGTGGTCGAGGTGGCGTGCGGCGCGGTGCCGTAGATGTCGGCGGCGGCGCTCGGGTTGTCGAGCACACGTGTATCGGGCGTCGAGATCTCGATCTCCTGGCCGAGCACGACGCCGATCGCGGCGGCCGCGGCCGCCATCGTCTGGTTGGCGGCCTCGGCGATAGCGGACATCTCGAGCTCGGACAACGGCGGGGCATCCGCGCCCTCCTCGGCCTCTTCGGTCGGGGCGCCCATCGCGGCGGCGAGGCCACGGGCGCCGGCCGGGGTGAGCACGAAGATGTTGGCGCCGGTGACGCCGTCGACGTAGGAGACGCTCGAGGCGATCGAGCCGCGGGCGACGTTCGCGAACGGGGACGTGCCGTCCTCGAGCACGGTGACCTCGCCCCGCTCCACGGCCCCGGGTACGAACATCTCGAGCACCTTGGCGATCGCCTCCGCGGTCGAGGCGCCGAGCCGCATCAGCGCTTCGCGCGGGGTGATGTCGGGCTGCTGACTCATCCGAACTTCCTCTCGGTACCGGACACCTGGATCGCGCGCCGGGCGCCGTTGGCCCCGGGCTGTGCGCGGGCGAGCTTGACGTTCTCGGCGAACACGGTGACGCCCTGGTCGGCCTGGGCGCCCAGCCGGATCATGCTGCCGGGCCCGAGGGAGAGGATCTCGTCGATCGGGAGCTCGACCGCGGCGACCTCGGCGCGGAGTGTGACCGGGACCCCGGCCATGGCCCGCCCGATCTCGGCGGCGCCGGCCGATTCCGCCTCCGGCTCGCGCGCCTCTTTGCCGGACAGGCGCTCGGAGACCGAGTCGATCGCGAGCCACGGGATCAACAGCGCCATCGACGCGGAGTGCTTGTTGATCCGGCTCTCGATCACGACCACGAACGTCGGCTCCGACACCGCGGCGATCTGGCTCGTGTCGTTGTGGGTCTCGACCTCGATGATCGACAGGCTGATGCCGGCCAGGTCCTGCCAAACGAGCGTGAGCTGATGGACGAGCGACTCGAACAGCCGCTGGGTCAGCACGGTGTCGATCTCGCTGAACCGCCGCTCTCGCGGAGGCTTGTCGGGCGAGCCGCCGAGCAAGAGGTCTAGGCACATGAGCACGAACGACTGCTCGACCGTGAACAGCATCCTCGTGCCGAGCGGTTGTACGTCGAGCGTCACGAACAGCGAGCCGGTCGGCAGCTGGGATTGAGCGCCCGACCAGGTGGCCTGGGCGCTGCTGATCGCCTCGAGCTCGACCGGGGTGCGCAGCTCGGTCGAGAGCCTCGTCACCGACGTCTGGCAGAACGTGTCGATCGCGCGCGAGATCCGGCGCTGGTGGTCGCTGGTGAACTTGGTCGGACGCGAGAAGTCGACCGTACGGAGCCGCTGACCGCGCCGGTGGCTCGACGAAGGTCCCTGGTCGGGAAGCTGGCCCTGCTTGGCCGCCTCGACGAGCGCGGTGACCTTGTCGCGATCAAGCATCTCACTCATCTATCGGCTCCTTGCAGTGCCGTCGTTTTCTGTGCCCGCCGGGCGGCGCCGGCGGAGCCGTCGAGCAGCGTGGTCGGGTCGCCGCCGGCCTGTTTGACGGTGACCGTGCAGTTGCCGACCTCGACCCGCATCGTGCGGCCGCGGCTGCCGCCGGTCTCGGCGGCGTGTATCGACACTCCCGAGGCGGCGAGGCCCGCGCGGACCGCCTCCTCGTTGCGGGCACCGATGTCGAGCTCTCCCAGCTCGAACATCCGCGCGCCGCCCGCGAGCACCGCCTCCAGGCGGCGCGGGCTGGCTCCGGCGCGGACGACGCGGTCGATCAGCGCGGGGACCGCCAGGTCGGCGAACTTGCCGGGCTCGCGATCGGTCTCGGTGGACTCAGGCAGCACGATGTGGGCGAGCCCCGCGACGCCGGCGGACCGGTCGACCAGCGCCAGACCGATGCAGGACCCCAGGCCGCGCGCGACGAGCTCATCACCGGCTCGCTTAGACACTTCGATCTCTCCCATTGGTACCGAACCCATCGCTACGCGGCGAGGCCCAGCGGCGTCAGCAGGTCTGTGACGCCGCCGCCGCTCGGCAGCAGCACGAACGAGATCGAGCACGGCTCATCGGCGACGTCGAGCTCGGAGTCGAGGACCAGGACGAGGTCGGTCGACGCGGCCTGGGAGAGCGCGAGCGACGAGACGATCGCGCCCAGCATGTCGGTGGTCAGGTGCGGGGGGCACGGGCCGAGGTTCAGGCCGGTCATCGATGCGAGCGCGTTCAGGCAGCAGGTCCCGAGGATGTTGCCGATCTCGCGCAGGGCCGAGTCGCCGATCTCGCTACCGGCCTCCACGCCGAGCAGCTGGCACAGCGCGCTGGCGCCCTCGGTCGAGATCAGCAGGAGCACGAGCCCGTCGATGTCGCCCTCGAGTGGAATCACGACGCTCGTGATCGACTCATCGGGGCTGCCGCACGCCTCGACTGCGTCGGCCAGCGGCAGCGCCAGCACGCGCGGCACGTTCAGCCCGATCTCTCGCCCCAGCATCTGCGAGAGCGCGGTCGCGGCGTTTCCAGAGGCGATGTTCGCCAGCTCCCGCAAAGCATCCAGCTGCAATTCGGTGTAGCGAGGGGTCACGGATCCGGTCTCCTGTGTTTGGTGTCGGTGTCGGTTTCTTCTAAGCAGCAAGACTTATCGTGGCCGCGGCGCTGTTCTCGGCGGCGAGCGCGTCGCAGTCGACGATCAGTGCGATCCGGCCATCGGCCAGGGCGGCGCCGCCGGATACCGGCTCGCCGGCGGAGACGATCTCCGGGAGCGGCCGGGTGACCAGCTCGCGCTGGCCGACCAGATCGTCGACCGCCAGCGCGAGGCGGCGGTCCTGGGTACGGATGATCACGACGAATTCGTGGTCGGAAACGACGTCGCGGCGGAACACCTGGGCGCCGTCGAGAAGGGGCAGCACGCCGTCCTTGAGCACCAGCATCGGCTTGCCCGCCACCGAGCGCACGGTCTGCTCGCTGAGCCGGAGCGTCCGCTCGATCCGGTCGAGCGGGATCGCGAACGGCACGCCCGCGACATCGACCTGAAGGCCCGAGACGATCGCCAGCGTCAGCGGCAGGCGGATCTGGGCGAGCGTCCCGGCGCCGGGCGTCGAGTCGATCACGACCTCGCCGCCGAGCTGACGGATCTTCTCCCGGACCGCGTCCATCCCGACCCCCCGGCCGGAGATGTCGCTGGTGGTCTGCGCGGTCGAGAAGCCCGAGGTGAACAGCAGCTCAATGGCGCCGCGCATGTCGATCGTGGCGGCGGACTCTTCATCGATCATCCCGAGCGACAGGGCCTTGCGGGCGACCGCCTGCGGATCGATCCCGTTGCCATCGTCGCGGACCCCGATCACGACGCTTCCGCCGGCGTGGCGCGCGGCGATCTCGATCGTGCCGTGACGCGGTTTGCCCGCGGCGAGGCGGTCATCGGGGCGCTCCAAGCCGTGATCGACGGCATTGCGGACGAGGTGGACGAGCGGATCGCCGAGCGCGTCGACGACCGTGCGGTCGAGCTCGGTGTCGCTTCCGACCAGCTCGAGCCTGACCTCCTTGCCGAGCTTCGTCGAGAGGTCGCGGATCAGCCGCGGGAAGCGCAGGAAGACCACGTCGACCGGGATCATGCGGACCTGCATCACCATCGCCTGGAGCGCCTGCGAGCTGCGAGTCAGCTCCTGCACGGCCTGTTGGAGGCCCGCCACCTCGAGGTCCGCGATCAACGCCTCGACGGCGGTGCGATGGATCACGAGCTCGCCCATCGAGTGCATCAGGGCATCGAGGCGCTCCGCGTCGACGCGGACGGTCCGCGTCTGGGTGGTCTTGATCGGCGCTTCGGCCGACTTCGTGGCGGCGGGCTTCGGCGCGGGCGGCGCGGCGGCGGGCTCGGGGACGGGCGTGCCGGCAGGCCCGGGCGCGGGTTCGGCGGGGGGCTCGGCCGCCAGGGCGGCGACCTCGGGAATCGACGGCGCGACCGCGGCGGGGGTGGAGCCAGGGTTCGGCGCCTCGTTGACCTCGACCGTGAACACCTCCGAGACACCACGGACGTTCGCCGCGATCGTCTCATCCTCGTCTTCGCTGGCGATCCACGCGTCGATCTCCCGACCCTCGAACTGCTCGACGGCGTCCGGCGGCGGCGAGCTCGCGAGGATCTCGCCGTGGTCGGTGAGCGCGGCCAGTGCCATGTGGGCGCGCACGGCCGGCATCAGCACCGTTTCCACGAGCGTGATGCGGACGCGGAGCACGCGGGCGCCCGCTTCCTGCGCCGCGAGCACCGCGGCGTGGTCGAGCGGATCCGCGATCCCGACACGAGCCATCTCCTGCTCGGGAGTGCGGGGACGGACCAACGAGCGGAGCCGGGCGACCAGGGAGGCGGGATCGAGCGTCTCCTGCCCGTCGGTCTCGATCGCCTCGACCGCCGCCGACAGGGCGTCCAGGCACGCGAACACGGTGTCTATGGCCTCCACCGGCAGGCCGTTGGTGCGCTGGCGCAGCAGCTCGAACACGTCCTCCATCTCGTGGGTGAGCTCGGCGACGCGGCTGAAACCCATCGTCGCGCTCATGCCCTTGAGCGAGTGCGCGATCCGGAAGATCTCCTCGACCGTCGGGCGATCTTTGGGGTTCTCCTCGAGTCGGACGATCGCGAGGTTCAGCTGTTCGAGGTGCTCGCGCGTCTCCGCGATGAACATCGGCATGTACTCGGAGGTATCCATCACGACTTTCGGTAGATGAAGGGGTGAATCGTCGCCAGCCCGAGCGCCGCGGCATCGGATATCCGCTCGGTTCCACCGATCACGAGCACGCCCCCCGGTCGCAGTGCGTGAGCGAGCCGGGCATGCAGCTCGTCCCTGATCCGATCGGCGAAGTAGATGACCGTGTTGCGGCACATGATCAGTTCATAGCTCGACGCGGGCGGCTGGAGCTTGAGCAGGTCGCCAACCTCGAACTGGGTCAACGACCGCAGCGCCGGCTTGGCCCGCCACCCCGTGGCGGTCTTCTCGAACCACCGCTCCATGGCCCCGGCGGGCGCGCTCCGCGCGTCCTCGGCGGTGAACTGGCCGGTCTTCGCCCGCGCCACCATCCGCTGATCGATGTCGGTCCCGAGGATCCGGACGGGCACGCCGGGGATGGCCTGGTTGCAGATGGCGGCGAGCGTGTACCCCTCGGCGCCATAGGAGCAACCGGCGCTCCATGCCCGCACGCGGCCACCCGAGGCGAGGTCCTTCAGAAGCCCTCCCTCGAGCCGCGCCCACTGGTCGGGGTGGCGCCACAGCTGGGACACGTTGATCGTGACGCGGTCTAGCAGGTCGTCGAGCAGCTGCTTGTCGGTCCGGAGCCGGTCGAGCGAGTCGGTGAGCTTGGAGATGCCCTGGCGGGCGAAGAACGAACGTAGCCGGCGCTCCATCTGCGGGCGCTTGTACTGCGAAAGGTCGATCCCGCACAGCTTGCGCAGGCCGTCGCAGAAGGAGATGTAGTCGTCGGCCGCGACCAGATCGCTCTTCGGGCCCGAGAGCGCAGCGTCGTGTCCCCGGTGCCGGGTGCTCGTGGTCCGCTGGAACGTGCGGGTCTCGCGCTCGCTCATGCGCGTGCCTCGGTCGCGATCGCCTGCGCCAGCTCGTTCAGGTCGAGCACGTCGTCGGCGAGGCCGCTCTCGACGATCGCGCGTGGCATCCCGAACACCGTGCAGCTGTCCTCGGACTCGACCAGGATGCGCCCGCCATTGCGGCGCACCTCGCGCGCGCCGCGAAGCCCGTCGTTGCCCATGCCGGTGAGCACGACCAGCAGTAGTCGCTCGCCGTAAACGCGCGCGGCATCTTCGATCAGAAGATCGGCGCGGGGGCGCAGACCGCCGACCGCCGGCTCGTCGGTCAGCGTCGTGCGGCCGTCCTGCGTGAGGCGGAGATGGCGGCCACCGGGAGCCAGCAGCGCGGCCCGAGCGTCCAGCTTCTCCCCACCGGTGGCCTCGAGCACGTTCAGCTCGCTGCTCGCATTCAGCCGCGCCGCGAGCGATCCGGTGAAGCCGGCGGGCATGTGCTGGACGATCACGGTTCCGACGCCGAGCGGAGCGGGAAGCTTGGGCACGAGCGCCGCGAGCGCTCGCGGGCCGCCGGTGGAGGTGGCGATCACGACGAGCTTGGCGCCGGTGACGGTTCGGGCGGCCCGCCCCGAAGTGAAGATGTTCTGATTGGCCGCGGGGCGGGGCTTCCGGCGCGAGGCGACCGCGAGCTTGACCTTGGCGCCCAGGTTCTCGATGAACGCGTCGAGGCTCTCGTTCGCCGTCGGCTTCGACACCAGGTCGAAGGCGCCTTCGGCGAGCGCGTCGACCGCGCGCGCGCCGTGGGCGGCCGAGAACGCGGACACCACGACGACCGGGATGTTGCTGTCCGCGCGGGCCCGCAGCGCCCGGAGCACCCCGAGCCCGTCGAGGCCCGGCATCGTCAGATCGAGCGTCATCGCGTCGGGACGCTCGCGCGCGCACAGGGCAAGCGCCTCGTCACCGTCGCGAGCGCTGCCCACCACTTCGACCCCGGCCCGTGTCAGCGTTCTGGCGAGGATGTTTCGCATCAGAGCGCTGTCGTCGACGACGACGACCCGCGGCGGGGTGATGGTGGTCATGTTGGCTTTTGTTGTGTCTTTGGGGCTCAGACGGCCAGCGCGACGTCCGGCTCGGAGAAGATCGCGCTCGGCTTGAGCAGCACGACGAGGCGGGTGCCGATCTTGGCGATCGAGTCGATCAGGGTGGTGTCCGCGCCAGGCGCGTCCTGCATCTGCTCGTCTTCAACCGTCAGGACCTCCTCGACGCCGTCAACGATCACGCCGGCGGTCTCAGATCCCGCCTCGACGATCACGATCTTGGTCTCGTCGGTGAGCTCCGATGCAAGCCCCAGCCGGGCGGCGAGGTCGTACACGGGAACGATCCGGCCCCGGAGGCTGATCACGCCGCGAACCCAATCGACGCGCGAGGCGACCGAACGCGGCTCGGAGTAGCGGATGATCTCGTGCACCTGCTGGATCGGGAGCGCATAGTGCTCGGTCCCGAGCGTGAAGACGACGAGCTGTCGGGGGTTGGTTGCATCTGGCATGACGGTTTGCTCCTTGCAGATCACACGAGCCGGGACGGCGACACCGTTCCCATCGGTGGGTTCGGTACCCGGGTACTCGTCAGGTGCGGCACGTAGCTTTAGTTTCCGGCGCGGGCGGCGGAGCGGGCGGCGGGGCGGGTGCGCGCGGGTGGTCGCCCGGGTGTCGGCGCTAGGCGCCGGCAGCTGCTGCGGGGTCGGCGGCAGGCTCCTGCGCGCCGGCCGGCGACTGGCCCAGCACCTCGGTGACGCGGAGCCCGAATTGCTCGTCGATGACGACGACTTCGCCCCGCGCGATCGCGGTGCCGTTGACGAGCAGATCGACGGGCTCGCCCGCCATCCGGTTGAGCGTGATGATCGAGCCCTGACGGAGCTCGAGCGTCTCGCCGACAGTCATCCGGGTACGGCCCATCTCGACGCTGAGGTCGACCGGCACCGCGCTGAGGCGCCGCAGGTCGCCGACGGCACCCAGGCCCACGGGCGCCGGCTCACCGCCGCCGGCCGGAAGCTGCTCGAGTTCGAGTTTCTCGCTCATCGCCGATGCCTACTGGACGGCCACGTCCGTGAAGAAGACCTGGTCGACTTTCACGTCGGTCTCGGTCTTGATGTCGGACAGGATCTGCTGCTGGAGCTGCGTGCGTCCGGAGTCGTCGATCAACGCGTTCGAGGTCTGGTTCGTGACCTCGTTGGTGATGATCGACCGGATCACCGCCTCCTCGGGAAGGGTGCCGACCACGGCGCCGGCCGCGGGAGTGTTGTCGGCGCTGGCGCCGTCGCTCTGCCCGGGCGCCAGCTCGAGCGCGACGGTCAGGGTTGCGTAGTGCCCGTCCTTGAGATTGAGCGTGAACTGGTGAGGCAGGATGTAGATCTCCCCGGCGATCTTGGGCTTGACGACCTTCGTGGGCATCAGCTTGCCCTTGGCGACGTAGCCGCCGCCGAGCAGGATGATCGGGAGGATGATCAGGATCTTCTTCTTCATGGGCTCGGTTTCAGGGTGGGGGGCGGGGTTCAGGATGGGGGTACGGGGTTCAGGCGCATCAACACGATCTCGACGCGGCGGTTCTGCGCGCGCCCGGCGGCCGTGGCGTTGCTTGCAATCGGGTGCAGGTCGGCGTAACCGACCGCCCCGAGCCGGTAGGCGCTCACGCTCCGGCTTATCAGGAAGCGCACGACATTCGTGGCCCTCGTGGTCGACAGCTCCCAGTTGCTCGGGAACTGAGCGTTCGAGATCGGCTGATTGTCCGTGTGTCCTTCCACGGTGATCGGATGACTCTTGTCAAGGTTGAGCAACTGGGCGACCTCGTCTAGCAACTGGTCGGCGCCGGGCTGGAGCGTGGCCGAGCCGGAGTCGAACAGGAGGTTGTCGGTGAGCACGCGAACGACGAGGCCACGGCGCTCGATGATTGTCTGGACCTTGTCGCCGAAGCCGTGCGCCTTGGCGTAGGCGTCCATCTTCTCCTTGAGCGCCTCGAACGTGTCCTGTTCGGCGATGGAAGCGCTCATGCTGTTGAGCGCCGCCTGCAATTGCGCCGTGCTCATCGTCTTCGCGGCCGCGGTGTTTGCCGAGCCGGTGCTGCTGCTTGACCGCGAGGTCGGCGTCGGGATCAGCGGCACGATCGAGGGCACCTCGGCGGTCGCCGGCGTGCGGGCGCTGGTCGACTCCGAGCCCGATTGGATGATCGACCGCCCGCCGGGCAGGACCGAGCCCGAGAATGCCGCCTTCAGCGACTGCTGGAGGACCTGGTACTTGGAGATGTTGACCGACGAGATCGAGAACAGCACCATGAACAGCGCGAACAGCAGCGTGAGCATGTCCGCGTAGGTCAGGAGCCAGCGCTCCTCGTTCTCGTGCTCGACGGCTCCTCCGCGGCGCCCGCGCTTGCCGTGGGCGGCCATGGACTACGCCGCTTCCGCTTCGCGCTCGGGCATCGGCGTGACGTTGTCGCCGTCGCCGTCGCCGCCACGCTCGGCCGGGGGCACGAACGAGGTCAACTTGTCGGCCACCACGCGCGGGTTGTCGCCGGCCTGCACGGAGAGAATGCCCTCGACGGTGAGCGTCCGCAGCTCGACCTCCTCGGCCGAGAGCGCCTTCAGGCGGTTCGCGACCGGGAGATAGATCACGTTGGCGGAGCCGACGCCCATCAGCGTCGCGATGAACGCCGAAGAGATGGAGGGGCCGAGCGTCGCCGGCGCGGAGAGGTTCTGGAGCACGTGGACCAGCCCCATGACCGTGCCGATGATCCCGATCGTCGGCGCGAACCCGCCGGCCTTCTCGAACGGCGCGACGCCGGCGTGGTGGCGGGCGCTCATCGCGTCGATCTCGGCGTCGAGGATGTCGCGCACAAGCTCGGGATCGGTGCCGTCAACGACCAGCTGCAGGCCCTTCTTGGTGAACGCGTCGTCGATCTCGTTGATCTGGGCGTCGAGCGCCAGGAGCCCCTCTCGCCGCGCCTGTTCGGCGAGCGAGACAAGGAGATTGACGCGACCCTGGACGTCTTGCGGCTCGGCGCTGATCACGCGCTTGTACAGCGCGGGGATCTTCTTCATCCCGTCCATGCCGACGCTCGCCATCGTGGCGCCGGCGGTGCCGGCGATGATGAGCACGAGCGCGGTCGGGTTCATGAACGCGGCCGGGCTGGTCCCGTCCATCATCGCGCCCATCAGGATGCCGACGATCGCGACAGCGATTCCTATGCCGGTTGCGGCCTTCATGACCTCTTGATCGGCCGAGCTATGGAAACCTTCACCCGACTTGACTCGAGTCCAGACAGGGCGGGTGCGGGTACGGCGGCGCGACCGCGTCCGGGCATGGCGGCGCGCTCACGCGTGCGCGAGGAGAGACGGCTGAGCACGACGCTCAGGCGAGCTCGGACTGGTCGATGAGCGGCGCCGGTCGCAGCGGCGAGACGGTCCCGCCGGTGTCCTCGCGCTGGTCCTGGCGGCGCTTCATGGCGCCGGCGAGGATCTCGACGCGATAGGCCCGCACCGCCTGGCAGACGCGCTGAGGCGTCTCGGCGACGACGATCTTGGCGCCGGTGGCGAGCGTAATCACCGTGTCGGGGTGACCCTCGACCGTGACGATCAAGTCGGGATTCAAGTGAAAGAGCTCGAGCTTGTGCCCGAGTCGATGCAAGGTGATCATTGTCAGTTCCTCGGTCCGTTAGAAGTTGGGGTGTATTTGGGACCCGCCCACCCACCCACCCACCCTCACCCACCCTGACCGGAGGTGCGGCATCCCTCGATTGCCGCCCCTCCGCCCAGGGTGGGTGGGTCCCTGTCCAATTACTGCTTCATCTGCACAACCGTCTGCATCATCTGGTCGGCCGTGGTGATCGTGCTCGCGTTGGCCTGGTAGCCACGCTCCGCCTCGATCATGTTCGTGAACTCCGTCCCCATGTCGACGTTTGACTGCTCGAGCTCGCCGCTGATCGTCTGGCCGAAGCCGGCGGTGCCCGGCTGACCCGCGGTTTCCGCGCCGGAGGCCGCGGTCGGGCTCCACAGCGACCCGCCGTTGCGCTGCATCCCGGCCTGGTTGGGGAACGTGGCCAGCGAGATATAGCCGGCCGTCACCGACGTACCGGTGGGCGTCTGGTAGTTCACGCTGCCGTCCGCCCCGATCGTGACGTTGGTCGATCCGGGCGGAACGATGATCGGGTTGTTGGCGGGGGTGCTGCCGGTCGTGACCGGCGACCACTGGCCGGTGGTGGTGTTCTGCTGCGCGGCGTAGCCGAGCACGTACTGGCCGGTCTGCGTGCACAGGTACCCGCTCGCGTTGAACGTGAGGTCACCCGCCTGTGTGTACTGGGTGGCGTCGAACGTCGGCGGGGTCGCGCTGACGTTGCCGTTGGCGACCCGCAGCCACCCGTTGCCCTGAACCGCGACGTCGGTGGCGTTGCCGGTCGACTCGACGCCGCCGGCGTTCATCACGTTGTCGATCGAGCCGACCTGCGTGCCGAGCCCGACCTGCAGCGGATTGGTGCCGGCGCTGAAGCCGTTGGCGGCGGTGCCGGCCTGGATCAGCTGCGACAGCTCGTCTGAGAACTGGGCGCTCTGGGCCTTGTAGCCGACCGTGTCGACGTTGGCCAGGTTGTTGGCCGTCACATCGAGCATCGTCTGGTGCGCATCCAGGCCGCTGATCGCGGCGTACATTCCTGACATCATCGGAACATCCCTGCCTTTCGCGGCCTCCTCGAAGAGGTCCAGCCACTGTTGCTTTTCACCGTGTCACTCATGCGATCACGGCACTATCGATGTTGGTGAACACCTGCTGTTGCATGTGCTCGGATGGCACCGCCGTGATGACGGTGTTGTTCGTCACCGACACCACGTAGGCGGTGCCGTCGACGAAGACCACGGAGTCACGCGAGCCCTTTCCCGCCGCGCGCTGAACTCCGTCTGTGAGCCGCCCGAGGGTCGGCTGGTCAAGGTTGATCCCGCGCTGCTGGAGGCGGTCGAGCGCGTGCCGCGAGAAGTGCGGCGCGCTCGTCTGCTTGGCCAGCAGCTCCCCGAACGACGGCCCGGCCGGCGCCTGCGCGCCCGCGGTCTGCGACGCCGGCGTGGCAGGCGTCTGAACCGGCCCCGCCGCCCCGGTGGGGCCCGGCGCGACGAGCGCGGGATTGGGAAGAATTGAGCTCACGTGACCTCGGTGACGGCAGAGGCGGAGATCCCGGCGGTTCCGTTAATGGTCAGGGTCGGGCCCGAGGAGCCGATCTCGACGGACTGCACCGTGCCGCTGTCGGTGGCACCGGTGGTCGGGTCGGTGTAGTTGACGGTGTTACCGAGCAGCGCGATGGCCGACGCCGTGCTCTGCCCGGAGGCGAGCGTCGCGGTCGACTGGGCCGTGTCGGTCTCCTGCTCGACCGACGTGAACTGCGCGAGCTCGGTGACGAACGACATCGGGTCGCTGCTGTTGGGGTTCATCGGGTTCTGGTTCTGGAGCTCGGTCATCAGCATCTGCAGGAACTGGTCCTGCGTGATCGGCAGGCTGCTCGAGCTCGAGTTCGTCGCGGTCGTGCTCGTGGTGGGGGTGGGGTTGGTGGTGCCCGGGAGGGGAACGCTGGTGGTGGGGAGGCTCATCTATCGGGTCCTTGTCTCGTCAAGTGGGTTGCGGTTCAGGCCAGGACGTTCACGAGGCCGGCGCCTGCCGGCAACGCGGTCACCGGCTCGATCGCGCCGGCGTCGCCGGCGGCGTCGGCGTCGTCGCCGCTCGTGGTGTAGGTCGATCGCGAGCTCTGACCCGGATCCTGTGTCTGGGTCTGGGCGGAGTCGCCGCGAGTCCCGATGTCGAGGCTCAGCAGGTTCACGCCGGCGGACTGGAGCGCCCGGCGGAGGTCGTCGCCGCCCTGGGACAGCGTGTCGGCGGTGGCGGCGTGGTCGGCCAGCACCTTGGCGGTGACGCCGTCGTCCGAGTGCTGCAGCTGGATCGTAATCGTGCCGAGCGACGGCGGCGAGAGCTCGATCTTCGCGGTCGTGGCGCCCTGGCTCGCGCCCATGGCGACGGTGGCGCGGACCTGCTCGACTGCGTCCTCGAGCGTGACGCCGTAGCGGGCGGGCAGCGCCGTGGCCGGCGCTGTCGGCGCGGTCTGGGTCGGCTGCGTCGGCGCAGTAGCGGGCACGACCGTGACGCTCGGGTCGGGCTGAGCGGCGCTCGTTGCCGGCGCGGGGTCGGCGGCCGTCGAGCTCTGGTGGCTCGGCGCCGCGGCCTGCGACTGCGCCGGCGCAGCACCAGCGGTCGGCTGATCGGTGGCGTCGCCCTGGTTCGCGTCCTGGCTCGATGCCTGCGCGGTGGAAGCGGTCGTCGCGGTGACCGTCGTGGCGCCGGCGCCCGACTGCTGCGCGGCGGCCGGCGTCGGCTTGGCGTCGTCGGTCGAGTTCGCCGCGGATGGGCCGGCTGCCGGCGTGGCGGTCGTCGCCGTGGCGTCCGAGGTCGCGGTCGTGGCAGGCGCTGCGGTTGTCGCCGCGGTCGCGGTCGCCTCGCTCGCCTCGCTCTCGGTCGATGATGCGGCCGGAGCGGCCGGAGCGGCCGGCGTGCTCGCGGACTCGGAGGCGAGAGTCGCGGCGCCCGCGCTTGCGCTCGCGGCCGATGCCGACGCGGCCGCGGACGCGGTGCTCGCCGCGGCTGCCGGGGTGCCGGCGGTAGCGGGAGTCGCGGCGCCCACCGACGCCCCGGCCGCGGTCAGCTGAGCGATGGTCGAAGTCTGGGCGGTGGAAGCGGTTTGGGCGGCGGCGCCGACCTGCGCCGGCGTCGTGACGTCGGCGCTCGTCTGCGCCGTCCCCGCGCCGGCGGCCGCCGTCACGGTGCCGGGAGCGCTCTGCGTGGTGGCGTCGGCCGGAGTGGCGGGGGTGGTCGCGCCGGCGGTCGCGGAAGTGGCGGCCGTCGCCTTGTGGGCGTGCCGGCCACGGCCGGTGTGGTGAGAGCCGGATCCTCCGGCGCTCTTGTTCTGGCCTTCCGCAACGGCGGTCCGGGCCACGTGGTTGTCGAGGACGCTGGTGAAGGGCGGTCCGGATGATTGATCTGGAAGCCCACCCGCCCCCTCCGCGCTCGGCGCCGGCGAGTCGCTACTCGCAGGCGGGAGCGCCGCGCTGATGCTGGCGGTCACGCCGCTCTCCTCCTGAAGCCGTTGATCGCTATCTCGTCCAGCACCAGGCCCTCCTGTCGGGCGGCCTCGCGCTCGTGGTCGGCGCGGCGATGCGCCTTCAGACGTTCGAGCGCCTGGCGCTCGCGGGCCGCCTCTGTGAGCGCCTCACGCCGCTGGGCGAGCTCGAGCTCGTGCCGCTGGAGGTCCTGCCGGGTGGCCTGGTGGGCACGCTCGGCGCGCTCCAGGTAGGCCTGGCGCGCGAGCATCTCGGTGGCGCTGCTCGTCACGCGCGTGGCGTCGACCTGCGCCGCGCGCGCGCCGGCGAGCCGGGCGGCGGCGGCCTGGACCTCGTCCTCGCACCGGCGGTGGCGCATCATGGCGCCGGCGAGCTCCTGCTTGGCGGCGTCTTCGTGACGCTCGCGCAGAGCGCGCACGCGCTCGAGGCGGAATCGGAACGAGGGTCCGTTCATGGCCCTTTACTCGGCCGGGCGCCGCCGCCCCTGAGCGTCGCTGGACGCTTGTCCGAGTCGTGCTCGACTCCGGCTCTCGGGAAGAAACCCCGTCTATGTAGTAGTTTCTTCCCGAGGGGTGTCTATGAGGGGTACAGCGACACGGATCTTGGCGGCGATCGCGATTGTGATCGCGATTGCGGTGGCGGCCGGCGGTGCGTCCGCCTCGGGCAAGCGTCCCGCGGACAAGCCCGCGCCGGTCTGCGCCACGCCCGATGTCACCACGCCGCGAGACCCGAGCAACCCGCTGGCGCTGCCGACGCCTCCGACCAACGGAGATCCGCTGGCCGGCGCGCATTTCTTCGTCGACGGCCCGCGGCACGGCCAGGCCGCCGGCGCGATCGCCTCGATGCTCGGGATGAACCCGATGACGTTCCCCAACAGCTACTCCTGGGGGCAGTTCGAGACGGCCTACGGGTCGACGTTCGGCGCGGCGGAGCTGGCCCTGGCGAAGATCGCCGGCCAGGAGGAGACGCAGGACATCAGCCTGTACGCCGAGGGCGGTGGGGACGGCGCGATCCTCGCGCAGACCCGGAAGATCCTCTGCGACAACGCCGCCGCCGATCCGAACCCGGTGACGGTTCCAGTGCTCAGTACGTTCTTCATCTACCCGCACGGACAGTTCTGCCCGAACCTCTCAGCGCTCCGCGGCTGGCAGGGGACCTTCATCCGTGACGTGGATGAGATGGCCGAGGGGGTCGGCGACAAGCGCGCGGTGATTCTCGAGGAGATCGACTCGATCGGGACCTCAAGCTGTCTTCACGGCAAGACGCTGACGCTGTGGCTGCACGACCTGAAGTGGGAGTCGGGCCGGTTCAGCCAGCTACCGCACGCGGTCGTCTACCAGGAGGCCGGCTACTCCGACGCCGGCGGACCGCTGTGGACGGCGAACCGGCTGTGGAAGGCCGGCGTCAACCAGATCGAGGGCTTCTACACGAACGGGACCCACTTTGCGTGGTCGAGCAAAGAGATCAAGTGGGCCGAGAAGGTCTCGACCGACCTGTTCCGGATGTCCCGCCACACCTACCGGGCGCACTTCGTGGTCAACGCCGCGCAGAACGGCCAAGGGCCGAAGCTCAACCCGCATCCGGTCACGCAGGGGATCGAGAACCTCTGCAACCCGCCCGGCCGCGGGCTCGGGCGCATGCCGACGGGCAACGTCGACCCGACGTTCGACGGCTACACGTTCAAGGGCCTCGACGGGTTCCTGTGGACGGGCGTCCCCGGCCGCAGCCACAACAGCAACTGCCCAGGCGGGCCGTGGCAGCCGGCCGGCGTGTTCGATCCGCGGTTCGCGCTCGAGCTGGCGCAGAACGCGAACCAGAAGCTCGGCCCGGGCTATCCGAGCGAGCCGTATTAGCTGCCGCGCTCAGGCGCGGAGCTGAAGGCCCGGAATCGCCGGCGCGGCCGGCTGGACGCCGCCGGCGGGGACCTGACGCCCGGGCATGACCTGCGCCGGCGCCGGCGGGCCGTCGAGCACCTCGCCGGCGACCGGCATCCGGCGCACGAGCTCGTACGCCAACCCAAGCAGCTGGGCGTCGGCCTCGTCGACGATGCTCGGCTCGTCCACCCGCTGTTTGAGGAACGCGTCGATCGCGGGGCGCAGGCCGATCGCGGCGTCGAGAATCGGATCGGTCCCGGGCTGGTAGGCACCGATCGAGATCAGGTCCTCCTTCTCGCGATAGGCCGCGAGCGCGGTCCGCAGTCGCGTGCCGGCGTCCCGGACTTCCGGGGTGACGATCTCGCCGATCAGTCGCGACACGCTCTGCAAGACGTCGATCGCCGGGTAATGGCCGGCGTGCGCGAGCGACCGGGTGAGGACGACGTGGCCGTCGAGGATCGACCGGACGGCATCGGCGATCGGCTCGTTCATGTCGTCGCCGTCGACGAGCACCGTGTACAGCCCGGTGATCGAGCCGATCGCGCTCGTGCCGGCGCGCTCGAGCAGCCGCGGCAACAAAGCGAACACCGATGGCGTGTAGCCGCGCGTGGCGGGGGGCTCGCCGATCGCGAGGCCGACCTCGCGCTGGGCCATGGCAAACCGCGTCACGGAATCCATCATCAGCATCACGTCGCGCCCGGCATCCCGGAAGTGCTCGGCGATCGCGGTGGCGGTGAACGCGGCACGGATCCGCACCAGGGCAGGCTGGTCCGAGGTGGCGACGACCACGACCGAATGCGACAACGCGTCCCCGAGGTCGCGTTCGATGAACTCGCGAACCTCGCGGCCTCGCTCGCCAACCAAAGCGATCACGTTGACCTGGGCAGAAGTCGACCGCGCGATCATGCCCATCAAAGACGACTTCCCGACGCCGGAGCCGGCGAAGATGCCGAGGCGTTGGCCCCGGCCGCACGGAACCAGGGTGTCGAGCGCGCGGACGCCGAGGCTCACCCGGTCGCTGATCCTGGGTCGGGTCAGAGGATCAGGCGGTGCGCCGGTCGTGTCCCGCCACGTGATCCCCGAAGGCGGGTCGAAGCCATCCAGCGGAACCCCGAGGCCGTCGATCACGCGCCCGAGCAGCGGCTCACCGACCGCCACGCGGAACGGCCGGCCGGTCGGGTGCACGCTCGTACCCGGGCCGATCCCGTGGAGCTCGCCGAGCGGCATGAGCAGCGTGCGCCCGCCGCGGAAGCCGACGACCTCGGTCGGAACTGAATCCCGCCCACCCTTGTCGCGGCCCTCGCCGACCATGCAGACCTCGCCGATCTCGACCTGGACCCCGGTGGCCTCGATGATCAGCCCGATCAGGTCGCTGACGCGCCCGACGCGGCGCGACAGATCGGCTCCCTCGAGCGCCCGGGCGGCGTGCGCGAAATTAGTCTTCATTGGGGTACTCGCGCGCCAACGCGGCGGCGACGATCTCGCGGGCGCGGCCGAGCTGCGCGTCGAGGCCCGAGTCGATCTCGCCGGAGTCCGTTCGCGCGATCGCGCCGCCCCGGCCGATGCGCCGGTCGGACTGGACGCCGAGGTGCTCGATCCCGCCGAGCTCCGACTGCAGCTGGTCCACGCATTCGCTGACCAGCTCCAGATCCTCGGGGTTGACGACGAGCGTCACGCGCCGGCGCTCGGTGAGATGGCGAAGGGCGTTCCGTCCCACGTCGAGGACGCGCTCGGGCTCGACCGCGATCACGCCGGCGAGGATCTGCTCGGCCAGACGCAGCGCCATCTCGACCGCGTCCTGCTCGAGCTCGGAGATCATCTGGGCCTTGAGCTGCTCGACGGACTCGAGCGACGCCGCGAGAGCGGCGACCGCGGGCGCCGCGTCGGTGCGGGCGGCGGCCATCCCCGCGGCGCGGCCCTCGGCCTCGCCGGCGGCCCACGCCTGGGCGCGGATCTGCTCGGCCTCGGCGCGCACGGCGGACAGGACGTCGGCGATGCCGTTGCTCGTTCCTGGCGGCGGGGCGTCGAGTTGCCGGAAGGCGTAGCCGTTGATTGGGGGCCCACCCGCCCCTGACTCAGACAACGGCGTCTTCCTCGCCCCGCGAGAGCACCAGCGCGCCAGCCTCCTCGAGCTTGCGCACGATCGCGACGATGCGGCCCTGGGCCTCCTCGACGACGCGCTTGCGCTGCGGCGGCTGATAGGCCATCTCTTCGACCAGCATCGTCGCGCCGCGCTCGGACATGTTCGACAGGATCCGCTCCTTGACGTCGTCGTTGACGCCGCGCAGCGCGAGCGCCAGGTCCTTTTGGTCGGCCTCGCGGAGCACGAGCTGGATCGAACGGTCGTCGAGCTTGACAATGTCCTCGAACACGAACAGCAGGCGCCGGACCTCGGCGGCCAGCTCCTCGTCGGCCTCGGTGAGCGAATCGAGCACATTGCGCTCGGTCGAGCGGTCGGTGTGGTTGAGGATCTCGGCGAGCGACTTGATCCCGCCGGCGGTCGAGTACTCCTGCTGGACGACGCTGTCGAGCTTCTTCTTCATCACGCTCTCAACCTGCTTGACCACGTCCGGACTGGTCTCGCCCATCCGCGCAATGCGGACCGCGATCTCGGCCTGCTCGGCCCCGGGCAGGTTCGATAGGACCTGCGAGGCGAGCGTGGTGTGCAGGTTGGCGATCACGAGCGCCACCGTCTGGGGCGACTCGTTGCGCAGGAACGTCACGAGCTGCTCGGCCGGCGTCCGGCGCAGAAACTCGAACGGCCGCATCTCGATCACGCTCGAGAGCCGCCCGATGATCTCGAGCGCCCGCTCAGGGCCGAGCGCCCGCTCGAGCACCTCGCGCGCGTAGTCGACGCCGCCCGACAGCAGCGAGTCATAGGCCTCGACCGTTGCGGCGAGCTCTTCGAGCACGGTGGCGGTGGTGATCGGGTCGACGCGGTGGAGCTTGGCCATCTCGAGCGACAGGGTCTCGATCTCGTCGTCGCGGAGGTGCTTGAACACCTCGGCGGCGCGGTCGGGGCCGAGCGACACGAGCAGCACGGCCGCCTTCTTGCGCCCCTTTATCTCGAGCTTGCGCTTGGCGGGCGTCGGCGCGGGGGCGGCGGCGGCCGGGGCGTTCGTGGGCGCCTTTTCCAGTTCAGCGGCCATCTTTTATTTGATCCCCGCCCACCCTAGTCCTCGCTCATCCAGGCGCGGACCTGCTGGGCGACGCGATCGGGATCGCGCTCGACCAGCTCCTCGACCTGGCGCTTGGGAACGTTGACCGGGGACCGTAGGCGCTTGACCTCGGTCGGCGACTCGTCTCCGGAGACCAGCGCGGCGAGCGGGCGAGGCGTCTCGAGCTCGCGCAGCCACGTGGGCTGGCCCGTGAACGTCTCCTTCTCGCGCCGGCGGATGCTGCGGCGCATGAAGAACAGGAACAGGAGCGCGCCGAAGCCGATCACCGCGTACTTGGCGTAGCCGATCATCTTCGTCGTCGAGGCCGGGGCGGGCGCGGCGGCGGGCTTGGCGAACGCGATCTGCTGGACCGACATGGTGTCGCCACGCTTCGGGTTCAGGCCGACGGCGCCGGCGACAGCGCTCTTGATCGCCGGGATCGCCGACGCCGGCACCGACTTGTCGACGAGCACCGACACGGTCTGGTTGTTGACCGCTCCGGGAGCGATCACCGAGTGGGTGACGGTCTTATCGACGCCGTAACTCGTGTTGGCGGACTTGTTCGAGTAGTTGGAGTTACTGCTGCCCGTGGTCGCCGCGTAGGCCGGGATCGTGCCCGTCGTACCCGAGGCGGTGGGGCTGCCGCCCTTGAGCGTCTCGGTCTGCGTCTGCTGGGTCAGCGGCACGCCCTTCTTGCCGTACGTCAGCGTGTCCGAGGTCGCCTGGTTGGCGTTCACGTTCCCGTTGACCACGACCTGCGCCTTGCCCGGGCCGAGCGTCTGCGCGAGCAGCGCCGTGGCCGACGCGGCCGTCGTCGCGTCGTACTGCTGGTCGGCCGACTGTTGCGAGGTCGGGGCGCCGCCGGAGCCATCCGTGCCCGAGGCCGGCCACAGCAGCGCGCCGCTGGAGTCGGTGATCGTGACCTTCTGGTCGGACAGGCCCTGGACGCTCGAGGCGACAAGCTCGGCGATGCCCTTGACCGCGCTCGAGTCAAGGCTGCCCGAGTCCGCGAGCAGCACCGAGGCGCTCGAGGTCTGGCTGTTGTCGCCGAACAGCTGGTCCTGCTGGTTCGGGAGGACGAGGTTCACGGTGGCGGAGTCGATGCCCTGGATCTGCTCGATCGTCTGGTCGAGCTGGCCCTCGAGCGCGCGCTGGTAGGTGACCTGCTGCTGGAAGTTCGAGGCGCCGAGCTGGGAGCTGTTGAGCAGCTCGAAGCCGGGCTGCTGGCTGCCGACCCCGAGGAGCCCGGCCGAAGCGAGCGCGATCCGCGCCTGGCTCGTCTGGCCCGAGTCGACGGCGAGCGCGGTGCCACCGTTCTGGATCTGGTAGCCGATGCCCTTCGCCGACAGGGTGCTCTCGATCTTGCCGGTCTGCGCCGGGTCGAGCCCCGTGAGCAGCGTCGAGTAGCTCGGCGCCGAGGCGAAATGCATGATCAGCACGAGGAACACGATCGCGGCCGCGGCCGAGCCACCGATCATGGCCCAGCCCTTCGGGGTCAGCTTGGTGATGAGTTGACGGACGTCCATTTACATCTGGGTCTGGAAGACCTGATCGACGGCGTCGACGAGCTTGGTGCGGATCTGGGAGGCGAGGTCCATCGCCAGCGACGCGTTCTCGACCGAGGTGATCGCTTGGGTCGGGTCGGTCAGCTGCCCGGTGGCGAGCTGCTGCGACGCAGTCGTGGCGTTCGCCTGGCTCGCCTCGAGCGAGTTGATCGCCCCCGTCAGGGCGCTGCCGAAGCTGCCGTCGCCGCCGCCGGTCGCGGCGGTCCCGGTCGTCGCGTCCTGGCCGAGCGAGCCGACCCCGCCCACGCTCCATTCACTCGGGCCGAGCGGCCCGACTGCGCCTGAGATCGCCGGAATCATTTCAGGAGACCCAGGGTCTTCTCGTACATCTCTTTGGCGGTGCTCATCGCGGTCACGTCGGACTCGTAGGACCGCGACTCGTCGATCATGTCGACCATCTCGTTGACGGGATTGACGTTCGGCATCTTCACGTAGCCCTGGGAGTTGGCCGACGGGTTGCCGGGGTCGTAGACCTCCTGGTCGGGCGTGGGGTCGTTGACGATGCCGGCCACCGCGACGCCGCCGGCCGCGGTGCCGTTGACCTGAGATGTGCCGGGCACGGCGGCGCTCATCGCTCCCGACAGTGCCGCGCCGAAGCCGCCGCCGACCTGCTGAAGGACGACCTCCTGGCGCTGATACGGCTGCCCGTTCGCGCCCTGGGTGGTGTCGGCATTGGCCAGGTTCTCGGACGTCACGTCCATGCGCACGCGCTCGGCGGTGAGTCCGCTGGCGGCGATGCTGATCGCGTCGAAGAAGCTCATCAGGACTGTCCGATCCCCATCGCGCTCTCGAGGATCGATTCGCGCTGCGCGGCGATCTGGGTGAGCGTCTCGTACAGCAGGCCGTTCTGCGAAAGCGCGGCCTCCTGCTGCTCGGGGCTGACTCCGTTGCCGTCGGGACCGGCGGACTGCGCGACGGAATAAGGCTGGTAGGTGACCTGGTCCACTGGCTGACCCGACTGGATCGCCGCCTGGAGCGTCGACTGGAAGTTGACGTCCTCGGGCTGGTAGCCCGGCGTGTCGACGTTCGCGAGGTTGTTCGTCAGCAGCGTCTGACGGAGCATCGAGCCGCCCATCGCGGACTCGAGGGCTTGCTGAGTGGTGTCAAGGAGGGACATGAAAGGTCCGTTGAAAGACGCGCCCTCCTTGGGCTCGGTTACGACTCGATCCATCGAGTCCTCCCATGAATCGGCGCCCGGGCCGGATCCTTTAGGGGCTATCGGCGGGTGTTTCGCGGGCCCCTTAACGGATCGCGCCGGACACGGACCGAGGAGGCCCGTGCCCGGCGCGGTATCCCTGGATCGGAATGCCGACTAGGTGAGGGTGAACTGTCCGACGAGCCGCTCGAGCTCCTCTGCGGTGCGAGCCAGCTCGGTAGCGGACGCGGCGATCTCCTCGGTCGAGGCGCTCGTCTGCTGGGTCGAGGCGCTCACCTGCTCGGACGAGGCGCTGGACTGCTCGGCGACGGCGGCCACGGACGTCATGCTGTCCTGCACGCGGCTCCCCGCGCTCGCGATCTCCTGGATCGACCCGGCGATCTGCTCGACGCGGTTACCGACGTCCTGGACGGCGGCGGCGATCCGCGCGAACGCCTCGCGGGCCTGCTCGACGGTGGCAGCGCTGTCCTCGGTCTGCCGGGCGCCGTCCTCGACGACCTCGACGACGTGTCGCGTCTCGTGCTGGATCTCCTGGATCAGGGTGGCGATCGAGGAGGCGGCGGATTGGGACTCCTCGGCGAGCTTGCGGACCTCCTCGGCGACGACCGCGAAGCCGCGGCCCTGCTCGCCGACGCGCGCGGCCTCGATCGCGGCGTTCAGCGCGAGCAGGTTGGTCTGCTCGGCGATCCCGGTGATCGTGTCGACGATCTCGCCGATCTGCTCGCTCTTGGCGTCGAGCGAACGGATCGCGGTGCTCGCCTCGGCGCTGGAGTCGCGAACCGCCTGCATCGCCTCGGTCGCCTGCGAGACGGCCTGGGCGCCCTGCTCGGCGAGGTTGCGCGCCTCGGCGGCCGCCTCGGCGGTCTGCTGGGCGCCGTCGGCCGACGCGTGCGAGGCCATCGCCACCTCGTCGGTGAGAATCTTCGCCTCGGCGATCGAGCGAACCTGATCCTCGGCGCCGGCGGCCACCGAGCTGACCGCCTGCGCGATCTCGCCGACGGCACGCCTGGCCTCGTCGGAGGTGTTCGCCATCTGCTGCGAAGACAGCGTCAGCTGCTCGGAGGTGCTCGAGATCTCGCGCAGCATCCCGGCCACCCTGGCGCGGGTGGTGTTGTAGGCGGCGACGCTCGACTGGGTCTTCTCGACCATCGCGTTGAAGGTTCGGGTCAGCTCGCCGACCTCGTCCTCGCGGTTGGTCGGGATCTCCTCGATTCGCGGGCGCAGCTCGCGGGTGAGGTCTCCGTGAGAGATCGCCTCGAGTCCGCTCTCGAGCTCGGCGAGCGCCTCGGCGTCGAGGCTCCTGATCCCGTCGAGCAGCAGCTGGATCCGGCGGCTGAGGTCCCGCGAGATCGTGAGGCCGATCACGGCGGCGACCAGGACCGCGGCCAGCGCGACCGCGAGCATGAGCGACTTGGAGCTGCCCGTCCAGGCGAGCGCGATCGCGACCATGAACACGAGCGACACGGCTGCGAACGCGCCGATCAGC
This sequence comes from uncultured Solirubrobacterales bacterium, assembly GCA_963796575.1. Classification (GTDB taxonomy): domain Bacteria; phylum Actinomycetota; class Thermoleophilia; order Solirubrobacterales; family Solirubrobacteraceae; genus Palsa-465. The sequence continues at coordinate 28,261 of CAWCMG010000032.1, read as the reverse complement.
TGCCGGCGGACCGATGAGATCAGGAATGACACAGGGGTAAGTCCTTTCGGGGGCGAACGCTCTGGTTGATCGGTTGCGGCCTTGGAAAGCTTGAGCCGAACACGGTCCCGCGGCGGACGCGGCGGGGGCCTAGGCGGCCTGGGCCGAATAGCCCGCCGGCGCGGGGTTCCAGCCGGCGATCTGAATGCTCGGATCCGCGGTCAGCGAAATGTCGACCGGAGATGTCGGCCCGCCCACCCCGCTGATGACGCGGACCACGGGGCGGTCGAGCGCGAGCTCGGAGACGCTCACCACGACCGCGCGACGGCCGTCGGTGAGCTCGACCTCGACGCCCGGCGGGAACGGCGCGACGCGGCGCGAGAACACGTCGATGATCGTCGGGTCGAACTGCGTCCCGGCGCCGGCCAGGATCGCCTGTACGCCCACGTGGGCCGGCTTTGCCGGCGCGAACACGCGCTCGGAGGTGATCGCGTCGTATACATCGGCCACCGCCGCGATCCGGGCCATCTCGTGGACCTCGGTGGAGCTCTTGCCCTCGGGGTAGCCGGTTCCGTCCCAACGCTCGTGGTGGCGCAGCACGCAGGCCTGGACCAGCGGGCACCAGGCGCCGGTGTCGCGGACGAGCCTGACGCCGGCCTTGGGGTGGGTCTTGACGATCTCCCACTCCTCCTCGGACAGCTTGCCCGGCTTGTTCAGGATCGCCTCGGGGATCGCGAGCTTGCCGATGTCCGACAGCAACAGCCCCATCCCGAGCCGGAACAGGCGCTCCTCGTGGCGGTCGTCCTGGCGCTCGCCCCTGTAGTCGAGCCACCCGTGCTCGATGATCAGGCGGCGGCCGATCAGGAGGCCGAGCGCGGTGACGTCGATCGGGTGCTGAAGGTTGTAGGCGTCGGCGGCGCACAGGTCGGCGAGCACGACGGCCTTCCCGTCGAGCTCCTCGATCTCCAGGAGGATCTGGTCGACGACGTCCGAGAGCTCGTCGGTGGCTTCGGGCTCGAGCGTCCGGCCCGAGGCGACGCAGCGCCTGGCCTCGTCATACACCGCCGCGATCGCGCGCGTCGCCAGCCCGCGCGTCTGAGCGCTGATCACCGACTGGGAGTCGATGCCCTCGCTGTACTGATCCTCGACGTAGACGCCCAGGATGCCCGCCCGGTTGAGGTGCTCGATGAAGCGAGCGTTGAGCTTCACGCCCGCCCGGAGCAGGGGAGCGGCGTCGCGTCCGGTGAGGATGTCGCGCGCGAGCGTCGTGTCCTCTTGAAGGTCTGATGTTGCTACGAGCCTCATGTCCCCGCAAATCGGCAGGAAATTCCGAAGCTTTAATGCAGCTGCGTGATGTGTACGACTGCTGACTACGCAGTGGCTTCGACGCGCGGGCGCTCCTGGCGCGGCGGCGAGTAGCCGCGGGCGGTGCGGCCGACGCGCTCGACGTTCGCGAACTCGAGCAGCAGCGCCTCGCGCAGGCGCAAGATCTCGATCTCCACGCGCTTGTTCATCAGCGCTGCCCGCTGCAGCGCGGAGCGGGCAGAGGCCGGCGGGGTCTCGGGAAGGGTCGAGATGAGCGCGTCGCGCTCGGACTTCAGCGTCGCGAGCGCGTCGTAGTCGCCCGTCCCGACGAGCTCGAGCTCGCGCTCGACCATCCGAGCGAGCGCCTCGTACGGCGCTGTCTCGGGCGGGCTCATTGGCCGGCGATAGTCGCCCACGCCTCGCGAAGCTCGCCGAGCAGGGTGCTCACCTGCTCGAGCTTGTTCGCGTCGCGGTCGAAGCGGGCCTGCTGGAGGTGGCGCAGGCAGAAGAGGTAGATCGCCTCGAGCCGCTGGGAGATCTCACCCTGGTCCATGTCGAGCGAGTCGCGCAGGTGATGGATGATGTCCTCGGCGCGACGGAGCTTGCGATGCGCGAGCTCGATCTGCCCGTCGCGCATCGCGACGCCGGCTTGGAACAGGAACCGGCGGGCGCCGTCGTAGAGCATCACGACGAGGACCTCCGGCGGGGCGCTCAGCACCGCGCTTTCGCGATAGGCGTTGGGCGTGGCGGTGGGTGGCGTCATCGTGAAGGGGTCTCCTGGGGCGGGTGGGAACAACGAGTCCGTTCTCCCCAGATGCTCGGCAGCGAACGTGCGCTCTTGAGCCGCTCTGGCCTCTCGTCCGAGGGCCTCTTACGGCGTCGGCAGCGCGGCGATCTGGCTGGTCAGCCAGCTGCTCGTGGACTGGTTGGACGAGAGCGTCGCCTCCATCTGCGCGAACTCGTTGACCAGCTCCTGCTGCTTGGCGGCGTTGGCCGCGTTCAGGTTCGAGATCTGGGTGGCCAGGTAGCTGATCTGGGTGTCGTCGCCCTGGATCCGCGAGTCGATCGTTCCCCCGGGCGCCGCCTCGTTGTTGGCCATGAACGAGAAGCTGAGCGACCAGCTCGTGAGCATCGACTTGACCGCGCTGCCGTTGCTCGTGAGCGCCTGGGTCAGCGCGTTCACGTCGAGCGTCAGGTTGCCGCTGATAGAGCTCTGGGACGGTGCCGAGGTTCCGGAGGCGGCGCCGGTGCTGACGCCGATGTCGAGCATGCTCGTGATGCTGCCGGTCAGCCCGCCGACGGTCGCGTCCATCTGCTCCCGCATGTTCGAGAGCAGCTGCTGGAGATCCGAGTCGCCGAACAGGGTCCCCTGCGTGGGGTCGGTGCTCGACGGCGCCTGCGTGAGCTGGGTCTGGATCGTCGTGATCGCGGCGTTGTAGTCGGTGACGAACTGCTGCACCGCAGTCTGGATGTTCTGCGTGCTCGGCGCCGGCGTTCCGACGGTGACCGTCACCGGGGTCGATCCGGTGACGCCGTTCAGGCTCAGCGACACGCCGGGGATCGTCTGGGTCGCGCCCGCGTTCGTGGTCGAGTTGGGGGTCCCGGTCACCGCGGCGCCGCTGATCGTGTTCGAGGACGAGTACTGCATCGTCGGCTCGCCGTTGATCGTGTACTCCGCGTCGACGCCGGCCTGCGCGTACTGCGTCTGCTCGGTAAGCGCGCCGCCGGGATCGCTGACGTTGATGAAGTCGGTGGGCGTGTCGGGCTGGCCGGTGGCGCGGTCGGATAGGACCACGGTGGCGGGCCCGTTCGTCGGCGAGGCCGTGACGGTCGCCCACACGGTGGCGTTCTGGTTGGAGTTGATCGCGTTGACGAGGTCCTGGCCACTCGCGCCGGCCGCCAGCGAGATCTGCTGGCCGTCGATCGTAATCGTGTCGGCCGAGCTCGGGCTCGTGAACTGGTATGTGCGCTGGGAGGCGCTGGCCAGCTGGGTGACCGAGACCTGATAGCCGCCGACGACCGCGCCGTTGTTGGAGGTCGCGGTGGCGCCGACCAGCGTGGGGTTGGTCGAGTTGATCGTCTGGGTGTAGGCGAACAGCGACGGGTTCCCGAGCGCCTGGGCGTCGTCGGCGACCTTGGTCAGCGCGGCCTGGATGGCCTGCAGCTGGGTGTTCATCGCGGTCAGGCCCGACTGCTGGTTGGTGAGGTTCGTCACCTGCTGCTGCTGGGCGGCCATCAGCGCGTTCACGATCGCGTTCGTGTCCAGGCCGGAGGCCAGACCGGTGACCTGCAGCGGCGTGCCGGACCCGAGCGACTGCAGCTGATCGCCGCTCTGGTACTGGCCTGAGCTGGTGGCCGAGCTGGTGCTCGAGCCGACGGATTGCGTTGACATTGCCTGTTGAACCTCTCTGGCGCTGGGTTAGTTCGAGGGGAGCGAACCGCCCGAGGCGACGTCCAGGACCGTGCTCGCCGGGACCGTGAACAGCAGGTTCCCGTGCACGTCGTGGACCTCGACGGACAGCTTGCCGGTGGCCTCGTTGACCTTGAAGCGCAGCTCGCTGCCGCTCGCCTGCAGGTTGTGGTACGCCTGGTTGGCGACGCCGATCGCGTCATGCACCTCGTCGGGTGGGCTCGCCGGGATCGTGTCGACCGTCACGGTGTCCGTGGACCCCACGGAAGGTGACGGCACGGCAGCCGAGCGCTGGCTCTTGGCCGCGGCCGCTGCGGCGGGCGTCCCGCCCACCGAACCGATGTCGAAGCTCATTGCATTCCTCCTTGGATGCGTCGGTTCCTACCTTTGCGCGGGAATCCGTCCCGCTCAGGTGGGGTAATCGAGCGCACCGCCGAGAACTTGAGCGCCTCCTTCGTCTTTCCGTTTAGTTGTCCGGGTCAGCAGTGAGCGAGGACCTGCCGTGCGCCGGCGCTGGTCGGATCGGCTTTGAGGACCTCGCCGGCGAACACGGCGGCGTCCTCGAGCTGCCCGTTTGCCTGGGCGACGCGCGCCAGACCCAGGAGCGCGCGCACGTCGGGATTGGTCTCGCAGACGGCCATCCACTCCCTCGCGGCCGACTGGAGGAATCCTTGCTTCAGGTACATCGTGGCCAGCAGTTCGCGCTGCTCGCGCTGGGCCAGGGCGGAGCGGCCCAGGAGGTTGACGAGCTTCTCGAACTGCTCGAAGTCGTGGGCGCTGAGGAGCGTCTCGAGGATCACACCAAGCAGCGGAGTGGCCGCAACCGGGAGGCTGCGGAGCTCCTGCTGGGGCGCGCCGTTCGCGACGTCGATCCAGCCGGCGAACGTCTCGAGCTCGGCCTTCGGCACGCCGGCCCGTTCGGCCCGCGCGGTGGCGACCTGCGCGCCCGTCACGTCTCCGGAAGCGATCAGGCCCCACAGCTCGATCCGGCAGGCCAGGCCGGCGAACGGGTCGTCTTCGGCGATCGGGGCTGCCTCGGTGGCGGCCTCCGCGTAGAGGCGCTGATTCAGGAGCGTCTCGGCGAGCTGCACGCGAACCTGGGAGCTGTTCGGCCGGGCTTCCAGAACCGCGCGATACTGGCTTTCGGCTGCGGCCATTGCGCCGCTTCCGAAGAACGCGGTCGCGAGCACGAAGCGGGCCGCCGGCGTCAGCCGTTCGATCCGGGACTCGCAGTCGGCCGTGATCGCTTCGGCGGGGGCGCCGGTCCGGAGCAGCACCGACGCGTACGGCCCGATCACGGCGATCACGTCCGGGTGCTCGGTGACGCACCAGTCAAGGAGATCCTTGGCGGTCTCGAGCTCGCCGCGGCGCGCGTGCAGCTCGGCCAGCGAGATCCGGGGGAGGTAGGTGCCGCCGCCGACCGACGCTCCGAACCGCGCCGGCGCGTCACCCATCTCGATGCAGCGCTGCCAGTAGCCGATCGCGGCGTCCTCGCGACTCAGCGCGAGCGCGGCCAGGCCCTGCGCGAACACCATGTCCGTGAAGGCCGGGAACCGCTCTAGCGCCTCGTCGGCGCGGGCGATCGCTTCGGCCGGGCGGCCGCAGTGGCGCAGCGCGGTGACCAGCCGCTGAAGCAGCGAGGGCACGTACTCGCGGTCCTCCTGGCTCTGGCTCTTCACCAGACTCCAGGCCTGCTCGAACTCGGTCAGCGCAGAGCCGTAGTCGCCGATCACCGAGTACTCGGTCCCGAGGTTGAAGTGCAGGAAGGCGTCAGTGGGGCTCTCGGCCTGCTGGGCCTTGAGCAGCTCGAGGTTGCGGCGCGACTTCTCCTTGGCGTCGCGAACGGCGCCGAGGTAGCCGTAGTGCTCGATCCGGACCGAGCTCTGCTCGACCCGCCCGGCGGCGTACAGCGGCAGGTTGTGCGCGATCTGCTCGTGCAGCCGGCCGGTGAAGCGGTAGTGCGGACGGTTGCGGAACACGCGCAACGCGTTGTTGGTGATCGCGGCACCGTCGCCGAGCTCGCCGGTGTAGCTGGTCTCGACGAGGTAGAACGCCTCCCGCCAGGTGCAGCCGGTGAGGCTTCGGAGGCGGTCGACGTCCTCGGGCACGAGGACCTCGTCGGCATCGAGATAGACGATCCAGTCGCCGGTGGCGGCGTCGAAGGAGACGTTGCGCGCGTCTGAGAACGAGCCGGTCCACTCCTTCTCGATGACGTTCGCGCCCCACTCGTGCGCGATCTCGATCGTGCGGTCGGTCGATCCGGTGTCGACGATCACGATCTCGTCGACGGCGGGCGCGACCGCGGCCAGGCAGCGGGGGAGCATCTCCTCCTCGTCCTTGACGATCATGCACAGGCTGAGCTTGAGGCCGGTGGCGGGGCGGGCCTGCTTGGCGATGTTGCGCGCCTTCGCCGCAAGCGCGGGGACGGCGGCGTGGAGAGGCTTCAGCGAGCGGCCGCTCTGGCTGGCTTCGCGCCGGCGCCGGCCGATCTCCTCGAGGTTGCGCTTCAGGTGCGGCAGCGCTGGATCGAGGCCATGCGCTGCCTTGAAGATCGCGTGGGCGGCGTCGAGGCTCCAAAGCTCGTACAGCGCGACGCCGGCGTAGTTGAGCAGGATCGGCTCGCGCGGCTCGGTTTCCAGCGCGCCGATCGCGCCGGCGGCAACGGCCACGAACCGCTGCGTCGCCTGGGTGGATGAGGCGGCGTGGCCGGCCGCGGCCAGCCCTTCCTCGACCAGTCTGACGCGGGCGTGGTAGCGCGCGTGCGGATCGTCGTGCTCGCCGGCGCGCGCGAACAACGCCTTGTAAGCGTCGAGGTCGTTCGCGGTCAGGTGCATGCGAGCCTGGACGCCGAGCCGGGCGCCGAACGCACCACCGGACTCGGTGATGCCGGCAGCGGGCAGCGCGACGCCGGCCGGGGCGCCGGCGGCGTCAGCAGGCGTGGATATGCCAGTGAGGCGTAGTGCCATACGAGGGAACCACCTTCCGAGGGGAGAGGCCACCGGGTACATCGGCAGGGGGCGCGAAAGATTGAGCGGCGCCGTCGGCTCAGGCGCCACGGCGGCCGGACGCCTTGGCGTCGAGCAGGTACGCCCATGCGAGCGTCTCGGCGACCGCGGTCCACAAGGCCTGGGGGACGTCGTCGCCGAGATCGAGCGCGGCGAGCGCCTCCGCGAGGGCGGGATCGTGGCGCACCGGGACGCCGGCCTCGCGCGCGGCCGCGACGATCCGGTCGGCCACGAGCCCGACGCCGGTGGCGGTCACCTGCGGGGCATGCGCTCCCTGCTCGTAGCGGAGCGCGGTGGCGCGTCGGCGCGCCGGCTTGTCCGGCTCAGGCATACACGTCGAGCGGCTCGCGCCGAGGTGACACGTCGACCGTGACCGGCCGGCCGATCGCATCGGTGAGCGCGTCGCCGAGCTTGCCGGCGCCGTCGAGCGCGAGGTCGACGGGAGTTCCCGCCGCCAGCGTCGCGGACACGCGAAGCGAGTCGGCGTCGAGGTCGAACCGCAGGTCGACCGCACCGAGCGCGGGAGCGTCGTAGCGGAGGCTCAGCGTGTGCCGGTCCGCGTCCGCGTCCGCGTCCGCGGCGCCGGAGCCGCGGCCGCCACCGCCGGCGTCGCGCTCGGCCACCCGCACGGTCCCGCCGCCGGGGAGCGGGACGCCCTCGGCTCCCGTCGCGGTCGGCCGGGACTGGTCGGACATGCTCAGCTCGACCCGGTCGGGGCTCACGTGTCGCACGGTCAAGCGCAGCTCCTGGCCGGCCTGGACGTCCTTGGGCAGCGACGCGTCGATGACCGCGCCGGCGATGTTCAGCGACCCGCGACCGAGACCGTCGGCGGTCACCACGCGGGCCATCAGGGCGCGGCCCGGAGCGATCCGCAGCTCGGCGCCGAGCACGGCCTTGATCAGACGAATGTCCACGTTGATCGGGTCCATGCCTCAAGGATGATGAAGGACGGGCGAGTACCCGGGGCGATGGATACCGGCCTCTACATTGCAGCGTCCGGGATGCTGGCCCAGCAGGTCAGGGAAGATCAGCTGGCCAACGATCTCTCGAACGCCTCCACACCGGGGTACAAGACGGACGCCTCGGTTCAATCGGACTTCGGCTCGATGCTCCTCGCCAACACGGCGACCGGCCAGCAGATCGGTCAGGTCAACACCGGCGTGCAGCTTGGCACCCCGGTCACCGACCTGACGCCGGCCGCGCTCCACTCGACCGGCCAGCCGCTCGACTTCGGGATCGCCGGCACCGGCTTCTTCGCCGTGCGGACGCCGCAGGGCGTGGAGTACACGCGCGACGGGCAGTTCGAGGAATCGGCCCAGGGCCTGCTCGTCGACGGTCAGGGCAACGAGGTGCTCTCGCAGAACGGCGCCCCGATCCAGGTCAGCGCCCAGGGGACGGTTCCCGCCTCCTCGGTCGGGTGCTTCAACGTGACCAACCCGACCAAGCAGGGCTACAACTACTTCACCGGCGCGCCCGCGAGCCGCGCCAGCGGGATCGTCAAGCAGGGCGAGCTCGAGGACTCGGCGGTCGACCCGATCAACACGATGGTCAACATGATCTCCGCCACGCAGACCTACCAGGCCGGCGAGAACGCGATCCAGACGATCGACTCAACGATGCAGGAGAGCTCGCAATCGGTGGGCTCGCTGGGAGGCTGATAGATGCTCGAAGGTCTTTACTCCGCCGCTTCGGGCATGGAGGCCCAGCAGCAGCAGTTCGACGCCATCTCGAACGACATGGCGAACGTCGACACGCCCGGCTACCAGTCGACGATCATCGGCTTCCACGACCTGCTCTACTCGAGCGGCGACTACGGCTCAAACGTCGCGACCGGCGCCGGCGCGCAGGCCGAGCAGATGGGCTATGACGAGTCCCAGGGCGCGATCCAGCAGACCGGCCAGCCGCTCGACGTCGCGATCGAGGGCCAGGGCTACCTCGAGGTCCGCCAGCCTAACGGAACAATCGGCCTGACGCGCAACGGCGCGCTCCAGCTCAACGACAAGCGTCAGCTCACCACCCAGACCGGGCTGCTGGTCCAGCCGCCGATCACGATCCCTGCAGGCGTCGACCCGAGCCAGGTGTCGATCGCCTCGAACGGGACCGTCTCGGTCGGCAAGCAGACCCTCGGCAAGCTCTCGCTGGTCGACGTCCCCGCGCCCGACGGCCTGGTGGCCGACGGCGACAGCGTGTTCAGCGCGACCAGCGCCAGCGGCGCGCTCAGGCCCGCCAAGAGCGCCTCGCTCCAGCAGGGCGCGCTCGAAGGCTCGAACGTCAACCTGGGCGACGAGATGAGCAAGATGATGGCCGCCCAGCAGCAATATGCAATGGGCAGCCAGGCGATCCAGTACCAGGCCCAGATGCTCCAGATCGCGAACGAGATCAAGCCATGAGCGCGATCGGGTTCAACAGCACGCTGCCTCCGATCGACACGGCGAACGAGCCGGCGGACATCCGCAACGGCAACTCCGCCGCCCAGAAGGCCTACCAGGAGGCGCTCGGGTTCGAGGACATCCTCGTCCAGCAGCTCACGCAGGAGCTCGCCTCGACCGTGACCAGCCCGAGCGACGACGGCTCCAGCGGCGACGGCTCCGACGGCAGCTCGAGCGACTCGAGCGGCGGCATCCTCGGCTCGGACCCGAGCACGAGCGCGTTCGCGAGCATGATCCCGACCGCTCTGACCCAGAGCATCATGTCGAGCGGGGGCCTGGGCATCGCCCAGCAGCTCGCGCAAGCGATCGATCCGGCGATCGGGACGCCTCAGGGTGAGGCGACTCCGTCGAACAAGACTGCGGGGGCGCAGTGATGGCGACGGCGGAGCTCCAAGCCCGGGCCGACGCCGCCCTGACCACGGAGGTGATTGCCCACCTCGAGGCCCAGCTGGTCGCCGCTCGGCGGCTGCTCCAGGTCGTGCTCGAGCAGGGGGTCGCGATCCGCAACCGCGACGTCAAGGGCGTCGTGGCCCTGACCGGCGTGCTCCAGGCCGAGCTGCACCACCGACGCCAGCTCGAGACCGAGCGCATCGCGCTGCTCGAGCGCGCCGGCGCGAGGCTCGGCGTCGCCGGCGCGTCCGTCACGATGGCGATGCTCGAGCCGCTGATGGAGCCCGAGTCGGCGCTGCTCGCCGGCGCCCGGAGCGCGGAGCTTCGCGGCCTGCTCGAGGTCGTCCAGCGCGAGCACCACGTCAACCGTGCGCTGATGAGCCAGGAGCTGGCATTCCTCGATCACCTGCTCAAGCTGGCCGGCATCGCCGGCGACGAGAGCTACAACGCGGGCGGCGACCGGCTGGCCACGACCGCGGCGCAGACCACCGGCCACCGCGTCTTCGATCTGGAGGTCTGAGCGATGACGATTCCGACGTACATGGGATTGCAGACCGCGCTCAGCGGCCTGGAGGCCGCGCAAGCGGCGATCGACACGACCGGCCAGAACATCGCCAACGCGAGCACCCCGGGCTACTCGCGCCAGACGGTGAACCTGACCGAGCGCAGCGAGCTGACGATCCCGGCGCTGTCAAGCGTGACCGGCGACGGCTCGCAATTCGGGACCGGCGTCGACATCACCTCGATCACGCGCATTCGCGATCAGTTCCTCGACAGCCAGTACCGCTCCCAGAACAGCACCGAAAACGGCCAGAACACGTCCTCGACGATCCTCAGCCAGGTCCAGGCGGGGCTGAACGAGCCGACCTCGAGCGGCCTGTCAGGCGCGCTCAACCAGTTCCTCAGCGACTGGAACACGCTCGCGTCGAATCCGTCGGACCAGGGCGCCCAGCAGGCGGTGATGGGTGACGGCGCCGCCGTCGCCGACCAGCTCAACACGCTGTCAGGACAGATGTCGACGCTCGAGTCGCAGGTGACCCAGCAGTACAACACGCTCACCGACCCCACAAACGGCGCGGTCGCGAACGACGCCAACGAGATCGCACAGCTGAACGGCCAGATCGCCCAGGCGCAGGCCGCCGGGATCGACGCCAACAGCCTCGAGGATCAGCGCGACAACGTGATCGACGATCTCTCGCAGTACTCGAACGTGTACGTCAGCACCCAGTCGAACGGGATGGTCAACGTGAGCTTCGGCAACGCCGCGCTGTCCGCCCAGGGCGGCACGGCTGACGCCACGCCGCTCGTGAACGGGACGAGCGTCGATCTCACCGACAACCTGACCGACTCGAACGTGAGCGGCGCCGGCGGGACCCTCGGTTCGCTGCTCGGGCTGTACGACGCGACCACCGGCACCGGCAAGATCGCGGACTACTCGACCACGCTCGACGGCGTCGCCAACGACCTCGTGACCACCGTCAACGGCGCGATCTCCGGCGCGGACGCCAGTGGACCGAGCGCGACCCCGTTCTTCGATCCGACCGGCACCACCGCGGCAACGATCGCCGTGAACCCGAGCCTGTCCTCCAACGGCACGACCCCGCCGTACACCGAGGACGAGGCCAACGCCGTCGCCGCTCTCAGCGGGGGCACCGCCGACCAGGCATACAAAGCCTTCGTCACCCAGGTCGGCAGCGACGTCCAGTCGGCCCAGAACGCCCAGCAGACCTCGCAGGCGCTGCTGACCGCGATCGGCAACCAGCGCCAGAGCATCTCCGGGGTGTCGCTCGACGAGGAGATGACGAACCTGATCCAGTTCCAGCAGGCCTATCAGGCCTCGGCCCGCGTGATGAGCACGATCAACGACACGATCGGCACGCTGATCAACATGGTCGGGGCCGGGTGATCTAGATGATCGGTCGCATCACCAACCAGATGTCGGCGCAGATGACGCTGTCCGGGATCGAGACCGCACTCGATCGGCTCGACACCACGCAGCAAGAGCTGTCGACCGGCAAGTCGATCAACCAGCCGTCCGACAACCCGTCCGGCGCCGCGCTCGCGCTCCAGCTCAACACGGACCTGTCGAACCTCACGAGCTACTCGAACAACGTCACCGACGGCACCGGCTGGGCCACGGCGCAGAGCTCCGCGCTGACCGACGTCACGAACTCGGTCCAGCGGATCCGCGAGCTCACGCTCGAGGCGGCCAACGGCACCCAGACCCCGGCCGACATGCAGGCCTCCGCCCAGGAGGTAAACCAGCTGATCGACCAGATCAAGCAGGACGCGAACACCCAGTACAACGGCCAGTACGTGTTCTCGGGCTCCGCGACCTCGACCGAGCCGTACCAGTCGGGCTCGAGCGACACCTACGCCGGCAACACCGGACAGGTCACTCGGGCGATCGGCCCGAACACTTCGCTGACCGTGAACTCGAACCTGTCGGGAGTCCTCGGGAACGGCCAGACGGTGTCCGGCCAGCCCGCCGGCGACGGCCTGCTGCTGAACACGCTGCGCAACATCTCCGACGACATGCAGTCCGGCAACAGCTCGGCGCTGAACACCGACCTGTCGTCGCTCGACACGAACCTCAACTCGCTGAACGGCCTGTCGGCCAACGTCGGCGCGGTCCAGGACCGACTCCAGATGGCCGCCTCCCGGATCCAGACCCTCCAGACGAGCGACACGCAGGTTCTCTCCAACACCCAGGACGCCGACATGGCGTCGACCGAGATCAGCTACTCGACCCAGCAGGCGGCGCTCACTGCGGCCCTGCAGGCGGGCGCCAACATCGTGCAGCAATCGCTGATGAACTTCCTCGGCACGAGCTCCGGCTAGAGTAAGCCCCGCTTTGTCGTTCACGATCGAGAGCTCGCGCTTCGGGCGCGTGCAGATCGACCCGGAAACGGTCATCGAGTTCCCCGAGGGCCTGATCGGCCTCGGCGGGTCTCGCTACGCACTGTTGGCGAACGACCCGGAAGCGCCCTTCCTGTGGCTTCAGTCGCTCGAGGACCCGTCGCTGGCGCTGCCGGTGACCAACCCGCACCGGTTCTTCGCGGGGTTCGAGGTCGAGGTGATCGACGAGGACGCCGAGCGTCTCGGCTTCGACGGGTCGAGCGCGATGGACGTCTACGTGACTGTGCGCGCCGCGCCGGCGCTCGAAGACTTCACGGCCAACCTCAAGGCGCCGATCCTGGTGCGGGCCGGTCAGGCCTACCAGGTGATCAACCAGGCGCCGGGCTGTGACCTCCGCGCGCCGCTGTTCACCGCCCCCGACGGGGGCGGCGCGCCGGACGGCGACTCGGCATGCTGAGAATCAGCCGGCGCGCCGGCGAGCGGATCATGCTCGGCGACGACACGATCATCGAGGTCCTCGAGGTGCGGGGCCAGACGGTCCGGATCGGGATCGACGCCCCGCGGGCGGTGCCGGTCTACCGCGAGGAGATCTGGCTCGAGGTCAAGCGTGAGAACCAGGCCGCCGCCGAGGCGGCGGCCAGCGGCGAGCTGCCGAACTTCCCGGCTAAGGCGCCGCCGTCAGGCGCCGCCGACCAGTCGACTAAGGCGCCGCCGTCAGGCGCCGCCGACCATCCCACTACGCCACCTCGCTGAACAGCGCCTCGTCGGCTTCGAGCTCGACCCGCAGCTTCTTCGTGATCTGCCCGTGGATCTGGCAGACGCGGCTCTCGGTGACGCCGAGGATATCGCCGATCTCGCGCAGGGTCAGGTTGTAGACGTAGAGGAGGACGGCGACCTTGCGCTCGCGCTCGGGCAGCCGCTCGAACGCCTTGCGGAAGCGGGCCTTGGCCTCGTCACGCATCGCCGAATGCTCGGGATTGGCGTCGAGATCATCCGAGTGCAGCGTGTCGATCCGCTCGATCGTGGTGTCGTCCTCGGCGAGGACCACGGTGTTGAGCGATCCAACGTGGGAGCGGGCGATCTCGTCCTGGCGCGTGACCAGGTCTTTGGGAGAAATTCCGAGGGACTCGCTCAGCTCCGCCCGCGTTGGCTTGCGGCCGTACAGGCCGACGAACTGCTCGTTGGCCTTCGTGATGTCGCGATCCCAGCGGCGGAGCGAGCGCGGGGCCCAGTCGTTGCGGCGGAGCTCGTCGAGCACGGCGCCGTGGATCCGGGTCCACGCGAACTGCTCGAGCGTGGCGCCCTTGTTCGGGTCGTAGCGGTCGATCGACCGGATCAAGGCCTCCAGGCCGCACGAGATGAAGTCCTCCACCTCGCACCGGGCCGGGATCTCGCGCGCCTTCTTGTACACGATGTACTTGACCATCGGCGCGAACGTCAGGACCAGGCGGTCGCGAATCCGCGCGTCGCCGCTCTGCTTGTACGCCTGCCACAGTTCGAGCGTCTCCTGCGCCGACATCCTGCCGCTCTTGTCCTTCGCCTTCCGCATTTACAGGACTCCGTATTCTCGAGGGAGATTGGGGGCCGGGCTCAAGTTCCGGCTTGCGGGAATGACATCGGCTAAAGCGCGTCTGTATACATCCGCGTCGGCCCGCAACCCCGGTCCGTAGTTCCCCGCAACATGGCGCGAAATCGTTCGCAAATTCTCCTCTTACGTGGCATCAACCTCGGCCCGAACAAGCGAATCGCGATGCCGGAGCTGCGGGCGCTGCTCACCGATGGGGGATTCGAGGACGTCCAAACGTACGTACAGAGCGGCAACGTTGTGCTGAGGTCGGGTTTGAGCGCGGACGAGCTCGGCTCTCGGGGCGAGAAGCTGATCGCCGAGCGGTTCGGGTTCGACGTCGACGTGATCGTGCGCAGCCGCGATGAGCTGGCCGAGGTCGTGCGTTTGAACCCGCTGGCGGACGTGGCCGACAACCCCAAGCGCTACCAGGTCAGCTTCTGCGACGGCGAGCCCGACGTCGCGGCGGTCGAGCAGATCGCGGCCGCGGCGGCGCCATCGGAGAGGCTCGTGGCGATCGGCCGCGAGCTGTACGCGTGGCATCCGCACGGAGTCGGGCGCTCGAAGATGTGGACCAGGCTCGCCGGCAAAGGCCTTGGCGTTCGCGCCACCGCGCGCAACTGGACGACGGTGACCACGTTGCTCGACATGGCCGGCGAGTCTTGATGCGGCGCTACACGATCGCCGACGTGTTCACCGACGTCCCGCTCCAGGGCAATCAGGTGGCGGTGTTCACCGACGCCTCGGGCCTGAGCGACGAGGTCATGCAGCGCGCCGCGCGCGAGCTGAACCTGTCCGAGACCGTGTTCGTGTTTCGCCCCGAGGACCCGAATGCGCATCTGCGCGTGCGGATCTTCACCCCCGCCACCGAGCTGCCGTTCGCCGGCCATCCCGTGCTCGGCACGGCGTTCGTCGTGGGCCGCGCGATGGGGTCGAGCGTAGTCCGGCTCGAGACCGGCCTCGGCGTCGTGCCCGTGACGCTCGAGCGCGCCGGCGGCGTCGCGCCGACGTACGGGGAGATGGAGCAGTTCGTGCCGCCGGTCGAGCCGTTCGACGCGGTGGACGAGCTGGTGGCGGCGCTCGGGGCGGCCCCGGACCCCGGCGGGCTCCCGATCGAGGGGTATCGCAACGGCCCGGTGCACGTGTACGTCGAGTTCCCGAGCGAGGACGCGGTCGCGGCTTTGCGCCCCGACATCGGCGCGCTCGAGCGCCTCGGCGTGTACGGGATCAACTGCTTCGCGGGTTCCGGAACGCAATGGAAGACGCGGATGTTCGGACCCGCGCTCGGCGTTGCCGAGGATCCGGCCACCGGTTCGGCGGCGGGGCCGCTGGCGGTGCACCTGGCGCGACACGGACGGGTGCCGTTCGGGACCGACATCGAGATCGTGCAGGGAGTCGAGATCGGGCGCCGGTCGGTGCTGCGGGCGCGAGCTGAGGGAAGCGCCGAGCGCATCGAGCGAGTGTATGTCGGTGGATCCGCGGTGATCGTGGCGCGCGGCGAGTACCGCCTGGATTAGCGATCCCTGACCGGACGGGGCACCCGGCCCCATGGACGCCGCCGCAGGCGGCCCCTTGTTCATACCGAGGTGCGGTGGAATACTCGGACGACCGGTCCATCTCTTCTGGAGGTGACTCATGTCAGAGCCGGCCAACGTCCTCGTCGTCGCACATCAGACGGCGGCGACCAGCGGACTGCTCGATGCGGTCCGAGAACGGGCCCAGCGCAGTCCGGCCAGGTTCCATCTCGTCGTGCCGCGCCAGGCCCACGGGATGCACAAGGTGGTCGATCCGCAAGACGCGGGCGCGGATGACGCCAACAACGTGCTCGCGGTCGCGCTGCCCAAGCTGTCCGAGGCCGCGGGCCAGGAGGTCACCGGCAGCATCGGCGATGCCGAGCCGTTGATGGCGATCCAGGATGCGATCAATCTCGACGACTACGACGAGATCATCATCTCGACGTTGCCGCTCGGGATCTCGCGCTGGTTGAAGCTAGATCTGGTGAGCAAGGCGAAAGGGCTGGGCCTTCCCGTGACGCACGTGGCGGCGCCGAGCAAGGTGGAAGCCGCAGCGACGGTGTAGGCGCCAACGGGCGCCGCGGTGCGCCGCGGCAAAAAGAGTTTGAGTCATAGGCGCTGGGGCGGGTAGTGGCCTGCATCAGGAGAGGCCATGCTTCGGTTGCACCCCGCCACAATCGACTACGTGATCATCGCGATTTACTTCGCGGTGGTGCTCGGCATCGGGTTCGTCGCCCGGCTGTCGATCAAGACGGATCTCGACTTCTTCCTGTCCGGGCGATCGCTTCCGGCGTGGATCACCGGTCTGGCGTTCATCTCCGCGAATCTGGGCGCGCTCGAGATCCTCGGCCAGTCCGCCAACGGCGCCCAGTACGGCGTCTCCGCCGTCCACTACTACTGGATCGGCGCGGTGCCCGCGATGGTGTTCCTGGGGCTGGTGATGATGCCGTTCTACTACGGGGCCAAGGTCCGTTCGGTGCCCGAGTACCTGCGGCTCCGTTTCGGCAATGCCGCGCACATCTTCAACGCGCTCACGTTCGCGGTCGCCACCGTGCTGATCGGCGGCGTCAACCTGTTCGCGCTGGCCCTGATCATCCACCTGCTGCTCGGCTGGCCGGTCGGCGGCTCGATCCTGGCCGCCGCGGCGATCGTGCTGATCTACATCACGCTCGGCGGCCTGACCTCGGCGATCTACAACGAGGTCCTTCAGTTCTTCGTGATCTGCGCCGCGCTGCTGCCGCTCACGTATGTCGCGCTCCACTCGGTGGGTGGGTGGTCGGGGCTCGAGCACCGGATCAAGGCCCTTCCCGCGCTCGGCAACGCCGGCCTGCACGCCTGGAAGGGCCTCGGCATCCACCACGAGACCAATCCGCTGAAGTCGAACTGGATCGGGGTGGTGTTCGGCCTCGGCTTCGTCGTCAGCTTCGGCTATTGGACGACGAACTTCGCCGAGGTGCAGCGTGCCCTGTCGGCCAAGAACCTATCGGCCGCGCGGCGGACGCCTCTGATCGCTGCCTACCCGAAGATCTTCCTGCCGGCGATCATCATCCTGCCGGGCCTGATCGCCGTCGCCACTGTGCACGGCCTGGGCGTCGGAAAGAACCTGGCGGTGCAGTACAACACCGCGATCCCCCATCTGATCGCCCAGTACTTCCCCGAGGGGATGCTGGGGATCGCGGTCGTCGCGCTGATGGCGGCGTTCATGGCCGGCGTCGCCGCGAACGTGACCGCGTTCAACACGGTGGTCACGTACGACCTGCTCCAGGACTACGTGTGGAAGGACCGCGACCCGGGGTTCTATCTGCGCTGGGGCCGTTTGATGACGATCGGCGGGATTCTCATCTCGATCGCCACGGCGTTCATCGCCAAGGGCTATTCGAACATGATGAATTACATCCAGACGCTGTTCTCGATCTTCAACGTCCCGCTGTTCACGACGTTCATCATCGCGATGTTCTGGAAGCGCGCGACCGCGTGGGGCGGGTTCTGGAGCCTGGTCGCCGGGACGGCCACCGCCTATGGGGTCAACCGGCTGGCCGCGTACCACGTGATCTTCCACTTCGGCTCGGCGCTCAGCGCGAGCTTCTGGCAGTCGATCTGGGCGTTCGTCGTCGGCACGGTGGTGCTGGTGGCGGTGTCGCTCGTGACCAAGCCCAAGCCGAGGGAGGAGTTGCGCGGGCTTGTCTGGGGACTCACCCGCAAGGACGAGCGCGAGCTCAACGCCGACCCGCGCGACCGGCTGTGGTGGCGCTCACCGGCGCTGCTCGGCGGCGTCGCGATCGCGATCGTGATCGCGCTGAACATCATCTTCATCTAGGAGTCGCTCGTGTCCTCAACCCCCAAGCGCATCGGCTGGCCCCGCCCCTCGTCGCGTACGGAGCCGATGCAGCCGACCGGCGAGACCGATGAGGACGAGGCCGACGCGGCGCAGGCGGCGAACAAGTTCGACATCCGCCGCCTGATCGGCGGGCTGTTCTGCCTGTATGCCCTGATCCTGATCGCGCTCGGGCTGTTCGGCTCGCACACGGTCAAGAACAAGGCGGACGGGATCAACATCGACCTGTGGACGGGCCTCGGGATGCTCGTGTTCGGCGGGCTGATGATCTTCTGGGCACTCAGCCGGCCGGTCGTGCCTGAGCCGCCCGAGACCCGCGGCCGGGGGTCGGGGCGGATCCGGCGGGCGCCCGCGACGTAGCGTCTTGTTCGCCGGCGCGGGGCCGGGGCGGGCTACTCGAGCGTGGCGTTGACCGTGATCTGCAACGCCGGCGAGCGCGCGCGAGATCGGGCAGCCCTTGCCGGCATCGGCGGCCGCCTGCTCGAACTGAGTCTGATCGATCCCCGGCACGCGGCCCGAGACGGTCAGCTCCGATGTGGTGACCGTGGGCGCGCCGTCGCGCTCGTCGAGCGTTACCTTCGCGGTGACGTCCAGGTGCTCGGGCGTGTGGCCGGCTTCGGTGAGGCCGTGGGCGAGTGCCATCGAGAAGCAACTCGAGTGTGCAGCGGCGACCAATTCCTCGGGGCTCGTCTTCCCTTCGGAGCGCTGTGTTCTCGAGGCCCAGGTGACTGCCAGGTCGGTGAGGGCGCCACTCGCTCCGTTCAGGACGCCGTTCCCGTGCGCGAGGTCACCGTCCCAGCCGGTCGTCGCTGTCCGCTCAGCCATCGGCATGTCTGCTCTCCTCCTAGTGGTGGTCGATCACGCGGTCGATCAGCCCGTACTGGACGGCCTCGTCGGCCTTGAAGAACCGGTCGCGCTCCATGTCGGCGTTCACCTGCTCGACCGACTGGCCGGTGTGGTGCGCGTAGATCTCGTCGATCCGCCGGCGGATGTTGAGAATCTCGCGGGCGTGGATCTCGATGTCGGTCGACTGGCCTTCGAAGCCCGCCGACGGCTGGTGGATCAGGATCCGGCTGTTTGGCAGCGAGAAGCGCTTGCCCTTGGCGCCGCCGGCCAGCAGCAGCGAGCCCATCGACATCGCGATCCCGACGCAGATCGTCTGGATGTCGGGCTTGATGAACTGCATCGTGTCGTAGATCGCGAGGCCCGAGTAGATCGAGCCGCCGGGACAGTTGATGTAGATCGAGATGTCCTTGTCGGGGTCCTGCGACTCCAGATGCAGAAGCTGCGCGACGGTCAGGTTCGCGATCGTGTCGTCGATCGGGGTGCCGAGGAAGACGATCCGCTCGTTCAGCAGACGGCTGTAGATGTCGAACTCGCGCTCGCCACGCGCGGTCCGTTCAATCACCATCGGGATGAGGGGCATGATCTGCAGCGTAGTGGGTAGTGAGCTTGGGCGCGGTAGCCCCTACGGCACGATCACCGCGGTCCCCTCGAACCGGCCTGCGCGAAGGTCGGCCAGCGCGTCCTCGGCGTTGTCGAGCGGGTAGTTGGTGATGCTCGTCCTGATCGGGACCTCGCGCGCCAGCGCCAGCCACTCATAACCATCCTCGCGGGTCAGGTTCGCGACCGAGCGGATCTTGTGTTCCCAGTACAGATCGTCGTACGGGAACGACGGTATGTCGGTCATGTGGATCCCGGCGCACACGACCGTGCCGTCACGGTCGAGGACCTCGAGCGCCTGCGGCACGAGCTCGCCGGCGGAGGCGAAGATGATGGCCGCGTCCAGCAGCTCCGGGGGCTGCTCGTCGCTGCCGCCGGCCCATGTGGCGCCGAGGGTCTTCGCGAATTCCTGCGTGCGCTCGTCGTGTGGCCGCGTGAACGCGTAGACCTCGCGACCCTGATGCACGGCCGCCTGGCAGATCATGTGGGCGGCCGACCCGAACCCGTACAGCCCGAGCCGCTGCGCGTCCCCGGCCAGTTTGAGTGAGCGGTAGCCGATCAGACCGCCGCACAGCAGCGGCGCCGCCTGCTCGTCGGTCAAGTCGTCGGGCAGCGGCAGGCAGTAGCGCTCGTCGGCCACCGTCCACTCCGCGTAGCCGCCGTCGATATCGCGGCCCGTGAAGCGCGCGTTGACGCACAGGTTCTCGCGGCCGGTCGTGCAGTACTTGCAAGTCCCGTCGGTCCAGCCGAGCCACGGCACACCGACACGGCGACCGTCGTCCGTGGTCCCGACGATCTGATGCCCGAGCACGACCGGAAGCTTCGTGGCCGGGATCTCGGCGTCGCGCAAGTGAAGATCGGTGCGGCACACCGCGCAGGCGCCGACCTTGAGGCGCAGTTGGCCCGGACCCGGCTCGGGGTCGGGGAGCGTCGTGACCTTGAGAGGCTCGCCCTGGCGTTCGAGGATGACGGCGCGCATCGCTGTCGGCGCAGTGGTCGGGCCTCAGGTGACGACCGCGTCGAGCCAGGCCTGGCGCGTCGTGTGGAGCGCCGGAGGGATCCCGTCGGCCAGCTCTCTGCGCACCTCACCGAGCGTCCCGTAGCGCTCGGCCACGACATTGTGCTGGTGAATCGTCTCGAGGTTCACCTGGCGGGCCGAGACGAACGCCGCGTCGCCCAGGTCCGGGAACGCATCGACCACGCCACGGATCATCTCGCGGACGCAGTCCTCCACGAACCGCGGGCGGCGGTGCGCCTTCTCTACGACGTGCGCCTCGTCCGAGCGCTTCATCAGCTCGTAGATCTCGGACGACATCGCGTGCTCGACGATCTGCAACAGCGTCGACGCGTCGATCTCGTCATCGCACAGCTCGGTGCACCCGATGTGGAGCGTTCCCAGGCCACGCTGGTTATGGGTCGCCACCGGCACCGCGTCGAGGATCTTCTCGATGTCATCGCTGTCGAAGCCCTCGGCTTCCAGACGGTGTCGCGCTTTGGTCGCGACCAGCTCCTGGGCGCACGGGCACGCGGTGATGCCCTGCGCGGTCACGCCGATCAGCCGGCGCGTGCCGAGCTCGGTGG
Source organism: uncultured Solirubrobacterales bacterium (assembly GCA_963796575.1). Lineage (GTDB taxonomy): Bacteria > Actinomycetota > Thermoleophilia > Solirubrobacterales > Solirubrobacteraceae > Palsa-465. The sequence continues at coordinate 7,447 of CAWCMG010000032.1, read as the reverse complement.
TCACCGCCGAGCCGTGAAGCGTGTACAGCTCCTGGGTGTTGATCCCGGACACGGGAGCCGGCTTGTGCTCGGGGAAGCGGGCCTCGATGCTCACCTCGGCTCGCCGTGCTTTTTGCCGGGTCCTGACGAGCTGCGCGATGTGCTCGGCGAGCGTCTCGGTCTTGAACGTCGACTCGCCGAGGACGACTTCGCCGATCGCGTCGTTGACGACCTCCTCGAACCGCGACATGTGCGCGCCCTTCTGGTCGGGGCCGAGCTCGACCACGCACTCGAAGCGCGCCGAGAACAACTGCTCGGATCCGTTCTGCTGGATCCGGATCACCTTCTCGACTCCAGTGACGCCGACACGCGAGAGGCTCAGCTGGACCGACGGCCGGCGGGCCTGTACGTCAGTTATGGAAACACTGGGGGTGGGGTTCGGGGTCATCGCCTGAGCTAAAGGGTAGTGAGCGCGGCCCCTCGGCCCCCGGATCACACGCACATCCGCGGCCGGCGCACGTACGGATTCCCTGGACATCGACGGGGATTGTGGTATCACTCCTTCCCGGCGCATTTGGGAGACATCGAGAGAGAGGGCCTGACAAAAGCCCCAGGCCGGGGGCTTTGTGGCGGGTTACGGGAGGAGCTCAGGGGCGAGTGAGCGATAAGGCGATCCTTCTAAGCGATGACGCTCCGATTACGGAGCTCGAGGAGCTGCGACCGCTGATCGCGGAGGGTCAGGAGCGCGGCTTCCTGACGATCGACGAGATCCAGGCGTGGCTCGAGGAGTCCGAGGTCAGCAAGGAGCAGGTTCAGGAGCTCCACGCGTACCTGGACGACCAGGGCATCGATGTCGTCGACGGCGACGGCCGCCCGGCGAAGTCCGAGGGGTCGAGCGTCGAGGCGAGCGCCGCGTCGGCGGCCGAATCGCGGGCCGAGCAGGCTTCGAAGAAAGTCGAGATCGATCTGACGGTCGAGCCGAGCCTGGACTCGCTGCGACTCTACCTGCGCTCGATCGGTCGCGTTCAGCTCCTGACCGCCGAGCAGGAGGTGGCTCTCGCGCGCCGGATCGAGCGCGGCGACATGATCGCCAAGCAGCGGATGATCGAGGCCAACCTGCGCTTGGTCGTGTCGATCGCGAAGTCGTACCTCGGCCGCGGGCTGACGTTCCTGGACCTGATCCAGGAGGGGTCGATGGGCCTGATCCGCGCGGTCGAGAAGTTCGACTACCGGCGCGGGTACAAGTTCTCGACCTACGCCACGTGGTGGATCCGCCAAGCCGTGACGCGCGCGATCGCCGACAAGGGCCGCACGATCCGGATCCCGGTCCACATGGTCGAGAAGCTCAACAAGGTGGTCCACGTCGAGCGCCAGCTGGTTCAGCAACTCGGGCGGGAGCCGACCTCCGAGGAGATCGCCGCGGAGCTCGAGACCAACGTGCGCGAGGTGCGCGACGTTTTGCGGATGGCCCAGCAGCCCGTATCGCTCGAGAAGCCGATCGGCGAGGAGGAGGAGTCCGAGCTCGGCGACTTCGTCGAGGACCAGACCGCGGAATCGCCGTTCGAATTGGCGAGCGAGCGGTTGCGGCGCGAGAACCTGCGACGCGCTCTGGCCGCGTTGCCGGAGCGTGAGCGCGAGGTGATCGAGATGCGCTTCGGGCTGACCGGCGAACGTCCGTACACGCTCGAGGAGGTCGGGCGGGCGTTCAACGTCACCCGCGAGCGGATCCGGCAGATCGAGAACCACACGCTGAAGAAGCTCGAGGCGCTGCCCGAGGCGCAGCGTCTGCGCGACGCCTCCTAGCCTGGCGCCTTCGCCGCGCCCGGCATCCGCTTCCTAATCGTGCCCGGCGTCACCGGGTCATCGCGCGGCGCGGCGCTGCCATGGCCGACTCCGGTCGGTAACCGCCGGCGCGCGTGGCGTGATCGAGGAGGACGTCCTCGCGGCGAGGACTCGATCGAGCTCGAGCGCGAGAAGGCGGATGCCGAGCTGATGGACGCCTGCGTCGCAGAGCTGCGCGAATCCTGAATGCCGGTCAGCGGCGAGCTACTCCGCACCGTCGGCACGCACGGTTCCGTGGTCGACCGGATCCTCGAGCGCGCCGACGAACTCGGCACCGGCGCGATCGTGATCGGCCCGGAGCCCCGGCACGGCGTGTTGGCCGCCACGTTTGCTACTTTTTGCAGGGCTTTTGCGTCCGATACGAGTCGTAAGATCCTCGTATGGAATCGGTATGGACACCCAGGCGGCAAGGAGATGCCGGAGAGCTGTCGGCGATCAACTGGCTGCCGGGCGCCGGCGCCGATGTGTATTTCCCGCTATTCACGAACAGCGACGTCGACCCCATCGCCGACTTCGGGGACCGCGTCGATCGGGCGCAGGTCAAGACTTCGACTTGTTGGCGCAACGGCCGCTGGAACGTGACGCTGTGTACACGCGGCGGCAACCAGAGTTGGAATGGCCTCGTGAAGCGTCTCGATCCGTCGCGCTGTGACTCGGTCTTCGTTCACGTCGGCGACGGGCGGAGGTGGTACATCCGCGCTGCGGCGCTTGGTGGGTGTAGCGGGATTCTGCTCGGAGGTCCGAGGTACGCGGACTACGAAGTCGAGCCCGCCGAGCCGCTTCCGGCGCGTCCGGTGCGTGTTGTGGAAGCCGCTAGTTAGGTCCGCCCGGGCTAAACTCACACCTCCCGGCGGGATTCCCGAGCGGTCAAAGGGACGTGACTGTAAATCACGCGGCTACGCCTTCCCAGGTTCGAATCCTGGTCCCGCCACTGGCCCGGAACGCGCGGCGAATCAGCTGCGCCGCGATCCGATCGCGAGCCGTTCGAGCGACCCCGCGCCGCTGAGCACTCGGATCTCGAGCCGGTGGTGGCCGGGCTGAACATGGACTGGGTAGACGACCTGCCGAGCACGCGGCGGAGATGCCAGGCTCCGCGGTAGCGGCTGCCGCCGGGATGCGAAGGGCCCAACCGCGGGTATAAGCAGCTCATCCAGGACGTTCACACCCGCGGGAGGAAGTCACATATGCGTCACCGTGCCGTTGCGATCACGTTCGCCGTGATCACGTTTGCCATGACTGTGTCGCCCGCGGCTGCGGCCCAGCTGCCGGTCGTCTACAACGGGATCGTCGGCTACGCGCGCGCGAGCCCGACGGCGAGCCCGCCCGGCGCCAACAACTGGTCGTGCAAGCCTTCCGCGGCCCACCCGGTGCCGGTGATCCTGGTGCACGGCACGTTCGGCGACATGTCCGACAGCTGGCAGGCGCTGTCGCCGCTGCTGTACGACAACGGCTATTGCGTGTTCGCGCTCAACTACGGCTCCTACAACGGCAGCGGATCGCTCGGCGTGTACGCCACCGGCGACATCGCGCAGTCCGCCCAGCAGCTATCGACGTTCGTAAACAAGGTGCTCGCCGCGACCGGCGCGAAGAAGGTCGACCTGGTCGGTCACTCGCAGGGCGGCATGATGCCGCGCTACTACATCAAGTTCCTGGGCGGGGCCTCGAAGGTGGACACGCTCGTGGGACTGGCGCCGTCGAACCACGGCACGACGCTCAACGGCCTGTTCACACTCGCGAGCTACTTCCCGGGCGCCAGCTCGCTCGTCAACGCCGACTGCCCGGCATGCCAGGAGCAGGAGGCCGGATCGAGCTTCATCACGCAGCTGAACGCCGGTGGCGAGACCGCGCCGGGGGTGAATTACACGGTGATCGAGTCAGACAACGACGAGGTCGTCACGCCGTACACCTCGGCATTCCTGGCGCCGGCGCCGAACGTCACGAACATCCTCCTCCAGAGCCAGTGCTCGCTCGACCAGGGCGAGCATCTGTCGATGCCCTACGACCACATCGCCGACGCCGACGTGCTGACCGCGCTCGATCCGGCCCATCCGCAGCATCCGCCGTGCACCCCGGTAATGCCGGTATCCGGCGGTTAAGCGCCGGGGACCGGTGTCCGGCGGTTGAGCGCCGGGGCCGGTCTCGGGGGATGACTGCCGGCGACCGTCAGCGGTCGTAGGTGGCGATCACGCGCAGCGACAGCCCGGTGAGGATCGCGCCGAGTCCGACAATCACTAGCACCGCGACCGCGATCTGACCGAGGTTCCAACCGTCGATCACGAGCCCGCGCATACCGACAATCACGTAGCTCACCGGGTTGACCCGCGCGAGCGTCTCCATCAAAGGTGACAGGCGGTCGAACGGGACGAAGTTCGGCGTCAGGAACAGCAGCGGGAAGAACAGCAGGAAGCTCGACTGCGTCGCCTGGACGTTGCGCGTCTTCAGCGCTACGAGCAGCCCGAAGCCGGCATAAGCCACGCCGAACCCCGCCGCCAGCGCCACGATCACGACCGCGCCGGCCACTCCGCTCTCGATCCGGGCGCCGAGCGCGATGCCCACCAGCAGCACGAGCGTCGACGTGGCGATCCCGCGCACGAGATCCGCGGTGAGTCGACCGAAGATGATCGACGAGCGCCGGATCGGTGCCACCAGCAGCTTGTCGAAGTAGCCGAGGTCGATCTCGGTCACCAGCGCGAGGCCCGAGGTCGCGGTAGCAACCGCGAACATCAGCGACACCGGCAGCTGGAACGCGACATAGCCCTGGCCGTTCAGGAACGGGGTGCTACTCGGGAACGTCTTCGACACCTGCCCGATGTTCACGACGAGGAAGAACAGCGGGATGAACAGGGTCGGGATCGTCGCCTCCGGATACCGGACGATCTCGCGCGTCGCGCGCCGGCCGAGCAGCAGGACTTCAGCCATGGTTCACCTCCGCGCCCGGGCGGGACGACTCCTGCCCTTCGAGCCGGCGGCCGGTGGCCTTCAGGAACACGTCGTCGAGCGACGGGCGGGCGACGGAGATCGCGCCGGCCCGGATCGCGTCGCGCTCGAGCAGGCGCACGATCTCGGCGATCGAGCCGGCGCCGTCCTCGACGTAAAGGGCGAGTCCTCCGGGCTCGGCCACGACGCGCTCGAGTCCGGGCAGCCCCGACAGCGCGTCCTCGGTGGCCGTCACGTCGGCGCCCTCGACCGTGACAGACACGACGTCGTGTCCCATCTCGGCCTTCAGCTGCTCGGGCGTGCCCTCGGCGACGATCCGGCCGTTGTCGATGATCGCCAGGCGATCGCACAGCTGATCGGCCTCCTCGAGGTACTGAGTGGTGAGGAACACGGTCGCGCCGCCGGCGTTGATGCGGCGGACCTCGTCCCAGATCGTCAACCGCGAGGCCGGATCCAGGCCGGTCGTGGGCTCGTCGAGGAACAGCACATCGGGCGAGTGGACGAGGGCGCTCGCGAGATCGAGCCGGCGCTTCATCCCGCCCGAATACGTCTTCGTTCGCCGGTCTGCCGCCTCGGACAGGCCGACGAGGTCGAGCAGCTCCGTGGCGCGAGTCCGGGCCGCGTGGCCGGCGATCCCGTAGAGCCCGCACTGGAGCTCGAGCAGCTCGCGCCCCGTCTGCACCGGGTCAAGGCCGATCTCTTGAAGCGCCACGCCGATCCGCCGTCGCACCTCGGCGCCGTTCTCGACCACGTCCAGGCCGGCGACGGTGGCGCGTCCCGCCGTCGGAGGGAGCAGGGTGCAGAGCATTCGGACCGTCGTCGTCTTGCCGGCGCCGTTTGGCCCGAGGAAGCCGAACACCTCGCCCGCCGTCACGGTCAGATCGATGTCGCGAACCGCCTCGATCCCGTCCTTGAACGTGCGCCGCAGCGAGCGCGCCGCGATGGATACGTCGGCAGTGGTGGGCGACGCGACGAACCTGTCGCTCGAGTTATAGGTGGCTGTGTCAAACGTCATCGTGAACGGAGCCTAGGAACCAATCCGGTCAGGCTTTGTCCTCTGTCGGCAGTTAGGACCGCGCGGACCGGCGAAACTCATCGACTGGATAGTTCGGGCGTGCCCAGTCACTATCCTCGGCCGGCGATGGATTCGGACAGGCTCGGGTCCGCGAGGTGATCCAGGACCGCGCGGACGATGTCGAGGAGCCCGCGGACCGGCTCACCCGGTTGCGTGGCGCCGTCGCACGGCTCGACAGGGAGCCGTCGCTGATCTCGGCCGCGCGCCGGTTCCGCCGTCGGCTGCCCGGAGACGAGAAGTTCGGCGATCCGCTATCCACCGCGGGCCGGGCACCGGTGGAGGTGATCGCCCGCGGGGTAACCGCGCTCCAACCCAGGCGAGAGAGCGTGGCCAAGGAGCTCGGCCTGTCCGCGCTGCAGGTCTGGCAATCGGTGTCGGAGGCGGCCGGCCGCGGTCGCGGGGACCTCGAGATGGCGTTGCTGTTCACCGACCTCGTCGGGTTCTCGTCGTGGGCGCTGAGCGCCGGCGACACTGCGGTGCTCGAGCTCCTGCGCGATGTCGGTGCCGCGGTCGAGGACGTGATCACCTCGCACGAGGGCCACATCGTCAAGCGGCTCGGCGACGGACTGATGGCCACATTCCTGAGCGCCGGTGCGGCGGTCGACGCCGCCCTCGACGCGCAGGATGCCATCCAGGGCATCGTCGTCGACGGCTACGCACCGCGGATGCGCGCGGGCATTCACTGGGGCAGGCCTCGGAAGCTCGGCGGCGACTATCTGGGGGTGGACGTAAACGTGGCCGCGCGAGTCGGAGCTGCGGCCAGGGGACAGCAGGTGCTGGTGTCCGACGCGCTGCTCGCCCAGATCGACCGCGATGACCTACGCACCGGCAGAGCCAAGCGGTTGCGCGCAGACGGTGCCCCGTCGGGCCTCCGTGTGATCTCGGTGAGCCGCGCGTAGGCGCGGCGCCCCGAAATCCTGCCCGTTGCACGTTTTCTTGCACCGAGCGTCCGGCGCCGCCGGCAAGCCAGGCGGCGTGTTAGCGTGGCCGCCGCCTGATCCAGCACGGCGCAAGCCAACGGTGCGGTCCGCATACGGAGGCGAGACCGCCGCAACCACGATGCAGACTCGACGGACGCCATTCACCGACGCCGCGGGCGCCCTGTTGGCGGCGCTGGCCGTCTGTGTAGCAGCCATCGGGCTGAGCTCGAGCGCTACCGCCGCGAGCGCGGCGAGCGTCGGCCAGCTCAAACAAGGGATAACGACAGGTCAGGGACGCGTGTCATCGCTATCAGGCACGGTGCGTGCCGCCTCCGGTCGGATCGGGCAGCTCGATGCGAGCATCGCAGCACTCGCGAGCCGTCTCAGCCGAATCCAGGCCGACATCGATGCGAAGAACGCCCAGCTCGACAAGCTTCGCGTTGAGTTGGCCGCCGCCCGCACCCGTCTGGGCCAACTCGAGGCAGCCGCGGCGCACGCCCAACACGTGCTCGCGCAGCAGCTGATCGCCACCTACGAGACCGACGCCCCGAACATCGTGAGCGTCGTGATCGAGGCGACCGGATTTCAGGATCTGCTGAACCGTCTGGCGTTCATGCAGCGAGTCAGAAAGCAGGACGTCAGCGTCGTCAGCCAGGTCCGCGCCGCCCGGCGTGCGGTTGCGGCGCAGGCCACA
>CAWCMG010000031.1:0-110320 GCA_963796575.1 uncultured Solirubrobacterales bacterium | reverse complement strand
GTCGCGGCCCTCATCCGGTCAGGGGGCCGGCGAAGGCTGCCGCGGCACGCGGGACGGGTGCGCGCTGCCAACGTCGCCCGCCGGGGCGTCTTTGCTGGGCAGACGGAGGGGACTCGCTTGATCACGAGACTGACCTTCTGGAAGGCAGCGCGCCGACGCGAGGACTACGGCCGCACCTGGAGATAGAGTCTGTCTATCATGGCCGCGGATCCCTCTTTCACGCTGTCGGAGATCGCGCGGCGGCTGGAGGTCCCGCAGCATCGTTTGATCCACCTGTGCGAGAAGCGCGTCGTGATCCCGGACGTGCATGGAGCCGCCGGCAGGGGATCGAGCCGAGTGTTCTCGTCGCGGAACTTTCTGGAGCTCGCGGTCGCGCTGCGCCTGCGAGACATGATGCTGCCGGTCTCGGCTGTCGGCGCGGTGGTACACGTGCTAGGGGCGTTCGAGCAGCGGGTCCGTGAGGAATTCCCCGACTTCGCGCTCGCTGACAGTCTGCGTCAGGATCGGGCGCCGGATCTCAGGGTCATCATCAGCGACGGCCAGACGATCTACTTCTCGCTCGGCGGGGCGGAAAAGCAGCCGAAGCTCTTCGGCGGGATTCCGCTGGATCAGTTGGAGGGAGACGCGCCGGCGTGGGACGGCCAGATCGACGCGGTGCGTTTCCGCGGAAATGCGCGGCGCGGCGCAGGCGGTCTCGGGCCTGAGCACAGCCGGTACGGCCGGCTGGAGCTGAGCGTCACGGCGATCGCGCGGGCACTTCCGATCGACTAGAAACGCCCTGGTATTAACGTCTTTCCGTCCGAGCAATGAGAGACAATGTCTATCATGTTCGTCGCGGCACAACAGGGAGTCGGTAACGCGGAAGAAGTCGATTTCGATCTTCGCCCACTGCTCGATCACATCGCGGCCGAACTTGCCCAGGAGTACATCCGACTGATGGAGGCAGCGGCTGACGAAGAAACCGCGGCCGCCCTCTCAGTTGCAGACTCTTGATGGAGGACAGACGTATGGCTGCCGCGATCTATGCCCGCTACAGCTCCGAGAACCAGCGGCCTGAGAGCATCGATGACCAGGTCTCCGCGTGTCGGAAGCTGGCGAAGCTCCAGTCGCTCACAATCGCCGACGACCACATCTACGCCGACCAGGCGCAGTCTGACGCCCGCTCGGACCGACCGGCTCTGGCCGCGTTGATGAGCACAGCGCGTGCCGGCGAGTTCGACGTCGTCCTGGTCGACGACCTCTCACGCCTGGCGCGGGACAACCACCTGATGCTCTCGATCATCGCCGAGCTGCACTTCGAAGGCATCCGGGTCATCTCGGTCGCCGATGGGCTGGACAGCACGGACGAGGAGTCGACGCTCGCGATCCAGGTCCGCGGGATCTTCAACGAGCTTCAGCTCCGTGACCTGAAGAAGAAGACGCTGCGCGGCCAGATCGGCCAGAAGGAACGCGGGTTCTTCGTCGGGGAGAAGATGTTCGGCTACCGCTCCGTTCCCGTCGGTGAGATGAAGATGGACAAGAAGGGTCGACCTCGCCCTGACGGCTACAAGATGGAGATCGAGCCCAAGGAGGCGGCGGTGATCCTGCGGATCTTCACGTCGTACGCCGAGGGCATGTCGCTGACGCAGATCGTCAAGACGTTCAACGACGAGAACATTCCCGGCAGCATCCGATCAGCCAAGGGCTGGTCGCCAGCCACCATCAGCCGGATCCTTGACAACGAGAAGTACGCCGGCCGGTGGGTCTGGAACAAGACTGAGCGCCGACGGGATCCGAAGACCGGCCGGCGCCGTCGCTTCGATAAGCCCGAGTCCGAGTGGGTCATCAACGAGGACGAGGAGCTGCGGATCGTGCCCAAGCAGCTGTGGGAAGCGGTCCGAGAGCGGCGCAAGGCGAAGCATCGGACCTGGCCCGGCGGCAACGGCAAGCGCGGATTCTCGAAGGAGCAGGGCAGCAGACAAGCGCACTTCCCCACCCACCTGCTCGCCGGCGCCATGGTCTGCGGCTCGTGCGGCGCCACCATCGCTCAGGTCAGTGGCAAGAACGGCGGCTACTACGGCTGCCTCGCCGCCACCAAAGGCGCATGCGACAACAAGACGCTCGTGCGCCGGACGCTCGCCGAGAAGGTCATCGTCCAAGCGATCCAGGACCAGATCGCCGACCCCGAGCACATCGCGTACGTCCTCCGCCGCGTCGAAGATGAGATCGCCAAGCTGCGGTCCGACCTCCCCGACACGCTGAAGCTGAAGGAGGCCGAGCTCACGGCCGAGCAGCGCCGGCTCGCCAACTTCGTTGACTTCATCGGCGAGGGCCGCGGCAGCCAGGCGCTCGCCAAGGCACTGGTCGAGACCGAGCGCCGCGTCGACCAACTCGCCGACGAGGTCGACGCCCTTCGCCGCAGCCGCGAGAAGATCTTCAGGCCACCTCCCATCGAGTGGATCAAGGACCGGCTGAACAACATCCAACAGGTCCTCGAACAGCGGACCGCAAGATCAGCTCAGATGCTCCGCCACCTCCTCGGCCCCATCAGCCTCGACCTCGTCACCCCCGACATCGGCCGTCCCTTCTACCGGGCAGTCACGACCCTCGATGCCCTCGCCCTCATAGAAGAACCGCCCCCCGCTGGTGCGGAGGGCGGTTCGAATTCTTTGCAAAGGTGGAGACGGCGGGAATTGAACCCGCGTCCGCAGTCGCGCGAAAGGTGGCGTCTACGAGCGTAGCCGGCTCTCTGATCTCACCCTCGACTCGCCTTGCCGGCGGGGTTGTCGGGGGCCAACTCCGGAGATGTCCCCCGCGCGGCTGGAGCAGGCCTCACAGGGTAAGCCCGCTGTTCGAACCGGACCGCCACCGCGGGCGAATGACGGCCGGCTAACGCTCAACTGCTGTTAGACAGCGAGGTTATAGGTGTGGGAATCTGAGTGATTCGCACTTATTTGTTCCCGGGTGTTTTACGAGGCCTCCCGGGACCTCGACTCGCAACCACACCCGCGAACCGACCACGTCGAAGCCTGTCGTCCCCGGGGATATGTGTCCACAGAGTATAGCTTCGGGCCGGCCTGGTCCCGGACGAGCCGATCAACCGAAGGGCGTCGTAAGAATCCCCGGCGACCGGCCCATGGCCGTTCCTACAATCCGTAGTAATGGAAGCGAACACGCAATGGCCCTTCGCCCCCGTCGGGACGCCCGAGGCACCGCGCCCCGAGCCAGAGCCGGTGTTCGAGCCGCACCCGCAGGGTCCCGAGCCGGCATCCGAGCGGCGCCGCCAGGGTCCGATCCGGCGGCGGCTATCGGCGATCGGCGCGGCGATCGTGGCGGTGCTCGCGAAGTTCAAGGCGATCCTGGTGCTCCTTCCCAAGCTGAAGCTGCTCGCGTCGACCGGCACGGTCCTCGTCTCGCTGGCGGCCTATGCGCTGCTGTGGGGCTGGCCGTTCGCCGCCGGCTTCATCGCGCTGCTGTTCGTGCACGAGATGGGACACGTGATCGCGCTCCGGCGCGAGGGCATCAAGGCCAGCGCGCCGATGTTCATCCCGTTCCTGGGCGCCGTGATCGCGGCTCGCTCGCTCGGTGATAACGCGGTCGCGGAGGCGCGCGTCGGCCTGGCCGGCCCGATTCTCGGCAGCATCGGAGCAGCGGCCTGCATCGTCGTCTGGCACGCCACGGGCAACGACCTGTGGCGCGCGCTGGCGTTCACCGGCTTCTTCCTCAACCTCTTCAACCTGCTGCCGGTAGTGCCGCTCGACGGCGGACGCGCGATGGCGGCGATGGCGCCGTGGATGTGGTTCGTGGGCTTCGCCGCGATGATCCCGCTCGCGATCATCTTCCCCAACCCGATCATTCTGCTGATCCTGGTGTTCGCGGGCTTCGAGACCTATAAGCGCTGGCAGCAGCGCCGCTCGGGTGGTTACGCCCAGGAGGCTTACTACCGGGTCCGGCCGCTGGACCGGGCGCTCGTCGCCGCGGTCTACCTGAGCCTGGTCGCGCTGCTTGTGGTCGGCATGCACGCCACGTTGGTGGCGCGCACGATCAGCTAAGACCGTACGCGCCCCGGTTCCGCTTCAGGCCTCAGGCGACCGGCGGATCACGCCGGTACACCCGCGTGTCGTTGTAGGTGTCGCGCCGCGCCCACCAGAAGGTGTAGACGAGCGACAGCACGAGTCCGACGAGACCGACCACGAACAGGACGGTCCCTGCGGTCTGGATGTTGAATCCCTTCACCTGTGCGGTGACGGCCCACTTCAGGATCGCGCCAACCGCGATCAGGAGAATGCTCGAACCAATCGTCATAAGTTGGGGCTACCCGACGTTTCGCGTCGCTACGCATCTGACTCCCAGACGCGCGCGCGCCAAATATAGTTGACAGATCAACGACCTAACCTGAACGATCAGGGTCCAGGGCGGGTCCTTGAACGGCCTAGTGACGCGCCTCGCGCAACTCGCGCTGGACGTCTCGCGCCATCTCGCGCGTCTTCATCGCCTCGCGTTTGTCGTACAGGTCCTTGCCACGCGCCAGCGCGAGTTCGACCTTCGCACGCGAGCGCGGACCCGCGAAGTAGATCCGCGTCGGAACGAGCGTCAGTCCCCGCTCCCTGGTCCGTCCGATGAGCCGCTCGATCTCGAACCGATGGAGCAGCAGCTTGCGCGGCCGCTCAGGGTCGTGGTTCTCCCGCGCCGCGGGACCGTACGGCGCGATGTACAGCCCGATCAGCCACACCTCGCCATCGCGCACGACCGCGTAGGAGTCCTTGAGCTGGGCGTTGCCCTCGCGCAGCGACTTGACCTCGGTCCCGGTCAGCACGAGACCGCACTCGAAGCGCTCGAGCAGGTGGTAGCGATACGAGGCCTGGCGATTCGATGCCACGTCGCCGGCGGCCGCCTTGCGCTTTCCGCCCTTGGCCATCGCGTCAGTCCACCTCCCAACCCGGCAGCAGGTCGACTCGGCCTCGCGGCGCATCGATGCTGCCCACGCGGACCTGCACCGGGTCGCCAAGGCGGATCGAGGCACCGCCGCGGGTGCCGACGAGCATCGTTCCCTGTTCGTTGAGCTCCCACCAGTCGCCGCGCAGCCTCCGCACGGGGAGCAGCCCCTCGAACTCCCCTCTCGGCCCGAACGCCACGAACGCGCCGGCGCCGGCGAGTCCCACGACCTCGCCCTCGAGCGCCTCGTCCGGATCCGTCCCGCGCTGCCGCCGCTCGAGCAGGAAGCAGCTGGCGATGTCGTCGGCATCGCGCTCGATCGACATCGCCTCGCGCTCGCGCGCCGAACACCACGGTCCCGCCTGCGCCACCCAGGGCGCCGCCGGCGCCGGCTCGTCGCCCGTCACCGCGGACAGCAGCGCCCGGTGGCACACCAGATCGGGGTAGCGGCGGATCGGAGACGTGAAGTGGCAGTAGCTCGCGAGCTGGAGGCCGGCGTGCCCGCGGTTGCGCTGGTCGTAGTAGGCCTGCTTGAGCGAGCGCAGCACCAGGCTCGTGAGCGCCCGCCGCCCCCGCCCACCCCGCGACGCGGTCCACCGCTCGACGAGCTGCGACGCCTCTCCGATCAGATCGGCGGCCTGCTGCGGGGTGATGTGTCCCCTCGGCGCCGGCGGCGTCGGGACACCGAGCGACGCCAGCTGGTCGATCAGCCGCTCGGCCGCGATCCCGTCGGGTCGCTCGTGGACCCGGTAGAGAGTCGGCACCCGCCGGGAAACGAGCAGCTGCGCCACCTGCTCGTTGGCCGCGATCATCAAGTGCTCGATCATCCGGTGCGACTCGGTCTGCTCGACCGGCTCCGCGGACACGACGTTGCCGCGGTCGTCGAACTCGAACTCCGGCTCGGCCGATTCGAGCGACAGCGCTGCCTGCGACGCCCGGCGCTCCTCGAGCGCGGCCGCCGCCGCGCGCGCCACCTCGAGCGCCGGCCCCCAGCCCCCCGACCCGCGCGAGCGGCCGTCGAAGATCCGGTCGACCGTCCCGTAGTCGAGGCGCTCGTCCGAGCGGATCACCGAGCGATAGAACGCACTGCTGCGGACCTTGGCGCCGTCGAGCACGATCTCGGTCGTAACCGCGAGGCGGTCCTGCCCGGGGACGAGCGAGCAAGCACGGTTCGAGAGCGCCTCGGGCAGCATCGGCTCGACGGCGCCGGGAACGTAGACGCTGGTCCCGCGCCTGTAGGCCTCGCGGTCGAGCAGGGAGCCAGGGCGGACGTAGGCGGACACGTCGGCGATGTGCACCCATACCCGCCGCGTCCCGTCATCCTCAGCGGCGGCCGAGATCGCGTCGTCGAAGTCCTTGGCGGTGGCCGGGTCGACGGTGAACGTCGGCAGCGAGCGCAGGTCACGCCGGCCGGCCGGCGCCGCCGCGCCGTCGGAGGCGGCGAGCGACGCTGCGGAGACCTCGCGGGCCTCGTGCTCAACCGCGGGATCGAACCTGCGCCGCAAGCCGCGGTCGACCATCAGCCCCTCGATCACGTCGCGGGCGACGTCCGATCGGCCGATCCTGCGGACGACAGTCGCCCTCCCCCCGCCTCGCCCGTTGCGGCCCGAGCCGGCGCGGACCACGATCAGGTCGCCGACCGACACCCGGCGGTCACGGCTCACCACCGGCCGGGGACCCGCGGCGAAGAACGGCTCGGCGACGAAGAACTTGCCCCGCCGAGCCAGCACCGCCACGCGCGAGCCGCCGCCCGCGTCCGTGCCCGCGCTCACTGCGCGCTCGCGTCGGTGACCGCGCTCACTGCACCTGGGCGGCCACCGAGCGCTCGGCGACCGTGAACGCGGTGTCGGTCTTGGCGCCCGGACTAGTGACGGCGTAGATGTCGGGTTTGATGCCGACGCCCTCCTTGACCCCGCCGCCTCCAAGGTTGGTCCCGTTCGGCGTGAAGTATTCGCCGACCGTGAAGTCGAGCGCTCCGCCGTTCGGAAGCGGCTCAATCTCCTGGAACACGCCCTTGCCGTAGGTCCGCGTGCCGACGACCTTCGCGCGGCCGCGGTCGTGAAGCGCGCCGGTGACGATCTCGGCCGCAGATGCGGTGCCGCGATCGACGAGCACCACCATCGGGATGCTGGTGGGGATCGCGCCGCCCTTGGCGACGTACACCTGACGGGGCTGCGCCCGGCCGTCGGTCGACACGATCGTGCCGTCGGGAATGAAGATGCTGGCGACGTTCACGGCTTCGTTGAGGAGACCGCCGGGGTTGTCGCGCAGGTCCAGGATCAGGCCGCGCGCCCCCTCGTGCAGGACCTTCTCGACCTGCGTTCGCAGCTCGGCGCCCGCCCCGTCGACGAACTGGGTCAGCGTGAGCGCGCCGAGCTTGATCCCGTGGTACGTCACAATCTGCCCGGCCGCAACGGGGACCACGATGTCGGCACGCTGCAGCGTCACCGTGTGCCTCTTCGTCCCTCGCAGGATCGTCAGTCTGACCTGCGTCCCGGCCCTCCCCTTGATCAGCTTCGAGCCGAAGCTCGCCGGACGGCTCGCCAGCGACGTCGCGCCGACCGCGACGATCACGTCGCCCCGCTGGAGTCCGGCCTTGGCCGCCGGCGATCCCGGAAACACGTCGTCGACGAGCAGTCCCCGGGACGCGGCCTGCACGTCGACCCCGATGCCGCTCAGGTGCGGGTTGTCCTCGTTGAGGAAGCCCTGGTAGTCGGTCGGGTCGTAGTAGTGGGAATACGGGTCGTCGAGGCTCGCCACCATCCCGGCGAGTCCCTTGTTGACGA
Source organism: uncultured Solirubrobacterales bacterium (assembly GCA_963796575.1). Lineage (GTDB taxonomy): Bacteria > Actinomycetota > Thermoleophilia > Solirubrobacterales > Solirubrobacteraceae > Palsa-465. The sequence goes on along the minus strand of CAWCMG010000031.1, from coordinate 102,620 downwards.
GCTGGTTGCGGTTGAGGGGCCGGTAGTAGTCGTTCTGGAGCAGTTCGAGGACCTGGTTGACGAGCGGATCGCTCTTGTTCTCCACGAATGCGCTGCGGAGCGGCGAGGGAAGCCAGCCAGGATGGCCGCCGATCCAGATGCCGATCACGAGCACGATCACTCCGGCGAGAACTCGTATGGCGATCCGGGGACTTCGAGAGCGGCGAGAATGCATGACGGTATGAGGTTACGACGCCGCTAAACCCGGCGACCCCAAATGTAGTAGGCCGCGGGCGCTGGCAACTGCGCGTACGCCGAACGCCGCTTCGCCGAGACCCAACTCCGTGGCAGGCAAGGCCATCCCGGCCGGCCGGACCACCCGCATGGTCCGGCCGGCCGGGGTGACGGGCGGACCTAGAAGTTGTGCCGGAACCCAGGTCCGGCCGTCGTGAACTTATAGGTCGTCTTGGAGGCGAATACCTGGCCCGGATTCAGCACCACCGACGGCCACCGGGGGTCGCCGATGTGGTGCGGCGTGTCCGGGTAGTGCTGCGTCTCGAGCGTGAACGCGTCGCCTTGGCGGTACGCGTGGCCGCTTGTCCCGACGAGATCGCCGACCAGGAAGTTCCCGGTGTAAAGCTGCACGCCGGGCTGGTCGGTGTAGGTCCACAGCACGATCCCGTCACCCGGATCCTGGGCGACGGCGGCGAGCCGATAGCCCGACCCACGGAGCACCCAGTTGTGGTCGTACCCGTGGGCGACGACCAGCTGATTGCCCTCCGGCGCGCTGGCGTCCTCGATGTTCCGGCCGATCGGCTTCATCGCCCGGAAGTCGAACGGCGTCCCGGACACCGACGCGAACCCGGTCGGGATCTGCACGTCGTCGGTCGGCTGGAACGTGTTCGAGTTGATCGCAAGCTTCTGGTCGTAGATGTTTCCGGAGCCTTCTCCGGCGAGATTGAAGTAGGTGTGGTTGGTGTAGTTGACGACCGTCGGGGCATCTGTGGTCGCGCGGTAGCTGATCCCGAGGGCGTTGTCATCGGTGAGCGTGTACGTCACCTCGGTCGTAACCGCCCCCGGGAACCCGTTCTTGCCGCTGGGATCGTTGTAGGCCAACTTCAGCGCGACGGCGTTGGCGGGCTTCTCCGGCGTCGCCGCCCACACCTGCGTGTTGTACGCGTCCGGCCCACCGTGCAGCGTGTTCACGTTGTTAGGGCCGTTGTTGCCTGTGAGCTGATACGTCGTGCCGTTCAGCGTGAACGAGCGGTTGGCGATCCGGTTGGCGTACCGCCCGATGATCCCGCCGAAGTACGTGTCCCCGGATCCGCCGGCCGCCGGCCACGGCTGGTTCTCGAAGTCGTTCACGTAGTCGCTGAGCTTCGGAAACCCGAGCGCCACGTTCTTGAGCTGGCCGGTGCGGTCGGGCACCCAGATCGACTGCACGACGCCCCCGTAGTTGGTGATCTTGACGATCATCCCGTTGCTGTTACGCAGCGTGTAGAGGTCGACAGCCTGGCCGTGCGCCGACCCCCAGGTCTGCTTGGAGATGCTCAAGTTCCCGTGGTGCTTGGTCTTGTGGCCGTGCTTGGCGGCGAGCGCGATGCTCCCGGTGCCGAGCAACACTACGACGGTTGCGGCCACGACGCGCGTCCAAGCAAGGGTGCGCAGCCTACGTAGGCTGCGTAGGGCAGTCTGCATGGTCCTCCCATCGGTTGTGCGCTTGCTCCCGGCCGACAACGACAAGCGGCTTTGTGACGGAGTCGTTATTACCCACGAATGTGAGCGCTCACACGCCCAAAGTGAGCGCTAACACGCCCCCAATCTGCCTGGTCCCGGTTAGGGCGTGGTCGGCCGCCTGGCCGGGCGTCTCGGGCGCGTGAGTCGGCGCCTGGCCGGGGCGTCTCGGGCGCGTGGTCGGAGCGTGTCCAGCGCGTGGTCGGAGCGTCGCCCGGCGCGACTGCGGCGGCACGGGCGAGCCCAAATCGCCATGCATAACGCGACAAACGGCCCAGACTCCGCCGACTGTGTCGTAGAACGCACCTTCGCCCTACATGCCTGATGCGTCAAGGTCCGGACGAAACCGCTCGGATGACGCGTTATACAGGTCCGGTTGGGGCTGGTTGCGGCGGGTTGTCGGCGCCGATGTTCGGGCGCCAGGTCGGTGGCGACGCCCGCCCGCACCGCTCAGCCCGGACCGCTCACGCCGACCGCTCAGCCCGGACCGCTCAGCCCGGACCGCTCACGCCGACCGCTCACGCCGACCGCTCAGCCCGGACCGCTCACGCCGACCGCTCAGCCCGGACCGCTCACGCCGACGCCTCACGCAGCCGAACAGGCCGACCCCTCAGGATCAGACGCGCAGGAACCGCCGCAGCGACAGCCCGGAGCCGATCGCCGACACGAACGTGCCGGCCCCCAGCAGCACCACCACGAGGAACGTGAACCCGATCGTCCGTGGCGCGGCGATCAGCGTCCAGTTGCTCGCCAGCGGGTCGAGCAGCGCGATCTTGGTCGCCCCGAGGACGGCGATCGCCAACAGCGCGCCGACCGCCCCAACGATCACGCCCTCGATCATGAACGGGATACGGATGAACCAGTCGGTGGCGCCCACCAGCTTCATCACCTCGACCTCCCGCCGGCGGGCATACAGCGACAGCCGGATCGTGTTCGCGATCAACAAGATCGAAGCCAGCACGAGCAGCACGGTCAGCACCGCGGCCGTGATCGTCACGAGGTTCGTGACCTCGAGGATCTTCTGGGTGTCGGACTGCTTGTTCGAGACCTTGTTAATCGAGGCGTCGATCGGCTGACCGCTGCCGCCCGAGCCGGTTCCCGCGATTTCGCTGTGGACCGCGAGGACGTTGCTCGGGTTGTCGGGATAGACGTGGTAGGTATCCGGCAGCGGGTTCGCACCGAGCAGCGCGTAGGCCTGCGGGTCGGTTTGCTGCTGCTGCTGGTAGGCCTGCTGCTTGGAGACGAACTGCACCGACTTCACGTGCCGCAGCCCGAGCAGTTCGTTCCGCACCCGCGCATCGTCGGCGGCGGTCGCGTTCGTGTTCATGTACACGTCGACCTCGACGCGGCCGCGGACACTGTTCGCCGCCCCGTTGGTCGCCTGCACGATCGGGATGAACACGCCCAACACGAGCATGGTCACGAGCACGGTCGCGAGCGCGGCGAAGCTCGGAGCGGCGCTGCGCCGCATCGAGCGCATCGCCTCCTTCAGGAAGAAGCCCAGCTTCATCGGGTCACGCCTTCTGCGAAGAACGTCATCCGGCTACACACCGTCCGGACGCGTCGACGGCTGGCGCAGCCGCCGGGCGAACTCCCGCGTGGTCTCGTCGCGCGTGTACAGCCCGGTGGCCTCGTCGCGGACGATCCGTCCCTGCGACAGCTCGAGCACGCGCCGGCGCATCTTGTCGACCATCGCCTGATCATGGGTGGCGACGAGCACCGTCGTGCCGGTCCGGTTGATCCGGTAGAGCAGCCGCATGATGTCGACGCTGGTCTCCGGATCGAGGTTCCCGGTCGGCTCGTCGGCCAGCAGCAGCGGTGGGTGGTTGACGAACGCCCGCGCGATCGAGACGCGCTGTTGCTCGCCGCCCGACAGCTGGTCGGGATAGTTGTGCAGCTTGGTCGACAGGCCGGTCAGCCGCAGGATGTCCGGCACCTTGTCGCGGATCTCGCGGCGCGTGCCCCCGGTGACCTGCAGCGCGTAGGCGACGTTTTCGTACACGGTCCGGCCCGGGAGCAGCTTGAAGTCCTGGAACACGACGCCGAGATTGCGGCGGTAGAAGGCGATCTGCTTGCGCGCGATCTCGCCGAGATCGTGGCCCGCCACGCGGATCGTCCCGCCGGTCGGCTCGAGCTCCTTGATCAGCAGGCGCATTACGGTCGACTTGCCCGAGCCGGTGGAGCCGACGAGGAACACGAACTCGCCGCGGTCGATCGAGAACGTGGCCTGGTCGAGGCCGGTGTCGCCGCCCGAGTAGCGCTTGGATACGCCACGGAACTCGATCACCGACCGGGCGGACGGAACGGGCCCGATGGGCTGAGCTTCGCGGGGCGCGATCACCGCCGCCGCAGCGCTCTCGCGCCGCCGCCGGGTTCGATGCTTGGATTCAGATATAGCCATAGGTTGCGGCCAGCCTACCGAGGCCCATCCCGAAACGCGGTCTGATCCCTCCCTTTGCAAGGGGATTTGCACGAACAGCTATTTTCTGTCCTGGTGCCTTCAATCACGCAGAGATCCCTCTCGAACGGGCTCCCTTTGTACCGGATCGCGGTCGAGGGTACGCGATCGGTGACGATTCTGGTCGCGTTCGACGCCGGCGCCCGAACCGAGCGCCCCGACGAAAACGGGATGGCCCATTTCCTGGAGCACCTGGTATTCAAGGGTGGCGAGAAGTACCCCACCTATCGGGACGTCAACGAGGCCGCCGAGCGAATCGGCGCGGTGCTGAACGCCTACACGAGCCACGACCTGGTCGCATTCCACATCACCGCACGCTCCAGCAAAGCGCTCGAGGCGGCCGACCTCCTCACCGACTTCGTCGGCAGGCCGCAGATCGACGGCGACGAGCTCAACCGCGAGCGCGGCGTGGTCGTGCAGGAGATCGCGCGGGCGAACGACCAGCCGGCGGTGATGGCCGAGCATCTGATCGACGAGGCGGCGTTCGGCGACCACCCGCTGGGTCGCCCGGTCCTCGGCCCGGCCGAGCACATCCGCGACACGTTCACGCGCCAGGGAATCGTCGAGTTCCGCAACCGGCGGTGGGCGCCCGAGCGGGGCGGCGCGTACCTTGTCGGCAACCTCGACGAGCTGCCCGGCAACGGCGCTGTCGACGACCTGTTCACGCGCTTTCCGAGCCGCCCCGCGCCCGATGCGTACGAGCCGGCGCCCCCGCAGCAGCCGCGCATCCTGGTCCGCGAGCGCGACTCCAACCAATCGCACCTGCGGATGTCCTACCGCCCGACGATCGAGATCGCCGATCCCAAGCAGCGCGCTGCGCTCGCGATCTACTCGACCCTCCTGGGCGGCTCGATGGGCTCACGGCTGTTCGACGAGATCCGCGAGCAGCGTGGCCTCGCCTATTCGGTGCACTCGATCGCGCACGCCTACGCCGACGTGCCGGTCCTACAGCTGTCGGCGGGACTCGAGTCGACCAAGATGCTGGAGGCGTACCGCCGGATGCGCGACATCGTCACCGAGCTTCGCGACGACGGCCCGACCGAGGCCGAGGTCGAGCGCGCCCGCGCCTATGCCGCCGGCGCCCGCGCGATCGCGTTCGAGAACACCGGGGCAATCGCCCGCCACGCGGCACAGCAGACGATCGTGTACGGCGAGGACGTCGACCCCGACCGAACGATCGCGCTGCTCGACGAGGTAACGTTCGATGAAGTGAGAGAGGTCGCCGGTCGCGTTGCAGATGAGCTGTCGGTGGCATGCGTCGGTCCGCACACGGTGGAGGAGCTCGAGTCCGCCTGAAAAGCCGGATTGTCGGGGGCATCGCCATGGCGGCGGTGATCGCCGGGTGTGGCGGCGGGGGCCACGCGCCAAAGCCGAGCTCGGATGCGTCGGTCGGAGCCCCGATCGCGCATACCGCGACGACGACCACCCAGGTTCAGACCGCTACTGCGCCCAAGCCGTCCCCAGCCCCGCCAAACCTCATCGCGCTCCGCGCCGCGCTGTCGAACACGCTGGCCAAGGGCGGGCCGCTGACCGGCGCGCTGGTCTACGACCTGACCGCGAAACAGACCCTGTTCTCGGTGCGGGCCGACGTCGGGCGCCCGCCGGCGTCGGTGGAGAAGCTCTACACGACCGTGGCCACGCTCAACGAGCTCGGCCCGAACGACCGCCTCAAGACGACCGTGGTCGGGGCCGGCCACCTTGGGCCAGGCGGGGTCTGGCACGGGAACCTGTATCTGGTCGGCGGCGGCGATCCGACGCTCGGCGACGGCGCTTTCAACCGCAACTGGGAGCACGGGTACGGCCCCACCGCCAATCAGCTGGTGGGCCAGCTCGTCCACGACGGGATCAAGCACGTCACGGGATGGGTGATCGGCGACGCCGCGCTGTTCGACGAGCTCCGCGGGGGTCCGGCCACCGGCTACGCGGCGGACGTCCCGGATTTCGGCGGCCAGCTCTCCGCGCTGAGCTACGACCACGGCTCCACCTACAAGAAGCTCAACCCGGGGGCGTTCGCGGCCAAGGAGCTCGTGCTGACCATGCACGGCGCCGGGATCGGGGCGCGCCCGCTGAACCGGACGCTGCCGGCGCCGGGGGGGGCCCAGACGCTCGCGTCGGTGCAGTCCCCGCCGCTGTCGGTGATGCTGAAGCTGATGGACGTGCCGTCGGACGACTTCTTCGCGGAGATGCTGACCAAGCAGCTGGGGGTGCGGTTCGGCACCGCCGGAAGCATCACCGCCGGCGCGCAGGTGATCTCGAACGTGATCGAATCGTTCGGCCTGCACCCGCAGATCGTCGACGGCTCGGGGCTGTCGCGCTCTGACCGCTCATCGCCGGGGGAAGTTGTCGACCTGCTCAAGACGATGTGGAACACGCCGACGGGCCGTATCCTGGCCGCGTCGCTGCCGGTGGTCGGCGTCAGCGGCACCGTGCAGGGGATCGCCGCCCACACCGCCGCCCAGGGGCGGTGCATCGCCAAGACCGGCACGCTCAACTACGTGACCAACCTCGCCGGGTACTGCACCGCGCAGAACCATCACGTGCTGGCGTTCGCGCTGATGGTCGACGGACCGGGTAACTGGACCGCGATCCAGCTGTTCGATCAGATGGTCCCCGCGCTCGCCAAGTACTGACCGAACCGTTGCGCCCACCGCCCGGGACCGGGACAATCGCGCCGTGGAGGTGACCACCGCCGTCAACCGGCGCGAGCTGCAGCGGTACGTGTCGCGCGTCGATGATCGATGGACGATCGACGTCGCGATGCTCGGCGGTGCGCGCGTCGCGGACGAGCAGGGTGCGCCGCCGCAGCGCGAGCGCGGCCCCGAGTTCATCGTGATCCTGGTCTCGCATGCATTCGAGGGCATGCCGTGGCTCGAGCGCGTCTACCACGCCGGCTCGCTGTGGGACGGGCTGGAGATGGGCGCGCCCGCGGATGTCCACTGCTACACGCCGGACGAGTTCGAGCGAAAGCGGGTCACGCTCCCGCGCGTGAGGGACGCGGTCAACAACGGGATCGACCTGATGGCCCGGGGGAATTCGGCTCCAAACGTAAACGCTCCGTCACGTGACGGAGCCGAATTCCCTTAAGGGAATCCGCCGCGCCAACGTCCTCAACACGGAGCGCGTCAGGCGGATTCCCCGATCAGCTGATCGCGACCATCCGCTCGATCGGGAGCCGCGCACGATCGGCGATCTCCGCCGGCACCTTGACCTCGTGGACGCCGTCGCGCAACGAGTCGCGGAGCTTCGGGAGCGTGATCATCTTCATGAAGCGGCAGTGAGCCGCCTCGTTGGCCGCGATGAACTCGGCGTCAGGGGCCGCCCGGCGCAGCGGGTGGAGCATCCCGGTCTCGGTGGCGACGATCGCCGTTAATTGAGGCCCGCCCGCCCGCCCACCCGCCCGCTCGCGCGCGTAACCGAGCATCCCGCCCGTCGAGAGCATGTACACGCCGTCGGCGTCGATGTCTCCGGCCGCGACGTACTCCATCACGCTGGTCGAGCACCCGCACTCGGGATGGATCAGGAAGTCGGCCCCGGGGTGGGCGGCCCTGACCGCGGCGATGTCGTCGGGCTTGATGCCGGCGTGCACGTGGCATTCGCCGTCCCAGACGTGCATCGCCCGCCCGAGCGACTTCTCGACGTAGGCGCCGAGGAACATGTCGGGTCCGAACAGGATCTCGGTGTCCTCGCCGTGCTCGGAGTAGATGTGCTGCACGACCTTCACGGCGTTCGCCGAGGTACAGCAGTAGTCGGTCTGCGCCTTGACCTCGGCGGTGGTGTTGACGTACATCACTACGATCGCGCTCGGGTGAGCGTCCTTCCACGCCCGCAGCTGCTCGGCGGTGATCGAGTCGGCCAGCGAGCAGCCCGCGTCGAGGTCGGGGATCAGAACGGTCTTGTCGGGGCACAGGATCGAGGCGGTCTCGGCCATGAAGTGCACGCCGCAGAACACGATCTCCTCAGCGTCGGCCGCGGCCGCCTGCTGGGAGAGCCCGAGCGAGTCGCCGACGTAGTCGGCCACGTCCTGGATTTCTGGCAACTGATAGTTGTGGGCGAGGATCACCGCGCCGCGCTCCTGCGCCAGCGCGCGGACCTCGTCCTGAAGGGCAGGGATATTCTCGAGTAGCAGCGGTGCGTCGGACGCACCGAACATCGGCAGGTTCATGGAATCGGTTCGAGGAGGAGGGACAGGTCTAGCGCGGGGGCGCTGTGGGTGATCGCACCCACGGAGATGAAGTTTACGCCGGTGCCCGCGACCGCCCGGATCGTGTCTAGCGTGAACCCGCCGCTGGCCTCGAGCTTGGCGCGGCCGGCGACCCGATCCACGGCGGCCCGGAGCTCGTCGACCGACATGTTGTCGAGCAGCAGGAAGCCCGCGCCGGCCGCGAGCGCCTCGTCGACCTCGGCCAGCGTCCGGCACTCAACCTCGAGCTGGAGCCCGGGAGCATGCGCGCGGGCCCGGCGCACCGCGTCCCCCACCCCGCCGGCGAGCGCCGCGTGGTTTTCCTTGATCAGGATCGCGTCGAACAGGCCGGCGCGGTGGTTGGTGGCGCCGCCAGCCGCGACCGCGGCCTTCTCGAGCGCCCGCAGGCCTGGGGTCGTCTTGCGCGTGTCAAGGATCACGGCGCCGGTGCCCTCCACCGCCTGAACGCAGCGCGCCGCCATCGTGGCCACCCCGGACAGGCGCTGGAGGAAATTCAAAGCGGTCCGCTCGCCGGTCAGGATCGCGCGGGCAGAGCCCTCGAGCGCCAGCACGGGGCCGGGGTCGCGCCACCGGCCTTCCTCGGCCAGCCGCACGAACGCCAGCCCCGGGTCGAGCGCCCGAAAAGCCTCGACGGCGACGTCGAGTCCGTAGACGACCCCTGGCGCCTTCTGAGTGATCGTGGCGCGGGCTCTCGCGTGCTCGGGAACGGTGGCCGCCGTCGTCACATCGCCGTCGCCGACGTCCTCCGCCAGCGCACGGGCCACGATCTCCGCCACCGTCTGCGCGCTCATCCGCAGGATGAGGATACGCATAACTTCGCGAATAAAGGTTGTGAAAAGCAGCTCAACGCGTATACCGTCGGCGCGCGACGCCGGGCCGGAGCGTCGGGGCAAATTCAAACCACATGAGGGTGGTGAGCAATGAGGCTTAGACGGGGCGTGCCATTGGCCGCTGCCGCGGGGCTTGTACTTGCGGTCGCGGGTGTAGGCGCTGCAGCGGCTCCGGCCGCGGGACCGTTCGTTTGCTCGGGGACTTTTCACAACCCGGGCTTGTTGAAGGGCACCTACCACGACGGCGTCGTCGTCAAGGGGGTGTGCGCGGTGAAGTCGGGCAAGGTCCACGTTATCGGGACTCTGCTCGTGACGAGGGGATCGGCACTCGGCGCGGTGTTCGGCGCCCACCATTCGAGTCTGACGGTCACGGGCAATCTCGTCGTTGGCAAAGGCGCCGCTGCATTTCTGGGTTGCAAGGCGAATCCCGACGGCTCGGGAATGCCGTGCTTCGACGACCCCAACATGAAGCACCCCACGCTCAAGAGCCACGCGGTCGTGTCGGGGAGCATCGTTGAGAATTCGCCGCTCGGCGTGATCGTGCACAACAGCTCGATCGGCCGCAACGTCACGGAGACGGATGGCGGTGGGGGACTCAGCTGCAAGCCGCCCAAGAGCGGAATCTTCGCGGCGATCAAGTCCCCGGTGTTCAGCGACATTGAGGACTCCAGCATCGGCGGCAACGTCGTGATCGGCGGCCTGAAGTCGTGCTGGACGGGTCTGGCGCGAGACCGGATCGGTGGCAGCTTGACCATCAACAACAACACGATGGCTGACCCGGACGCGATCGAGATCCTCGCCAACCAGATCGCGAAGAACCTGTCCTGCAGCGGCAACGGCCATGCGGCCGGCCTGCCTCCGATCGCTCAGCCCGTGTGGGACAACGCGGACACGTCTCCCAGCGGCTCCCTGTATCCACGCGGCGCCGAACCCAACACAGTCGGCGGAACGCGCACCGGGCAGTGCGTGCTGGCGAGTCCGGCCACTCCGGGAGGGACTCTGGGCCCGAGCCCGTTCTAGAGCTCCGGCGGAAAGGCTGCTCCCCGAGGGGCGACGGGGGGCAGCAGCCCGCCTCCGTTATTTGGCGGACTTCAGCAGGTAGGCGCGGGCGAATCCGTCGAGATCGCCGTCGAGCACCCGCGCGGTGTCGCCCATCTCGTGATCGGTGCGGTGGTCCTTGACCATCGAGTACGGGTGCAGAACGTAGGAGCGGATCTGCGAGCCGAAGTTGACGTCCTGGGCCTCACCCTTCTCCTTGGCGATCTCCTCGCGGCGCTTGCGCTCTTCGAGCTCGAGCAGCTTGGAGCGCAGCATCGTCATCGCCTCGGCCTTGTTGGAGGACTGCGAGCGCTCGTTCTGGCACTGGACCACGATCCCACTCGGCTTGTGCGTGATCCGCACGGCGGAGTCGGTCTTGTTCACGTGCTGGCCGCCGGCACCGCTGGCCCGATAGGTGTCGATCTGCAGGTCGTCGTCGTCGATCTCGACATCGTCGATCTCCTGGACGACCGGGGAGATCTCGACGCCGGCGAAGCTCGTCTGGCGGCGATGGGCCGCGTCGAACGGCGACAGCCGCACCAGCCGGTGCACACCCTTCTCGCTCCCGTATAGGCCGTAGGCGTTCTCGCCCTTGACCAGGAACGTGGCCGACTTGATCCCGGCCTCCTCCCCCGGCGAGGCCTCGAGCAGCTCCACCTCGAACCCGCGCTTCTCGGCCCAGCGCATCTCCATCCGCAGCAGCATCTCCGCCCAGTCCTGGGCGTCGGTGCCGCCGGCGCCGGCGTTGATCGTCACGAGCGCGTCGCCCGTGTCGTAGCGGCCCGAGAACAGCCGCTGCTCCTCGAGCTGGTCGAGGCGCGCCTGCACGCTCCCCACCTGCTCCTCGAGCTCAGCGGCGATCTCCGGGTCCTCCTCGGCGAGCTCAGCCAGCGGCTCGAGATCGTTGACGTCGCGCTCCAGGTCGCGGTAGACCGACAGCCTGCGGCTCGCGCGTGCGTGCTCGGCGCTGACCTTCGCCGCCCGCTCCTGGTCCTCCCAGAAGCCCGGCGCGCCCATCTCCTGTTCGAGCGCCTCGACGCGCTCGCTCAGCTCAGCGGGGTCAAAGGTAGTCCGCAAGCAGCTTGAGCTGCTCGCGAATCGCCGCGAGGCGCTGGGAAAGGGGCTCTGAAGGCGCCGTGGTCATCTACTTCCACACTAGCAGCGATACCCTCCGCAGCCATGGCCAACCTCAACGATCCACCCGTTCGCGAGCTGCTGGAGCAGCCGAACCACGCCGTTATCTCGACGTACAACCAGGACGGCTCGATCCACAACACGGTCGTTTGGATCAGCGCCGAGGATGGAACCGTCGCGGTCAACAGCGCGCTGGGCCGGAAGTGGCCCACGAACCTCGAGCGCGACCCGCGCGTCAACGTCCTCGTGTACGAGCAGGGCAACCCGTACAACTACGTGGAGATCCGGGGCAGCGCGACCCCGACCCGCGACGGCGCCGACGAGCACATCAACGCCCTGACCAAGAAGTACATCGGGCAGGATGAGTATCCATTCCGCCAGCCCGGCGAGGAACGGATCAAGTTCGTGATCGCGCCGGAGCACGTCCGGCACCAGAAGCAGGGCTGACGAGCCGTACCGCTACTGCCATCCACCGTGCCGCCTGGAGTGCCGGGCGGCACGGCGATCGCGGAGCTGTCTGCGGACGTCCTCGTGGACGTCGTTGTGGACGTCGCTCTCGATCTGATGGCGGAGGTCGTCGCGCCGCCGGCGCGACTCGAGCTCGCGCTCGACTCGGTCGAGGTCGGGCGCCGGCCCGTACAGCCGCCAGCCGTTGCGAAGCAGCGGGAGCAGGCACACCACGAGGACGATGATCGGCCAGAACTGGCCACGGCCGTGGTGTCCGCCGGACACGAGCCAGATGGCCGTGCAGATCACGAACAGCCCGACTCCGCCACCGGCCTCCTGGAGCATTCGCCGCTGCAGCATGCTGCGGCGCTGCGCGAGCTCGGCCTTCTGCTGCGCCGGCGACGCGGGCAGCTTGGGCAGGTCGGACAGCAGCTTCTGAAGCTCCTGCTCGGTGCGGGAGCTGTAGACCGCCTGCACCCGGTCTGACAGCTCGTCGTCAGTCAGCCTGCCGGCGGCGTAGTGCTCGCGAATCTCCTGCGCCGCGCGGTCGCGCTGCTCGTCGGATGCGCGCAGGTCATGTCCGGGATCTGTCACAAGCCAATCAGGCGCCGTGGCACTTCTTGTACTTCTTGCCCGATCCGCACCAGCACGGGTCGTTGCGGCCGATCTGCTCCCCCGGATCGACCCGTCGCTGCTCGACCGGCGCAATCGCCGGCCCCTCGACGGCGCCGTCCTCGACCGCACCACCCGCCGCGGCGGCGATCGCCATCGCGCCCTGCGCGGCTCCGGCACCGCCCGAGTACGTGACCCGTCCCCCGCCGGTCGACGAGCTCGCCGCCCGGCTCGGGCGCCGCGTCGGCGGCGGCGCCGGCGGCCCGCCGTTCCCCGGCTCGACCGGGGTGACTTCAACGTGGAAGATCAGCCGGGCGTAGTCCTCCCAGACGCTGTTCATCAGGTCGCGGAACAGCTCGAAGGCCTCATTCTTGTAGGCGACCAGCGGCTCGATCTGGGCGAACCCGCGCAGGTGGATGCCCTCGCGCAGATAGTCCATGTCGTATAGGTGCTCGCGCCAGCGCTGATCGATGATCTGGAGCAGCAGGAACCGCTCGATGTCCCGCATCAGCTCGGGACCGAACTCCTCCTCGCGACGTTCGTACTCATCGTTCGCCTGCTCCTGGAGGGCTTCGACCAGCTCCTCGCGGTCGACCCGGTGGGGATCGACGTCCAGGACATCGGCGTCGGGCGGGAACATCTCCTCCATCCGCCGGAGCAGACCCTCGACGTCCCACTCCTCGACGAAGTCGCCGGCCGTGTAGTCCGCCACCTGCCGTTCGATCAGGCTCCCGATCTCCTGGCGGGCGGCCTGGCTCATGTCGCGGCCCTCGAGAATCTCGTCGCGATAGGTGTAGACCACCTCGCGCTGCTGGTTGAGCACGTCGTCGTACTCGAGCGTGTGCTTGCGCTGCAGGAAGTGCTGCTCCTCGACCTTGCGCTGGGCCTTCTCGATCTGCTTGGAAAGCATCCCGTGCTCGATCGGCTCCTCGTTGCCCTCCTCGTCGACGCTGCCGAGACGGTCGAGGATCTTGTAGATGCGCTCGCCGGCGAACAGCCGCACGAGGTCGTCCTGAGCCGACAGGAAGAACCGCGACTCGCCGGGGTCGCCCTGGCGGCCGGAGCGGCCGCGCAGCTGGTTGTCGATCCGGCGGGACTCGTGGCGCTCGGTGCCGAGGATGAAGAGGCCGCCGTGCTCGAGCACCTGGTTGCGGGCATCGTCGACGCGCGACTCGATCGCCGGGAACGCTTTGCGGTAGTGCTCGTCGTAGTCGGGGTCGCCGGGTTGGAGCCCGAGCTTGGCCATCTCGAGCGTCGTCAGGTGCTCGGCGTTGCCGCCGAGCTTGATGTCGACGCCGCGGCCCGCCATGTTCGTCGCGATCGTGACCGCGCCGGGCGCGCCGGCCTCGGCGATCGTCTCGCCCTCGCGCTCGGCGTACTCGGGCTTGGCGTTCAGCACCGAGTGCTGGATGCCCTTGCGCTTGAGCTCGGCCGACAGCTGCTCCGAGACCTCGACCGAGATCGTCCCGACGAGCACCGGCTGGCCGCTGGTGTGGCGCTTCTCGATCTCACGGACGATCGCGCTGGCCTTCCCCTCCTTGGTCTTGTAGACCTGATCGTTGTTGTCCTCACGGACCATTGGGCGGTTCGTGGGGATCTCGACGACGGGGAGGTTGTAGATCTTCATGAACTCGGTCGCCTCGGTCAGCGCCGTGCCGGTCATCCCCGCGAGCTTGTCGTACATGCGGAAGTAGTTCTGGAGCGTGATCGTCGCGAGCGTCTGGTTCTCCTCCTGGACGCGCACGCCCTCCTTGGCCTCGACCGCCTGGTGCAGGCCCTCCGACCAGCGCCGTCCCTCGAGGATGCGACCGGTGAACTCGTCGATGATCTTGACCTCGCCGTCGATCACCGCGTAGTCGACGTCGCGCTTGTACAGCGACTCGGCCTTGAGCGACTGGATCAGGTGGTTGACCAGGTGGCCGTTCTCGGCTCGGTACAGATGATCGATCCCGAGGAATCGCTCCGCCTTGGCGACGCCCTGCTCGGTGACCGAGATCGTTTTGTGCTTCTCCTCGAACTCGTAGTCGAAGTCCGCGACGAACTCCTTCTTCATCCGCGGATCCATCCCCTCGGGCGTCTTGCCCGACGTCATCTGCGGCGCGAGGCGGGCGAACCGGACGTACAGCTCCGCGGCCTGCTCGGGGGCGCCCGAGATGATCAGCGGGGTGCGGGCCTCGTCGATCAGGATGTTGTCGACCTCGTCGACGATCGCGAATGTGTGGTATTGGGACTTGCCCTCCTCGGGCTTGGGCCGTCCGCCGTGCTGGACCTTCTCCTCGAGCGTCGTGGCCATGTTGTCGCGCAGGTAGTCGAAGCCGAACTCCGAGTTGGTGCCGTACGTGACGTCGGCGGCGTAGGCGGCGCGCTTGTCTTCGTAGGGCTGCATGTTTTGGAGGATCCCGATCGACACGCCAAGCGCGTCGTAGATCGGCTTCATCCACATCGCATCGCGACGGGCCAGGTAGTCGTTGACGGTCACGACGTGGACGCCGCGGCCGCCGAGCGAGTTGAGCACGACGGCCAGCGTCGCGGTCAACGTCTTGCCCTCGCCGGTCCTCATCTCGGCGATCGCGCCGTCGTGCAGCACCATGCCGCCGATCAGCTGCACGTCGAAGTGGCGCATGCCCATCGTGCGCCGGCCCGCCTCGCGCACGAGCGCGAAGCATTCGTACATCAGGTCGTCGAGGCTCTCACCGCCGGCGGCGCGCTCGCGCAGCTCGTCGGCGGCCTCTCTCAGCTCGGCGTCGGTGTAGTGCTCGAGCTCGGCCTCGAAAGCATTGATCCGTCCAACCCGCTGTTCGTAGACCTTGAACTTCTTCGCTTCGCCCATGCGAAGCGCGCGGTCCAGAATGGACATGGGGCTAGCGTAGCAGTGGGTCCCAGGCGGTTTCTATGCCGCTGAGGAGACTCCCGGCGGCCCGGTTTCGGCCACCTCTCCGATGGACTCCTCGTCCTCGATGGGGGTCGCGCCGACATCGGCGGTCTGGGCCGCCGCGGCGCGGGCCTCGCGCCGCTTGCGCCGCTTGTCGCGGTGGCGCTTGACTTGGATTTGGAGCTCGTCCGCGCAAAGATTGATCGAGTGCAGGATGTCCGGAGAGGCATCCCGGGCCCGCAGCGTCACCCCCTTCAAGTGCAGCGTCGCCTCGGCCACCTGGTTGTCGGCGATGGCCGGATTGCGCTCTTCGAACACCTCCACCTCGAGTTCGGCGAGCTCTGACACCTGCCGGTCGACCTTGCGAAAGCGCTTGGCGACGTGCTCCCTCAGGTCCTCGGAAACTGGCAGGTTCCGGCCCTTGACCTCGATGCGCATCGACCTACCTCCTTGCTGGGAAGGATGGATGTGCGTGTGGTATCTAGCCTAGTCCTCGACCGGACGTTTGTCGATCGGGCATTCCGCAGCCAGGGTGCGCATAATCCACATTTGTGAGCCCTGAGACGTCGTGGACGTTCGACTGGACCGCGCTGGTCTCGGTGGTCGTGTTGGTCGTCCTGTACGCGCTCGGCTGGCGGCGGGCCCGGCGAGACGGTCGCCACCCCCCCAGCCTCTGGCGACTGCTGCTGTTCGCCGGCGGGATCCTGACGATCCTGGTGGCGCTGGTGTCGCCGCTCGACTCGCTCGGCGACCAGATGATGGTGATGCACATGGTCCAGCACATGCTGCTGCTGGACATCGCGCCGATCCTCCTGATCCTCGGCCTCACCAAGGTGCTCCTCCGTCCGGTGACGCGACGCCTTCAGGCGGTCGAGCGCCGCGCCGGCTTCTTCGCCCACCCGACGTTCGCGGTGATCTTCTACGCCGGCGTGCTGTGGCTGTGGCATATACCCGCGATGTACGACAAGGCCCAGGGCAACGGCGCGATCCACGCGCTTGAGCACACGACGTTCTTCGTCGCCGGCTCGATCTATTGGTGGCACGTCCTGTCGCCGATCCGCAACCGCCAGCGCCTCGCCGGCCTCGGCCCCATCGGCTACATGGCCGGCGGCAAGTTGCTCGTCGGCCTGCTCGGGGTGGCGCTGGCGTTCGCGCCCACCGTTATCTACCCGTTCTACGCCCACCAGCCGTCCTACTGGGGGATCACGCCGCTCGAGGACCAGATGATGGCCGGCCTCGTCATGGCGCTCGAGCAGTCGATCGTGATGGGGATCGCGCTCGTCGTGCTGTTCGTGCAGATGCTGAACGAATCCGAGCGGACCGCCCAGCGCGCCGAGCGCTACGAGATCGCCTAGCGGGTTTCGGGGCCTCGCTTCGCTCGGCGTCCCTGGGGCCGTTCCGCAGGGCGTCCGTGCCCGGCGGGCGAGGACCCTGTCCGGATGGGGTACACGGCCCCAGGGACGCCGCCGAAGGCGGCCCCTGACCGGCGCCCTCGCGCGAGGGCGCCGGCAGTGGCAACTACTAGGTCAGCTGCACTTCTGCGTGCCCGTCACGGTGTCCAACTGCGGCGCGCCGCCGGGGCCGGATTCCGCGGTGAACGTCACGCTGTAGGGGCGCTTGCCGCCCTTGCAGGCAACCGACGCACCGTAATGTGCCGTCTTGCCGTTCTTGAGCTTCTTGCTAGGGCTCTTCCAGGTCAGGATCTCGCTGGTGAGCGAGCCTTCCTGACCGCTTAGGGGGAATGAGACGTAGCTCGGGATCGGCGTATTCATCACGAGGTTCTTGCCGACGGTCTTGACCGTGCCCGGGAACGGACCGACGAACCCGGTCGGGACGGCGCCACCGGCGCAAAGGTGGCTGCCCTGGTCGACGAAGAAGTACACGACCTTGCCCTGTCCGGCGTTCCAGACGTCGAGCAGCGGGTCACACGGAAGGGCCGGCGCAGACGCACTTGGGTCACTTACCGGTCCGATGAGGGACGTGATCGAACCACTGGCCACGAGCGCGCCCTTCGGACAGCCGGTGTCGCTCTTGGCCGCCTGGATCTTCGCCAGGCTACAGGTCGGGAAGTCCTTCCCGTCGGAGACCATGCCGTAGATGGTGGTCTTGATGTTGGTCAGCGGCGCTGTGCGGTTGCCGTTGGTACCGCTGGCGATGTACTTCTGCGTGAACCCCATCGACGACGCGGCCTTGCCGGAGCCGGCCTTATTCGGCGAGAACTTGAGGCTCGCGGTGTAGGTGTTGAGGCCGCCGGTGGCGGCGAAGGCCGACGCTGCGGCGATAAGCACGGCGACTGCCGTGGCAACTACGACGATACGTCGCAATTGACTCCTCCTTTGATGTGTATGGGTCTGCAAGCAGGGCCGGCCATGCTCATGGAATTGGTTGTAGCTGAGGAAATGCTTGGGTCTGTCCGGTGGTCGCCTCGCCGAGCGGCTGTTGGGCCTTGCACGGCGGTCCGTTCGGGTCCGTGGTGTAGTAGACGGAGCTCAGGACAGCGGCGATAGACGCGGAGATAGTAGGGCCAATCGTTGGTTGAGGGTTGCTCGTGCACAGATAACTTCCGAAGACCGGAAGTTGCGATACCAGGCTCGAATAGCCGCCCGGGACCAGATACGGGTTGCCGCGGTTGCTCTCGAGGCGGGTCGAATAGTCCGTGAGTGTCTCTGGATTGAGCGGGCTCGCGACGCGGACATAGTGGAGCAGCTTGTTGCCGACCGCCGCCGGCAGCGTGGCCTGCGAGGTCGCCGTCCCGTTGGCGAAGAACGCCGCGACCTCACGCCGGTAGGTGTTGATGTAGTCGACCACGGGGATCACGCCGCCGAGGTACGGCGTCAGTCGGGTGAGGAGCGGGACGCTCTCGTTGAGGAACTCCTGGACCGCCGGCACCCCCGCTTTCGAGGCGCTCGTCAGCGGGCCGACGTTCACGAGCAGGCTGTTCAGCTCCGGCGCGAGCACGGCCACCGATTGCAGCGCCGGGCTCAGCTGGACCGCGGCCGGGCGCAGCTCGTCGACCAACGGCTTGGTCGTCGCTGAGAACCGCGCGACGCGGTCGATCGTCGTCTTCGTCGCGGTCAGGAACGGCGGGAAGGCCTTGATCGTGGCCGCGAGCGCGGCGGCCTGCGCGGCGGTGGCAGAGAACGTCGTGTTGGCGTTGTTGACAAGCCCCTGGAGCGCGGACGGCGAGCGGGTAACGGCGGCCAGCACCTGCCCTCCGTCGTTCAGGAGCGTGCTGGTGGCCGCACTATCGCGGTTGAGCACCGCCAGCACCGAATCGACGTTGGTCGCGAACGGATACAGCTCGGCCAGGGCCGCGTTCAAGTCCTGGCCGCGACCGGTGAGCGCGATCCCCTGCTGCTGCATCCAGGTCTCGAACGCCTGTCGGGTAGCAGGGTCGAACGTGGAGAGGATCTGGTCGAGCTGCACGGTCGGGGCGATCTGGCCGCGCGGCAGCGACCCCCCGTCCTTTAGCTTGGGCGCGGTCGCCGAGCCGGGCGAGAGCTCGATGTACGTCTCCCCGAGCAGCGTCTTCTGTCGGAGGATCGCCCGTGTGTCCGCGGGCCGCGGCGCGAACTGCGGGTCGATCTCCATCACCGCCCGGGTCAGCCCGGTGCGACGGTCGAGACCCACGCCGACGACCTTGCCGACGTTGACGCCGGAGATCCGGACGTCGGCCTGACTGCCGAGGTTCTCGGCCTGATTGAACTCGGCGGTGATCTCGTAGCCGCGCGGGCTCAACGACGTCGTTCCGCCGAACGAGATCCACAGGTACAGGAGCAGGCCGACGCACGACGCTGCGAACGCGACCATCGTCAGGATGCGAGCCGTGCTCGGTGCCTGCCGGTTCATCCGCCCGACCCCTCTCCACTCCCCGAGCGCCGGGTCGCGCTGGGCAGTGCCGGCGGGCAGTACGGCGATTTGATCTGGGTGTAATCGGGGGCGTTCAGCAGGTCGAGTAGCGGCGCGATCGAGGGGCTGCCCGCCTGGATCGTCGTCTCGAGCAGCTGGAGCGCCGGGCACGTCGCCATGAAGATGCCGCGAACGGTCGGGCCCTGCGCATCCTGGAGATCGGTCAGGCTGGCGGCGATGTGGGCCAGCCACGAGCCCCAGAACAGGTATCCCTGCTCGCTGCCGGACGGCTGGTAGGCGAGCGTGTTGAACAGCGTGTTGATCACGCGCACCGAGCTGGTCAACGGCGGCACGGCCTTGGACAGCTGCGTGGCCGCGGGCTTCAGCGCTTTCGCAAGCGGCTGGACCGCGATCGAGAACGGCCGCAGCTGATTTTGGATCACGGGTGTCGTGTCGTGGAACAGCGGTCGCGAGGCCTTGAGCGCCGGCGCAAGCGCACGGGCGAACGGCTGAAGCTCGGTGAGCGCCGGACCGAGCTGGGCCGCGAAGCCCTGCACCTTCCCGAGCGTCCGGTTCGTCTGCACTAGCGTCCCGGGCAGCAGCGACAGCCCCGCCTCGAGGTTGCTGGCCTGCGACGAGATCGCGGCGAAGTTCGTGTTCGACGACTGGATCAGCGAGGCGAGCTGGCCGTCGACGCCGCCGAGCGCCGTGGCCACGCGCTGGAGGTTGTGGATCGCGAGGCGGACGTCGCGGCTGCGCGCGGCGAGCAGCGTGGCGAACGTTCGCGTGTCGCGGTCGAGCGGCTCGAACCGCTTGAACGTGCCCCGCAGCGCTGGAACACTGGACGGGAGGTTCTGAAAGGCGCCCGCTCCCCCCGACAGCAGCAACAGCAGGTAGCTGCGCGTGTCCGAGTCGAGCGAGGCCAAGATCTGGTCGAGATCGACATCGGGGGTCGTGCTTCGGGCGCTCAGCATCCCTCCGTCCGGGACCACCCCGGCCTGCCTGGTCCCGGGATCGAGCGACAGGTACATGTCCTTCAGCGGCGTGCGCGGGCGCAGCAGCACGGTCGCGTTCTGGTAGATCGGCGCGTACTTCTTGAAGATGTTCATCGTCACCACGGCCCGCCCGTTCTCGAGCTGGACGCCCCCGACCAGGCCGACCCGCACGCCCGCGATCGTGACCGCCTGCCCCTGCCCGGGGGTGACCGCGGCGCTGCTCGCGAACTCGGCCCGGACCGTGTAGTAACTCTGCCCGAACGTGAACGACGGCTGGTGGTAGAGGATGTAGCCGGCGACCGCGAGCGCGCCGGCGACGAGCAGCAGGATCGCCACGAAATCCTTGCGATGAGCCTTTAGCGCGCGCCTCATGGGGCGGGTCCCGTATTCACGCGATTGAGGTTTGGCGCGGCGTTCTGGAAGCACGGAGTGGTGCTCTTGACCGGTGGCGCCTTGCCGGGGAACGCGGGGCGGGTGCCGAGCGGCGCGAGCACCGCGTTGCCGAAGAGCGGTCCCTGCGAGCCGAGCACGCCGGTCTGTACCGAGTCCGAGCCGCCCCCCGGCGAGGAGCGCAGGTAGCGCCCGTTGCCGTCGAAGTTCTGACCCGCGCCGGCAATCCCCACCGCTGAGGCGAGCAGCTCCTGATAGACCGGCACGCCGGTCGTCAGCGGCGGGTCCTGGATCACCGTGTTCCCAGTCGGGACGAGGTTGTGGGTGACACAGCGGGCGAGCGTGTTGCTCTGGGACACGAGTGCGGTGCTCGAGTGGATCGTGCTCGCGGTCGCCTGTACCGCCGGCGTCAGGTCGGAGACGAGCCCGCCGAGCTCGCTCGGTCCGAGCAGCGCCGTTGCCTGCGCGAGCCACGGCAGGGCCTGAACGATCGTCGGATCGACCTGCTCGATCCCCGGCAGGATCTCCTTCGCGAACGTCTTCGTCGGCCCGAACGAGGCGTCGAGCGCGGTCAGTGCGTTGTTGGTCGTCCGCAGCAGCGGCGGGAGCGCCGCGATCGAGGCGCTCAGGTCGTTCTGGCGAGCCGCGAACGCCGCCAGCGTCCTGTCGAACGTGGTGACGAGGCTGGCGAGCTCGGTCTGGCGGGAGGCGAGCGCTCGGAACACCTGCTCGTTGCCCTGCACCGCCTTGCTCAGATCGTGCGGTTGGGTCCCGAGCAGCGCCTGGTTGACAATCGCCGACGCCTGGAACGCGCCGGCGGAGTATTTCAGCGACTTGTTCAGCGCCTGCGCCGCGGTCAGGCCCCGGACGCTCGGATCCTGGGTGGCGTCCTGGGCGGGGGTGGGTTGGCCGTTGAGCGACGCGCCCAGGCCCTGGACGAGCGTGTCCAGGTTCCCCCGGGCATTGGTGGTCAGAGCGGCGAGGACGCGATCGAGCTGGACCGGCCCCGAGGTGTTGGCGGCGGACAGGGTGGCGCCGGAGTCGAGGATCGGGGCGTTCGGCGTGCCGGGGTGCAGGTCGACGTAGAAGTTGCCCTCGAGGAAGATCCGAGTGTTGATCCCGGCGGTCGCGTCGGCGTGGATCGGCAACCCGTTGTTGTTGATGTCCATCGTGACCACCGCGGCCCGTGAGTTGCCTCCGACCGGCTTGACCGAGGTGACCTCGCCGACGTCGACGCCGGCGATCCGGACCGGCGAGGGGATGTGCAGCTCGGTCTCGGTCGTGAACACCGCCCTGAGCACGAACGGCGAGGCGCTGAATGGCGTCGGGCCGCCGAACGTGAGGTAGACCGCCGCGGCGATCACGAGGGCAGCGAGGAGCCCGGCCGCGAAGCTCGACATCCCCCGGCGGCGGTGGCGTCTCACTTGGAGCCTCCGCTGTTCTTGTTGGTATTGCCGGTCTGGCCGGTCTGGCCGGTCTGGCCGGTCTGGCCGGTCTGGCCGGTCTTCTCGGTCTGGAGGCCCTGGTTGCCCGGGACGTTCCCGATGTCCGCCGCCGCGCCCGAATACGGCTCGTTGCCCGCCTCGCACTCTGCGGTCTCGCCCGGCGAGTCGGTGTTCGGGTACGGATTGACGTGGAGCGGGCCGTGCTCGACGGTCGGGTTGGTCTGGGGCGTCGTGTACGGCTGCTGCGACGGGACCGATTCGCCGCCGAGGACGTCGTCGATCGCAACCAGCGAGAACCGGAGCGAGGTCCCCGAGGTCGTGCTCTCGGACAGCACGCTCGAGATGTTGCGCAGGAACAGCGTCACGTAGTTGCACGACGATTGGACCGGCGTCAGGAACGCGAGCGGCGAGCGCAGGCTCGAGGCGAACAGCGTCAGCCGGTCGAGTCCTTGTTGGACCGCGGGGGTCGAGCCGTAGGCCGCGAGCGACTTCGACAGGCTGACGAGCCGCTGGTCGAGCGCCGCGGTGCCCGGGAGGTTGCGCACGCCGGCGGTGAACGCGTCGGCGAGCACCGGCGCGCTCGCCGGCAACGTCGCGATTCCGGGGCGCAACTCGCTGAACAGCGCCGCACTGTCGGTAAGGAACGCCCGGATTGTGGGGGCGTTGGCGATCACCGCGTTGAACGCCGGCGGCGTGTCAGTGATTGCGTCCTGGAGGTAGGGGACCGACACGCTAGCGAGCGCCCGGAACGTGGTGTCGAGCGAGACGAACAGATTGGCCTGGGTTTGCGCGACGGGCGCGAGCGTTCCCGCGAACGCCTCCAGGCCGCGCAGGAACCCGCCCAGGTCGGTGTGCGGAGAGGCCAGGTTGCGCGCCACCGGCTCCAGATCCCCGAGCAACGGGACGAACGCGCCGATCGCGTCGTTCAGGCCGACGCCGCGCCCGGCAAGGCCGTCGCTGAAGCCGACGGTCGAAGCGACCACGCCCTTCCGGGTCGGCGGGCTGAACATCGACAGCACCTGGTCGAGGTCGACGGCGGCGCTCGTCTGGCCGAGCGGCACGGTGGCGCCGTCCTGGAACGTGCGCTTCGCGTTGCCCAGGCCGATCGCGAGGTACTTCTGCCCGATCGCGCCCTTCAGCCTGATCGCGAACGTCGAGTTGACCGGCAGCGGCCCGATGCTCTTGTTGAGCTTGACCCCGAGCACCGCGATCGGCTGACCCGAGGGCGCCCGCTCGGCCCGCACGCTGTCGACGAACCCCACGAGTGCGCCGCCCATGTGGACTTCCGCGCCGTGGGTAAGCTCGCTCGCGTCGGCCACCTGGACGTTCAGCGTGTAGCTGGGAACGAACGGCAGACCGTTGTTCGCGTTGTAGGCCAGGAACACCGCGACGATCACGACGAGCACGGTCAGCGCGCCGATCAGCACCGGATTGCCGAAGCCGCTGGGGTTGCGACGGGCGTTCATCCGCCGGGTCCGATCAGGTAGTCGAGCAGGCTGTTGAGCGGCGCCGCGGTCGTGCGCGCCACCGACACGCCCGCTTTCGCGACGGCGTTGCTCAGCACGGCTTTGCTCGCGGGCGAGACGGCGGCGATCGACGCGGTGTCGGCGGCCGCGCTGCTCTTGGTGAACCTCGCCGAGCATCCCGGGACCGGATTGATCGCGTAGCCCGTGCAGTCGCTCACCAGCAGTTCGTCGCGGACGTAATGCCCGAGGCTGTCGAAGCCGTTGGCCGCGTTCGTTCCGTTGAACAGCACGGCCATCAGCTGGTTGATCGCGCCGGTCTTGTTTAGGCTCGAGGTCAGCTGGTCCAGTTCGGTTGCGGACGGGACCGCCTGAGTGCCAAGACGGTTCAGCTGCTGGGCGAGCGGAATCGACGCGACCAGCGGCCCCTGGGATTGCTGCGCGCCGGCGCCGAGGTTGATCAGCGCGGTCCGGGCTGCGCTCGCGAACGGCGTCAGCTCCTGGAACTCGCGGCCGAGCGCCGCGGCGCTCTGGCCGAGATCGCTGGCCAGCGGCGTTCCCTGATCGGCGAGCGTGCCGAGGTCGGCCATCAGCGGCCGCAGCTGGCTCAGGAAACCCGGGAGCAGCTGGATCGACTTCGATATGTCCGCGGCGCGGGCGGCGCTCGCCTGGGAGGTCGTGTTGGCCTGCGTGATGAAGTCCGCCAGCGCGTGTCGCTGCCGCGCCAGCGGCGCGAGCACGGCCGCCGAGTCGGTGGCCAGCTTGGCCAGCGCCCGGTTCTGGCCGGCCAGGATCTTCAGGACCTGGTCGGTGTTACCGAGCGCCGGGTCCGCTCGGTGGATGACCGCGTTCAGGTCGGATCCGCGAGCAGCCAGTCCGGTGCCGAGCTCGTTGAGGATGATCGCGAGCCGCTGCGCCACCGGCTCCTGGTAGATGTCCTGGACGATGTCGAAGTCGACCGGCGAGCTGGTTTGCGTGACCGGTAGGTAGTAGTCGCCTTTTCCGGGACCGGAGGCGATCTGTTTCAGTGCGGGTGCCGCCGCGGTGCCCGGATTGCAATCGACGTACATCTCGCCGATCAGCGACTGCGGCCGGATCGCGCAGGTCGCGTTGGCGTGGAACGGTGCGAACCGGCTGTCGTCGATCTCGAGCGTGACCGCGGCCTTGTTGAGTGTTCCGGGCCGGCACGGCGCGGTCTGCGTGACGCACACGTCGAGCGACGCGATCGACCCGACCGGCGCGCCGGCAACCCGGACCTGCTCGCCCTGGACCGCGAACGAGGCGTCGTCGAAGATCGCCCGCACCATGTACGGATCGCCGCCGGGTCCTCCGCTGGCGCTTGCCACCGCGGCGATCGCCGCTGCGGCGACGAGCACGAGTGCGATCAGCGCGAGCCGTCTCATGGGCCGGGCGGGGTCGATCCCGGCTGGCAGCCGGCGACGGTTACGGGCGACGATCCGTCGGGCGCGGGCTGAACGGCGCCGCCGGGGCAGCGGGAACGGGCCGTCTGCAGGCCCTGGTAGCGGTCGGCCGGCGACTGCGCGACGAGCTGGTTCGAGCCGTTGGTCCCGAACGCGAAGAACGTCGGCTGAACCCGGATGTAGTGCCCGTTGGCGTCGTAGTAGCCGCTGGCCTGGCCGACGTCGGCGAGCGCGGCGATGACGTCGGGGGTGTACTCGCGCAGGTTGTCGAGCTGGGTCTGCGAGGCGTTCATCGCCTGGATCAGGTTCGGGAACGCAGTGGCCGCGAGCTGCGCGAGCTTGGGCGTCTCGAGAAACAGCGTCGTCAGGTCGCCCGTGCCGGCGGGGTTGTGGATCAGGTCGCTGAGCGCGCCGACCGTCGGGATCGCGACCTTGGCGAGGTTGTTGAGGCTGACGGCGAACGGCTCGAGCCGGCGCGCGGCGATCTTCGACTTCGCGACCACCGGATCGAGTGCGTCGAGGGTGCTGTTCAGTCCGGCGAACGTGGCCGTCGAGCGATTGAGCGTGCCCGGCAGCAGCTGGAGGGCCTGCTGGAGCGCGACGCTCTGGCGCGCCACCGCGCCGGTCGTGGTGTTGGCCTGCTCGATCAGGTCGCTCAGCTGCTGCGCTCGCGATGCCAACGCCTGCATCGCCTGCGCCCCCTGGACGAGCAGCCCGTCGAACGCCGGCTCGTTGCGGTCGAGCTCGGCGGTCAGGTTGCTGGTGCTGGCCAGCCCGGGGGCGAGGTACTTGAGCGTCTTGTTCGCCTGCGCGGACTTGCCCTGGATGCTCGCCGCCTCGCCCTTGATGACGCCGCGCAGCCCCGCCAGGGTGAGCGGGTCGAGCGAATCGAACACCTGGTCGAGGCTGACGAACGAGTACGTGTGGTCCTCGCCGATCGTCCCGCCGTTCGGGATCTCGGGGGCATCGCTCGGGGCCGGCTCAAGCACGATGTACCGGGTGGCGACCCCCGACAGCGAGTTCTCGTAGATCCGCGCCACCGTGCCCTCGTGCAGCGGCGCCGCACTCGGGTCGATGCTCATCGTGATCTGCGCCTGACCGTTCGGCGTAAGCGAGACCGACTGGATCGAGCCGACCTTGCCCGGCCCCATCAGCACGTCATTGCCCGTGACCAGGCCGCCGGCGTCCTGGAAGTCGGCGTGCAGCGTGTACGTCGTGCTTCCCCCCAACAGCACCAGTACCACCACGATGATCGCGACCGCCAGCGAGGCGACCGCGGCAACTCGCGCGATCATGAATCCTTCAACGTCCGTGTGGGCATTCGTGCCGTTCTCGCGGAAGTCATCGTTGCAACTCTCTCTCCCCTACTGCCGCAGAAGTTCGTCCGGCGGCGCGCCCATCCTGTCAAAGCGGGCGGTCAACCGCCATAGTGCGCATGTTTAGGCCGGGTTAACCGACACGCGGAGCGCGAGCCGCGGGGAGCTTTGGCGAGCGCGAGTCCCGGGCCGCCAGGGGCGCGGGGACTTAACCATCTGGGGAAAAGCCCGAAAGCGCAGGCGAACTAGGCGATTTGGAGCCATATACATCCGGGACCGGCCAACCCGGCCCGGTCGCCGGCGAAAGCAGTCAGGCGCTCGTGGCAGCCGGCGGACGGCGCGCCGCCGGCCGGCGCGCCGGCTTGACGAGCAGGGCGGCCCCGATCGCACCACCGAGGTCGCCGAGCCCCGCCGGCAGGACGTCCGGCGGGTTCGTGTCGTTGAACAGGTGCGGCTGCATCGCCTTTCGGATCCGCTTCACGTACGGTTCGCCGAGCCGCACGCCGAGACCGCCACCGATGATCACCGCCGGCACGTCCAACAGATTGACCGCGGAGGCGATGCCGGCGCCGAGGGCCTCGACCGCTTCGTTGATCAGCTCGACGGTCAGCTTGTCCCTGCGTTCGAGCGCCCGGGCCCACACGGAGCTCGTGAGCTTAGTCCGGCCGCGCTCTTTCATGATCTTGAACAAGTCCGTGCGCTGTTCCTTCTGCCGCTTGCGCGCCCGGGCCTCCATCGCCGCGCGGCCGGCGTAGGCCTCCATGCAACCGCGGCGGCCGCAGGGGCAACGAGCGCCCCCGATCTCGACGACCATGTGCCCGATCTCGCCCGCGCCACCGCGCCCGACCCACGGCTTGCCGTCGAGGATCAGCCCTCCGCCGACGCCGGTTCCCCACATCACCCCGAGTAGCGACTTGTACGGACGGCCCGCGCCGAGCGCGAACTCGGCGTCGGTGGCGACCTGCACGTCGTTTCCGATCACGACCTTGGTCCCGAGATGCAACCGGAGCTCGGGACCGAGCGCGTACGACCCTTCCCAGCCGGGAAGGTTCCGCGCGGTCGACACGCTTCCGGTGGCTTCGTCGATCACCCCCGGGGAGCCGACGCCGACGCCGATAAGCGCGGCCGACTCGACGCCGGCCGCCTGACACGCGCCGCTCATCGCCTTAATCATCTCGGCCGCCACGTCCGCGGGCCCACCGCTCGACGGTGTCGGGTGCCGCGACGACGCGAGGATCGTGTTCGTATCGTCGACGACGATCGCCTCGATCTTCGTCCCCCCGAGATCGATCCCGCCGCGGAGAGCGGGGCGGGCCTTCTTCCGTCTCGGGCGGGTCGTCCGCGGTTTGCTAGCGCCCTCCATCAGCGAGGATCTTCTCAGAAGAGCCGCGCTGACCCCCGCCTACCCCCACGATTCCCGATAGTGCAACTGCTCGTCTGTCGGCTCGTCGATCGACACTCCGAGCGCCGCGAGCTTGAGCGTGGCCACCTCTTGATCGATCGATTCGGGCACCTGATGCACCCCCGCTAGGAGCTCACTCCGCCGGCGCACGAGATCCTCGACGCACAGCGCCTGGATCGCGAACGACACGTCCATCACGGCGCCCGGATGGCCCTCGCCGGCGGCCAGGTTGACGACCCGGCCGCGCGCGAGCAGGTTCAGCCGGCGTCCGTCCTCGAGCTCGTACTGCTCGATCAGGGGTCGCACCTCGCGGACGTTGACCGCGAGCTCCGCCAGCTCCGGGAGATCGAGCTCGACGTCGAAATGCCCGGCGTTGGCGAGCAGCGCGCCGTCTTTCATGCGGGCGAAGTGCTCCCCGCGCAGCACCCGCCGTGAGCCGGTGACGGTCACGAACACGTCGCCCCGCTCCGCCGCCTCGAGCGCCGGCATCACCTGGTACCCGGCCATCCGGGCCTCGAGCGCGCGCAGCGGGTCGACCTCGCAGATGATGACCGCAGCGCCGGCGCCGCGAGCCCGTTCGGCGATTCCCTGGCCGGCCCACCCGTAGCCGACGATCACCAGCGTGTGGCCGGCGATCAGCACGTTGCTGGCCCGGATGATCCCGTCGAGCGCGGATTGTCCGGTTCCGTGGCGGTCATTCAGCGCCCGCTCGGTGCGGGCCTCGTTGACGGCCACGACCGGGCACGTCAGCTTTCCATCGGTCTCGAGCCGCCGCAACCGCACCAGGCCCGTGGTTGTCTCCTCGGTGCCGCCGATCAGCTCGCCGAGCGCCTCCTCGCCGATCGCGTGTGCGGTCATCAGCAGGTCGGCGCCGTCGTCGACCGTCACCTGCGGCTTGGCCTCGAGCAGCGTGCGGACGTGGCGCGCGTACGTGTCCGCGCCCTCGCCGCGCAGCGCCTGCACCTCGATCGCGTGCTCATAGACGAGCGCGGCCGCCACGTCATCCTGGGTGGAAAGAGGATTGGCCGAGCACAGCGCCGGCCGCGCGCCGCCTGCGGAGAGCGTCAGCACCAGGTTGGCCGTCTCGGCGGTCACGTGCAGGCACGCAGCGATCCGGACGCCTTCAAGCGGGCGTTCCTGCTCAAAGCGCGCGCGCACGCGGGACAGGACGGGCATCTGCCCGCCCGCCCAGGCGATCCGGGACACTCCAGCGGGCGCGAGCCCTAGATCGGCGACCTCGTGTGGCGGCAGCCGCGTGCGTGCCATCGCCCTCTCCGGCTCCTGCTCCAGCTACCGCACCGCTGCCATGGCGTCGCCCGAGTCCCGACCGCAGACGAGCGCCCGCGAGACCGCTAGTACCGGTAGTGGTCGGGCTTGTACGGACCGTCGGCCGGCACGCCGAGATATGCGGCCTGCCCAGCGGTCAGCTCGGTGAGCCTGACCCCGAGCGCCTCGAGGTGGAGCCGCGCCACCTTCTCGTCGAGATGCTTGGCGAGCGTGTAGACGCGCTTGTCGTAGCTGTCGCTGCTGCCGAACAACTCGATCTGCGCGATCACCTGGTTCGTGAACGAGTTCGACATCACGAAGCTCGGATGCCCGGTGGCGTTGCCGAGATTCAGCAGCCGGCCCTCGGACAGCACGATCACCGAGTGCCCGTCGGGGAACACCCACTCATCAACCTGCGGCTTGATGCCGATCTTGTTGATGCCCGGAATCCTCGACAGCCCGGCCATGTCGATCTCGTTGTCGAAGTGGCCGATATTTCCGACGATCGCTTGATGCTTCATTCGCGCCATGTGCTCGGCCGTGATCACGTCGCGATTTCCCGTCGCCGTGATGAAGATGTCCGCGGTCCCGACAACGTCCTCGAGCGTGAGCACCTGGTAGCCGTCCATCGCCGCCTGCAGCGCGCAGATGGGGTCGATCTCGGTGACCACCACGCGCGCTCGCTGGCCTCGCAGCGATTCCGCGCAGCCCTTGCCGACGTCGCCGTAGCCGCAAATGACCGCGAGCTTGCCGCCGATCATCACGTCCGTGGCGCGATTGATCCCGTCGATCAGCGAGTGACGGCAGCCGTACTTATTGTCGAACTTGCTCTTGGTGACGGCGTCGTTGACGTTGATCGCGGGGAACAGCAACTGTCCCCGCTCGGCGAACTGGTAGAGGCGATGCACGCCGGTCGTGGTCTCTTCGGTGACGCCCCTGATCTCCGCGGCGACCTTCGTGAACTGCTGCGGATCCTCTTCGAGCGAGCGCTGGAGCAGCGCGAGCACGATCGCGAACTCCTCGGAGTCCGCCGTCGAAGGATCGGGCACGGCGCCCGCGCGCTCGAACTCGACACCCTTGTGGACGAGCAACGTCGCGTCACCGCCGTCGTCGAGGATCATGTTCGGGCCCTGCCCGTCGGGCCACGAGAGCGCCTGCTGGGTGCACCACCAGTATTCCTCGAGCGTCTCGCCCTTCCACGCGTACACGGGCACGCCGCGGGGCTCCTCCGCCGTCCCGTCCGGTCCGACCACGACCCCGGCGGCGGCATGGTCCTGGGTCGAGAAGATGTTGCACGAGGCCCAGCGAACCTCGGCCCCGAGCGCCACCAGCGTCTCGATCAGGACCGCGGTCTGGATCGTCATGTGGAGCGACCCCGTGATCCGGGCGCCCGCGAGCGGCTGCGCCTCGGAATATTCGCGCCGAACCGCCATCAGCCCAGGCATCTCATGCTCGGCCAGGCGGATCTCGTTCCGCCCGAACTCGGCCAACCCAAGGTCAGCCACCTTGAAGTCCGCCTTGGCAGCGGTCGTGCTCATCTTTCCTCCACGGTCGGGGTCGTCAGGCAATCGCCGTCAGGCGACCACCAGCAGCTTCTGGTGCTTCTCTTGCTCGAATCGGAGCCAGTCCTCGGCCCCGACGTCGTCGGGCCGGCGCGCCTCGGCCTCCAGCCACATCTGCACGGACTCGCGGAGTTCAGGGCTCTCGGCCATCCGCGCCGCGAACGCGACGTCGGAAAGGCCCACGTCGAAGCGGGCGAGCAGCTCCTTGAGCGTACGCAGCCGTTGGAGCTGAGCCGGCCCGTAGAGACGGTACCCGGACGCCGACCGGGCGGGGGAAACCAGACCCGTCTGCTCGACGTATCGGAGCATTCGCGGCGACCACCCCGTCGTCCGTGCCGCCTCGTTGATGGTCAAACCTTCCATCGACTCACAACCTTACCACAACAGTGTCAAGGTTCTGACCGCTGCCGGGAAGATTCTTCGATGGGGGCTCAAGTTGTCTCGGACATTTGTCGAAATAGGCCCTGAGAAGTGAAGTGCCGCCTAGCATGCAGACCAACCTCGAACTAGGAAGCCGGAGGCCGGGCATGGAGCGGTCCCGAAAGAGGACGCCGATGATTTACCGCAGCAAGGCTGTCTGCGCGATCGCACTCGCCGTGGGATTCGGGTGTGCGGTCTTCGGAGTCGGTGGCGCGACCGCCGGCAACGGCACCTACTTCCGCCATGTCCGCGAGGCCCGGCTCGAGCGCAAGCTCGCCGGACTCGCGCTGGCTCACCGCTCGCCCGAGCAGCTCGTCCTCGCGATCACGCCCGAGGCGAAGGCTCATATCGAGGACACGACGGCCGCCGTGCCCCCAGCGGCGACGACGCCCGTAGCGACCACGACGCCCGCGACGACCACCGCGCCCGCGACCACCACGACGGGCACGACCACGGGCCCGACCGACACCACGACTTCGCCGGACCCCGGGTCTGAGAGCGCCAGCGAGAGCGCGGCGACCGCCCCGACCACCACCACGACCGGCACGACGACCACCGGCACGACGACCACCGGCACGACGACCACCGGCACCACCACGACCGGCACCACGACCACCGGCACGACCACCCCGGCCACCACGGGCACGACGACCACCGGCACGACGACCACAGGCACGACGACGAAGGGCACGACCACGACCGGCACGACCACCGGCGCGACCACGACCGGCACGACCACGACCGGCACGACGACCACTGGCACCCCGGATGCCGGCAGCTTGCCCATCGGCCACGGCCGGCAGGCCGCTACCACCGGCTCCGGATCTACGACTTCCTCATGCCACGGCCGCTGCGACGGCCTGACCGGAAGCAGCGGAGTCGTCCCGGCCTCACTGCCCTCGAGCACATCGTCGTCGAACTCGAGCAGCCTGAGCATCGGCTCGGTCACCACGCCCCTGCTGGCCGCGGTCCCGACCGCGTCGGTGAACGACTCCTCAACGGGGACGATCAGCCCGATCTCGGCCTCGCCGCCGGCGTCGACCCCGACTCCCCCCGTCTCGAGCCCAGCGCCGACGCCACCGAGCCTCTCGCTCGTCCCAGGGCTTGAGAACATCATCAGCTCCTCCCGCTCCGCGATCGACAAACTGACCCAGAGCAGCGGCTCGCACCACTCCGCGGCCACGCTGCCGACCGCGGCCGGCGGCACCGGCACCACCGCCGCCGGCGGCGCCACCGGCACCGGCCCCGCGGGCACGGCCGCTGCCGGAACTACCGGCACTGCCGCCACGGGCGCTACGGCCGCCACCAAGCGCACTTCGGCGCACCGGACCGCCAAGCATCCGTCCTCGGGTGGCTCAGCCTTCCAACCCTTGAGCACCGGCGCGAACGAGGTCATCCACTTCGTGAAGTTCATCCCGACCCTGGTTTGGATCGCGCTCGGCGCCGCGTTCGCCCTGATGCTCGCCTTCGCCGGCATCGCGTTCCGGTCCAGCCGCCGAGCCCGCCGCCGCGAGAAGGAATTTGCGGCCATCTCCGCCGCAGCCCTGACCGACGCACTCACCGGCATCCTCAACCGTCGCGGTTTCACCGAGGCCGCCGAGCGCGAGCTCGCTCGTGCCAGCCGCTACGACCGTCCGTTCGTACTCGCCTACGTGGACGTGCGCGGGCTCAAGACGGTCAACGACACCGAGGGCCATCTGATGGGGGACGAGCTGATCAAGACCGTCGCCGGCCTGATGAAGGAATCGGCCCGCGCTGACGACGTGGTCGGCCGCATCGGCGGAGACGAGTTCGCCCTTCTGCTTGGCGAGCAGACCGCCGAGAGCGCAGGGCCGGTTGTACGCCGCATCCAGGCGCACGTCGCGGAGGCTCGCGCCGCAACGGAGATTTCGGTCCCGTGGGAGCTGACGATCGGGATGGCCTCATTCCCGGACGACGGCGCAACCCTCGAGGAACTGCTCGATGTCGCCGACCGGCGACTGTACGAGCAGCGCGGCATTGCTTTGAGGTAGTGGGCTGGGGCAGCAGGGACTTGGGGGTTGGGCGCCGTTCGGGCCCCTCACACGGTGGTGAGGGAGCCCGAACGGTGTCCAAGTTGGCGTCCGACGCCTCCTCAGCCGTGAGCGGGTGCGCTTCTCAGCCGCGGGCGAGTGCGCTCTTCAGCCGCTCGATCGCGGGGACCGGCGACGGGTCGACCTCGCGCAGGACGGCGAGGTAGAGCGACACCAAGTCGCCCAGCAGGACGAGCGAGATCAGGCGCTCGGTTCGGTTCTGGCCGATGCTTTCGACTCGATACGTGCCGGCGGCCTCGGCTTCGATCAGGCCGCGCGTCAACTCGATCCGCTGCCGGATGCGCGGGTGCAGATCCGAGTCGTCGAGGAACACGGCGCTGAACCGTCCGAGCTGAGCCGCGCCCTGCCATCCGACGATCTCGTTGTGGTCGAGCTCGGGAAGCTCGTGCGAGAAGCACGGGATCTTGGCGTTCTCGTTGATTTGGGTCTTCCACCGGTACGCGATCGGCGACGTGAGCCCCGAGCCGGCGATCTGCGGAATCGTGCCGTGAAGGCCTCGGGCCAGCTGCTTGGCGAGCGAGTCGTCGGGTGCGTCCGGCCCCCACAACGACACGATCTGCTCGAGGTGGGCGGCGGCGACGTCGATCTCGGCGTGCAGACGCTCGCCGGCGCCGCACAGCCAGGCGACCTCGAGCGCTACCACCAGCGAGTACGCGACCGCCGCGCGGGGCTGAAAGCCCCCGGGAAGCGGAATCACCGGCACGTCCTCGGCGCGCGCGGCCTCGGCGAGCTTGCCGCCGGTGGTCGCGACGATCCGCCGAGCGCCCAGCGCTCCCGCGGCGTCATATACGGCCAGCGTCTCCTCGGTGTTGCCTGAGTAGCTCGCGCACAGGACCGCGGTGTCCGGCGTGGTCCACGCCGGGAGCGCGTAGCCCCGAGCGATCACGATCGACCGCGACGCGCGGTCCCCGAGCGCCGCTCTGGCCAGGGTGCCGCCGATCGCCGAGCCGCCCATCCCGGCCACGATCAGCCCGCCCGGGGCGTCTTCGGGCTCGAGGTTCGCCGACTCCACCCGCCACAGCGCGTCGCGCAGTTGATCGGGCATCGTCAGGATGTCGTCGATTTGCCGCGACACGTCGATCGATTCGATCGTCTCGCGAGCGAGGTCCGCGGTCGCGCTCAAAACCTGATGGCTCCGTCGGGCAACTCCACGCCCGGGAAGATACGCGCGCCGGCCGCAAGCGTGTTCCCCGACCCGATCCTGACTCCGGCGCCGAGCACGACGCCGCCGCCGATGTGGCAGTGATCGCCGATCGACACGTACGGGCCGACAATCGAAGAGTTGATCGTCGTTCCCTGACCGACGCTCACCCCATCGAGCAGGACCGAGCTCTCGACGCGAGCGCCCTCGAGCACGCGCACGTCATTGCCGAGCACGCTGCGGTCGCCCACCAGGGCACGCACGGCGACCGAGGAGCCCGCCCCGATCACCACAGGCGCGACGATGCGGCCTTCCAGGTCGGCGCCGTCGACGAGCATGAGCCCGCGGTCGCCCAGCTCCCGGCCGACCTCCGTCGTCACCTTGCCCTCGAGGATGTCGTACGTCCCCTGGAGATAGCGATCCGGTGTGCCGATGTCGAGCCAGTAGCCGGTTGCCTCATATCCGAACAGGCCCCGGCCCACGAGCGTTGGGAACACGTCACGCTCGATCGAGACGTTCGTCCCCGCGGGGGGCATGCCGTCGAGCACGTCGCGCTCGAGGATGTAGGCGCCGGCATTGATCAGATTGGTATCCAGCTCTTCGGCTGCCCCGGGCTTCTCGATGAACTCGCGGACGGCGTCGTCGGCATCCAACCGGACGAGCCCATACGCGGACGGGTCCTCGATCGGCATGAGCGCCAACGTGGCGCGGGCCCCGGCACGTTCGTGCGCTCGTAGTTGCGCCGTGAGGTCGAGGTCGGCGAGCACATCGCCGTTGAGCATGAAAAAGCGCTCGTCGAGCAAATCCTCGGCGAACTTGAGCGCCCCGCCCGTGCCGAGCGGCCGCGGCTCCTCGAGGTAGCGCAGCCGGATCCCGAGGCTGGAGCCGTCGCCGAGCACGTCCCGGACGCGGTCGGCCATGAACCCGCAGCCCAGGATCACGTCCTCGACGCCGTGCCCGCGAAGCCACTCGAGCATGTAGGAGATGAACGGACGCCCCACGAGCGGCACGACCGGCTTGGGGATCGTCGAGGTCAGCGGTCGCAGGCGGGTTCCCTCGCCGCCGGCGAGGATCAGCGCTTGCACGTCAGCTTCCCGACCCGCCGCCGTTCAACGGCCGATGCCTTCGTAGACAAATCCCGCGGCCCTGACCGCCTCGGGATCGACGAAGTTGCGCCCGTCGATGACGAGCCTGCCGCGCACCCGCTTGGCGGCCGTCGCCCAGTCGAGCTCGGAGAACTCGGGCCACTCGGTCACGATCACGCAGGCGTCGGAGCCCGCGAGGGCGTCGAGCGCGGAGTCCGCGAACTGAATCCCGACCATAAGCTTGCGGGCCTCGGTCTCGGCCACGGGGTCGTACGCCGTGACGGTGGCGCCGTCGGCCTGCAGACGCGCCGCCAGGACGAGCGATGAGGCCTCGCGCATGTCGTCCGTGTTCGCCTTGAAGGCGAGCCCGAGCAGCGTCACGCTCTTGCCCACCAGTGATCCGAGATGCTTCTGGAGCTTGCCGATCACGCGCCGCTTCTGCAGCTCGTTGACCTCGATCACAGCGGTGAGGAGCTGGAAGTGATACCCAGAGTTGCCGGCGAGCTGCTTCAGCGCGGACACGTCTTTCGGAAAGCACGAGCCGCCGAACCCGATCCCCGGCTTCAGGAAGTGCGTCCCGATCCGCTGGTCGAGGCCCATGCCGCGCGCCACCTCGAGTACGTCGGCGCCGGTTTCCTCGCACACGTTCGCGATCTCGTTGATGAACGAGATCTTGGTGGCGAGGAAGGCGTTTGCGGCTAGCTTGATCATCTCGGCGCTGGCGATGTCGGTGCGGACCAGCGGCGCCTCGAGCGGCGAGTAGAGCTGGGTCACGGCGTCCCCTGCCCAGTCGCCATCGTCGCCCACCACGATCCGATCGGGATGCCGGAAGTCGTCGAGCGCGGACCCCTCCTTGAGGAACTCCGGGCACGACACGTAAGCGAATCCTTCCTTGCCGCGCTCGCCGAGGCTCCGCCTGATCGCGGCGCCGGTGCCGACAGGCACGGTCGACTTCATCACCAGCGCGTGATCGTCCGAGCGTGGCATCGCATCGACCACGGCGTTGACGGCGGACAGATCGGCGTCTCCGGAGTACGTCGGCGGCGTGCCCACCGCGACGAACAATAGGCGGGCGTGCTCGAGCGCGGGGGCGAGCTCGGTCGAGAAATGCAGGCGTTCGCGGTTGGCCGCCACCGACTCGGCGAGGCCGGGCTCGTAGATGGGGATCTCGCCACGCTCCAGGCGAGCAATCTTGGCCGCATCGATGTCGACGCACCAGACCTCGCTGCCGAGCTCTGCGAACCCGGCAGCGGTAACCAGCCCGACGTACCCTGTCCCGATCACCGCGATCGGTTCGCGCGCTGAGAACATCGGTGCGGAGGGTAGCGACTGAGGCGCCGCCGTCAGGCGCCGCCGACCATCCGAATCTACCTGCCGCCGCCCCGGGTCAGCGAGGCGGCGATCGCCACCAGCTGGCGGTTCGGGATGTTCTCGGTCAGCGTGTTCGAAATCCAGTACACGGCATTCGCCGTGCGCCACGCGACGAGGCTCAGCTTGCCGCCGTCCGCGTACAGCAGCAGCTGCTTGCCGTTGACGGTCTTCGTCTGCGTGGGCTTGTTCAGGATCGGCGGGTTCAGCCAGGTCGTGCCCTGTACCCCGTAGTACTCACCGAGGATTGGATTGATCTCCAGGGTCATCCGGTACGAGTAGTGGGCGATGCCCTGCTGGTCGTGGAGCAGGTAGGCACGGGGATAGGAACCCGGGCTCGCGGTCTCAACCGGGCACAAGCTGGTCTGGCTCGAGCAGTACTGCGAGCCCGACACGAGCTGCTTCGGGTAGTAGATCGGGATCCCGATCGGCCCGAGCGCCTTCGCCTGAGCCTGGCCGTCGGTGACGTCGGCCGTGAGGCCCGGGACGGGGCCTCCCCCGCCGCTGTGCGACCCGTTCCCGCCACCCCCTGCGACATGAGCCGGCGTGCTCGCCGGCAGCGGCGAGCCGGTGGTCGGCGTCATGAACGCATGGAAGGCGGACTGCTCAGCTTGCGAGCTCGTCGCCCCCACGTAGCAGGGCGTCTGCTGAGCGGCGCTGGTCGCGTTCGTGGCGACCGGCGCGCACGGAAGCAGCAACGCCGGGAAGGGGATCTGCTTGATCGTGTTCCCAGCCGAGAACGCGACCAGGTCGAACAGGTTGATCAGCCCGTCGGTCGTGTGCAGGTTGTGGTCGGTCGTCGCGTTCTTCCCGAAGATCTTCAGCAGCGTGTCCCGCTCGGTGATGATCTGGTCCTGGCTGAACTGGCTCTTGGCCCAGCGGATGAAGTCCTGCTGACGCGCGTTCCGAACGATGTCGCTGTCGGTATGGCGGAAGCGCACGAACGACAGCGCGTCCGAGCCGCACAGCTTCTGGTAGCCGGGCTGCAGGTCGATGCTCGAGTAGTCGGTCAGCGCGGTGTTGTTGTAGTAGCGGTGATCCACGTCGGTGTAGACGCACCCGATCGCGTTGATCATCTGCTCGAAGCCGCCGAACCCGACGTCGACGACGTGGTTGACCTTCAGGCCCGGGAACACCTGCTGCTGGAGGATCTTGATGAGCAGGTTGGGGCCGCCGAAGAAGTACGCGGCGTTGAGCTTGCCGGTCACGAGCGCGCCGCCCTCGGGAATCTCGACCTTCAGGTCGCGCGGAACCGACAGGAGGTTGATCGTCGAAGAGCTCGGATTGAGGCGGACGAGCATCATCGTGTCGGTGTTGACGTCTCGGAACGGCGTCCCGGCGCGATGGTCTGAGCCGACGAGCAGGATCGTCTGGGGGCTGCCCGGGTCGGGAACAGTCACCGACGGCGCCGCCTTGAACGCGGGGGTCACGTTCAGCTCATCCGTGATCTGCCGGACCTGCAGCAACCCGGCGACCGCGGTCGCGCTCGCGGCGAACGCGATCACGAGCACGCCGGCGACGACGAACCGCACGAACGTTCCCGTCCGCGACTTCGGAATCAGCCGTCTCAAATGAGCCCGCCGTCGATCGCTTTCAGGCCGGTCCGCGAGTCATCCTTGTCGGACTTACGGTCCCGTCCGACCCCATCCAGAACGATCGCATCGCGGGCCTCGTCGGACGCCGTCCGCTCGAGCCACATCGGCAACGTCCGTATGAAGCCGACGAGCGAGCGGCGATATCGCGCCATCGAGGACACCGACACCCATTCGTCGGGCCCGTGGTGCCCCGCGCCGTCCGGGCCGAACTCGACCGCGGGAATGCCCGCCGCCATGAACGCGACCGCGTCCGACGCCCCGTCGCGTCCCACGCTCAGAACCTCCTTGTCGGGGATCGACCGCGTGACCGCGTCGCGCAGCGCCTGGACGTAGGGGTTGCCGCGGGCGACGCTCACCGGTGGGAAGATGAAGGTCCTGGTCACGTCGATCGACGGGATCCGAGCGATCTGCTCGAGGATCGCCTGCGGATCCTGCCCGGGTAGGAAGCGGATGTCGACTGACATCCGGCACTCGTCGGGCACCTTGTTGATCGCGTCCCCGCCCTCGATCCGCCCGAGGTTTATCGACGGCCGGTCGAACACCTCCGAGGACTCGCGCGAGAACGGGAGCGATTCGATCGCGCGGAACACGTCGATCGCCTTGAGCACTGCGTTGTCGCCGAGCCACGGCGTCGAGCTGTGCGCGGCGCGGCCGTGGACCTCGATCACCATCGCGAGCACGCCCTTGGCCTCCACACCGATGTGCAGGTTGGTCGGCTCGCCGGTGATCGCGAAGTCGCCGCCGAGCCCGCGGGCCACGAAGGCGTCGGTCGACCGGTCCTCGATCTCCTCGGACTCCTCGTCCGGGACGCACACCAGCCTGACTCGAATCCGTCCCTGGGCCTCGATGTCCTTGAGCGCGCACATCATCGCCGCCAGGCCGCCCTTCATGTCGTAGGCGCCGCGGCCGACCAGCCGGTCTCCCTCGATGCGCGGCTCGAACTGCTCGGACCGGCCGGGCACAACGTCGAGATGGCCGTGGAACACCACGCAGGGACAATCCTGGCCCTCACCGGAGGGCCCGACTTCCGCCACCAGCACGGGCAGCCCGTTGTGATCGTGGTGACGCACCTCGATGTCGCGGGATTCGAGCCATCCCTTCACGAATCCTGCCGCGGCCACGATCTCCTCGGGCCGGGAGGTGTCGTACGAGATCAGCCGCTCGGCGAGTGTCAGCTCGTCCAGCATGGCCTAGGAGGATAAGCGCAGACACGACGCCAGGACGAACCTGGCCCCCGGAGGCTTATGCCGCCGCAATCTTCAGGAACTGCTCAAGGCGAGTCTTATCCCGCTCGGCGAGACGCCGTTTTTCGGTGTCTTCCCCGGCGGACTCGAGCTCGCGCTCGGCCTGCTCGAGGCGCTCGCGCAGCTTGCCGGCGTCGAGGTCACCGGGCGCCATCGCCTCCTCCACGAGGATCAGAACGTGGTTGCCCGCCATCTGGATGTAGCCCTCGGCCTGCGCGAACCGGACGACCTCCGACTCGGTCTTGTACAGGCGAAGCTCGGTTGGATCGAGCATCGCCAGCACCGGCTCGTGGTGGGCGAGGATGCCGATCGACCCGACCGCGGTCTTGGTCGAGACCAACTCGACCTCGTCGTTGAACACCTCGCCCTCGGGCGTCAGGACCTCGGCGCGGAACTTCGTGTGCGCCACCGGGCGCTACCCCTCGTCCTCGTCGCGGTTCGCGTCGCCCTCGCGCTCGGAGCCCTCAGAGCCCTCAGAGCCCTCAGAGGCGTCGGATCCCTCGGGGGCGCGTTTTTCGCGGCCGGCCTGCTCATCGTCTTGCGCGGCGTCGCGCACGACGTCGTCGATCGTTCCCTTCAGGAAGAAGGCACGCTCGGGAAGATCGTCGTGCTTGCCCTCGAGGATCTCCCTGAACCCGCGGATCGACTCGGCGATCGGTACGTAGACGCCCGGCGTGCCGGTGAACTGCTCGGCGACGTGGAACGGCTGCGACAGGAACCGCTCGATCTTCCGCGCCCGGTTGACGGTCAGCCTGTCCTCGTCCGAGAGCTCGTCGATTCCGAGGATCGCGATGATGTCCTGCAGCTCGCGATAGCGCTGGAGCACCTCCTTGACCTGGTTTGCAACCCGGAAGTGCTCTTCGCCGAGGATCTCCTCCTTGAGGATCGTCGACGTCGAGTCGAGCGGATCGACAGCGGGGTAGATCCCCTTCTCGGCGATCGAGCGCGACAGCGTGGTCGTGGCGTTGAGGTGCGCGAATACCGACGCCGGCGCCGGGTCTGTGAGGTCGTCCGCGGGGACATAGATCGCCTGAATCGAGGTGACCGACCCCTTCTTGGTCGAGGTGATCCGCTCCTGCAGCTCGCCCATCTCGGACTCGAGCGTGGGCTGGTAGCCCACCTGCGAGGGCATGCGGCCGAGCAGTGCGGACACCTCCGATCCGGCCTGGACGAACCGGAAGATGTTGTCGATGAACAGGAGCACGTCCTGGCCCTCTTCGTCGCGGAAGTACTCGGCCATCGTCAGCCCGGACAGCGCGACTCGCATGCGCGCGCCGGGCGGCTCGTTCATCTGCCCGAACACGAGCATGGTCTTCTCGATCACGCCGGATTCCTTCATCTCGAGCCAGAGGTCGTTGCCCTCGCGCGAGCGCTCGCCGACGCCGCAGAAGGCCGACAGCCCCTTGTGCTCCTCCGCGAGGTTGCGGATCAGCTCCTGGATGATCACGGTCTTGCCCACGCCGGCGCCGCCGAACAGGCCGACCTTGCCGCCCTTGGCGTACGGGGCCAGCAAGTCGATCACTTTGATGCCGGTCTCGAACATCTCGGTCGTCGGCGTCAGCGCCTCGACCGTCGGCGCCTCGCGGTGGATCGGCCAGCGCTTGACGTCGGCGGGCAGCGGCGCCCCGAGATCGATCGGGTCGCCGAGCAGGTTGAAGATCCGCCCGAGCGTGATGTCCCCGACGGGCACGGTGATTGGCGCCCCGCTGTCGATCACCTCGACCCCGCGCGCCAGTCCGTCGGTCGTGTCCATCGCCACCGCGCGCACGCGGTCGTCGCCGAGATGCTGCTGCACCTCGCACACGAGCCACGGGTCCTCTTCGGCGGCGACGTCAAGCGCCTCCTCTTCGCGCGCGACGTCGGGACGACGCACGAGGATCGCGTGGTTGATCTCCGGCAGCTTCTCGGGGAACACGGCCTCGATCACCACGCCCTGAACTTCCTCGATGCGCCCGGTGTTTCTCTTGTCGGGCTCGCCCTTTGAGGCTCCCCTGCGCTGTTCTTCTGCTACTGACATAGCTTCTCCAGTGTAGGTCTACCCGGACAGCCCTTCTGCTCCCGCCACGACTTCCAAGATCTCCTGCGTGATCTCGGCCTGACGCGCTCGGTTCATCTCAAGCGTCAGGTTCTTGATCAGGTCGCCGGCGTTGTCCGATGCGTTGTGCATCGCGGTCATCCGCGCGCCGTGCTCGGATGCGGTCGACTCGAGCAGTGCCCGGTAGATCGAGATCTCGACGTAATCCGGCACAAGGCGCTTGAGGATCTCCTCTGGATCGGGCTCGTACTCGACCAACGCTCGTGGCTCGGACTCGCCCTGCGAGGAGCTCTCGTCCCCGTCGTCTTCCTCGTCGTCGAGCAACGTGGCCTGCTGGAGCGGTAACAGCGTTTCGCGACGGACCACCTGCGACACAGGCGAGTAGTAGCCGTTATAGAAGATCTCGACCTGATCGACCTCGTTATCGACGTAGACGGCCATCAGCCGGTCCGCGATGCGGCGGGCGTCCGCGAACGAGGGGCGGTCCGTGAACCCCGTGAAGCTCTCGGCCGGCTCCAACCCGCGGAACGTCAGCGACGTCGCGGGGCGACGTCCGGAGGCGAAGTACACCGAGGTGTGGCCGGCGGCGTCGTGCTCGCGGCCGGCCGCGACCCCCGCCCGGACGATATTCGAGTTGAACGCGCCGGCGAGGCCCCGGTCGCCCGCGATCAGCAGCAGGCCGACCCTGGACACGCTTTCGTGCTCCTCGAGAATCGGAAGGCTCGGCACGCGGCCCGCTGCCTCAGCCGCCTGACGGGTCATCCGGCGAATCGCGTTCGCGTACGGACGGAGCGCCTCGATCCGCTGCTCGGCGCGTCGTAGCCGAGCCGCGGCGACCAGCTCGAGCGCCCGAGCGATCTTCTCGATGTTCTTGACCGCGCTGATGCGGTTCCGAACGTCACGCTGCGATTTCGCCATCGGTCAAACCTCGGGCTCAGCGGCTCACGCCGCCTGGGCCTGATCCTCCTCGTCGCTCGGCTGCTCGCGCCGCTCACCCCGCGATGGCTCGGGAGCGCCCTCGTCGATCGGGTGCCCCTCCTCGTCGAGGTCGAAACCGAAGTCCTCGGCGAACTTCGAGACCACAGATTCGACGGCGTCCTGGGTCTCGTCGCTCCAGTCTCCGCCGGCGATCTTCTCCAGCAGCTCGGCCTGGTTGGCCCGGACCGATTCGGTGAGCTCGGCGAGGAACCGGTCGACCTTTTCCACCACGATCCGGTCGAGGTAGCCGTTGGTGGCCGCGTACACCTGGACCACCTGGTCCTCGACAGCCATCGGGTGGCGCTCGGGCTGGTTGAGCGTCTTCACCAGCCGCTCGCCGCGAGCAAGCGTCCGCTGTGTGGCCGGGTCGAGCTCGGAGCCGAACTGCGAGAACGCCTCGAGCTCCCGGTACTGCGAGAGCTCGAGCTTCAGCCGACCCGCGACCTTGCGCATCGGGTTGATCTGGGCGTTCCCGCCGACCCGCGAGACCGAGATCCCGACGTTGATCGCCGGCCGAACGCCCGAGTTGAACAGGCCCGGCTCGAGATAGATCTGACCGTCGGTGATCGAGATCACGTTCGTCGGGACATAGGCCGACACGTCGCCGGCCTGGGTCTCGATCACCGGCAGCGCGGTGAGCGAGCCGGCGCCGAGATCGTCGTTCAGCTTGACCGCACGCTCGAGCAGCCGCGAGTGGAGATAGAAGACGTCGCCCGGATACGCCTCGCGTCCCGGCGGCCGGCGCAGCAGCAGCGACATCTGGCGGTAGGCGGTGGCGTGCTTGGTCAGGTCGTCGTAGACGACCAGCGCCGCCTTGCCGTTGTAGAGGAAGTGCTCGCCCATCGCGCAGCCGGCGTAGGGGGCCAGGAACTTGATCGGCGCCGCCTCGTCGGCGGCGGCCATCACGATGATCGTGTTGCCGAGCGCGCCGGCGTCCTCGAGAGTCTTCGCCAGCGCCACGACCGTGGCCTTGCGCTGCCCGATGGCCACGTACACACACAGCAGATCGCGATCTCGGTTGTTGATGATCGCGTCGATAGCGATCGCGGTCTTGCCGGTCTGGCGATCGCCGATGATCAGCTCGCGCTGGCCGCGGCCGATCGGGATCATCGAGTCGACCGCTTTGAGC
Source organism: uncultured Solirubrobacterales bacterium (assembly GCA_963796575.1). GTDB lineage: Bacteria > Actinomycetota > Thermoleophilia > Solirubrobacterales > Solirubrobacteraceae > Palsa-465. The sequence goes on along the minus strand of CAWCMG010000031.1, from coordinate 59,139 downwards.
CCCGTGAGCATCGGCTCCTTCACGGGCTGGCGCTGGACCACGCCCGGGGCCTTGAACTCCGACGGGCGCGTCTCCTTGGTGCTGATCTCGCCCTTGCCGTCGAGCGGGTTGCCGAGCGGGTCGACGATCCGTCCGAGCAGCTCCTCGCCGACGGGAATGTCGAGCAGGTGCTTGGTGCGCTTGACCGTGTCCCCCTCGACGATCTTCTCCCACTCGCCGAACAGCACCGCACCGACGTTGTCGGACTCGAGGTTCAGAGCCAGCGCGGTGACGTCATGCGGGAGCTCGAGCATCTCGAACGACATGCAGTTCTCGAGCCCGTGGATCCGGCAGATGCCATCCGCCACCGACAGCACCGTTCCGACCTCGGTCAGGTCGGCGCCGGAGGTGTCGAGTCCTTCGATCCGATCCTTGAGGATTGAGGTGATCTCGTCAGGCTTGATCTGCATTCATGACTCCTTGGCGGGCGAGCGTACCTAGGCCCGCGCGACTTGCTTTCGAAGTTGTTCCAACCGGTTCCGGATCGACGCGTCGAGGATGACGTTGCCCACCCGCAACACGATCCCGCCGAGAATGTCAGGATCAACCTTGCTGGAGAGCTCGACCGTGCGCTTGGTCTGTTCGCCGATCCGATCCCCGATGCTCCCGACGGTGGCCTCGTCGAGCGCCACCGCGCTCGTCACCTCCACCGGAAGGAGATCGCGTTCGTCCTCCCACATGTCCTGGTAGCGATCCCTGATGCGGAAGATCGCGGGCATGCGGTGGCGCTCGATCAGCGCCTCGAGGAAGTTCATGAACACCGGCTCGGCGCCGGTCACCGCCCGCTTCAGGCCATCCTTCTTCTCCTCGGTCGAGAAGTACGGCGAGAAGAAGAACACCGAGAAGTCGCGGTTGTCGTTCAGCGCCTGCGCGAACGCGGTCAGGTCGTCGCGCACCTCGTCGAGGAGGCCATGCTCCTTGGCCACCTCGAACAGCGCCCGCGCGTAAACCTCGGCGATCTCTTCCACTGCCCGTTACCCCCGTGGCCGTGCCACGCTAGTGGTGATCCTCCGGGGCGAGCATGCTGAAGTCGAGCTCACTCAGAGCGTCTTCCACCAGTCGCCGCTGGTCGTCTTCGTCGAGGACCTTGCGCGTCACCTTCTCGGTGGCCATCACGGTCAGGTCAGCGACCTCGCGGCGGATCTCCTGGATCGCGCGGCGCGTCTCGGTCTCGATCTCGCGGCGTGTCTGCTCCATCAGCTGCTCGCGCCGCTGCTCGGCGTGCTCGTGAGCGCTGCGCTCGGTCGCCTCGCCCGTCTTGCGCGCCCGGTCGAGGATCTCCTCGGCCTGAGTCCGGGCCTCCCGGAGCCGCTCGCGGTACTCGACGAGCAGTTCGTCGGCCTCGTGGCGAACGCGGTCGGCATGATCGATCGATTCCTCGATCGCGTGCTGGCGCCGGTCGAGCGCCTCGGAGATTCGCGGGAAGGCGAGCTTCCACAGGATGTACATCGAGATCCCGAACAGCAGCAGGGTCCAGATCATCAGCCCGACGTTCGGGGTGATCAGGAACGAGCCGCTGGAGGCGGCGACGGGCAGATGTGAGACGGACGCGATCACTTGAGTACGTAGGACAGCAGGCCCGCGACGAGGCCGTAGAAGAACACCGCTTCGGTCAGAGCGAATCCCAGCCACTGGATGCTGGTGATCTCGTCGCGCATCTCGGGCTGCCGGGTGACCGCCTCGATCACTTTGCCGAAGATGATGCCGATGCCCACGCCGGCGCCAACAGCGCCGAGACCGCCACCGACCGCGATCCCGAAGCCGGCCGTGATCCCGGAGGCGGCGGCGATTGGAATGACGTGCAAAGAAAACATCAGGGGCTCCTTGTCGTGTTAGTGGTGAGTGGCGGCGCCGGCGATGTAGATCGCGGCCAGGGTCGCGAAGATGAACGCTTGTAGCGTGGCCACCAGGCCTAGCTCGAACAGGTAGATGAGGATCCCGGCCGGGAGCGCGAACCACCCGAGCGCTTGGAGCCCGAGGATCACCGCGAGCCCGCCGGCCAAGAACAGCAGGATGATGTGCCCGGCGAAGATGTTCGCCCACAGCCGGATCGTGAGCGAGAGCAGCCGCATCAGGGTGGAGATCACCTCGATCGGGAAAATCAAGATCAGCATCGCCCCGTGAACGCCTGCTGGAATCAGGCTCTTCAGGTATCCGACCGGCCCCTGCTGCTTGATTCCCACCCAGATGAAGGCGATGAACACCACGAGTGCCAGCACCAGCGGCACCGAGATGTTCGCGGTCGCGGCATACAGCGCGAACGACGGGATGTGTGCGCCGAACAGGTTGAACTTTTCCTCGCTGTTCGTCGGCAGCGGCAGGTAGCCGATCAGGTTGCAGAACCAGATGAACAGGAACAGCGTGCCGATGAAGGGGAACCACCTAGCCGCCATCGAGTCGGGCATGTTCCCCCGGGTGACGTTGTCCCGCATGAGCGAGAACAGCACCTCGACTGCAGTCTGGATCTTGTTCGGCCGCGCCTGCATCCGCCCGGCGATCCACACCATTGTGAATATCGTCAGCAGCGTCGCGATGAACAGGTAGAGCACCGCACGGTTGATGCTGAACACCCCGAGGCTCACCCAGTTGACGAGCTTGAACTCGTTCTGGATCTGGAACTCGTTGTTCTTGTGCTGGGTGAAGCCGTAGATCGCGACCAGCAGGACGAAGATGCCGATGTAGGCGCCGAAGCCGATCAGCAGGATTCGTTGGGTCTTGCTCATCGTCGAGACCTCGGCCGGGTCAGGAAAGAGGTCAGGAGTTGTGTCGTGAATGCGAACACGACCACGAGCAGCGCGGTCAGCCCGTCGTCGCGCCCAGCGCCGTTCCGGACGACGATCACGGCGATCGCCAGCAGGAACAGGCGGCCGAGCAAATACGCCAGCCGCAACGTGATCTCGCTTCTCGGGTCACGCAGGGAGGGAACAACCCGGTCGATGACGACGCCAACCGCGCGCAGCGCGATCCACGCGCCGGCGCCTACCAGATAGCCAGCCGCCGGCACGCCGATCAGCAACATGATCGGCGCGGCAACAACGAGGAGCGCGACGTCGAGGTAGGCCAGCAGCGCCGCGTGGCCGTCCGAGGTTGCGGGAGCGCTCAGTGACACCTGTGATACGGGTCCTTGGGGTAATCGAGATGGGGGCGGTCGGGGCCGAGCATGAGTAGTTCAGAGGGCCGGAAGGGTAGCGGCGCGCAAACGGGACCGTCGCGTCCAACGTTGTTCGCCTGCGCACGCTGACGGACCCACCCTGGGGTAATCCGGTGGGGTACTACGTTAGCGGTACGTTAGCGCCGCCGCATTGCCACCGCCAACCAACGTTCGGGCTTCTGAAACGTCAGCGGACGGCCGCCGCGCGACGCATCCGGGGCTTGGGCAGCTGCCCCTCGGCCCACATCGCCGCGATCCCGGCGCGAGGCAGCCCGAACGTCCCCTCGTACACGAGGAACCGGGGCTCCCACCGCGGGAAGAACTTCGCGTTGAAGCGGTAGAGGCTCTCGATCTGGAAGAACGGGTTGCCGAGCGCGATCAGCTTGCCGAACAGCCGCTCGAGCCGCTTCTCGGGGCTGTGCATCCATTTCGCGAACGCCGCGAAGTTGAGCGACAGCTCCTCCAGCCCGCGCTCGCGCAACAGCTCGATCGCGCGGACCACGAGGAACTCGGTCATCCCGTTGGGAGTCGCCGGATCGCGCCGCATGAACGACAGCGAAACGGCGGGGCGGCCGTAGCAGGGCACGAAGTGCAGGACGCCGCGGATCGCGCCCGTTTCGTCTCGCGCAAGCACCACGAGCGTCTCGTGATCGTGCTCGCCCTGGAGCGACTCCATCGCCATCGAGAAGCCGCGCTCGGGGGCGCCCCGGCGACCCAGCTCGACCACCTCTTCGGCCTGCCGGATCGTGTTCTGGTCAAGCGTGTGCAGCTCGTGCAGCTCCGCCTCGTATCCCGCCTTGCTGAGACGGCTGACGGACTGGCGGACCTTGCGGATCGGGCGGCCTTCGAGCGAGAAGCGGTCCAGCTCGACGACCGCCTCGTCGCCCAGGTAGATCGCGCGCAGCCCGAGCTCCTCGTACAGCGGGCACAGCTGCTCGCTGGCGCCGAGCGCGCCGAGCTTGAGGCCGCGGGCGTCGGCGAACTCGCGGACCTGCCGGAGCAGGCCGGGGAGCGCGTCACGCGGTCCGACGGGGTCGCCTGCGAGCAGGAGGACTCCGTTCTCGATCGCGTAGGCCACGAACGCGCGCCGGTCCTCGTCGAAGATGTAGTGGCCGTCGGCCCGCAGCTTGAAGAACGCGAGCGTGTCGGCGCCGTGGGCACGCACGAGATCGGAAGCGGCCTGGCGGGCCGCCGGACTCGGCGGCGCGTGCGGCACCGTGAGCGGCCGGAAGATGACATAGGCGATCACCAGCAGAGTCCCGAGCTCGAGCATGTGGATGCCGATCGGGATGTGGTGGTGGAAGTGGATCGGGCCCGGCTGGTAGCGCAGTAGGTCGAACGTCTCGGTCGCGACGGTGCCGAACGATGCATGGCTCCCGGTCCAGATCGCGACCATGGCGATGGCGAGTCCGATCAGAGCAAGGACCGGCACCCGCCAAACCGCCGAGCGCAGCGTGTTCGGATCGTGGCGGACGGTGAAGGCGTCCCGGCTGAGGATCAGCACGACCGCGACACCCCAAGTCAGGATCGTCTCCTCGAAGTCGAGGCCCTTGAGCAGGTCGAACAGTCCGAGCACGATCATCAGCGCGACGGCGGTTTGCAGTGCCCGCCGGCGGCGCTTGGCCAGATACGGGGCCACGAGCAGCAGCGCGGCGCCGGCCGGTAGGGACAGCGCGTGAAACAGCCGGATCGCCTCGACCGGCTCGAATTCGAGCAGCAGGTGGCCGCGCCAGCGGATGTTCGGCGTCAGCGTCGAGGCGATGTTGACGAGGCCGACGAGCGCCGCCGCGACCGCCGCGAACGCGGGCACGCGCTTGGTGAAGGCTTGTATCGAAAGGCTCATGCGAGTAGAAACGCCGGATCGCGCCTTCCCCGTCCTCGGGGTTAGAAAACGCTCACCAAGCGATGGCGCGCCGCAGACACGCCTCCCGCTGAGAGTTACCGCGTCGGCTTCGGTTGGTTACGTCGCGGCTCGCGAAAATCCTGCGGGCGCTTGGCGCTGGGCGCCATCGTTCGTCTCCCGCGGGGTGCGCCGCGGAAGCGCGAGCGTTAGCGCGAGTGCGAGCAGCGGCAGGACCGCGACGATCTCGAACACGGCGGTCAGGCCGCGCTCCTGCGCCAGCAGCCCGAGCAGCGGCGCGCCGACGCCACCAAGTCCGATCGACAGCCCGATCGTCACGCCTGCCGAGACGCCGAGCCGGCCCGGCAGGTACTCCTGGCCCATCACGATCGTCACCGCGAACGTAGCGATCGTCGCCGCGCCGGCGAGCGCCGCGAACCCGATCGCGACGATCGGGTGGGCGGGCCCCGATAAAAGGAAGCCGACGACCAGCGGCGGGATCACGAGCATCGAGCCGACCAGCACCGTGCGCCGGCCGAAGCGATCGGCCAGCGGCCCGCCGGTGAGCGTCCCGACAGCGCCGCCGAGCAGCATCGCGCTGAGCGCCACGCTGCCGAGCGCCTTGCTCGTGTGCAGGACGTTCACGTAGTAGAGCGGAATGAACGTGACCATCCCGAAGTACACGAACGAGCGCACCGCGATCACGCTGGCGAGGATCGCGAACGGTCCCCAGGCCTCGTTGTGCTCGCCGCTCCGGACGCGTCCGCCGACGACGTCGGGGCGGAACGTCTTCAGCCGCGGCACCTCGTGGACCAGGACAGCCGCCATGAGCCACGTCGGGATCAGCACGAACGCCGTCCCGTGCAGCCCGAACGCGATCAGCAGCGGCGTCACCATCACCGGGCCGAGCGCGAAGCCGATGTTGCCGCCGACGCTGAACCGGCTCATCCCGCTCGCGCGGCGCGCGCCCGAGACGTAGTTGGCGAACCGGGAGCCCTCGGGATGGAACGCGGCCACGCCGAGCCCGCTCAGCAGCACCGCGGCAAATGTCAGCGCGTAGTTGGGGGCGAAGCCGACGAGCGCGACCCCGAGGCCGCCGAGCGCCGGCCCGAGCGGCATCAGCCACGGCAGCGAAACGCGGTCGGACACGTACCCGAACGCCGGCTGGACCACCGAAGACGAGATCGTGGCCGCGAGCACGAGCGCCGACGCGGCCGCGATGCCGATGTGACGGTCGGCGATCAGGAACGGCAGCAGCGCGGGGATGGAGCCCTGCGCGATGTCCGTGAACATGTGACCGAGCGACAGCACGGTCATCGCGCGGCGGTCCACGCCGGCGCCCCTCGCCCGGGTTGGGGGTGCGGCGGGTGCTGGTGCCTCGATTGAGGACGGGGCGGGTCCGGGCGCCTGCGTTTGGGCTGGAGCGCTCGGCGCGCTCATCCCTCGGGGAGGTCGGACAGCCGCTTGTGAATCCGGCGGCGCTTGGCCACGAGTTCCTCCTCGAGCTGCCCGAGCGCCTCGCGCCGCATTCGCACCAGCTCGAGCTGCGTGCCGATGTGTCCGAGCGCCTGTTCGAGCAGTCCGCGGATTTTGCCGGGATCCTCGGCGTGCTCGAGCTCGCGTCTCAGTGCCGCCCGCGCGGTCTCGGCGTCGAGCAGCACCGCGAGCTGATCGAGCGACAGGCCGAGCAGATCGCGCAGCCGGATGATCTCGCGAACGCGCTCGACGTCGGCCTCGCTGTAGATCCGATGCTGCCCCTGCGCCCGATCGTTCGCGCCGGGGAGCAGCCCGATCTCCTCGTAGTACCGAATCGTCCGGGGCGTCACGCCGGTGAGTTCGGCCACCTCTCCGATCCGCAGCGGCTTGCTCGCGGTGGTGGTCATGCCGCCACCTCCGCGTGCGGCCTCCGGGCGCGCGCCTCGAGCTCCTCCTCGGCCTTCGCGTGCGATGGCCGGGCCGCGGAGATCGCGGCTCCGAGGAGCGAGATCCCGGACAGGCACCACAGCGCGGTGTGCATGTTCGACATGAACGGTACGAGCTGCGCGTTCGTGATGTGGTTGGCGAGGCCCGAGAAGACGGCGAACAGGACGCTCTTCGGAACGGACGAGGTGACGACCGCGAGCACGAACGCGATCGAGATGACCGCGCCGGTGTTCTGGACGAGCACCCGGGCGCCGGCGGCGATGCCGCGGCGGTGCGGCGGAACTGTCCCCATCATCGCGGCGGTGTTCGGGGAGTTGAACATCCCCGAGCCGACGCCGACGATGAACATGTAGATGCCGCTCGCCAGGTACGTGGTGTCCCGCTCGAGGGTCGTCATCAGCGCGAGCCCGGCCGCCTGCACGAGCATCCCGAGCACGGCCATCCCGCGCGAGCCGCGCCGGTCGGCCCAGATCCCGGCCAGCGGCGAGGCGATCAGCATCCCGAGCGCCAGCGGCGCGAGCTTGATCCCGGCGAGGATCGGCGAGTTCCCCTGGACGCCCTGGAAGTAGAAGACGAACACGAACATCAGCGCGAACCGCGCCAGCCCGTTCGTGAACGCGGCGGCGGACGCCGCCGAGAACAGCCGGTTCTTGAAGATCGACAGGTCTAGCATCGGCGACTTGACGCGGCTCTCGATCAGGACGAAGCCGGGGAGGAACACCGCCGCGACGATCAGGCTCCCGATCACCGCCGAATCGCTCCAACCGGAGATGCCGCCCTTGGAGATGCCGTATACGAGCCCGGTCAGCCCGATCAGGAACGTGATCGTTCCGAGCGCGTCGAAGCTCCTGTCTTCCGAGCGGCCGGTGACCTCATGCAGGATGAGCCACGCCCATGCGCTCCCACCGAGTGCGAACGGCACGTTGAACCAGAACACCCAGTGCCATGAGATCAGCACCAGCGCGCCACCGAGGACCGGACCGATCACCAGCCCGATCGCGGCCACCATCGTGTTCGTGCCCATCGCCAGCCCGAGCTGCTCGCGCGGAAAGGCGTCGGTGACGATCGCGGCGGCGTTCGCGAACAGGAACGAGCCGCCGATGCCCTGGAGGATCCGCCACAGGATCAGCTCCGTGCCGCTACCGGCGAAGCCGGCGCCCAGCGACGCGAACGCGAACAGCACGAACCCGCCGATGTAGGCCTTCTTGCGTCCGAACTGATCGGATAGCCGGCCCGCGCTCAGCACGAGCACCGTCGAGGCGATCATGTAGACCAGGATCACCCACACGAGCTCGAGCAGGCTCGTGTGGAGGCTCCGCTCGAGGTCCGGCAGCGCGATGATCAGCGTGCCCGAGTTGATCGTCGCCAGCAGCATCCCCAGGCTGGTACACGACAGCGCCCACCACTTGTACGAGTCATGCCCCGAGTGGACGCCGATACGGCGGGCGCGACTGGTTTGAACTGCGGACATGCTCCTCCGGACGCTCTCGGAATCTGATTCTTACGTAAACGTCAGAATAGCACTCCGGTCGAGGTCTCGCCCGCACTGTGGTCGCCGGCCTGCTCCGCCCCGCCACAGCTCTGAAACGGCCCCGTTCCAAATCACGTGCGATCTCGCTCCGAGGGTCCCCGGGGCGGCGATACTGGGTCTCGTGAGCGCGAAATCACCTGCACAACACGACAATTCTGGGCCGCGGGGCGAACCTTGCCGAGTAGCGCACGATAATCACGCGCAACTCGGCAAGGCCCGTCGGCGGCCGCTCCGGTGACGAGCTATGCATGCCGTTGAGCGGGCGATTGCGAGGGTCGCGGGCAGGCAGGACAACGTGATCACGCACGATCAGCTGCTCGCCGCCGGCCTGACCCGGGGAGCGATCGCCCACCGGACGCGCTCGGGCCGCATGCGCCGGCAGCACCGGGGTGTGTACCTGCTCGGGCCGGCGCCACCGACCCCGATGGCCCGGGCCAGGGCCGCGGCCCTCGCGTGCGAACCCGACGCCGTGGTCAGCCACCGCTCAGCCGCCTGCCTTTTCAGCCTTTTGCCAGAGATCAGCGGGCACGTAGACGTCACGGTGGCGGGCCGGAACCCCGGCATCCACCGCGGGATCAGGCTCCATCGGGTCGGGACGCTCGCAAAAAGCGACGTCACCGTGATGAGCGCTCTACGGATCACCACAGTCGCCCGCACGATCTGCGACCTCGCCGCCACCGAGTCCGCCCGCGACACCGAACAGGCCTTCCAGGAGGCTCTCTACCGCGAGATCGTCACCGACCGCGCCCTCGCAACCCTCCTCGAGCGCGAGCCGAACCGGAGGGGCGCACCGATCATCCGGGCGCTGATCAAAGACCCACGCCTAACCCGCTCCGAGCGCGAGCGACGACTGCTGAGGCTGATCAAAGCCGCCCAGCTGCCCAAGCCGCTCACGAACGTCCCAGTCCACGGCTACAAGGCCGATATGTACTGGCCGTCATACGGCCTGATCGTCGAATTTGACGGCTGGGGCGCCCACGGCCACCGGCTCGCGTTCGAGAACAACCGCAAACGCGACCAGGTCCTGATCGCGAACGGGCTCCGCGTCATGCGGGTCACCGACCGCCAGCTCACGGACGAGCCGATCGCCATCGCGGCCCGGATCGCACAGGCGCTCCGGGGCGGCATCTGACACCAGTCCTCCTCCCCTGCCATGCTTCCCGAACGGCATGCGGTACTGGGACGCCTTGTTCGCATTCCTGGTGGCGATGGCGATCGCCGCCGTGCTGACCCCGTTCGCCGGCAGGCTGGCGCGGCGGGTCGGCGCTGTCGTGACGCCCAGCGAGCGCGGGCTCGCCGAGCGCGACACGCCCGCCCTCGGAGGGCTGGCGATTCTTGCCGGCGTGCTGGTCGCGTCCGCATTCTGGCTCCCGAGCACGATCAATCTCCGCCACACGGTCGGCACTGCCCCCGGGTCTGCCGGCACTGTCCACACCCTCGCGATCCTCGGCGGCGCGTGTCTGATCACGCTCGTCGGCGCGATCGACGACGCCCATCCCCTCAGGCCGCAGTGGAAGCTGCTCGGACAGATCGCCGCCGCGGTGATCGCCGTGGAGGCCGGCGCGGTCGTGACCGACGTCACGTTTCCGTTCGTCGGCACGCTGGCGCTCCCGAACACGGGCGGCGTCCTGACCGTGATCTGGCTCGTCGGCCTGATGAACGTCGTGAACTTTTCCGACGGCGTCGACGGGCTGGCCGCCGGGCTGTGCACGATCGACGGGATCGCGTTCGCGATCATCGCGTTCGACCTGCACATCGCCGGCGCCGGCGTGCTCGCGGCGCTGACCGCCGGCGCCGCGCTCGGCTTTCTGTTCCACAACTTCCCGCCGGCCTCGGTATTCATGGGCGACTCGGGCGCGAACCTGCTCGGCTATCTGCTCGGGGTGGTCGCGGTCGTCGGCTCGGTCAAGACCGGCGCGGTCGTCGCCCTGATCGTGCCGCTGTTTGTGCTCGCGGTGCCGTTCCTCGACACCGGCTTCGTCGTGGCGAAGCGGCTGAAGTACAGGCGCAAGCCGTGGGACGCGGACGCCAACCACTTCCACCACCGGATGGCGCGGATGGGGTTCAGCCAGCGCCGGACGGTCGCCTACCTGTATGGCTGGACACTGATGCTCGCCGGCGTCGCGGTGGCGCTGAGGTTCGTGCCGTACTCCAACCACCACGGCACCTATCACCTCGGGTGGATGCTGGTGATGGTGGCGATCGTGCTGGTGGCGCTCGCCGCCAGCGTGTACCTGATCTACGTTCTCGAGATCCTCAAGTTCAAGAGCCGGCGCACCCGGGAGATCCGAACCGCGGAGCCGGACACCAGCGAACACGAGATCGACCAGCGGGTCCAGCGCGAGGTCGAGACCGGGGAGTTCGAGCGGGTGGGCTAGCTGGCGGCCGCGGCTCGAACCCCAGACGAGCAACTGAGCGGGCTCACGCGCATCGAACGCGCGCTCCTCGTCGTGGTCGCGCTGCTGATCGTCCTCGCCGGCGTGACCCGCTACGCGAGCGGCGTCTCCAGGATCGTCGCGTTCGTGTTCGCGACGCTCGCCCTCGCCGGCACCGCCTGGGTCGTCTCGATCTCGATCGAGCAGGTGGGCCGCCGGGCGGGTCCGGCGGTCACGGGCGTCATGCAGGCGTCGCTCGCCAACCTGCCGGAGTTCTTCGTGGTGATCTTCGCGCTCCAGGCGGGACACACGGTCATCGCCCAGACCGCGATCCTCGGCTCGATCCTCGTCAACGCGCTGCTCGTCCTTGGGCTGGTGATCGTCGCCGGCGCCGTGCGTTCGCCCGACGGCATCATGCGCTTCAACCCGAGGCTGCCGAATGACACCGCGACGCTGCTGCTGGTCGCGTCGTTCATCATCGTCCTGATCGGGCTGAGCCACTCGGCGAGTGACTCCGCCAGCCGGCACACCGAGACGATCTCGATCATCGGGTCGTGCGTGATCCTCGCCGTCTACGCCACCTGGCTGCTTCAGTACCTGAGATCGGAATCAATCGCCGAGGAAGCGGCCGAGCCGCCGCGCCTCAGCATGGCCACCAGTCTCGTCCTGCTGTCGCTCGCGGGAGTTTCGGCCGCGTTCGTGTCGGACTGGTTCGTCAACGCGCTCGAGCCGACGATCACCAAGCTCCACATCCCGCAGGCGTTCGCGGGCCTGGTGATCGTGGCGATCGCCGGCAACGCGGTCGAGAACGTCGCCGGGATCGTGCTCGCCGCCAAGGGCCGGTCCGAGCTCGCGATCGCCGTGGTCAAGAACTCCGTGTCGCAGATCGCCGCGTTCCTGTATCCGCTGCTCGTGGTGGTGTCGCTGCTCACCGCTACCCGGCTGACGTTCACGCTCGCGCCGGTGTACATCGGAGCGCTGATCGGGACCGCGGTGATCGTCTGGCAGATCACCGGCGACGGCGAGGCGACGGTGTTCGAGGGGACCGCGCTGGTCGCGACGTTCGTGATCCTCGCGACCGTCGCCGCGTTTGAATGATGGGCCTCGCTCCGCTCGGCGTCCCTGGGGCCGTTCCGCCGAGGGAATTCGGCTCGACGCCCTACGTTTCGCGCACGTGCCTGAGCCGAATTCCCCGCGTCCTTGCCCGTCGGGCGGGACGCGACCACCCGGTCGGGCACGGATGCCCGACCGCCCGGGCCCACGGACGCCGCCGCAGGCGGCCCCAATCCTTAAGCGATCGCGGCCGCGCCGAGGGACGCGTAGAGCGGGTACCGGTCGGCGATCGCCGCGGCCCGTTCGGTGAGCTCGGCCCGCCGGTCCTCGAACCCCTCGCGGCCGAGCGCCTCGGCGATGATCGACCCGACCTCGACGAAGTCCTCCTCCTGAAGGCCGCGCGTCGCGAGCGCCGGCGTGCCGATCCGCAGCCCGCTCGAGACGGCCGGCGGCCGCGGATCGAACGGGACCGCGTTCCGGTTCACGGTGATCCCGACGGAAGCGAGCCGATCTTCGGCCTGCTTTCCATCGAGCTCTGACTCGCGCAGATCGCACAACACCAGGTGCACGTCGGTCCCGCCGGTCAGCACGCTTACGCCGCCGCCGGCGCCGAGCAGCTCGGCCGCGACCGCGCGGGCGCCGGCGACCGTCCGCTCCTGCCGCTCCCGAAACGCCTCGCTCGCCGCGATGCGCAAAGCCACCGCCTTGCCGGCGATCACGTGCTCGAGCGGGCCGCCCTGCTGCCCGGGGAACACCGCGGAGTCGATCACCTTGGCCAGCTCGTCGGTGCACAGGATCATCCCGCCCCGGCCGCCGCCGATCGTCTTGTGGATCGTGGTGGTCACGACGTCCGCATAGGGCACCGGGTTCGGGTGAAGCCCGGCGGCGACCAGGCCGGCGAAATGTGCCATGTCCACCACGAGGTGCGCGCCGACCTCGTCGGCGATCGCGCGGAACCGCTCGAAATCCAGGAACCGCGGGTACGCCGACCACCCCGCCAGGATCAGTCTAGGCTGGCGCTCCAGAGCGATCCGCTCGACCTCGTCCATGTCGATCCGGCCGGTTTCCCGATCGACGTGATACGGGGCGATGTCGTACAGCCGGCCCGAGACGTTGATCCGCATCCCGTGGGTGAGATGGCCGCCGTGCGAAAGCTCGAGGCCCATCACCGTGTCGCCGGGGTCGAGCAGCGCGTGATAGACGGCGATGTTGGCCTGCGCGCCCGAATGCGGCTGCACATTCGCGTGCTCGGCCCCGAACAACTCGACCGCGCGCTTGATCGCGAGCCGCTCTGCGACGTCGACGTACTCGCAGCCGCCGTAGTAGCGCTTGCCCGGATAGCCCTCGGCGTACTTGTTGGTGAGCACCGATCCCTGGCACTCCAAAACCGCCAACGGCACGAAGTTCTCGGACGCGATCATCTCCAGCGTCCGCTGCTGGCGCTCGAGCTCCAAAGCCAGCACCTCGGCGATCTCCGGATCGACCTCCGACAGCGGGCGGTTGAAGAAGTCGGCGGGCAGATCGGCGGCACTCACTGCGGCTACGAGCCTAGCAACGGAAACGGTCGACGTTGTTGCCGCGGCCGGTCACATTCGCCGCGCCGCCACCACCGCCAAATCACCCTGCTCCCACGCCACGCGTGGTTCCATTCCGGCCTCGGCCAGCCACCGCATCTGGTCGGCGAGCGGGTTCGGACGGTCATACCCCGGCGTCAGCGGCGTCGTCGCCAACGCCGGGTCGACCGGGACCACCACGTCGCCCATCACGAACAGCCCGTCGGGGGCAAGCGCCTCCCGCACGCGGCAGAACAGGTCGGCCTTGGCCGCGCCGTCGAGATGGTGCACGCACAGCGCGGTGGCGACCACGTCGAACGGACCCTCCGGGAGCGGATCCTCGATGCGACCGGCATGCAATGAGACTCGCCCGTCCGGCAGCACATCGCTCGCCACCGCGAGCATCTGCTCGTTCTCGTCGATGCCGACCAGGACCGCGTCGACGTGACGGGCCAGCAGCCGGCGAGCCGTCTCCCCGGTGCCGGTCCCAAGCTCGAGGATCCGCCGCGCGCCGGACCCGCTCGCGCCGGCGACCTCATCCTGGAGCGAGTCGTACGCGGGCAGGTCCTCCCGGATCTCGTCGGCATAACTCGCTGCGTCGAAGTGGTATTGCCAGTGGAGCGCCTCCGTCAGCTCGCGCTCCCCCACCGCGCCCTCCCGTAGCACTCGCCATTCGCCGTCCACCTCGTAGCCGCGCAGGTCGACCACCGTCGACGGCTTCCCGGGCAACGCGCCGGCGTCGATCACCAGGTCGACCGCGGCCCGCAGAAGCGTCGGGACCTCGTCGATCGACCGCGGATCAGCATCGCCGGCGCGATTCGCGCTCGACTGCAGCACCGGCCGGCGAACGCCGGCGAGCGACGGAACCAGCGGCACCCGCAACCCGAGCGTCCCGGGATCCGACCCGCAGGCGAGCGCGAACCGCCCCGCCGGGTTGGGCACGAGCACGGTCACGCCGCCGGGCAGCAGCCGCGCCATCGCCCCGCGGGTGCGCTCGCCGATCTCGGGCACCGCCTCGAACGCTCGCTCCAGCGAAAAGAACATGACCGCCGAGGGCTTGTCGAGCGTGCGTCGCTTGAGCAGATACAGGCGCTCGACCGCGAACCGATCGTGGGGATCGCACGCCAGTCCGTACACGGTGTCGGCCCCGAACAGCACGAGCCCGCCGACCCGGATGCAGCGCTCGAACGCCTCGGCGTCGGTCACGGCCCGCCGGCGACTGCTCACCGGCGGCCGACGACGACGCGCTCGTGGCCGGCGAGATCTCGCAGGATCTCGACCGACGGAAAGCCGGCGTGCTCGACCAGCGAGGCGACGGCCTCGGCCAGCCCTACCTCGAGCGCGACGAGCGGAACGCCCCCGACCATCTCCAGCAGGCGCCGGACCGGGTCCATCCCGTCGGGGCCTCCGAACAGCGCCAGCGGCGGCTCGTAGAACTCGATCTCGGGCGGCATCCCGGATCCCTCGGCGACGTACGGCAGGTTCGCCAGGACCGCGTCGAACGGCCCGGGAACTCCGTCCAGCAGGTCGGCGCGAACGAACTCGACGTCGAGCCCGAGCTCGGCCGCGTTCGACCGCGCCACCGCGACGGCATCGGCGCTGACGTCGATGCCGACCACCGAAAGATCCGGTCGCTCCTCCTTCAGGGCCAGTGCCACCGCGCCACTCCCCGTCCCGACGTCCGCGACCCGGGCACCGCGATCGAGCGACAGCGCCACGTCGACGAGCAGCTCGGTCTCGGGCCTCGGGATCAGCACCCGGCGGTCGACCGACACCACGATCCGGCGAAACGCCTTGCGCCCGAGGATGTACGCGACCGGCTCGCGCGCCTCGCGCCGCGCCACCACCGCCCCATAACGCTCCAGCTCAAACGCATCCAACTCCTCGAAGGCATCGATCACCAACCGCTCGCGCCCCACCCCCAGCACGTAGGACAGCAGCAGTTCGGCGTCGAGGCGCGGCGTATCGCATCCGGCGGTGGTCAGCGCGACGGTGGCATCCGACAAGGCTGCCGAGACCGACTTCCCGGCCCCGACGACGGCCTCAGGCAACGGCCTTCTCCTCCAGGCGCCGGCGCTTCTCGTCGTCCTGGAGGGCCGCGGTCAGCTCGTCGAGCTCGCCCATCAGGATCGCATCGAGGTTGTGGACGAGCAGGTTGATCCGGTGGTCCTTGACCCTGCGCTCGCCGTAGTTGTAGGTGCGGATCTTCTCGGCCCGCTCGCCCGTCCCGACCTGCGCGGCGCGCGAGGCGGCGACCTCGGCCTGCTGCTCGGCGAGCGCGCGTTCGTACAGCCGCGCCCGGAGCACCCGCATCGCGCGCTCGCGGTTCTGGAGCTGGGATTTCTCGTCCTGCATCGAGACCACGATCCCCGATGGCTTGTGGGTGATGCGCACCGCCGAGTCGGTGGTGTTCACCGACTGACCCCCGGGGCCGGAGCTGCGATACACGTCGATCTGAAGATCGTTCGGATCGATCTCGACCTCGACGTCCTCGGCCTCGGGAAGCACCGCAACCGTGGCCGTCGAGGTGTGGATGCGGCCCTGGGACTCGGTCTCCGGGACCCGCTGCACGCGGTGCGTGCCCCCCTCGAACTTGAACACCGAGTACGCCCCGTCGGGTGGGCGGGCCTTAATCGCGAACGTGTACGTCCCGTCCCCGATCGAGAGCGGCTCGGTCTGGAATCCCAGCCGCTCGGCATAGCGGGTGAGCATCCGGTACAGATCGCCGGCCCACAGACCCGCCTCGTCGCCGCCGGCGCCCGGGCGTATCTCGACGATCACGTTCTTGTCGTCGTTCGGGTCCCGCTCGACCATCACCAGCCGGATCTCGTCCTCGAGCTCCTCCAGCCGCGCCCGCGAGGACTCGAGCAGCGCGCGCAGCTCCGGGTCGTCGCCGTCCTCGGCGAGCAGCTCCCGCGCGCCCTCGGCGTCGTCCGCCGCCCGCCGGTACTCGGTAGCGAGGCGAGCCGCCGGCTCGAGCTCGCGGTATGCCCGGCTCGCGGCCGTGAACCGCGCGCGGTCGCCGATCACCTCCGGATCGGACAGCTCTTCCTGCAACTCGCTGAAGCGAGCCTCTATCTGTGAGACGAGGTCATCGATCATGACTCTTCGAGTGTAGGCCCGCGAGTCGGCGCAAACTCGAACTCGTCAGGGTCCAGCACCCGCAGCCGCTCCGCGTACTCGGTCATGTATCCCGGCCAGTTGGCGACGATCCGCCCCCGATCGTCTCGGTACCACGAGTCGCACTGGGTCCAGGCCGTGCCGTCGAATGCCGCCTGCACCTCGCGGTCACTGGCCGCCTCCACGTCGGGCGAGACCGAGATCGAACCCGCGTGGCGCGAGCGCATCGTCTCGAGCGCCTGCCGGATGTACGCGGCCTGCGCCTCCTCGTAGAACACGATCGAGCCCCCGGAGGTGTTCGTGTTCGGCCCGTACATCAAGAACAGCGACGGGAACCCCGGAACGCAGACGCCGAGGTGGGCGTGGGCGCCGCCCGCCCACTCCGCCCGGAGCGTCCGGCCTCCCGTTCCGGTGACCTCCATCGGAAACATGAACTCGGTGGTCCGGAAGCCCGTCCCCCAGATCACGCAGTCGACCTCGCGCAACGACCCCGTCGGCGGTGACGACCCCGGGACCGACAAACCGCGCGATCGGCTCGGTGACGAGCTCGACGTTCGGCCGCTGGAGCGCGGGCAGGTAGTGCGAGCTGAACAGCACGCGCTTGCACCCGAACGTGTACCGGGGCCACGCCTTGCGGCGGACCTCGGGGTCGCGGAGCTGCCAGCGCATGAACAGCGCCGATCGCAGCCGCCCGATCTGCCCGACCGTCCGCGGGTTGCGGATCATCATCGTGAGCGTCTCGGCGTAGTGGTAGATGAACCGCCGCCGGAACGCCTGCACTCCCGGCACGTACCTGATCGCGGCCCGCACGGCCGCCGGATACGCACGGTTCCGCCGCGGCAGGAACCAGTTCCCCGCGCGCTGGAACACGTACAGGCGCGCGACCTGCTTGGCGATCTCGGGCACGAACTGGACCGCGCTGGCCCCCGTCCCTATCACAGCGACGCGCTTGCCGGCCAGGTCGTACTCGTGGTCCCAGCGGGCCGAGTGGAAGCTCGCCCCCGCGAACTCGTCCAGGCCCTCAACGGACGGGATCGCCGGCTGGTGAAGCTGCCCGGTGGCGATCACGCACGCGTCCGCCCGCCAACTGCGCCCGTCCGTGGCAGCCACCGTCCACTCCAACGACTCGTCGTCCCACCGACAGGACGCGACGTCGACTCCATGCCGCACGAGCCCGGCGACCCCCTCGGCCTGCGCCACCTCCTCCAGATACCGCAGGATCTCGGCCTGCGGCGAGCAGATCCGCGACCAGTGCCGGCGCTGCGCGAACGAGAACGAGTACAGGTGGCTCGGGACGTCGCAGGCGCAGCCCGGGTAGTCGTTGTAGTGCCACGTCCCGCCGATGCCGGGCGCACGCTCGAGCACGGTCACGTCGGTGAACCCGTGCCGGCGAAGCTCGATCGCGGCCGCGAGCCCGCCGAACCCGGCGCCGACGATCACGACACGCAAGGTGCGTTCCCCGGGCATCGAACGAGGACGCTACGCGACTACTTCAAGCCCAACAAGATCCTCTGGAGAGACGTTTGCCCCTTCCTGCTGCGCGAGCACCGCCTGCAGCGAGGCGATCGACACCGCGAGCTGGTCGAGGTCGGGCTCGGCCGTCGTCAGCCGCTGCAACTGCATGCCCGGATACATGATCGCGCGGACCCAGCCGCGCCGGCGGTTGCGACCCGCCCACTTGATCACCTCGAACGACAGCCCCGCGATCAGCGGCACGCCGACGATCCGGGTGAGCACGAGGATCCACCACGCCGGCAGCCCGACGGGAGCGAAGACGAAGATCGCCATGATCATCACGATCAACAGGAAGCTCGTGCCGCACCGGGGGTGGAACCGCGAGTACAGCTTCGCGCGCTCCGGGGTCAGCTCATCCGAGGCCTCGTAGCAGGAGATCACCTTGTGCTCGGCGCCGTGGTACTCGAACACGCGTCTGAGGTCCTTCACGCGCGAGAGCAGCAGCAGGTAGCCGAGGAAGATCGCGGTCCGCAGCACGCCCTCCACCGCCCAGAACGCCACCGAGGAGCCGAGCTGGTGCTTGATCAGGCTGGTCACCCCGACCGGCACGACGAAGAACAGGCCGATCGCGAAGATGGCGGCGACGGCGATCGTGCCGATCCAGGCACCGCCGGAGATCTCCTGCTCCTCACCGGGGAGCTGCGCGTTGGCTGAGATCCCCAGCGCGCGAATGCCGATCGCGAGCGACTCGACGAGCGCGACCACGCCACGAATCACGGGCCAGCGGTATATCCGCCGGCGCCGGTTCCACGACTCGATCGGGAATGTTTGAACGCTGACGTCGCCGAGGTCGCGGTCCTCAGCCGGCGGCTTGCGGACGGCAACCGCCCACGTGCTGACGCCGCGCATCATCACGCCCTCGAGCACGGCCTGGCCGCCCACGGGGGCGTCGCGCGACGCCGTCAGGCGCCCCTCCTGGACCGCCGCGCTCATCAGTCGCCGCCAGCGGCTACGAGCCCGTGGTCGCGCGTGCGGCGCGCCGGCCCTTTGCCACTCGCCGCTGGAAGCGCTCGACCCGTCCGCCGGTGTCGACCAGCTTCTGCCGGCCCGTATAGAACGGATGGCAGGCGGAACAGATCTCGACGTGGATCTCCGGCTTGGTCGAACGGGTCATGAACTCGTTGCCGCACGTGCAGCGCACATGCGCGTCTACATACTCTGGATGGACTCCGGTTTTCATTGCACGTTCGAGTTTAGCGGCCCGCCTGAGGTCCGCACTGGCCTCTTATATCGGTCGCGGCGCGGTAGTTCGTTAGCCGGCCGGAGTCGCCGGGCAGGCCATCGTCAGCGCGTTGTTTGCGTAGTCGTACTCGTCGATGCTCTGGTTCGGGTCGACGGTCACGGTCAGCGTGCTGCCGGAGGTGCACGGCGCCGACACGAACCGCTGGCGCGCCGTGGACTTCGCCCCCACCCACGCGACCGTCGCCGGCACCGGCACGCTGCTGCCGTTGGCGAACACGACCTCGACCGGCCCCGCTCCGGTCAGCCCGCGGTTGGCGATCTGGGCGGTGTACGCCCACTGGCCGGCCGCCGGCCCCGACGTGATCGGGGTGACCGACAGCGAGCGCACGAGCAGGTCGGCCCGCAACTCGGGCTGGTAGCAGGTGGGACTCGCCTGCGCGGCCATGCCGAGCGTCTGGCCCTGCGCGCCGATCCACTTGAACACGACCTTGAACTTGTACGTGGCCGGGGCGGCGAGATTGACGACCGGGTGGTTGAGGATCCACACGTCGCCGGCCTGTTGGCCGAGCGTCGGATCGGTCGGCGAGATCCAGCTCCCCAGACCCCGCCCGTGCACGGCCACGAAGCGCGTGTGGGGCTTCGTCTGACGCATCAGCTCGAACTTCATCTGCATCTTCGACGTGCCGGTGAGTGGCCGCATCACGGCCTGGACCGAGATCGCGCGCGCCGGAGGGTCGAGCGCCTTCTGGCACACGAACGAACGCAGCTGGTCGTTCGGCGGTGGCGTCGTGCCCGCCGCCGCCGTTCCCGAGCCGAGCGCGAACGCGCACATGACGGCCGCGCCGACCCCAAGTAAGCGCTTGCAGGACATGCGCAAATACCAACAAATCGCCGCGCCAAAAGTCGCGGCCCGCCGCGCGCCTAGGTGACGGTGTATAACGGCCCGTCGCCACCTTCCGGTGGCGTCAAGCGGCCGCCCTTGGCCGTGATCGCTCCGCACTGGACGCAGTTGGTGTAGTTGACGATCACGTCGACCTTCCCGGACTCCGGCGCGTCGTCGGGGATCTCGTAGACGCCGGCGGGACACATCCACTGCCATGTCTCCGCGATCTCGCGCGGGACCTGCTTGCGCACGCGGATGTGGTTGGGAGCGTCGTCGCGCGTCGCGTTGCCCGACACGTACACCGAGGACAGCTTGTCGAACGTGTACTTGCCGTCCGGCTTCGGATACGCGTCCTTCTTGGAGTCGATCGACATTCCGGCGTCGGCGTCGCGGTGGTTGGACCAGCGGCCGCCCGGGAAGCGGCCCTTGCTGATCACCATCGCGTTGGTGATCGCTCCGCCGACGAAGAAGCCACGGCTGAACGGCTGCTTCATGTTGCGCGACTCGTAGAGCTCCTTGCCGATCAGCGAGTCCTCGACGCGCCGGTCGTACTCGGACAGATCCGTTCCCCCGTCCTTCAAGCGATTGAAGATCGTCTCGGCGGCCATGATCCCGGAGTGGATCGCGTAGTGGATCCCCTTGAGGATCGGCACGTTGACCATGCCGGCGCTGTCGCCGCAGATCACCATCCCCGGCGCCGAGGGCTTGGGCATCGCCCAGTAGCCGCCCTCGGGGATCGCCTTGGCGCCCCAGGCGATGCGCTTGCCGCCGTCGAGGATTTCACGCACGAGGTTCGAGGTCTTGAACTGCTGCAGGATGTCGTGGGGCGAGACCGTGGCGTCGGTGTAGTCGAGCCCGACCACGAACCCGATCGACACGCGGTTCTCGCCCTGCGGGTAGATCCACGAGCCGCCGAACTCGTGCCACTTGGCGCCATAGCGGAGCGGCCAGCCGAGCGTGTGGATCACCCGGTCCAGCGGCTTGGGGACTTCCCACACCTCCTTGACCCCGAGCGCCCACACCTGCGGCTCGCGGTTCGCGGCCAGCCCGAACTCCTTGATCGCGGGGCCGGCCAGGTGGCCCCAGGTGCCCTCGGCGAGCACGGTGGCGCGGGCGGTCACGTCCGAGCCGGGCTCGAAGTTCGAGAGCTCCTCGCCGTCCTTGCCGCGACCCTTGTCACCCGAGCGGATGCCGCGGACCACGCCATCGGTCACCAGCAGCTGGTGGGCGCTCGTCTCGGTGAGGATGTACGCGCCCGCTTCCTCGGCCCGGTTCGCCAGCCAGCGCGACAGCTCGGCCACGCTGACCATGTGGTTGCCGTGGTTTCGGAACGGCGGCGGGGTCGGCTTTAGCGGCAGCTTGCGGTTCGGCCCGAGCATCCAGTAGACGCTGTCCTTGGCCACGGTCCCGTGCGAAGGCCACTCGGACTCGGGGACGTCGGGGAACAGCGCCTTCAGTCCGGACGGGCGCATCATCGCGCCGCTCAGGTTGTGCGCTCCGCACGCCTTGCCCTTCTCGATCACCGCGACCGGAACCTCGCCGAGCTTCTCCATCAGCTCCGGCTCATCGGCGAGGAGCTGGAGCAGCCGATTGGCGCAGGCGAGGCCCGCTGGGCCACCGCCGACGATCACCACGCCGACGTCGATCCGGTCGTCCTCGGGATCGAGCTCGCGCTTGATGAACTCGCCGACGGAGTCGACCGGGGGCGGGAACTGGCTGGGCGCGACGGGCCCGCGACCGTTGACCGACGCCACGCGATCAGCCCTTCTTGGCCTTGATCGCGTCGGACAGCTTGGGCAGGATCTTGTTGAGGTCGCCGACGATCCCCAGATCGGAGAACTCGAAGATCGGTGCGTTCGCGTCCTTGTTGATCGCGACGATGTTCTCGGAGGACTGCATCCCGACCTTGTGCTGGATCGCGCCCGAGATTCCGGCCGCGAGGTACAGCTTGGGGGCGACCGTCTTGCCCGTCTGCCCGATCTGCGCCGCGTACGGGTACCAGCCCGCGTCGACCACCGCGCGGGTCGCCGCGACCGCGCTGTTGCCGCCGAACGCGCCGGCGAGGGCCTCGCACAGCTTGAAGCCGTCGGCGTTGCCGAGACCACGGCCGCCGGCGACGAGGATGTCGGCGCCCTCGATGTCGACGTCCGCGCCGCGCTGCTCTCCGCGCTCCACCATCTTCGCCTGGTTCGACCACGGCGAGTACTCGAGGTCGACGTCGACGACCTCGGCCGAGGCGCCGTCGCGCGAGACGATCTCGAACGCGTTGATCCGCCCGATGATGATCCCGAGGTCTCCCTTGTACCTGGACACCGAGATCTGCGAGTCCTGGAGGATCGGGCGCTCGGCGACGAGCTTGCCGTCCTCGGCGCGAACCTGGACGACCTCCATCGTGACGCCCGCGTGCTTGCGCGCGGCCAGTCCGGCGCCGATCTCGAACCCGAGCAGCCCGCCGCCGAACAGCGCGTACGAGTGGCCGTGATCGTCGATCACCTTCGCCATTACGTCGATGACCGGCTGGGCGAGGCCTTCCTCGCCGCGGGCCCGGAACACCTTGGTCGCGCCGTAGGCGCCGAGCGACTGGCACAGCGCGTCGGTCAGGTCATCGCCGCCGACGACGACCGCATGGCACTGCCCGCCGATCTCGGAAGCGCGCGCGGCGCCCTCGGACACCGCCCCGAGCGAGTTCTTGTTGAACGCGCCCTCGTAGTGCAGAACGTATGTGAGCACGTCGGCCATGTCAGATCAGCTTCCTTTCCTCGAGCCACGCGACGATTTTCTCGACGGTCTCGTTGGTGTCCTCGTCCTCGATGATCTGGCCCGCCGGCTTGGCCTCGGGCGCGTGGAAGTCACCGCACTGCACGCGGGACCCCTCGACTCCGACCATCGAGGCGTCGATGCCGACGTCGCCGGTCGCCACGTTCTCGAGCGGCTTCTTGCGCGCGCCCATGATCGCTTTGAGCGATGGGTAGCGAGGCTCGTTGATCGCGTCGCCGACGGAGATCACCGCCGGCAACTGAATCTCAACCGTGTCGTAGCCGTACTCGGCCTGGCGCTCGCACCGCAGGGTGGGTGGGGGCCGATCATTGACGTCCATCTTGATGACCTGCGTGAGCGACGGCATCTTCAGGTGGTCGGCGACGACCGCGCCGATCGTGTAGCACTCGCCGTCGTCCGACTGCTGTCCGAGCAGCACCAGGTCCGGCTGCTCCTTCTCGACGACCTTCGCCAACGCGTATCCGGTCGCCGCGACGTCCGACCCCTCGAGCCCGTCGTCGGTCAACTGGACCGAGCGGTCCGCGCCCAGCGACACCGCCTTGTGCAGCGCTCGCACCGCCGACTCGGGCCCCATCGTCACGGCCACGATCTCTTCGACATCGACCGTGCCGCCCTCGCGGATCTGCATCGCCGCTTCGATCGCGTGGGTGTCGTAGGGGTTGAGGTTCTTCTCCCCTGACCGGTCCAGCCGGCCCGTCGAGGGGTTGATGCGCTTCTCGACGGCGGCGTCCGGGACCTCTTTGACGAGGACGCAAATTTTCAAGTGGAGCCTCCTAAAGGTTCAGAGGGGTCGCATATTACCCGGTTGACTGACGAGTCAATCGGTTCGCCCACGGGCGGCGAGGTCAGGCCCGGACGGCGCCGCGGATGAAGTCGACGGCCTGCTGCGTCGAGGCACCGGGCGTGAACACCTCCGCCACGCCGAGATCCTTCAGCTCTTTGACGTCGTCCGACGGAATCGTTCCGCCGAGCGTGACGATCACGTCGTCCGCGCCTTGTTCCTTGAGCAGCTGGAGCACCCGCGGCACCAGCGTCATGTGCGCCCCCGACAGGATCGAGAGTCCGACCGCGTCGGCGTCCTCCTGGATGACGGTCTCGACGATCTGCTCGGGCGTCTGGTGAAGCCCCGTGTAGATCACCTCCATGCCCGCGTCGCGGAGCGCCCGGGCGATGATCTTCGCGCCGCGATCGTGCCCGTCGAGGCCGGGCTTGGCGACGACGACGCGGATCTTCTTCTCGGTGGAGGCGCCCATGAGGGGACGTGAGTGTAAAACGTCCCCTAGAAGACGGGCGCTTCGCTGTAGCTGCCGAACACGGTCTGGAGCGTTTTGACGATCTCGCCCTCGGTCGCCTCGGCGCGTGCCGCCTCGAGCAGCAACGGCATCAGGTTCTCCCCCGGATCGCGCGCCGCCTGCGCGAGCTGCTCGAGCACGCGCCCGACGGCATCGCCGTCGCGCCGCTCCCTGACCGCCTCGACCCGGCGGACCTGCTCGCCCTCGAGCTGCGGGTCGATCCGGAGGATCGGCGTGGCCAGGTCGTCGCCCTCTGTGTAGGCGTTCACGCCGACCACGCGGCGGTCGCCCGCCTCGACCTCCTGCTGGTAGCGGAAGGCTGCGTCGGCGATCTCGCGCTGCGGGAACCCGCGCTTGACGGCCTCGACCATTCCGCCGAGCGCGTCGATCTTCTCGAAGTACTCGTACGCCTGCTCTTCCATCCGGTCGGTCAGCGCCTCGACCAGGTAGGAGCCGCCGAGCGGATCGATCGAGTTCGCGACGCCGGTTTCCTCCGCGATGATCTGCTGTGTGCGCAGGGCGACCCGCACCGCCTGCTCGGTGGGGAGCGCCAGCGCTTCGTCGAATGAATTCGTATGGAGTGACTGCGTGCCACCCAGGACCCCAGCTAAGGCTTCGATCGCGGTGCGGACGATGTTGTTGAGCGGCTGCTGGGCGGTCAGCGACACGCCGGCGGTTTGCGTGTGGAACCTCATACGCCAGGATTCCGGTTGGCGCGCGCCGAACGTGTTCCGGAGCTCCCGGGCCCAGATCCGGCGAGCCGCGCGGTACTTCGCGATCTCCTCGAAGAAGTCGATGTGCGCGTTGAAGAAGAACGACAGCCGCGGTGCGAAATCGTCGACGTCGAGCCCCCGCGCCACCGCCTGCTCCACGTACGTCAGCCCGTCCTTCAACGTGAATGCAAGCTCCTGGGCCGCCGTCGATCCGGCCTCCCGGATGTGATAGCCCGAAATCGAGATCGGGTGCCAGCGCGGCATCTGCTCAGAGCACCACTCGATCATGTCGCCGACCAGCCGCATCGCCGGGTCGACCGGGAAGCACCACTCCTTCTGCGCGATGTACTCCTTGAGGATGTCGGTTTGGATCGTCCCCCCCAGCGCGTCGGATCCGATCCCGCGCCGCTCCGCCGCGACGACGTAGAAGGCCAGCATGATCGCCGCCGGCGCATTGATCGTCATCGAGACCGTCACCTGGTCGAGCGGGATGCCGTCGAACAGCGTCTCCATGTCGTCGAGCGTGTCGACCGCGACTCCCTCGCGCCCCACTTCGCCCAGCGAGCGCGGGTGGTCGGAGTCGAGCCCCATCAGCGACGGCATGTCGAACGCGGTCGAGAGCCCGGTCTGCCCCTGATCGAGCAGGTACCGGAACCGGGCATTCGTCTCGGTCGCGGTGCCGAAGCCCGCGAACTGGCGCATCGTCCACAGCCGGCCGCGGTACATCGAGCCGTACACACCGCGGGTGTAAGGGTATTCGCCGGGGTACCCGATCGCCGTGTCCGGATCGGACGGCAGGTCCGCCTCGGTGTAGAGCGGCTTGATCGGCTCGCCCGAGATCGTCGAGAACGGCGCGTCGCGCTCGGGGGCGCGGGCGAAAGTCTCGCGCTCCCAGCGCTCCTCCCGCTCCCGCTCTGAGACGTGTTCGCCGGTCGCCATGCCCGAAGTCTAAGCCGTACTTACCTCAGTTTGGCTACGAGGCCTCGCCGGTGCTTGGCGCGCGCGGCCAGCGCCGCCGATCCGACGCCGCCGGCGACCGCGGCGCCCATCAGCCCGACCGCGGCCTTCAGCCGGCGCCCGAGCCGGTCGAAGCGAAGCACCTCCCACCGCTCCTCGCGCGCGGCCTTCGTCAGCGCCTTGTCAGGATTGACCGCGACGGGATGGCCGACGAGCTGCAGCATCGGCAGGTCCGATGCGGAATCCGAGTAGGCGTAGGAGCTCGCGAGGTCGAGTCCGTCCCGCTCGGCGAGCTGCTCGATCGCACGTGCCTTCTCGCGACCGTAGATGAACAGCCCCGCGGGGCGGCCGGTGTAGACGCCGTCGATGACCTCGGAGAACTGCGAGCCGATCGCGCCGTCGAAGGCGAGCACCCGCGCGAGCATCCCGGCGAGGTCCTGCGAGGCGGCGGTGACGATGTACACGCGCCGCCCCTCGTCCTGATGCGTGTAGGCGAGCTCGAGAACCTGCGGATAGATGCGAGGCAGCACGCCCGCGAGCACGTCGACGCCGAGCCGCTCCAGGTCTCGAACCCGGGTGCCCTCGAGCGACTGCGAGATCCGGTTGCGCAGCTCGTGCGAGGACTCGTCGCTCGCCCCATGGAGCCGGAACATCAGGTTGGCCCACCCGTCGGCGATCAGCTGGCGCCGGCTGAGCAGGCCCGCCCGATATGCCGCACGACCGAACTGGAAGGCCGAGGAGCCCTCCATCAGCGTCCGGTCGAGATCGAAGAACGCGGCGGATCCGCCGGGGGCGGATCCGCTTGGAGTCTGCCCGGCGGCAGACTCCCGGTCCTGAAAGTCAGAAGCAGCGTCAGCCGCCATTGACCTCGATGATCACCGCATCGCCCTGGCCGCCGCCCGAACAGATCGCGGCGCACCCGAGGCCACCGCCGCGGCGACGGAGCTCGAGCATCAGCGAACCGAGGATGCGCGCGCCGGAGGCGCCGATTGGATGCCCGAGCGCCACCGCGCCGCCGTTGACGTTGACCTTGTCCTCGTCGATGCCGAGCATCCGGATCGAGTTGAGCGTGACCGAGGCGAACGCCTCGTTGATCTCCCACAGGTCGATGTCCTCCGCCTTCAGCCCGGCCTTCTCGAGCGCCTTCTGCGAGGCCTTCGCCGGCGTGCGGGCCAGGTACGCGAAGTCGTCGGCGACCTGGGCGTGGACCACGATCCGCGCCAGCGCGGTCCTGCCGTTGGCCTTGGCCCACTCGTCGCTCGCGACCACGAGCGCACCGGCAGCGTCGTTGACGCCCGGCGAGTTGCCGGCCGTGTGCGAGCCGTCCTTCATGAAGATCGGCGGCAGCTTGGCGAGCGCCTCGAGGCTCGCGTCGCGGCGCGGCGCCTCGTCGATCTCGACGACCGTGTCGCCTTTCCTGCCCTTGATCGTCACGGGCGCGATCTCCTCGGGCAGGCGCCCTTCGTCGATCGCCTTGATCGCGAGCTGATGCGAGCGGAGCGCCCAGCGGTCCATGTCGGCCCGGGTCATTTCGAGCTCGGCGGCGACCTCGCTCGCCTCCTCCGCCATGTGCTTGCCCGAGAACGGGTTGGTCAGACCGTCGTTGATCATCGCGTCGATCGCCTTCCCGTCGCCCATCCGGAAGCCGAACCGCGCCTCCTTGAGCAGGTACGGAGCCTTCGACATCGACTCCATCCCGCCGGCGACGCCGACCTCGAGGTCCCCCACGCGGATCGCGTTGTCGAGCAGGCAGGCCGAGCGGATCCCCGAGGCGCAGACCTTGTTGATCGTCTCCGAGGAGACCTCCTTCGGGATGCCGCCCTTGATCTGCGCCTGCCGCGAGGGGATCTGGCCCTGGCCGGCCTGCAATACCTGGCCGAACACGACGTGCTGGATCTGATCGGGCGAGACGTCGGCGCGCTCGAGCGCCGCCTTGATCGCGGTTCCGCCGAGCTCGGTCGCATCGACGGTGGACAGGCCGCCACCGAGCTTGCCGATCGGCGTGCGGGCGGCCGAGAGGATCACGGTCTTGGGCATCTTGTCTCTCTCTCCGATGGGGTTGGAGCCGGTACGCATTCATCCTAGTAGCACTGGTATTTTCGGACCGTGCAAGTCGAGGCGACGACGGCTGGGCCGCTCGACTCCGGCGCAGACACGATCGTGGTGGGAGTGTTCGAGGGCGAGGACGTCGCCCACGACCTGCCAGGAGGCGCGCTCGGGGCGCTGCTCGCCTCGGGCGAGGCGAGGCGCGAGTTCAAGCGGCTCGCGGTCACGCACTCGGCCGGCACCCGAGCGATCCTGATCGGCCTCGGCGACCGGGGAAAGTTCGACGGCGAGCGAGCACGCGCGGCCGCGGCGGTCGCGCACCGGCGAGCCCGCGAGATGGGCGCGACCACTGTGTGCTGGGAGGTCCCCCACCACGTCGGCGACGACGTCGTCGAGGGACTCGTCCAGGGGACGCTCCTCCACGCGTACCGGTTCGACCGATACAAGCCGACCTCGGAGGACTCTCGCGAGCGTCAGGTGCAGACGCTCGTGCTCAGCGCCCACCACGACATCGCCGAGCCCGTCCGCGCCGCGACGATCTTGAGCGCGGCTCAAAACCGGGCGCGGGACCTCGGAAACACTCCCCCCAACGACCTGCCGCCGACGGCGCTCGCCGACTACGCCGAGGAGCTCGCCGGGCGGCTTGGCATCCAGGCGACGGTGCTCGGGGAGACCGGCATCCGGGAGGCGGGGATGGGCGCTTTCGCCGCCGTCGCCCAGGGCTCGCGCGAGCAGGCCTGGCTGATCCGTCTCGAGTACGACGGCGGCGCCGACTCGGACGGCGACGCCCCACTGATCGCGCTGGTCGGCAAGGCGGTGACGTTCGACTCGGGCGGGATCTCGCTCAAGCCGGCGGGAACGATGCACGAAATGAAGTTCGACATGTGCGGTGGCGCCGCCGTGATCGAGGCGATCGCCGCGCTGGCGGAGCTCAGGGCACCCGTGCGCGTGCTCGGGGTGGTCGGCGCCACCGAGAACCTGCCGAGCGGCGCCGCGGTCAAGCCCGGCGACATCATCCGCGCGCTCGACGGCACGACGGTCGAGGTCAACAACACCGATGCCGAGGGCCGCCTCGTGCTGGCCGACTGCATCTCGTACGCCCGGCGCGAGGGCGCGCAGCGCCTCGTCGACGTGGCCACGCTCACGGGCGGGATCGTGGTCGCGCTCGGTTCGACGTACGCGGGCCTGATGAGCAACGACGACGCCTGGGCCGGACGCGTCGAGGACGCCGCCCGGCGCACCGGCGAGCTCGTCTGGCGGATGCCGCTGCACCGCGACTACGCCGAGATGATCAAGGGCCGCTACGGCGAGATCGTGAACTCGACCACCAAGCGGGAGGCGACCGCGCTCACCGCCGGCGAGTTCCTCCACCACTTCGCCGGCGACGTCCCGTGGGCGCACCTTGACATCGCGGGCACCGCGTGGGACGTGCGCCGCCCGTACTTCGCCGACAAGGGCGCGACGGGCTACGGCGTCCGGCTGCTGGTCGACGTGGCGCGCGGTGGCGGTCAGCCGGCCGGCTCGTAGCTCAAACGAGCACGGCGCGACGCTACAGCCTGATCACCCCGATGAAGCTGCGCAGGAGCCCGAGCTTTCCCTGTATCCGCACCCGCCTCGAGGCGAACAGCCCGATCGCGGCGCGGCCCCGGGGATCGATCGGACTCGGCACGCCGCCGAGCGTCGGCGCGACCATCATCGCCGCCAGATCGGGGAGGGACCCGCTGATCCGCAGCCCCGGCGCCACCGCCGGCCCGTCCTCTACGAGCACCCCGTCGTCGCCGAAGACGATCCGGACGGGCGGATAGCTCTCCAGCTGCAGCTCGACCTCGAGCCGGAGCGCGCGGGCCTGCGCGGGCCGGTGCTGAACTCCACGCTCGACGAGCGCCATGATCGCCGGCGCCAGCCCGCCCTCGCGGAGCGCGCCGAGCCGGACCTCGGGACAGTCTTGGCCCTCCGTGGTCACGTGCTGATCGTAGGGCTGTGAGAATCCATCGGCATGGAGTTCGACCTACCCGACCATCACCGCCTGCTCCAGCGCACCGTCCGCGAGTTCGCCGAGCAGGAGATCGCGCCCGTCGCCGAGGACCTCGACCGGACGCATGCCTTTCCGTACGACATCGTCCGCCGGCTCGGCGAGCTGGACCTGATGGGGATCCCGTTCCCCGAGGAGTACGGCGGCGCCGGCAGCGACTCGCTCGCCTACGCGCTCGCGGTCGAGGAACTGGCGCGCGTGGACTCGTCCGTAGCCATCACGCTGTGCGCCCACACCTCGCTCGGGACGCAGCCGATCTACCTGTTCGGCTCTGAGGAGCAGAAGCGGGAGTGGCTCCCGCGGCTGTGCAGCGGGGAGCGGCTCGGGGCGTTCGGGCTGACCGAGCCCGAGGCCGGATCGGACGCCGGCAACACGCGGACGCGCGCCGCGCTCGAGGACGGTGAGTGGGTCATCAACGGCGCCAAGCAGTTCATCACCAACGCCGGCACCGACATCTCAGGCGTGGTCGTGATCACCGCGGTGACCGGCACCGGGCGCGGCGCCGACGGCCGGGGTGGCGAGCGGGCGCCGCACGAGCGCGAGATCTCGAACCTGCTCGTCCCGAACGGCACGCCGGGCTACGAGCCGGGCGAGCCGTACCGAAAGATGGGCTGGAACGCGTCGGACACGCGCCCGCTGACGTTCGCCGACTGCCACGTGCCCGAGGACAACCTGCTCGGCCAGCGCGGTGCGGGCTTCCGCCAGTTCCTGCACGTGCTCGACATCGGCCGGATCGGCGTCGCCGCGATGGGCGTCGGCCTCGCTCAGGGCGCCCTCGACCAGGCGCTCGCCTACGCCAAGGAGCGCCGCGCGTTCGGCCGGCCGATCTCGAAGTACCAGGCGATCCAGATGAAGCTCGCGAACATGTCGACCGAGATCGAGGCCACCCGGCTGCTCGTCCACAAGTCCGCCTACCTGAAGGACAAGGGCGCCAACTTCACGTTGACCGCCGCCCAGGCCAAGCTCAAGAGCGGGCGGCTCGCGGTGCGGGCCGCCGACGAGGCGGTCCAGATCCACGGCGGGTACGGATACATCGAGGAGTATCCGGTGTGCCGGTTCTACCGCGACGCGAAGATCCTGACGATCGGCGAGGGCACCGACGAGGTGCAGGAGATGGTGATCGCCCGAGCCCTGGGGGCATGAGCGCTCGGGCTCGCCGCGCGACACGGGTGGTGGTCGCCGCGGTGCTGGCGGCCGGCCCCGGAACGGCGGCCGCGCAGCCGGCTCCGATCCAGTCGCGCCTCGCGGGCACCTACCAGATGACCGGTCGCGTTACCGCCGCCCACGGCGTCCGCGGCGAGCACGCCGGCGAGGTCGTGCAGCGGACGTGGACGTTCACGCCGCTGTGCGTCACCGGGCCGTGCGCCGAGGTACGGCTGCACCGAGGACGCGCGAACGCCACCGACACGCTGATCCTGACCCAGACCTCCCCCGGGCATTACGCCGGGACGGGCCGTTTCTTCGCGCCGCTGAAATGCGCGGGGACGGTCTACAGCATGGGCGAAGAGGTCCCGTACCACATCAACCTCCAAGTCACCGCGACCACGACCGCCCCGGACGGGACGATGCTCGCGCAGCAGATCAGCGCCACCTACGTGAACAAGTCCCGCCTGAACCTGACCAGGTGCGTGGTCGTGCTCGGACACGACGCCGCCCGCTACACGGGCAGCGACGTCACTACGAGCTGATCCGCAGGGATCGGAGCACGACGCCCAGGGTCGCGAGCTGCCGGCGCCGCTCGCTCCGGCCGCCGGAGAGCACCACGTACAGGCAGAACGGCCGGCCGGCAGTCGTGAAGAACTCCTGCCGCCCGAGCTGGCCGGGGCGGGGGTGGGCCATCCCCCGCGCGCTGAAGCTCGTCGGGTCTAGCACCGTCGGGACGCGGCGGGAGGAGAACAGGCCCTTGCCGGGTTCGAGGCCGGCTCCCATCCGGTACTCGGTCAGCGCCAGGAACATGGCGCCCGGCGGCATCGCCGCGGTGCTCTGGTCGCCGAACTCGCCGTCGTCGAGCGGGAGCTCGAAGTCGCCGGCGTGCAGCGTGGCCCCGCTCTCCGGGCGCTTGAAGACCCGCCCACCCCAACCTCGCGGCAGCTCGATCCGCAGTCCGTGCGCCTCGAGCATGCTCACGACAGCGCGATCGCGAGGACGAGCATCCCGGCCAGGATCGCCATCGGGCCCCATCGAGCCACGGCCCGCCACCGCGCGAGCGCGCGGTGGAACTCGAGCAGCTGGCGCTGACTGCGCACGCCGGCGGCCGCCAGGGGGGTGAGACCACGGACCGCCCCGAAGCAGCCGAGGACGACGGCGCCGGCCGGCGCGCTCATCGTCAGGAACGCCGCGACGAGCGTCACGTATGTCGCCGCGCTCGACACGATCGTGGTCACGCCGAGCCCGAGCTGCGCACCGTAGCCGGCCCCGTACACCCAGCCTCGATACCGGTCGAGCCATCGCTCGTCGACCTGCCGCCGAGGCCCCGGAACCCCGAGGGGGAGGCCGTCGAGCACGATCGCCACTCCGATCGCCGCCAGCAGTACGGGCAGCCGCGGGCGCGCCGGCAGCGCCACCGAGCCGAGCGCTCCGAGAGCCGCGCCGGCGACGGCCGCCGCCGCGGTCGCGCCGATCAGGAACGCGGTGACCGTCACCCACCAGTTGGAACGGCGGCCCCGCTCTCCGAGCGGGGTGATGCTTGCGAGCATCGACTCGCCTCAGGGAGACCAGGCGGATGCCACCGCGCCCGTGACCGCAGCCGCGCAACCGAGGACCAGCAGTCCGCTCAGCGCCGGCCCCCCGGATACAGGCTGGGGTGGTCGCGCCCGACGCCGGCGGCCGTCAGCCGCGCCTCCAGGTCAAGTTGTTCGCGCTGCTCGTGGGCTGCATCGCGGACGAGCGATGTGAGGGCGTCCCACGTCGTCGCGACGCCTTCGCCACGGACCTCGCCGGCCTCGACCAGCACGAAGTACGGCGACCCGGGCACCGCGTAGTCCCGCCACGCCTCCGAGGACATCACCACCGGCACCCCAGCGGGCGCGAGCGAGCGGAGCCTCGAGCGCTGCTCTCGGTCGGCGCCACGGGTCACGATCACGTTCCGCACGTCCGGCAGCGCCCGGCGATCGCCCAGGGTCTCCCAGAATCCGGCGCAGCTGGTGCAACCGCTGCTCAGGAACGCGAGCAGGGTCGGCGATCCGGTGAGGGCCAGCTTGACGGCGTCTCCTGTCGGCGTGACACCGGCCAGCTCCGGAGCGATCGCGTCGCCGCGGGCATCCGCCGGCGGCTCGGGCAGACGAGGCGCGTCCGAGCCCTCGGGGCCCAGCCGGCGGAGCAGCTCGGCGTGGCTGCGCAGGAGCGCCGCCACGAGCACGATCAGCAGGACCAGCAGCACGGTCTCGACCGACACCAGCGCGACCACCTACGCCCCGCCTCCTCCCGGGAGCTGCGTCCCAAGGCCCTCGAGGCAGGGGTTGTTGTGCGTGCACGTCCGGTTGTCGACCATCTCGGTGCCGTTGCAGTTCATCGAGGGCACGGTGGCGGGGTTCTGGCACACGACCAGCCGGCAGACGACCTCGGTGGTGCCGGCGATCTGGGTGTTGCACTGCCCGTAGCGGAAGTGGTTGCAGTCCACCGCGCGGTGCGTGCAGTCGCCGTGGGCGCATTGGCAGCCTCCCGGGAACACCGTGCCCGGGATCCGGTTGCAGTCGATGTAGTACCGAACGCCCGCCCCGTGGCAGAGGCCGTGGCCGCGGTAGCTCGTGCACTTCCACCAGCCGGCGATGTACGTGTCCGGCGGGCAGGCGTTGTTGCCGTTCTCGATCTCGCAGCAGAACGCTGTGTAGCCGTCTCTGCACTTGCTGCCCTTGGCGCACTGCTCGGGCCTGAGCACCGCCCACGCCGTCCCAGGACGGATCAGGTAGCGGACCGGCGCCACCGCGAACGCCGAGCCCGCGACCGCCGCGCGGGCCAGCGCTCCGCGCCGCGAGGTCCGCCGCTCGAGCAGCCCGCCGATCCGGTCCACGATGCTCATTCGCCGCTCCATGCCACCCACGCCCGCGGCACGACCGTGTACACCAGGACGATCGCGTACAGACCGCCGGCGATCCCGATCAGCAGCACCGCCGCGGTCGCCGGCGGCTGGCCCAGCACCCAGCCGAGCCCGCGCGGACCGGCCACGGCCGCGGCCAGTGCCAGCGTCCCCAGCAGCTCGCTGGCGATCACGTGGGCGAGCGACACCGGAAAGTCGTTCTCCCCAAAGCACCCGCACGCCGCGCGCCGGCGCCTGAGGACCACGGCGACCACGGCGAACGACGCGTAGAGCACCGCCAGCGCTACCGCCAGAACCCGGGTCGGATGCACCGCGCACGCGGCGCCGAGCGCGACCTCGCCGGCCCCGAGCGCGCCCATCGCCCGACCCGAGGAGCGCAGCTTGAGCGCGCCGGACACGCACAGCAACAGCGCGGCGACCAGGAACAGCGGCGCGAGCGCGGCGCTCATCGGGCGAGATCCTCGGCCCGGCGCTCGAGCACGGTCGTCGCCGCACTGGCGGGATCGATCTCGCGCGCCACCACGCGGTCGAGCAGCTCCTGGACCTCCGGATCCTCGCGGAGCGAGGCCTCGAGCTCTCGGCGCATCCGGTAGGTCGCGAGCGCCAGCACCTCGTTCATCAGGTTGCGGCGCCGGCGCTCGGACAGCGTCCCCTCGGCCTCCACGTAGGCGTGATGCTCGGCGAGCTTCTCGGCAAGCTCCTCGACGCCCTCGCCCCGTACCGCCTCGGTCTTGACGATCGGGACCTTCCAGCCCTCCCGCGGCCCGAGCGCGAGCACGTTCTTGATCTCGCGCACCATCGTGTCGGTCAGCGGATGGTCGGCCTTGTTGATCACGATCACGTCGGGGATTTCCATCACGCCGGCCTTGAGCGCCTGGACCGAGTCGCCCGAGCCCGGCATCAGCACGAGCACGACGGTGTCGGCGTGGTCGATGATGTCGACCTCGGCCTGGCCGACGCCGACGGTCTCGAGCAGGATCACGTCGCGCCCCGAGGCGTCCATCAGCAGCGCCGCCTGGAGCGACGCCTCGCTCAGCCCGCCGAGCGCGCCGCGGCTGGCCATCGAGCGGATGTACACGCCGGGGTCCAGGAAGTGGTCGGACAGGCGGATCCGGTCGCCGAGCAAAGCGCCGTGGGTGAACGGCGAGCTCGGATCGATCGACAGCACGGCGACGGTCCGCTCGCGCGCCCGCTCGAGCTTGATCAGCGCCCCCAGCAGCGTCGACTTGCCGGCGCCGGGCGGGCCGGTGAACCCGATCACCGCGGCGCGGCCGGTGCGCGGATACACCTCCTTGACCAGCGCCCAGCCCTCAGGGTCGTCGTTCTCGACCAGCGAGATGCCACGGGCGAGCGCCCGACGGTCGCCGGCGAGAAGGCGTTGGGCGAGTGAATCGTCGGCGCCTGCCATCGCCTGGCAATCATGTCAGGGGTACGATCCTGCGGTGCAGTCGGTGAGCACCGAGCAGCTCGAGCGGACGCTGGGCGGGCGGGATCCAGTTTCAATCCCGCCGCTGGTCCGCTCGGGACCGCCGCCCCTGCACGGCGGGCTGTTGACGTTCCTGCGGTTCGCCCGGTCGCACCACATGCTGCGAGCCGGATACGCGTTGCTGGTCGCGCGGTGGCTGTGGCTGAAGTTGCGGTGGCGCGGGCGGCTGCGGACCAACGGGCTGTGCTTCGTCTGCCCGGGGGTCAAGTTCGAGATCGGCCGCGATGCCTGCGTAAGCCTCGGGCGCTGGTCATGGATCGGGCACGGCTGCAAGATCCGCGTGCACGAGGGAGAGCTGTCGATCGGAGCCAAGTCGGTCCTCGGCCAGGAGGTCACGATCTCTGCCTACCAGCACATCTCGATCGGGCGCGAGTGCATCATCGCCGACCGGGTGATGATGATCGACTTCGACCACGGCACGGTCGAGGTAGAGCGCACGATCCGCGAGCAGGGGATCTACAAACGCGACGTCGACGTCGGCCACAATGTGTGGATCGGCTACGGGGCGTGTCTCCTGCGGGGCGTGTCGGTCGGCAACAACGCGGTGATCGGCACCAGCGCGGTGGTGACGCGGAATGTTCCCGACAACGCCGTCGTCGCGGGGGTCCCCGCGCGGCTGATTCGCATGCGTCGCGCGCCGAAGACGTTCCGCTGGGAGTAGTACTCGGAGGCTGGTCGAGGAACCGAGGTATACGGTGGGTTTCTCGACCAGCCTCGACCCTGATGCGACGATTCAGTCGCTGCGGCAGACCGCGAGGAAGTCGAGCGCCCGGTCGAGCCGCTCGGTCTTGAGCGCGAAGTCACGGGTCGCGATCGCGGGGGTGAAACGGCCGTAGAACGCGTCGGTGATCCCGGTCCGCTTGTGGACCGCATCCCAGCCGAGCGCGAGCGCGAGCTCGTGCAGGCGGAGCTTGCGGGCGTGGAACAGCCCGAGCATCTCGACGTGCGCGAACGCTCCGCGGCACAACTCTGTGAACTCGTCCGCGCGGTACTCCCGCAGGTGCCAGGGGTTGTCGGACTTGGCCTGCCCCGCCGGCGCCAGCTTCAGCACGTTCGGGGTTGAGACATAGGCGGCGCCGCCGGGTTTGAGGATGCTTCTGAAGTGGGCGAGCACCGCGGGCGGGTCGATCACATGCTCGATCGTCTGGAGGAACACCACCGCGTCGAAGCTGGCCGGCTCGCCATACGACTCGACCGCGCCCCATTCGAAGCTCAGGTTCGGCCCGGTGTATCTGAGCCGGGCGTGCTCGTGCGCCTCGGGATTGCCGTCGACCCCTACCACCCGGGCGGCGTCACGGGCCAGCACGTCGGACCCGTAGCCCTCGCCGCACGCCATGTCGAGCACGACCGCACCGGCAACCCGCGCGGCGATCCATTCGTACACCACCAGATGCCGGCGGTACCAGTAGTTCTCGGCGGGGACGTCGGGGAGCGTGCGCTCACCGGTCAGCTCGAGCGGAGGGACTCCCGGGGGTTGGTTCTGCTGTACGTACAGGCTCACCGGCGCGGGCCCTAGGGTAATGTGGCGCCGCGATGGAGGCACTCCGGAGCGAGGCGATGCGGAGCGAGGCACTGCGGCGGGCGGATGAGATCCGCGATGTCAATACCCGCTACCACGATGTCGCCGCCGAGAGCTACGACTCCAAGTGGGGAATCGACTTCGGCGAGGTGGGCCAGGGCCAGGTCGTCGGCAAGCTTCGCAAGCTGCTCGGCTCGACAGCACTCGAGCGCGGATTCGACCGCTCGCTCGAAGTCGGCGCCGGGACCGGCTACTTCAGCCTCAACCTGCTGAGGGCGGGAATCGTCCGCGACGCGACGTGCACCGACATCTCGCCCGGGATGGTGCGCACGCTGGCGGCGAACGCGGAGCGGCTGGGGCTGACCCTCAAGAGCCTACGGGCCGACGCGGAGTCGCTGCCGTTCGGGGCCGCAGGCTTCGACCTCGTACTCGGGCACGCCGTGCTGCACCACCTGCCTGATTTGGAGCGCGCGTTCTCGGAGTTCCATCGAGTCCTGAAGCCCGGCGGGCGGATCGTGTTCGCCGGCGAGCCGTCGCGGGTCGGCGACCGCCTCGCGGCGATTCCCAAGCGGGGCGCGATCGCGGTCGCACCCGCCTGGCGCCGCGCGCTCCGAGCCGCGCCACCGCGACTGCCACCATGTGGTCCGGGCTCCGCGACCGGCGACGATCATGTCCTCGAGCGGGTCGTCGACATCCACGCGTTCTCGCCGGACGATCTGGTGGCGCTCGCGCGCGCAGCCGGGTTCGCCGACGTGCGGGTACGCGGCGAGGAGCTGCTCGCGAACTGGTTCGGGTGGTTCAACCGCGCACTCGAGGCCACCGCCGACCAATCGGACGTGCCGATGCTGTGGCGCCAGTACGCGTTCCGCGGCTACCTGCTCCTCCAGCAGGTGGACGAGCGGCTGCTCGAGCCGCTCCTGCCGCCGGCGATCTTCTACAACCTGCTGATCACCGCCCGCCGTCCGTAGAGGGCCCGCCGTCCCTAGACTTGGGGGGGCGCATGCCCGAAGGCCCCTCGCGCGAGTTTCCGCTGTTCCCCCTGAGCCTCGTAGCGCTGCCCGGAGAGCTGATCCCGCTCCACATCTTCGAGGAGCGCTACAAGACGATGATCGACGAATGCATCGGGCAGGGGCGGGAGTTCGGGATCCTGTGGCTGTCCGACGATGGCTTGCGAGAGGTGGGCTGCGCCTGTGCGATCGACCAGGTGCTCGAGCGGATGGATGACGGGCGCATGAACCTGATCGTCCGGGGCACAAGACCATTCCGCGTGCTCGAGCGCCAGGGCCACCTCCCATACCCCGCCGGCGTGATCGAGTTCG
Organism: uncultured Solirubrobacterales bacterium; assembly: GCA_963796575.1. Lineage (GTDB taxonomy): Bacteria > Actinomycetota > Thermoleophilia > Solirubrobacterales > Solirubrobacteraceae > Palsa-465. Next base: position 20,796 of record CAWCMG010000031.1, on the reverse strand, counting down.
TGGAGGACCGCGAGGACGAGGTCGACGCGGACCTCGCGAAGGGCGCGCACGAGGCCTACGCCGAGCTGTTCAAGCGCGCCACCGACCGCGAGCCCGATCCGGAGGAGCTGGCCGGCATGACCGCCTACGCGATGGCGGCCACCGTCGACTTCGGTCTCGACGCCAAGCAGGGCCTGCTCGACATGCGTTCCGAGAACGCGCGGCTGCGGCTCGTGACGCGGCTGTTCCGGGCCGCGATCAAGCGGCTCGAGCTCGTCGACAAGGTGCAGGAGCGCGCGCGGTCGAACGGCAAGGTGAGGTTCGGCGCCAGCTGAGGCGCCCGCGCGTCACGCGTTGTAGATCACCATCGCCGCGCCGAACAGGACACAGTAGATCCCGAACGGGGTCAGTGTGCGCGTCTTGAAGTAGCGCGTCAGATAGTGGACGGTGATGATCGCGGTGATGGCCGCCGCCACCGCGGCGATCACCGCGTCTCCGCGGATCCCCGCCCCCAGCGACCCTGTGAGGTCGCCGAACTTGAACAGGCCGGCGGCCAGGATCGGCGGCGTTGCGAGCAGGAACGCGAACCGGGCCGCGTCCTCGTTGTCGAGGCCGCGCACGAGTCCGGTCGCCATGCAGAGGCCGTCGCGGCTGAGTCCGGCGATCAAGGCGAAGCTCTGGGCGAACCCGATCACGCCGGCCTCCTTGTACTCGAGCGTGTCGAGCCGGCGGCCGCCGTCGCGCTTCATCCCCTCGCGGGCGGCGAGGGCGCGCACCTCGGCCCGTCTTCTGAAGCGCTCGGCGCCGAGCAAGATGAACCCGTTGATCACGAGGAAGATCGAAGCCGCCAGCGGCTTGGCCAGCGCCACCCGGATGGGATGTTCGAGGAACAACCCGAGGATGCCGACGGGGATCGTCGCGAAGATGATCAGCCACGCTAGTCGCTCGGTCGAGGTCTCGACCTTGCGCTTGCGCAGCGTCGCGAAAAACGCGACGACAATGTCGACCCAGGTTTTCCAGAAGTAGATGAGCAGGCCGACGGCGCTCCCCACGTGCAGCATGACCACGAACGCGAGCCACGGCGACTCGGGTTCGGACTGCCAGGCGACGATGTTGCTCCAGCCAAAAAGGTTCGGGAATATGACTGTGTGGCCCAGGCTGGAGATCGGGAACAGCTCGGTGACTCCCTGGAGGACCCCAAGCACGATCGCCTGGAAGGTCGTCATGTGGGCAGTGGTTGCGGCGACGTTGATCACGAGCGTGGACGGTAGCGGTCGTTCTAACCGAGGGGTAAGGCTAAGAAGTTCTTCAAGAACTTAGGCCGCAGGGATTCGCGGCGGCCTGTACTACAAACAACTCCAGATCCGACAATTCCTTGCGCGACAACCCGGCCGTGTCGGGAAAAGACATCGTGCCGTTCTGCACTTTGACCGTGTACGTGTAGACGCTACGCGCGCTTGCCGGGAACCGCAGTTTGGCACTCACGTCGGTGTTGAGGTTGGTCGCCAGGTCGCGCGCCTGCAGCAGCAGCGGGTCGGGCAGGTTCTTCGGCTTGCCCCCGTCGCACGAGATCGTGCCGCCGTCGTTCACGAGCAGCGACAGCTTGTGGCCCTCGGCGCCGGTGCGCGTCACGAGGAATAGATCGGGCTCCTCGACTTCGAAGCCGCAACCCGTGACCAACGCAGCGAGGAGGAGTACGACCGCTGCGCGAAGCCTCATCCAGCCGAAACTACCAGCGCGGCCCCGCCGCGCCGCGGATCCCCGCCGCCGGAGAAGCGGCCATGACGATCGCGCGCGACGGCCTGAACGCCGCCGAAAAACAGATTGAGCTCCCTGAAGCGGGCAATGGCCCGGCCGGCATGCTCGAGCGCGCCGGTGTCGATCCCCGGCTCGGCGTAGACGACGCCGTCCTCGAAGTGGACCCGTGGCGCCTGGACCGCGTCGCCCGCCTCCAGGCCGTCGTCGATCACGCGGATGATCGTTTGCAGGATCGCCGAGCGGATCCGGTTCGAGCCGGCGCTGCCGAGCACCAGCTCGGGCGCGCCTTCCCGGAGCACCGTGGTCGGCGACATCATGCTCGGCATCCGGCGTCCGGGTGGATGACGGTGGAAGCCGAGCGGGTTGAGGTCCTGCTCCCCGAGCATGTTGTTGAGATGGACGCCGGTGCCGGGCACGACCACGCCCGAGCACGACCCGTTCGAGCATGTGACCGAGCACGCCCACCCCTCGCGGTCGAGAACCGCGACGTGCGTGGTCGACCCGAGCGACGAGCGCCGCGCTAGGAACCGTTTGACGAACTCGGGGTCGTCGAGCCCTTCGATGAACTCGGGCGTGCGCTCGGCCTGGGTTCGCTCCATGGTCGCGACCACCTGCCCCAGGTCCGGCGCGGACGGCTCGCGGTCGAGCAGCGCCAGCGCGTGGGCGATCAGGATCCCTCCGGCCGACGGCGGCGGGTTGGTGACCACCTCGCGCCCGCGATACGCGACCCGGATCGGGGTGCGATCGACGACCTCATACTCGGCCAGGTCCTCAGCGGTGACAATTCCGCCCCGCTCCGCCAGCCAGTCGACGATCGCCGCCGCGATGTCGCCGGTGAAGAACGGCGCGGCTGCCTCGCTTCCCAGCCGTTCGAGCGAGTCGGCCAGCTCGGGCTGGCGGACGATGTCGCCGGCTCGCACGACGCGGCCGTCGGGCGCGAACAGTGCGGCGCACTCCGGCGTCGAGGTCACGATCCCGGCCAGGATCTCGATCACGTACGCCTGCGGTCCGTTCAGCTCGACGCCCCCACGCGCGAGCTTCACTGCCGGCCGCACCAGCTCGTCAAGCGGGATCCGGCCGAATCGCGAGGACGCCTCGCACACGCCCGCCGCCATCCCGTACGTCCCGACCGAGGCGGGGCCGATGTTGAACACCTGGATCGCGTCGCCGAACGAGACGCTCACGGGCACGAGCGTCGCCAGCGCGCCCGCGTCGGCTCCGCGTCCGGGAGCCTCGACGAAGAAGTCGAGTAGCACCGGCTCCTTCCCGGGCTCGACCACGAGCATGTAGCCGCCGGCGCCGAGGCTGGTCAGCAGCGGCTCGCACGCAAACGAGGCCAGCATCGCCGCCAGCGCGCCGTCGACCGCGTTGCCTCCATTGCGCATGGCGTCCGCACCGGTCTGAGCGCACACCGGATGACCGGCGGCGATCACGCCGAGCGGCTCGGCCACCGACGGGCGCCTTATCTACGCGGGATGAACTCTGGGACGTCCAGGTCGAGCGTCCCGGAGCGCTGGCGCACGCGGCTGACCCGCGGCTCGCCGACCGGCTCCCGCAGTTCCCGTCCACGCTCGGCCGGACGGTCAGCACGGCCGACCTCGCGCGGGCGGGTACGTGCGTCGCCGTAGCCGGTGGCGACGACCGTGACCCAGACGTTGTCTTGGAGCTTTTCATCCAGCATCGCTCCGAAGATGATGTTCGCGTCGGGGTGGGCGGCCTCGGCCACTGCCTTGGCCGACTCGTTGACCTCCCACAGCGACAGGTCCGGGCCGCCGGTGATCGACAGCAGGATCGAGTGCGCGCCTTCCATGCTCGTCTCGAGCAGCGGCGAGGCGACGGCCCGCTCGGCCGCCTCGATCGCCCGCCGGTCGCCGGTGCCCATTCCGATCCCGAGCAGCGCCGTGCCGGCGCCGGACATGATCGTCCGCACGTCGGCGAAGTCGAGGTTGATCAACCCAGGGAGCGTCACGAGATCGGAGATCCCCTGGACGCCCTGGCGAAGCACGTCGTCGGCGACGCGGAACGCCTCGACCATCGAAACGTTGCGCTCGAGCACGGATAGCAGCCGGTTGTTGGGTACCACGATCAGCGTGTCGACCTCTTCGGCCAGGTCGGCGATGCCCGCCTCCGCCTGGTCGCGGCGGCGGGTCCCTTCGAACTGGAACGGGCGCGTGACGATCCCGACGGTCAGCGCACCGAGCTCGCGAGCGATCTGCGCGACGATCGGGGCCGCGCCGGTGCCCGTTCCGCCGCCGGCCCCGGCAGCGATGAACACCATGTCCGAGCCGCGCAGTATCGACTTGATCCGGTCGTACTCCTCGCGCGCCGCGGCGCGCCCGAGCTCCGGGTTCGATCCCGACCCGAGCCCGTGCGTGATCGAGTCGCCGATGTGGAGGGTCTCGTGCGCGGCCGACTGCTGGAGCGACTGAAGATCTGTGTTGATCGCGAGGAATTCGACGCCCGCGATCTCGGCCTCGACCATCCGGTTGATCGCGTTGACGCCGGCGCCCCCGACGCCGACCACTCGGATGACCGGACCTCCGCCCCCTCGCTCGGGAACCGCCTCGTCGCGCGTGACGCGCGCGTAGACGTCGTGCTGTGGCTCGCTCGGCTCCGGCTCCGGCTCCGGCGGAGCCGGCCGCTCGAGCACGTTCTCGGGGATGTCGGCGGAGAAGGCGTGGCGGAGGCGCTCGTGCGGAAGCGGGATCCGCGGTTCCTCGACCTCTGGGTCGGCTGGTGCAGAGGGTGCCGGCTGTTCCTCGGCCGCCGCCGAGGACTCGGGCAGGGTCGGCCGCGCCGGCGGCGGCGCGTGCTCCTCGCCTAGGTCGTCGGTGTCCTGAGCGGTCTTCCGGAAGAGGGCCGCGAGTGGCCCCTCGCGCATACTCGCGCGCTTACCGCTTGGCATTGGACAGGACCTCCTTCGCGAGCTGCCGATAGGCGTGTGCGGCCAAACCGTCCGGATCGTACTTCAGGACCGACATCCCTTTCACAGGGGCCTCGGCGAAACGGATCGTCTTGCGGATCCGCGATGCGAATACTCGGTCCCCGAAGTTCTCCTCCAGCAGCTCGATCGCCTCCTTGGCGTGCAACGTTCGAGTGTCGACGAGCGTCGGGAGGATGCCCTCGATCTCGACGTCCGGGTTCAGGTTCTCGCGGATCATCGCCAGCGTGTTCTGAAGCTGGATCAGGCCGCGCATCGACAGATATTCGCATTGCACGGGGACGATCACTTTGTTCGCCGCGGTTAGCGCGTTGATCGTCAGCAGCCCGAGGCTCGGCGGCGTGTCGATGAACACGAAGTCGTAGTCGTCTTCCACCGGCTTCAAGGCCTTCTGCAGCGAGCGCTCGCGGCCGATCATCGTCGACATCGCGATCTCCGCGCCGGCCAGGTCGATCGAGGAGCAGGCGACGTCGACCTCACGCTTCCGGATCACCTCACGGATCGAGATGTGGTGCACGAGCACGTCGTACATCGACTTCTCGAGCGTGTCCGGGTCGATACCCTGAGACATCGTCAGGTTGCCCTGGGGATCCATGTCGACGCACAGGACCCGATGCCCTTCCTCGGCAAACGCCACTGCGAGGTTGAGCGTAGTCGTGGTCTTGGCGACGCCACCTTTCTGGTTGGCGAACGCGATCACGTGGCTCATATCGCCCGAGTATTCGTAGAAGCCGAGCGGAATCCTCTGAGGTCGCCCCGCTATTTTCGAGTGCGGTGCCCGCGCTCCTGGACAAACGCCTCGTGTTCGTCACCGGCAAAGGGGGCGTCGGAAAGTCAACCGTAGCGATCGCGCTCGGGTTGCTTGCGGCCCGCCAGGGACTGCGCACGATCGTCGTCGAGCTCGCGAGCCAGGAGCGCATCCAGGGGCTGTTCGACGCCGAGCGAGAGCAGTTCCGCGAGGTCGAGCTCGAGCCGGGGCTGTTCACGATCTCGATCGACCCGCAGCAAGCGATGGACGAGTACCTGCGTGTGAAGGCCGGCACGCTCGGCCAGGCCCTCGGGTCGAGCCGCCTGTTCCAGGCGTTCGCGATGGCCACGCCCGGGATGCGCGAGCTGCTCAGCATGGGCAAGGTGTGGGAGCTCGCGCAGCTCGACCGCCGGACTCGCGGCGGCGCTCCGTACGACCTGGTGATCGTCGACGCCCCGGCGACCGGACACGGCGTCGGACTGCTGCGCACGCCGAAGACGTTCGCGGACATCGCCCGCGTGGGGCCGATCGCCCATCAGGGCCGCATGATCGCGGACACGATCGCCGACCCCGAGTTCACCGGTGTGGTCGCGGTCGCGACGCCCGAGGAGATGCCGGTCAACGAGACGCTGGCGCTCGCCGAGGAGCTCGCTCGGGACGAGCTGCCGCTCGACCTGGTGATCGTCAACGCTCTCTACCCGGCGCGGTTCGAGGCCGATGAGATCGCCGAGCTCACGGCCGCGCTCTCGAGGACCCGCTCGAAGCTGGCCCGCTCGGCGCTGCGCGCGGCACTTTCCGAGCACGCCCGGGCGGCCACCCAGCGCGAGCAGCGCGACCGTCTCGGCGCCGAGGTCGACGGGCGGCTGGTAGAGCTTCCGTATGTGTTTGCCGAGCATCTGGGCGTCGCCGAGCTCAAGGTTCTGACCGACGCGCTGGAGCGCGCGCTGTGAACGTGGCCGAGATGCTCGAGGGCAAGCGCGTGTGCGTGTGCGCCGGCTCGGGCGGCGTCGGCAAGACCACCACGTCGGCCGCGATCGGGCTTGGGATGGCGGCGCGCGGCGCCAAGGTGGCGGTCGTCACGATCGACCCGGCCAACCGCCTGGCCGACGCACTTGGCCTCGAGCAGCTGGGGAACGAGCCACGTCGGGTCTCGCGTGAGCGTCTGGCCGCGGGGCCACTCGAGGTCAGGGGCGAGCTGTGGGCGATGATGCTCGACCCAAAGCGCACGTTCGACGAGTTGATCGAGCGGATCGCGCCGGACCCGGGTCGGGCCGAGGAGATCAAGGCCAACCGCGTGTATCGCGAGCTGTCGACCGCGGTGTCCGGGTCGCAGGAGCTCACCGCGATAGCCAAGCTGTACGAGCTGGACCAGGAGAACGAGTTCGACGTGCTGGTGCTCGACACGCCACCGTCGCGCAACGCGCTCGAGTTCCTCGACGCGCCGGGCCGGCTCAACTCGTTCCTCGAGGGCAAGGCTTTGAAGGCGTTCATGAGGCCCACCGGCGTCGGGTTCCGCGTCCTGGGGCGCGGCGCGCTGCCGCTGCTCGGCGGCCTTCGCAAGATCACCGGGATCGACCTGATCACCGACTTGTCGGTGTTCTTCGGGCTGCTTGGCGACATGACCAACGACTTCAGCCAGCGCGCGGCCCAAGTCGAGCAGCTGCTCCGAGCCGACACCACCGCGTTCGTGCTCGTCACCTCGGCCGCGCGCGAGGCGGTCGACGAGGCGATCTGGTTCGGGGAGCGGCTCGCGAGCGACGGACTGCCGTTCGCCGGCGTGATCGTCAACCGCGTGCACCACGACCTACTCGGCGATCGCGAGCCGCGCGAGCTCAGCGCCGCGCTGGCCCGAACGCTCACCCCCTCGCTTGCCGGCAGGGTCGCCGATAACTTCCGCGACTACCACGTGCTCGCGACCCGCGACGATCAGAACCTCTCGCGGCTCGCGACCCAGCTCGACTCACGCCGGCTCCTGCTCGTGCCTCAACTCGACGACGACGTCCACGACATCGAGGGTCTGGCGCGCATCCACCAGTACCTGTTCGCCTCCCAGGCCGAACGCGAGCGGCTGATCGAAGACCTCGTCGCGTAGGCGCCGCCGCTCAGAGCGGTTCGAGCGACACCGCGTCGGGGCCGTCGTCGGTCCACGTGGGCCACGTCAGCAGCAGTTCCTGCCACTCGTAAGCCGGCACCGCCTCACCGCGGCGGGACAGCGTGACGGGCACGGAGTGGAGCAGCTCCCACACGACTCCCTCGCACAGCGCGATCCGCTCGCTCACCCGCGACTGCGGGTACCACTCGCCGGCGAGCTCCACCAACCCGGAGATCGAGATCGCGCCGGCTGCGGACCGCGTCGCGATCTCCGCCTTGAAGTCCTCGGCGGTCGCCAGCTGACCGTCGTCGTCGCGCGCCTCGATCAGCACCTCCTGGGTGACGTCCCTCCCGCTGCGAGTCACGTTCTGCCACCCCCGACCGAGCCCCATCTCGGCGACCCCGAGCCCCGGCGCTTCGTAGATGGTCAGAGTGGCCCGGTCCGGCAGCCACTTGTATTCGTTCAGCTTGATCGGCTCACCCGCCAGCCAGGGTCTCACGATCCGCTCGTCCAGCTCCTCACGCGTGAGGTTGAAGGCACGGGTCTGATGGGGAAACTGGCGCAGCTCGACGTGGAACACGACGATAGAGTCGCACGCTCATGACCGAGCGACCGTTGTGGGCACCGTGGCGCATCGAATATGTCACCGGTCCCAAGGACGGCGAGTGCATCTTCTGCGCCGCCGCTTCCTCGGACAACGCCGACCCGGCGCATGCGCCCATTGATCGCACCGAGCGATGCATCACGATCCTGAACGCGTACCCATACGCACCCGGCCACGTGATGGTCGCGCCGGTGCGCCACATCGGCGCGTTCGAGGAGCTCGACGAGCAGGAGATGCTCGACACGATGCGCCTGGCCCGCCGTTCGATCCTCGCCATTCGAAAGGCGATGAGCCCGGATGGGTTCAACGTCGGCCTCAACCTCGGCAAGATCGCTGGGGCGGGGATCGCCGATCACCTGCATCTGCACGTGGTTCCGCGCTGGAACGGCGACACGAACTTCATGCCGCTGCTCGCCGACACGCACGTGATCCCGCAGGCGCTCGAGGCGACGCAGGCGATCCTCGCCGGCGCCATCGCTGAGCTACCGTGAAGCCACCATGGCAACGCCGATCTGGCTGGAGCAACTTCGGGAGCTGATCGATCGCGGAGCGCAGGTGGTCGAGGTGCTGCCCGAGGACGACTACGCCCCGGCGCATCTTCCCGGCGCGATCAACCTGCCGCTCCGAGAGCTCGACGAGCAGGCCGTGACCGTTCTGGATCGGGGGCGGCCGATCGTCGTGTACTGCTGGGACTCGCTCTGAGACCTGAGTCCGCGAGCCGCGTGCCGGCTCGAAACGCTCGGGTTCGCGGACGTCTACGACTACGTGCCCGGGAAGGTCGACTGGCTGGCCCACAATCTCGAGGTCGAGGGTGAGGAGGCGGACGCTCCGACCGTGGGGCGGCTCATGCGCGACGACGCTGTCCGTTGCGCCCCGACCGATCGCGCGGCCGATGTGCGCGAGTCGATCGGGCGCTCGCCGTACCCGTTCGGCCTGGTCACGAGCGAGGACGGCACCGTGCTCGGGCGGGTTCGAGCCAGCACCCTGGACGGGGGTTCTGAGCAGCCGGTCATGGATGTCGCGGAGCCCGGGCCGAAGACATTCCGTCCGCACCACGCCGCCGAGCACGTGGCCAGGCAGCTAGCCGATAAGGATCTGCGCTGGGCGATCGTCACCACCCCGGAGGGACGGCTGCTCGGCGTCGCCTCGCGCGAGGACCTGGAACGCGCCGGGTAGTCAGATCACGCTGATCGTGCCGGGCTCGCCCTCGACGAGCCGGCCGATCACCGTCCCCGGGATCTTGTTCGCCCGATCTGGGGCGACCGCGACCAGCAATCCGCCGGAGGTCATCGCGTCGGTCACGAGCCGCCGGTGCACCTCGTCGACCCCGGGCTCGAACGTGGAGAACTCCTCGGCGTAGCGACGATTGTTGCGGCTTCCGCCGGCGACCGCGCGATCGTCTTCGAGCAGCTCGAGCGCGCCCGGGATCGCGGGCACGGCCGCCGCGTCGACCTCCGCGGACAGGCCGCTCGCGAGCGCCAGCTCGTGCAGATGACCAAGCAGTCCGAAACCGGTGACGTCGGTCATCGCGTGGGCGCCGGCCGCGCGCGCCGCCTCGGCCGCCGTGGCGTTCAGCTCGGTCATGACCTCGACGGCGCCCGCCAGCACCGTGTCGTCGACGAGCCCTTTCTTCAGTGAGGTGGTGACCGCGCCGGCACCGACGGGCTTGGTCAACGCGAGCGCGTCGCCGGCGCGGCCGCCCGCGTTGGTGATCACATCGTCCGGATGGACCACGCCGGTCACGGCGAGTCCATACTTCGGCTCGGGGTCGTCGATCGTGTGACCGCCGACTATCGCGGCGCCGGCCGCTCGGGCGACGTCGGCGCCACCGCGCAGCACCTCGCCGAGCATCTCAGCCCCGAGGTCCTCGACCGACCACGCCACCAGGTTCAGCGCGCTGAGCGGCCGGCCGCCCATCGCGTAGATGTCCGACAGCGCGTTGGTGGCGGCGATCCGGCCGAAGTCGTAGGGGTCGTCGACGATCGGCGTGAAGAAGTCGACGGTCTGGACGAGCGCGAGGTCGTCGCGCAGGCGGTAGACGCCGGCGTCGTCGCTGGTCGAGACCCCGACGAGCAGGTTCGGGTCCGATGGTTGCGGTAGCGCCCGGACGATCGGCGCGAGCAGCGCCGCCGGCACCTTGCACGCGCAGCCGGCGCCGTGGGAGAGCGAGGTGAGCTTGACAGCAACGGTCATGAATGGGATTTGGCGGCGGCGCCTGACGGCGGCGCCTAGCACGATCATCGCAGAGCGCGCGGGTAGGGTCTTCACCGTGCTCGATCCGCTGCTGGCTGCCTCCGCTCCCCCGGCGCATCTGCCGGGCGTTCTCCACAGCCTCGAGCCGACGCTGGATCGCTTCGGCTATCTCGCGCTCGGGCTGGTCTTTCTCGAAGACTTCGGCGTTCCGGTGCCCGGCGAGACCGTGCTGATCATCGCGGCCGTTTACGCCGGCACGGGACGGCTGAGCATCTGGCTGGTGGCCCTGATCGGCTTCCTCGCGGCGATCCTCGGAGACAACGTCGGGTTCGCGATCGGCCACTTCGGCGGCCGCCCACTGGCCGAGCGCTACGGCAAATACATCTTCCTCACCCCCGAGCGGCTCGACAAGACTGCGGACTTCTTCGACCGCCACGGCGGCAAGGTGATCGTGATCGCCCGCTTCGTCGAAGGGCTTCGTCAGGCCAACGGGATCATCGCGGGCATCACGGGCATGCACTGGACAAAGTTCGTTCCGTTCAACATGCTCGGCGCCGCGCTGTGGGTCGGAGTCTGGGTCTCGATCGGCTACTTCTCGGGCAGCAACATCGACAGCATCTACCGGACGGCCACGAAGTACGAGGCGTTCTTCGGGATCGCGGTCGGACTCCTGATCCTCGCGTTTATCGCCCACCGGGTATGGAGGCACCGCGCGAGACAGAGGGAGAAACGACTCGAGAAGCCCGAGGAGAAGCCAGCCGAGGACGAGGAGGAGGCGCCGGCGGAATGAGCCGCATAGCCGCGCCGTCTGCGAAGCCGCGGCAAACCGAGCGCCAGCCCGTCGCCGCGGGAGCACCGTCTGCGGGCCGGCGCGCCGTCCACACCTCGGGCGGCCCGGACGACAGAACCTGCATAACAGGACATTTCGGGCCGGCGCCACCGACCTTGCCGACCTGCGCACGATAATCACGGCTACCACGGCACGGCTTGGCTGGCTCCCAGCGGTTGTCGTGTCATGCAGGTCGGGCACGCAGCGGCGCCCCAGCCCCAGGTGCGGTCGTTGCCCGCGCGCCGACGCACAACCCTCCCCGCCGGCGCATGACCTCCGCCGCCGGCGCAGAACCCCCGGCGCCGGGGCTCCCTACCCTTCCGCCTCCAGGAACGCCCGGCGCGCCTCCTCGATCGCCTCGAGCGCGGCGTCACGGCCGGCCCAGCCCATCACCTCGGAGTGCCTGTCGGTATCGAGGTCCTTGTAGACGGTGAAGAAGTGCGTGATCTCGGCGCGGAGCAGCGCAGGGAGGTCGTCGACGTCATCGAGCGTGTTCCAGCCAGGGTCGTGGATCGGGACGCACACCACGTGGTCGTCGGGACCCTTCTCGTCCGCCATCTTGAACAGCCCGATCGCCTTGGCCAAGACGTAGCAGCCGGGAAACGTCGGCTCGGAGACGCACACGAGCACGTCCAGGGCATCACCGTCCGCGGCCAGCGTCGCCGGGAGGTAGCCGTAGTCGGTGGGGTACACCACCGACGCCGATATGAACCGGTCGAGCTTGATCGCGGCGAGCTTCGGGTCGTACTCGTACTTGTTGCGGCTGCCCTTCGGGATCTCGACGATGCAGGTCACGCGGTAGTCGTTCACAGTCGCCATTCGCCGGGGCCGGTCAGGGCCAGGTCAGTTCATCTCTCCCCGGGCGACCGACAGGCAGGCCTCGCAGCGAGGCCACGGCGGGTCCCATGGGTAGCCGGTCACGTCCTTACCGCACAGCGCGGTGTCCGGGTCCTGCTCGGTGACGAGGTGGCAGAGCTCCTCGAAGCCGTCGTCGTTGATCCGCGGCGTGTTCAGGCACGCCGGATGAACGTTTGGTGTGACGGCGGGCCCGGCAGCAGGTGGCACGTGTCGCAGCATAACCCCCCACCCACCCCATCAAAACCCAAGACCCGCCAAGAAACAGCACGAGCGGGCTGGACGCCCGCTCGAAGCTGCGATCGCGCTCCCCCTAACTGCATTAGAGCCCCAGGACTTATATGTCGAGCCTGGCGGCAGGACACTCCCGGTCCCGCGCGCGGGACCGAGTAGGGAGCGGTCTGGGTCAAGCCTAGCGCGGGCGGCGCCGACGGTGGGAGTCGCTGCTCAAGCGGCCGCTTGCGCCAACAGGTCGTCGGCGACCGCGCACAGATCGGCCTCGAGATGGCCACACAGCACGTCCCTGAGGAGCGCCCGCAGCTGCTCGGACAGCTCGTCAACGAGCGCGTCGACGCCCGGCTGGGCCGGGGCCAGTCCGGCGATCACGGCGCGCTCGAGCGAGATCGCGTGAGCCGTTCGCTCGGCCACTTCCGCGCGGTCCTCGGGCTTGGCGCAGATAGCAGCCAGCCGGCCGGCCAGGCGCCCGCTGGCGGGCCCCTCGGGCTCAAGCAGCGCTCTCAGCGCCAGCAGGTAGTCGGTGAGCGCCTCGAACGGCGCGAGCCGCTCGCACCCCATCTCGAACCGGGAGAGGGCCCAGGCGGCCTCTCCGCCTCGCGGCGTGCGCCTCGCGACCAGGTTGCAGAACGCGCGCAGCTCGTCCTCCTGCTCGACCGGGATCCGTCTGGTGAGCCGCGGCCGCCCGCTCCCGCCGAGCGGCACCGCGCGCCAGCTGCCGGCATCGATTCGGGTCCAGGCGACCGGTCCGAGCGCGAAGCCGCCGCGCTCGAACAGCCGCAGCGCCGTGAGCGTGCGGCGAAAGCGGACGCGCGCGACCGACACGGGCGCCGGCGCGGCGCGATCCTGCGCCACCGTCAGGACGATCAGGACGTGGGGCTCCTCGGCATCTCCCCAGACCGCATCGGGCGGCGCATCGTCGAACGTGTCCCCGCGGACGAGCGATAGGCCCTCGCCGAGGGCGACCTCGGTCGTGTCGCGATCGAGCGCGACGCCGAGCAACGGCGCCACCACCGTGGTCACCGCGCGCCCCTCGTACAGCGCCTGTTCGAGCTCGTCGTAAGCTGCCACGAACCGGTCCGGGTCGAACGCGAACTCGCTGCGATCGGCGTACAGCACCGACAGGAAGGTGCGCAGCGCGGCGTCCGCGCACTCGCGGCGGTCCGAGGGGATGCGCGACTCTCCGCGCTGGCGGAGGTAGGCGTCGACGCCCTCGAGACCGCTCACCGCCCGCACCGCGGGCGCATATGTCGGGAGCCCCGACAACAACCCGAGCCGGTCGCGGATGAACACCCCGGTCAGGGGGCGGTAGCAGTACAGCGGGACCCGCCCGCGTGGACCGCCGGCGGCGTCGACCAGCTCGAACGGAATCTCCGCGCCTGATGCCGTCTCCGCGCACAGCACCATCGCCGTCTCCGTCGCGAACGCCTCGATCATCCCGTGGAGCGTGCTGTTGCGCACGTCCGCCGGTTCGCCCCCGCCGCCGGCGATCCTGCAACGTGATCGTCGGCTTGCAGGTCGAGATCAGAGTCCGCGCTGGAGCGCGAGCACCATCAGCACGACGGCGACAACCCCCGCGAGGACCACGATCGCGATGTTCGTCACGAGCGCCATCCTCAGCGTGCGCGGATTGACCCGCGCCGAGCTCTTGGCCGACTCGACGGCGTCGTCTGCAGGTGGAGAATCCTCGCGGTCCGGAGAGGTCATGCCGACGGAGCTCGAGAGCGCGTCGGTGACGTATCGGTTGAGGCTGATCTCGTCGCGCTCGGCCGCATGCGAGAGCTGCTCGTGAAGCTCGCTCGGCAGCCGAACAAGGAACCGCCCGCTGTAGTTCGTCTTCGTAGAACGACCGTTGCCCGGCTGCGTGGCGTCGCCCGGTCCCGCGCCCACGCTGTCCTTATCTGCGCCCATGTGGGCAATTTTAGTCTTCGTCCCCGCAATTTCAGGCGCTTTGCGGCGTGATACCGCTTGAGATTTCGTGGTATCAGCCCCGTCCGCGGAGTCCCCGGAGCTGAGCTCGGCGCGGAGCTTGGTCAGAGCGCCGTCGAGGAGCCGCGACACATGGGCCTGCGAGATGCCGACCGCATCCGCGATCTGACGCTCGGTCATGTCCGCGTTGAAGCGCAGAAAGACGATCTGGCGCTCCCGCTCGTCGAGCACGCGGAGGCCGCCTGCAAGCAGAAGGCGGTGCTCGCTCTCGACGAGAGACTCGGGCTCGCCCGACCCGTCGACGGCCGCGTCGCTCGCCTCGAGCGCTGCCGAATCCGTGCTCGTCCGCTGAGCATTGGGCGGCAGCTGCACGCCGCGTCTACGCACGCTTAGATGACGGCGGATCGCGCCTTCGACGGCAGGTCCCACGAACGTCCCGAAGGCGACGCCACGGCCCGGGTCAAAACGGGCTGATGCCCTGACCAGCCCGACCGAGCCGGCCTGGACCAGGTCATCGAGCTCCTCTCCCCGGCCCGCATACCGCCGCGCGATCGAACGCACAAGCGGAAGGTGCGAGCGCACCAGGTCCTGCCTCGCAGCATCAGGAAGACCCGAGCCGTTCGAGCCCTTTGTCGGCGCTTTCGCGCGCCGGAAATGAGTCTCTTCGCCGATGTCGCCTCGCCCCTTTTGCGACCGATATCACCGTAGACGTTACAGGGATAGCGAGTGATACCCAGGTTTTTTTGGATCGGATCTGGACGCCGTGGAGACATTAACCAGTAGAAGCTGATCATGGCTGATCATCTGATCGGAAAGTTTTGGGGCTTGTCAGGGGCGCTTGTGACGGCGCTTCTCACACTTGCGCTGATCGCGCCCGCCGGCGCGGAGGCTGCCGGTCCCGGCTCAGCAGCGCTGAGCCAGCTCGCGGCGCTCGTTCCCGCTCCCGCACAGAGCGCCGTGTCCGCGGCGCTCTCTCGGGTCCCGTCGGCGAGCGGCGCCGCGGCACCCGCAGTCGCCGTGCCGGAATCCCCGCCGCCAGTGCACGTCGTCGTCCCCCCACCGCCGTCCGTGCCCGTGGTAGCTCGGCCTACGCCACCGCCAGCGCCGGCGAATCCCGCGTCCACGGCGCCTTTGCCTGTGCCGGCGCCCGCCGGGATCGCCAGCCTGGCGGTGAGCGTGCCGGCACAATCCGTGCCCCAGCCGGACGCGGCGATGCAAGCCGCCGTCACCGAGCGCCCGTCGAGCACGCCCCGGCCCGACGCGGCGCTCGGCGGGCGGCCGCCGGCCCATCGGCTCGCCCACCGACGGGCTCACCGCCACGCGGGCTCCCCGAGGTCCGGTTTCGGCGGCCTCGACACGACGAGCTCCGATCGCTCGCCCCACCGCGGCTCGCCCCTGGTCGCCGGTATCGGTGCTCGAGACGAGCCGGCGCGGCACGCAGCCAGCCGCGCCGGCTCGTCGCGCGGACTCGCGCAGCGAATCCGGGCGCGCACGTCACGTCGCGCCGCCGCGATCCCGTCCGGGCGTCGCGGTGACCACGGCGCCGGTGGTATTCCCACTCTCGGCCGCCCTGCCGCCAGGTGGAGCCGAGGGCAGCGCTGCGGGCGCCGGAGGCGCAGCGGCAGGCGCGGCCGCCGCGGCTCTCCTCGCACTTTTCGGCCTTTGCATTCTTCGAGCCTTGTTGCCGGGGCTCCTAGGCCTGGGGCTCGCCCCAGCGCGATCGGCGTTCCTCGTCTCGAGGTTGGAACGGCCTGGTTAGCGCCGCTGGGTCGGTGCACACGACGGTCGCCGACGTGAGGCGGTCGTCGCCGGGTCCGCTTGTGACTTAGCGGGCTCGGCCAGGTCATCGCCGCTGCTCGGACAGCAGTGCGAGCACGGCGATCCAGATCAACCAAGGAGAACGAAGCAGCATGAGATCGAAATTGATTGCTGCCGCCATCAGCATCGTCGCGCTCGCCGTACCGGCGCAGGCGATGGCTGATGGTGGGGGCAGCGCCGGGGCCGGTGGCCTCGGTCAAGCACAGCTCGCGGGTCAGGCCGCGGCGACGCTGCAGGGGGCGCTCTCGAGCGCGAACGCCCAGCAGACTGCCACCAACTCGAACGCCCCGGTGAGTGTCGCCGGCGGTCAGCCCTCCGGCGGTGGCAAGCCGTGTGGCTGCGGCGCACCGATGGGTGGAAAGCCGATGGGTGGACCGCCGATGGGCGGCACGCCTACCGGTGGCTCGAACAGCGCCAATCAGGGCGCGATCAATGGAGCGGTGAGCGGCGCGGGCAACAACGCCAACACCACCCAGAACAACACCCAGACCCAGATCGCCAGCGCCGGTGGAGCCATCGGTGGCGGCGGACCTGGACAGGCGCAAGGCAGCAGCCAGAAGTCCGTGACCGGCCAGCTGGCCGGATCGTCGGCTAACGCCAACCAGACTGCCGTCAACGGCAACTCGCCGAGCAGCGCGGGCGGCAGCCCGTCAGGCCCGAAGGGCGATGACCCGTCGGGTGGCGACCCCTCAGGCGCGGGCAACAGCGCCAACCAGGGTGCTGCCAACGGGGCACTGAGCGGCGCCGGCAACAACGCGGGCACGACCCAGAACAACACCCAGACCCAGAACGCCGGCTCCGACTGCAAGGTCGGCTGCGGCGGCTCGGGCCAGGCCCAGGCGGCCGGTCAGAGCGCGGCGACGCTCCAGGGAGCGCTGTCGGGCGCGAACGCCAACCAGACCGCGGTCAACGCCAACGTCCCGGTGAACATCGCCGGCGGCAACGTCTCGGGCGGCTCCAACAGCGCCAACCAGGGCGCCATCAACGGAGCAGCCAGCGGCGCCGGCAACAACGCCAACACCACCCAGAACAACACCCAGACCCAGAACGCCGGCTCCGACTGCAAGGTCGGCTGCGGCGGTGCTGGTCAGGCCCAATTGAGCGGGCAGCAGGCATTGACAGGTCAGCTGGCGGCGTCCTCGGCGAACGCCAACCAGACCGCGATCAACGCCAACGTCCCGGTCAACATTGCCGGAGGGAACGTCTCTGGCGGTAACAACAGCGCCAACCAGTTCGCCGCCAACGGCGCGCTCAGCGGCGCTGGCAACAACGCGGGCACGACCCAGAACAACACGCAGACGCAGACGGCCGGCTCTAGCTGCCTGGTCGGCTGCGGCGGTGCGGGCCAATTCCAGGCCTCGGGTCAGAGCGCGGCCACGCTCCAG
This sequence comes from uncultured Solirubrobacterales bacterium, assembly GCA_963796575.1. Classification (GTDB taxonomy): domain Bacteria; phylum Actinomycetota; class Thermoleophilia; order Solirubrobacterales; family Solirubrobacteraceae; genus Palsa-465. The sequence goes on along the minus strand of CAWCMG010000031.1, from coordinate 3,431 downwards.
GGGGCGTTCTCGGCAGCGAACGCCAACCAGACCGCGGTCAACGCCAACGTCCCGGTGAACATCGCCGGCGGTGACGTGTCTGGCGGCTCCAACAGCGCCAACCAGGGCGCCATCAACGGAGCAGCCAGCTTCGCCGGCAACAACGCCAACACCACCCAGAACAACACCCAGACCCAGAACGCCGGCTCCAACTGCCTGGTCGGCTGCGGCGGGTCCGGTCAAGCGCAATTGAGCGACCAGGAGGCGCTCACTGGTCAATTGGCCGCCTCGTGCGCCAACGCCAACCAGACGGCGGTCAACGCCAACGTCCCGGTGAACATCGCCGGAGGCGACATCTGGGGCGGCGATAACAGCGCCGACCAGTTCGCACTGAACGGCGCGCTGAGCGGCGCCGGCAACAACGCGGGCACGACGCAGAACGGAACACAGACCCAGACATAGCTAGCAGCGACGCTCGGCCAACCGCGACCGGTTGACCACGAGCGCAGACAACCGAGGAGCCCGGCCGGTGCCTGACCGGCGCCGGCCGGGTCTCCCCTCACATGCTCAATGCGATCCCTGAACACGGCAAAGCTCGGACTGGTCCTGATCACGATCTTCGTGACGCTCGCCGCCGCCACCCACGCGCGCGCGGATCAGGTGCCCCCGGCGCCTGCCGGCACTTCGCCGGCGACGACGAACATCCCGAGTCAGCCGGAAGCTCAGGCGGTGGCGGCACCGACCGGGACCGGCTCTGGATCGCAGCCGACCGATACCGGTCCTGGATCGCAGCCGACCGACGCCGGTCCTGGATCCCAGCCGACCGATACCGGTCTTGGATCGCAGCCGACCGACAGCGGTCCTGGATCGCAGCCGACGGCCCCCTCTCCGACGGACCCTGCCGGCGCGCCGGTGGCGACACACCCGGCGCCGAGCGAACCCAGTAGCCCGCCGGTCACGACTACCCCGGTGCCGAGCGACCCGAGTAGCCCGCCGGTCACGACTACCCCGGCGCCGAGCGACCCGAGTAGCACGCCGGTCGGGACCGGGACAGCGCCGTCGACCTCCACCCCGGGGACGACTCCACCGGACCAGTCGCCGCCTTCACTGCCGGTCCAGTCGCCGGCGATACCACCCAGCGAAGCGACGGCGATACCACCTGACCAGACGCCGCCGTCACCGCCCAACCCGGGCACGCCGCCCGCGACATCCGGGCGGACGACGCCGGCTCAATCTCCGACCCCGGACCCGTCCGGTCAGGGGCCGCCAGCCACACCGAACCCCGTCTCGCCGCCGGCCGGAACCATGCCGGCCCCGGCGCCGATCGAGTCGAGCACGACCACCCAGACCATTTCGCAAGTCCAGATCTCGGGCTGCACGGCGCACTGCCAGGACGTCAGCCAGGTGCAGGTGGCCGTCCAGGAAAGCGTGACCGTGCAGGTTGCGGGGTCAGCGGCACAGTCGGCGACCGCACTCCAGACAGTGCCGTCGCCCAGCGCCTCCTCGCAGGTGATGAGCAGCGTGACGCAGATCCAGATCGGCTGCTTCTCGGAGTGCTTCGGCACTACCACGACCAACGCGCCGACGGCCGCGCTCACCCGGCAGTTCCTCGCCTACCTCAACTCGCTTCAGCCGGCCTGCGGCTCCTCGACGTCGGAGCCGACGGCGGCAACCCTGGACAGCGTCGTCGATCAGGTCGCGTGCCAGGTTCAGGCCGCGCAGACGGCCGCGACGCAGACCGAGGTCGCCTCGCAGAGCGCCACCACCGTTCAGGTGGTCGGCGCGGCGCCGGCCTCGCAGCCGCCGACGCCTCCGTCCGTCGCTCAGACACAGCAGGGGACGTGGCAGCTTCAGATCGGCTGCGTCTTTTACTGCGTCGATACGCAGCAGGTCCAGCAGGCGCAGCAGTCGATCACGATCATCAACGTGCAGGCCGACCCGTCGGGCTCGAACCCCGGCGCCATCGACGTGACCGATCAGATCATCTGGCAGGTGCAGGTCGGCTGCGTCGCCTGGTGCTACGACGCGACACAGGTGCAGGTCGTCACCGGGCAGAGCACCGTGATCGTGGACGAGACCCCTGCGCCTGCGAGTCCACCACCCCCGCCCCCGCCGACCTCACCGCCCCCGACCTCACCGCCGCCGACGCCCGCGCCCGATCCTCCTGCGCCCGCGCAGCAGACGGGGCCCGTGGCCGGACAACCGACCGCTGGCGCATCCGCGTCGCCGCCGGTTGCTGGTCCGCCGCAGACGGCGAGCCCGCCCGCGCGACAGGTTCGGCTGTTCGGGTCGGTGGCTGCGGCGGGCGCGAGCCTATCCGTGTTCACCGCGCCGGTGGCGCGGGTGACGCGGTTCCCGGAAGCGACCGTCGGGGTCGCGCCGGCGGGGACGTGGTATGCGCCGACGGTGGCGGTTCATCTCTCGATCGCGGCCGCTTCACACCTTCATGTGCGGCGTTCGCGGCACCCGGCAGCCCAGCCGCAGGTGGACCGTCCGGCGCGAGTCGCCGAGGCGCTCGCAGCCGCTCCGGGGGCGCCCAACGACGTGCCCGTCGTCGCGCTGGTGCTGGCAGCAGCCGTAGCGTTGCTGGTGCTCGCGGCGGTCTGGACGCAAACCTCGGCCAAGTCGGGGCGTTGATATAGCAGCGGAAGTGGCGTATGGTGCGCTTTAGCTAGCAATACGTAAAAGAAGGAAGGCGCGTTGCTGACCCATCCACGGGATGCATGGCAGCGGCGCCGGGGGCAGACGGACGCTGGTTCTTGGGCCGCTTACATCGTCGCCCGCATCTGCGGGACGATGATCCTCGTCCTGGTCGCCGCGGGCTGGCCGGCAGCGGCCGGCGCGACTGCAGCCACACGGGGACACGCTTCCGACCCGGCGCCCCAGAAGGCGCCGGTCGTCGGATCCTCCTCGCAGCCGTCGCCCGATCCCGCCCCGCAGGCGGAGGTGAGATCGACCATCTCGCACACGTCGGTTCCGAGGACACCGACGATCCGCGTGCCGGTCGTCGTTGCGCCGGCGACGACGGTCAGGACGCCGGCTAGCACGGTCAGGACGCCGGCGACGACGGTCGGGGCGCCGGCCGCGAACAACGTCAGCTCGAGTCCGTCGCCCGCGCAGCCGGTTCGGCGCAACTCGTCGCACGTTCGAGCCCATCGCGCGCCGGCACCGCGTCAGGCGCGATCGGAAGCCACGCAGTTGTCGTTCCCGCTTTCCTTGCCCAGGGACTTGCTGCTGCTCCCCAGTAGCGCGCTTCACGCCGGTGAAACCGGGCACCGCGACGGCGTGCTCCTCCTGCTCTCCTCGCTGGCGATGGCGGTGCTCGCGGTGGCGAGCTTCACGTTGCTGCGGCGTCTCAGGCGACTGGAGCTGCGATGAAGCGTCTCGCGTTGGTGGTGGCGCTCGTGGCTGTCGCGGTGTCGCTGGGCGGCGTCGGTGGCGTCGGGCGACAC
>CAWCMG010000030.1:0-137421 GCA_963796575.1 uncultured Solirubrobacterales bacterium | reverse complement strand
ATAACGAGCTGCAAACCACCTCACTCGCGTCGCCGCCGTCGTCAACAGCGGGCGGTAACGGCCCGCAAGGTGCGTCAATCGGGCCCTCGCATCAGATGAAATATCCGCGCTTTCACGAAGCGGTCCATGCCGTCGCATTCGAGTGCGGGATCAAGGACACCAGCCGGCAGGGGCGATACCACAACGCGCGGTTTCGAGCGATCGCCGAGGAGCTCGGCGTCGACACGGGCCGCGATGCACCCTTCGGTTGGTCATCGACGGCGCTGCCGTCCCGGACGACCGCGCTGTATCGCGAGACGCTTCGCGCGCTCACCGAGGCTCTTTGCGATTATCGCGACCGTTCAACGGCGCTCGGCGACGCACGAGCTCGCCGGTGCGAGGTGACCCTCATGTGCGACTGCGGCCACCGCGTCCGGCCCGCTCATTGTCAAAGCATCCGCGAGGCGATCTGCACCCGTTGTAGTCAGCGGGATGCCCAACACGGGCACCTGAGGGACCGGCGTGGACTCTCGCGAGTGGCGAGGCCGAGCGGTTTCCCAGAGCGCCCGTAGGACTCGAACTTCCGACTTCTGGGTTCCGTCGAGCTACGGCGACCAGTGCAACTGATCGGGCTACCCGTGCGCCGCGATGGCGCGTGCCACCGCACGGCGAAAAGGCAGACGACTCAGGCCGTTGGCCTTTTCGCCGGGGAAACGGACGCAAAGCCCGGGAAAATCCGGACGCACCACTAGTCGCCAGAATGATGAGAAGTCCCTGCAAATACGACCTGATTCAGATGCAGGGCCGCACGACTGAAAATCGTGGTGTCCCCGGTTCAAGTCCGGGTCTCGCCATCAATCACCCCGAACGGGTGATGCTCCGCCTCCACCAGTGGGTGAGAACTCGGCCATCTCGAGCGGACGCGTGAGGAGCGCCGAACCAGCGGTCGACCCGCGGAGCTGGTCAGCGCCGAAGCCGTCGCTTCGTTCCCATCCTCCAGTGGCTGCCGAAATACTATCGCCAGTGGCTGCGGTTCGACGTGATCGCCGTGTGGGGGCTGCTGGTGCCGGAGTCGATCGCTTACGCCGGGCTCGCGGGGCTTCCACCTCAGGTCGGCCTTTACACGTTGCTGGCGACGCTGGCCGCCTACGCGGTGTTCGGTACGAGCCGTCATCTGATTGCGGCCGCGACGTCGGCGGCCGCGGTGCTGCTCGCCTCCTCGGTCGGCGGGCTGGCGGGGACTGACGCCGCCCGATGCATGTCCGACGCTGCGGGGCTGGTGATCTTCTGTGGCGGCCTGTTCCTGATCGCGGGGTTGTTGCGGTTGGGGTTCGTGGCGCAGTTCCTGTCGCGGCCGGTGATGGAGGGGTTTGTGTTCGGGCTGGCGATCTTCGTGATCGTGAGTCAGCTGCCGAAGGTGTTCGGGATCGAGAAGGGGTCCGGCGACACGATCAAGCAGTTCATCCACCTGATCGGGCATCTGGGGGACACGAGTGGGGCGACACTCGCGGTCGGGGCCGGCGCGCTGGTGCTCTTGTTCGCGGCCGAGCGGCTGGCGCCGAAGATTCCGGGCGGGCTGCTGGCGCTCGTGCTGGGGATCCTCGTCAGCACTGTCTTCAGCCTGTCCGCGCACGGGGTGATGATCGTCGGGCACGTCCCGAGTGGACTCCCGACGCCGGGCGTCCCGTCGATCCACAGCAGTGACGTCCTTTCGCTGATCACCGCGGCCGTGGGACTGCTGCTGGTGATCTTCAGCGAGTCGCTCGGGGCCGCGGACAACTTCGCGACGAAGTACGGCTACGAGATCGATCCCAACCAGGAGCTGATCGCCCTCGGCGTCGCCAACGCCGGGTCGGGATTGCTGGGCGGGCTCGCGGGCGGCGGCAGCCTTTCGCAGTCAGCGGTGAACGAGGGCGCGGGCGCCCGCTCTGAGATCTCGCCGTTGATCGCGGCGGTGCTGATCCTGATCACGGTGCTCGTGCTCACCCCGCTGTTCAAGAACCTGCCCGAGGCGGTACTCGCCGCGTTGATCATCCACGCGGTCTCGCACCTGTGGAAGGTCGCCGAGATGCGCCGCTACTACAACCTTCGGCGCCTCGAGTTCTGGCTCGCGCTCGCGACGCTCCTCGGGGTGATAACGATCGACGTACTCCCCGGCCTCGTGATCGGCGTCGCCGCGATGCTGCTGCTCGTCATCTACCACGCCAGCAGACCGCAGATCGGATCGCTCGGGCGGGTCCCGGGAGAGCCCGGCGCCTATGGCGAGATCGGCAGGCATCCCGACTACGACCGCATCCCCGGCCTGATCGTGCTCCGGCTCGAGGCCCCGCTGTTCTACGCCAACGCCACTCCCGTTCGCGACCGTGTCAAGACGCTCGTCGGCATGGCCGTCCCGCCGCCGAGCGCGCTCATCATCGACCTCGGCAGCAACGAACGCCTCGACATCACCAGCGCCGAGATGCTCACCGGGCTCGTCGACACCATGCATTCGGCCGGTATCGACGTCGCGCTCGCCGACGTTCGCCAGCCCGTGATCAGGATGGCGTAACGCTCTGGGCTGGCCAAACGGCTCGGCGAGAACCGGATCTTCCACACGATCGACGAAGCCGTCCACGCCCTGGCTCGCGGGGATGCGGCCCTGGTGTAATCTCGCTTAGGCGGTTTTCCGGTCGAGTGGAGGAGGCCGGTGGTAGGTCGGTGCGCAACTTCGACGCGGGTGGCGACTCGGCACACGAGCCGCTTTCTGCTGGCGGTCCTCACGGTATGCGGGGCACTGGCCGGCGCGGCGGCGGCTGCGGCCGCTGCATCGACGCCGACCCTGTCAGTCCTGTCGATCAGCGTTCCGACGCTGAGCGTCCCCACCGTGAGCGTTCCGACGGTGAGCGTCCCCACCGTAACCGCGCCAACGGTCAGCGTTCCTACCGTCAGCGTCCCGTCGGTCACCGTGCCGCCGGTCACCGTCGGGCCGGTCACGACGCCGCAGGTGAGCACGCCGAGTCTTACGACTCCGTCGGTCAGCAGGCCATCGCTCCCGAGCACCCCGGTACGCACTCCGACGGTGGGCACGCCGGTGGGGACGCTCCTGGACCAGTCGTCGCGTGGTGCGTCGGCTCCGGCGGCAGCGGCGCCGGGCGCGCCGACGTCGCAATCCGCCGCTCCGTCGGTGGCGGGAGGCCCCGCGTCCGGCACTCGGGCGCGCGCGACGGTTGGTTCGACCCGCCGGCTCGGCGGGCGTACGGTCGCGGGGAGCGCGGGGGTCGGCTCTTCCGGGCAGTCTGGGCAGACGGCGCCAGGGACGGCTGGCGCTACGGCCGGGTCCTCGTCGCCGGACGGGCGCAGCGGGCCGGCGCGCTCGGGCTCGCGCGATTCGACCGGCACGGCGGCGTCGACTCAGTCCGGCGGCCCGTTCGGCCGATTGGTCAAGGAGTTGCCCAAGGCCGTGCTGTTCGCGCTGCTCGCGTTCGGGGTCATCGCGGCCGCGATGGCGCTGAACGCCTACCTGCAACGCAGACGCGCGAAATCGTTGGCCGGTCAGCGGGCCGCTCTGCTCTCAGATGTCGGGGTGCTCCAGGCCGCGCTGCTGCCCGCCGTCCCGGAGAGACTCGGCGAGCTCGGCGTATCCGTGGCCTACCGGCCCGCGCAAGGGCTTGCCGCCGGTGGCGATTTCTTCGACGTGTTCACGGTCTCGGCCGAGAGGACGGGGATCATCATCGGCGACGTGGCAGGGCATGGGCGTGAGTCGCTCATCCATGCCGCGCTCGTCCGGTACACGTTGCGCACGCTGATGGGAGAAGGTCACTCGCTACCGGAGGTGCTCGCCCGCGCGGACCGGTATCTCACCGGCGAGCTCGGCGACGGCTTTGCCACGGTCATCGTCAGCTGCTACGAGCACGCGACGGGGAAGCTCACGTGGGCGAAGGCGGGACACGAGCCACCCATCATCGCGGGCGAGCCTGAGCTCGAGGAGGAGGCAGCGACCCCGCTCGGGTTCGGGTTCGGCGATACGTGGCCGCAGTTCTCGCGTTCCCTGGCGCCCGGTGAGCGCGTGTGCTTGTTCACCGACGGCCTCGTCGAAGCCCGCCGCCGCGGCGAGTACCTGGGGCGCGGGCACCTGAGATCACTTGTCGAACAGGGGCTGAGCGCGCAGGCGCTCGTCGACCGGATTGAGTCGGACTCTGACCTCTGCACGGATGACCTCGCCGTGGTCGTCCTCAGCCGGGCGGCCGTCGTGGCTCCCGTCCAGACTCCGAGTGCGCCGCAAGCGGCGACCGTGTAATAGTCCCGCTCAGGCGGCGATCGACGCCGGAGGCGCGTCGAATACAACAGTCCGGTTCCGACCGGCGCGTTTGGCCGTGTAGAGGGCCTGGTCGACCCGATCCACCATCAACTCGAGCTCGATCGGCGCGGTCGTGGCGGTGACCCCTGCGCTCACCCGCACCTCGGGACACGCGCTCGCCGCCAGCGCCCGGCGGACCCGCTCGGCGAATGCCTCCGCGCCGGCCTGGTCGCTCCCGGGCATCAGCACCGCGAACTCCTCACCCCCGAGCCGGGCCGCGACGTCGATCCCCTTTGCCTCGTTCGAGAGCAGCCGGGCGATGTGAGCGAGGACGTGGTCTCCGACCACATGCCCGTGCTCGTCGTTGATCAGCTTGAAATGGTCGATGTCGAACGTGGCGAGTGCGATCGGCCTGCTGTCGCGCCCGGCGTGGGCGAGTTCGCGCGATGCGTGCTCGTTGAACCCGCGCCGATTCAGCAGGCCGGTCAGCGGGTCGGTCCGCGCTTCGCCGCGCAGCCGCTCGAGTAGAAGCTGGCTCCGGCACTCGAGGACGCGAGCGACGACTGCGATCGCGGAGGCGGACACCATCACGTCGACCCAGCGTCCGGGGTAGGCGCTCGCAGCGGGCAGGAACAGCAAAGCGATGGCCTCCCCCACAGCGACGCACGCGACTATCGCGACGGCGCCGCCGAGCCCGAAGAAGATCGTCGTCCACAGGACCGGCAGCGAATAAAGGATCGCGCCGTCGCCAGGCCCCGGAGACGTCGCCAATGCGTACGCGATCAGGGCGACGCCGACCGGGCCGAGCAGGGCCAGCGCCCAGCGCGGGAGCCGCGGACCGACTGTCAGCAGCGCGACGAACAGAACAAGGACGACGACCACCGGGAGCAGCGCGAACTTGGGATCGCCCGGCAGGAAGCCCTCGACCGCGCCATCGAGTGCAGCGGCGCCGTACATCGCCGACGCCGTGTACGCCATCACCGTACGGTTGGAACGGATGTCTTCTAGAGATGAGACCACCGCCGGGATATCGACCCGAAGGCCCGGAATCCGAAGTCTCGGACCCGTTGGGAGTGGACGTTCAGGCCACTCCGGTTGGAACTCTGACGGCGGCTTGTCGCCGCGCTCAGGAGGTGGACTTGGCCTCGGCCGGGTCGAGCGAGCTCGCGACCGTGTCGAGGATGCCGGTGACCTCGTGGAGGATGGCGGCCGCGGTGGCGATCTCCTTGTCGCTGAACCCGGACAGCCGCTCGGCCCAGAGACCGTGCCAGACGGCGAGCTTTCGCTCGAGGAGCTCCCACCCCTCCGGCGTCAGCGCGACGTTGCAGACGCGCCGGTCCTCGGTGCTGCGCCGGCGCTCGACGATGTTCGCGGCTTCGAGCTGATCGAGGATCGCGGTGATTGTTGCCGGCGTGAGCTCGGCGCTCTTGGCCAGCTGGCCGGCGGTCATCTCGTGCCCGCGGCCCAACGCCGCGATCGTCCGGATCTGTGCGAAGGTCAGCTCGCCGGGCCGGCTGTGATCGCGGCCGCGGAGGCGGCGATCGGCGGCGAGCAACTGATTGAGCGCCGTGCGGAACTCTTCGATCGTGCCGGCCGGTTCGGTGGCGGATGAAACGGTTTGACTCACGCTGCCTCCAGCAGGGGCTCCTCGGCGGGAATCGCGACGGGGATCTCGGTCGTGTTGGTGGCCTTTGTCCGCCGCTCGATCCGCGCCAACAGTAGCGTCGGGATCAGCGCCAGCAACGTCACGCCCATCACCCACCAGTAGGTGTGGCCGAAACCGGCGGCCGCGGCGGCGGCGGTGTGTGCATTCTGCAGCTGGCCCTGGAGGACGACCGCGATGATCGCGGTTCCGAGCGATCCGCCCACCCGCTGCAGCACCGTCAGCTGCGGACTGGCGTCGTTCACCTGCTCACGCGACAGCACCGAGAAGGCGGCGGTCATGGCCGGCATGATCGACAGGCCGACACCGATGCCGCGGAACAGCATGGCGGTGCCGATCGTCGAGTACGGCGTCGTGGCGGTCACGAGCACGAACGGGAGCGTGGCCACCCCGAGAATCGCCGCACCGAGGAGCGAGGTCCGCCCGGCACCGAGCCGCTCGGTGAGCCGCCCCGAAAGGAACATGCCCACGCCTCCGCCGATGCCCTGCGGGATCAGCAGCAGGCCGGTCTGGATCGCGTCCTCGCCGCGGACCGTCTGGAAGTAGAGCGGCATCAGGATCATCGCGCCGAACAGCGCGGCCCCGAGGCAGAAGGTCACGATCGACGCCGCCCGGAACGCCGGGTTGGCGAACAGCTTGAGGTCGAGCAGCGGCCGCTCGATCCGCTGCGAACGAGCCACGAACAGACCCAGGAGCGCGAGGCCGGCGAGCGCCGGAACGAGCACCGAGGGGGAGGTCAATGAGCCCGCAGCCTCGCTTTCGGACAGGCCGTAGGTGAGGCCGACGACGCCGGCGGCGGCGAGGCCGAGGCCGATCACGTCGAGGCGGCCGGCTTCGCTCGAGCTGGCGGCGTCGTGGGGCAGCAGGCGCCAGGCAAGTATCAGCGCGGCCGCGCCGATCGGCACGTTGATCATGAAGATCCACTCCCAGCCGACCGACTGCAGCAGCAACCCGCCGAGGGTGGGACCGAACACCGGCGCGAGCACGATCGGAATGCCGATCAGGCTCATGACCTTGGGAAGGTTGCGAGGGCCGGCGGCCTTGACGAGGATCATCTGGCCGATCGGGGTCAGCATTCCTCCGCCGACGCCCTGGATCACGCGGAACGCGATCAGCTCACCGCTGTTGGCGGCGAGCGCACACAGGCCAGAGCCGACGGTGAACACCACCAGCGCGATCAGGTAGAGACGGCGTGCGCTGTAGCGGCGGACCGCCCAGCCCGTGACCGGAATCACGGCGGCGAGAGAGAGCAGGTAGCCGGTGATGACCCATTGGATCCCGCCGAGCGAGGCATGGAGGTCGATCGACAGGTCGTGAAGGGCGACGTTGACGATCGTCGTGTCGAGCACGGACATGATCGCGCCGAGGATCACCACGATCGCGACCCGTCTCACGTGCGGTTCGATGCGCGGCTCCGAGGACAGCTGTGGCGACGGGGCCGGCTGGGCCTGCGGCGCCTGCCGGGGCAACCGGAGCCGGAAAAGAGGGGATGAGGGGGAGAAAGTCTTCGAGCTCATTCGGTAGCGAAAGTTTAGCAGTAAAATATTTCAGCGTCAAACTAATTATCGGCCATCCACGCCGGGACTTGAGCCTCGATTCGCGGCTCGTGGGAATCAGGGCGACCAGGGGCGAGCTCGGTCCGCGGACCGTCGGCCGGGACGATCAGCGGATCGCCGGCCGGGACATCCGCGGACCGCGGCCGCGGAGGATCGGATTTCCGCGCGCTGACGACGCCGCGTCTGCGATGGTCTCCATCAAGAAGTAGGGGACCAATCCGAGAGGAGACACTCATGGCCGAATGCGTCCACGTCGACCAGATCAAAGTCGAGGTGCCCGAGAACGTCGAGGGATGCGAGGAGTGCCTGGCGACCGGCCAAACGTGGGTCGCGCTCCGGGCCTGTCGCGTCTGCGGCCACGTCGGCTGCTGCGACTCCTCGCCGGGAACGCACGCGACCAAGCACTACCAGCAGACCGGGCACGCGGTCATGAGCTCGGCCATGCCCGGCGACAGTTGGTCGTGGTGCTACGTCGACGAGGTCTCGTTCTAGCCGCCCCGGACGACCGCCGGTGCACGGACCGCAGTTGTATCACTGAGCGCACAGCGGTCCGTATCGCGCACAAAACCCCGTATCGTTCGGCGAGAGGGTTGAACGAGCCACGAAGGAGCGCGAGATGACGACGGTCGACCTTGCCCATCAGCGGCGGATCTGCTGATGGAGCGTCAGGCGGAGATCGCGGGGATCGTCACCGAGGAGACCGGTGGCGTGTTCGGCTGGGGAATGTTCAACGTCGAGCTCGCGGCCGGGATGCTGCGCGAAGCGGCGGCGCAGGCGTACGGCCTGATCGGCGAGGTGATCCCCTCCGACGTCGCCGGGAAGCTCGCGATGGGGGTGCGCGCGCCTGCCGGCGTGGTCGTCGGGATCGCGCCGTGGAACGCGCCGGTGATCCTCTCGACGCGCGCGGTCGCGACGCCGCTGGCGTACGCGAACACGGTCGTGCTGAAGGCCTCCGAGCTCTGCCCCCGCACTCACGCCGCGGTCGTCACGGCGCTCGTCGACGCCGGTCTGCCGCCCGGCGTGATCAACCTCGTCACGAACGCACCCGAGGACGCGGAGGACGTCGTCGACGAGCTGATCGCCCATCCCGCGACGCGGCGGATCAACTTCACGGGCTCGACCAAGGTCGGCCGGATCATCGCCGAGAAGGCCGGTCGCCACCTCAAGCGTGTACTGCTCGAGCTCGGCGGCAAGGCGCCGATGATTGTGCTGGGCGACGCCGACCTCGACCGCGCCGCCGCGGCCGCGAGCTTCGGCGCGTTTTTCCATCGGGGCCAGATCTGCATGTCGACCGAGCGGATCGTGGTCGACCGGACCGTCGCCGACTCGCTCGCCGAGAGGCTGGCCGAGCGGGCGCGCGCGCTGTCGGTCGGCGATCCACGCGACGCTTCGACCGCGATCGGCCCGCTCATCAACCGCGCCGCAGTCGAGCGCGTCGCCGGACTCGTTCAGGATGCGGTCGGGAAGGGCGCCGCGGCACTCAGCGGTGGCGAGCCCGACGGGCCGTGCTTTCCGCCAACCGTTCTCACCGGCGTCACCGCTGAGATGCGCGTGTACGCGGAGGAGTCATTCGGGCCGCTGGTCACGGTGGTCTCGGTCGACGGGCCGGATGCCGCCGTGGAGGTGGCCAACGACACCGACTACGGCCTGTCGGCAGCGGTGTTCTCGGAGGACGTGCCGGCGGCGCTGGACCTGGCTCGGCGAATCGAGAGCGGCATCTGCCACCTCAACGACACGACCGTTCACGACGAGCCGCAGATGCCGTTCGGCGGCGTGAAGGCGAGTGGCTTCGGGCGGTTCGGTGGCCGGGCCGCGCTCGAGGAGTTCACGGAGCTGCGGTGGATCACAGTCCAATCGCTACCCCGCCACTACCCGATCTAGCCTCCAACCCGCGCGCTACACCCAGCTGCTGTACGGCGTCGCCTGCTGATGGCTATCGACGACGTTCGTGACGTTGTGGTCGAGACTCGAGTCGTCGGTGTGACCGTGAGCCGAGACGAGATGCTGCTTCGCGGCGGCCAGCACATCGTCCCGCTCGCCGATCATCTGCACCGAGCAGGTGTCGCCAGGAACGCGTGCGCAGTCGAATACAGTCCGGCTCATGGGCTCCCCTTTCGAATGGACCAGACTGCATCCTCGCGATTTCGGCCCTTCGAGTCAACGCTGATGGCCGGCGCCCACGTGGCGTTGGCGGACAGCAAGCGCCCACGCAAGCAGGACGTGGTACGTGTCGGCGAGGTCGATGCGGACTCACGTGTGGAGGTGACGCTGGCGCTTCGCCCCGAGCATTTCGCACGCGACAGCAAGAAGGTCAAGGAGGTACTCGGTCGCGTCGGTCTCGCCGACGACGCCGAGTTTCCGGCCACCGGGAGCCTGGTGATGAGCGGCACGGCCGCTCAGATCGAGAAGGCATTCCGTGCGGGTCTCGGGATGTACAGCCACCGAGAGGACGGGGTCCTCCGCGGTCGCGAAGGTGAGCTGAGCATCCCGGTGGACCTCGATGGACTGATCACTGGTGTGTTCGGGCTCGATCAGCGCCGGGTCGCGCGACGGCTGGCGCGGACAGCCGCGGCACAGGTGGGCGCCGGCGCCGGAGCTCACGGACCCGATCCGCTCGGCCCCGCCGACCTCGAGAGGCGCTACAGCTTCCCCGACGGAGATTGCGCAGGCCAGACGATCGCCGTGGCCGAGTTCGGGGGCGGTTACTTCCCCGATGACGTGCGCATGTTCTGCCAGACGAATGGTCGTGCGTTGCCGCAGATCGAGACCGTGTCAATCGGCGCTACGCCTCTGACACCCCCGCAGATCGCGGCCCTGTCGGCCGAGCAGCAAGGCCCGGCGCTAGGAGAGAGTCACGAGCTCATGATGGACGTGGAAATCGTGGCAAGCCTGTGTCCGAACGCCAGGATTTGTGTGTATTACGCACCTTTCGATCAAAAAGGTTGGATCGACCTGCTGGACCGAGTGGTAGCTGCGGAGCCGGCTCCGGTGGCCCTAAGTGTCAGTTGGGGTCTGGCGGAGGACTCGCCCGACTGGTCGCCGGCCGCGATCGATGCGATCAACCGACGCCTTCGGGCGGCATCGCTGCGCGGGATCACGGTGTGCGCCGCGACAGGTGACGACGGGTCCGGCGATCAGATGCATGACCACCGCGCGCATGTGCATTTTCCGGCGTCGAGCCCGTTCGTGCTGGCGGTCGGAGGCACGATGCTCGACGGCGAGGACGAGGTCGTGTGGTGGAACACGCCGGGCGACCGCAGCCAGCCTCGTGGCGGTTCGACCGGCGGAGGTGTGAGTGTCAAGTTCGCGCGGCCGGCGTGGCAGACCGCGAAAGTTACGTCGCTCAACGCCGGCGGCATCGACGGTAGGGTCGTTCCGGATGTGGCGGCGCTCGCGGGGCCGCCCGGCTACAGCCTCGTGTTCGACGGTCAGCCGACACTCAACGGCGGTACGAGCGCCGCGGCTCCGCTGTGGGCGGCGCTGACCGCCCGCCTCCGCGCGGCCGCCCCAGGGAAAGCGCCGGCATTTCTCGCCCCGCTCCTGTACCAGAAGGGCAACGACGAGCTCGCTCGCGGCGCAAGCGCGTTCGTCGACATCACAAAGGGCAACAACACCTCGCCGCAGCCCGGCTTCGGCTATGACGCGCAGGTGGGTTTCGATGCGGTCAGCGGGTGGGGGGTGCCGAACGGGAAGAAGCTGCTCGCCTCGCTCTAGGGCGGGTCAGCTCGGCGCCGCGATCGGCAGACCTGCCAGCAGGTCTTCGGCGCGCTCGAGCGCAGGCACTGCGCGGAGGTCCTTCAGAACCGCGATCGCCTCGTCGAGTAGCACCCTGGCTTCGGCAGCGCGGTGGTCATCGATCAACAAGCCCGCCAGATCGGTCTGCACGCGCGCGAGCCAGTAGGGGTAGCCGAGCGAGCTGAGCTCGTCCAGGGCGGCGACAAGCCGAGCTTCAGCGGTCACGTTGTCCGTTTCGGCCGCGGCGAGCAGCCCTTCGCCCCGAGCGAGTTGCGCCCGAAGGAAGGGCGGAACGTGTCCCGGCGGAAGGTCGGCCAGCAGCGCCAGCAGGTGGGCGGCCTCGTCGTCACGCCCGAGCGTGAGCGCGGCTGTGAGAGCGCACGGGAAGCCGATCCGGCTCGCCTGGCTCGACGCTCCCTCGGCGGAGATGATCTTGCCGATCGTGCCCGACAGCGCGTCGAGCGCCACCGCGGCATCGCCGCCGGCAAGCGCGATCGTGGCCTCGCATGCGGCGTACGTCCAGCGCGCCTCGTTGGCCTCAGTGTCGCGCCAGGGGGCCATCCCGGCCAGATGCTCCCGCGCCGTTTGGGTGTTCCCGCGGGAGGCCGCGAGCAGCGTGAGCTCGAGATGCAGGTATTCCGCGCCCGGCCGCTCGCGAGCGCCGTCGAGCAGCTCGACGCCGAGCTGCTCGAGGTCGTCCCAGGCGCCGGCGTACTCCCAGACGCGCATCAGGTTGGAAGCGGCCACGCTCTCGTAGATCCGGCTGCCGGCGCGCCTGGCCATGGCGAGCGCGTCACTCGTCCGCTCGGCGGCGCCCGGCAGGTCGAACCTGCGCAGGAAGTCACCGCTGTTCAGCTGGGCCACGATCAGCCTGTCGGTCAGCTCGTAGCGCCGGCACAACTCGATTGCGCCGTCGAACATTATGCGCGCCTCGGTGGCGCGGCCGAGCGCGACGCACAGCTGTGCCTTGTAGGTCAGGGCTCCCGCCAGCACGTGGGGAAGCTCGAGCGCCTGAGCGAGCTCGAGCCCCCGTTCGAGCGGCTCGGCGGCCTCGCGCACCCGCCCGGCGGCGAGCAATGCCACCCCGAGCTCGACGTTGATCTGTGCGGCGTCGCGATCCTCGCCGTCGCCGCTCAGCACGGCGAGCCCTTGGCGCATGACATCGATCGCCTCAGCGGAGCGTCCGACGCGGCGCAGGGCGTGTCCGCTCCTGGAGGCGAGACGGGCCGCGTCTCGTTCGCGCCCGAGTTCGCGAAGGCGGCCGGCTGCACCCTCGAACAGCTCGAGTGACTCGTCGTAGCGACCGTCCACCAGCGCCATCTCTCCGGCCGCCTCGAGCAGGTCGATGCGCTCCTCCTCGCCGGCGGCGAGATCGATCGCGGTCCGGTATGCGCGCTCGGCGGTCTGGGGTGCGCCGACCGCCGCGGCCCGCTGAGCGCCGCGACGCAGCGCGGCGATCGCCTCGGTGCGGAGCTGGAGCGCGTCGGAGTCGTCGGCGGCGGAGCGGTACGCCTGGAGGTAGTGCGCGGCCAGGACCTCGGCCACGTCCTCGCCCTCGTTGGCGAAGGCGTGCGACAGGTAGTGAGCCGCCGCGAGGTGCCGGGACTTCCGCTCGCGCTTGGACAGGGTCTCGTAGGCGACCGTCCGGAGCAGGGTCTGGCTGAATCGGTACTGCCCACGATCAGGCGAGTGCGGGTCGGCTCGGACGGTCAGCACCTGCTTGCGAACGAGGCTGGCGAGGACCGCCTCGGCGGACCGCTCCGGCATGCCCGAAAGCGCCTGCACCGCCGCGAGCGGGAAGTTGCCCCCGAACACGGACACCGATCGGACGAGCTCGCGCTCGTCGAAGCCGAGGGCATCGAGCCGGGCGCCGAGGAGCGAGATCAGGCTGGGCGGGACGTCGAGCTCGCCGAGCTCGCCGGCGAGGACCAGCGCCCCGTCGCGCTCGACCAGGACGCCGCGATCGGCGAGCGCCCGCACCGTCTCGATCGCGTACAGGGGAATGCCCTCGGCGTGGGAGATGATCCTCCGCTTGGCGGCTAGCGGCAGCGTCGCCACGGCGTCGATCAGCTCCTCCATCGCCGTCTCCCCGAGCGGCTCTAGCGACATCGCGGTGGCGCCGCGATGCCGGGCGGCCCAGCCCGGCCGCCGCTCCGAGAGCTCCGGCCTGGCCAGCGTGAGGATGAAGATGCGGTGCTGTGCGGACCAGTCGAGCAGATACTCGACGAAGTCGAGCAACCCGTCGTCGGCGCAGTGCATGTCCTCGAACACCATCACCACCGGATCGAGCTCGGCCATACGTTCGAAGTACAGCCGCCAGCCGGCGAACAGCTCCTCCCGTCCGAGGCTCGCCTCGCCGACGCCAAGCAGGACCCCCAGTCGAGCCGACACGAACTCGCGCTCGCCGGCGTCGGTGACGCAGCGCTCCAGGCCGACGCGGAGCTTCGACTCGGCCTCCTCGACGGGTGCGTTCTCCGGGATCCCGAGCCGATGCCGGACCATCTCCGCGAGGGCCCAGTACGCGACGCCATCGCCGTAGGGGAGGCAGCGACCCGGGTGCCATAGGAACCGGTCCGGCAGGTTCATCAGGTAGTCGAGGAACTCCCAGCGCAGCCGGGTTTTGCCGACGCCGGCGGCGCCGGAGACTGCGACGAGCTGAGCCGAGGAACGGCTCACCGCGGCGTGGCACAGCTCCTTGATCAGGCGCAGCTCGGCATCGCGGCCGACGAACTGCGCATGGAGCCCGTCGCGGTCGTCAGGGGCGGCCGTGAGCAAGGCGGCCGCGCGCCACAGCTGGAGCGGCTCGGACTTGCCCTTGAGCTCGTGACGGCCCGCATCCTCGTAGACGACAGCCCCCGAGGTCACCTGGCGGGTGACGTCGTCGACCAACACCGTCCCGGGATCGGCGGCTCCCTGGATCCGCGCCGCCGTATTGACACGGTCCCCGACGACCAGCCCCTGGTCGGGATTGACCAAGAGCGCGGCATGGCCGGTGACGATCCCAGCACGCGCACGGAGGTCGGGTGCCCGCACCCTCTCTTCGAGAGCCGCGACGGCGTCGACGATCTCAAGAGCCGCTCGTACGGTCCGCTCCGCGTCGTCCTCTCGCGCCACCGGGGTCCCCCACACCGCCATCACCGCATCGCCGATGAACTTCTCGATCGTTCCTCCGTACCGGTCGACGATCCCCCGCGCCGCGTCGAAGTAATGGCTCAGCAGGTCGCGCACGTCCGAGGGATCCCACGACTCCGTCAGCGACGTGTAGCCGACAAGATCGACGAACAGGACGGACACCCGTCGCAGCTCCGCGGACTCGCGGCGCGGCGTGGCGGCGACCGCCGACGGCGCTCTGTCACCGAACGTCCGCGTGGCCTCCCGGGTCGGAGCCAATCCCGGTGCCAGCGCCATGCCGCACTCCGAGCAGAACCTCTGCCCGGGCGCGGTGGCGTGGCCGCACGCCGGGCACGACGTGGACAAACTTGCCCCGCACTCCGTGCAGAACTTGGCACCGGGCACGTTGTCGGTGCCACAGTGCGGACACACAGTCGCTCCTCCGGTCATGACCCCGTCGGAAAGTTTACGGGCGGCGCGCGCCACTCGGGATTGCAAGCCGGGTGCCAGGACTGGGAGACTCTGCGCCGCCGTGGTCCTTGCCACTTACAACATCAAAGGAGGGGTCGGCAAGACCTCGGCCGCCGTCAACCTGGCCTACCTCGCCGCGCGCGCCGGCGCGACGACGTTGCTGTGGGATCTCGACCCGCAGGGGGGAAGCACCTACCTACTGAGGGTCAAGCCGAAGGTGAAGGGCGGCGGTCGCAAGCTCGTGCGGGGCAAGAGCGACGCGTCGACTCGGATCAAGGGCACGGACTACGAGCGGCTCGACCTGCTCCCGGCCGATTTCTCCTACCGCCACATGGACCTCGACCTCGACTCCACCAAGCGCCCGACGCGCACGCTCGGCCGGGTGCTGTCTCCGCTCGTGCCCGATTACGACTACGTGTTCCTCGACTGCCCGCCGAGCATCTCGCTCGTGTCGGAGAGCGTGTTCGAAGCCGCCGATGCGCTCCTGATCCCGCTGCTCCCGGCGACGCTGTCGGCCCGCACGCTCGACTACATCGAGCAGGTCGCCGGCAACGACGTGCAGCGGCTGCCGTTCTTCTCGATGGTCGACGCGCGCAAGCGCATGCATCGGGACGTGATGGAGACATTCGCCGCGGAGCGGCCGGAGATGCTGCATGCGGTCGTTCCGCTCGCCGCCGACGTCGAGCGGATGGGCGGGGTGCGCGCGCCGCTCGAGGAGTTCGCGCCGCGCGGGCGCGCGGCCGAGGCGTTCCGCGAGTTGTGGGCGGAGATCACCGAGCGGCTGGCGCGCCGCGCGTCACTTCACTGATTCATCACAGGATCGCCTCGTCGCTCGCCCATCATCGGGATAGATGAGCTACGCCGAACTCCACTTTCATCTGCTGCCCGGAATCGATGATGGGCCGTCGACGCTCGAGGAGAGCGTCGAGCTTGCGGCGGCCGCCGCCGCCGAGGGAACCGGAACGATCGTGACCACGCCGCACGTGCACCCCGAGTTCGTCACTGATGTGAGCTCGCTGCCCGACCGAGTGAGCGAGGTCGTCTCCAAGATCGCGGCCAGGCGCATCCGGGTTGGCGTCCTGTGCGGGGGCGAGCTGGCCCAGGAGATGGTGCCGCGACTATCTCAGCAGGAGCTCGAGACGATCGCCCAGGGTCCACCCGGCCGGCGCTGGCTGTTGCTCGAGGCGCCGCTGGCCGGGATCGACCGCACGTACACGGCGGCCGCCGACGAGCTGCGCGAGCGCGGTTTCGCGGTGGTCGTCGCCCATCCTGAGCGGGCGCTCAGATGGTCGGATGCCGGGTGGGAGACGCTCGAGCACGAGCTGGCCGCCGGCAGCGTCGTCCAGATCAACGCATGGTCGGTCGCGGGGCTGTACGGCGAGCTGGTCCGCGCCACCGCGCTGTGGCTGGTGCGGACCGCGCCGCGGGCGGTGGTGGCCTCGGACGCGCACGGCGGCTCGAGGATGCCGGCGCTGACACTCGCGCTCGACGCACTCGCCGCGGCTCGCGTCCCTGACCCGCACCGGCTGCTCGATGCGGTGCCCAACGGGCTGCTCGAGCACGGCCTGGCGGTCGGCTCGAACTCGCTCGCCGCCTGATCAAAGGACCGGCGCCGTGTCGGGGTGGGCGGCGCGGATCGCGTGCAGCTCGTCGGGCGAGCTTAGGAACAGGTTGGGCAGTCCCGGTTCGAAGTGGTGGCCGCGCTCTGCCCGCATGTGTGCAACGGCGTCGGCGAACGGGCGCCGGGCATCGTGGGCGTCACTGCGGTCCCTGCCACGGAATCAGTCAACTACGCCGCGACCGGCGCGAGGTCAGCCGGGTTACCGGGCGCCTCGAGCCTTGGCCACATCTCGACCGCGCGTTCGACTAGCTGCTCAACCACGGTCTCGACGTCGACCCGGCGCTCGAGCTCGACGAGCGGCTCGGGGTCGGTCCAGGTGACCGCTCGGCCGGGCGCCAGCAGCGTGCAGCAGTCCTCGTCGGGCAGGATCGAGGTCTCGAACGTGCCCAGTCGCTGTGCCTCTTCGATGATCTCGGACTTGTCGCGGTCGATCAGGGGACGGAGCAGCAGCAGCGTGGCGGCGCCCTCGACGACCTCGAGATTGCGCAGAGTCTGGCTCGCCACCTGGCCGAGCGAGTCGCCGGTGACGAGCGCCTCGCACTGCTCGCGGCGCGCCAGGGCGTCGGCGACGTGGACCATCAACCGGCGGCCGGCCAGGACCTGCAGCCGGCCCGCGCCTGAGGTCGCGAGCAGCCGCTGCGTGATCCCGAACGGCACCACGAACAGGCGCGAGCGGCCCTGGAAGCGATTCAGCCGAGCGACCAGCGCATACGCCTTGTAAGCCGATTCGGGGCCGGTGAGCGGCTGCCCGCTGAAGTGGACGAAGTCGCAGCGGAGGCCACGCTTCATCATCCGGTACGCGGCGACCGGGGAGTCGATCCCGCCCGAGAGCAGCACCATCGCCCGGCCGCTGGTGCCGACCGGAAGACCGCCCGCTCCCCGCAGACGGTCGACCGACACGAACAGTTCGCGCGCGTACGCGTCGACGCGAAGCTCGATGTCGGGGTGGGACAGATCGACGCGATATCCGAGTTCGTCGTTGATGGTCCCCCCGACCTCCCGAGCGATGTCCATCGAGCAGACCGGGAAGCTCTTCTCGCGTCGGCGCGCGCGGACCGCGAACGAGCCCGCTGGCAGCCCGCGCACGAGCTCCACCGCGGCCTCGGCGGCGCGGCCGACCTCGGGCTCGATCCGGAGCGCCGGCTGTACGACGCTCAGGCCGGGAAGCTCCATTGCGACCTCCAGTGCGCTCGCCATCCCCTCCGCCGGCGGGACGACGAGGAACGAGGAACCGCGCCGGCGGAGCTCGACCTCGCCGGCTCGCCGCATCGCCCGCCGCAGGTTGCGTTCGAGCACCGCGGCGAACGCCGAGCGCCGGCGACCCTTGAGCGCGAGCTCACCGAACATGAGCAGCGCGCACGGCGTGCCGCGGGCCGGGACCGACGCGGCACGCAGGCGAGCGGCGGCTGTCTCTGAGACGCTGGCGGGCATGCCCGATCGGGCCTCAGGCTAGCTCGTCCGCATGTGCGGATGTGACGGGCGGAGCGAGCCCGAGCCCGCGGGCCCGCTCGAGCGCGTGGGCCAGCACCTCTTCGGCGCCTTCGATCTCGCCGTTTCGCATCAGCACTCTGCCGCCGACGACCGTCGAGTGCACGACCGCTCCCGACGCGGCGTACACGAGCGCCGCGGGAAGCTCTCCGAGGCTGAGCTCGGAGGCGCCGCCGCGCAGCAGCAGGAAGTCGGCCGGCTGCCCCACCTCGAGGTCCGCGCCGCCGAGCAAGGGCGCCCGCCGCCCGGTGGCGATCTCCCAGGTCTCGACCGCGCCGATCGCGGCGGCGTCGTTCGCCGCGTGCTTCTGGAGCAGCGCGAGCACCTTCATGTCCGCGAACAGGTCGAGCGAGTTGTTCGAGCCGGGACCGTCGGTGCCGAGCCCGACCTGCACGCCCGCGGCACGGGCCCGTGGGTACGGGAACACCGCGCCCACCGCGAGCTTGAGGTTCGCGACCGGGTTCGTCACGACCACGGCGCCACGCTCGGAGATCAGCTCGAGCTCGTCGTCGTCGAGCCACACGCCGTGGGCGAGAACCGTGCGCGGCGACAGCAGCCCGACACGGTCGAGGTAGCGCGCGGGCCGCTCGCCATGGACGGCGAGGCAGTCGATCACCTCCTGCTCGGTCTCGGACAGATGGATCTGAACCGGGAAGTCACGCTCGGCGGCCAGCTCGGCGATCCACCGCAGGCTGGCCTCGGTGACCGTGTAGATCGCGTGCGGGGCTAGCCCCGCGTTGATCCGCTCGCTGGCGCCGTCGAGCTCGTCGAGGCTGCGCTGCGCGGCCTCGCGCATCTCCTCGCTCCGCCCGTCGATGTCGATCAGCGGCGCGGCGACGGTGGCCCGCATCCCGGCATCGGCGACGGCGCGGGCGGCGGACGGCGCATGCCAGTACATGTCCCAGAAGCGGACTGTTCCGCTCCTGATCATCTCCAGGCAAGCGAGCCGCGTCCCCCAATAGACATCCTCGGATTCGAGCCTTCGCTCGATCGGCCAGATCTTCTCCTCGAGCCAGCGCATCAGCGGGAGGTCGTCGCCGTAGCCGCGGAACAGCGTCATCGCGGCGTGGGTGTGGCCGTTGATCAGCGGCGGCACCAGGATCGTGCCGCGCGCGTCGAGCACGTCGTCCCCAGGCTGCGGCCGCACCCCGGGTCCGATCTCGCAGATGATCTTGTCTCGGGTCCGCAGCCCGACCGGGTCGCCATCGAGCAGCGCGCCCGTCACGGCGAGGCTCACGAAGCGGACCGTCCGACCGGATCTCCCGGGATGCCGAGGGCGTGCTCCTGGAGATCGATCGCCGCCTGGATCAGCGGCGCCTCATGGCCGCGCGGCCCGATCAGCGACACCCCGACGTTCCAGCTCACCGGGAGCGCGGCGACCGGCATCCCGGTCATGTCCCACAGCGCGGTCAGCTCGATCAGCGGATCGCCGGGGCCGCCGGCGTGCCCGCGGTCGTAGCCGGGGCCGCGCTCGTAGGGGAGGATCGGCAGCGTCGGCTCGAGCACGAGGTCGACGTCGTTCTGCCTGAACCAGTCCTCCCACGTGGCCGTGCCCTCCGCACGGCGCGCCTGGGCGGCGAGGTAGGCCTGGGCGTCGGTGAAGTTGCGGGCGGCCTCGATGAACTCGGCGATCGCCGGGCGGTAGCGATCGTGGTGGTAAGCGAAGGCCTCGTGATACGCCCAGACGTCGGTCATCAGCACGCAATTGAGGTCGTCCCATTCGAACGTCCACGGCGCCGCCAGCTCGACGATCCGCGCCCCGAGTCGCTCGCACGTGTGCGCGGCCTCCTCCAGACCACGACCAACCGCGTCGGCCATCGTGATCCCGTGCGTGCGATCGGTCAGCGCGATCGTCACGCCGGCCAGCGGGCGGCCGCCGGACCGGGCGCTCACCGGCGGTCCGTCGATCGCCGCCGGCGGCGGCATCAGCGGCGTCACGGCGGGGCCGCCGCCCGCCATCGCCGCCAGGAGCGCGGCGCAGTCGGCGATCGTGCGTGCCATCGATCCCGGGTGGTCGAGCGATGGGGCCAGCGGGACGATGCCGTTGAGCGGGAGCCTGCCGTGGGTTGGCTTGATCGCGCACGTGCCGCAGCAGGCCGACGGAATTCGCAGCGAGCCGCACGTGTCGCTGCCGAGTGCGGCCGGCGTCATCCGCGCGGCCAGCGCCGCCGCGCTCCCGCCGCTCGAGCCTCCGGCGATCAGGTGCAGCGCCCACGGGTTGCCGACCTGGTCGGTCGTCCCGCCGGCGGCGAACTCGTGCGTGTGCGTGTGCCCGAGCAGGACCATCCCCTGCTCGCGCAGACGGTCCCACACGGTGGCGTCGGCGCCGGCGACGTTGCCTTCGAGCACCCGGCTCGACGCGGTCACCGGCAGGCCGGCGACGCCGTACAGATCCTTCAACCCGATCGGAATGCCGCACAGCAGCGGCGCCGTGTCGGCCTCGCTGGCGCGACGATCGTCGGCGAGCGATGCCTGCTCGCGGGCGATCTCGGGATACAGGCGAACCCAGGCGTTGATCGCGTCGGGCGCGCCGTCACTCGAGGGCGGGCCGCCGTTCCGCGTATCGATCCGGCGCAGGCAGGCGTCAGTCAGCTCGACCGCCGACAGGCGCCCGGAGCGGAGCAGCTCCGCCGCCTCGAGCACGCCCAGGTCGGCGGGGTCGGCGTGCTGGGGAACGGCGGCGTCGGGGGGGACCGTCTCGGTCATGCCGCGAACGCTACTGCTCCGTCGCCTCTTCCTGGAAGCTGCGGACGGACGCGCGGAGGAGAGGATGTACAACGCAGCAGAGCTGGTCTCCGGCGCGCAGCCGGCCCCACATAAGCATGGCGGGCATGCTTATGTGGATTCGGGGGCTGGCTGGCGGGAGGGTTTGCTGCGAAATACATGTGGGTCGCGGTGGCGCGAGGCGGCCGCAGAGTGCTCACCGGCCGGCGAGGGCGTCGAGCCACGCGTCGAGCTCATCGGCCGGCGCCGGCGCGGCGAGGAGGAACCCCTGGCCGCCGTCGCATCCCAGATCGCGGGCGACCTCGAGCCGGGTGACGGTCTCGATCCCTTCGGCGACCGCCTTGAGCTCCGCGGCGCGGGCGACGCCGAGCACGGCCCCGAGCACCCGCGCGGCCTTGGGGTCGGCGGCCGCCGCGTGCGTCAGCGAATGGTCGAGCTTGACCACGTCGAACGGAAAGCGCGAAAGCGCGCTCAGCGACGAGGAGCCGGTCCCGAAATCGTCGAGGCAGAGCCTGACCCCCAACCGCTCGAGCCCCTCGAGGACGGCGCCCGCGCGGACGGGCTCCTCGTCGACGGTGGCCTCGGTCACCTCGAGCGACAGGCAGGCCGGGGGCAGGCGCGAGCCGGCGAGCGCACGGTCGACCGCGTCGATCAGCGACGGAGAGCCGAGCGAACGGGGGGAGACGTTCACCGACACCCACACGCCGTCCGCCACCAGCCCCGCTTGACGCCACCGCGCCAGCTGGAGGCAGGCTTCGGAGAGCACCCACTGGTCGATCTGCGCGATCAGCCCGGTCTCCTCGGCCAGGGGCAGGAATTCCCTCGGCCCGAGCGATCCTCGTTCGCGATGCTCCCAGCGGATCAGCGCCTCGACCGCGGCCGGCTTGGGGTCTTCGTCGAGCGTGAGGATCGGCTGGTAGTGGAGGCGCAGCTCGCCGAGCTCGATCGCGCCCCGCAGCTGGTGCTCGGTCTCGAGCTCGCTCACGGCCTCCGCGGTCATCGCGGTCTCGAACAGCTCTACGCCGCTCCCGAGCTGCTTGGCTCGGTACATCGCCAGATCGGCTTCGCGGATCAGGTCCCGTGCATAGGTCTGGCCCGGCCGGGCGCGGGCGACCCCGACGCTCGCCCGGACTTCCAGCTCGTGGCCGTTGACGAGCAACGGCTCGGCGATCGCGGCTCGCGCGCGTTCGGCGACACGGAGTGCCTCGCGCTCACCGCGCAGGTCCTCGCACAGGATCACGAACTCGTCCCCTCCGTAGCGCACCACGGTGTCGCCCGGCCGCAGGGTCCGCTGCAGGCGCCGCGCCACCTCGACCAGCAGGTCGTCGCCGGCGTCGTGGCCGAGGCTGTCGTTGACGCGCTTGAACCCGTCAAGATCGAGGAACAGGAGCGCCAGCGAAGTCGGTCGCCGGCGCGAGCGCCCGACCGCCATGTTGAGGCGATCGAGCAGCAGGACGCGGTTCGGGAGGCCGGTGAGCGAATCGTGCAGCGCCTGGTGGGCGAGGCGGGCGGCGGTCCGCTTGCGCTCGATCGCGTAGCGGATCGAGCGGTCGAGCGCATCCGGGTCGGTTGCCGCGCCGATCAGATAGTCCTGGGCTCCCTCGTGAATCGCGCGGAGGGCGATCGCCCGATCGCTCGAGTCAGCGACGACGACGACCGGGACCTCCGAGGCGTTCGACAGGACCGACTCGAGTGCCTCGATCGCTTCGGCAGCTCCGGCGGGGAGGTGGAGCAGGAGGCAGTCGATCGTGTGCTCGCGGAGCGCGCCCCGGGCGCGTGGGAGCGCGGCTCCGGCAAGCACGTCAGCCTCTCCGCCGACCCGCGCACGCAACTTCGCGGCGAGCGCCTCGGCGTCCCGGGTGGTCGCGCCGACGACGAGCAACCGTAGCCGCTCAGTGAAGTCCTTTTCTCCGGATGGCCCCAACCCCGCGAGATCCTGTCTCTTGCCGTGGCCGTATCGAGTACGAGGCTAGCGCACGTCTGCCGTGGGCAAGGCGTCTGTAGGGTGCGCGTCACGCGATGTTCAGGATGCGTGAACAGCTGAGGAGCGCACTGTTTGTGGTGACAGTCGTGACAGCCTGCGTGGCCTGGCCGGCGACTGCGGCCGCGGCCACGAGTCTCGCGGTCGGCGGCAGCGTGCAGCAGGTGTATGTGACTGGCGCGCGACCCAGCGAGCGCGTAGCGCTGGTCGACCGGCGCGGTGGGACAGTCGCGGTTCTGCCCGCCGGCTCGCTTGGGGGCCTGATCTTCCGCGGTGTGAAACCCGGGCCCGGCTATCGGGTCCGGCCCGCCGGGGGCGGCGCGGCGTCACGGGCGGTGACGGTGCTCCCGGATCGGTCCGCGCCGCCGAGCACCAAGATCTACGACCAGCACATCCCCAGCTCGGGTTACGGGTACCTGACCACGCGGGACGGCACCAAGCTCGCGATCGACGTCCGGCTGCCCGGCGGACCGGGCCCGTACCCGACGCTCATCGAGTACTCCGGCTACGGCTACGCCGATCCGGCGGGGGCGGAGAGCGGGATCAGCCCGATCGCGACGCTGCTCGGGTTCGCGGTCGTCGATGTGAACATGCGAGGCACCGGCTGCTCGGGCGGCGCATTCAGCTTCTTCGAGCCGCTCCAGAACCTCGACGGTTACGACGTGATCGAGACCGTCGCGCATCAGCCGTGGGTCCTGCACCACAAGGTGGGGATGATCGGCATCTCCTACGGCGGCATCAGCCAGCTGTTTGTGGCCGCCACCGATCCGCCCGACCTGGCCGCGATCGCGCCGCTGTCGGTGATCGACAACACCGCGACCACGCTGTATCCCGGCGGGGTCCTGAATACGGGCTTCGGGGTTCCGTACGCGGACGCGCGCGACTTCGACGCCGAGCCGGCGTCGCCCGGTCACGGCGAGCCGTGGGCGCTCCGGCGAATCCGCGGCGGCGACCGCACCTGCCGCGCCAACCAGGTGCTCCACACCGCGGCGGTGAACGAGGTCTCCGAGGTCGCGGCCAACCGCTACTACATCCCGTCGTTCGCGAACCCGCTGAATCCCGACACGTTCGTGCACAAGATCCACGTGCCCGTGTTCCTCGCGTGTCAGTGGACCGACGAGCAGACCGGAGGTCACTGCCCCGAGCTCGCCGAGCAGTTCACCGGTACGCGTCTGAAGTGGTTCACGTTCACCAACGGAGCCCACATCGACTCACTCGATCCGGCCACCGCGGTGCGCTGGTACGACTTCCTGTCACTGTTCGTCGCGCAACAGCTACCGGATCTGACTCCGGGGCTGCGCGCGCTCGCGCCCGAGCTATATCAGCTCGCGATGGGCGTCAGCGGGGTTCAGTTCCCGGCCGATCCGATCGAAGACGAACCCGACTATGCATCGGCGCTGGCCGCGCTCGAGGCCCAGCCGTCGATCCGCATCCTGTTCGACAACGGCGCCGGCAGCTCGACGCCGGGCGCGCCGGTCGCCGGGTTCGAGCAGTCGTTCGCCCGGTTCCCCCTGCCGGGGACGCGCGCGGTGTCGTGGTACCTGGGGCTCGGTGGGACGTTGGGTGGATCCCCGCCGGCCGAGCGTGGCGTCGACGCGTTCACGTGGTCGCCTCACGCCCGGCCGGCGTCGGACTTCACCGGCAATACGGGAGCGGGCAGCCTGTGGGGCACCTCCCCGGATTACCACTGGACTCAGAATCCAGCCGGCACCGCTCTGTCCTACATCACCGCGCCACTGACAAGCAACACGGCCGTCGTCGGCGCCGGCGCGCTACACGCGTGGATCAAGGCCTCGACGCCCGATGTCGATCTGCAGGTCACGATCTCCGAGGTTCGTCCCGACGGCAACGAGACGTTCGTGCAGAGCGGCTGGCTGGACGCGAGCGAGCGCAAGCTCGACGCCGCCCAGAGCACGCTGCTCGAGCCGGTGCTGAGCGAGCGCAAGGCCGACGCGGCACCGCTGCCGAAGGGGCGGTTCACCGAGGTGATCGTGCCGCTCTACTACGAGGGCCACGTGTACCGAGCCGGATCACGGATCCGGATCACGATCTCCGCACCCGGTGGCGATCAGCCGACGTGGGCATTCTCAGATCTGACGCCGAACGGCCGCGCGACCGTGATGCTGGCCCACTCCCGCTCGATGCCTTCCCGGATCATCCTGCCGGTGGTGCCGGGCGTGGCCGTCCCGACCGGCTACCCGCCGTGCCCGGGCCTCCGGGGCGAGCCTTGCCGGCGCTTCCAGCCGCTGGTCAACCGGACGGTCGGCTGAACAGCCGTTCGAGCACGCGGGCGACGCCCGCCTCATCGTTCGACGCGGTCACCTCGTCGGCGGCGGCGATCACATCGGGGTGAGCGTTGGCAACCGCCACCGCGTAGCCCGCCCAGGCGAGCATCGGAAGGTCATTGGGCATGTCGCCGAACGCGATCACCTCCCGGCGGTCGATTCCGCGCTGCTCGCACAGCCGGGCGAGCGCCGAGGCCTTGCTGACCCCGGTGGCGCTGATCTCGAGCAGCCCGTCGGCCGAGTTCGAGTGGCTGAACTCGGCCAGGTGACCGCCGATCTCGCGTGCGACCGACACCAGCGCGTCCGCTGACAGGCGGTCGTGCCGGAGCATCAGCTTGACCGCCGGCTGCGCGACCAGGGCCTCGACGACGTCGACCGTCGTTCCGTCGGGAACGGGCCAGCGCGGGACGTAGTCCGGCTCGTGTCCGAACCCGCTGGTTCGCTCGACTGCCCACGATCCGCCCGGCACCTCGGCGCGGAGGAGCGCGACGAGCTCCTGGGCGATCGCCGGCTCGAGCGGCGTGGCCTCGATGACCGATTCGGTGTGGAGGTCGTAGACGACCGCGCCGTTGGCGCAGATCGCGACGCCGTGGTGGCCGGTCTCCTGCGCCAGCGGCCGCATCCACCGGTGGGGCCGGGCGGTACAGAAGACGACCAGCGCGCCGGCGGCCTCGGCGTCCGCAATCGCCGCACGCGTGCGGTCGTCGACCGTTCCATCCGCTTTCAGCAGCGTGCCGTCGAGATCGGACGCGACTAGCCGTGGGCGCATCGACCGATCGTGCCAGGTCAGGGTCACGCCGAGCTGTCCGCGCCGATCGGAAGCCGCCCGGTCATCACGCGCTCGGTGACCAGCCACGTGATCAGCCCAACGGCGGCGGTCCCTGCCCCGAGCGCGCACACCCCGCCCCATCCGCCGCTCGAGTAGAGCGCCGAGGTGGCCGCTGACAGCGCGACGCCCCCGCTGAAATAGGCGACCATGTATGCCGTGGTCAGCCGGCTGCGGGCCTGTCCGTGAAGCGAGTACACCGCGCTCTGGTTCGAGATGTGCATCGCCTGGGCCCCGAGGTCGAGCACGACGATCCCGGCGATCAGCGCGACCACCGAGCTCTTGCCGAACGCGAGCAGCCCCCAACTCAATACCAGCAGGAGGATCGAGCCGCTCATCGCGGCACGGCCGCGACCGCGGTCGGACAGCCGGCCGGCGACCGGCGCCGCGAGCGCCCCGGCCAGCCCCGCCAACCCGAACAGGCCGATCACGGCGTTGCCGTAGTGGTAGGGCGCCCCTGACAGCAGGAACGCGACCGACGTCCACAGCACGCTGAAGCAGCCGAACGCGGTGGCGCCGAGGAGCATGCGCTGGCGCAGCAGCGGCTCGTCGCGGATGAGGTGCAGCACCGTTCGGAGCAGTGCCGGATAGCGCAGCTGCTCTGTGGCGGGCACGCGAGGGAGAGCCGACCGCAGCACGCCGGCGAGCAGCACCATCGCGCCGGCTGCGATCACGAAGATGACGCGCCAGCCGAGCAGCTGCGCGACTACGCCGCTGATCGTGCGGGCCACGAGGATGCCGATCAACAGTCCGCTCATCACGGTGCCGACGACGCGCCCGCGCTCGTGCTCGCCCGCCAGCGACGAGGACATCGCCACGATGATCTGCGCGAGCACCGCGGTGACGCCGAGGACGGCGACCGCGAGCGCGAACACCGCGAAGCTCGGCGCCGCCGCGGCGATCCCGAGTCCGGCTGCGGCGACCAGCAGCATCGCCGCGATCAGGCGTCTGCGCTCGAGCAGATCGCCGAGCGGGACCAGCAGCGCCAGCCCGACAACGTAGCCGGCCTGGGT
Organism: uncultured Solirubrobacterales bacterium; assembly: GCA_963796575.1. Taxonomy (GTDB): domain Bacteria; phylum Actinomycetota; class Thermoleophilia; order Solirubrobacterales; family Solirubrobacteraceae; genus Palsa-465. The sequence continues at coordinate 110,692 of CAWCMG010000030.1, read as the reverse complement.
GACCGTGACCAGCAGGCCCGCGGCGCTGTTCGAGACCGAGAAGGCACGGGCGATCGTCTCCAGCAGCGGCTGGGCGTAGTAGAGGTTCGCGACCGCGGCGCCGCACGTGAACGCGAGCAGCAGCACGAGCGGCCGGCTGATCCCGGCGCCGAGCTCGGCTCGTTGTGCGCTGCGATCGCTCATGAGTGACGCACTACCCGCGTGCTCCTTCCAAGGTAGTAGGGTCCCGCCCGCCCGACCGCCGGCTCGGGGAGGAGAGGTTGTGGTGAATCGCATTAGTTGTGCTCTGCTGGCCGGGCTTGTGGCCGGGTTGATGATTGCCGGTTCGGTGGCCACCGCCAGACCGGTTTGGGCCCGGACCGCGGCCGGCGACCCACCCGCGGCGGACTGCCAGCCGTTCGGGGGAAGCCCCTGTCTGCTCCCGTTCCCGGACAACCTGTTCACGCGACCCGACCGCTCAAGCCGGACCGGATTGCGCGTCAGCCTGCCGGCCGGCGCGATGCCGATCAGCACGAACGGGCAGCGCGTGAGCGTCGCCCCATACGACCGGGCCGACGGGTTCAGCCCGGGGTCGGCGGCGATCCTCCACGTGCCCGGGCTCGACAACGCCGCGGCGTTCGCGCGAACGGGCGCGGCCGGCGTGCTCGACATGGCCAAGTCGCTCCGCAAGAGCCAGCCGATCGTGATCATCGACGAGCAGACCGGGCGCCGGCAGCTGATCTGGTCCGAGCTCGACGCCAACGCCAAGACGCCGCAGACCACCGATCTGCTGATCCACGGCGGCAAGGACTTCGTCGACGGCCACACGTACGTCGTGGCGCTGCGCAACCTGCGGACCGCCGCGGGACATCTGATCCGGGCGCCGAAATGGTTCGAGCTCCTGCGCGACAACCGCGCGCTCCCGCAGAACGAGCGCTCGCAGAGCGCACGCTACGCCCGCATCTTCGCGGCGCTCGCCCGCGCCGGCGTGCGCCGGGCGAACCTGTACGAGGCGTGGGACTTCACGGTGGCGTCCCGGCAGAACGTGACGGACCGCCTGCTGTCGATCCGCAACAGCGCGTTTGCCCAGCTCGGCGATCGGAAGCTCGCCGACGGGTTAGTCGAGGGCCGGGCGCCGAGCTACACGATCACCTCGACCAAGACGATCTCACCGCAGCTGAACGCGGTCATCGGCACGTTCGACGTCCCCTGCTATCTGATCCAGTGCGGCACGACCGCCACGACCGGCTTTCACTACAGCTCGCGCAAACCCGACGCGGTCCCGACCCAGATTCCCGGGAACGTCGCGGCCGCGCCGTTCGAGTGCATCATTCCGAGCACCGCGGGCAATCCGACCCCGGCCCGTGTCTCCCTCTACGGCCACGGGCTGTTCGGCGACTACACCGAGGTTGAGGACCCGTGGGTCGAGGCGCTCGCGACCCAGTACAACATGGTCTTCTGCGGGACGGACTGGTGGGGGCTGACCCAGGAGGACGAGCCGTTCGCGGCCACGGTCGTCTCGAACCTGAACCTGTTCGGAGTGATCGTCGACCGCCTCCAGCAGGCCGTGCTGAACACGCTGTTCCTGGGGCGCCTGATGATCAGCCCGCACGGCTTCGCTTCCAACCCGGACTTCCAGGTCGGCGGCCGGCCGGTGATCGACACCTCGCACCTGTACTACAACGGAAACTCACAGGGCGGGATCATGGGGGGAGTGACGCTGGCGGTGTCGCCCGACGTGCGGCGGGCCGTGCTCGGCGTCACCGGGATGGATTACGGCAACCTGCTGCTCGCGCGGAGCACGGACTTCACGACGTTCAGCACGTTTCTCGGATTCACCTACACCGATCCGTCGATGTACCCGGTGATCCTCGACCTGCTCGACCAGTTGTGGGATCGAGGCGATCCGGACGGGTACGCGCCGTACATGACCTCACATCCGCTGCCCGACACCCCGTCGCACCAGGTTCTGATGCAGATCGCCTACGGCGACTTCCAGGTCAGCATGTACTCCGGCGCGGCCGAGGCGCGAACCGTCGGGGTGTCCGCATACGAGCCGGCGCTGGATCCCGATCGGTCGCGCGATCGCAACCTGTTCTACGGCATCCCGGCGATCGGGCACTATCCGTTCGACGGGTCGGCGATCGAGATCTGGGACAGCGGGCCCGGCCGCGTGCAGGAGCCGCCGGTCGGGAACATCCCGCCGACCGCGAGCGCGACGAACATCGACCCGCACCAGAATCCCCGTGACACCCCCGCGGCGCAGCAGCAGATCTCCGATTACCTGGAGCCCGACGGGGCGATGGTGAACGTGTGCGGCGGGGCGCCGTGTCACACGTCGGTGTTCACGCCGTGAGGTGACGTGCCGATCATCGCCGGGCGGCGGCTGACCGGCGAGGCGGTGGTCCGGTCGAGTCTCTGACCTTGAGCTCGACCGGCACGCTCTCGTGCCGCGGCTCGATATGCGGATTCTCGATCCGCTCCATCAGCAGCGCGACCGCGCGCTCGGCCTGGAAGTCGAGTGACTGCGCCACCGTGGTCAGCGAGATGCGATGCAGGCCGGCGAGCGCGATGTCGTCGAATCCGACGATCGAGATCTTGCCCGGAACGTCGAAGCCGAGCGTCTCGCACGTCTCGATCATCGCGATCGCACCGATGTCGTTGGAGACGAACAGCGCGGTGGGGCCGTCGGGCGCTCCGAGCGCGGCGGCGAGCTCTGCTACGGCCTTGCCGGCGCGCACCGACTCGGCGCCCGGCTCCCACTGGAGTGGCGTCATTGCAGTTCGGCCCGCCTTGCGCATCGCGGCTCGGTAGCCGGCGCAGCGGGCGCGGTCGCCGCTGCGCTCGACCAGCGGCGTGCGCACGTAGGCGATCCGCTCGTGACCGAGCGCGAGCAGGTGCTCGGTGGCGAGCCGTCCGCCCTGAGTGTCCTGCGGCCCGACCGAATCGCCCCACCGCTCGCTGAGGCCGAGGAACACGATCGGCACCGCGGCGCGCTTGAGCGCATCCTCGAGTTGCGAGGTCTTCGAGATGAACGCGAGGAACACGATGCCGGCGACGCGATGCTCGAGCAGCGCCTCCACGCCCGCGACCGCGATGTTCTCCTCGCCCTCGATGTTGCAGAACATCGTCGTGTAGCCGCACCCGAACGCGGCGCGCTCGGCGACCTGCGCCATCTGCGCGTAGTATGGGTTGCTCAGGTCGCCGACGAGCACGCCGAGGATCGTCGTGCGCTGGTTGACGAACTGTCGTGCGATCGCGTTCGGCTTGTAGTTGAGCCGCTCGATCGCCCGCACCACACGCGCGCGCGTCGCCTCTGACACCTCGACGCCGCGGACGACGTTGGAGACGGTCGATTTCGAGACCCCTGCCGCGGCGGCGACGTCAACGATCGTCGGGGCCTTCCGCTGTCGCCGCCTGCGAGCGCGCGTTGCGGGCATTTGGCGCGATCATACGGCTTCGGCGGCGCCTCGGGCCGCGAGATCCGCGGCGCCGGACATGACCCCGCGACTTGATCCGCACACGTGAGTGCGGATATCATGTGGAACGTTCCAGATGGACGAGGGTTCGGAGGAGAGCCGGTGGCTGAACGGGCGCGGGTGGGAGTTGTCGGGTGTGGGCTGATCGCCCAGGTCATGCACCTCCCGTACCTGTCCGAGCTGCCGGACCGGTTCGAGATCGCGGCGGTGTGCGACCTGCGCGAGGAAGTCGCCGCCGGCTGCGCGGGCCGCTTCCGGGTGCCGCGCGTCTGCTCGCGCTGGGAGGAGTTGCTCGACGAGCCGCTCGACGCGGTGCTGATCGCAACCTCCGGCGACCATGCCCCGATCGCGATCGAGGCGGCCCGCGCCGGCAAGCACGTGTTCGTCGAGAAGCCGATGGCGCTCTCGAGCGCCGACGGCGAGCGGATGGTGGAGGCGGCGCGGCAAGCGGGGGTCCGGCTGATGGTCGGCACGATGAAGCGCTACGACCCTGCCTACGAGCGGCTGGCCGAGCTGCTCCCGGCCGTCTCGGACCTCCGGCTCATCAGGGTGACGACGCTCGAGTCGCCGTTCGTGCCCTACGTCGCCCACTATCCACTGATCGGCATGGACTTCGCGGCGCCGGCGCCCCCTCCCGCGATCGGCGACGAGGAGCGGCCGGCACTCGACGCGGCGCTCGGCGAGGTCGACGACGCGACGCGCTGGTGCTATCGCTGGATCATGCTCGACAACCTCGTGCACGAGCTGAACATGCTCGGCGGGCTGCTCGGCGCGCCTGAGGAGATCCGCTTCGCGCACCTCTCGCCGCGCTCGGTGAGCATCGACATGCGGTTCGGCGAGGCGGAGTGCCACCTGTCCTGGGTGGACCTGCCCGGGATCGCGCGTTACCGCCAGGAGCTGTGCTTCTACGCGCCGGCGGAGCGGCTGACGCTCGAGCTCCCGTCACCGTTCCTGCGCAGCATGCCGAGCCGGCTGTTCATCGAGGAGGGCGAAATCTTCAGCGCGAGCAGCTGGGAGCGCGAGGAAATCGTTTCCTACGAGGAGGCGTTCAAGCGTGAGCTCGTCGAGTTTTCGGACTGCATGCGCAATGGGCGCGAGCCGCGGACCTCGGGCGAGGACGGCCTGCGCGACATACGGCTCGCCGAGGCGATCGCACGCACGCATGCCGCGCGCGCGCCGGGGTCGGCCAGGCGCGATGGTGCGTCGCGGATCGAGACGGGAGTGCTGTGACGACGCATCGGGAGCCGCCGGCCATGCCGGTCGCCGAAGACGAGCGATCGCGCCCCGCCGGTGTGTGGATCGCCAATGCTCCGGTCAGCTACGGCGCGTTCGAGATCACGGTCGGCGTCGACCCGAACGTTCCCGATCCGGTAGCGCTGCTCGACGCGGTGACGTCGGCCGGATACGTCGGGATCGATCTCGGTCCGGCGGGATATCTCGGCACCGGCGATCTGCTCTCGACGCGGCTGTCCGAGCGGGGGCTCGGCCTCGCCGGCGGCTACCTCGAGCTGCCGTTCAGCGAGCCCGCCAGGCTCGAGTCCTCGCTCGGCGAGCTCGACGAGCTGCTCGACCTGTTCGACCTCGCCGGCAGCGACGACCGGCCGCCGAGGCCGACGCTCGCCGATGCCGGCTCGCCGGCGCGCGCGGCGCTGCCCGGCCGGGCGGCACTCGACCCCTCGGTCGGTCTCGACGACGCCGGCTGGCGGCGGTTCGCGGTCGGGCTGGCGATCGCGGTGGAACGCTGCCGAGACCGCGGCTTCGAGCCGACCTTCCACCACCACACGGCGACGTTCGTCGAGGCGCAGTGGGAGATCGAGCGCCTGCTCGAGGTCTCGGACGTCGGGTTGAACCTGGACACCGGTCATCTGCTGCTCGGCCGGGGCGAGCCGGTGAGCGCGATCCGCGCCTGGGCCGATCGGATCAACCAGGTGCACCTCAAGGACGCGCGGCTGGACATCCTCGAGCAGATCGTGGCCGAAGCAGCGCCGGTCCAGGAGATCTGGCGCCGGCGGGCGTTCTGCCCGCTCGGCGAGGGCGACATCCCGGTCGGCGACGTGCTCGACGCGATCGCTGAGGTCGGCTACTCGGGCTGGCTCGTGGTCGAGCAGGACGTCCTCCCCGATGCCGCCGACCCCGAGCGTCCCGTGGCCGAGCAGCGGCGCAACCGGGAGTATCTGCGCGCCCGCGGGTTGTGAGCGAAGAGACGTTCCGGGTAGCCGTGGTCGGCGCCGGCCGGATGGGGCGCGTGCACATCGCGGCGCTCGAACGCTCGCAAAAGGTCGACGTCGAGGCGGTGGTCGAGCCGGTCGAGTCGACGCGCAGTGATCTGGCCCGCCGCGGATTACGGGTGTTCACCACCGTCGGCGAGTTGCTCAGGGAGGGCGGGATCGACGGAGCGCTGATCGCCGCGCCCACGGATCAGCATTTGAAGCTTGTGGAGACGGTGGTCGGCGCGGGTGTCCCGGTCCTGTGCGAGAAGCCGGTCGGCACGCGCGCCGCGGACGCGACGGCGGCGGCCGACGCAGTGGAGCGGGCGGGGGTCGCCTTCCAGGTCGGGTACTGGCGGCGGTTCGTACCGGAACTGCGGGCGCTGCGCGAGCGGATCGTGGCCGGCGAGCTGGGCGAACTCCTCCAGATTTCCTGCCTGCAATGGGACGCCGAGCCTCCGTCGGCTCAGTTCCGGGCTCACAGTGGGGGGATCGCGGTCGACATGGCGGTGCACGAGTTCGACCAGGCGCGGTGGCTGACCGGACAGGAGCTCTCGTCGGTGACAGCCATGCCGGGCGGCGGCGGGGAGCACCCCGACGCCGATCCCAACGTCGCGACGATCGTGGCCCGTCTCGCCGGCGGGACCTTGCTGACCGTCTCGGTCGGGCGGATCTTCCCCGAGGGTGACTGCTGCTGGGTCGAGGTGTTCGGCACGGCCGGCTACGAGCGCATCCCATTTATGTGGGGCACGCCCGGCGACGAGGTGTTCCACGCCGCGCTGGTCGCCCAGGCGGAGGCATTCGCCGCTGCCGTCCGAAGCGGCGAGGCGGCCGGCGCCGGCGCGACTGATGCAGTGGCCGCGCTCACCGCGGCCGAGCTGGCCGCAGAAGCGCTCCGCAGTGCTGGGTCGAGAGTGCCGGCGTGAGCGGCGCTCGCGAGGTCGGGATCGGAATCGTCGGCTACGGCACGATGGGCAAGGCGCACAGCTACGCGTACGCGGCGGCGCCGCAGATCCGCCCGCTGCCCTGGCGATCACGGGTTCGGGCGATCAGCGGCCGTCACCGAGACGCCGTCGAGCGCGCCGCCCGCGACTTCGGAGCCGAGCGGTTCACGACCGACTGGCGCGAGCTGGTCGAGGCCCCCGACGTCGAGATCGTCGACATCTGCACGCCCCCTGGCACGCACGCAGAGATCGTCGAGGCGGCGGCCGAGTGCGGCAAGGCGATCGTGTGCGAGAAGCCGCTGGCGGCGTCCTGGGACGACGGCTGCCGGGCGGCGGCGGCCGTCCTTCGGGCGCCGGTGCTGAACGCGGTCGCGTTCAACTACCGGCGCCTGCCGGCGCTGTCGCTGATGAAACAGTTGGTGGACTCGGGGCGGATCGGCAAGGTCCGGCTGTGGCGCGGGAGCTGGCTGTCGGACGAGTTCGTCGACCCCGAGATCCCGTTCGACTGGCGGTTCGAACGAAGCCTCGGGGCGAGCACGATCGCGGACCTAGGGGCGCACCTGCTCGATCTCGCCGGTTGGCTCGTCGGCGAGATCGAGGCGGTCAGCGCGCAGTCGCGGACGTTCACTCGAGCACGCTCCGGGGCCGACGGAGAGGTGCGAGAGGTCGACGTCGACGACGCCTTCTCGGCGCTGCTCCGGTTCCGGTCCGGCGCGCTCGGCGTGTTCGAGGTCGCCAAGACGTGCGTCCGGCGGCCGTGCGACTTCACGGTCGAGGTCAACGGAGAGCGCGGGACGCTGCGGTTCGACTATGCCCGACTCAACGAGCTCTGGTACGGAGACGGCGGGGAAGAGCCCGAGCTGTACGGGATGCGCCGGATTCGCGCCGAGCATCCGGTCCATCCCGAGACGCAGGGTTGGTGGACGATCGGCCAGGGGATCGGCTACGGCGCGAGCTTCGTCAACCAGGCCGCCGACCTGCTCGAGCAGTGGCCCGGCGGGACGTGGTCGCCCGACTTCGCCACCGGGCTCGAGGTCCAGGCGGGGTGCGAGGCGATCGAGCGGGCCGCGGCGGAGGGCCGCTGGGTGGCGCTCGACGAGATCCGCAACGGGGGCTAGCGCTCGTGCCCGCCGCTTGCCGGCCGGGTCGCCGCGAGCGGTGAATTCCGGTCAACGGCTCACTCGCGCGTGTGTGCCCGCCGAGTGAGACGTTGTTCGTGCCAGAGCCGGGTGAACCGGCATTCACCGGGCGGAGGGCGGCTGAGTGTCCCGTTGTCCGGCCTCGTGCCAGGGCCGCCACCGCGACTGCCGGCGCTCACCGCGCCGGCGTCTAGTCGCTCTGCCCCTCCTCCTCGGGCTCCTCGTACCACCGCTTGCGCTCACCGACCTTGGCGCGCCACCGCCACTTCGACGTCTTCGGCGCGGCCTCGATCACGTCCCACAGATGGGCCAGCCGGGCGTCGATGAGGTCACGTTCGCTCGCGCCGAGCGGGTAGTGGACGAGGTCGGTGCGGCAGCGCTCGATCGTCCCCTTGCATGTCCGCCACAGCCCCCAGTCCCGCGCGCACAGGTCCCCGATCAGGCTGCCCTCGATTCCGGGCTCGCCGGCGCTGCTGATCTCGTGGTGAAAGCAGAGGTTGTAGATGTCGCGCTCGTCGCGCTCGTTCAACTCGACGATCTGGAGCTTGGTCAGCAGCAACTCGGCGAGCGGGACCGTCAGCGGTTCGTGGTGCAGACGCTCCGCGATCGGGATCTCGTGGCACATCGAGAACATGCCGACGAACACGTCGACCCTGCGCTCGTTGGCCACGTCGACGTAGATCTGCCGGTGTGCGCCGTGGAAGGCGTTGAACATCTCGTCGTCGACATAGCCAAGCGCCTGGAATGCCTGCGCCACCGCTTTCTTGTTGCCGCGCGGCGTGACCACGTCGATGTCCTTGATCTGGCGGGTGAGGAGCGGCCTCCCCCCAGGCGCCTGAAGGAAGATCGCGACGCCGCCCAGCAGTCGCAGGACGACGCCCTTCTCGCCGGCGCCGGCAACCACGCGCCGGCCTTCGGCGATCGGGTCGGCCAGCGTGGCGTTTGCGGCCCCGTTAATGCCGGCGCTCGAGTCGGGCGAAGTGGCGCTCATCATCCAGCGGTGAGGAGGAAGTCAAGGTAGCTTCCATCCTCGGCGATGTCCACCACCGCGCCGCGGAGCAGGTCGGCGGTGTAGTCGCTGCCGGGATTGAGACACAGGGTCTTGCCGATCTTCTGCGCGCCGCGCGACTCGTGGATGTGGCCGTGGAGCCCGACCACGGGCTCATAGCGCTTGATCGCTTCGCGGACGGCGTGGCTGCCGACCGGGACGAAGCTGGGGCGTCCGCCGCGGACCACCGGCTTGAGCGTCTCGTCGAGCTCGGGAGCCGTGTCGAGACCCGAGCCGTACGGCGGGCAGTGGAAGTTGAGCACGCTCGCCTGCCCGGGCGGAACCTGGTCCATGATCGCCGCGATCCGCTCCGCCAACTCCTCTTCGGAGTACTCGCGGTCGGTGTTCCACGGCGTCGGGGTCACGTCCCCGAGGCTTGCCAGCAGCACCGGGCCGAGCTCGCACAGCTCGCCCTCCGGGCATTCGATTCGGTCGGCGTCGCGCAGGACCGCGTCGATCTCGATCGGGTCGTCATTACCAGGCGTGATGATGCACCGCACCTCCGGGGCCAGGCGGTCGGCCGCGAGGTCACACCAACGTTGGATCTGGGCCACGATCTCCTCGCGGAACAGTTGGTCCACGGCGCCGGGGTCGGCTTCGAGCTCGGCGATCTGATCGGGCTCCATCTGCACCGGATAGAAGCCGAGCTTGTTGATCTCGGCGTCCAGTCGTTCGCGTTCGGTCGTCGGCAGGGTCACATGCTCCCCTCTGACCGTGGCGCTCTGCGTGCCGTTGTCGGCGACGATCGGAATGAGTCCCTTGCCGGCGACATCGCCGCCAAGCACGAGTGCATCGGCCTCGTAGATCCGCGCGGCGGCGAGGAACTTGCGAAAGCACCGCTCCGAGCCGTGGACGTCGGTGGCGAATTAGATCCGCAGCGCCCGCTGTCTGTCGCGCCCCTTGTCCCGGCCGAACATCGACTACTCGGGTGGAAGCTCGCGCATCGCCATGCTCAGGTCAAGCGAATTCTGCCGCTTGCGCACGCCCCGTGCGATCGCATAGATCACCGGGCCGGCGACGAGCACGATCACGAGCGCGGCCACCGACTCGAAACTGAACTTGCCGTACGCGTTCTGGTGGGCGATGACCTCGATGATCGTGAACAGGGCGAGCGCGGTCGTGGCGCCTCCGACCCAGGTGACCACCGGTAGCCCGGCCCACCGGTCGACGTCGTCCCGCCCCGCGCGCGTGACCAGCTCGGGACGGCGGTGCGCCAGGAAGGTGGCGGCGATGCCGCCGGCGAGCAGGATCAGCGCGAAGAACAGCGCCTCCAGCGCGACGATGTTCGAGATGTTCACGAACGCCAGGAGCAGGCAGAACAGGATGCTCACGATCAGCACGACCACGATCGCGGTCGTCGGGGCGTGGTTGCGCTCGCTCACCTGCGCCACGCGGACGGGGAGGAGCCGGTCGAACGCGAGCGCGAACAGCACGCGAGTAGTGCACGCCAGGAACGCGATGTTGACCGCGACCGCAGCGAGCGGGATCGTCGTCGCCAGGAGGATCTTCGAGATCGGATCGCCGGACAACGCCAGGCCGTAGCCGAGCCCGCCGGCCGAGGACTGGAGGCTCGTGATCTTGCCGTAGGTCGTCGGGTTGCTGTTACCGAGGTTGGCCTGGGCCTGCATGAAGTGAAGCCCGGCGGTGTGCCGGAGGAGCGCCCACACGCCGACCCACACGACGACGAGCAGCCCGATGCTGATCGCGGACGCGTACAGGTACGTGCGCGCCGGCCGGCGCAGCTCGCCACCGACGTAGTAGGAGTAGAGGACGCCGTTGTAATTGACGACCATGAACGGGATCGTCGCGACCATCGCCCCGACGGAGGCGCCGAATACCACCCCCGAGGACTTGGCGGCGGTGATCACGTCCTGGTAGGCGCCTGGGTGGTTGCTGTAGTTGGCGAACGCGTTGATGAAGTCGGTGCGCGAGTGGTCGGCCAGCAGCAGCGCCAGGACCAGGAAGGCGAGCAGCTGGAGGCAGATGAACGCGATGATGATCTGCGCGACGCGCTTGAGCGAGAAGAACGAGAACGCGGCGACGACCAGCATCACGCCGACGCTGATCGCGGCGATCGCGCCCTTGCTGCCGACGTGGTTGGCGGCGTTCGCGATGCCGTGGCTCGAGAACGCGTCGCCGAGGCCGGTGAGCATGAACGGCGTGTAGGCGGCGAAGAAGTGGGCGTTGGTCGCGAGCACCTACGTGAACACGACGGCCAGGCCGATGCCCGCCATCGAGCCCGCCACCGGCGAAACGATGCGGGACAGGAACACGTACTCGCCGCCGGCGCGGGGGATCGCCTCGACCAGGTAGCGGTACGCGAACATCGCCACGAACCAGATGAACGCGCCGGCCAGCAGCGGGAGGTAGAACTCGACCCCACTGAAGTCAGTAAGCCCGGCGTTGAAGTTGATGAACGTGTCGGGCAGCGCGACCGAAGCCAGCGCGATACCCGTCGCCGCGAGGATGCCGAGCTCCCGGACCAGCCCCGAGGCCTGGCGGGTGAACAGACCCGCGGTCGGACGGGCCCCGGTCGTCGCGCTAGTCGGCGCACCAGTGATGCTGCTCATCTCCTATAGCCCTCCGATCGTGCTTCGCCTCTCCGACGTTCTTGCGACCATCTGGAACGTTCCAGACGGAGCGGACGCTACCAGCGGCTTGTGCCAATTGCAACCCTGTCACGAGGGTGGGTGGCGCGTTGCGCGGACGACGGGAAGGCGTGCTGGATTTACCACGTATAGCGCGGAAAATCCAGCAATGCCACTGCTGTGCGGACGGTTTCGTGTTAGCGCGCCACGCGGGCTAAGAACCGCATGAGGCCCGCGAAGAAAGCGTTATGCGGGTACGCGCCGGCGGGGTCGTTGTGCGCGTAGGTGCTCTGCCGGTTGATCAGCAGCAGGTTGCTCGCCGGTATCCCCGACTGCGCCGCCAGCGATTGGGCGTCCTGCAACACCGCCGCGCCGCCGAGGCGCGCCCCGAAGGCGTAGATCAACAGACGTCGCGGCAGACGGCGGCCGAGCGTAGCGCTCACTCCCAGCACGCGCTGGGCCGGGTTCGAGTTGCCGTTGTCGACGGCGCCCGAGTCGATCGTCAGGCGCTCCGGGAAGTACCACTCGGTGCCGTTGGCGTTCGCGACGCCGAGTCCCGAGAACATCGTCGCGAAGCGGGTGATCGGGGTGAGGGCGCCGGCGCCGTCCCAGCCGTGAAGCGGCCCGGTTGGAGAGATCCCGCGGCCGAGGTGGGCCTGCGCGGCGAGCAGGCTCATCGGGGAGGTGCCGACGTTGAGCGCGTAGCCGAACTGCGCGAGGTTGGTGACCGGGACCGACGGGGACAGATGGAAGGCGCTGAGCAATCCGGAGGACTGCCCGAGCGAGGCGGAATCAGGGTCGATCAGCGCCGCGGCGGCGCCGCTCATGCTGAACAGCCCCGCGAACGGCGCCGGGATGCCGCCGAACGCGAGCCAGGGGGACGCCTCGGCTGAATCGAGCCCGCGCAGCTCCGACCGAGCGGCGCCGGCGCTCACCGCCCGCAGGCTGCCGCCGTCGATGTACACCAGCCCGGCTAGGTCGCGGGCGCCGGCGAGGCCGTCGAAGTCCCAGGTGGCGTACGCGGTCACCACCGCCCCGCCGAGCGAGTGGCCGCCGAGGACGACCTTGCCGCCGAGCCTCCGGGCGGCGTCGATCACGCGGCGCAGGTCGCCGACGGCGACGCTCATCCCCCACCGCTTGGCGAACGCGACGCTCGCGTTCGGGATCAAGGCGATGTGAGTTTGAACGTCGAGCGCCGGGTCGAGCCAGCCGAGGTAGTAGTCGAACAGCTGGGTGGAGGTGGCGAGCCCTTCCTTGGCGAGGTCGAGAACCGACTCGTCCTCGAGCAGGTTCTCGCGACGCTCGACCGACCACACCTGCCATTTGGGCGCTCGGGACACGATCCACTGCGCGAGCGGGACGAAGTAGGCGGCGCCCGCGGACGTCCCGGGCTCGAGCACGAGCACGTTCCGGGCGTGCGGCGACCCGATCTTGATCACGCCGACCTTGTCGTACCGCGCCGGCGTGCCCGCCGACGGGGCGCCGCGCATCCAGTCGACCTTCATGAGCGCCGCGTGCGCCGGCGCGCCGAGCCAGGCGGCCGCGCACAACGCCGTGAGAGCCACCAGCCGACGCATCGCGCGCACCCTAGCGCCACACGAACGTGGCGGTGGCGCCGGCCGCGAGCGTGTACGGGAACGCATGGCCGCGCCAGCCGACCTGGAATCGGATCGGCTGGGCGCTGTTGTCGTAGGCGATCAGCACCTTCGAGCCGTCCGGGTTCTCGAGGGCGACGTTGTCGAGCCCAGGGGTGACGCCGTAGGTGCCGTCGGGGTTGACGAAATCGGACACCCAACGATCGGATGAGATCCGCCGCGCACCGCGACGGATGAACTCCGAGACGTTCCCCAGTTGGTAGTAGTTGAGGTTCAGCGACGCGGTGCCCGACTGCTCGTCGACGGTGACCAGCCCAGAGCATGGGAAGCAGCCGGGCACCGGCTGCTTCGGCCCGCCGGACGGGTCGAGCGCGAGGTTCCACAAATCGACCGCCTCTGCGTAGTTACGCAGGCTCGCGATCGCCGTCTCGGCGGTCGGGTACGCGACCACGCCGGGCGAGCACTCGCTCATGATTATGCTCGCGGTCGGGTCGATCGCCTGCATCTGGGACATCTGCTCGAGGCCGGCGTAACAGTGCCAGGCGATCCCGGCGATGTCGTCGCGCACCGCCGGATCGGACAGCATTCCCTCGGAGTACAGGAAGCCGGAGCCGTCGAGGCCATACACCTCGGTTCCGAGGCCGGCGGCGCGGAGGGCCGGCACGAGATACCTGGTGATAAAGGCGGTCTCGTCGAGATCCATGCCCGGATAGAGCGTGGGGGTGTGCGCTTCGTTCTCGGGCGTGATCGCCGTGATCGGAACGCCTGCCTGCGTGTAGGCCCGGATGAACGCGATCAGGTAGTCGGCGTATGCCTCGAAGTTCTGCGGCTCCAGGACGCCGGCGTAGCCGACGTCGTCGAGCGCGTCGTTGGCCTTCATCCAAGCGGGCGCGCTCCAGGGGCTGGCGAGGATCTCGGCCCTCGGGTTGAGCGCGAGCATCATTCGCAGCGCCGGCAGGACATACGCCTGGTCGTGCGCGATCGAGAAGTGCTCGAGCGACGGGTCGGTCTCACCCGCGGGCACGTCGTCGTAGGTGTAGGGGACGCCGGTGGCGGTGAAGTCCGAGGCGCCGATCGGCACGCGAATGTAATTGAGGCCGATTCCGTCCGGGCCGAACAGGGCACCCATCGCCGCCGCTTGGGTCGTGTTCGGCAACTCGTCGTAGAGCAGCCATGCCGAGCTGTCCGTCATGGCTGCGCCGAACCCAATGATCTCCTGGTAGCGAGTGCTGTCGGAGACCTCGATCAAAGGGATCGCCGGCTTGACCGCTCCGAACGACACCGGTGGCATCGGCGAGAGCGCCTCGCTCAAGTCGGCGCTGGTGATCCATACACCCGCCGCGCCGGCGCCAACCCCGGCGGCCCCCACGGCCACCGATGCGACCCGGCTCCACGGCCGTCGGCCGATCTTGATCCGCACCGATATCTGATACGCGGTGGCGGCGCTTGCCGGCGCGTCCCACGACACCGTGCGGTTCCGGCACCGGTGCGCCTGAAAGCGCGACAGCTCGGGGCGGCCGCTGATGCGCACCACGAGCCTGCCCGGGCCGCCGCACCCGACGAACGTGAGACGCTCGCGGACATTGTTGTCGAGCTCCTGCGGAAGCGAGGACAGCCGCACGTGTGCGATCCGCGTCGGTGCAAGAGCCCGGGCGGATGCCGGCGCCGGCGCCGCAAGTGCGAGCGGCGCGCTCAGCGCAGCTCCGATGAGACAGAGCCCCTTCGTCAAAAGCATGTGCCTGATCCGCCGGATCGGTGATCGAGATCGTAATGCCGGGGAGCGGTAGCCTCTCGCCCGATGCGAGCGCTCGTCTCCAGGCAGTCCCGGCCCTACGCGGAGCTGGCCGACGTCCCGGACCCCACGCCGCAGCCGTACGAGGCGCTGGTCGACGTCGAGGCGTTCAGCCTCAACCGCGGCGAGACCCGCAGGCTCGAGTCGCTAGAGCCCGGCACCGTCACCGGCTGGGACCTCGCCGGGGTCGTGAAGGAGGCGGCGGCCGACGGGAGCGGTCCGCGAGCCGGCGCCCGCGTGGTCGGCTTGGTCCCCGCCGGCGCGTGGGCGGAGCTCGCCACGGTCGGTACCGACTGGCTCGCCGAGTTGCCCGACGCGGTCTCATTCGAGCAGGCCGCCGCGCTGCCGGTCGCGGGGTTGACCGCGCTGAGGGCGCTCGAGGTCGGCGGCTTCCTCGTCGAGAAGCCCGTGCTGGTGACCGGCGCGAGCGGCGGAGTCGGGCGGTTCGCGATCCAGCTCGCCAAGCTTGCCGGCGCCCACGTCACCGCGCTCGCGCGCCGCACCGACGGTCTCAAAGAGCTCGGGGCCGACGAGATGATCGAAGAGATCGACCTCGACGGACCCACCTACGAGCTGATCGTCGACGCCGTCGGTGGCGGGGTCCTGGGCGCCGCGATCCAGCGCGTCGCCCCCGGCGGCACGGTCGTGAGCTTCGCGTCAACCGTGTCCGAGCCGGTCTCCTATCCGGCCCGCGAGCTGTTCGCACGGGCACCGAGAGCAAAGCTCTACGGCCTGTACATCTTCAGCGAGCTCCAGCACACGCGCACGGGCGGCTCCGACCTGCGCCGGCTGGCGGACCTGACCGCGGCCGGCAAGCTCGACCCCCAGATCGACCTCTCGGTCTCCTGGAGTGATGCCGGCCAGGCGATCGAGGCGCTGCTCGACCGGCGCGTGAACGGCAAGGCCGTGTTGCGAGTCGACTAGGCGGGCGCGACCGGATCCCCCGCATCTCCGAGCTCACCGGGGTCGACCTCGAGCGCGTCGAGGGCAGGGCCTGGCGTGGCTGGCGTGGCTCGCGCGTGGGTACGCGACTCCAAATGCGGATCGCAACGATGCGGTCAGCGTGTTGTGGATTGATTAGGAACCCTGCGCGAAGTTCCATCTCCGAATAGATTTCTCCCCGTAGAAACGACCTTCTGAGGAGGAGGCAGTATGCAAAAGCTCACCAGACCGATCATGGCGAGCGCGCTCGCGCTGGCGGTCGTGATCGCGCTGGCGGCCTGTGGCAGCTCGAATTCGAGCTCGACGTCGTCCGCGGCGGCGAGCTCATCGTCGGGCACGACGTCGTCGTCTTCGACGAGCCACAACGGAACCACCGCGACGGTGGTGATCGGGACGTTCCCGCAGTCGCTCGATCCGTCGATCGACTTCACGACCCAGGGCGGCGAGCTGCACTGGCTCACATATCTGGGCCCGTACTCGTTCGCGCACGCGTCGGGCGCCGCCGGCACCCAGATCATCCCGTCGGTCGCCACCGCGATGCCGACCGTCAGCGACGGCGGCAAGACGTACGCGTTCACGATCCGCAAGGGCCTGACGTACTCGAACGGCGCGCCGGTGAAGGCGTCGGACCTGACGTTCGGGATCGAGCGCGCGATCAAGCTCGGCTGGAGCGCGGCGAGCTTCCTGACCACGACGATCGATGGCGCCGCCGCGTACTCGAAGGGCACGGCGAAGACCGTCTCGGGGATCACGACCAACGACGCGACCGGGCAGACCACGGTCCACCTGGTCTCGCCATACGGCGCGTTCCTCGACGTGCTCGCGGTGCCGGGCGTCAGCTACATGCCGGCGGCGACGACGCCGATGAAGCCTGAGCCCAACAGCCCGCCGGTCGGCTTCGGGCCGTACGTCATCAAGAACGTGCAGAACAACGTCAGCTACGACCTCGTCAAGAATCCGAGTTACGCGAAGCAGGCGATCCCGGGGATCCCAGCCGGGCACCTGAACATCCACTTCTCGATCCAGTCGAACACCACCACCGAGGCCTCGATGGTGCTCAACAACACGGCCGACGTGTTTGACTGGGGCGACACGATCCCGCCGTCGCTGATCCAGCAGGTGAGCGGGCTTCACGATCGCTACAAGGCGGTTCAGACCAACAAGACGTTCTACTGGTTCCTGAACGTCACCGAGAAGCCGTTCAGTAGCCAGCTCGCCCGCGAGGCGGTCATGATCGCGACCGACCGGCCGGCGCTGGCCAGACTGGGCAGCGGCTCGCTGGTTCCGGGCTGTTACCTGCTCCCGCCGCAGATGACGGGGCATCCGACGGGTCCGTGCCCGTATGGCATCGATCCGAATTCCTCGCCGGACGTGGCGAAGGCCAAGCAACTCGTCCAGCAGTCAGGGATGGCGGGCCAGCCGGTGACGGTGTGGGCGGAGAACCGCCAGCCGCGGCTCGAGTGGGCGGAGAACTATGCCGCGACGCTCAGCGCGATCGGGTTCAAGCCGACGCTGAAGACGATCGCCGACGCGGATTACTTCCCGACGATCGAGACGCTCAAGAACCATCCGCAGACCGGCTTTGCCGACTGGCAGCAGGACTTCCCGAACCCGACCGACTTTTACCAGAACCTGGTCGACGGGAACGCGATTGTGCCGGTCGGTAACTCCAACTACGAGGAGGTCAACGACCCGCACATCCAGTCGGTGCTGCACAACCAGCTCTACAAAGTGCCGGCCTCGCAGCTCGCCACCGTGGCATCCACCTGGCAGGCGCTCGACACCTACGTGTCGCAGAAGGCGTACGTGGTGCCTTACGGCTACCTGGCCACGCCGGAGTTCGTGTCGAACAAGATCAACTTCGGCGCGATCGTGTTCAGCCCGCTGGAGGGCAACGACTTCAGCTCGTTGCAGTTCAAGTAGGAGGTGCGGTGGGCCGGGGCGCGATCGCGCGCCCCGGCCTGCTCCCAATCAGCAACAAAAGACTTAGGCTTTAGCGCGGAATGAGTGCAACAGGATCCACACCCGCGTCGGTCATAGAGGAGTCGCTGCCGCACGAAGGATGGCCGTCGTCGGCCGGCGAGGACGTCCCGCCCGGCATCGGGCCCTACCGGCTCGCCTGGCGCCGGCTGAGACGGAACAAGGTCGCGCTGGCGTTCGGCGGCCTGTTCCTCGTGATCCTGATCCTGTGCCTGCTCGCGCCGGTGTACGCGAAGCACGTCGCGCACACGGGCCCAAACACCGAGAACGTCGACACCGCGCTGAACCAGTTCGGGGTCCCGCTCGGGCCGACCTGGCACGCGAAGTACTTCCTCGGCGCGGACAACGTCGGACGGGACGTCGCCGTCCGGCTCCTGTACGGCGGGCGCAACTCGCTCGAGATCGGTTTCGAGGCGACCCTGATCACGATCGTGCTCGCGACGCTGCTCGGCGTACTCTCGGGCTACTTCCGGGGGCCGCTCGATGGATTCATATCGAGGGCGTTCGAGGTGATCTGGGCCTATCCCGTGTACCTGCTCGGGATCGTGCTCGGCGTCGTCCTGGAGATCAGCGGCCTCGATCTCGGCCTGTTCAAGATCGGCGGCAGCTCGCTGCTGATCACCGCACTGGTCATCGGGGTGATCTACACGCCCTACGTGGGCAAGGCGATCCGCGGGCAGGTGTTAGGTATCAGAGAGCGGGAGTTCATCGACGCCGCGCGGCAGCAGGGGCTCGGCAACTTCCGGATCATGTATGAGGAGGTCCTCCCGAACGTCGCCTCGACGATCATCGTGTTCATCCCGCTCGTGCTGGCGAACGCGATCCTGACTGAGGCGGGTCTGTCGTTCCTGGGTGCCGGGGTGCGCCCGCCGAACCCGTCGTGGGGGACGATGATCAGCGAGGGGATCAACCTGCTCCCCTCTGCCATCCACACGATGCTCGTGCCGGGGATCATGCTCGTGTTGTGCGTGCTCGGGATCAACGTGTTCGGTGACGGCGTGCGCGACGCGCTCGACCCACGCGCGAAGATCCGGATCGATCACTGATGTCGCGGTTCATCGTCCGCCGGCTGTTCTCGATGCTCGGTGTGCTGTTCGCGATCTCCGTTCTGACGTTTCTGTTGTTCAACGCGCTGCCGAACCCGGCACTTCGGCTGGCGGGCCGGTTCGCGAGCGCCGCGCAGATCGCGCACATCAACCACCAGTGGGGCTTCGATAAGCCGGTCTACATCCGGTACTTCACGATCATGAAGCTGGTCTTCACCGGCAAGGTGATCTCCTACGACCAACAGGTCAACGTGGACCACGAGCTTCTCCAGTACCTGCCGGTGACCGCCTCGCTCGCGATCGGCGCCGGCATCATCTGGCTGTCGACGGGGATCCTGTTCGGCGTGCTAAGCGCGTGGCGGGCCGGCCGGTGGCTCGACCGCGGGCTGACTGTACTGGCGCTGATCGGCGTCTCGATGCCGGTGTTCTTCCTCGGCGCACTGATGTCCTATTACCTGGGCGACAAGTGGGGGATCCTGCCTGCCGGGGGCTACGTAAAGCTCCAGGATGACCCGGCGCAGTGGTTCGTGCACATGCTGATGCCGTGGTTCGCGCTGTCCGTGCTGTTCATCGGCGTGTACTCGCGCGTGCTGCGCTCGACGATCCTCGACACGGTCAACGACGACTACGTGCGAACAGCGCGGGCCAAGGGGCTTACCGAACGCCAGACGATGACGCGTCACGTGCTGCGCAACAGCCTGATCCCGATCGTGACGCTGTTCGGGCTCGACTTCGCGGCGGTGATCGGCGGCGGCGCGATCCTCACCGAGACCGTGTTCAACCTGCACGGGATCGGCCAGTACGCTGCCCAGTCCGTGGAGGCGCTCGACATTCCCCCGGTGCTCGTGATCACGCTGTTCGGCGCGTTCGTGGTCGTGATCATCGGCGCGTTCGTCGACATCCTCTACGCGTACCTCGATCCGCGGATCCGCTTGTGAGCTCGGGCGCGCAGACGCCCTCGGCGGACGGGTACCTGCTCGGCGTCGAGGATCTGAAGGTCTCGTTCCGGACCGAGGACGGCGTCGTCCGCGCGGTCGACGGGGTCTCGTTCGCGATAAAGCCCGGCGAGGTCGTGGCGATCGTCGGCGAGTCGGGCTCGGGGAAGTCGGTCACGGCGATGACGCTGATGGGGCTCACCCGCAGCCCCAACGCGACGTTCGAGGGGCGAGCGCTGTTCGACGGCCGTGACCTGATCAGCGCCTCCGACGAGGAGCTGCGCAAGGTTCGCGGCGGGGGGATCGCGATGGTGTTCCAGGATCCGATGAGCTCGCTCGATCCCGTTCAGCGGATCGGAAAGCAGATCGTCGAGCAGATCCGAGCCCACGACAAGAACATCTCGAAGGCGCAGGCATACGACCGCGCCGCCGAGCTGATGGAGCGAGTCGGAGTGCCTCGCGCGCGCGAGCGCCTGCGCTCATATCCGCACGAGTTCTCCGGCGGCATGCGCCAGCGCGTGATGATCGCGATGGCTCTCTCCAACGACCCCAGGCTGCTGCTCGCGGACGAGCCGACGACTGCGCTCGACGTCACGATCCAGGCGCAGATCCTCGACGAGCTGCGCCAGTTGCGGGACGCCACCGGGGCCGCGATCATCCTCGTGACCCACGACCTGGGCGTCGTCGCGGATATTGCGGACCGGATCGTCGTGATGTACGCGGGGCGCGTGGTCGAGCAGGGCACGCTCGACGAGATCTTCTATGACCCCCAGCACCCGTACACCTGGGGCCTGCTCGGTTCGATCGCGCGGATCGATCGCGACCGCTCCCAACGCTTGCCGGCGATCCCGGGGCTTCCCCCGTCGCTGTTGCGCCCGCCCGAGGGTTGTCATTTCCGCCCTCGGTGCCCGCACGCGTTCGATCGCTGCACTCAGGTGCCGGAGCTGAAGGCGCGGCTGGCGGACGCGCCCGACCATCTGGACCGCTGCTGGCTCGAGCCGGAGCGCAAGCGAGCGCTCCGCGTCGTCGGCGACCAGATCGGGCTCGCCAGTGAACAGGCGGTGATCTCGTGAGCGTCGACGGGAACGGCGATGTGATAGACGTCGAGGCCGCCGCCCAGGCGGACGGATCGAGCGCGCCTGACAGCACGCCGCTGCTCGCCGTCGACCACCTGCGCGTGCTGTTCCCGATCAAGGCGGGCACGGTGGTCAACCGCAAGATCGGCTACGTCCACGCCGTCGACGACGTGACGTTTGTGCTGAACGAAGGCGAGACGCTCGGGATCGTCGGCGAGTCAGGGTGCGGCAAGACGACCCTGATCCGTACGCTGGTGCGGCTGGTCGACTCCACCGCCGGCACGATCCGATTCCGCGGCGCCGACATCACGAACGCCGACCGGAAGGACCTCCAGCCGATCCGGCGCGAGATGCAGATGGTCTTCCAGGATCCGCAGGCGTCGCTCAACCCGCGCAAGCGGATCAACCAGATCATCGCCACCCCGCTGCGGATCCGCGGCGTGCCAAAGGACCGGTTCGAGGCCGAGACCCGGGGCCTGCTCGACAAGGTCGGACTCCAGCCCGAGCATCTGAACCGCTTCCCGCACGAGTTCTCGGGCGGGCAGCGACAGCGCATCGGGATCGCCCGGGCGCTCGCGGTCGAGCCCAAGCTGATCCTGCTCGACGAGCCCGTCTCCGCGCTTGACGTGTCAATCCAGGCGCAGGTGATCAACCTGCTCGATGAGCTCCAGGACGACCTCCACCTGTCGTACGTCTTCGTGGCTCACGACCTCGGCGTGGTCCGCCACGTGTCGGACCGGATCATCGTCATGTACCTCGGCAAGCTGATGGAAATCTCGCCCGCCGAGGAGCTTTACACCAAGCCGATCCACCCGTACACCTCGGCGCTCCTCGGCGCGATCCCGATCCCCGACCCCAACGAGAACCGGGCGCGGGAACGGACGATGCTCACCGGCGAGCCGCCGAACCCGATCAACCCGCCCACTGGCTGCCGCTTCCACACGCGCTGCCCGTTCGCGACCGAGATCTGCAGCACGGCCGAGCCGCCGCTGACGCAGTACGTGAACGGCCACCTCGCCGCCTGCCACCACCCCCAGCATGTGACCGCGTCTGAGGTCGTGGGCGCCGTCCGGTCGGAGGCCAGCCCGCTCAGCGCCGGCGAAGACCGGCCGGTGACCTGAGAAGGCCCACCCGGCGGGCTTTGCGGCCCGTCAGCGACTAAGGGGTGGGGGTCGGTGAAGTAAGGGGTGGACGGCCCCAAGCGGCTCCGTTCTCCCGATGTCAGACGCAGCCTCTCAGTTCATCCTGATCGCAGTGGAAAAGCAGGATTCGATCGAGAGGAACGAGCAATGCATCCCAGCATCTCCCAAGCCGTCGCCTCACAGCACATCGAGGATGCCCAGCGGGCCGCCCGCGAGCAACGGTGGTCGTCCGAGCTCACCAGCAAGCGTGGCTGGCGCCGTCGCGGCTTCTCGCGATACTTCCTTCATACGCGCGAGGGTCACATCAAGTCACTTCGTCGGGCGCACCGGGGAGCTCGCGGAGCTGGACCGCGCTTTACGTGAGGCCGTAGGTGAATGGCCGGTCGTGGTGCTGCTCGGCGGAGAGTCGGGCGTCGGCAAGACACGACTGGTACGGGAGTTCGAGCGGCGCTCCTACGAGGAAGACGCGCTCGTGCTCCGCGGGGAGGCCGTCGAGGAGGCGGATGGTGAGCTCCCCTACGCGCCGCTGATCGGCGCGCTGAGGCCGCTGGTCCGGTCACGGCATCCAGCGCTCGCGGCGCTCGGGCGCGGCAGCCGCGCGCAGCTGGCCGCGTTGCTTCCCGGGCTGGACGAGGAGGTCGCGGCCTCGGACAGCAACGATCCGTCCGCCCAGGTCCGGCTGTTCGAAGGGCTTCTCGAACTGCTCGATCTGCTCAGCGAGGAGCAGCCGGTGGTCCTGGTCCTCGAGGACCTGCACTGGGCCGACCGCTCGACGCGCACGTTCGTCGACTTTCTGGCCCGCAGCCTGCGCCGGGAGCGAGTGGTGCTGGTGCTGACCTACCGAACTGACGAGATCCATCGCCGCCACCCGCTGCGGGCGCTGCTGTCCGAGCTCGATCGGGTTGAGCGCGCGCGCCGGATCGAGCTGGAGCCGTTCGACCGCACCGAACTGGCCGAGGTGCTCGCGGACATCCTCGGCGAGCCCCCGAGCGCCAAGCTGGTCGAGCGGCTGTTCGAGCGCAGCGAGGGCAATCCGCTCTACACCGAGGAGCTGCTCGCGGCCGGACTCGACGGCCGGGGTGCCGCTCCCCAGAGCTTGCGCGACGCGTTCATGCTGCGCATCGAACGACTCTCCCCAGACGCCCAGGCCGCGGCTCGGGTGATCGCCGCCGGCCGTTCGCTGGACGAGCCGATGATCGCCGAGGTCAGCGGGATCGAGCCCGATGCGCTCCATCTGGCGCTGCGCGAGGCGGTCGCCGAGCAGGTACTGGTCGCGTGCGAGCCGACCCGCCTGAGCTTCCGCCATGCGCTGCTGCGCGAGGCGCTGTACGACGACCTGCTCCCCGGCGAGCGCTCAGAGCTCCACCTGGCCCTCGCCCGGGCGTTCGAGGACCGCGCCGACTACGAGAACGACCAGGGCGTCGAGCTGGCCTCGGCGATCGCCCGTCACTACGCGACCGCGGGAGACCAGCCGGCCGCGCTGCGCGCGACCGTACAGGCCGCGCTCGCCGCACGCGAGGTGCACGCGTACGGCGATGCCGCCGACCTCGCCGAGCGCGCTCTCGACCTGTGGCCGCGCGTCCCCGATGCCGACCAGATGATCCCGCTCGATCACGTCGAGTTGCTCGGGATCGCAGCTGCCGCGCACGCGGTCGCTGGCGATCGCGGTCGCGCCGAGGTGCTGCTCACGCGCGCGCTGAAGGAGCTCGATCCGGACGGCGAGCCCCGGCGCTACGCCGAGCTCCTCGCGCGCCTGTCGCGGTCCCAGTGGGCGCTCAATCGAGGCGGGGAGGCAGTCGAGACGGCCGAGCGGGCGCTGTCGATGCTGCCGGCGGACGAGATCAGCCGCGAGCGCGCTTCGATCCTGGTCTGGGCCGCGCGGGTGCGCTACCTCCGCGGCCGCTACCGCGAGGCTCTGAGAGAGGGCCGGGAGGCGCTCGACACGGCCGTCGCCGCCGGGGACCGGCGCTCGGAGAGCGAGATCCTGAACACGCTCGGGATGGCCGGGATCGTGACCGGGTCCATCGACGAGGGCATCCATTCGCTGCGGCGGGCGATCGAGATCGCGCGCGAGGACGACGACGTGGACGGGGTGTCAACCGCGTATGGCAACCTCGCCGACACGCTCAGCCTCGCGGGGCGCACGACCGAGGCCCTCGAGACGGCCAAGGAAGGGCTCGCCGCGGTGGGCGGTCGCGTGGCGCGACCCCACGACTGGATGTCTCTGACCCTCTCAGACATCTCGTTCGAGGCGGGAGACTGGGAAGCCGCGCGCAAGTACCTCGTTCCGCGGGCGGCGCAGCTCGCCGGGCGGCAGCTGATCTTCCGCCACCTGCGCGAGGCCGAATTCGCCCTCGGGGTCGGGGACGACGAGACCGCGGACCTGTGCCTCGAACAGGCCGAGCCGCTCGTGGCGAGGTCATCCGAGCCGCAGTGGATCGGCGCCTTCGGGACGTTGCTGGCGGAGTTGCGCCGGCGCCAGCGCGACCTGACGGGCGCGCGCGCCGCGGTCGCGCACGCGCTCGACCGGATGGAGCTGTGCACCGACGACGTCGCCCGGATCGCGCGCGTGACCGCGGCGGGGATGCGCGTCGAGGCCGACATCGCCCAGCGTGCCCGCGATCTGCGCGAGCGCGCCGACGAGCGCGACGCGATCGCGCGCTCCCGCATCCACATGCAACGTCTCCGCGCGGCCGCCCAGGAGGGCGGCCCGGTCGAGCGTGCGTGGCAAGCGGTCGGAGCGGCCGAGCTCTCCCGCGCTCGGGGTCGCAGCGATCCGAAGCTGTGGAGCACCGCGGCAAAGGAATGGGACGCGATCACGCGGCCGTTCCAGCGAGCGATCGCGCTGTGGCGGGCGACGGAGGCGTACGTCGAGGCCGGCGACCGGCCCGCGGCTTGCGGCACGGCGCGGGACGCGCTCGAGATCTCCGAGCGGCTCGGCGCGCGGTGGCTGGCCGACGAGCTGAGTGCGCTGGCCCAGCGGGCGCGACTCGACCTCGGCGAGGGCACGGGAGATGTGGAACGCCCCGGGGCGGGGTCAGACGGCGAGGATCCGTTCGGGCTGACCGAGCGTGAGCGGCAGGTGCTGGCGCTCGTGGCCGAGGGCGCGACCAACCGGCAGATCGGCGCGTCGCTGTTCATGGCCGAAAAGACCGCCAGCGTGCACGTATCACGGATCCTGGCGAAGCTCGGGGTACGAAGCCGGACGCAGGCCGCGGCCGTTGCCCACCGCCATCACCTCGGCTGACCGGGGAATCCGCCTCGACGCACTACGCGCTGCGGTCGTCGGTGCGGCGGATTCGCGGAATCCGCGTTGATGCGGTACGAGGCGCGGTCGTCGGTGCGGCGGGTTCGCGGAATCCGCGTTGATGCGGTACGAGGCGCGGTCGTCGGTGCGGCGGATTCCGTTAAGGGAATTCGGCTCGGTCACGTGTCGGGGTGCGTGCGTTTCGAGCCGAATTCCCAGCGAGCTTCTTGCCGGGGTTGAGCAGGCCCTTGGGGTCGAACGTGCGCTTGATCGCCTCGTGCATCGCGACCGCCGCCGGCTCCCACTGCCGCTGGATCTGACCGTTCTTGACCATGCCGATCCCGTGCTCGCCCGACACCGACCCGCCGAGCTCCACCGCGAGCGCGAACAGGTCCTCGGCCGCATGCTCGGCCCGTTCGAGCTCGGCCGGGTCGTCGAGGTCGATCATGAACGTCGAGTGCAGGTTGCCGTCGCCGGCGTGGCCCCAGCTGCAGGCGGGCAGGTCGTGTCGGCGGCCGATCTCGATCGTGCCGTCGATCGCTTCGCGGAGCCGGTCGACCGGCACCACGATGTCCTCCGAGACCTTGCCGCCGCGCTGCGCGGTGACCGCGATCGACGCGCCGTCGCGCCAGCGCCACAGCGCATTGATCTCCTTGGTGGCGGTGGGGGCGTGGACAAGCAGCGCGTCCTCGCTCAGGACCTCGGTCAGCTCCTCGTGGATGTGGGCCGCCTCCGTGGCGGTACCGTCGGCGTCGACGAGCACCATGAACCTCGCCTCGCCGGGGAGCTCGACCGGGAACGCGCCGCGCGTTGCCTCGATCGATCCCTCGTCCAGATACTCGATCGCCGCGGGGATGACGCCGCTCGCGAACACCGCTTCGATCGCCGCGCAGCCGGTCTCGGTGTCCCGGTAGAGCGCCGCCAGGGGCAGCGCCGCCTCGGGAGCCGGGATCATCTTGACCCAGGCCGCGGTGACGATCCCGAGCGTCCCCTCCGAGCCGATCATCAGCGACTTGAGGTCGTAGCCGGCGACGTCCTTCCGGATCGGCCCGCCGACCCGGACGAGCTCGCCGGGCGCGAGCACGAACTCCAGTCCGGTGATCCACGCGCCGGTCACCCCGTATTTGAACGCGTGCGGCCCGCCGGCATTGGTGGCGATGTTGCCGCCCAGCTGGGACTGCTCGGCGGAGCCGGGGTCGGGCGGGAAGAACAGCCCGTTCTCGCGCGCCCGGCGGCGCAGGTCGGCGGTGACCACGCCCGCCTCGACCGCGCCGCGCCACAGGCCGGGATCAAGATGTCTGATTTTTTTCAGGTTCTCGAGGCTCAGGACCACG
The DNA here is from genome assembly GCA_963796575.1 of uncultured Solirubrobacterales bacterium. Taxonomy (GTDB): domain Bacteria; phylum Actinomycetota; class Thermoleophilia; order Solirubrobacterales; family Solirubrobacteraceae; genus Palsa-465. The sequence continues at coordinate 84,219 of CAWCMG010000030.1, read as the reverse complement.
CCGCCATCGAGCGGAACGGCGCCGCCGGTGAAGCCGGTGCCTCCGCCGCGGGGGATGATCGGCACGTCGTGCTCGTAGCACCACGCGAGGGTTCGTGCGACTGCTGCAGCATCCGCGGGGAGCGCGATCGCGTCGGCCCTGCCGCGGAGATTCCGGCTCTCGGTCGCGTCGGTCAGGTACGCGCGAGTGTTTCCGGGCAAGACCGCGCCGTCCCCGAGGAGCGCGGTCAGCTCACGCTCGAGCGAGGTGGATGCGGTAGCGGCCACGGACCTGATCCTAGAGGGATCCGTAACCTTCGATCGATGGGAAAGATCTTCGACGCCATCGACGAGCAGCTCGAGAGTTGGATCTCCAGGCAGCCGATGTTCTTCGTGGGCACCGCTCCGCTCGACGCGGACGGGCACGTGAACGTCTCGCCGAAGGGGCCGATCGATAGCCTGCGCGTGCTCACGCCGACGAGCGTGGCCTATCTCGACATGGTCGGGAGTGGCGCCGAGACGATCGCCCACGTGTGCGAGAACGGGCGCATCGTGATCATGTTCTGCGCGTTCGAGGGGCCTCCGCGGATCCTGCGGCTGCACGGCCGTGGAGAGGTGGTCCCGGCCTCCCACGAACGGTTCTCCGAGTTGATGGAGCTGTGCGGCTTCGCCGAGCCCGAGACGCCCGAGGCGCGGCGCGCGATCGTCCTGGTCGAGGTCATTCGCATCGCCGATTCGTGCGGCTACGGGGTGCCGCTGATGAAGCACGAGGGGGTCCGGCCGCACATGGACCTGTGGGCGGCGAAGAAGGTCCGCGTCGGCGGGCCTGAGGCGTTGCTTGACTACCAGCGCGAGAAGAACGCCGTCAGCATCGACGGGCTGCCGGCGGTCGACCTGCCCCTGCGGGTGCCCGAGTAACTCCCGTGCCGGCGGTGTTCGACGGGCACAACGATGCCCTCACCAACGACGACCACGCGCTGATCGCGGGCGGCCGGTCCGGCGGCCACCTCGACCTCCCGCGGATGCGCGCCGGCGGGGTGCGCGGAGCGATCTTCGCGGTCTTCACCCGTTCGGCCGGCGGCGCCCGCGAGGTTCAGGTGCCGCGCGACGATGGGGTGGTCGAGTTCGAGCCCGCGCCGCCGGTGGAGCACGCGGTGGCGGCCGCCGACGCGAGCGCGGTCGCCGGCCGGCTGGTCGCGCTCGAGCGCGCCGGGCAGGTGCGCCTCGCCCGGAGCGGTGCCGATCTCGATCGGGTGCGGGATGACGAGGCTGGGCCGCCGGCGGCCGTCCTTCACCTCGAAGGCGCCGAGGCGATCGATCCCGGGCTCGAGGCGCTTGACCTCTGGTACGAAGCAGGGCTGCGCTCGGTGGGGCCGGTGTGGAGCCGGCCCAACGCGTTCGCCCACGGGGTGCCGTTCGTCTCGCCCTCCTCGCCGGACACCGGCCCGGGGCTCACCGACGCCGGCCGCGCGCTCGTCCGGCGCTGCGGCGAGCTCGGGATCCTGATCGACGTCAGCCACCTGAACGAGGCCGGCTTCTGGGACGTGGCCCGGATCGACGCCGGCCCGATCGTGGCCACCCACTCGGGCGTGCACAAGCTGTGCCCGACGTCGCGCAACCTGACCGACGCCCAACTCGACGCGATCGGAGCCTCGGGGGGTCTGGTCGGGATCGTGTTCGCCGTGCCGTTCCTGCGGGCGGACTTCGCGGATGACCCGGACACGCCGCTCTCGCTGATTGCCGATCATGCGCGGTACGTGGCGGACCGGATCGGGGTGGCCCACGTCGCGCTGGGATCCGATTACGACGGCGCCACGATCCCGGCGCCGCTCGGGGACGTGGCGGGCACGCCGAAGCTGCTCGCGGCGCTCGCCGACGCGGGGTTCAGCGAGGGTGAGGTGGCTCAGGTTGGATGGGACAACTGGCGGCGGGTGCTGGGCGCGTGGTGGCGGTCGTGAGCTTCCAGCACCCGGAGTTATTCGGTCTGTGTTGAGCCGCCGCTGCCGATCGGGAATGCGTAGAACACCCCCAGGGCGGCGCAGATCGCAAGCGTCGCGTACGAGGACACGAGGGCCAAGGCCGTAGCGATCGCGTATGGCACCAGCCCGGTGATGCTGCGGAAGAGGATCTGGCGCCGGCGCGCGGCCGAAAGCTGCTCGCGGAGCCGGTGAGGCTTCACGAGCAAGATGTGCCGGTTGAGCGTCGCGAAGCACACCGCCATCAACAGGAGCGACCCGCTGTAGATCGCGGCCGCGAGGTGCTGACCGCTGCTCTCGCGTAGGTAGGCGGCCATCAGGCTGGTGGCGAACGGCAGCACCGCGATGCTCATCAGCAGCAGCAGGTTGAGGAACAGGATCATGTGGTCGGGCTCGCGGAGGCGCCTGATCATCACGTGGTGGTTGATCCAGATGATCCCGATCGTCAGGAACGATGTGATGTAGGCGGCGTAAACCGGCCAGTTGGCGCCGAGCTCGTGGGCGAGCGTGGTCCCGGCCGGCAGCGGTGGGGTGGGCACGTGGATGTCCAGCACGAGCAGCGTGATCGCCACCGCGATCACCCCGTCGGAGAACGCCTCGAGCCGGCTCGTGCTCACGGCGACAGGGTTCGCCGTCTGCCCGGGGGCTCCTGTAGCGGGCCGGAGCGTGGCCGAAAAGGCGCAAGGAGCGGCGCAAACCTACTCATTCCTCCTCAAGTTTCTGCCAGGGCCGCCGATGCGAGTACTGAATGGGATCCAGTTCATTGCGTCCGCACGGCAGGTTGCGCCTGATCGTGTTCGCGGTCGTGTGCAACGTCCTGCCCGTGACGATTGCGGCGGCGACCGACAGATCGGCTCATCGTCCGGTGTTCTTCGCCGGGGCGATCGCCGCATGCCTCGCGTCGCTGGTCGTCGCCCTCGTGCCGCGCCGGCGCCAGCTTGCGTTCTGGGCGGCCGCGTTCGGCCTGATCCCCGCGCTGACTCTGATGCAGGCCTACACCGGCGGCGCGGCGTCCGGCTACTCGGTGCTGGTGATCATGGCGATGGTGTGGTTCGGGCTCGAGGGGACCGATATCGAGTTGGCGGGAGGTATGCTCACGCTCGCTGCGTGCTGCGCGCTGCCGATGGTGCTGATCGGGGCCCCCGCGTACCCGCGCAGCTGGGGTCACGCCGCGCTGCTGACGCTGGTCGGGGTCGCCGTCGCCGGATCGCTGCGGGCGGTCACGCGCGAGCTGGCGACGATGGCCCAGCGGTTCGCCCACGAGGCGGTGGTCGACGACCTCACCGGACTGCTCAACCGCCGCGGATGGCGGTACACGGCGCCCCGAGAGCTGGCCCGGGCGGCCCGGAGCGGAAACCCGATCACGCTCGTGACGCTCGACCTCGACAACTTCAAGGAGCTCAACGACGAACTCGGACACGACCAGGGTGACCGCGCCCTCCGCGACACCGCGGAGCGAATCCGGGCGACGCTGCGCGCCGGCGACGTCGTCGCGCGGCTCGGCGGCGACGAGTTCGTGGCGCTGCTGACGAACTCGACGCTGACCGGGTCCCTGACCGCGATCGACCGGCTCCGCGACGCGACGCCCGAACGAGAGGCCTTCTCGGCCGGCGTGGCCGTGTGGGACCGGCGGGAGGACCTCCAGGATCTGCTCCGCCGCTCCGACCTCGCGCTGTACGCCGCCAAGGGGCAAGGCGGCAGTTGCACCGCGGTCGCTCCGCCGCAGCTCGAGTCGTTGTCGGCGCCCGATGACGACGACGATCTCGAAATGGGGGAGCGCGCCCGCTCCGCTTGACATGCCCGCGGCGGCGCTGGCCCTTCGCGGGGTCAGAGAGCTCAGGACCGAGCTGCACGCGGCAATCGCCGGCAAGGCCTGCGGCGACGCGCTACACGGGCTGGCAAACGCCTACCGGTCGTATGCCGGCCGGCACCCGGGACGCTACGACGCGAGCGTAGTTGCGCCGGAGCCCGGCGACGCCGAGCACGTGCAGGCGAGCGCGGAGATCCTCGCCGTCGTGACCGCGGTCCTCGCCGGCTACGGGATCGCCGGCGACGACGCGGTCGATGCGATCCGGGCCATCCGAGCCGCGCTGCACGGTTACGTGGTGTTGGGGCGCGGCGGATTTGCTCAGGTTCCTGCTGGAGCTCGCGCTGCTGGCCGCCGTCGCCTTTGCCGGCGGTACGGTCGGCTCGGCGGTGTGGCTGCGGATCGCGCTGGCGATCGCTGCGCCCTGCTTCGTCGCGGCGGTGTGGGGCACATGGCTCGCGCCGAGGGCCGCGCGGCGGTTGACCGATCCGGCGCGGCTCGCGCTGGAGGTCGTGCTGTTCGGTGCCGGTGGCCTCGCGCTCCTCGCCGCCGGGCAGGCGGCGCTCGGGGTGGCGCTCGCGGTGCTGGGCATCGTCAACGCGCTGCTCGTGCGCGTGGTGGGGACGTCGTCCGACGACAGGGCGTGGGGGCTCATATCGAGCTCTTCCCAAGTCCATAAGCAGCTCTTCATGAGCTCGTCAGCCACTCTTACCCGCGCTGACGAGAGTGGTGCACATGAAATATCGCACCCTGTTAGCAACTCTCACCACGGCCGGGGCCATCATTGGCCTGTCGGCCGGCTCCGCGGGTGCCGCGACGAGCACCGCGGAGCAAGTGAGCTCCAACTGGGCTGGATACGTCGTCGGAGGCTCGGGTTCGAATACGCAGTTCTCGAACGTCTCCGGCAGCTGGGTCCAACCCGCGTCGAAATGCACCTCTGGGCAGGACTACGCCGCCTTCTGGGTCGGCGTCGGCGGCGACGATGGCCAGTCGTCGTCGTCGTCGTCGTTCGGGCAGTCCTCGCTCGGCGACGGGAGCTCGACGTCGCTCGAGCAGATCGGGACGCAGGGCGACTGCACCGGTAATGGCACCGACTACTACGCGTGGTACGAGCTCGTGCCGGCGGCGCCGGTTCAGCTGAATCTCTCGATCCATCCCGGCGACCACATCACGGCCAGCGTCGGCGTGAGCGGCTCGAGCACCTCGTTCTCGCTGAAGGACGAGACCACCGGACAGTCGTTCACGAAGACCGTTCAGTCGCCCAATCCCGACACCTCTAGTGCCGAGTGGGTCGCCGAGGCACCTTCGCAGTGCGACGGTTCCGGCAACTGCACGCCGTTGCCCCTGTCCGACTTCGGCAAGGTCGACTTTACGAACGCGACCGCGACCGCGAACGGCCACACCGGCACGATCTCCGACCCGAGCTGGACCGCGCAGCCGATCGCGCTCGGCTCGGATGGCACCTACGACGTCGGCTACGGTTCGAGCCAGAACACGGCCGGCGCATCGCCCTCGTCGCTTTCGTCCGACGGGTCGTCGTTCTCGGTGACGTGGCAGCAGAGCGGCGCCGGATCCTCGTCCTCACAGACGAGTGGATCGTCCGGCGGCAGTGGCGACGGCGGCTATGGCGCCGGCGGTTACGGCTCCGGCGGCTACCCGGGCGGCTACGGCGGCTACGGTGACGGCGGCTACGGCCCCGGTGGCTACGGCGGCTACGGCGACGGCGGCTACGGCTACGGCCAGGGCGGCTACGGCGGCTATGGCGACGGTTACGGATATGTCTACGGCTCCTATTGATCCGCCGAGGGACCGTTATGCGACGCCGCGCGCGAGCTGCTGATCGCCGTGCGCGGACAGCGCGGTGCGATAGGCGGCGGCGAGGCGGTCAAGCGCAGCTTCCCAGCTGCGTCCCCGCACCGCCGCCAGCGCGCCGCGACTTATGCGCTCGGATAGAAGCGGAGTGCTGGTCATTGACACCACGGCGTCTGCGAGACCATTGACGTCGGGGGCCGCGAGCAGCCCCGTCTCACCATGCTCGATCAGGCATGCGGGCCCGCCGCGGTCGACTGCGACCACCGGCAGCCCGCTTGCCTGCGCTTCGAGCACCACCTGACCGAAGGTCTCGGTGGAGCTCGCGAACAGGAACACGTCGGCGCTGGCGTAGGCCCGCGCGAGAGCGTCTCCGGACAGCCACCCGAGGAACGTCGCGTGCTCGCCGAGCCGGGCGCGGAGCAGCTCTTCCTCAGGGCCTCCCCCAGCCAGCGACAGGTGCAGGCGCGGATCGCGGCGGCGGGCTTCGAGGAACGCATCGGCCAGGAGGTCGACTCCCTTCTCCTTGCTGAGGCGTCCCGCGTACAGGACGTTGATCTCGCCGGACAGCAGTTCGTCGTCGCGGTGGGCGGGATCGAAGCGCTTGAGGTCGACACCGCGATCCCAGCGCCGGATTCGGTCGTCTGGGATGCCGAGCTGGTTCAGCCGCTCGTCGCTGGCCCGGCTCGGCGAGAGCACGACGTCGCAGGCCCCGTAGAACATGCCGAGCCCGAAGTTGCCGAGCATCTCGAGCTTCGCCTGCCCGGTACGCAGCGCGGCGTAGGCGGCGAGCTCGGTGTGGTAGCTGCCGACCCTCGGCAGCTCGAGCACCCGCGCCAGCAGCCAGGCGCCGATCCCGGCGGGACCCGGCGAGCACACGTGGACGATGTCGTAGCGACCCTCGGCGAGCGCGTCGACGATCGCGGGGACGGTGGGGACGCCGATCTGGAGGCCGGGGTAGAACGGAACGTCGATCTCGGCGACCGCGCTGAGCCGGCGATCGACGTCGGCGTCGGTGCCGATCACTTCGACGTCGAACCCGCGGACGCCGCGGGCCCGGATCTGCTGGATCGTGTGCGTGACGCCGTGCATGGAGCCGATCGCGTCGGCCACCAGTGCGACGCGTGGGCGGTCCCCTTCGCTGCGCGCCAACTTGGCCTTCTCGCGTCCGAGGAAGGCCGAGGCCGCGGCGTACGGTATCGCCGGTATGCATGCGTCGAACAGGGCGAGTGCCCTACTCCCGCCGTCGAGCCGGCCCTGCTCGAGGCCGGCCACGGTGCCGTGCACGACTGCCGCGAGCTTTCGCTCGTGCACGCGCCGGGCGCGCCGGTCGAGGTCCGCGTGGCCGAGCTCCCCCTCTTGGAGCTGGGTCAGCAGCTTGTGCTCGTCGACGTCGAGGTCCATCGCGACCAGCCACGCGCGCAGCAGCGCGAGCGCGTCGCTTGCTTGGAGGTCGGCTCCGCCCGCGCCGTGCCTGGCATCGCCCTCTCTCATCACCCGCTCGACGATCTTCAGGACGCGGGCGGGATCCGGACGGGCGGGGGCGTCGCTGTCGCCGTCGCCGCCGCCGAGCGAGCGGATCGCCAGCGCCATCGCCGCGTGCGCCCACTTCGCGGCGCTGCCCTGCTGCCCGTGTGCGGACGCGCGTCCGGCGCGGACGTGCGCGAGGAACTCCTGCGCGGTGGCGGCGCGCGGGGTCTCGGTGAACGTCCGGCCGATATCGATTCCGGCGTGGTCATCGGACCCTCCGATGGCGGTTCCCCCGTGGGTCTCGATGTACACGAACGCCGGAAGATTCAGTTCCTTGGCCCGCGACCCGTTGCGCGTCTCCCAGATCGGGAACAGCTGGGCCAGGCGTCGCCGGTGGCGCGCGGTGAGCGGCGCGGTGACGGCGTAGAAGGGATGAGCGAGCGCGGCCGTGATCTCGTGGTCGTGCAGGTACGCGGCGCATGCCTCGACGTCGTCGCGGTTGGCCTGCAGCCATTCGTGATCGTCCGGGGTGATGCCGTAACAGAGGACGTGCACGGCCTGAGCCTCGCCTTTGAACGACGCGGTCAGCTCCTCGGAGATGAACGTGTCGGGCAGGTGGCCGAGCGACAGGATCCCGTCGATCGTGTCGTGATCGGTGATCGTCACGAAGTCCATCCCGCGGCGCTTGGCGAGCTCATAGACCTCGAGCGGCTCGGTGGCGCACTCGGGGATATGCAGCGATCGCTGGACGCCGAGCTTCGAGATCTGCGAGGCCGAGGAATGGACGTGCAGATCGGCGTGACTCATATCGTTCATGGTGTTCAGGATCACCCCGCAAGCTGACGGCTCAGTGAAGAACGAGGTCACGTCCTGTGACGTTTCTGTTACCGCCGGCATGGGATCGCGGGGGTTTGGGAGAACCTTGGCGCTATGCCCGCGGTGGGTCAGATTTGCGTGTCTGACGCCGACACGCTCGTCCTGGAGCGAGGCCCGCTGCGGGTCGAGATCGCGCTGCGGCCGTTCGAGCTGACGGTTCGTCGCGGCGGCCGGAGGCTGGTGCGGTCGATGGGCGCCTGGGTCGCCGACGGAACCGTCCACGATCATTTCATCCAGCTGACCGAGGGCGTCGTTGCGGCGGAGGAGCTGGCCCCGCTCGAGCGAGCGGCGGCGGCTCGGGTGCAGCGCCTTGCCGCTGACCGGGTGCTGCTGGCGGTCGAGCTGAACGGTGGCCGGCGCGCGCGTCTCGAGGTCCGCGTGCTCGCCGACGAACGGGTTTCGTTCGAGCTCGAGCCCGAGGGCGAGCCGTTACGGGTCGCCGCCGACTGGCGCCGCCGCTCCGATGAGCACTTCGCCGGCCTCGGCGCGCGGCATTGCACTCAGTTCGACCAGGCCGGGCGGGTCGTCCAGCTCGGCGCCGATCGTCGCTACACCGGCCCCGACTGCCCGCCTGACCTGCTCGCCGGCGGGGGAATCCCACAGGGCGACTACGCGCCGGTGCCTTGGCTGATCTCGAGCCGCGGTTACGCCGTCTGGGTCAGGTCGGACGCGAACGGGATCCGGTTCGACCTCGCGGGCGAACGTGTCTCGGCGTCTACTCGCCGGAGCACCGGGCCGCTCCGGCTGGACTTCCTGTGCGATCCCACGCCGGCGGCGCGGCTGCGAGCGTTCTGCCGCCTGACCGGTTTCCCGGCTCTCCTGCCCGAGTGGGGATACGGGTTCTGGAAGAGCCGCGACGTGTACGAGCATCAGGACGACGTGCTCGACGACTTCGACGGTCTGCGCCGGCACGAGATCCCGGTCGACGCGATCGTGATCGATTCGCCGTGGGCGACCCAGTACAACACCTGGGAGTTCAACCGTTATCAGTTCCCGGACGCTCCCGGGCTCATACGGCGAATGCGCGACGACGGGGTCAGGACCGTAGTGTGGGTGACGCCGTGGGTGAACACGGACTCGCGCGACGGTCAGATCCCGCCCCAGCCCGAGTCCGAGCGGCTTCACCGCGAGCCCGCGCCGAACTACGCGCCGGGCGTGGCCGCGGGCGTGTTCGTGCGCTCCGCGTCGGGCTCGGAGCCCGAGCCGTTCGTGACCCAGTGGTGGATGGGGACCGGCTCCCCGGTCGACTTCACGAGCGAGGTCGCGGAGCAGTGGTGGCGCGAGCAGGCCAAGCGCGTACTGGCGCTCGGCGTGGAGGGGATCAAGGCCGACGACGGGGAGGGCTACTACCTGCCAGAGGGGGTGCAGTTCGCGGACGGGCGAACAGGCGCCCAGGCGGCTTGGGCGCTCGGGGGGCTTCATCGCTCGAGTCTTCAGCGCGCGCTGGACGAGGTCCACCCTGGAAACGGAGTGCTGTTCGCGCGCAGCGGCTGGACCGGTCAGCACGCGGTTGGCCACACGTGGGCGGGCGATCAGGCGTCGGACTTCTGGTCGCTGCGCGTGCTCGTGGTCGCGACGCTGTCGGCCGCGTGCAGCGGCTTCTCGAACTGGTCGCACGACGTCGGCGGCTACCTCGGGCACCGCCTGGTCGAGCGCTGCCCGCCCGAGCTGCTCATCCGCTGGCTCCAGTTCGGCTGCTTCACGCCACTCATGCACGCCCACGGCCGGATGCCGCAGGAGCCCTGGAACTACTCCGAGCACGTGCTCGACCTGTACCGCGCTTACGTGCTCCTGCACGAGCAGCTGGTGCCGTATGTCCGGGCCGCCGCCTTTACGGCCCACCGGTCAGGGCTGCCCATCATCCGCCCGTTGTGCCTCCTCGACCCCGCCGATCCGCGAGGCTGGGAGATCGGCGACGCCTACGGGTACGGGCCGGCGCTGTGGGTGGCGCCGGTGCTCGACGACGAGGCGCGCGAGCGGGAGGTGGCGCTGCCGCGAGGAGAGTGGATCGAGAGCTGGTCGGGCGCTCGGGTCAGTGGAGGCGGCGAGGTCGTGGTCGAGGCGCCGCTCGAGCGAATCCCGGTCTGGGTTCGCCCCGGCTCGATTGTGGTCACGTATCCGGCGTCGCACGTGGCGCGGGGGTTGGGGGACGTTCCCGAGGGTGAGCGACCGCTGGTTGCCACGCTGTGGGGCGCGCCGCGGCTTGGACGCGCTGGGGTGCGGTTGGCCGACGGGACCCGGATCTCGTGGGACCGGGGTCGCTGGTCGGTGGCGCCGGCGTGCTCGTCGGGGCGGGACGTCGACCTCCGCGAGATCGGTCTCTGAGGGCGGTCCGTCTGCCGTGACCGGCACGATTGCGGGTCCGTGCAGGATTGGGTCCCCTTCGCCACGGTCGCCGGAGCGGCTGCGGCTAGCCTGACCGGGCTCCTGTTCGTCGCGGTCTCGATCCGGATCGACGTGATCGCGCGGTCGCCGGAGCTGACGAACCGCGCGGCACAGGCCCTGTTGCTGTTCCTCTTAGTCGTGTTCGTCGCGATCGTGCTGGCCATCCCGGGCCAGGCCTACGGGCCGCTCGGGGGCGAGGTGATCGCTCTCGCTTTGATCGCCGGCGTCGGGCTGTTCGTGCTCGATCGACGGGCGCGCTCAGACACCGCACCCACCAGCAAACTTGGGCACATACTCGACGTGGTCGCCCCCAACACGCTCACAGCGCTCCTGCTCCTCATCTCCGGACTGTTCATCGCGGCAGGGGTGCACACGGGTCTCTACATCATGGTGGTCCCCGTCGTCGCAGCGCTCGGCGGCGGCGTCGTGAGCGCGTGGCTACTTCTCATCAGGACCACCGACGTGTAGCGGGACGTCGCCCCCTCAGGGAGCACCGACGCGGGTCAGGGCGCGCGCCCCGGCCTGCGCCCCGAGCTTCGCGGCGTCCGCGATCGAGCCATCGCGCCCCAGTCCGAGCGTGAACGCGGCCGCGAACGAGTCTCCGCAGCCGTAGGTGTCGCGCGGCGGGCCGGGGAGCGGTACAGCAGCCCAGCTGCCCTCCGACTCGCCCCACCAGCGCCCGCCGCGGTCCCCCTCGGTCGCGACCAGCAGACGCGTATGGGATTCGACTCGGTGTGCCCACGCGCGCTCGTCCTCGTCGCCCTCGCTGAACACGAGCGCGTACACCCACGCGCCATCGGCCTCGAGCACGTCCCTGGCTCGCGGCGAGGCGACGACGTAAGGAGATGAGTGGGCGCGCTCCAGAGCGCCGCTGTCACCGGCGGTGAAGTAGACGCTCCCGGCATCGGCCAGGCGCTCCCACTCGAGCTCATCGGACCCGAACGGCTCGAGGCGCTCGCCGAGCGTGACGATCGTCCGCTCGCCGCCCGGCTCGAGGAACGTGACGGCGCGGCGGGTCGGCTGATCGCGCCACGCCACGTGGATGCGAACGCCGCGCTCCTCGAGTTGGGCCACCGTCGCCCGGCCCTCGGCGTCCCGCCCGAGCGCGCAGTAGAAGTCGACGTCGGCGCCGAGCTCGGCGAGGACCGACGCCGCCACCGCGCCGCCCCCGCCGGCGCGCGCGAACGCGCTATCCGCGTGAAGGATCTTTCCGTGCACCGGCAGATGCGGGACCGACACGAAGTCGACCCATTCGACGTGGCCGACCACACCGACGTGCGTCATGCCTGTAGTGTGATCGGTTGTGGACGAGGGGTTGCCGATCGCCTATGAGGTGCTCGAGCGCGGGGTGCCCGTCTACGCATTCGCCGGTGAGCAGGTTGGCACCGTCGACCACGTGGTTGCGGCGCCCGAGGAGGACATTTTCCACGGGCTGGTGATTCGCGTCGGTGGCGACCCGCGCTTCGTCGCGGCCGACGACGTCGCGTCTATGCACGAACGCGGAGTCGATCTGCGCATCGACGCCGCAGCGGTCGCCGCACTCGAGCCGCCGCACGGCGGGGCGCCGGCCTGGCGCGAGCGCGAACCCGGGGTCAAGCCGGGCCGCTGGCAGCACTTCGTCGACCTGTTCACCGGCAAGGATCCGCGCTCGGAGAACTGGGAAGAGGAGGAGTGAGGCCGGCGAGCGGTCCGGCCTGCCGGAGCCAGTCGCGCAGCTGATCGGGCGAGCCGAACTCGATCGCCTGCATGCCGGCTGTCGTGGCCGCCCGTACGTTCGCGGGCGAGTCGTCGATCAACACGGTCGTTGACGGGTCGAGGTCGAACCGGTTGAGCAGCAGTTCGAACACTGCGACGTCCGGCTTGGCCACACCTTCGAACCCCGACACGACCGTGCCGTCGAACCAGCTGAGGAATGCGAACCGCTCACGCCGAAGCGGGTACGTCTCGCGCTCCATGTTCGTCAGCGCGTAGCACGGCACGCCCGCCTCCTTCAGCTCGGCGAGCAACTCGACCGTCCCGTCGATCGGCCCGGCGATCATCTCCTCGCTGCGCCGCGACCAGGCCCAGATGAGCTCCTCGTACTCAGGGTGCGCGGCCACCAGCGGCGGGGTGGTCCGCTCCGGGGGCACGCCGAGGTCGTGGGCGTGGTGCCACTCCATCGTGCACACCTCCGCGAGAAACCGCTCCATCGCGTCGTCGTCGTCGTCGTCGAACAGCTTCCGGTAGAGGTAGCGCGGGTTCCAGTCGAGCAGCACCCCGCCGAGGTCGAACACGACGGCACGGATGCGCCCGGTCGTGCCCGGGTCCGTCATCCCGGCTAGTGAAGCACTACGTTGCGACGACCGAGGGGCCGCCTTCTCGCAGCCCGATTCGGTCGTGGAGACGCCGCAGCGGCGCCGGCGCCCACCAGTTGAGCGGGCCCAGCAACATCATCAACGAGGGAACCAGCAGCGCGCGGATGATCGAGGCGTCGATCAGGACCGCGAGCACCGCGCCCACGCCCAGCTCCTTGACGAATACGATCTCCGAGGTCGAGAACGCGGCGAGCGCCACCGCGAACAGCAGCGCGGCCGCGGTCACCACGCGCCCGGTGCGCTCGAGGCCGATCGCCACGGCGTCGCGGTCGCAGGCGCCGCCGTCGCGCGCTTCCTTGATCCGCGACAGCAGGAACACGCCGTAGTCGGTGGCGAGCCCGAAGCCGATGGCGAACAGCAGTATCGGCTGCGTGGCGTCGAGCGCTCCGAGGCTCTGGTAGCCGAGGAGTCCTTCCAGGTTGCCGTCCTGGAAGACGAGCACCAGGATCCCGAACATCGCGCACAGCCCGAGCGCGTTCATGATCACGGCCTTGATCGGCAGGATCACCGAGCCCGTCATCAGGAACAGGATGATCAGGGTGGTGGCCACGACGACCGCGAGGACCGCCGGCAGGTGGACGGCAAGGCTGTGCTCCAGGTCGAGGTACGCCGCGGTCTCACCCGCCACGCCGAGATAGAAGGGTGTCTTGACAGCGCGGACCTGGCGTACGAGGTTCTGGGTGGCGGTTGAGAGCGGCGCCTGGATCGGCGCCACCGGGATGAGCGACATGCGCGGTCCAGCGGGTTGTGCCGGCTCGACGGCAGACACGTCGGGCAGGCTGTTGATGCGGGCCTCGAGCGTGTTGACCGCGGGCGACCCGGCGGGCGCGCCGACGACCACGTCGAGCGGGGCACCGCGGTTCGGCGGGAACTGAGTGTTGAGGGCGTCGTTGACCTGGCGGGCGGACGCGCTCGTCGGCAGCACGGTCGCGTCGACCGAGGTGAACTTGACCTGGGTGAAGAACGGAATGCCGAGCGCGATCAGGAACGTGGCACTCGCGATCGCGATCATCGCCGGCCGGCGCATGACGACCCGCGACAGCCGGTACCAGAATCCGCTCTCGGCCGGCCGGGCGTCGCGGTCCGCGGCCCGAGCCAGCCGGTTTGGTGCGAGCGCGTTCACGCGTGGGCCGAGCACGGCCAGCAGCGCGGGCAGTACCAGCAGGGCGAGGGTCGCGGCGATCAGCGCCACGAGCGCGCCGGCGATTCCCATCGAGTACAGGAACCGCTGCGGGAACAGCGTCAGCGACGCGATCGCCGCGGCGATCGTGAGCGAGCTGAAGGCGATCGTCCGGCCGGCGGTCTGGAGCGTCCGTCGCAGCGCCTCGACTCCGAAGCCGGATTTGGCCGACTCCTCGCGGTAGCGGGAGACCATGAACAGGCTGTAGTCGATCGCCAGGCCCAGCCCGAGCCCGGTCGTCAGGTTGAGCGCGAACACCGACAGGTCGACGAAGCTCGCGACGATCCGCAACGCGAAGAACGTGGCGACGATCGCGAGCCCGCCGAGCAGCGGCGGCAGCAGCGCCGCCACGAGCGAGCGGAAGAACAGGAGCGAGAGCAGGAACACAAACGGGAACGCGAGCAGCTCCGCGTGCTCGAGGTCGTGGCTGACCTGCGTGTTCACCTGCGCGTTCGCCACCAGCTGGCCTCCAAGCTTCACGTCGCGCTGACCGGCGAAGCTGTTCTCGATCTGTTGGGCGTCGTTCTTCAGCGTCGTGTCCGAGCGCGGCTTGAAGTACGCGAGGACGTACGTCGAGGTGCCGTCGCGCGAAACCAAGTCGGGGTTGTGGGTCTGGTAGTAGCTGACGACGCTCGTCACGTCAGGGCCTCTGCGGAGCTGGGCTGCAACCTGCCTGACGCGGTCTTGGGCGGGCTTCGTGCGGACGGTCCCTCCGAGGTTGACGAGGGCGACCACGCCCGGGTCGATCCCGCGGTTGGTGGCGGCCTGGAAGCGGTTGGTCGCCTGGACGCTCTGGGTGGCCGGGTCGGTGGCACCGTAGGGACTGAGATGCTGCGCCACCGAGCTCCCGAACACGCCGGCGATCACGGCGCCGGCGACCGTGACGTACAGCACGAGGCGCCGATGGGAGTGGAGGAAGCCGGCGAGCCTACCCAGCATCTGGAGGCTCCTCGGCGAGTCGTCGTTCGGTGGCCGCGCACCATTCGACGATCCCGCGGTGCAGCCCGATCCCGAGCTCCAGCGTCAGGCCGGGGCCTTCGTGCAGGTGGCCCTCCGACTTCGCCTCGAGCGAGCACAGCTGCGCGAGCGTCTGCTCGTGCGCTTCGCGCATCGCGCGGATGTTGCGGATCCGCTGCTCGGAGGTGCCCAGGTCAGAGAAGAACAGCTTCAACATGCTCTCGTCGCGGACCTCGAATATCGCGTCCGGCTCGGGCTCGAGCCAGTCGCCGAGGGCGGCCCTGCCGGCGTCGGTGAGCTCATATACCGTCCGGGCGCGGCCTCCGGTCGGCTCGGATTGGCCGGTGATCAGCCCCGCGTCCTCCAGGCGCCGAAGCTCCGGATAGATCTGGCCGTAGCTCGCCGCCCAGAAGTGGCGGGTCGATTTGTCGACGAATTGCTTGATGTCGTAGCCGGTCTGCCTACCGAGCGCGATCATCCCGAGGATCACCCGGCCTGTCGGTGTCAGCGCTGGCGTGGACATTCAGCGAGGGAATATATCCGCCCGGCATATGACGGCACGATATATCGAGGCGTCATATGTGTCAAGCGGTTGCTTCGGGTGCACGCTCGCTCTGCGCCACCAGGCGTCTTCCGACCGGGTCGGCCGGCGACGGCGATCTGACGCGAGTGGCGCAGATCCGGCGTCGCACCCTCGCGCCCAGCGAATCGCGACGCCATACCGACTACGGCGGTCGCCAGCCTGCCACCGTCGAATCAATCATCTAGCCCCGCGCCAACCGCGCCGGCGCCTTCCGTTCCCAGGCGTCGGCAAGCAGGTCGGCCAGCAGCTCCTCATCGGCCGTGCGCAGGTCGACCCGGACCGCGGCGAGCCGTTTCCCCCACATCACCTCGGCGCACACCCCCGGGTGCGCCTCGACGGCGGTGAGGATGCCGGGCTCGTCGACCATCACGTTCACGTGATCGTCGTCCCAGAGCGTCGCGAAGATCTTGCCGGCGACGCGGAACGAGGGACGGCCGTGATGATCCTGCTCGACCGCCTCGGGCAGGGACAGCGCGACGCGACGGGCGTCGGCCGTGGTCAGCATGGCGCCGGCATGACTCAGGCCGGGCGCAGTCGCAGCGCTGACCAGACGTCGTCGAGCGCGACCTGCCGTACCGGCCGGACGTCCTCCCGTTTGACCATCTCCGCGAGCACGTCGCGGTTGAGGTCGGTGCCGAGCTTGCCCGCCTTCGGGTAGGCGACCCAGGTCAGCGCGTCGCGCGCCGCCGGCGGCACGTACTGGTCGCGAAGCCCGTCGAGCTCGGCTCGATCGGTGCAGAACACGATCACCGCATCGGCCTCGCCGGGGTCGCCTGCGGCCGGATGTGCGTCGCCTAGATCGAGGGCGACGCCTTCGGGCTCGTTGACGATCGAGATCGACTTACCGGGCTTGAGCTGGAGCTTGCCGGCGAGATTCATTGCGCGCTGCTCAGCGTTCCGGGTCGCCGTTATTCTCGGCCCCATGCATCTCGCCGAGCTTACCCCGCCCGAGCAGCGCGTGTTGGGGTGTCTGATCGAGAAGCGCTGGACCACGCCGGACCAGTATCCGCTGTCGCTCAACGCGCTCCGGCTGGCCTGCAACCAGTCGACCAACCGCGACCCGGTGACCGCCTACGACGAGGCAACCGTGCGAGAGGCCGCTCAGAGGCTGTGCCTGTACGGGCTCGCGCGACTGGCGAGCGGGCACGGAAGCCGCGCGGTCAAATACCGCCACCTGGCGGAGGAGGCGCTCGGGCTCGACCGCGAGGAGCTGGGGGTGCTGGCGGTGCTCCTCCTTCGCGGCCCGCAGACGCCCGGCGAGCTCAAGGCCCGCACCGAGCGGATCGCGCACCTCGAGTCGCTCGCCGAGGTGGACCGGGTGTTGACGGCGCTGGGCGAGCGCGACTACGCGCGCCGGCTCGCGCGCCGGCCCGGCCAGAAGGAGGATCGCTTCGAGCACCTGCTCGGGCCCCGCGCGGATCGAGAGGCGCCTGCGGTCGCGTCGACGCCGGCGCCGGTCGGATCGCAGGAGTCTTCGCCGGCGCCGATCGGATTGCAGGCGTCTGCGCGGGTCGGATTGCAGGCGTCTGCGCCGGTCGAACCGCGGGCGGCTTCGCCGGCGCCCTCAACCACACCGGCGCCGGCCGCCGCCCCACCCCAGGTCGATGTCGATGGGGCTCTCGTCGAGCGGATCGCCACGCTCGAGTCCGAGGTCGCCTCGCTTCGCGCCGAGCTCGACGAGCTGCGCGACCTGCTCACGGCGCCGGCTGCGCACTGAAGCCCGCCCGGCGCCGGCAACGGCACCGGCTGCCCGCGCGCCCAGCGCCACACGCGGGCGTGGCCGTTCGCCGTGGGCAGCGTGAACATCACCGCCTGACCCGAGTCGTTGACGGTCGCGGTTGTTGCCTCCGCACCTGGACGCACCACCGAGGCGAGGATGCGGGTCTCCGACCCCGCCACCCACCGGCGATCCCCTGAGACCACCGGGTCCGGCTCGCGATCGGCGCGCTCATCGCCAGCGACACCGCGATCGTCCCCAATTACAGCTCGATGCTACGCATCATTGCTCCGCGGACGCGACGTCTGGAACCGGTTCCGCCTCAAGTCGACGGTCAGGATGCCGACAACGGGAGGGAACCTCGATGAACCTGACGTGAGTTTGCGTCGGGGGCACGCGACCCTGGACCGAAAGGGACCTGAATGAAGCTTCGCACCATGCTGCCTGCGGCGGCGGTGACGATCGGCGGTCTGCTGTTCGCAGCAGCGCCGGCCCTCGCCACAACCGCCCAGGAAACCCTGACCGCCGGCTCGCTGGGATTTGCCAGTGCTCCCGGAAACGTTACCTTTCCGGGTATGACACTGAACGGCCAGAACAAGACAGTCACCGCTTCGCAGCCGCTCGACATCGCCGACGCCACCGGCTCGGGCTCGGGTTGGAACATCACGGCGACCTCGACGGTGTTCAAGTCCGCGGTCGGGAACTACACGCTTCCCACGGGCTCGACTACCGTCGCTTCGACACCGGGAGCCCCCACGTGTGACACGAACGTGACGTGCACGCCGGGCGGTGCGACGACCGTGTCATACCCCTACAGCCTGCCCGCGGCGGCGAGCGCTCCGACTGCGACCAAGCTGTTCAACGCCCCAGCCGGCACCGGCATGGGCGACCAGACGCTGACGCCGACGTGGACGCTCGCGATTCCCGGCAATGCATATGCCGGTAATTACTCCTCCACGTGGACTCTGTCGCTCGTCAGCGGCCCGTAGTCAGCGTGAGACTGAAGACCCTCCTGCTGATGGCCACCGCTTGTGCGGTGGCCTTCGGCGCGCTCGCATCGGGAGCTGAGGCCGCCACGATCGGCGGCTTCGGCGCCCGGCCGGCGCATTTCAACCCAAACAATCCCGCGACGCGGGCGTACTTCATTCGCACCGTCCCGCGCGGCGGATCGTTCACCGACCAGGTGGTTGTCACGAACACGGCAGCGAAGCCGGTGACGCTGCGGGTGTATCCGGTCGACGGCCTGACCGGAGCGACCTCTGGCGTGGTGTACGGCAACCGTGGGGTCGCCCTTCACGGCGCCGGTCAATGGATCACCCCGGCCGTGCGACTCGTGACCGTTCCGGCCAACTCGCAAACCACCGTCGGCTTCACCGTGAACGTCCCGACCACCGCAGCCGTCGGTCAGCATCTCGGCGGCCTCGCGCTCGAGGATGCCAGCGCCGGCAAGTCGGGCGGCCGCTTCTCGGTCACCGAAGTGCTGCGCACCGTCGTCGGAATCGAACTGACTGTCCCGGGACCGTCGCTGACACACCTCGCGCTGGAGAGCTTCTCGATTGCCCCGATTCAAGGCACGACGTATCCGTCGGTGGTGGTAAACCTTGCCAATACCGGAACAATTCTCTGTAAGCCTCGGCTGTTGATCGCACTGACTGGCCCGAGCGGTGTTCAGCGCGCGACTCGGCAACTCGACACCGTGCTACCGGGAGACTCGATCCCGTATCCGTTCGTCTGGCGGCATTCGCTGGCGGCGGGCAACTACAGCGCGTCCATCACGGCAACGGGCTGTGGCCCGCGCCAGGTGCTGCACGGCACCGCGTCGCTGGGAGCGAAGCTCGTCAACAGCACGGTCCCCGCGGCCGACGCGCGTCCGCCTTCGGGCGGCAGCACGATTCCGTGGTGGCCGATCGCGCTGGTTGGGTTCGGTGGGATCGTCGTGGGCACTCTGTTCGGGCGCCGGCGGCGTGGTCCCGCCTCGAGCTGAGAACAGGCTGCCATCAGAGTGAAAGGAGTGGGAGCCGCGCGAAACCGTGCGTTGCCCGCGGCGCTCAGCGCCTTGATCCTGGTGGCGGCCCTGTTCACCGCGCCGGCCGCCTGGGCGACGACCTGGAGCGCCGAGACCTCGCCGACCACCAGCTCGCTGTTCGGCGTCACCTGCCCGGATGCGAACAACTGCTTTGCTGTCGGTGTCAGCTCCTCGGTCGCCAAGATCATCCACACCTCGAACGCGGCGGCGAGCAGTCCGACGTGGACCGCGCAGACACCTCCCAGCGACGGGACGACGCAGTACAACGACATCGACTGCATCAACGACAACGACTGCGTGGCGGTGGGCAACGTCGCCCACGGGGCCCCGCTGATCGCGGCGACGACGAACGGTGGCTCCACCTGGACCGCGCAGAGCCCGCCGGGCTCGGTCGCTGTGGCGCTGCAAGGCGTGTCGTGTGCGAGCGCGACGCACTGCATTGCGGTCGGCGGCCTGGTCGGGGGCTCGCCGACGATCATCGCCACCACCAACGGCGGCTCGACCTGGACGTCAAAGCCTGCGCCGAGCGGGACGAACACTCCGCTGAACGACGTGAACTGCCCGAGCGCGTCGGTCTGCTTCGCCGTCGGGGGCACGAGCAGCGTCGCCACGGTCGTCGCGACCACGGACGGCGGCTCGAACTGGACCGCGCAGTCGACACCCGCGACGGATGACGTGGCTCTGAACGGCATCACGTGCGTGAGCACGAGCGTGTGCTTCGCGGTCGGAAACGCCATAGCCGGAACGGGCGAGATGGTCGCGACGACCAACGGCGGCACCAACTGGTCCTATCAGTCAGACGGCACCTCGCAGACGCTCACCGACGTGTCCTGCTGGGACGCGACCGACTGCGTCGCCGTCGGGGTATCGGGCAGGATCGTGGGAACGTCGAACGGGACGGGCTGGAGCTGGCAGACGTCCCCAACGAGCAACACGCTGTACGGCGTCGACGTCAGCAACCAGACCACCGGCGTGACGGCCGGTGCGTCGGGCACGATCCTTGGCTACGGCAGCGGCGGCAGTGGCTGTAACTCGGGCGGGCTGAGCTTCACCCCGCCCGCCAGCATCTCCTGGCCGAGCACCACGCTGACCGGACGCGATCAATCGATCACGACACCGCTGTCGCTGTCCCCGAGCGACGAGACCGGCTCCGGCGCGGGCTGGAACCTCACCGCGACCTCGACCACGTTCACCTCGGGCACTAACGCGCTGCCGACCACCGCCGCGTCGATCACGGCAGCGACGGCGACCGGCGGCGCGGGCAACTGCTCGCTCCCGGTCAACCAGATCTCATACCCGGTCACGGTTCCGGCAGGAACGACAGCCCCCATGGGGGCCAAGGTGTTCGACGCCGCCGCCGGGACCGGCACCGGGCCCGTCAACGTCTCGCTCACCGCGGCTCTGAACGTTCCGGGCAACGCGAGGATCGGGACGTACACCTCCACCTGGACGCTGACGCTCTCGAGCGGGCCGTAAGCCTGCTGACGGACCGGTTTCGGGCCGCGTTCCCGGGGAAAGGGGAGGGGCGAGGTCTTCAAGGAGGTAGAGCATGCGCAGGTACGCCGGGCTTCTCGCGATCGCCGGAGCCCTTCTGTTCGTGTCCGCGGCACAAGCGGCGGCGCCCGCGGGCGCGGGCTCGTTCGTTCTGACCGCGAACAACCCCGGAGGGACATACGCCCCGACGTTCACCGGAAACGGAATGCTCGGGGTCCGCGTGCCGCCCTCGGGTCAGGGCTATGCCGCCGGCACGGTTCCGGCGCAGTCCGAGCTCGCGGGCTTCTACGGGCAGGTCTCGAACGATCCCAAGCCCGCCAACGACGTGCAGCAACGGGCCAACATAGCGACCTGGTCGACGCTGACGTTCGCCGAGAACGGCAACACGTTCGCGGTCCCAGGTGCCGGTGTGTCCGGCTGGCGCCAGTCGATCGACCTTCACACCGGGATCGTCACGACGACGGCGCGCTGGACCGCTCCGGACGGAAACGCCACCGACCTGACGTACCAGGTGCTGACCGACCGCGCCAACCCGAACCTCGGTCTCGTTCAGCTCCAGTTCACGCCGCACTGGTCGGGGGTGGCGACCGTCACCGACGCGATCGACGGCACCGCGAACACCACCGCGACGCCCGAGCTGACCACTCAGGTGGCGAAGGGGTGGAACGTGGCCGCACGTCAGGACTGGGTGACGCTCGAGACTAAGGGGACCGGGATCCAGGCCACGCTGGCGAGCCAGCTGCAGGTGAGTGCGAATGTCCTGGCGACGACCACGCAGACCGACCAGACCACCGATCAGAGCGTCGGTCAGGAGCTCGGGTTCCCGGTGCAGTCCGGCCAGACGTACACGATCACCAAGTACGTCGGCGTCGAGAGCGCGCAGGACACCGCGGACACCACGACCGCCGCCCAGGGGCAGGCGGCGTCCGCGGCCGCCACCGGCTGGGAGTCGCTGCTGGCAGCCAACAAGGCGGCGTGGGCGTCGCTGTGGCGCGGGTGGATCGAGGTGCGCGGAAATCGCACACTCGCGACCGACGTGAACGCCAGCGAGTTCTACCTGTGGTCGAGCACGCGGGACGGCGTCGACTGGAGCGTCTCGCCGGCCGGACTATCGTCCAACGGCTACGACGGTCACATCTTCTGGGATGCCGAGACGTGGATGTACCCGTCGCTGCTCGCGCAGCACCCAGACCTGGCCGCCGGCATGAACGCGTACCGCTTCCAGCGGCTTACCGAGGCGCAGCAGCACGCCACCGCCACCGGCAACGCCGGCGCGCGGTTCCCCTGGGAAAGTGCACTCGACGGTACCGAGCAGATTCCGCCCCCGACCTCGGTCAACAGCGAAGGCCTGTACGAGCAGCACATCACCGCGGACATCGCGCTCGCCCAGTGGCAGTACTACCTTGTCACCGGCGACAAGTCGTGGCTGGCTCAGCAGGGCTGGCCGGTGCTGTCGGGCGCGGCGGCGTTCTGGGCGTCGCGGGCGACCCTCGGCAGCGACGGCAAGTACCACATCAACGGCGTCACCGGGCCCGACGAGGAGAACCCGAACGTCAATGACGAGGTCTACACGAACGTCGGCGCGATGCGCACGCTTCAGGACGCGGTCCAGGCCGCGAACGTGCTCGGGATCACGCCGCCGGCAAGCTGGTCGACGATCGCAGCCGGGCTCGTCGTCCCCGTCAACCAAGCGCTGAACATGCACCCCGAGTTCTCCGGCTACGACAACCAGTTGGTCAAGCAGGCCGACGTCACGCTGCTCCAGTACCCGTGGGACTACACGATGCCGTCCAAGCTGGCGCTCGGCGACATCAACTTCTACGTCCCGCGTACCGATCCGGGCGGCCCGTCGATGAGCGACGCGGTGAACCTGATCGACAACGCCGCGCTCGACACGCCCGGGTGCGCGAGCTACGTGTACACCGAGCGCAGCTACCAGCCGTTCATCCGCGACGTGTTCCACCAGTTCTCCGAGACGCGAACCGGCGGCGCGTTCACGTTCATGACCGGGATCGGCGGCTTCCTCCAGGAGTTCCTTTACGGCTACTCCGGTATGCGCTGGGGGGCGAACAGCGTCGAGCTCAATCCCAGCCTGAACGGCCAGATCGGCGGGATCGTGCTGCACGACCTGCAGTGGCGGGGCCGGACGTTCACGGTCGCGATCGGCCAGCAGCTCACGACGGTGACGCTGCAGAGCGGCGCACCGCTTCCGATCCAGACCCCCTCGGGGATTCGCCGGCTCGTCCCGGGTCGGAGGCTGACGTTGGCCACGCGCCGGCCGGACCTGACCGCCTCGCGCGACCTGGTCCGGTGCAATCCCGTCACCGCGACGAGCTCGCAGCCGGGCGCCCCCGCGCTTGCCGCGGTCGACGGCAGCCCGGCCACCGACTGGGAGCCGGCCTCGGCCCACGCGACCCTGACGGCGCGAATCGCGGGCCTCGCCGACCCGATCCGGACGGTCACGCTGCGTTGGGGACGCCAATGGCCGGGCGCGCCGGCGCCGAACGTGCCGCCGCCGCCCGGGCCGGTGACCGTGCTCAGGCCGGCGAGCTACGCCGTGCTCGTGTCGAGCAACGGCCGCCGCTGGCGCCGGGTCGCGGTCGTGAGCGGCCACACCGGGCGGGTGCTCGACACGCTGCACCTGAACGGCGTGAAGGCGCGGTTCGTGCGGATCCGGGTGACCGCCTCTCGTTCGACGAAGCTCCCGATGCTCGAGGAGCTGACCGCCGCGAGATGACCGGCGCTACAGGATCGACAGCTCGGAGTTGTCGCCGACCAGGAACCGGTAGGCGCGAGGCTGTCGCTTGTCGCGGCCGATCTTGACGTTGCGCCCGAGCAGCGAGGACTCCATCCGGCCGTCGAGGTCACGGACGACCGAGCCGGCCAGCAGGATCGAGTGCTCGACCTCGGCGCCCGAGATCTCGCAGGCTTCGCCGATCGCCGTGTACGGGCCCACGTAGCAGTCGGTCAGCCTCGCGCCGGCGCCGATGATCGCCGGGCCGCGCACGGCCGAGCGCTCGAGCCGCGCGCCGGCCTCGATCACAACCCGTCCGTCGACCCGCGAGTCGATCAGCTCGCCGTCGAGCCGGGTCTGGATCGTGTCGAGCACGAGCCGGTTCGCGGCCAGCATGTCGTCGAGGCGCCCGGTGTCCTTCCACCAGCCCTTGACGATGTGCGGCTGCACTCGCATGCCGTCGTCGACGAGGCGCTGGATCGCGTCGGTGATCTCGAGCTCGCCGCGGCCCGACGGCTCGATCGCCTTCGCCGCCGCGTGCACCGCCGACGTGAACATGTACACGCCGACCAGCGCGAGGTCGGTCCGCGGCTCGGGCGGCTTCTCAACCAGCCGCACCACCTTGCCCTCGCTGAGCTCGGCGACGCCGTAGTTCTCTGGGTCGGGAACCTGGGTGAGCAGGATCAGCGCATCTGGCCTGTCGGCCTGAAAGGCCGCCACGAGATCACCGATCCCGCCCTGGAGCAGGTTGTCGCCCAGGTACATCACGAACGCCGAATCGCCCAGGAACGGCTCGGCGGTGAGGACCGCGTGCGCGAGTCCGAGCGGCGCCTCCTGCGGGATGTACGTGATGCGCACGCCGAACTGCGAGCCGTCGCCGGCGGCAAGGCGGATCTCGTCGCCCGTCTCCGGCGCGATGATGATCCCGACGTCCTCGATTCCCGCCTGGGCCATCGCTTCGATCCCGTAGAAGAGCACGGGCTTGTTGGCGACCGGCACGAGCTGCTTGGCGCTCGTGTGCGTGATCGGGCGCAGGCGCGTGCCCTTGCCTCCGGACAGGATCAGTCCCTTCAGGGCCTGCATTGCCGCGCAGAGTACCGGACGGCGGTCAGCGCGCTGCGACGGCCGTCGCAGCGTCCCGCAGCGCCCCCGCAGCCTCGCGGACGGCGTCCCGGGCGTCGGCCGGCTCGAGCACGACCGCGTCGCCCGCCTCCTTGAGCACGTCGCGTACGAGGTAGCGCATGCTGGCGAACCCGCGCTCGACCACCACCGCGCCATCCTCGAGCTCCGCCGTGATCCGGCGCTCCTCGCGGGCCCAGCGCGCCCGGGTAGGCGAGATCCAGACGCGGGCTCGGTGCGAGGCCGGAACCTCGCCGGTCCGCGGCCATCCGTCGACGTCGGCGGCGGGGTCGACGTCGGGGCGCGGCTCGAACGACTCGTCGGTCACCGTGGCCGACTTGAAGCGGTCCAGGCGGAAGTGCCGGACGTCGTCGCGCGAGGGGTCGAAGGTGGCTACGTACCAGCCCTCGCGGCCGTTAATCAGCGCGTACGGCTCAACCTTACGCGTGGAGAACTCGTCCTCGTTCTCCTTGTAGTACTCGAACGAGAGCAGCCGGCGCTGGGCGATCGCGCGCGAGACGACCGCGGCGATCTCGGTGTCGTCGCCACCCGGGGTGGCGATCTGGAGTCCCTCGTGGACGGGGTCCTCGCCGAGCGCGGCGACAACCTTCTCGCGCACCGAGGTCAGCGACCCCTCGGGGATGTGCTCGCCGATCAGGTCGATCGCGGCAACGAGCGCCTTGGCCTCGACCGGCAGCAGCCGCGCCGGACGCGCAAACGAGTCGCCGTAAGGCTCGGGATCGACCTCGATCATCCCGTCGACGCCGAGCTCGGCGTACAGGACGTATGTGCCCGCGCCGAAGTTGACCAGGTTCAGCACGGAGATGTCCTCGCGCAGCTCCTGCTCGGAAATCTTGAGCGTGGTGCACAGCTCCCGCGCGTCGACGCGCCGGCCGGCTCGGCCGGCGTCGATCAGGATGCTGGCGAGCGTAACCAGCCGCGCGAAGCGCTCGGGGCGAATTGCGCCGTCGGGGTGATGGCCGTTGCCGGCGTCGGGTGCCCCGCGGTCGGGTGCGTTGGCCGCGGCGGCCGGCGTCGCGTCGACCTCGGGGGCGATCTGCGGCTCGCCCGTGTGGCGCTCGACCAGCAGCTCGAGCCGGTCGCGGAGCTCGCCGGCGAGCTCGGGCGGCCCTAGGATGCGCGCGTTTTCGCCGAGGCCGAGGACCCAGGCGATCAGCTGGCGGGCGTTCGCGTACGGCGTGACGAAGATCCGATCGCCGTCGTCGTCGCCCGGGTGCATCTCGCCGTAGCGGCCGAAGTGACGCTCGATCTGCCAGGCGATCCGTGGCCCGATCCACACCTCCGCGGTGCCCACCGGGTCGCCGAACTGCCAGTCGATCCGGTTGGCGTAGGCGCGCGGATCGAACCCGGCGGGACGCTGGAAGTCGTGCTCGGCCTTGGTCGCGTAGCCGACCTTGCCGCGGATCCGGGACAGGCGGAAGACGCGGATCGAGCCGCGCTCGTGCGCGTGCCCGACCAGGTAGAACTGGCCGCCCTGGAACAGCAGCTGGTACGGGTCGACCTTGCGCGCGCCGAGCTCGCCGCGCTCCATCGTGTAGTAGTCGAACACGATCGTCTTGCGGCGGAAGATCGCGGTCTCGACCTTGGCGAGGCGCTGACTCAGTTCGTGTCCGCCCGCGGAGCCGGTGATCCCGAGCGCGACCGTGTGCTGCTCGGGCGAGCTGAGCGGGCTCGGCCGGCCCCAGGAGATCTGCTGGAGCGCGAGTCGCAGTGGCTCGGCGTAAGCGAACTCGCCGTCGAGCAGATGCAGGGCGGTGTTGAGCCCGGCGAGCTCCCGATCGGTGAACTCGATCGCCGGCAGATGGAAGTTCTCGGGCGCGAGCGAGTACGTCTCCTGCTCGACCAGCCCGTCGACCGGCTTCTCGACCGACAGGAAGATCCGGAGCGCCTCGAGCTCGGAACGGTCCGCGTAGAAGCGGCGCGCGAACGCGTCCTCGTTCATCGCACTGTAGCCCTCGACGTCGCGGCGGATCTCCTGTGCGGTGACCGGACGCCGTTCTGCCATCAGGTACGAGATGAGCGACAGCTGACGGATCAGCTTTTCGGTGTCCTTAGCCATGCCCTCTCCACACTGTAGTTGGGCCGGGCAAGACGCGTCCCCGGCTCCCGGTGCCGGAACGCTATTTGCGGTCTTTTGCAGCCGAGGCGTGGCTGAGCGACGGGAAGTTGTGAATTGGCCGCCTCCGGCGGCATCCGTGGGGCCAGGTTCCCCGTCCTGACAGCATCGGTGGGCCCTCGGCCTGGCTGTGAGCGAGGCCGCGACGGCCGGCCCGCAGCCCTCGCGCCCGATCCGGTCGTCCTGCGGCAACGATCGGAAGCGCGCCGGGCTGCGGGATGGGTGTGCAGCCGAAGCTACGCGGCTTCGCGCTCAGCGTCCGGCCGTGGCGCGAAATACGCCCCGCCACCGAGCGCCTTGTCCCACGCCGACCACTGCTCGCCGGCGCGCAACTGCTTCTCGAGGCGGTCGAAGCTCCCGAGGCGGCCCCCGAGGTTGTCGATCATGTGCACGAGCGTCGCCTCGCGCGTGCACGGGACCACCGGGCTGCCGTGCTCGAGCGCGCCGTGATGGCTGAGGATGATGTGGAGAACCGCCTGTGCGAGCTCGGGCGGGAACCCGTCGAGCCGGTCGATCGTCCGGCGAACCCGGTAGTAGCCGAGCACGATCTCCCCCTGCAGGCGGCCCTGGTCCGACATCGAGATCGTGCCGGCCCGGAGCTCGTAGGCGTCGAGCTTGCCGATGTCGTGGAGCAGCGCGCCGGCGACCGCGACGTCCCGGTCGATGCCGGGGAACATGGCCGAGATCGCGCTGACCGACTGGGCGACCGTCAGCGAGTGCTCGAGCAGGCCGTGGCGGTATGCGTGGTGGTAGCGCTTGCCGGCCGGCGCGTCCAGGTAGCCGGACCAGGACTCGGCGAACACCGCGCTGAGCAGCGCGCGCAGATGCGCGTCCTGGATCGTTCCGAGCAACTCGCGCAGATCGCGCTCCATCTGGTCGGGGTCGTGTGCGGGGCCGTCGTGCAGGTCGGCGTGGGCGTACTCGCCGTCGCGGGCCCGGCGCAGGCTGTGCACCTTGAGATGGGCGCTGGTGAACGTCCCGGTCACGAACACGACCTCGCCGGGCCTGCAGTGCTCGCTCGTCGCGTGCGCGGCCACGGCCGGGACCGTCCCGCTCCGGTCGGCCAGGACGAGCTTGAGCTGGTCGGGGTGGCGGTCGACCTCGCGCACGAGAAGGGCCTGGGAGACGTCAGTTCCTTCCGCAAATTCCCGAACTCTCATCCTCGGCGAAGATAAAGTGGCGCGCGGACGGCAACCGAATGAGCCATACAGCGATTATCACGGGAGGCACGGGCGGGCTCGGCTCGGCGGTCGTCGGCCGCCTGCTGGACGACGGCTGGCGGGTGGTCGTGCCGTGGATCGTCGAGAGCGAGCTCGAGCGGGTCCCGCCGCGTGACGGAATGGAGCTCGTGCAGGCGGACCTGTTCGATCCGGACGCGGTGGCGTCCGTGGTCGCGGTGGGCGCCGGCTCCGGCGAGGCCCCGTTGCGCGGAGTGGTCAATCTCGTGGGCGGGTTCGCCGCCGGCGGTCGCGTGCACGAGACCCCGATTGAGGAGTTCGATGAGCAGTTCCGGCTGAACCTGCGGCCGACGTATCTCATGATCCAGGCCGCGGTGCCGCATCTGCTGTCGGGAGGAGGCGGGTCGATCGTGTGCGTGGGTACGCGCGCCGCGCTGCAGCCGTTTCCGGGCGCCGCCGGTTACATCTCCTCGAAGGCCGGCGTGATCGCGCTCGCGCACGCGGTGGCGACCGAGTACAAGAACGACAGGATCCGCTGCAACACGATCCTGCCGAGCGTGATCGACACGCCCGGGAACCGCGCGTCGATGCCGAAGGCCGACTTCGAGAAGTGGGTCAAGCCGGCCCAGATCGCCGGCGTGATCGCCTGGCTGCTGTCCGACGACAGCTCGCCGACAAGCGGCGCCGCGATCCCGGTGTACGGTCGCGCCTGAGCGGCGTTCCCGGCCCTGTATAACGCGCGAAACCCCGAGGCCGCCGGCCATTTCGGCCACATAAGCATGCACCGGATGCTTATGTGGCCGGGGCGGTGGACCGGGCGGAGGTTTGGCGACTTATACAGGTCCAGCGGCTGGCTCGGACCGGTCTGGCTCGTCGTCACAGTCCGATCGGGTGGCGGACCGAGAACGTCTTCAGGTCGGGCTCGTCGGCGGGACGGTCCGACCACCGCGACCCGGTCTCCGCCAGCGCCACCGTGTCGAACCGCAGCCCGGCCACGTACATGAACGTGTGTCCGGCGTTGGCGAACACCGTGACCCACTTGCCGGGGCCGGGAGCGCCCCAGTTCTCGAGCTGGCCCGAGACCACGGTCGACTTGAGCAGGCCGGCGGCGGCGAACACGAAGCTGATCGACCCCGAGCAGTCGTACGCCGTGTCCTCGTAGGTGGTGTGGCCGCCGCCGTAGCGGTAGGGCAGGTGGGCGATCTCGTTGCCGGCCTCGATGATCGCCTGAACCGCGGGCGGCGCGTTGATCGGCGGTATCGCGAGCCCGTCGGGGGTGAGCGTCGCCTGGTCCGGGTTGGCCGACAGGCCGCTGGCGGCCAGCTGCTTGCGCACGGTGGTGAGCGATGCCGGTTGCGCCAGGGCGCCGCTCGGGGGGCCGACGCTGACAGCGACTGGTGCGCCCGAGGTCGACTGCGTCGGGGCGCCGGCGCCGGCAACGGGCTCGACCGCCTGCGGATGGGGATGGAGGGACGGCGCGACCGTCGCCGCCGCGGGGGTGGCGCTCTGCGTGGTCTGCGATCCACACCCTGCGCAGATCACGGCAGCCAAAACCGCGAGCGCTGAACCAGCTCGGCGCATATGTTGAGTATGTCGGCCGGTCAGCGCCGGCGCGTTAGCGGTCCGAGAGCGATCTCAGGCGTCGAAATCGCCGGCGAACAAGGCGAACACGGCTCCCTGGGGGTCCTGCAAGATGGCGATCTTGCCCATGCCGATGTCCATCGCGTCCACGAGCGTGGTGCCGCCGAGCTCGATCGACTTCGCGAGCGAAGCGTCGATGTCGTCCGTACCGAAGTACACGAGCCAGTACGTCGGCTCGTTCTCCTGCGCGGGGCGCATTCCGCCGTTGCTGCTGTCGCCGTTCTGGATGATTCGGTAGGGGAACGCCATGCCTTCGAACGGCTCGGCCTTCCACCCGAACAGCTCGCCGTAGAACTCGGCCGAGGCATCGAGGTCCGTGGTCGCGAGCTCGTTCCAGGAGAGCGCGCCGTGCGCGTTGACGATCGAAGCGCCGATATGGAGCTTGGGCTCCCAGACCATGAAGAAGCCGCCCTGTGGATCCTGGATGACGGCCATCCGCCCGACGTCCATCACGTCGAACGGCGGCGCGATCACATTGGCACTCAGCTTCTTGGCCCGGTCGGCCGACTCGTCCGCGCTCTCCACCGTGATGTAGGAGTTCCACGCGGGCGGCGCGCCGTACTGGCGCTGCATCTCGTTCTGCAGGGAGATCCCGGCGACCGGCTTGCCGCCGATGTTCATCATCGAGTACGTCATGCCGTCCCCGACCGGTTGGTCGTCGGCATCCCATCCGAACAGCTCGGCGTAGTACTGCTTGGCCCCGTCCTGATCAGTGGTCGAGAGGTCGGCCCACGAGAACGTGCCCGGTGCGTATTTGGTTCGTTCAGCCATGCCGGCGACCCTACCTGGACCGCCCCAGGGGCGTGTGAGGAAACTGCTATCCGCGGACCGGACCTGACCGCATTAGTGGCGCTATCGCGCGTCGAACGGCGCGAGCGCGGCCGCGATGCCGGCGCGGTCGAGGTCCGCGCCGAGGCAGGCCAGCAGCGCCATCCTCGCCGCCGCCGCCGACAGGAACGGCGCGCAGATCGCGCCGCTCGCGCGCAGGTCCCGCTCGGCGCCCTCGAAGCCGTAGGTCGCGAACAGCATCGACGAGCGGTCGGGGCGGCAGGTGATGACGACCGGGATCCGCTCGGCCGCGCCCCGGAGCTCGGCCAGGACCTCCTTGGACAGGTGTCCCGCGCCGAGTGCGATCAGCACCACGCCGTCGCTGATCTCGGCGGCGTGGCGCAGCATCGCGCCGTCGTCGCCGAGCCCGGTGGTCACGGTCGTGACGCGATGGTCCAGGCGCCGCACGGGCAGCGGCGTCGGGCGCCGCGGCGTCGCGTGTAGCCACACCCGGCCTTCGACGATCCGGCCGACCGGACCCGCTGTGGGCGAGCCGAACGCCACTGGGCCGGTGCTGTCGATCTTGCGGACGGTCATCGCGGCGTGGACCTCGCCGCCGAACGCCACGACGACGCCGAGGCCCGCGGCGGCGGGCGCGCGGGCCAGGATGATCGCGTCGAGCAGGTTGGCCGGACCGTCGGCGCCGGGGGCGCTGCCCGGGCGGTTGGCGCCCGTGATCACGATCGGAACGTCGCCGCCGTAGATCAGCCCGCACAGCATCGCCACCTCCTCCATCGTGTCCGTGCCGGTGGTGAGCACGACGCCCTCGCCGCTGTCTGCTGCGGCGCACACGCGGCGGGCCAGGCCGAGCGCGTCGGACAGGGTCAGGTGCGTGCTCGGCAGCGACAGCACGGTCTCGGCTTCGAGACGGAAGCCGGCCACCTGCGGAAGCTGCTCGACGAGCTCGGCGCCATCGAGGGCGGGGACGGCGCGTTCGCCGCGCATCGCGATCGTGCCGCCGGCGGCCACGACCCGGACGGCTCGGGGTGGGGAGTCGGGCGGGATCATCGTAGGGGCTCGGATAGCGGGTCGGACGGAATCACGGCGGCATCATCGCGCATCCATCTACCCTTGCACCGATGCGATTCGTGATCACCGGTGCTGCCGGGATGCTCGGGCAGGACCTGGCTGCAGCCGCGAAGGGGGCCGGCCATGACGTGGTCGCCTTCGCCCGCGCCGAGCTGGACATCGCGAACGGCACGGCGGTGACGGAGGCCATCCGCGGCGCGGGCGCGGACGTCGTGGTGAACTGCGCGGCCTGGACCGACGTCGACGGCGCCGAGCGCGACGAGGACGGCGCCCTGGCCGTAAATGGGGCCGGCGCCGGCAACGTAGCTCGGGCCGCCAGCGCCTACGGCGCCTGGACGATCCACCTCTCGAGCGACTACGTGTTCGACGGGACCAAGCGATCGCCCTACCTGGAGTCCGACGCGGTCCGGCCGCTGTCGTCGTATGGCCGCTCGAAGCTCGCCGGCGAGCGCGAGGTGGCGGCGGGGGCACCCGAACGCCACACGATCGTCCGGTCCTCGTGGCTGTTCGGCGCCGGCGGTCCGTGCTTCCCGGCGACGATCCTACGGCTCGCGAGGGAACGGGACGAGCTGAACGTGGTCGACGACCAGATCGGGTGCCCGACTTTCACCGGACATCTGGCGCATGCGCTCGTCGGCCTGGCCACGCGCCAGTCGCCACCGCTCGGAATCCTGCACGTCGCCGGTGATGGGATCTGCTCGTGGTACGAGTTCGCGCGCGAGATCGTGGCCGTTTCGGGCGTTAGCTGTGAAGTGCGAACTTGCACGACCGCCGAAATGCCCCGACCCGCGACGCGACCGGCCAACAGCGCCCTGCGGAGCGAACGCGACGCCCCGGTCCTACCGGACTGGCGACGTGGCCTGGCCGAGTACATGGCCTTGACCCGGGCGGTGAACGCCAGATGAAGCTGCTGGTCTGCGGTGGCGCCGGGTTCATCGGGTCGACGTTCGTGCGCGAGCGGGTGCGCGTGCACGGTGACGAGGTGACGGTGCTCGACAAGCTGACGTACGCCGGGCGGCGCGAGAACCTGCAGGAGGTCGAGGCGGACATACGGTTCCTGCAGGGCGCGATCGAGGATCCGGCCGCGGTGGCCGAGGCGATTGGGACCCACCCACCCTGTGACGCGGTGGTGAACTTCGCGGCGGAGACCCACGTAGATCGGTCGATCGCCGATCCGGAGGGGTTCATCGTGACGAACATGCAGGGCACGCACGTGCTGTTGGAGGCGGCGCGCGAGCGGGGGGTCCGCTATCTGCAGGTGTCGACGGACGAGGTGTACGGGTCGATTGAGGAGGGGTCGTTCACCGAGTCCTCGCCGCTTCAGCCCTCCAGTCCGTACAGCGCGACGAAGACAGGCGCGGATCTGCTCGTCTCGAGCTATTTCCACACGTACGGCCTGGAGACCGTGATCTGCCGGGGGTCGAACAACTACGGGCCGCATCAGTATCCGGAGAAGCTGATTCCGCTGATGATCCTCAACGCGCTGGCGGGTGACCGGTTGCCGGTGTACGGCGACGGGAAGAACGTACGGAACTGGCTGTTCGTGGAGGACTTCGCCCGGGGGATCGGGCACGCGTTGGCCCATGGCGCGCCGGGGGAGGTGTACAACTGCGGCGGGCCGGACGAGTGCGACAACATGGCCGTGGTGACGAAGATCATCGAGCTGACCGGTCGCGATCAGGGGTTGATCGAGTTCGTGACCGACCGGCCGGGGCATGACCGGCGCTACTCGCTGTCGTCGGAGAAGCTCGGGGCGCTCGGGTGGCGGGCGCAGGTGCGCTTCGAGGAGGGGCTGGCGCGGACCGTCGAGTGGTATCGCGAGAACGGTTGGTGGTGGGAGCCGATCCGCTCGGGCGCGTACCGCGAGTACTACGAGCGGCATTACGGGCGGGCGCTGAAGGCTTGAACGACGCGGGCCTCCGCGAGCTCGACCGGGAGGTGATCGCCTGCCGGCGGTGCCCGCGGCTCGTGGCGTGGCGAGAGGAGGTGGCGCGGGTCAAGCGCGCGTCGTTCGCCTCCGAGGATTACTGGGGAAAGCCGCTCCCCGGGTTCGGCGACCCGGACGCCGCCGTGCTCGTGATCGGGCTCGCGCCGGCCGCCCATGGGGGGAACCGCACGGGCCGGATCTTCACGGGAGACCGCTCGGGGGACTGGCTGTTCGGGTCGCTGTACCGGACCGGGTTCGCCAACCAGCCGACATCGGTGTCGCGAGACGATGGGTTGCGCCTGAGCGGGTGCTACATCGCCGCCGCCGTCCGGTGCGCGCCGCCGGCCAACAAGCCGATGCCGGCCGAGCGCGACAACTGCCTGCCGTATCTGGTGCGGGAGATCGGGCTGCTCGAATCGGTCCGGGCGATCGTGACGCTGGGGTCGTTCGCGTGGGACGCGACGCTCCGAGTGCTGGCGGCGCGCGAGGTCGCGATGCCGCGTCCGCGGCCGAAGTTCGGGCACGGCGCCACCGCCGAAATTGGCCAAGGCGCCACCGCCGAAATTCCCCGGTTCACGTTGCTCGGCTGCTACCACCCCAGCCAGCAGAACACGTTCACGGGGAAGCTGACCGAGCCGATGATCGACGCGGTGTTCGAGCGGGCGAAGGAGCTCGCGGGGTAGCTGGCAGCCGCGGTCAGAAACGGTCCTAGATCGCCGAAACCCAGGGTCCCGGCTCGCTACGCTCGGCTGACCGTGTCGCTCGAGCAGTTCAGTCCGCGCACCCGCGATTGGTTCAAGGCTGCGTTCACCGCGCCGACGCCGGCGCAGTCGCAGGCGTGGCCGGCGATCGCGTCGGGTGAGCACGTCCTGATCTCGGCCCCTACCGGTTCGGGGAAGACGCTGGCCGCGTTCCTGTGGGCGATTGATCGGTTGGCCAGCCAGCCAGCCGGGGAGGAGGGGCACGCGGAGCCCGGTGGCGGGGAGGAGGGGCACGCGGAGCCCGGTGGCGGGGAGGAGGGGCACGCGGAGCCCGGTGGCGGAGAGGAGGGGCGCGCGGAGCCCGGTGGCGGGGAGGAGGGGCACGCGGAGCCCGGTGGCGCGGAGGAGGGGCGCGCGGAGCCCGGTGGCGCGGAGGAGGGGCGCGCGGGGT
Source organism: uncultured Solirubrobacterales bacterium (assembly GCA_963796575.1). Classification (GTDB taxonomy): domain Bacteria; phylum Actinomycetota; class Thermoleophilia; order Solirubrobacterales; family Solirubrobacteraceae; genus Palsa-465. Next base: position 49,862 of record CAWCMG010000030.1, on the reverse strand, counting down.
CGGGTGGCCGGCACATCGGCCTCGTGTACGTGTCGCCGCTGAAGGCGCTGTCCTACGACATCGACCGCAACCTCCGCGTGCCGTTGCGCGGGATCGGCGCAGACCTGAAGGTCGCGGTGCGCACCGGGGACACGCCGCAGCGCGAGCGACAGGCGATGCTGCGCGAGCCGCCCGACATCCTGATCACGACGCCCGAGTCGCTGTACCTGATGCTGACCGGGCGGGCCCAGGAGCTGTTCGCCGGCACTGAGTCGTGCATCGTCGACGAGATCCACGCGGTGGCGTCGACCAAGCGCGGCGCCCACCTGGCGCTCACGCTCGAGCGGCTGAGCGCCGCGGCCGGGCGCGAGGTCCAGCGGATCGGGCTGTCGGCGACGCAGAAGCCGCTCGAGGAGATCGGCCGGTTCATGGTCGGGCCGACGCGCACGTGCCGGATCGTCGACACCGGGATCCGCAAGGAGCTCGACCTCCAGATCATGGTGCCGGTCGAGTCGATGGTCGAGCCCGATGCCACGCCCGCACCGGACCTCGATCCACTCGTCGGCGGCTCCGAGGCGACGCGCCGGTCGATCTGGCCGGCGATCTATCCCGAGCTGGTCGAGCTCGTCAACGCGCATCGCTCTACGATCCTGTTCGTCAACAACCGCCGCGCGGCCGAGCGGCTCGCGCTGCGGCTGAACGAGCTGGCCGAGCACGAGATCGCGCGCGCCCACCACGGCTCTCTGGCGCGAGAGGAGCGGCTCGTCGTCGAGGAGATGCTGAAGGCCGGCGAGCTGCCGTGCCTGGTGGCCACCTCATCGCTCGAGCTTGGGATCGACATGGGCGCCGTCGACCTCGTGATTCAGGTCGAGTCGCCCAAATCGGTGGCGCGCGGACTGCAGCGGATCGGCCGGGCCGGCCATTCGGTCGGCGACGTCAGCCGCGGCCGCATCTTCCCGAAGTTCCGCGCCGACCTGCTCGAGTGTGCGGTCGTCGCGCGCCGGATGCGGGACGGCGAGATCGAGACCACCGTGGTCCCGCGGAACGCGCTTGACGTGCTCGCGCAGCAGATCGTGGCGATCGCGGCCGCCGCGCCCGAGGACCGGCCGGTTCCGGTCGACGACCTCCACGCGCTGGTCACGCGGACGCACTCGTACGCGGAGCTCAGCCGCACCCAGCTCGAGAACGTGCTCGACATGCTCGACGGCCGCTATCCGAGCTCGGAGTTCTCGGAGCTGCGTCCCCGGATTGTCTGGGATCGCGTGAAGGGCACGATCAGGGCTCGGCCGGGTGCCCGGCAACTCGCGGTGACCAACGCCGGGACGATCCCCGACCGCGGTCTGTACTTGGTAACGCTGCCCGACGGCCGGCGTGTCGGCGAGCTCGACGAGGAGATGGTGTACGAGGCCCGTCCGGGCCAGACGTTCCTGCTCGGGGCGAGCACCTGGCGGATCGAGGAGATCGGCCGCGACCGCGTGATCGTCACGCCGGCGCCGGGCCTCCCGGGCGCCGTCCCGTTCTGGAGAGGCGACGGCATCGGCCGTCCGAAGGAGCTCGGGGAAGCCATCGGCGCCTTTTCCCGCTGGGCCGTGGAGCAACCGGCCGAGGTTCTCGAGAGCAAGTACGACCTGGACGCGCGAGCCGCGAGCAACCTGATCGAGTTCCTGCGCGAGCAGCAGCAGGCGACGCGCGTGGTCCCGTCCGACCGGGCGATCGTGGTCGAGCGATTCCGCGACGAGATCGGGGACTGGCGCCTTTGTGTATTGAGCCCCTTCGGCGGGCGGGTCCACGCGGCGTGGGGGCTGGCGCTGAGCGCGCGAATCCGGGACCAGCTCGGGCTCGAGTCCGACGCGATTTGGTCGGACGACGGGATCATCGTCCATCTGCCCGACGCCGAGGAGCCGCCTGGCGCTGACCTCGTCATGCTCGAGCCCGATGAGGTCGAGGACGCCGTTGTCGCCGAGCTCGCCGCCAGTGCTTTGTTCGGCGCGCGCTTCCGCGAGAACGCTGCTCGCGCGCTGCTGATCCCTCGCGCGCGGCCGGGCAAGCGGACGCCGCTGTGGCAGCAACGGCTCAAGTCTCAGTCGCTGCTCGAGGTCGCGAAGAAGTACGGAGAATTTCCGATCATTCTCGAGACCTACCGGGAGTGCCTGCGCGACGTGCTCGACGTGCCGGGGCTCGTCGAGCTGCTGACCGCGCTTCACCGCCGCGAGCTGACGCTGGTCGAGGTAGAGACCGCGACCGCGTCGCCGTTCGCGTCCTCGCTGCTGTTCGACTACGTGGCGACGTACATGTACGAGGGCGACACGCCGAACGCGGAGCGCCGGGCGGCGGCGCTGTCGCTCGACCGCGAGCTGCTGCGCGAGCTGCTCGGGCAGGAGGAGCTGCGCGACCTGATCGACCCGGGAGCCTTGGAGCAGGTCGAGGACGACCTTCAGTTCCGCTCGGAGATGCGCCAGGCCACGAGCCGCGACGGCCTGCACGACGTTCTCCGGGGCGTCGGGGACCTGACGGCCGCCGAGGCGGAGCTGCGCGTGGTCAACGGGCTCGGCGCGGCGGCGATGCTCGAGGAGCTCCGGCGCGAGCGCCGCGCGATCACCGTCCGGCTCGCCGGCGAGGAGCGCTGGATCGATGCCGCCGACGCCGGGCTCTATCGCGATGCACTCGGGGCGGCGCCCCCGGGCGGGTTGCCGGCGGCGTTCCTCGAGGACGTGCCCGATGCGCTCACGCGCCTGGTCCGGCGCTACGCGGCGACGCACGGCCCGTTCACTGCCGACGATTTGCGCGCGCGCTACGGTGTCGATTGCTCGGCGGTCCTCGGCGGCCTCGAGCGTTCCGGCGAGTTGGTACGAGGCGAGCTGCGGCCCGGCGGGAGCGAGCGCGAATGGTGCGACCCTGAGGTCCTGCGGCGGCTGCGCCGGGCCTCGCTGGCGGTGCTGCGCAAGGAGGTCGAGCCGGTCGACCCCCGCGCGCTGGCGCGCTTCCTGCCGGCGTGGCAGGGAGTCGACCGTTATCCGCCGACGGGCGCCGGCGTCGACCGGCTGCGCGAGGTGCTGGTCCCTCTCCAGGGGTTGGCGGTGCCGGCGGAGGTGTGGGAGCGCGACGTCCTGCCGCGTCGCGCCGGCGCGTACTCGCCGGCGTGGATCGATCAGCTGTGCGCGAGTGGCGAGCTCGTGTGGATCGGCGCCGGCGCGCTCGGGCGCTCATCCGGCCGGGTCGGGCTGTACTTCCGCGAGGACCTGCCGGTGCTCGGCCCTCCCCCGCAGAAGGGCGCGATTCCATCGGACTCGCCGGCGCACGACGCGGTCCGCGCGCGGCTGGCCGCCGGGGCGTGCTTCTTCACGGACCTGCTCGTCGACGTCGACCTCGCGCCGGAGGAGCTCCAGGAGGCGCTGTGGGATCTGGCGTGGGCCGGGGAGGCGACCAACGATGCTTTTGCGCCGTTGCGCGCGCCGCGGCTGACTCTGGCCCGGGCCCAGCGCGAGCGAGTCCGGAGCGCCGCGCAGCCGGGTCGGTTCGCCGCGCGCCGGCGCGGCGCGGGCGCCTCGGCGCAGGTTCAGGGGCGCTGGTCACTGACCGAGCCGCTGTTCCGCGGCGCGGTCGACCCGGCGGCGCGGCGGCGCGCGCTGGCCGAGCTGATGCTCGAGCGGTACGGGATCCTGACCCGCGAGCAGGTGCGGGCCGAGGGCGTGCCGGGCGGGTTCTCGGCGATCTACCCCGAGCTGTCGCAGCTCGAGACTTTGGGGGTTGCGCGCCGCGGATACTTCGTCGAGGGACTCGGTGGTGCCCAGTTCGCGTTGCCGGGCGCGGTCGAGCGGCTGCGTGCCGTGGACGCCGACGAGGAGTCCCCGGTCGTGCTGGCCGCGGTCGACCCCGCGCAGCCGTACGGCGCGGCGCTGGTGTGGCCGGCGCGTCCCGATCGTCCCGATGACGTCGCGCGGCGGCCCGCGCGCGTGCCCGGCGCCTACGTCGTGCTCGCCGGGGGCGAGCCGGTCCTCTACGTCGAGCGTGGCGGGCGCGCGCTGCAGACACTCGTGAGCGCCGACGATCCGCGGCTCGAGCCGGCGCTGGTGGCCCTCGTCGAGCAGGTACGGGCTGGTCGCATCAAGCGGATTGCGCTCGAGAAGGTTGACGGCGAGTCCGCGATCGACTCGACGCTCGGCCCGGCGTTGGTGGCGCTCGGCTTCCAGCAGGGGCCGCGCCGCCTGACGCTGAGCGCATGAGCGGCTGAGCGGAGCGGAAACGGTGCCCGAGGGCGACACGATTGCCTACGCGGCCAACCGCATGCGCCCGGTGCTCGAGGGCCGGGTGCCCGACGAGATCCTGACCCCGCAGCCGCGGCACGCGCTCGACCGGTGGCCATCGCGTCTGGAGGGCCGCGCGGTCCGCAGAATCGACACCCACGGCAAGCATCTGTTTCTGCGGTTCGATGGCGACCTCGTGCTGCACTCGCATCTCGGGATGGTCGGCGTGTGGGCCGTGTACGGGCCGGGTCAAATTGGATCCCGCCCCTCCCGTTCGGGGCGGCGAGCGTGGATCGTGTTCCGCGTGGGCGATCATGAGGTCGTCGAGTTCGACGGGCCGCTGCTCGAGCTGATGACCGAGGGGCGGACGCGGTTTGATCAGCGTTTGGCCGCGCTCGGACCCGATGTGCTCGCTGACGAGTTCGACCGAGCGCGGTTCCTGCGGCGGCTACGCGAGGACGATCAGACGCGACGGCTCGGGGACGCGCTGCTCGATCAGCGGAACGTCGCCGGCATCGGCAACATCTGGAAGGCAGAGGGGTGCTGGGAGGCGGGGGTCGACCCGTGGCGGGCGCTCGGGAGTGTGGACGACCGCGAGGTAGTGGCGATCATCGACGCGGTCAGACCACGAATGATGCGATCGGCGATCGAGGGGCCGCGAGCGATAGGCGCGCGCGTGTACGGGCACGCGGGCCGCCCGTGCCCCCGGTGCGGGGGTCGGATCACCTCACGCGGGCAGGGGGACGCGAACCGGACGACATACTGGTGTCCGGGATGCCAGAGCTGAGATCTCGACTCCGCCGGGTAGGGCACAAGGGCGCCGATCTGCTCGCGCCCGGCAACACCTACGCGAGCTTCGACGCAGCGCTCGAGGCCGGCGTCGACATGATCGAGTTCGACGTCCTGCCCGAGCGCGACGGCGATCGGCTGATCGTGGCGCATGATTACGAGGACGCGGGTGCCCGCGCGCCGCTGACGCTCGAGGAGACGCTCGCCTATCTCGCCGGCGATCGGTTCTCGGGGGTCGAACTCGACGTCGACCTCAAGCTCCCCGGCTACGAGCTCCGGGTGCTCGACGCGCTCCGCGCCCATCAGGTCCTCGACCGGGCGCTGATCGCCACCCAGTATCGAGAGAGCCTGCAGGTGCTGCGAGCCGCCGATCCGACCGTGAGGCTCGGTTGGTCGGTGCCCAAGCTCACGCGGGATCCGTTCCGCTCGCGCGCGACGCGGTTGCCGGCGTTCGTGGCGCTGCAGGTGTTCCGGTTCGTACTCCCCTGGCGGGCCGCCCACGCGATCCGGGCGCATCGCTGCGACGCGCTGATGGTGCACTGGCGCCTGGTGACGCCGCGGCTCGTGCGCCGCGTCCGGGGCGCGGGCGGAGAGGTGTACGTGTGGACGGTCGACGAACTGCCGCGCATACGGGCGCTGAACGCGCTCGGCGTCACCGGCGTGATCACGAACGACCCGCGGCTGTTCGGGGCACTGGCGTGAGCTAGCGGCGCGACCGGACGTGTGATGGATCCCTCGTCTGCGCGTAGTGAGGGTGTGAGCGAGACCTTGACGGCGCCGGCCTCTCAGACCAGGGACACCTCGTGGGAGCGGTTCGAGTCTCTGTACCGATCGAGCCGCGACGACGTGTACGCATACGTGTCGACGCTGCTGCGGGATCCGGCCGCCGCCGAGGATGTGACCGCGCTCGCGTTCGAGCGCGCCTACCGGCGCCGGCGGACGTTCGATCGACGCCGCGGTGAGGAGCGGGCATGGCTGTTCGGTATCGCTCGCAACGCGGCGCTGGATGAGATTCGCCGGCGGACGCGGGTCGCGGCGCTCGTGACCGACCCCGAGGACGCTCCCGAGCGGGACATGGACGACGGCGCCGAGGTTGCGCTCCGCCGGACCGCAGTCCAGACCGCGCTGGCGAAGCTGCCCGCCCGGGAGCGGGAGATCATCGCCCTGAAGTTCCACGCCGGGATGTCCAACGGCGAGCTCGCCCGCGTGCTCGGGATCAGCGAGTCGAACGCCGGCACCCTGCTGTACCGCACGATGGAAAAGCTCCGGAAGGCCTGTAATGCCACTGCTTGACCAAGATCCGATCGATCCCGAGATCACCGCCACGCTGGATGCGATCGACGCCACGCTGGCGGGCGAGCCGGTCGACGGCCGGTACGCGGAAGTAGCCGAGATCGCCCTGCTGCTGGCGTCCGACAGGCCGCAGGTTCCGCCGGCATTCGCTCAGTCGATGGATCAGAAGGTCGAGCGGCGGTTCGCCGCCATGGCGAAGGATCGTCCGCGGCGCCGCCGGTACGCGCGCTTCTGGGAGGCGGCCGGGGCGGTCGCCGCGGGCGTGGCGCTGATCGTCGCGATCGTCGTCGTGGCGGGGGGCGGCCACGGCGCGTCGGTGGGGGCGTCATCGTCGGCCTCAGAGAGCGTGACCTCGGCCGCTGCGTCGAGCAGCGCGGGGTCGGCCGGCCCGGGATCTGCGGCGTCGACCGCGGCGCGGGCGCCGTCGAGGGCCTCGAAGGCGCAGCCCGCGCTGGTGCCGCCCACCAATTCGTCAACGGGATCATCCGCGTCGGGGTCGCCCGCGTTCGGGTCAGCCTCCTCGAGCACGTCCGCCCCTACGATCCAGCCGCCGACGACCGGTCGCAAGGTCGTTCAGGGGGCGCAGCTCAACCTGACCGCCTCCCCTAACCGGATCGACGACGTGGCGCAGGAGATCTACAACGTCGTCGGTCAGGCGAACGGGATCGTCGAGAACTCGTCGGTCACGCAGGGTGGACCCGGCGGCGCCGCCAACTTCCAGCTCAGCTTGCCGAGCGCCGCACTCGGCCAGACGATGAGCCAGCTGTCGTCGCTCAACTACGCGCAGGTCGTCTCGCGCACCGACTCGAGCCAGGACATCACCGACCAGTACGGGGCGGCGACCCGCGCGCTGGGCGACGCGCGGGCGTTGAGGACATCGCTGCTCAAGCAACTCGCGAACGCGACCACGACCGAGCAGGTCAACAGCCTCAACGCTCAGATCCACGACGCCGAGGCGTCGATCTCGAGCGATCAGGCCACGGTCAACCGCCTCAACCATCAGGTGAACTACAGCGAGGTGTACGTCACGGTCCAGGCCAAGCCCGTGGCGGCGCCCGTCTCGCATGGCGGTGGCGGCTTCACTCTCGGCCGCGCCGCCCACGACGCCGGGCGCGTGCTGATGGTGGCGGCGGGCGTGGCCCTGATCGCGATCGCGGCACTCACGCCGGTCGCCCTGGTCGTCGCGCTCGGGTGGTGGGTCGCCTCGGCGCTGAAGCGCCGGCGCCGCGAGCAGGCGCTCGACTCGGTCTGATCCGGTCGCAAACGCCTTGGCCGGGTGGGCGTGTGGTATCCATGCCACGATGCCTTTGAGCAGCGAGGACACGATCGCGCTGCTGCACCGCGTCCCGGTCTTCTCGGCGCTTTCGACCGAGGAGCTCGAGCGCGTGGCGCAGGTGGCGGTGCCCCGCCGGTTCGAGGCGGGCGAGGTCGTGTTCAAGGAAGGCGACGAAGGGAGCACGTGTTACGTCGTCCGCTCCGGTCGCGCCCGCGCGGTGCGCGAGCATCCGGACGGCCGCTCGATCACGCTCGCTCACTTCGGCCCGGGTGACATCTTCGGCGAGATGGCGATGCTCGACGGAGAGCGGCGCTCGGCGACGGTCGAGTCGATCGAAGGGACCGACGCGATCGCGATTCTCAGCGCGGACATGCACCGGCTGCTGCGCGAGTATCCGGACATCTCGGTGAAGCTGATAGAGGCGCTCGGGCGCAGGCTGCGCGAGACCAACGAGCGCCTCGCTCGTCAGTCGTTCCAAACGGTGCAGAGCCGGGTGGCCGCCGTGCTCGCAGAGCTGGTGTCGACCGCCCGCGCGGAAGGCCAAACCGAGGGTGATGTGGTGATCACATCGACCCAGGCAGAGATCGCCCAGCTGGCGGGTTCCTCACGCGAATCGGCTAGCCGCTTCCTCGCCGTGCTCGAACGTGCAGGAATAATTAGTCAGGGACGGGGAAAGCTCACCGTTCATGACCCGGATGCACTCGGGCGATACGTCTACTAGCCCGGAACCTGAGATCGAACTTTCGGCGGGGGGAGCCGTGGTCCACAACCACGAGGTGATCGTGATCGTGCCGGTCAAGCGCGATGCGAACCGCCGGCGAGTGCTGGCGCTCCCCAAGGGCCATCTCGACGAAGGTGAGACCCCCGAGGCGGCCGCCACGCGCGAGGTGACCGAGGAGACCGGCGTCACCGCGGAGATGATCGACAAGCTCGGTGACGTGGAGTACAGCTATGAGCGGCGCGGCCGGCGCCGCGCCAAGCGCGTTGCCTTCTACCTGTTCGAGTACCGGTCCGGACGCCTGGAGGACCACGATCACGAGATCGAGGACGCGCGCTGGATGCCGCTCGAGGAGGCCGCCAAGGCGCTCACTTACCCCGGCGAGCGCGAAATCGTGCGCCGCGCATTGTCGCGTTTGTCCTCGGATCGGTAGGCTGGCGCCGTGCGCGTCCTCAACTTCTACTCGTCGGTCTTCGCCGACCAGCTTCGCCGTGGCCGCAAGACCGCGACCATCCGCCTCGGCGACAAGTCACACAAGTACCGCAAGAACGACTGCGTGCTCGTGACCATCGGCTATCAGCACTCTCCGCGCGAGAAGATCTTCAACGCCGTAATCGACCAGGTCGAAGTCAAAAGGGTCCGTGACCTGTCCCCTCGCGACATCGAGCACGACAACCCGGAGTTCCGGCGCGTCGACGAGATGATCCACTTCCTTGAGCAGATCTACGGTCGCAAGGTGTCGATGGACGACACGGTGACCGTCGTCCGCTTCTCTCAGATCATCGAAAACCCGCCGGAGCTGCGCGACCGGATGCACGGGTTGGGCGCCGCGCGGAACTGACGCTGCCGACGGCCGACGGGCGGCGGACCCGGCCGGTCGGTTGCGCGGGGTCCGGAGCATCGGCTCCGAGCCGGCGGGACGTGAAGCCTCGGCCACCGCCGTGTCAGATCTCTCGATGCCGGCGATCTGTCCCGAGGGCCGTGTCAGATCTCTCGATGCCGGCGATCCGGGGCCTGACCGTCCGTTGGCGCTGGGATCAATCGGCGAGCAGTGGGGTGAGCGCGGGTCCGCATCGCGCCGCCGGGCATGGATGCCCGGCGAAACGGCCCCATGGACGCCGAGCTTGCGGAATCCGGCCGACGCAGATTTCGAGCTCCGACCGGTGTCGCGCCGGATTCCCCAGCGAGGCCAATTGGCACTCTCGTTAGCCGAGTGCCAAGAAAGCCCTTGAAACGCCTCGGGAAGAAGCTATATTCCTCGTTGGCACTCTCGTGGGAGGAGTGCCAAAGGCTAAACACCGGCTCATTCCCTTCCAACCGGAGGTTGCATCACATGAAGCTCAAGCCCCTCGGCGATCGGTTGATCGTGCGGGCGATCGAGGAAGAGGAGACGACCGCCAGTGGCATCGTCCTGCCCGATACGGCCAAGGAGAAGCCCCAGAAGGGCAAGGTTCTCGCGGTCGGCGACGGGAAGGTCAACGAAGACACCGGCAAGCGGACTCCGCTCGACGTCGCAGAAGGCGACGAGGTCCTCTACAGCAAGTACGGCGGTACCGAGATCAAGGTGGACGGCGAGGAGCTCCTCGTCCTCCGCGAGTCCGACGTGCTGGCCAAGGTCCAGTCGTAACCCCCTTCCAGGAGAACCGAACAAGAAATGGCACACAAGGAACTGAAGTACGAGGCGGAGGCCCGTAAGGCGCTCGAACAGGGCGTCGATGCGGTAGCCAACGCCGTCAAGGTCACGCTCGGCCCCAAGGGCCGCTACGTGGTCCTCGACAAGAAGTTCGGCGCGCCCACGATCACCAACGACGGTGTGACGATCGCGCGCGAGATCGAGGTCGAGGACGTCTTCCAGAATCAGGGCGCACAGCTCGTGCGCGAGGTCGCCACGGCCACCAACGACGTGGCCGGTGACGGCACGACGACGGCGACCGTGCTCGCGCAGTCGATCGTGCGCGAGGGCCTCAAGAACGTCGCCGCCGGCGCGAACCCGCTTGGTCTCAAGCGCGGCATCGAGAAGGCCGTCGAGGACGTCGTCAAGAACATCGAGGCGCAGTCGACCGAGATCTCCGGCAAGGATCAGATCGCCCGCGTGGCGACGATCTCCGCCGGCGACGAAGAGATCGGCGACGTGATCGCCGACGCGATCGAGAAGGTCGGCAAGGACGGCGTGGTCAACGTCGAGGAGGGCCAGACGTTCGGCATGGACCTCGAGTTCACCGAGGGCATGCAGTTCGACAAGGGCTACATCTCGCCGTACATGGTCACCGACCAGGAGCGGATGGAGGCAGTCCTCGAGGACCCCTACATCCTGATCGCCAATCAGAAGATCGGCTCGGTCCGCGATCTGCTGCCCGTGCTCGAGCAGACGATCCAGTCGGGCAAGCCGCTGCTGATCATCGCCGAGGACGTCGAGGGCGAGTCGCTCGCGACGCTCGTGGTCAACAAGCTGCGCGGCACCTTCACCGGCGTGTCGGTCAAGGCTCCGGGCTTCGGCGATCGCCGTAAGCGCATGCTCGAGGACATCGCGATCCTCACCGGCGGCGAGGTGATCACCGAGGAGATGGGCCTCAAGCTCGAGAACACGCAGATCTCGCAGCTCGGCCGCGCTCGTCGCGTGGTCATCGCCAAGGACACGACCACGATCGTCGATGGCGCCGGCGAGAGCGACGCGATCAAGGGCCGGATCAACCAGATCAAGACCGAGATCGAGAACACCGATTCGGACTTCGACAAGGAGAAGCTCCAGGAGCGTCTCGCGAAGCTGTCCGGCGGCGTCGCGGTGGTCAAGGTCGGCGCGGCCACCGAGACCGAGATGAAGGAGAAGAAGCATCGAGTCGAGGACGCGCTGCAGGCCACGCGCGCCGCGCTCGAGGAGGGCATTGTGCCCGGTGGCGGCGTCGCACTGCTGGCCGCTCAGGACGCGCTCGACCTCGACTCGTTCGAGGATCCCGACGAGCGGACCGGCGCGCGGATCGTGCGTCGCGCGCTCGAGGAGCCGATGCGGCAGATCGCCGAGAACGCCGGGCTCGAGGGCTCGGTCGTGGTCAACGACGTCCGCAAGGCCAAGAAGGGTCAGGGCCTGAACGCGGCCAACGGCGAGATCGTCGACCTGGTCAAGGAGGGCATCATCGACCCGGCGATGGTCACGCGCTCGGCGCTCCAGAACGCCGCGTCGATCGCCAAGAACATCCTCACGACCGAGGCGATCGTCGCCGAGGTGCCGGAGAAGGATGGCCACGGCGGTGGCGGCGGTGGCATGCCCGACATGTCGGGGATGATGTAATTCGCTGCTGACAAGCAGACGCTTTTCGAGGGCCCGGCGATTGCGCCGGGCCCTCGGTCGTTTCTTGGGGCGCGATTCGCCGGGTGCAGCGGACCGTTTGGGAAGAAACGTCGGCATCGTGGACGTTTCTTCCCAAAGGGCCTATGTCACCGCCACCAAGTGCCGCCACAGCCCCGGCAGCGTTCGGATGTGGCGGTGGTCGCGTGCCCGGCAGGCCCGGAGCGGGTCGAAGTGGATCGGGGTGATGCCGGCGGCGCGGGCGCCGGCTACGTCGGCGGACAGCGTGTCGCCGACGTGGACGACGTCGGTGGCGCGGACGCCGGCGCCGGCTCGGTGCAGCGCGGCTTCGAAGATGCGGGCGTCGGGCTTGGATGCGCCGACGACCTCCGAGTCGATCACGGGAACATCGTCGGGGATCCCGCAGTCGCGCAGGTTCGCCTCGGCGTGGCCGTCGGAGTTCGTGACGATCACGACCGGGAGTCCGCGCCGGCGGAGCGCGGCGATCGTGGCGAGTGCCCCCGGCGTCGGCTCGCTCCAAAGGATCTGGCCGGAGCGGCTGCGGTCGGCGAGCTCCGCGAGCGCGTCGAGCGCGTCCGCTGTCCTGCCGGTCTCGATTCCAAGCTCGGAGGGGAACGCGCGCACATAAGTTGGGTCGGAAGCGCCGGCGCGGTCGAAGGCGCGGACCGCGCGGTAGTGGGCATGCGGAACTGCGGTCGGGTCGATTTCGATCCCGATGCCGCGCAGGGCGGCGGCTATGAGGTCGCGGTGCGGGAGAACGATCACCCCGCCGGCATCGAGGAACACCGCGCGGCATGGGATCCGCGGCGCGATTGCCGGCGCCCGCTGCGTCGTCAGCGGGCCCGCGATGTCGCCCCCACGAGCACGCCATAGACCTCGGCCGTCCGCCGGGCCACCTCGGCCCAGTCGAACCGCAGCACGTGCTCGCGCGCCTCGGCGACCAGCTGAGCGCGCTCGGCGTCGTCGGTCAGGACGCGCTCGAGCACGCCGCGGAGCGCGGTGGCGTCGCGCGAGGGGAACCGCAGGCCGACCGTGCCCTCGACCGGCACGACCTCGCGCAGGCCACCGGTGTCGGCGACCACGCACAGGCATCCGGAGGCCATCGCCTCGAGCGCCACCAGGCCGAATGGCTCGTAGATCGACGGGACGATGCACAGATCGGACACGCGGTAGAGCGAGTGGAGCATGTCGTCCCCGATCCAGCCGAGGAATAAGCCGCGTCCGGCCAGCCCGAGTTTCTTCGCCTGCCGCTTGAGCTCGGCCTCGGCCATGCCCGTGCCGGCGACGACGAAGCGGACGCCGCGGCCCCGGCGCAGGATCGGGGCGAGCGCGTCGAGCGCGAGGTGGAAGCCCTTCTCGTAGACGAGGCGGCCGACGAGCAGCACGAGCAACTCGCCGGGGTCCGCATAGCGTGCTCGCAAGACCGGCAGGTCGGGTTCGATCGGCTCCAGATCCCGCGGGTCGACGCCGTTCGGAATCGCGGTGATCTTCGAAGGCCGGACGCCGAACACGTTGGCGACGTGTACCCGCATGTACCGCGAGCACGTGATCACGTGATCGGCGCGGCGTACCATCGCGCGCTCGGCGGCGTGGATGTGGGACTGCGGGTGGTTCTGGACCCAGCCCTGGTGGCGGCCGTACTCGGTGGCGTGGACGGTCACGAGCCACGGCCGATCGATCTCCCGGGCCGCGAGCTGGGCGGCGTCGGCGACGAGCCAGTCGTGCGAGTGCACGAGATCGACCTCGATCCGGTCGCACAAATCTGCGGCCCGCGCGTGCATGTGGCCGTTCATCGCGTCCACCCAGCGGACGAACGCGCTTGGGTCCTTGGGAAACTGAGCTCCCCGCCCACCCTCCCTCCCACCCACCCGGACCCGGTGCACGATCACCCCGTGCTGGTCGGCCTCGGCCGGGAGGCGGCCGCCGCCGCGCGTGAGCACGTGCACCTCGACGCCGTCACGGACCAGCTGCTCGGACAGCTTGCGGACGTGGCGGCTGAGCCCGCCCTCGATGACCGGCGGGTACTCCCAGGAGATGAGCAGGACACGCATAGCCGGGCGCGGACCCTACCGGTTCCCCGCGCATCGTGACACCAATTCGTGTCGCGATTGCCGCGACCTCGACCACGACGACCGGCTGCGCGAGCTCGACTGAGGGGCGCGCTAAAGGCGCTCGAACACGGCGATCCCGAGCTCGCTGACGATGTCCTGCACCCGCGTCCGGGAGCCGAACGAGCGCTCCTCGCCTCGCAGCACGTCGCGCCACTGTCCGCGTGGCGCCTCGACCGTGCCCTCGACCGGCCCGCTCCGCACGGCGACGGCCACGAGCACCTCGCCACCGCGCACGAACGCGCAGGTCGACGGGCCGGAGTCGAGCGGCTCGTAAGTGCCCGCGAACGGCTCGGGCCGCCGCGTGCGCAGCCCGAGCAGCCGCAGCGTCACGAACAGCTTCCGGGTCTCGCCATCCGGCGGCGCGCCGCCCATCAGCCGGCGCAGCATCGCCTGGCGCCAGTCGAAGTCGACCGGCCGGCGGTTGTCGGGATCGACGAGCGCGCGGAACGCGAGCTCGTCGCCCTCGTACATGTCGGGTATCCCGGGGGCGGTGAGCTTGAGCACGAGCTGGCCGAGCGAGGCGCGCTCGCCGACCGCCGCCACCCGCCGCGCGAACGGCTCGAAATCGGCCAGGAACGCGTCGTCGGTATACAGCGAGCGGCCGAAGCGCCTGACCGCCTCCTCCCAATCGGCGTTCGGCTCGATCCAGTTCGTGTTCCGCTTGGCCTCTCGGAGCGCCTTCTCCATGTAGGCCTCGATCCGGTCGGCGGCGATCGGCCAGGCGCCCACCAGCGTCTGGAACAGGAAGTAGCGCTCGACGTCGTCGGGCGCGCCGCCGTCGCGCCGGGAGTCGGTCAGCTCGAACCAACGTCCGACGTGCGCGGCCCACTCGTCCGGCATCGACGACAGTGCATCGATGCGCGCGCGGACGTCGGCCGAACGCTTGGCGTCGTGGGTCTGGGTGGTGAGCAGATTCAGCGGAAACCGCTCGAGGCGCTCGACGCACGATGCGTGGAACCACCCGACGTCGATCCCGAACCGGGACGGAGCGCCCCCGACGTCGTTGAGCGAGATCAGCCGACAGTAGCGGTAGAACGCGGTGTCCTCGACGCCCTTGGCCATGATCCCCGGCGTGGTCTGCTGAAAGCGCGTCACGAACGCCGCCGGGCCCTCGCGTTCGAGCAGCAGCATCGCGGCGATCTCCGGGTCCATCCCCGACGCCTCGATCGCGCGGCGATCCTGGGGATCCACGCGTCCCGTGACCGGATCGACGTACGTGCGGTACACGGGCAGCGACGCGAGCGCGTGTCCGAGTGCATCGAGCCCACCCGGCAGCGGAAGGTCGCCGAGCTCGCGCGCCAGCCGCTCGACGTCTTGGCGGAACGGACCGAGCACCTGCTCGAGCTTGGCCTCGTGCGCGACCTCGGCGAACGATCGGCGATCGCCCGACACCTGCTCCCAGAGCGCGGTCAGCCCGGGCTTGCCATCCGGATCGACGAACAGCGCGCAGGCGTCGTCGAGGAACTCGTAGCCGACCGTGCCGCACACCGGCCAGTCGCGCAGCCGCTCCCCGGGATCGAGGATCTTCTCGACCCACACTCGCTCGACGCCGTGCTCGCGCAGCCGGGCCAGATACCCGGCGGGATCAGCGAGCCCGTCGGGGTGATCGACCCGGAGCCCATCGATCAGCCCCCCTCGGACCATCGCGATCACGAGTTCGTGGGTCTCCTCGAACACGGCCGGGTCCTCCTGGCGCACCCCCGCGAGCTCGCCGATGTCGAAGAAGCGGCGATACACGCCGGTCTCGGGTTCGATGTCGAAGAACTTCGCGCGAAGCTCCGGGTCGGCCCAGTAGCGGTTCTGATCGTCGGCGGCCATGTGGTTAGGGACCACGTCGAGCACGATCCCCATGCCGGCGTCCCGCGCGCTCCCGGACAGCGCGCGCAGCTCATCGGGCCCACCGAGCTCGCGCGAGAAGCGGCGCGGATCGACGACGTCGTAGCCGTGCGTGGAGCCGCGGCGGGCCTGCAACGACGGCGACAGGTACAGATGCGAGATCCCGAGGTCGCGCAGGTACGGGACGAGCGCCCGCGCGTCGGCGAAGCCGAAGTCGGACGACAGCTGCAGGCGGTAGGTCGCCCGCAGCTCGACCTGTGGAGCGCTCACGCGGCCCGCTTCAGGACCACGACCGACCGCGCGACTACCTTCACCTCGGTGCGAGCCCCGTGACGCCTGCTGCCCGCCTCGGCGGACGGGTCGGCGGTCGACAGCTCGAGCAGCCATTGCGCGCCGAACCGGCGGCGCGGGAGCGTGACCATGCGATCCTCGGGCTCGGCGTTGAACAGCAGGACGAACGAATCGTCCTCGACGTCCTGCCCCTGAGGACCGGGTGTCAGGATCTCCCCGCCGTTGAGGAACATCCCGAGCACGTGCTCGCCACCCTGCCAGTCGCGGCGGGTCATCTTGTTCCCGTCGGCGCGGAACCACCACACGTCCGGCAGCCCGGAGCCCTTGATCTCCCGGCCGCGCAGGAAGTTGTTGCGGCGGAACACCCTGTGCTCCTTGCGCAGGCGGATCAGCCGCCGCGTGAACTCGCGCAGCTTGGCCTTCTCGGGGTTCTCGCTCCAGTCGTACCAAGAGATCTCGTTGTCCTGGCACCAGCCGTTGTTGTTCCCGCGCTGGGTGCGTCCGATCTCGTCGCCCCCGAGCAACATCGGCGTCCCCTGCGAGAGGAACAGCGTGACCAGGAAGTTCCGCTGCTGGCGAAAGCGCATGGCGAGGATCTCCGGGTCGTCGGTCTCGCCCTCCACCCCGTGGTTCCACGACCGGTTGTCGTCTGACCCGTCGCGGTTGTCCTCGAGGTTCGCCTCGTTGTGCTTGTGGTCGTAGGAGACGAGGTCGCGCAGCGTGAAGCCGTCGTGCGCGGTGATGAAGTTGATCGACGCGAACGGGTCGCGGCCGTCGGCCTCGTACAGGTCGGCCGACCCGGACAGGCGCTCGGCGAACGAACCGTTGGTGGCGAAGCCGCGCCAGTAGTCACGCATCGTGTCGCGGTAGACCCCGTTCCACTCCGACCACAGGACCGGGAAGTTGCCCACCTGATAGCCGCCGGGGCCGACGTCCCACGGCTCGGCGATCAGCTTGACCTGGGACAGGACCGGGTCCTGGTGAATCACGTCGAAGAACGCCGACAGGCGGTCGACGTCGAAGAACTCGCGCGCGAGCGCTGAGGCCAGGTCGAACCGGAAACCGTCGACGTGGCACTCGGTCACCCAGTAGCGGAGCGAGTCCATGATCAGCCGGAGCACGCTCGGGTGGACCGGGTTGAGCGAGTTGCCGGTGCCCGTGAAGTCCATGTAGTACCGGGGGTCGTCGGGCATGACCCGGTAGTAGGCGATGTTGTCGGCGCCCTTGAACGACAGCATCGGCCCCAAGTGGTTGCCCTCGGCCGTGTGGTTGTAGACGACGTCGAGGATCACCTCGATGCCGGCGCCGTGCAGCGCCTTGACCATCCCCTTGAACTCGCGCACCTGCTCGCCCCGGCGCCCGGTGGCGGCGTACTCGGAGTGCGGCGCGAGGTAGCCGATCGTGCTGTAGCCCCAGTAGTTGCGAAGGTCGCGCTCGTCCAGGAACGACTCGTCGGAGATGTGGTGCACCGGCAAGAGCTCGATCGCGGTCACGCCGAGGTGGTGCAGGTAGGCGATCGCGGGCTCGGAGGCGAGGCCGGCGTACGTCCCCCGGAGGTCCTCACGGACGTCCGGATGGAGCATCGTGAACCCCTTGACGTGGGTCTCGTAGATCACGGTGTCGGCGAACGGGACCCGCGGCGGCCGGTCGCCCTCCCAGATGAACGCGTCGTCGATCACGACCGACTTCGGCATCGCGGCCGCGTCGTCCTCGTCGTCGGGCTCGAGGTCGGCGTCCTCGTCACCGGTCGGGACATAGGGCAGCACGTTGGCGTCGTGTGCCCAGTCGACGACGCCGTCGATCGCCTTCGCGTACGGGTCGAGCAGCAGCTTGGCCGGGTTGAAGCGGTGACCCTCGAGCGGCGCGTACGGACCGTGAACGCGGAAGCCGTAGCGCTGCCCGGGCCCGACGCCGGGGACGTAGCAGTGCCAGTTGAACGCCGTGCGCTGCGTGATCGGGATGGACGTCTCGTTATCGCCGTCGTCGAACAGGCACAGCTCGACGCCGGTGGCGTGCTCGGAGAACAGCGTGAAGTTCGTCCCGCCGCCGTCCCACACCGCGCCCAGCGGGAATGGGCGCCCCGGCCAGACCCCGTTGTCGGTCAAGCGATCACCGCCGCGGACATCGCTGCGAGCTCCACGTATCCGTGTCCGAGCGCGGGCCTCCCGGCGGTGGTCGCGAGCACCACGGACTCGCCCGAGCACGGCACGCGGCGCGGCTCGAAGCCGAAGTTCATCGTCAGCTCGAATGCGCCGCGCCGAACGCACAGCCACCGCGCGTCCTCGTCGAACTCGATCGCGTCGACGTCGCCCGGGGGCATTCGCCGGCGTGTGCGCATCAGGTCGGCGTACAGCGCGGCGAGCTCGGGATCGCGCCGGCGCGTCAGCTTCGAGCGCTCGAACGTCGCCGGATCCTGAGGGTCGGGAATCTCCTCGTCTGCGAACTCGGCGAACGACGCGAACTCCGCGCGGCGGCCGTCGCGCGTGGCCTGCGCGATCGACTCGTCGATGTGGTCCGAGAAGAACTGAAACGGCGCGTTCTCGCCGTACTCCTCGCCCATGAACAGCATCGGGACATACGGCGAGAGCAGCGTGCAGAACGCGGCCAGAGGGCGTGCCGGGGGAGGCAGGCGGTCGCCGAAGGCGCGGTTCCCGACCTGGTCGTGGTTCTGGTCGAACACCACGAATCGCTCGGGCGGCACGTCGCCGGCCGGCGCGCCGTACCGGTGGCGGCGGAAGCGGGAGTAGTTCCCGTCGTACACGTACGGACGGTGCCAGGCCTTGGCGAGCTGCGCGACCGACCCGAAGTCAGCGTAGTACCCGTCGAGCTCGCCGGTCACGAGCGTGCGCACCGAGTGGTGGAAGTCGTCGGCCCACGCCCCGTCGCAACCCCAGCCGCCGACGGCGCGGTCCCGCATCACCCGCGGATCGTTGAGCCCGCTCTCGGCGATCACGAGGGCATCGTCGCGGACGGCGTGGACGCGGCGCGCGACGGCGGCCACGATGTGCTCGGCGCTCGCGTCGAAGATCGCGTGGATCGCGTCGAGCCGCAGTCCGTCGAAGCCGGAGTCGCGGACCCATCCGACCGCGCTCTGCAGGACCCATTCGCGAACCGGGTCGCAGTCGGCGTCGTCGTAGTTGATCGCCCTCCCCCACGGCGTCGAGTACCTGCCGGTGAAGTACGGGCCGAACGCCTCGAGCGCCGGCGTTCCCGATGCGCCGACATGGTTGTAGACGACGTCGAGGATCACCGCCAGGCCGGCTTCGTGCGCCGCCCCGACTAATCGCGCGAGCGCGTGCGGGCCCCCGTACGCCGAGTGCGCGGCCGAGATGTACACGCCGTCGTAGCCCCAGCCGTGGTGGCCGGGGAACTCCGCCACCGGCATGATCTCGATCGCGGTGACGCCGAGCTCCGCCAACCCGGGCAGATGCTCGATGGCGGCATCGAATGTCCCCTCGTCCGTGAACGTTCCAATATGTAGTTCGTAGATCACGAGGTCGCGCGTCACGGGTGGGGTGAACGGCGCGGGCCCGGGCAGATCGACGATGCGGGACGGACCGCGGATGCCGTCGGGCTGCCACCGCGAGCACGGATCCGGAAGCGGCCGCCCGTCCAGGACGAACCAGTAGTCGTCCCCGGCCTGAGCCGGCGCGATCGCCTCGTAGACCCCGTAGCCCGCGTGCTCGAGGTCGAGGTCGTGGTCGCCAAGCCGAAGCGCCACCGCGCGCGCGTGGGGCGCCCACACCCGGAACTCGACTCCCGCGTCCGCGTGCGGGTGGGCGCCGAGCAGACGCTCCCACGGGTACTCGGCGACGCCGCCCCCGGTCGGCGCGGACATCGTCGAGCTCACTGGGATTCGGGCACGAGCCAGACGGCAGCCAAGGGCGGCAGGGTAACGAGCGCCGACACCGGCTGGTTGTGCCACGGAATCGGCTCAGGCTCGATGCCCCCGAGGTTGCCCACGTCGCTGCCGCCGTAAAACTTCGAATCGGTGTTGATCGCCTCCCTCCAGCGGGTCGCCCGCGGGAGCCCGAGCCGGTAGCCCTCGCGCGGGACCGGGGATAGGTTCGCGGCGAACACGACGACTCGCGTGGCGTCCTTCGACGCGCGGGCGAACGCGAGCACGTTGCTGTCGGCGTCGTTGGGCTCCAGCCACCAGAACCCGGTCGGATCGGAGTCGACCTCCCACAGCGCGGGCTCGTCCTTGTAGAGGCGGTTGAGGTCGCGGACCAGCGCCTGGATGCCGGCGTGGCCGGGCTGCTCGAGCAGGTGCCAGTCGAGCGAGCGTTCGTTGCTCCACTCGGCCTCCTGCGCGAGCTCGGAGCCCATGAACAGCAGCTTCTTGCCGGGATGCGCCCACATGTACGCGTACAGCGCGCGCAGGTTCGCGAGCTTCTGCCACTTGTCGATGCCCGCCATCTTCGAGTACAGCGACCCCTTCCCGTGCACGACCTCGTCGTGGGACAGCGGCAGGATGAAGTTCTCGCTGAACGCATACATCAGGCTGAACGTCAGCTCGTGGTGGTGGAAGCGGCGGTAGATCGGGTCCTGCTGGAAGTAGCCGAGCGTGTCGTGCATCCAGCCCATGTTCCACTTGAACCCGAACCCGAGCCCGCCGAGGTAGGTCGGGCGCGACACGCCCGGCCACGCCGTCGATTCCTCGGCGGCCGAGACGATCCCGGGCTCGCGGCCGTAGATGACCTCGTTGAACTCCTTGAGGAACGACACCGCGTCGAGATCCTCGCGGCCGCCGAATTGGTTGGGCACCCACTCGCCCTGGTTCCTCGAGTAGTCGAGGTACAGCATCGAGGCCACCGCATCGACGCGAATGCCGTCGACGTGATACTCGCGCAGCCAGAACAGCGCGTTGGAGATCAGGAAGTTGCGGACCTCGTGGCGCCCGTAGTTGAACACAAGCGTGCCCCAGTCCGGGTGCTCGCCGCGGCGTGGGTCGGCGTGCTCGTACAGCGCGGTCCCATCGAACCGGGCAAGCCCGAACTCGTCGCGGGGGAAGTGCGCGGGTACCCAGTCGAGGATCACCCCGAGTCCGTTCTGGTGCAGACGGTCGACGAACTCGCGGAAATCGTCGGGCGCGCCGTAGAACGGCGTCGGGGCGAAGTAGCCGGTCACCTGGTAGCCCCAAGAGCCCTTGAACGGGTGCGCCATCACCGGCATCAGCTCGACGTGGGTGAAGCCCATGTCCTTGACGTACGCCGACAGCTCATCGGCGAGCTCGAGGTAGGTCAGCGAGCGGTTGCCCTCGAGCGTGTTCAGGCGCCAGGAGCCGAGATGGACCTCGTAGATCGAGAGCGGGCGCCCCACCGCGGGTGGCGCCTCCGGGCGCTCGCGCATCCACTCGGCATCGCCGCCCGACCACTCGTGATGGGGCTCGAACACGACCGAGGCCGTCTTGGGCGGCAGCTCGGTCTCGAACGCGTACGGGTCGGCCTTGAGCAGGATCCGGTGGTCCTGGGTCAGGATCTCGTACTTGTAGTTGGTCCCGGGCCCGACGCCCGGAAGGAACAGCTCCCAGATCCCGGTCGACCCGATCGAGCGCATCGCGTGCAGGCGCCCGTCCCACGAGTTGAAGTCGCCCACGACGCTGACCGCGCGCGCCGACGGCGCCCACACCGCGAACGCGGTGCCGGTCACCGGCGGGTCGTCTGCCATCACGCGGACGTGTGCGCCGAGCTTGTCGTACAGCTCCTCGTGACGGCCTTCGGCGATCAGGTGCTGGTCGAGCTCGCCGATCGTCGGCAGGAACGCATAGGGATCGTCGATCGTGAACCTGCCCGCGTCGCCGTAATCGATATCGAGCTGGTAGCGCAGCGGCAACTGGGCGCCTTTGATCTCGCCCTCGAACACCCCGCCCGGATGGATCTGCTTGAGCTTGACGGCCGGCTGGCCGTCGGTGCGGACGGTCACGGAGCTCGCGGCCGGGCGCAGGGCGCGGACGACGACTCCCCCGTTCTGCGGATGCGCTCCGAGGACAGAATGCGGGTTCGAATGCTCGCGGCGGACCAGCGCATCGAGCTCACTGGTGGCGACGGTCATGCGCCCTCCAAGATCCGCCCGATGCCGGCGACGGGGATCGAGACCCAGTCGGGGCGGTTGTTGAGCTCGTAGCGAAGCTCGTAGATCGCCTTCTCGAGCTCGTAGATCGACAGGAGGTTGTTGATCACGGCCTCGCCCCCGGGCATCAGTGTGGGATCGACGGCCGCGAAGTAGTGCTCGAGAAACTTCTCCCGCGCGCGCTGCTCGAAGTCCGCGGGGGCACGGCGGTTGCGCAGGATCTCGACCGCGGAGCACACGTACGCGAACGACCGCAGCATGCTGGCGACGTCGCGCAGCGGCGAGCGTTTCTGCCGGCGCTCCGGCAAGGGCCGGGCCGGCTCGCCTTCGAAGTCGATGATCACCCACCCACGGGGCGTGTGCAGCGTCTGGCCGAGGTGATAGTCGCCGTGCGTCCGGATCACGCGGCCGGTGACGCCGATCTGGGCGCGCGCGGCCAGGCGCTCGCGGACATCCTGGCCCCGGCCGGCGATCGGCGCGAGCCGCTCGTCGTCGGGAAGGCGCAGGAAGATGCGCTCGATGTCCTCGTCGATCGTCGCCATCAGCAGCCCCAGCGCCTCTTGGCTCGGCTCCTCCGGCGAGAACGCGGGATCGGTCGCGTCCGAGGCCAGCACCGTGTGCAGCTCGGCGGTCACCGTGCCGAGGCTCCCAAGCCGCTCGAGGAACATCTCGGGCGCCGACCACAGCTCGTCGAGCGCCAGCTCCCAGCCGCCGACCGCGTCGGGCAGGAACGTCTGCGCCACCCCAAGCGTCGAGGCGAAAGCCTGCCCCTCGTAGTCGTACCACCCGTGTAACGGCGCGATGTTGGGGAAGCCGCGCCAGGTGAGGAAGCGGAGGATCTCGAGCTCGGGGTTGACGCCGGGCTCGAGCTTGCGGAACACCTTGAGCACGATGCTGTCGTCGAACACGACCGACGAGTTGGACTGCTCGACGCCCATCAGCCGGACGTCGGTGGCATCCGATAGCCGCTGCTCCACCCCGTCGAATTGATGGAAGCTGAAGTGGCCGCCAGGGGTCGTGATCTCGTCGGTGGTCTCGATCCGGCGCAGCAACTCGAGCGCCTGAGTGGGCTCGGCCAGCGCGTCGTACACGGTCCATTCGTCGGTATGCGCGATCGATTCCCCGCGCGGGGCCCCGTTCGCGTCCGGGGCACGGAGGGCGAGCGGGAGCTGGTAGAGCTCGTGCGTGCCGGTGGCAAATCGGGTCTGGACGAGCGCCAGCAGGAGCAGCGGCTCGTCGCGCAGCGTGATGCTCTCGACGATGTCGATCCCGGTGACCGAGCGCGCCTTGGACGCGTACCACCGCTGGCGCTGCACCCATTCGCGGAGCTCCTCCTCGTCGAGGGCGCGGCGGATCTCCTCCGCGGTGATCTGGACGCGTTCACTCATCGTCTTCCTCGTCCACCTTGACGAGCTGGAACCAGAAGAAGCCGCGCGGGCCGAGCGTCAGCAGGTACGGCAGCTCGCCGATCCGCGGGAATCTGGAACGGCCGAACAACTCCACCGGATATCGCCCCTCGTGGGCGCTGAGATCGAGCTCGACCGCCTGGGCAGATCGGGCGACGTTGTGAACGCACAGGACCAGATCATCCTCGAAACGGCGCAGGTGCGCGAAGATGCGGGGGTTGGAGGGCTCGATCGGCTCGTACGTTCCGAAGCCGAACACAGGGTGCTCTTTGCGCAGCGAGATGAAGCGATGCAGCCAGCGCAGCTGCGAGGTGGCGGTGCGGAGCTGAGCCTCGACGTTGACCGCCTGGAAGCCGTACACCGGGTCCATCAGCGGCGGCGCGTACAGCTGCGCGAAGTCCGCTCGGCTGAAGCCGCCGTTGCGGTCGCCCGTCCACTGCATCGGGGTGCGGACCCCGTCGCGGTCGCCGAGGAACACGTTGTCCCCCATCGCGATCTCGTCGCCGTAATAGAGCACCGGCGAGCCGGGCAGCGAGAACATGATCGCGTGGAGCAGCTCGATCTCGTCGCGGCCGTTGTCGAGCAGCGGCGCGAGGCGCCGCCGGATCCCGAGGTTGAGCTTCATGCGCGGATCCTTGGCGTACTCGGCGTACATGTAGTCGCGCTCTTCGTCGGTGACCATCTCGAGGGTCAGCTCGTCGTGGTTGCGCAGGAACAGGCCCCACTGGCAGCTGTCCGGGATCGTCGGGGTCCCCTCGAGGATCTCGTAGATCGGCACGGCCTCCTCGCGCCGGATCGCCATAAACATCCGCGGCATCACCGGGAAGTGGAACGCCATGTGGCACTCGTCGCCCTCGCCGAAGTACTCGACGACGTCCGCCGGCCACTGGTTCGCCTCGGCCAGCAGGACGCGGTCGGGGTATTTGGAATCGATCTCCTGGCGAACGCGTTTGAGGTATGCGTGCGTCTCGTGCAGGTTCTCGCAGATCGTTCCCTCGCGCTCGTACAGGTAAGGCACGGCGTCGAGCCGGAACCCGTCCAGGCCGAGGTCGAGCCAGAAGTGGAGCACCTCGAGCATCGCATCCTGGACCTCGGGGTTGTCGTAGTTGAGGTCGGGCTGGTGGGAGAAGAAGCGGTGCCAGTAGTAGGCGCCGGCCGTGTCGTCCCACGTCCAGTTCGAGGTCTCGGTGTCGATGAAGATGATCCGTGCGTCCTCGTAGCGATGGACCGTGTCCGACCACACGTACCAGTCGCGCTTGGGGTTCTCAGGTCCCCGCCCACCCGAGCGCGACTCCTGGAACCACGGGTGGTCGCTCGAGGTGTGGTTCATGACGAGGTCCGCGATCACGCGGATCCGCCGCGCATGCGCCGCCTCGATCAGCTGGTGCACGTCGTCGACGTTTCCGTAGTCCGGGTGAACGGCGGTGAAGTCGGCGATGTCGTAGCCGCCGTCCCTGAGTGGTGAGCGGTAGAAGGGGAGGAGCCAGATGCAGTCGATGCCGAGCCACTGGAGGTAGTCGAGCTTCTCGGTCAGCCCCCGGACGTCGCCCGACCCGTCGCCGTTGGCGTCGAAGAAGCCGCGGATGTGGATCTCGTAGAACACCGCGCGCTTGAACCACAACGGCTCCGCCTCGAACCACTGGCGCGCCTGCACCTGCGGGTCGGTCGTCGGGTCGTGTCCGGTCGTCGTCGTCGTGGGAGCCATCTGGCTCCGCTCGCGCGCGATCAGGTGCGTGAGGGTGGGGGGGCCGACGCTCATCGGGGCTAAATCTCCACGCGCACGATGTGCGCCTGTCGGACTCCGGGCTCGAGCCGGACGAAGTTCGGGCCGATGCGCCACTGGTAGCGCTCGTCGGTGAGCAGGTCGTGTGCGGTGAAGCTCGGGGGCAGACCGAGATTGGCAGGCACGATCGCGAGGCCCTCCTGAACTTGGTGGGGGTCGATGCTGACGACGGTGATCACGGCGTTCCTGCGCGACTGCTTCGCGTACGCGATCAGCGCGTCGTTGGCCGTGTCGAGGAAGGTGATGTTGGTCAGCTTTTGGAGCGCGGTGTTGTCGCGGCGGATCTGGTTGACGCGCTGGATCAGCGGGAGCATCGGGCCGTCGAGCGCGCGCGCCTTGATCTCGTACTTCTCGGAGTTCAGATACTCCTCGGAGCTCTCGCGCACGGGGACGTTCTCGTAGTGCTCGAAGCCCGAATAGATGCCGTAGGTTGGACTCAGCGTGGCGGCGAGGATCAGCCGAGCCTCGAACGCCGGCCGGCCGCCGTGCTGGAGATACTCGTGCAAGATGTCCGGGGTGTTAGCGAAGAAGTTCGGGCGGAAGTAGTCGCTCTCATCGGTCAGCGCGAGCTCGGACACGTACTCGGTCAGCTCCCAGCGCGAGTTCTTCCACGTGAAGTACGTGTAGGACTGGGTGAAGCCGATCTTGGCGAGCTGGCGCATCACGGATCGTCTGGTGAACGCCTCCGCCAGGAAGATCACGTCTCTGTCGTGCTCGTGGACGTGCTGGATCAGCCAGCGCCAGAACTCGAACGGCTTCGTGTGGGGGTTGTCGACGCGGAACACGGTCACGCCGCAGTCGACCCACTGAATCACGATCTTCAGCAGGGCGTCCCACAGGCCGCGCCAGTCCGGCGACTCCCAGTTGACGTTGTAGATGTCCTGGTAGCGCTTGGGCGGGTTCTCCGCGTACTTGAGGGTGCCGTCCGGGCGGTGGTGGAACCACTCGGGATGCTCGTGGAGCCATGGGTGGTCGGCGGACGCCTGGATCGCGAAGTCGAGCGCGATGTCGACCCCGTGTCGCTTCGCCGCCTGCGTGAGGGCCTTGAGGTCGTCGATCGTGCCGAGGCCTCGGTGGACCGCGTCGTGGCCGCCGGTGGCGTCGCCGATCGCCCACGGCGAGCCGGGGTCGTTTGGTCCTGCGGTCAGCGAGTTGTTGCGGCCCTTGCGGTTGGTCAGGCCGATCGGGTGGATCGGCGGCAGGTAGAGGATGTCGAACCCGAGCTTGGCCAGGTGTGGCAGCTGGCGCTCAACGCCTTTTAGACCGCCCCAGGAACGCGGGAACAGCTCGTACCAGCTGCTGAACCGCGCCCGCAGCCGGTCGACCTCGACGGCTATCGGCTCCGGGAGGGACACGCCGCCGTGACGGGGCTCGATGCGCTCGATCGTCGCGAACAGCTCGTGGCCGAGCGCGACGTCGTGCTTGGCGGCCTCAGGGACCTCGTCGTCCGCCAGGGTTTTGATCGCGTGCTCGATGAGCGCCTTGTCAGCTTTCTCGGTCGCCGCCTCCGTCGCGGCCGTCAGGTGCAGAACGCCCTCGGAAAGCTCGCCCGCGAGGTCGTGCTGTCCGGCGGCGACCTTGCGCTCGAGCTCGTCGCGCCAGGTACCGAACACGTCGGTCCACGCCTCCACCGTGTACTCCCAACGGCCCTCGCGGTCGACGTCGAAGCTGCCGGCCCACCGGACGCCTCCGAGGTGCGCGTCGATTCGCTCCATGTCGGACTCTTGCCAGTCTTCTGTCTTGGGGACTCGGTAGCGAACGACTGCCCGGAGGAGATCGTGGCCGTCGCGGAAGATGTCGGCCTCGACGGTCACGGTGTCCCCGACGCACCGCTTGGCGGGATAGCGGCCTCCGTCGACGGCCGGGGTCGGATACTGGATGACGATGCGCGGCGGCGGCTGCTTGACCTTCCGGTTCGCGCGCCGCGGTGCGGCGCTCGGCGTGGCTTCAATGGGTGTGGTGGTCATGGGCGGTCCCGTTGGACGGACGGTGGGGGCTGGTGCGGGCTGGGGACGGGGACTCGTCAGCTCAAAATATCCGCCTCCGCGACGGGTAAACAACGATCGGTGATACGGCGGTCGGGTCTGATGCTGGCTCTTACATGATCGAGCTACCGCGCTCAAGCGGTGTTCAGCTCCACCTAACGTCGCTTCCCGGCGGCAGGCTCGGGCGCGAGGCCTACCGCTTCGTAGATTGGCTGGCGGCCGCGGGTCAGACCTGGTGGCAGGTGCTGCCGCTCGGACCCCCCGACCGGTACGGCTCACCGTACAAGGCGCGCTCGGCGTTCGCGGCGTGGCCGCGGTTGGTTGGGGATCCCCGGGCTCCTGTTTCTGCGGCTGAGGTTGCTGCGTTTCGGGATCGCGAGGCGTTCTGGGCGGTCGATTGGGAGCGTTTCTCCGCTCGGGGGGCGCTGGCGGACCAGGTTCGGTTCTCGCGGGAATGGGCTGCCCTGCGTGCATACGCGTCGGATCGGGGGGTCCGGTTGTACGGCGACGTCGCGATCTACGTGGCGCCGGGGAGCGCGGACCACCGCGCGCACGCTCGGATGTTCCGCTCCGGTGTGGTCGCGGGGGCGCCACCGGACGCATTCTCCGACGACGGGCAGCTGTGGGGCAATCCGGTGTACGACTGGCCGGCGCTGCGCGGGCGCGAATACCGGTGGTGGGTCGAGCGGCTGCGGCGGACGCTGTCGCTGTTCGACCTGGCCCGGATCGACCACTTCCGCGGGTTCGTGTCCTACTGGGCCGTGCCTTCCGGAGCCCGCACGGCGCGGTCCGGGAGATGGCAGCGCGGACCGGGGCGGGCGCTGTTCGACGCGGTGTCGCGGTCGCTGGGAGACGTCGCGTTGGTGGCCGAGGACCTCGGAGTGATCACGCCGGCGGTCACCAGGCTGCGCGAGTCGCTCGGGTTTCCCGGGATGGTCGTGTTGCAGTTCGGGTTCGACCCGCGGGCGCCTCGGAGCGTTCACCGTTTCGAGAACCACGTGGAGGACCGGGTCGTGTACACGGGCACGCACGATCACGACACGGCGCGGGGGTGGTACGACGGGTTGTCCGTCGATATGCGGTCGTTCGTGGATGCGTCGTTTGCGCGGCATGGGGTGGTCGAGCGCCAGCCGTGGTGGAGCCTGATCCGGCTCGCGCTGAAGTCGCCGGCGCGGGTCGCGATGGTGCAGGCGCAGGACGTGCTCGGGCTGGGGTCTGAGGCGCGGATGAACGACCCCGGACGGGCGGCAGGCAGCTGGCGCTGGCGGATGGAGGGCGGTGCGCTGACGCCGGCGCTGGCGAGGCGGCTGCGGGAGGCGACCGAGGAGGCGGGGCGGCTGGCGGCCGAGAGCTAGCGGCTAGGGGCTAGCGGCTGGCGGCTGGCGGCTGGCGGCTGGCGGCTGGGGGCTGGCGGCGGTGGCGGGCGCGCGCGGTGCCCGCGGTGCCCGCTGGGCCCGCGCCAGGCCACCCGATAAGTACGCACTCGGCGATCCCCGCACCCCGAGAGTGGCGAGAT
This sequence comes from uncultured Solirubrobacterales bacterium, assembly GCA_963796575.1. Classification (GTDB taxonomy): domain Bacteria; phylum Actinomycetota; class Thermoleophilia; order Solirubrobacterales; family Solirubrobacteraceae; genus Palsa-465. The sequence goes on along the minus strand of CAWCMG010000030.1, from coordinate 21,259 downwards.
CGTCGCTATAGCGGGATGAATCCGCATTCACCCCGGCGCGGGGGTCGAGTGCGCAGTTATTGGGGCTGCCGGCGCCGGCGCTCGCGGGCGGCGGCTCAAGTTGCCGGCGCAGCCGCCGATCCCAGTGGAGGATGAGTATCGAAGCTGTGACGAGCCGCATCGACCAGATCCTGGCGATGCAGCAACAGCTCACGGATCCGGGCAGTGCCCTCGCTTCCTCGGCCACCTCGACCGACTCGGGCGGGGCGTCGCTCGGCGCCACCACCGGCAGCGGGTCCACGAGCTTCAGCGACGCGTTGTCGTCGGCGCTCGGAAGCACCGACCCGACGGCCACGACCGCTCTGAACTCCGCTCTCTCGCCCGACTCGCTGATGGCCTCGGCGATCGGCGATACCAGCGGGACCTCCACCGACTCGCTGACTCCCGATCTCGCCACGATGCTGCCGTCGACCGCTTCGCTCCTGCCGACGACGAGCGCGCTCGGCCTGAGCACGGGCTCGACCCTCGCCACCACCGGCTCCGCGCCGGCGCAGGTCCAGGCGATGACGAACATGGCCAACTCCCTGGTCGGCAAGCCGTACGTCTACGGTGGCGGTCACAGCGGCTGGGGACCGCAGGCCGGCTACGACTGCTCCGGCTTCGTGTCCGCGGTGCTGCACGCCGGCGGTTACCTGAGCCAGCCCGTCGACACTACCGCGCTGCCCCAGCAGGCCGGGATGGAGCCGGGCCCGGGGCAGTACGTCACGGTCTACGACAGGGCGCTGCCGGGCCAGAGCGGACACGTGATCATCGAGATCAACGGCCAGTTCTACGAGTCGGGCGGCTCGCACGGCTCCTGGGGCGGCGGCGGTGGCGTCGAGAAGATCGGGACGCCGTCGGCGTCGTATCTCGCCTCGTTCCCGACCGTGCTGCACCCGGCCGGCCTCTAACGACCTCCTGCGCGGACCGCGAACCGAACCCGGAGCGCCCCGGACCGGGCGCTCACCTTCGCGTGGCGGTACGCGTACGTCCAGTCGGCCTGGAGCCGCTGCCGCCGGCCCGGGGAATAGGAGATCAGCGACGACGGCCGGACCGCGACGTGCATGCCGTCCGCCGAGAGCACCGTCAGCGCGCGTTCGGCGATGTCGATCTGGCCGAACGCGGTCGGATGCACGTGATCGGTCATCACGAGGTTTCGGGCCCCCCACGACCGCAGATCGAGCAACAGGGTCCCGAGCTCGCCCGCGATCCCCGAAACAACATCATCCAGATCCTCGACCTGGCGTGGCGCGCGGGGCCGGCCGAGCTCGAGGGGCGCGGTGAGCGTCAGCACCCGCTCGCAGCGACCGCAAAGGAACTGCAAGGCCACCCGGAAGCGCTCCTCGAACGCCACCGGGTCCCAACCGGGCGAGCGCACGTCGTTCACCCCGATGTACAGGCAGCCGAGCTGAAAGCGCGGCTCCCCCACGATGAGCCGCGAGAACGCCGGGATCTGGTGGTCGACCACGTCGTCGACCCGGGCTCCGTCGACCGCGTAACACGTGAACGGCAGCGCCAGTCCGCGTGCGACCCACATCGCCCACGACTGCAGCGCCACCCCCCACTGGAGCTCGCCGCCGCCGTTCGTGATCGAGTCGCCGAAAGCGAGCACGCCGAGGCGGCAGTTGCTGGCGGGCCCGGTCAAGAAGCGCGAGAGTAGCGGTTGCCCGATAATGCGCGGCCGTGAGTTACGGCCGGGTGACGATGAACGACGGCCGCGAGGACATCAGGCGCGCGGCGACGGAGCTCGCCGGTCGGCTGCCGGACGCCCTCGCGCCGCTCGCGCGGCTTGCCTACAACTACCGCTGGTCGTGGCTGCCCGGCGGCGCGGAGCTGTTCCAGTCGATCGACGCCGAGCGGTTCGCGCTCGTCCTTCAGAACCCGGTTCGCCTCCTCCAGGAGGCCTCGAACGCAGACCTGCGGCGCGCCGCCGCCGACGACGGCCTGCTCGAGCGGGCCGCGGCCGTTGAGGCGCAGGTCAAGGCCGATCTCGACCGCCCGTACTACCCCTCGATCGATCCCGCCCGGCCGGTGGCGTTCCTGTGCGCCGAGTACGGGGTGCACGTGTCGATGCCGATCTACTCGGGCGGCCTCGGCGCGCTCGCGGGCGACCTGCTCAAGGAGGCCTCCGACTGCGCGGTCCCGCTCGTCGCGGTCGGCCTGATGTACCGCAAGGGCTACTTCCGTCAGCGGATCGATGCCGGCGGCTGGCAGCACGAGTACTGGGTCGACACCGACCCGGAGCGGCTGCCCGCCGCGCTCGTGACCGGCGCCGACGATCGGCCGCTGACGATCGAGGTCCCGATCTACGACGCCGACGTCACCGCCCAGATCTGGCGCGTCGACGTCGGCCGGATCCCGCTGTTCCTGCTCGACACCGATCTCCCCGAGAACGGGCCGATCGAGCGGTGGATCACCGCGCGGCTGTACGAGTCCGACGAGCACATCCGCCTGGCGCAGTATGTGCTGCTCGGCGCCGGCGGCGTGCGCGCGCTGACCGCGCTCGGGATCGAGCCGGGCGTGATCCACCTGAACGAGGGCCATCCGATGCTGGCTCCATTCCAGCTCGCCTGCCAGGAGCGGCGCTCGGGCGAGAAGCTGTCGGTCCGCCTCGCGTCGGCACGCGAACGCACCGTGTTCACCACCCACACCCCGGTCCCGGCCGGCAACGACACCTACCCGTCGAGCGACGTGAGAGACGCGATCCGGCGTTTCGTCCGGCAGTTCGGCTGCACGCCGGCGGACCTGCTCAAGCTCGGCCGCACGAATCCCAAGGACGTGAAGACTTTCGGGGTCACGCAGGCCGCATTGCGAATGAGCCGCGCGGCCAACGGCGTCAGTCGCCGGCACGGCGAGGTGGCCCGCGAGATGTGGCAGCCGATGTGGCCAAGGCTCTCGGTGGAGCAGGTGCCGATCGGCTACGTGACCAACGGGGTCCACGTCCCGACCTGGATCGGCACCGCGATGCGCGAGCTGCTCGACCGCTATCTCGGTGAGGGCTGGATGGCGCGCTCGGCCGACACGGACACGTGGGCTGCTGTCGACGACATCCCCGACGCCGAGCTGTGGGAGACCCGCCGGCGACAGCGCGCCGAACTGGTCGAGGCCATCCGCTATCGCAGCAGCGTCGAGCGGCTGCTGAGAGGCGATCCCCGCGAGTACGTGGAGGCGGCGGCCAAGTCGTTCGATCCGGACGCCCTCACGTTCGGCTTCGCGCGGCGAGTTGCGACCTACAAACGTCTCGAGCTCCTGACCCAGGACCCCGATTGGACAGTGTCGCTGCTCGCCGGCGACCGGCCGGTCCAGGTGGTGCTGGCGGGCAAGGCGCATCCCCGGGACGAGGGGGCCAAGCGAGTGGTGCAGCGGCTGTTCGAGATGAAGGATGCGCCGATCGTCGGCCAGCGGGTCGTGTTCCTCGACGACTACGACCTGGCAACAGCGGCGTGGCTGGTCCGGGGTTGCGATGTGTGGCTGAACGTGCCGCGACCGCCGCTCGAGGCGAGCGGTACGAGCGGGATGAAGTCGGTCGTCAACGGCGGGCTCCAGGTCAGCGTGCTCGATGGCTGGTGGGCCGAGGGCTTCGACGGCACGAACGGCTGGGGTCTGTCCGGCAGGATCGACTCCAGTCATCGGCGACAGGACACGCGCGACGCCAAGGCGCTCCACAGGATCCTGGACGACGAGGTCGTTCCGGCGTTCTACGATCGCGACGAGCACGGCCTGCCGACGGCCTGGCTCGCCCGGATCCGGGAGTCGCTGAAGACGCTCGGGCCCCGCTTCAGCGCCACGCGGATGCTGTCGGAATACCTGTCCGGCCCGTACCGGGGTTAGTGGGATGGTCGGCGGCGCCTGCCGGCGGCGCCTTCGTGACCGGCGCGGGAAGGTATAAGGGCTGTTCGGCGTCGTTAAGCTGATGTTGTTCATCCACTTGACTGCAGGGGACGATGGCCTCCCGCGCCGACCAAACGAAGCCGACGGCGACTGAGCTCGCCGATCTGTCGGCGCTCGCCGACGGCACGCTCGATCCGGCTCGCAAAGCGGCGGTCGAGGCGCACATCGCCGCCTCGCCGGAGCTGAGCGCGCTGTACGAGCGCGAGCGCCGCGTGGTCGACGCGCTCCATCAGGCCCGGGCGACCGAGCGCGCCCCGGCGGCGCTGCGCGCCCGGATCGAGGCGGCGCGCCCGAGCGGCGCGGCGAGGGCTCGCCGACGGTTCGCCTACGCCGGCGGAGCGGTCGCCGCGCTCGCGGCGGTGGTACTCGCGCTCGTGCTGGCGCTGCCGACTGGGACTCCCGGCGCGCCGTCGGTGTCCGACGCGGCCGCGCTGGCCACTCTCGGTCCGGCTCAGGCGGCGCCGGCGCCCGACCCGGGCATGCCCGCGGCCCGGCTGCACCAGAGCGTCGGCGACGTGTACTTCCCGAACTGGACCTCGCGGTTCGGATGGAAGGCCGTCGGGAGCCGGACCGACAAGCTCGGCGGGCGGACCGCGGTAACCGTCTACTACAGGTGGAAGGACGACACGATCGCCTACACGATCGTGAACTCGCCGCCGCTGGCCGAGCCGTCCGCCAGCAACGCGACCAAGTGGGACGGCATCGAGCTTCGGACGCTGAACCTGAACGGCCGCCTGGTCGTCACGTGGCGCCGTGCGGGCGACACCTGCGTGCTGTCAGGGACTGGGATCAAGGCCGCCGAGCTGCAGAGGCTGGCGGCGTGGAAGGTCCCGGCGGACGCCCACTAGGCGCGTTCTCGCTGACGAGGTCCGCCGCCACCCGCTGTCGTGCGCGGTGCAGCCGGGTCGTGATCGTCGCCTCGCGGACGCGCAGCGCCTTCGCCGCCTCGCGGTAGGAGAGCCCGACCACGTCGATCGCGACGAGCGCGTCGCGGAAGTCGTCGGGTAGCCGCGAGATCGCGCCGTACAGCTCCGCCGACTGGATGCGAGAGTCGGCTGCAGGCGCGCTCCGGTCCTCGATCAGGTCGAGGTCATCGGGCAGCGGCGTCGTCTGCGGGCGCCGACCGGCCGCCCGGCGCGCGCTGAAGAACGTGTTGCGCAGGACCCGCAGCAGGTACCCGAGGTCGTCCTCGGAGCGCAGGAACCGCGGGCGGCGCAGGACGCGCTCGAACGTCGCCTGCACTAGATCCTCGGCCTCCTCGCGCGAGCCGCAGAGGCTCCACGCCGCGCGATACAGGCGATCGATGTGATCGCCCAGCGCCTCCGGATCGAGCTGACGTTCGACGTTCATCCGTCGCGGCCTCAGCATACGGAGGCCGGACGGGGCCGGGTGTTAGGTCGTCATGAGCTCGGACAGCGGCCGGGGACCGGGGCCGACGTACTTGGCGGTCGGTCGGACCAGGCGTCCTTCGCGCTTCTGCTCGAGGATGTGCGCCGACCAGCCCGCGGTCCGCGCACACGTGAACAGCGGCGTGAACAGCTCGGGCGGAACGTCGGCGAAATCGAGCACGACGGCCGACCAGAACTCGACGTTGGTCGCGAGCACGCGGTCGGGCCGGCGCGCCTCGAGCTCGGCGAGCGCCGCGATCTCGAGCGCCTCGGCGACCTCGACGCGCGGGGCACCGAGCGCCTTGGCGGTACGGCGGAGCACCCTCGCCCGCGGATCCTCCGCGCGGTAGACGCGGTGCCCGAACCCCATCAGCCGCTCGCCGCGGTCGAGCAGATCCTTGACGTAGCCCTCGGCGTCGCCCATCTCGGCCACGTCGTCGAGCATCTTCAGCACGCGCAGCGGAGCGCCGCCGTGCAGCGGGCCCGACAGCGCGCCGACCGCGGCCGACAGCGCCGCCGCGACGTCCGCGCCGGTCGAGGCGACCACCCGTGCGGTGAACGTCGAGGCGTTCATGCCGTGCTCGGCGGCCGAGTTCCAGTACGCGTCGATCGCCTGCACGTGACGCGGATCGGCCTCACCGCGCCAGCGGATCAGGAAGCGCTCGGGGATCGACTTGGCCTTGTCGACCTCGATTTGGGACACGGGCGGCTTGCCGATCCCCCGCGCCGACTGCGCGACGAACGACAGCGCCATCACCGATGCGCGGGCGAGGTTGTCGCGTGCCTCCTCGTCGGAGATGTCGATCAGCTGCCCGAAGCCCCATTGGGGCGCGAGCATGGCCAGCGCCGACTGCACGTCGACGCGCGGGTCGCCCGAGCGCACGCCCAGCGGGAAGGGCGCGGCCGGGGGTAGTCCGGGCAGCAGCGTTCCATCGACCAAGAGCCCCCAAACCTGCTCGAACGGGACGTTTCCGACGAGCTCCTCGATGTCGACGCCGCGGTAGCGCAGAGCACCGCCGGCACGGTCGGGCTCGGCGATCTCGGTGGCGAAGGCTACGACGCCCTCGAGGCCAGACTGGACTTCGGCAGTGACGCTCATCGGCGAGTTCTCCTGGATAGGCGCGGGGGCGCAGAACGCTCGGCGCGGGGCCGCGGAGGGGCCCGGACAGCGTAGCCGGATAGCCTTCCGATCCGTGTCAGAGCCGTCCGCGTCCGAGCTCCTGCTCCGTTCGGCGACCGACCTGGCCGCGCTGGTTCGGGCCGGCCAGCTGTCCGCGCGCGAGCTCGTGGAGGCCTCGCTGCGCCGGATCGACGAGCTCGAGCCGACGGTCAACGCGTTCACACACGTCGCGCACGAGTCCGCACTGGCCGCGGCGGACGCGATCAGGCCGCGCGACTCCCGACCTTACGCCGGCGTTCCGGTGGCGATCAAGGACAACCGGCCGGTTTCCCGGATGCCACTGACGCACGGCAGCGAGCTGTTCGGCGAGTTCATCCCGGATCACGACGCGTTTCTCGTCCGCCGGCTCCGCGACGCCGGGTTCGTGATCGTGGGCAAGACCTCGATGCCGGAGATGGGCATCCTGCCGACGACCGAGCCGCGGCGGTTCGGCCCGACCCGAAACCCGTGGGACACCGGCCGGACTCCGGGCGGATCGAGCGGAGGGGCCGCTGCGGCGGTTTCGGCCGGGATGGTTCCGGTGGCGCACGGCAACGACGGTGGCGGGTCGATCCGGATACCGGCGTCGTGCTGCGGGCTTGTCGGCCTCAAGCCGGCGCGGGGTCGCGTCTCGGTCGGCCCCGACGCCGGGCAGAGCTTCCTCGTGTGTGACGGCGTCTTGACGCGCGGCGTCGCTGACACGGCGAGCGTGCTGGACGTGTTGGCGGGCGCCGAGCCCGGAGACTCCACCTGGGCACCGCCTCCGCCCGCGGCCGGCTACGCGGCGCTGGCGGCGGTCGATCCGGGACCGCTCCGGATCGGGCTGGTTTTGAACCCTCCGTACGAAGGCGCCACGATCGATCCGGTCTGCCTGCAGGCCGCGCGCGACGCGGCGGCGCTGCTCGAGTCGCTCGGTCACGGGGTCGAGGAGATCACGCCCCCATGGTCCGGGCTCAACCTGCTCCCCGACTTCACTCGCGCGTTCGGACCGGCGATCTCGTATACGACCTGGCTGGGCGGGCAGATCGCCGGGCGCGAGCCGACCCCAGACGACGTCGAGCCGCTCACCTGGGCGCTGTGGGAGCGGACCCGGAGCCAGGACACGATCGCGTACCTGTCTGCGCAGAGCCGGCTCGAGTCGGTGGCGCGCACGCTGATCAAGTTCTTCGAGCCCTACGACGCGGTGCTGACGCCGGCGCTGGGCGGTCGCCCGGTGGCGACCGGTGAGATCGACGGGCTGGGAGCGGACCCGATGGTCAAGTACCGCAGGTCAGCGGGGTTCACGCCGTTCACCGCGATCGTCAACGTCACCGGCCAGCCCGCGATCGCGTTGCCGCTCTACCACGGCGACGATGGCCTGCCGACGGCGGTCCAGCTGATCGGGCCGCCGGCGCGCGAGGAGGTGCTGCTCGCGCTCGCCACACAGCTCGAGCGCGTGCACCCGTGGGCTCAGCGTGTGCCCGCTCTATAGGGCGCTCCGCGGGTTATCGGCGAGCGTTGGCCCGCACGGCGAGGCCGGCAGGGTCAGTCCGCCTCACGGGATCCCGACGTAGTGGTACGTCTGCCCGCCGTCGATCGTGTAGTACAGCCGCAGGTTGGCCGGGGCGACCGAGCCCACGTACCCGAGCGCGACGCCGTGGGTCGGGTCCGTGAACCCGAGCCAGGCCCACGCGACCGGCTGGCTGTCCGCAGGCGGCGACTGCGTGATCTTGACCGGCGTGTAGGTCGCGCCGTCATCGCCGGTCTGGTAGAGCTGCTGATAGCCGACCACGGCCCTCGACGCTGATGCGGCCGCGAACGGCGCCGAGTTCGGCAGGCTGAGCCGGCCGCTCGGCTCGGCGGTGTCGAACGTGGCTCCCGCGTCGGTCGAGCGCCACACGCCGCTCTCGGTACCGGTGGCGCAGTGCGCCCACACGACCGGCGGCTCGGCTTCCTGGTACTGGCAGCCGAGGCCGGGGCTCGGCGACGGGTAGCTGGTGAAACTTGCGCCGCCGTCGTGCGAGACGAGCACGTCGGACCCGATGCCGTTGGCGACACCCGACTGGACGAACACGTCCGAGCCCTCCACCCACAGGCCGGTGGACACGTCGCCGGCGGCGGGAACCACGGTCCAGTCGTCGGCGCTCACGGGCGAGCGCATCAGCCGCGCGCCCGCGGCCCCGCTGCCGGACACGTCGACGATCGCGTACGCCTCGCCATCGGAGATCGCGAGGTCGTTGACCTGTCCGCCGACGCTGAGCGAATGCCACGTCTGGCCGCCGTCGTGGGTGACGTACAGGCTGGGGCCGAACGCGAACCCGTTGTCGGAGTCGGCGAACCTGAGCTGCGAGTAGCCGGGCTGGTTCGGCGAACTCGACAGCGTCGCGTGCGGCTCGCCGATGCCGATGAAGTGCCGGCCGCCGTCGGTCGTGCGCAGGATCGACCCGCAGGGTGGATGGCCGCCGACGAACTGGCACGGCGCAGGGCTGAGCACCCACCACTCCAGCTCGCTGATCGCGGTGAACGACTGGGGGGCGAAGTGCACGGGGATCGGAGTCGAGATCGGCCCTGGTGTGGGCTTCTGCGGATTGACGGCGGCCGGCGCGGTCGAGCTCGTGTGCGTGCTCGTGGTGGCGGAATGCGTGACGCTCCCCGCCCCCGAGGAGGCGTTGCTTTGGGATGCAGTCGAGTGGTGCGAGTTGACCAGGACGATCCCGACCACCGCCGCGACGACGGCAGCCGCGGCCAGGAACACAAGCGCCTCGTTGCGACGCCGCGGGGGTCGCGGGCCGCCACCGCCGGCACCGCCGAGCGCCCGGCGCCGGCCCCGGAGCCGCTGATGGGCGCCACGCTCCGTCAGCGCGGTGAGCTGCTGCTCGACCCGATCCAGATAGTCGTTCACGTCGCTCGGGCGGGTGGGGTCGAATCCCTCAGCTGCTCTCGCATCCGCGCGAGCCCGCGGCTCACGCGCTTGCGGATCACCAGCTCCGAGCACCGCAGCTCGGTGGCGATCTCGCGGTACGGGCGCTCGTCCAACACCCTCGAGCGGACCGCGATGCGCTCCTCCTCGGGCAGGTCCTCGACCAGCGCCACCAGCCGTCCGCCCTCGCCGAGCGCGACCTCCTCGATCCGGTCCAGATCGCCGCCATCGAGCGCGACCGCCTGGAAGCCGAGCCGGTGGCGCGCCCTCGCCTCGACCCGCCCCCGGCGGAAGCTCATAAAGAGCTTGTTGCGCGCGATCCCGAGCACCCACGGCGTCGCGGACTCGCCCTGCTCGGCGTACCGGGCCGCCGACAGCAGCACCGCGGCGAACACCTCGGCGGCGAGATCAGCGGCGGCCTCGCGGTCGCGGGTCTCGCGGAGCAGGAACGCCAGCACCGCCGGCAGGTGGCGCCGGTAGAACACGGCGAACGCGGCTCCGTCGCGCGCCGCGATCGCCGACAGCAACGCGCTGTCGGACCATTGCCGTCGGTTGCGGGGCTGTTCGACCATTCGCCCGTCTATTGCGCAACGCCACCGTTGTGTGACGGAGGACGCTTACCCTATTCCCGCGAAACCGCCAAAGCCCTGCGCACGTAGAATCGGCGTTCGACTGTCCCCTAAACCTCAAGAGGAACACGAAACCCTATGGCCTACGTCATCGCGGAGCCCTGCATCGGCACGAAGGACAACTCGTGCGTTGAGGTCTGCCCGGTCGACTGCATCCATCCGACGCCCGACGAGCCCGACTACGACGACGTCCCGATGCTGTACATCGATCCGGAGGAGTGCATCGACTGCGATGCCTGCGTTGAGGCCTGCCCGGTGGACGCCTGCTTCGCCGAGGATCAGCTGCCCGAAGAATGGCAGCACTACACGAAGCTGAACTCGGACTATTACGCGAACAAGGGCTGACGCTTAATCCGGGCCTCGCTCCGCTCGGCGTCCGTGGGGCCGTTCCGCCGGGCGTCCGTGCCCGGCGGGCGCCGGGACTGACCGGACGGGGTAGATGGCCCCACGGATGCCGCCGTAGGCAAGGCCCCGGGGAATCCGGCTCCGAGGCGTGTGCGCTCGATCAGGCGAGAAAGCCGGATCCCTAACGGATCCGCCGCATAGGCGTGCGCGGCGCGGAGCGCGTCGCGGCGGATTCCCCAGAATCACGCCATCGGCAAGGACATGCCGACGGGCTTCGGCGCCGCGGCGGGCGCCGGCATCTGCATCACCGGGAGCTCGACCGGCGAGAGCGCGATCAGGCCGCGCGCCGCGTGGGCGAGGGCCTGTGCCGCGGGATCGTCGGGGTCTGAGACCACGATCGGCAGGCCGGCGTCTGACTGCTCGCGCAGCCCGATCGTCAGCGGCACCTTCCCGAGCAGCGGCACCTCCAGCTCCTCGGCCAGCAGCTGGCCGCCGCCCTCGCCGAACAGCTGGTAGCGCTCGCCGTTCGGGGTCACGAACCCGGACATGTTCTCGATCACGCCGGCGATCTCGAGCTTCAGCTTGATCGCCATCTCGGCCGACCGGCGGGCGACCTTCTGCGCCACCGGCTGCGGCGTGGTGACGATCACGAACTTGGCCTGCGGCAGCAGCTGCGCGAGCGTCATCGACACGTCGCCGGTGCCGGGCGGGAGGTCGATCAGCAGGTAGTCGAGCTCGCCCCATTCGACGTCCTCGAGGAACTGCTGGAGCGCCTTGTGGAGCATCGGGCCGCGCCACACGACCGCCGCGTCCTGCTCGACGAAGAACCCGATCGACATCACGCTGATGCCGTCGAACGCCTTGAGCGGCACGATCTTGCGCTCGGCGTTCACCTGCGGCCGCTCGGCGCCGAGGCCGAGCATGCGCGGCTGTGAGTAACCCCACACATCGGCGTCGAGCACGCCGGCGGTCTTGCCCTCGGCGAGGAGCGCCGCGGCCAGATTGGCGGTGACGCTCGACTTGCCGACGCCACCCTTGCCCGAGCCCACGCAGATCACGTTCTTGACCTGCGCCAGCGCGCCCTCGGGAAGTGTGTTGCGTCCGAGCTTGCGGCCGAGCGCCGTCTTCTCGTTGTCGGACAGGACGTCGAAGGAGATGTTGACGCCGGTGACGCCGTCGAGCTTGCGCACGGCCTCGGCGACGCCGGTCTGGAAGTGCGAGCGGATCGGGCAGCCCGGCGTGGTCAGCGAGACCATCACGTCGACCACGCCGTTCTCGTGGATATCGATGGAGCGGACCATCTCGAGCTCGACGATGTCGCGGCGGAGCTCGGGGTCGATCACGGAGCGGAGCGAGTCGATTACTTGGTCTCTGGTAGGCATGTAGTTGATTGTAGGCGGGAGGGAGTGTCGGGCCGCGTGCCTCGTGAGCGCCGGCGGTTCGGTCGTCAGTCCGCGGACATCACAGCCGGCTGGGTCGATCGTGCGCGACCCGCGTCGGCCGCCGCTCGCGCCCGCCGTCTAAGGACCGACGGGGCGCCACTTGCGTGACGCCCCGGCGGTTGAGGGAGGAGAGGGTGCTGCATTCGCCGGCGAGGTTATGAGGCCGGCGAACCCTTCCCGCTATTCGGCGCTCTCCTGGGCGCCGCGCGGGGGAAACCTGTTTTTACGAGCCGAGCAGGCCCTGCGCGTTTGCGACGAGTCGCTCGACCCGTGCGCTCACACCGTCGGACTGCTTCTCGAGATCCCTACGTACTGAGGTTATCTCACGATTGAGTCGGCGCCGATTCTGTCGCATGGTCCGCTCCACCAGGCTACGACGCTGGCGCATTTCGCGCTCCATACGCGTCCGGGCCCGGCGGACCTGGCGCTCGAAGCGATTGCGCGCGGTGACGCCGCGACGCTCGTAGCGCTTGAGCTCGCGCTCGAAATTGGTGCGAGTGCGGTATCGGGAGGCGAGTCCCTTGACGGTGGACACCAGGTTGTCCCGGGCCAGCAGGCTGGCGCCGACCGGGACGAGCACGACCCGTTCGGCCACGACCTGCGCGTGCTCGATGCGCGTCTTCGGCTGCGTCGAGGACGTCGCCTTGGACGTGCGCCGCGAGCTGGCGGCGGTCCTGGTGGTGCGCGATCCGGCCGTTGCCGGCTTGCGTCTAGTGGTGGTTCGCTTCGTCGTGGACCCGGGCTTCGTGGTGCCCGGCGTGGTGGTTGCCATAGGTCGCTCCCAGCCTGCCTGAATTATCGAACATGTGTTTGTAAACCATAGCGTAGTGGCCGTTACAGCCAACGACATGAAAAGTTCGTGAATTGGGCGTTGCCGTCAACCGAGGTTGACGGATCCGCACGAAAATCTCAGGCCGCGGCGTCGGAATCCGACTGGTGCGGCTGCCCGAGCTCACGGGGCATCTCGCGCGCCAGCCACGCCGCCGGATCCTGGATCTCCGCCAGCGTCGGCAGCACCTCTGGACTCGACCATAGATGATGCAGCGCGGCCGGACCGCGAGCGCGCACGATCTCGTCGCAGAAGTACTTGCCCTGCTCGTACTGACGCAGCTTGAGCTCGAGTCCGAGCAGCCGTGCGACCAGCCGCGACAGCCCGGACTGGGACTGCCGGCGACGGTCCAGCGCGGCGCGCAGCTTCGGCAGCGACGGCAGCAGATCGGGCGCCACCGCGTCCATAACGTGCTCGGCATGACCTTCGATCACCGCCATCACCGCCTGCACGCGGTCGAGCATCTCGCGCTCGGGCGTGGTCGTGACGATCGAGATCAGATCCCCCCGCCGGAGGTGGGTCAGGACACGCTTGACCTCGTCGAGGCTTGGCACCTGGAGCTTGCGCGGCGCGTCCAGGCGCACCTCGGCGTTTCTCAGCAGCTCGCGGACCATCCCGGCGACGTGGGGATGCAGCCACGGCACGCCGGCGAACTGCACCGCGTGGGTGACCTCGTGGAGCGCCACCCAGGTCATGAACTGGTCCTCGTCGGCGCCGAACGTCTGCACCGCCTGGCCGAGGTTCGGGAGCACGAACAGCAGGCGCGGCGGCCGGTCCTCGACCGCCTCGTCCAGGAGCACCAGCTCGTATTGCCCGAGCACGCGCTGGGCCAGGTACCCGAGCACGACGCCGACCTCGGTGCTGAGCACGATCCCCATCCCGATCTCGACCGCCGGCTTCAGCGATCCGAGGTTGTCGTTGGCGCGCTGGAGCACCGGGTCGAGCAGGAGCCGCATCGAATCGATGTTGCTCGAGACCCATTCGCGGCGGCTGATGCCCTCGGGCGCCGGCAGCGGACGCGCCGGCTCGAGCCCGGTGTAGGCGACCACGCGCGCCTCGGACTCGGCCGCCAGTGCAGCCAGGTCGGCGGTCGGCTCGCTCGCGCTCCCGGTGCCGGCGACGAACGTGGCGATCCGCTGGGCGACGATCCAGTCGATCACCCGGGGATCCTCTCGAGCATGCTGAGCGTCTCGGGCGACCGTGCCGCGCAGACGGGCGAGCTCGGCTCGGCGGTGAGCGGCGCTCCGAGCGGCTGATCGCACCACGGGAAGCTGACCAGACCGCCGGCCTCGCGCACGATCAGCTGGCCGGCGGCGGCGTCGACGCCGCGGGAGCGCCGCAGCGACACCAACCCGTCGAACCGGGCCGCGGCCACCTGGCACAGCGAGGCGGCGATCGTGCCCAGCGCCCGCAGGCGGTACGCGTTCTGCTCGATCGACTCGATCGACCTGGCCACCCAGCGCGGATCGGCGGATTCGATCCCCAGCACCTCGAGCCGGCCGTCGCGCCCGCGGCGCTCGGGCAGCGACGGGTCTAGCGGGACGCCATCGAGCCAGGCGCCCCGGCCTCGCCACGCCCACCATGTCTCGGACGGGCCGAAGTCGTGCACGAACCCGAACGCCACGTCGGCCATCGTCTGTCCGTCCGCGACCGCGACCGACAGCGCGTAATGGGAGATCCCGCGCTTGGCGTTCAGCGAGCCGTCGATCGGATCGATGATCACGCGCACGTCGTGGTCGCCGTAGTCGATCTCGCCGCGCTCCTCGGAACAGACCACGAACTGGTAGCCCTCCTCGCGGAGTACGTCGAGCTCGTCGAGCACGAGCTGCTCGGCGTCGTGGTCGATCTCGAGCGTGCGGTCGCCGCCCCGGCCGCGCGTGCCGGTCTCGAGCGCCCGCTCGGCGGTGGTCGGGACGTCGGCCAGCATGCGCTCCAGCCCGGCCACCGCGCGGCGGCAGATATCCAACCAATCTGCGTCGAGGGCCGAGCGGGTGGAGGTCATCGCCGACCTTATGCTGTCAGACATCGGGCTCACCCTTGACCCCCTGCTTCCCGTTCAGCGCGACGCAGTCACCTGCGATCGCGAACCGCTGCTCGTGCTGGGGGCGGCCGGGACGGGTAAGACCCGCACGCTCGAGGGCCGCTTTCTGTGGTTCGTCGAGCAGGGGTGCCGCCCCGAGAATGTGCTGCTGATGACGCCCTCGGAGGCGCGCGCGGACGCGACGCGGGCGCGCCTGGAGCGCGGACTCGAGAGCGGCTACGACGAGTTGTTCGTGACCTCTCCGGTCGAGCTCGCGGCGCTGATCCTGAGGGCGGCCGGGCCGGGCGCAGGCCCGCTGGAACCCGTGCTCGGGCCCGCCGAGCGGTTCGCGATGCTGCTCGAGCGGATCGACCAGCTGTCGATCGAGCGGCACGACTTCGGGGGCAGCGCCAACGCGTTGCTGGCGGGGTTCATCCGCAGGATCGACCGGCTCAAGGCGCATCTGGTCGGGGCCGAGGAGTTCGCGCGTTGGGCGGTGCGGCTGGCCGACTCAGAGGCCGAGATCGAGCGCGAGTTCGCCGAGGTCTATCGCGTGCACGAGCAGATGCTGGTCGAGGCGGGCGCTCGCGACGCCGGCGACCTGATCCGCGATGCGCTGCGCGTGGTGCGCGAGCGGCCGGCCGTGGCGAAGCGGTTCGAGCACGTGCTGGTGGACGATGCGCACGATCTCGACCTGGCGTCGGCGACGCTGAGCCGGGAGGTGGCGGGATCGCGGCTGACCGCCGCGGCCGATCCGGCGCGGGCCGGCGCGGGCGTGCGTTCCGACGAGTTCCTGCGCGTGGTGACGCTCGAGCAGAGCCTCCGACTTCCTCGCCGGGTGCTGCGCGCGGCCTCGGCCGCGGTGACGGTGGCGTGCTCCTGGGAGCCGACAGACGCGGAGGGCGAGATCGCGTTCTGGCGTTGCGCCAACGAGCGTGCGCAGGCCCAGTCGGCCGCCGCCGACATCGAGCGGCTGATCGTCGGCGAGGGCGTGTCGCCGGGCCAGATCGCCGTGCTCGTGCCGGCGATCTCGCGGGAGGGCCAGGCGGTCGCGGTGGCGCTCGAGGAGCGTGCCGTCGCCCATCGCGTGGTCGGCGAGACCGCGTTCTTCCGGCGCGCGGAGATCCGCGATGTGCTCGCGTGGCTGCGACTCCTGGCCGACCCGACCGACGCGGCGGCCGTGGTGCGCGCGCTCGCGCGGCCGCCGGTCGAGCTGCGCTCGGTCGATATCGCCCGCTGCACGCAGATCGCGCGCCGGCGCAAGCTCGACATGGTGGCGGCGCTGGCGGCCGCGATCGAGTCGCCGCAGGTCCCCCCGGAGGCGCGTGAGCGGATCCGTGGCTTCCTCAAGCTGTACCGCGCGGCGATGTCGACGATCGACTCGACGCGCCCCGACCTGTACGTGCACAGGCTGATCGATCGCCTCGGGCTCCGCCGCCAGCAGCTGTTCGCTGCCCAGGCCAATGTGGTGCAGCGGCTGCGCGCGCTCGCGCGCTTCGGCGAGCTCGCCGGCGCGTATGCCCGCCGCGCCCCTCAGGCGACTCCGCGCGAGTTCGCCCGGCACATCGCCGCGGTCGCCGACTTCGGACTGCGCGAGCACGAGGAGCCCGACCTGCTCCGGCCGCAGATGGTGCAGATCGTGGCGCTCGACAGCGCCGGCGCGCTCGAGGTCGAGCACGTGTACGTGCTCGGGCTCCACGCCGGGCTGTCCGCGCCGGCGCCGGAGCTGATCGCGCTCGTGTCCGACGATCGGGGGGAGGCCGAGGCTGGTCTCGGGGGCGGGGCGGCTGCCGACGGGGAAGCGGGCCGCGCTTCCCTGGTCCGCGACGTCCTGTACGTCGCGGTGACGCGGGCGCGGCGGCGCGTCGTGCTCGTGTATCCGTCGGTGAACGACCGGAGCGCGGCGCTGGCCCCGGCGCCCGTGGTCGAGGCGATCCGGCGCGCGGTCGCCGGCGCGTGGGAGGACCGCGAGGAGGAGATGTTCGGCCCCGCCGAGACGCTCCACTCGACCTACCGGCTGCTTCGCGACGAGGTGCTCGAAGGCACGATGCGCGCCGGCGGGCGACTCGGTGAGCTGCGGCTCGACACCGACCTCGATGTCTTGCACGCGGTCGTGCGGTATCTGGAGCTCTTGAAGTTGGCCGCTCTGATCGAGCGGCCCGAGGGGCAATCGCTGGCGGAGGCGGTGCGCGACGTGAACTCGCGGATCCTGCAGGCGGTGACCGCCGAACAGCGCGAGATCTACACATCGTCGGCGCTGGACGACTATCTGCTCGACGCCGAGCGCGACGCGCGACGCCGGGCGCAGGCCGTGGTCGCGCGCGACGACCCGTCGGTCGAGTCGTTCCTGCCCACCCGCGGCGACGGGGTCGTGCTGTCGGCCTCCGACATCGACACGTACCGGACGTGCCCTTTGAAGTACAAGTTCGCGCGGGTGTTCCGGATTCCGCAGGAGCCCACGATCCATCAGCGGTTCGGGATCGTTGTCCACCAGGTGCTCGAGCGCTTCCATGCCCGGTCGGGTTCGGGTTCGGGTTCGGGTTCGGGGTCGGGTTCGGGGTCGGGTTCGGGTTCCGGTTCGGGTTTCGGTTTCGGTTTGGGTTCGGGAGAGGCGGTTTCCGGGTCGCTGCCCGAGCTACTGGGGCTGCTCGATGCGAGCTGGCGCCGCGGCGGCTTCGGCGAGTCCGAGGAGGAGCGCCAGCTGCGCGGCAAGGCGGCCGCCGCGCTCACCACCTACCACACCCGGTTCCAGTCCGAGGAGGCTGAGCCGATGTGGTTCGAGCGGGCGTTCTCGTTCAAGCTCGGGCCGCATCTTCTGCGCGGCCGGGTCGATCGGGTCGACCGGCTGCCCGGCGGCGAATACGAGCTGATCGACTACAAGACCGGACGTCCCAAGAGTCCTGGTCAGTTGGTGGACGATGTCCAGTTGTCCTTGTACGCCGTCGGTGCCCGCGAGGCGTGGAGCCTCGACGCCTCCCAGCAGGCCTACTACTACGTGCTCGACGACCAGAAGGTGACGGTGCCGGCCGACCGGCAGGACCGCTTCGACTGGATCCAAGAGGTCGCGATGGAGGTCGCGGACGGGATCCTGTCGCAGGGATTCGAGCCGACGCCGTCGTTCGCCGCGTGCTCGGTGTGCGACTACCGGCTGGTGTGCCCCGCGGCCGAGGGGTAGCCGGTGTCTCAGGCGTGCGGCGGGCGGGCCGTCTCAGCCCTGCGCGGCGGGCGGGTCGTCTCAGCTCTGCGCGGCGGGCGGGTCGTCTCAGCCCTGCGCGGCGGGCGGGTCGTCTCAGCTCTGCGCGGCGGGCGGGTCGTCTCAGCCCTGCGCGGCGGGCGGGTCGTCGTCCCCGCGCTGGCGCAGGAACCGCTGGAGCTCGCGGGCGATCGTGTCGCCGGACGGGAGCGGACCCTCGTCGCTCGCCTCGTCCGCCGACGCCTGCTCGAGGCGCTCGACGAACGCCGCCACGTCGGGATCGCTCTGCACCGCCAGGTTGACCTGACGGTCGTAGTCGGCGGTGGCCGATTCGAGGTCGCTCGCGTCCACGGCGACCTGGACCAGGCCCTCGAGCTTGCGGACCAGCGCGAGGGCGGCCTTGGGGTTGGGAGCCGCCGCGATGTAGTGAGGGACGGCGGCCCACAGGCTCGCCGACGGCAGTCCGCTCTCCTGGCAGCTGGCGTGGAGGACTCCGACGATCCCCGTCGGTCCCTCGTAAGAGGACCGCGTGAGGCCTAGGCGGGTGACGAGCTCGGTGTCGGTGGCCATCCCGGTGACCGAGATCGGGCGCGTATGCGGGACGTCGGCGAGCAGCGCCCCGAGCGTGACCACGAGCTGCGTGCCGAGCGCCTCGGCGAGCTCGACGATCACCCGGCTGAACGTGCGCCATTTCAGAGAAGGTTCGTGTCCGACCAGGAGCACGAGGTCGCGCGTCGCCCGCGGCACGCGGGCCTCGTACAGCTCGACCTCCGGCCACACGATCTTCCGAGCGTGGCCATCGACCAGCTTGACCTGGGGCCGGGTGCTCTGGAAGTCGTAGAACTCCTCGGGATCGATCGTCGCGAACCGCCGTCCGCCGAGCGCGCCGGCCACGAACGTGATCGCGCTCGACGCCGCATCGGCTGCGTCGTTCCAGCCTTTGAACGCGCAGATCAGCGCAGGAGCCCGCAATCCGTCGGGGCGATATTCCCATTGCAGCGGCTGCATCCGACTCAGCGTAGATCATGGGACCATGAATTCGGGCGATTCCACCGCGGTCCTGATCAGCGGTCTGCGCCCCGGGCAGGAGGTCAACGGCGTGTTCGCGTGCTCGCGCAAGGACCGTTTGTTCACGCGATCCGGATCGCCGTACCTCGCCTTGGAGTTGCGGGACCGGACCGGGGCGATCCAGGCCCGCGCGTTCCACGAGGCGGATGCGCTGGCCGGCCGGTTCGAGCGCGGCGAGCTCGTTCGCGTGTCCGGGCGGGTCGAGCGGTTCCGCGACCAGCCGGTGGTGGAGGTCGTGGACATCGCCCGCGTGGACGCCGACGCGAGCGATTCGGACGCCGGCGATCCGACGCGGTTTCTGCCCACCGCCTACCGGGACCTAGATGAGCTCGACGGGTTCCTCGAGCACCTCGCCGGCGAGGTCCACGACCGGAGCTATCGGCCGTTTCTTGAGGGGCTGCTCGGTGACCGGGAGTTGCGGGCGTCCTGGCGGCGGGCGCCGTGCACGCGGGGCGGGCACCACGCGTATCTCGGAGGCCTGCTCGAGCACACGGTGGCGGTGGCGACGCTCGCGTACGAGATCTGCCAGTTGCATCCGCGGCTGAATCAGGATCTGCTGCTGACGGCGGCACTGGTGCACGACCTGGGACGGACGCGCGAGTTCACCTACGGCGCCGAGATCGGGCTGAGCGACGAGGGCCGACTCCTGGGGCATCTCGTGCTCGGCGAGCAGATCGTGTCCTCCCGGGCGGACGCGTTGGACGACCAGCGCCGGCTGGCGCTCCTGCATTGCCTGCTCTCCCACCACGGCGCCGCCGCCGCGCCCGGCGGCCGGTTCGGCTCGGTCGAGGCGCTGACGCTGTACCGGCTGAACGGGCTCGACGCCGGCGTCAAGGGCGCCTTCGAGCACGGCCTCGGGCTCGAGCCCGCGCCCAGGTCCAGCGCGTAGCACCTGGACCCGGTCGCCCGAGCCGGGCACGTAGCATCAGCGCCGGCGCGGCACGGGCCTGGTGGCCCATCCAGTCTTCAAAACTGGCAGGGCCGGGAAGCCCCCGGCTTGGAAGGTTCGATTCCTTCGCCGCGTCGCTCCAGGTTTCTCCTGCTGACGGGCTGAATCCCGGCGGCCGGCGAGCTGTAAGGCCAGATCGCCGAGCGAGGTCAACGCGGGCCAATTCGGGACTCTTCGTTCCCCCGGCCGTTCCCCCCAGCGTTCCCCCGAAGGGGTTCCGCCGCGAGGCTGGGCCGGGTGGGTACGGCGTAGCGCTTGACGTCCGCAAGGACGCAGCTGACTGGTACGAGCCCGCTGCTCGACGCCCGCGCGCCCGTGAGAACTCGACGTCTACCGGCCGCTCGCTCGCCTGGGTGACCTTGCCTGTGATCGGCGCTGCGAGCATCCGAGGCCCGCCTCGATTCGGCGCTGAAACAGAAAGACCGGGCCCCAACCCGGTCTTCCAAACCTATAGGCGCGCTCTCGCGCCGCACGACAACCAAGGAGCAGTCTAGCCGCGTCGAGGACGGAACCGCAGCGCGGACGCGGTGGGCTGCGCCGTTCGCGGCTCTGGCTGAGCGCCACCGCGAGTTCCTGCGCTGGCAGCGGGAGCTGGCGATGGCTTTCAGCCACATCACCCATTCGGGTCAGCGCCGGTCGTCGCGCTTTGCGGGTGCGCTGGGCGAGGTGGCGCTGCCGTGAGTCGCCCGGCGATAGCAGCTGCGCTCGCGCGCGATGACCTGTCGTCCGGCGAGCGGCTGGTGGTGTTCTCCCTGGCCAGCTTCGCGGATCGCGAGAACCGCGCGCGGCCCGGTACGCCGGCAGCGGCGGAGAGAGCGGGGCTGAAGCGGAGCTGGTTTCTTGAGGCGCGCGAGGTGCTCGTGTGCCGCGGTCTGGTCGTGGTGGAGCAGGCGGCGGGCGGGCGAGGCCAGGCAAGCATGCTCTGGCTGCCGTTCGCCGACGGAGGGCCGTGGTGGGAGGGTGAGATCAACGCAGAGCTGTTCGAGGCCGTCCTGACCTACAGCCGAGCGCAGGGCACCGTCCGACTGCTGCTGGCCGCGATGGCCGCGCTCGCGGACGAGAGCCGGGTCATCGACGGTGTCACGACCGAGCGGCTCTGCGCTGCTGCCGACGTGACCGATCGGAGCTATCGGCGGGCGCGGGCCGCGTTGCTCGCATCGGGCGACGTGGTCCTTCGTCGCGGGAGGGG
Source organism: uncultured Solirubrobacterales bacterium (assembly GCA_963796575.1). Classification (GTDB taxonomy): domain Bacteria; phylum Actinomycetota; class Thermoleophilia; order Solirubrobacterales; family Solirubrobacteraceae; genus Palsa-465. Next base: position 240 of record CAWCMG010000030.1, on the reverse strand, counting down.
TGGCAGGGGCAATACGAACTGTTGGGAGCTCCCGGACCCGCGGTCCCACGCCGGCGACGTCGAGCCGGTAAGCCGGCGGCGGGTCGCGCCGCCTCCGGGGCAGCGGCCGTTGCTCGCGAGTGTGACCGCAGCGCCGGCGGTCGCGCGGCCTGCCAGCGCGCAGGTCGACCAAGGTCAGCCGGTCGCGCGCGCGAACGGCGGCCTGGACCGGACCGTTTCCGGCCAGGACCGTCCGCTGAC
>CAWCMG010000029.1:0-70630 GCA_963796575.1 uncultured Solirubrobacterales bacterium | reverse complement strand
CGGCGACCAGTTGCACGCCCACGCCCTGACCGGGAAGGTAACCGCGCTCGTTCTCGGGCTGCTCACCTCGCTATGGGCGGGGCTGGGGATAACCCAGGCCGCCCAGAACGCGTTCAACAAGGTCTGGGCGGTTCCGTTCAAGGACCGGCCGGATTTCTTCCGATCGCGGCTCCGAGGACTGCTGCTGTTTGGGTGCCTGGGCGTCCTCTTCATGGCCTCCGCTGTCGTTACCGGACTCGTGACCACGGGCGGCGGGCCGCTCGTCAAGGTCGGCGGCTACGTGGTCACGCTTGCGGTCAACTTCGGTCTCTACATCGCGGCCTTCCGGTTTCTGACTGCGGCCTCGATCCCCACGCGCTGTCTGTGGCTCGGAGCGGCGGTCGGCGCCGTGTTCCTCGAGATCCTCCAGCTCGTCGGCACGATCTACATCAACCACGTCATCAAAAATGCCAGCAACGCGTACGGGACGTTCGCCACGGTGATCGGGCTGCTCGTGTGGCTGCACGTGATCGCACAGCTGACCATGTACGCCGCCGAGATCAACACGGTCGTCGCCCGCCGGCTGTGGCCGCGGAGCCTGCTCGGTCCGCCGGAGTCAGCCGCCGACCGCGAGACGCTGACCGCGCTCGCCAAGATGGAGGAACGCCACGAGCACGAATCCGTCGAGGTCCGGTTCGAGGACTCTTGACGGCCCGCGGCCGGCCGCTCAGGATGTGATCGTGATCGTCTCGGTGTTCGATCCCTGACCGCCGACGGTGACGGTCACCGTCGCGGTCCCGGGGGTGAGCGGGAACGAGCCGCTGTCCGGCGGCAGGTCGAACGTGATCGAGTTATCGCTCCAGTTCGTGATCGTGAGCTTGGCGCCGTCGTAGGGCGCTCCCCAGCTCGTCCCACCCTGAGCGAGCGTCAGGTAGCTCGAGCCCTGCGTCGCGCCGAAGCTCTGCCCGGTGAGCGTGACCGCGTCACCCGGGGCGGGGCTCGGCGGAGAGGACCCGGTGATCACCGGGGGCGGGAGCGGCGCCGGATTGGGACCGCTCTGCTCCATCGCGATCACCCGCTCGCGCCGCCCGGCGCTGGCGTAGGTTGCCTGCGCCTGCAGCGCCGCTGTCGCGGGCGACGTCGAGCCCGCGGGGGCGGTCACCGTCCAAGACTGGGTGGCCGCGCGACCGTCGCTCAGATCACCGGCGTGGACCGGCGAGGCGGGCGTCACCGTCCAGCCGGCCGGCGCGCTCAGCGCCACCGACAGGCCGCGGGCGGCGCCCGGGCCGTCATTTTGCTCGCTGGTGGTCACGGTCGTCGACGCCCCCGCCGCCAGGCTCAGCGGGGTCGAAGGATCGATGCCGAGCTCGACGGCGGCGGGCTCGGGCGAGCTGACCGCCGTCGAGCCCCGCACGGTGATCAGTGCGCCGCCACGCAGCGACAGACCGTTGACCGGCACTGACACGGTGTCGGTGGCGGTGTCGTAGCGCCACGCCCACGACGGCAGGCGCCGCCCGTCGAGGAGCACACGATCGGGTGCGCTCAGGCGCTCGAGCCGCACCGAGAAACTCCGCGTCGAGGGCTCCCCCGGGTAGCGACCGACGGCCGGGCCGATGCTCACGCGGGTGACCCGGTCGCGGCCGGGCGAGGACCACGTGTCGATAGCCGTCAGGCTGTACTCGCCGTGCTGGTAGCCGGTTCCGGTGCCGGCGTCCTCATAGAGCGAGAACTGGCCGGGAGCGCCCGGGTACACCCGGATGATCGTGGGCGCGTCAGGCCTGGCCCCGACGTGGCTCATCGGAGCCTGCTCGGGGACGATGCCACCGGCCTTGACGAACACTCCCGTCCGGTCGAGCGGCACGGTCAACGTCTGCTCGGAGGGCCCGGTGAACGTGGCGCCCGTGAACCAGTCCGTCCACTGGCCGGGCGGGAACCACACCGACTGCTTGCTCACCGTGCCGGGCGTGGTGACCGGCGCGACCAGCACGTCGGGCCCGTACAGGTACTCGCCCGGGTTGGCGTATGCCGCCGGCTCGCTGGGATAGTCGAGGTACAGCGGGCGCGTGATCGGCAGGCCGGTTCGCACGGCCTCGTCGGCCAGCGTGTAGGTGTAGGGCACGAGCGCCTCGCGCAAGCGTAGGAAGCTCGCGGCGATGTCGTTCGCCGGCTGGGGGTAGTCCCAGGGCAGCCGGTTGCCGTGGCTGGAGTGCAGACGGAGGATCGGCTGGAACGTCCCGAGCTGCACCCAGCGGGCGTACACGTCGGGGTCGTCGGACGCGGTTCCGGGAGGCTGGCCGAGGAAGCTGCCGATGTCGTCCGAGACGTACGGCTCGTCAATGCTCGCCTCGTCGCCGGCGAGCTGGGCCTGGAGGGCCAGCGTGTTCCAGGTACCCCACGTGTCACCGGTGAACGCGAGCGTCGACGTGTGGCCGGCCCACGGACCCGCCGGATACACCTCGTCGGGGTTCTGGTAGGAGCTGCCCGTGCGCGACAGCACAAACCCCCGCTCCCCCTTGTTCGCCATCTCCTGGGCGTACAGGTGGTTGATCCACGCGTCGGGGGTGACGCCCGGATCAGACGCGGTCGAGGCGTCGCAGCACCAGTCCAGCCACCAGAACGACACGCCTTCGGCCTCGAACGGCTGGTGCAGGGCGAAGTACGACTCGGCCTGCGGGATGCTGCTCCAGTCCCACACCTTGCATGTGCCGCTGGGGGTGAAGCACGCGTTGTCATCGGCCAGTGATGTTCCGGCGAGCGCCTCGGTGACGGGGAGCTGCGGATCGTCGTCGGCGATGCTGGCGTGGACGTTCAGCGTGACGTGGATCCCCTGCTGCTTGGCGTAGTTCAGGAACCCCTGGGGATCCGGGAACAGCGCCGAGTTCCACTCCCAGCCGTCCCACTGGTTGGGGACCTTCCAGTCGGTGTCGACCGACAACGTGTCGAGCGGGACGTGGTTCGCCCGGAAGGCCGGTATCAACGTGTTCTCGTAGTCGGAGGTGGTGTACGCGTAGTAGCGCGAGAACCACACTCCGAACGTGTATTCGGGAAGCAGCGGGGAGGCGCCGGTCAGCCGGTTCAGGTCCGCGAGCGCCTGCTGGTAGTCGTTCCCGTACGCGAACAGGTAGCCGTCCTGGACATCCCCGCCGGCCGCCCGGGGCGCCACCCAGCCGTTCGCGGTCCAGACCGCGCTCTGGCTGTCGTCGAGCAGCCGGTAGCCGGCCTGGTCGAGGATCCCCGGGTGCATCTCGGGCAGCGCGGCGGTGCACTCGGCCGCCGTCGGCGTCCCCGCCGGGCAGCTGTAGCCGGGCCCGTAGGTGGCGGTGTCGAAGCCGCGGGTGTAGCCGCCGAGGTAGCGCATGTCCGGCTGCGCCGGCGCGGGTGCGCCCGCCGGCGCGACCGACAGCGTGTCGGCGTTGACGCTGCAGCTGTCCGCGGCGGCGCAGAGGACGCCCACCGTGTTGGTGCCGGCGGGCAGGTCAACGGTGGCCGTGACCGTCGACCAGTCGTCCCAGCTGCTGGTCGCCGGCAGCGTCAGCGTCCGCACGTCGGACCCGTTCACGGTCAGGTCGATCGTGCGCGGCGCCGGGCCTCCGAGCGCCCCGATGTAGTTGGCGTAGCGCAGCGTGACCACCGCCTGCCCGGCGGGCGCGCCGAGCACGCTCCAGGTGGCGGCGCCGGTTCCCTGGTCGAGGCCGGCAATGAACCCGGCGATGCTCTGATAGCCGGCGTGGTTGGTCTGGATATTCGCGCCGCCGCTGAGCGCGGCTGCCCCGGCATCGCACACCTGATCGAACGGGCACACGTTCTGCCATTGCGGGGTGACGGTGCCGCCGCTCGCCAGCCGCACCGACGTGTTGTCCGGCCCGAACGGCCCGGACCCGAGGCGGTACCGCAACGTGGCCTCCGACGTCGCGATCGTCAGCCAGCCGCCGGACCGGCTGACCCGATAGCGCGGCACCGGGAACCGCCGGTTCAATGCGTTCACGGTCGGGGCGTCCTCGAAGCTCCCGCTCGGCGAGTACTCCATCCGGATCAGCCCGTCGCCCAGCACCTCGAAGCGCGCGTCGCCGGCGAGGACGGTGGCCCCGGGTGCCGGCTTCGCGGCGCCGAAGTCGACAGGGGTGGCGAGGTCGACCGGCGAAGTCGGCGAGGTCGCGGCCGCGAGCGCCGTGCCGGGCAGGATCAGTACCGCGGCAGCGACCAGCATCGACACGAGCCCTGCGACTCGCAGACAGTTGCGCATCTCCCACCTCCCACGCCGGCAGTCCGGCCCGGTCGGCAGCCAACCACTCGACGCGCGGACTCAGAACAGCCTGTCGGACGCCTCGCGGCGGGTCATCTCGAGCGACCACGAGCACAAGCCGCCCTCGGCCGGGCAGCCGTCGCAGACCGCGCGGTGGGGGGCGTCGGTCACCCTGAAGTCGCGCTCGAGGACGCCCCGGGCGAGTCCCGCCAGCCGCTCCTCCAGGACGGGCGCGTGCTCGAGCGTGAACGTCGCCACGGCGGGTCGCTGCGGCAGCTCGAGGAACGTGTGCACGACCTCGACCTCGGTCGCGCCGGCGCGCAGCGCGGCCAGCGCGTACACCAGGCGCTGGATCCCGTAGGAGCCGTCCGCGAGCGCCTGGGGATCGGCGCCCTCGAGGCGGTCGGTCTTGTAGTCGACGACGAGCGTGCGCCCGCCCGGCTCGCGCGCGACCACGTCGAACATGCCGCCGATCAAGACGTCTCCGAGCAGAAACCGGAACCGCGCCTCGCGCCGCACCGCGGTGGCGCGCCCGAGTCGCCGGCACAGATCGCCGGCGGCGAACCGCTCGACGAGCTCGGCGACCTGGGCGGCGTCGTCGGCGACCGGCGCGGTCCGCAACCCAGAACGCTCGGCGGCCTCGGCGATCATCGCATCCGTCGGGCGCCGCGGCCGGCGGAAGTCGAGCCGCTCGAGCAGCGCGTGCACGAGCGTGCCGCGGTCGAGCGCCGAGAATCCGGTCGCGCGCTCGCCGAGCCCACCCGCTCGTTCGCCCCGCTCGGGGAGCGCCGGCAGCCGCAGCACCCGCTCCGTGTAGAAGCGATACCCGCAGCGGGCGTAGCTCGCGAGCGAGGAGTAGCTGAGCGCGGCCACCGGTGGCGCGACCGCGACGGGCGGCGGTGGCGCCGGATCGGCGGGAGGATCGGCCGCGGCCGGACGCGTGGCGGCCGGCCGCGGTGCCGGCGCCGGCGCCGGCACATCCTCCGGGCGCACGAACGTCACGTCGACGTCGACGTCCTCGAGCTGCTCGACCGCCGGCCCGATCCACGCGATCGGGCCGCCCCCGCCGGGTGGGCGGGCGGGCGGGCGGGCATCGGATTCATCCGGCAATTTCTCGAGCCTGGCCGCGCCGCTCAGGATCAGCCGCTCGCGGGCGCGCGTCATCGCCACGTAGAACAGCCGGCGCTCCTCTCGGGCCTCGGCCGCGAACCGCTCGTCGCCGAGCGCCTTGTAGTCGAGCGCCGATTCGCGCCGGCCGGTGCCGGGCTCGGCCAGCCGCATCCCGAAGCGCCCGTCGCGCCCGACCCGCATCACCTCGGCACCCCACCGGGGCCCGCGGCCGAGATCGGCGACGCACACGACGTCGAACTCGAGTCCCTTGGCGCGATGGATCGTCATGAGACGAACGGCATCGAGCGCCTCGCCCTCGACCGGCGCCTCGCTCTCGCGCGCCTCCGGGGATCCGGCGCCGAACGCCCCCCCGGCTCGCCGCGCGACCAGCTCCAGGAACCCACGCAGGTCGGGCCCATGTGCCGCCTCGTGCTCGCGCGCCAGGCGCATCAGCTTGCGCACGTTGGCCAGCCGCCTCGGACCGCCCGGCATTCGGAGCACCGCCAGGTCGTAGCCGGTCCGCTCGAGCACGCGACCGATCAGCTCCTCGACGCTCGCGCGGGCGACCACCTCTCGCTCGATGGCGAACCAGTCGGCGAACCGGCCCAGTAAATCCCTATCCCCCATCCCAAGCCCGTCGAACGCGCCGTCCGGCTCACGCAGCACCGACCACGGATCGAGCGCTCGGTCCCGGGCGGTGGCGGCGAGCACCACGAGCGCATCGGCCGAGACGCCGACGAGCGGCGAGGACAGCACCGTGTAGAGCGCCTCCTCAGCACGCGGGTTGGCGAGCGCCGCGAGGTAGCCGGCCATGTCGATCACCTGCGGGTGCGCCCAGTAGCCGCGGCCGCCGATCAGGTAGGTCGGGATCCCCCGATCTTCGAGCGCGCGCTCGTACACGCGCAGGTCGGTGGTCGCGCGGGTCAGCACCACCACGTCGCGGGCGGCCGTCCCGTCCGCGAGCAGCCGGCCGACCCGGGCGGCGAGCGCCCGCGCCTCGGCGACCCGCCACGGCGCGCCGAGGCCCTCCATCGTCCAGTCCGCGCCCTTGTCGGCGACGAGCAGCTCGACGAGCGGTCCGCACGCGGCCTCCGGAGGGCGACCCGCCCGCAACGGCCGGAACTGATCGCCGAGCTCGGCCTCGAACACTCCGTTGATCACCGACAGGATCTCGGGCCGCGACCGGAAGTTCGTGTCGAGCGTGGCCCGCGCGCCGGCGGCGGCCAGCTGCTCGCCGAGCCGCTCGAACAGCTCCACGTCGGCGTGGCGGAAGCCGTAGATCGACTGCTGGGCGTCGCCGACCGTGAACAGGTTCCCGTTCGCGATCAGCTCGATCAGCTCGAGCTGCACCCGGTTCGTGTCCTGGAGCTCATCGACCATGATCCGCTGGAAGCGCGCGCGGTAGCGCTCGCGGAGCGCGGCGTCCGAGCGCAGCAGCTCGCGGCACTCGAGCTCGAGGTCCTCGAAGTCGAGCCCCGACAGCTCGCGCTTGGCCCGCGCGTAGCGCTCGGCGAACAGCCGCAGCAGGCGATCGAGCAGCTCGTGCGCGCGGGCGGCCCGGCGGTGCTCGACGGCGCCGCGGAAGGCGCCGAGCGCCTCGGTGTAGCGTAGGCATGTCTCGGTCGACAGCGCGGCGCCGTTCCCGCCGGGGAGGGCCAGCGCCCACAGGTCCCCGGGCCACGGATCCGTCTCGGCGGCGATCACCTCGGGGAGGCGTTCGAGGCGCCCGATCGCCTGGAGCACCTTCGCGCCGGGCTCGTCGATCAGGCCGAGCTCAGACAGCGCTGCGGAGGCCGCCCGCTCGAGCTCGGCGCGCGGCGCGTCCAGATCCGGCGCGGGCTCCAGGGCCGGGAGCCGCGGCCGGCGCTCCCCGCGCGAGCGAAGCTCGTCGTGAACCTGAATGATCGCGGTCCGCAGCGTGCCGGCGCCATAGCCGGCGATCAGGTCGATCGCGGGCGGGGCGTGGCGCGCCAGCTCCTCCAGCGCCTCCTCGAACACGGCGTCCGCAATCCGCTCGGCGTCGGGAGCGTCGAGCACGACGAACGCCGGGTCGAGGCCGGCGGGGAGAGCATGGGCGCGCAGCACTCGCGCGCAGAACCCGTGGATGGTCGAGATGAACGCGCCCTCGGTCGCGCGCGCGGCCTCGTCGGCGCCGAGCTCGCGGAGCCGGTGGCGGATCCGGTCGCGCATCTCAGCGGCGGCCTTCTCGGTGAACGTGATCGTGAGGATCGCCCCGACGTCGATCTCGTCCTCGAGCACCGAGCGGGCGAACCGCTCGACCAGCACCGACGTCTTGCCGCTGCCGGCGCTCGCGTCGAGCAGCAGGTCGCCGTCGCGGCGCTCGATCGCGACCAGCTGCTCGTCGGTGAACGTCCGCGCCTCCACCTCGACCTCAAGCACGGCAGATCCCGGGGTACCGGCACCCGTCGCGCGAGCAGGTCGTCGGGCACGGCTCGAGCTCGCCCTCGCGCAGCCGCTCGGCGAGCGCCACCGCGCGCATCCGCGCGTCCTCGAGCACCGCGTCGAGCTCGACCTGGTCGCGGGCGTCGTTCCCGACGACCGAGCCGCCGACGCCGGCGCCGTCCAGGAACACGCCGCGGGGGCGCAGATCGCCGCCCCCGAGCGGCTGGTAGAAGCCGGCGACGGGCTGAAGGCCGAGCAGCTCGCGGACGACGAGCATGTACAGCGCGACCTGGAGCCGGCGGTCGAGCCCCCAGCGCGCGCCCTGGTACTCGGGGCGGGCGCCGCCGCTCTTGTAGTCGCGCACGATCGCCCGGGTGGGTGGGCACGAATCATTTGCGTCGACGCGGTCGACGATCCCGCGCAGGCGGACGTCGTCCCCGAGCTGCAGCGGCGGCAGCGAGTCCGGATCTTCCGGGTCGTCGTCGAAGCCGAAGCGGAGCTCGAGGCCGTAGGGCTGCCAGTCGAGGCCGTCGCGCGCCTCGTGGGCCAGATACCGGCTCAGGTCGGCTTTCGCTCCCCGGGTCGCGGCGGCGCGAACCGCGGTGCCCGCTCCCGGTGAGATCGCGTGCGGCTGCTCCTCGATCACCTCGTCGAGGATCTCGAGCGCGCGCGGAAGCGACTCGCGCGTCACCGGACCTTCCAGCCGACGGAGCACCTGCTCGATCACGTTATGCATGTAGCCGCCGCGGACGAGCGGATCCGGGTCGGGCTCGAGCGCCACCGGCTGGAGCTCGCGCTCGATCAGCCAGCGCACGGGACAGTCGCCGTAGCTCTCGAGCGCGCCGGCCGACAGGATCCGGCGGTGGCGGACGTGCGCGAGCGCGGCCTCGGACAGCGACCCGATCGGCGAGGGGACATCGCCGGCGAGCGGAGCGGCGGCGGCCGCGCGGGTGCGGGCGAGCTCGCGCTCGGTCGGCGCATCGGCTGCCGGCCACACGACGTCGGCGAGCATCCGCCGACGGCGCCGGTCGGGCCAGCCGTCGTCGAGCAGCTCGGAGACGTCCGCCAGGAACGGCGAGGGCAGCGCCAGGTTCCCGTCCTCGTCGGAGCTGCGATAGCTGAGCACCACCCGTTCGGTGGCCCTGGAGACGCTCGTGTAGAGCAGATATCGCTCGCGCCCGAGGGCGTCCTCGCGCGGGCGCAGCCGCAGCCCGCTGCACGCCGCGAGCTCGCGCCTGAGCTCGTCGGACAGGAACGGCTCGGGCGTGGCGGCGAGCGGGAACTCGCTCTCGGTGAGCCCGCACACGAGCACGGCGCGGAAGCGCCGTGCGCGGATCGCCAGCGGGTCGGTCACGAGCACCGCCCCCGGCGCCGGGAGCGCTCGCTCGGGCACCTCGAGCGTCTCGAGCAGCTCGATCAGCTCGGCGCCGGTCGGCCTGGGGTGGGCGGGGGCCAATTCCTCGAGCTCGGTCAGGGCCCGGGTGAGAGCGCCGAGCGCGTGGGCGTCGAGTTCCTCGTGGGAACCGAGCACGGGCGCTCTGCCCTGGTGGGGCGCGGCGAGGAGCCGCCGGGCCTGGGCGGCCAGCTCCGCCGCCGGATCCTCGGCCGCGCGGAGCGCGTCGATCTCTTCGAGCTCGGACCCGAGCCTCGCGCGGGCCGCTTGCATCGTCTTCAGGCTCTTGCGCCGTACGTCGGCCTCGAGCCGGTCCACCGTCTCCGGGGGCTCGGAGCGTCCGGGCGAGCGCAGGTACTCGAGCAGGTCTTGCGCCCGCCCGGGCCCATCTTCGAGGAATGCGCAGCGGGCGAGCGCGAGCAGCGAGTGGCCAAGGGCAGTGTGGCGCAGAGCGGTTTGCCGGTCGACCGCCACTGCGATCCCGTACTGGTGGAAGACGCGCTCGATCAGCGGCGCCGCCGAGGAGAGCGAGCGGTAGACGACCGCGATCTCCTCGCCGTGCACGCCGGCGCGCAGCATCTCGAGCACCTCGGCCGCTGCGAGCTCCGCTTCGGCCCGCTCCCCGCCGGCCTCGTGCAGCGCGATTGCCCGGCCCGGGTCGATCCGCCCGGGCTCCGGCTCGAACAGCTCGCGCTCGAGGTGGTGAAGCGCGGTCCTCGAATCCGGGTCGTAATGCTCCGCGGACGCCGGCAACTCGAGCACGCGCTCGGCGAGCGGTCGGAGCTCCTCGACGACTTCGGCGCGCGCTTGCAGCGCGACGCGCCCGGCCTCGTAGGTCAGCGAGACCGTGACCTCGGCGCCGACGATACGCGCAAGGGTTTCAATCGCGTCGCGCTCGAGCGGGTGCAGATCGTCGAAGCCGTAGAAGAACACCGATTCGGTGCCCCACCGGCCGGGGACGGCGCGCAGCGTGTCGAGCGCCCGCCAGGCGTAAAGCTCGGAGTCGACGCGGTCCAGGTGGTTGAGCGCGGACGCGTACGCCTGGTAGATCGCGGCCACGTCACGCGCGTAGGCGTCCCGGCGCGGGTCCTCCTGCGCCCACGTGCGCATCGCCGCTGCGAATCGCTGCGGCGTGATCAGCGAGCGCTCGAGCTCGGCGATCAGCTCCCCCGCCGCGGTCGGGAACCCCTTGGTGGTGGCAGCGTCGCGGAGCGCTTGGAGGTCGGTGGCAGCGAGGGCGCGCTCGAGGACCCGCTCGCGCTGGAGCTTGGTCAGCCGGCGGGCGCTGTAGCCGGCCCGCGCGGCGATCTCGAATGCGAGGCCGCTGAACGTGAGGACGGAGCCGAGGACGGCCCCGCCCTGCGCCAGCTCCCGGGAGTAGTGGTCGGCGTCGGCCGCGGTCGGGACGACCAGGATGGCGCCCCGGGTCGATTCGGCGGCGAACGCGCCCAGGACCTCGCCGGCCTTGGCCGAGTTCGCTGGTCCGAGTACAAGGGTGAGGGACACGTCCCCCATAGTGCCGCTCACCTCAGACGGGGTGATTTCGCGGTCCCCGGCGGCTCTTAACTCCGATGCGATTGAGAAAACCCGCGACTGTCGCGGGAAAAGTCAGGCGGATCGCATGATCGAGCGCGCGATCGCCGCACTGGCCGAGCGGCAGCATGGAGTGGTCGCGACCTGGCAGCTCTTGGAGCTCGGGCTGGGTGCCGACGCCATTCAGTACCGCGTGTCCATCGGTCGCCTGCACCGCATCCACCACGGCGTCTACGCCGTCGGCCACCGCACGCTCACCCGCCAGGGCCACCGGATGGCGGCCGTCCTCGCTTACGGGCCCAACGCAGTCCTGAGCCACCGCTCGGCGGCCGCGCACTGGGGCATCGGCCAGGGCTCGTACAAGATCGACGTGACGACCCCGTCCGGCAGGCGCAGCCGCAAGACGATCCGCGCCCACACAGCAAAGCTCGACGTCGAAGACCGGACCGTCCGTGACGGCATCCCGGTCACGAGCGTCGAGCGCACGATCCTCGATCTCGCCGCGCGGCTATCCAAGGACTCCCTGACCCACCTGATTGAGGAGGCGGACCGCAGACACCTGTTCGACCTCCGGAAACTCGACCGCGCGATCGCCCGGCGGCCCCGCGCCCCCGGTGTCGCTTGCCTAAGGAACGCGCTGAGAACCTACCGCGGCACCGCGGACACGCGCTCGAGGCTCGAGCGGAAATTCCGGGCGCTGATCCATCGCGCGGGCCTTCCTGAGCCGCACTTCAACGTCGTCGTAGAAGGCCTCACCGTCGACGTGTACTGGCCGCAGTGGAAGCTCGTCGTCGAGCTCGATAGCCAGGGGTACCACGCCAATCCACATGCATTCGAGACCGACCGGATTCGCGACGCGACGCTTCAGAAGCACGACATTCGCGTCCTGCGCGTCACCGGCGACCGCCTTGACAGCGCCCCCAAGGCAGTGCTAGCCGACGTACTCGCGCTGAGGCGGCTCTAGGCCGCCTCGGGCTGATCGGCGACCGCGGACGCCGTCTCGGCCTCCTCGGCCTCGGGCGGCTTCGCGCCCTCCTTGGCCCACGGCTCGTCGAACTCGACCCGCCATTTGCCCTCGTCGGTCTGCTGCAGTGCCAGCCGGGCGCGGAAGCTCTTGCCGGACCGTCCCTTGAACCCGGTGACGGGCTTCTCCGTCCGCCCGGTCTTGATCAGCTCCCGGGCGACCGCCACCGGGAGCTGCTTGCCGGCCTTGCTCTTCCAGATCACGAACCCGCAGCCCGGGTCCTCGCGCGACCAGCACGAATAGCCCTTGCGGTTCTCGACGATGTCGTGGCCGCACACCGGGCACGGCCCGAGGTTCGCCCGTGGAATCCGGACGTCCTTCAAGTTCCGGTCGAGCTCGCCCACCGTGTCCTCGGTAAATCGAACGATGTCGCCCATGAACGCCTCGCGCGAGTCCCCGCCGGTCTCGATCAGCGCCAGCCGTCGCTCCCAGTCGCCGGTCATGCCGGGGGACGTCAGCGCGTGCTCGCCAAGGAGGCGGATCACGTTGAGGCCCTTCTCGGTGACGACGAACGCACGCCCGTCGCGCTCGACGTAGCCGACCTGGATCAGGCGCTCGATGATCGCGGCGCGCGTCGCGGGCGTGCCGATCCCGGACTCCTTCATCGCCTCGCGCAGCTCCTCGTCGTCGACCAGCTTGCCGGCGGTCTCCATCGCGCCGAGCAGCGAGTTGTCGTTGTAGCGCGCCGGCGGCTTGGTCAGCTTCTCCTCCGACCCGATGTCGGTGACATCGACCTGCTCGCCGCGGACCAGCTTGGGCAGCTGCTGCTCGCGACCCTCGTCGTCATCCCCAGCCTCGGAGTCAGGCATCTCGCCGTAGACGGCGCGCCACCCCGCCACCAGCAGCACCTTCCCGCGCGTCCGGAACACGTGCTCGGCGACCGTCGTCTCAACCCGGGTGTTCTCGAACACTGCATCGGGGTGGAAGATCGCGAGAAATCGCCGCACGACAAGGTCGTAGATGCGACGGTCGTCGTCGCTCATCTTGTCGACCGGGTGGCGCTCGGCGCGGGTCGGGATGATCGCGTGGTGGTCGGTGACCTTGAGGTCGTTGACGACGCGCTGAAGGGGAAGCTTCTCGAGCCCGACGACGTACTCCGAAGCCTTCGCATACTCGGCCTGCTGACCGACCAGCCGGGCGATCGGCCTGATCTCCGGGATCATGTCGCCGGTCAGGTACCGGGAGTTCGTGCGGGGATAGGTCAGCGCCTTGTGCTCCTCGTACAGCCGCTGGGCGGCGGCGAGCGTACGCCGGGCCGTGAACCCATAGCGGCGGTTCGCATGCCGCTGGAGCGAGGTCAGGTCGTACAGCAGCTCCGGCCGCTCCTTGCGCTCTGACTTCTCGAGCTTGGTGATCTCGCCGGCCTGGCCGCGGCAGGCCTCGACAATCGCGGTGGCCTCCGAAGCGGTCTTGATCCGGGGGTTGGCGCCGGCGTGGTACCGGCCCTCGTAAGTGCGAGGCTTGTCCTGCACCGGATCGAGCACCGCGTCCACGAGCCAGTACGGCTCGGGCTTGAAGTCGCGGATCTCCTGCTCGCGCCGGGCCAGAATCGCGAGCGTCGGCGTCTGGACCCGCCCCAACGAGACCGCGCCGTCAAACGAGCTCCGCAAACGGATCGTCGCGGCCCGCGTCGCGTTCATGCCGACGATCCAGTCGGCCTCCGAGCGGGAGCGGGCGGCGGCCTCGAGCGTGGCGAGGTCGGCGCCGGGGCGCAGGTCGCCGAACGCGTTGCGGATCGCTTCCTTGGTCATCGAGTTCAGCCACAGTCGCATCACCGGCTTCTTCGAGCCGGCCTTCTCGTACAGGTAGGCGAAGATCAGCTCGCCCTCGCGGCCGGCGTCGCAGGCGTTCACGACGCGATCGATGTCGTCGCGGTCGAGCAACCGCTTGACGACATTCATCTGCTTCTTGGACCGCTCGTCCCGGACGACCAGCTTGAACCGGTCGGGGACGATCGGCAGGTCGGCCATCCGCCACTTCTTGAAACGATCGTCGTACTCGTCCGGGTCGGCCAGCTGGACCAGGTGCCCGACAGCCCAGGTGACGACGTGCTCGGGCCCCTCGAGGTAGCCCTCGTGCTTCGTGAACGCGCCGGGAAGGACCGCGACCAGATCGCGTCCCACCGACGGCTTCTCGGCGATGACCAACGTCAAGCTCATGAGTTCGCGAGGGTAGCGCCCCGGGCAAACGGCTACCGGGGTCGGTGCTTTTCTTGTAGAGATGGTGCCTCCGGTATGAGCCGCCCACGGTCATTCCTCGTGTCCATCGCCGCCGTCCTCGCCCTCGCGCCGATTGCGGCGGCGACCCCGCCCGCCACCCCGGCGGCGACCCCGCCCGCCACCCCGGCGGCGACCCCGCCCGCGACCCCGGCGGCGACCCCGGCGTCGAGCGGGGCGCCGGCGACAACCGTCCTCACGGTCGGCGGACCCGCCACCGGCCGCCCGATTCCGCCCGGTTTCCTCGGGCTCTCGCTCGAGTACTCCGCGATCCCGGCCTATGCCGGCACGAACCCCTCGGCGATAGACCCGGTGTTCGTACAGCTGATCCGCAACCTCGCGGGACACTCTCCGCCGGAGATCAGGATCGGCGGGGACACGACGGACGGAACGTGGTGGCCGGTTCCGGGCACGCCCACCCCGGCCGGGGTAAGTGAGACGCTGACCCCGGGCTGGATGGCAATCACCAAGGCCCTCGCCGCCGCGACCGGGGCGCGACTGACGCTGGGGATCAACCTCGAAGCCGACAGCGCGACCGTCGCCGCATCCGAGGCGGACCAGCTCGTCGCGGGCCTCGGCCCCAACCAGATCGAGGCGCTCGAGCTGGGCAACGAACCCGAGCTGTACGGGACGTTCACCTGGGGTCGCTCGGGCAAGCCGGGACGCCGCCACGATTACGACTTCGCCGCGTTCAGCCGCGACTTCACGCGGATCGCCCGCGCGCTGCCGCGCCTGCCGCTGGCCGGACCGGCAGCCGGCGGGCCGCGCTGGTTCGCTGACGTCGGGCATTTCCTCGCCGACCACCGCGACGTGAAGGTGACCACGCTTCACCGTTACCCGCTGCAGCTCTGCTACATCCCAAAGGACCAGCCGAAGTACCCGACGATCTCGAATCTCATGTCCTCGCGGTCGTCCCGAGGGCTCGCCGACAGCGTCGCTGCGGCGGTCAGGGCCTCCCATGCCCGGCACATACCGGTCCGGATCGACGAGATGAACACGATCGGATGCGGCGTCGACCGGGCCGTCGGCGAGTCGTTTGCCTCGGCTCTGTGGGCGCTCGACGCGGCGTTCAACATGACCCGGGTCGGGGTCGACGGCGTCAACATCGCGAGCTTCCCGGGCGCGACGTTCCAGCTGTTCAAGTTCAGCCAATCGCACGGGCGCTGGCGTGCCCTCGTCGAGCCCGAGTACTACGGGTTGCTGATGTTCGCGCAGGCCGCGCCGGTGGGGTCTCGGCTCCTGACCGTCTCACCGACGCCGCCTGCCGCCCGGCACCTCCGGGCCTGGGCGACGCGCGCTCCGGACCGCACGATCCGGGTGGTGGTTATCAACGAGGGCGCCGGCGTGCGCGTCGTCCGCATCAGAGCGAGCGGGGCCACGAGGACCGGGACGCTCGAGCTGCTCACGGCACCGAGCCTCCGATCCACGAGCCACGTGACCCTCGGGGGTCACAGCTTCGGCACGAGCACCACGACCGGCCTGCTCGCCGGCGCGGACGGCGCATCCAGGACGGATGCGGTCGCACCCACGCGAGGCGAGTACGCGGTCAAGGTGCCGCCCGCGACCGCCGCGATGCTGACGCTCCCGCCCGGCTAGGCCGAAGTTCCCCCTGACGGGAACTTCGGGCTAGGAACCGGGGAGCTCGGCGATCTTGCGCGCCACCGCGCCGAGCCCGAGCTCCGACGCCGCCCGCCCCGCGGCCGCAACCAATTCATCGGCACGCGGGCCCGGCCCGAGCGCGCGGGCATAGTCGACCTGCGTGCGGGCCAGGCATGCCGGCGCCCGGAGCGCGGCGTTGGCTTCGAGCGCCCGCTCGAAATGCCGCCGTGCCTCGTCGCTCCGACCCATCGTCGCCGCCAGCCTGCCGAGGAAGCTCGCGGCTGACCCGAGGCAGACCGCGGCCAGCCCGATCACGACGTTGACGTCCGCGTAGGGCTCGAGCTTCGCGTACAGGAGCGCGGCGCGCTCGCCATCGCCGAGGTCGGCGCACACGTCGCTGAGCAGCACGATCGCGATCATCCAGTCCAGATCCTTGGGAATGTCCTCGAACTCACTGGCAGCGAGCCGGTCGAACTCCTCTCGCGCTTCGGACAACCTCCCGTCCTCGCACAGGAGCGTCGCCAGTGCCGCGCGCCATGCCGGGCGACCCGGGTTCTCGTCGATTAGCTGTCGCGCGGCCGGCTCGAGCTCCCCCATCGTTCCCTGGTCGCGCCGGATCCCGAGCACCTGGATCGCGTAGTACTGAGATGCGGTGACCGCCTCGCCGGGCGCGCCGGTGGCGAGGGCCTCCGAGGCCAACCGATCCGCGCGGTCGAACGACGCGGCGAGCAGCGCCAGCATCGCCCGCCAGACGAGCGAGTTCCACTCGTACAGGCGCTGGCGCAGGCGGTTGCCGCCGGCCTCGAACGCCTCGATCTGGGCGTCGACCGCATCGCGGTCGCCGCGCTCGAGCAGGTCGACCACGAGCCACGCGTGCGCCTGAAGCTGAAGCTCGAGGTTGCCGATCTGGCGCGCGAGCGTGAGCATCTCGGTCGAGACCTCGATCCGCTCGGCGAGGTGGGGCGCGTCCCACAACACCCGCCGCCGCGCCGAGCAGGCGTACGCGCGCGCCTCCGGATCCCCCAGCTCGGCGGCGATCGCCATCGCCTCGTCGCTGAGCGCGGGCATCCGGTCGCGCTCGGGCGAGTAGTAGATGGCGCCGCACAGGCAGGCAAGCAGACGCACGCGGACGAGCGACCGCTCGGGCTGGAGCCCGAGCGCGCGCTCGATCATCGCGATCAGCTCGGTGTCGACAACCCCGGGCGGCTGGACGTACCGGCGCGAGGCCCCGATCGCGGCCCGCGCCAGCGACGCGCCGTCGCCGAGCCGCTCGGCCAGCGCGGCCGCCTCGCGGAACGCCGAGGACCCGAGCGCCCGCTCGCCGCCCCGGACTCGGGCCTCGCCGAGGCGCAGCAACAGCTCGCAGCGGCGCTCGAGCGCTTCGGACTGGAAGCGGTCCTGCACGTCGAGCGCGCGCGCGTAGTGCTCGGCCGCCTCCTCGTGCGCGAGCATCGTGGTCGCCTGCTCGCCGGCGCGGAACGCGTACGTGATCGCCTTCTCGGCGTCCTCCGGATCGGCAGCGCGCGTGAAGTGGTACGCGAGCTCGGGCAGGTAGCGCTCCTGCCGCCGCCCCTGCGCGGACTCGATCGCCTCCCCCACCCGCTTGTGGATCCGCGCCCGCCGCGGCGCCGACATGCTCTCGTACAGCGTCTCCCGGATCAGCGCGTGCGAGAACAGGTAGCTCCCAGTCTTCTCGTCGGACTCGACCAGCAGCTCCGCGCCGAGCGCCTCCTCCAGCGCCGCCAGGAACTCTTCCTCGCCGAGCAGCACGACCCGCTCGAGCAGCGCCGCATCGATATCGCGGCCGATCACCGCAGCGACGCGCAGGAGCTCGGCCGCCGGCGCCTCGAGCCGCCCGAGCCGGAAAGCGATCACCTGCTTGACCCCCTCGGGGAGCCCGAACCGCTGGAGCTCCGACGCGCTCGCGCTGCCGACCTGCACCCCGGCCTCGATCAGGTGGCGGATGATCTCCTCGACGAAGAACGGATTGCCCTCGGTCTCCTCGTACAGGGCATGGGCGAATGCACGCGCGGGGCTCACCCCGGCCCGCATCCGGACGAGCTCGGCGGTCTCGGACTCGCTGAGCCCCCTGAGGTCGAACTGGGAGGCGAGGCGGTCCCGGCGCAACTCGCCGAGCGCGTTCGTGAACGTGTCCCCGCGCTCGGTCGACCGGTACGCGCCGATGATCAGCAGGCGCGCCGGGTTCGTGGCGCGAGCGAGATGACGCAGCAGCAGCAGCGTCGGCCGGTCGGCCCACTGGAGGTCGTCGAGCACGAGCAGCACCGGCGCCGACCGCGAGAGCTCGATGAGCAGCCCCACCACCGCCTCGAACAGCCGGTAGCGTTCGGTCTCGGGCTCATCCTGTGGCGGTGGCGGAAGATCGGGGGCGCGCCGGCGCAGCTCGGGGATCAGGCGCGCGAGCTCCGACCCGTACTCGCGCGTGCTCACCCGCAGGTCGGCGGGCGCCGCGTTCAGGGCCCAGTGCCGGAGGGCCTCGAGGAACGGCTGGTAGGGAACGACGGTCTCGCGCGGCGAGCGCCCCGCGAGCACGATCGCGCCGGCGTCATGGACGCGCCGCGCGAGCTCGGCCGTGAGCGTGGTCTTGCCGATCCCCGCGTCGCCGGCGAGCAGCACGATCCGGCCACCCGGCGCCTCGGGGTCGTCGGCTCTGGGACCCCCGCGTGAGGTGACGCCGCACGCGCGATCCCACCGCGCCATCAGATCCGCCAGCTCCCGCGCGCGCCCGATCAGCTGCCCGTGCGTCCGCTGGCGCAGCTCCGCCGGAAGCGGGATCGCCGACGGGCCCAGATCCTGATCCTGCGCCCCGCCCGCGTTGCCCGACCCGCCGCGCTCCAGCGGTCGCAGCAGCCGCTGGTGCGCGGCGATCGCCTCGGTCGACGGGTTGGTTCCCAACTCGTCGCGGAGCAGCGTCCGCAATCCGTCGAACACCCGCAGCGCCTCGGCGACGTTGCCGCGCGCGGCCAGCGCCTCCATCAGCAGGACGTACCCGGACTCGCGGTAGGGCTCGGCCTCGATCAGCGCCCGCCCCGCCCGCTCGGCCGACTGTAATTGAGTCCCGCCCACCCCGCCCATCATCAGGCCGGCGCGCCCGATCACCTCGAGCGCCTGCTGGCGCACGTCCTCGAGCTCGCGGCGCGGAGCCTCGAGCCACGTCGACTGAGCGCCCGGAAGCAGGCCGCGGCTCGCGATGTTGAGCGGCACCTGGGCGAGCGCCCAGGCACGGCGCGCGTCTCCCCGCGTAAGCGCGTCGAGCGCGCGCGCCACCTCGGCGGCCGCGGCCTCGACGTCGATCCACACCGGCTCGGGCAGTGCCAGGATGAGCTCGTCGCGTCCGGCGAGCGCCGAGGACCCGAGCGAGGAGCGCAGGCGCGAGAGCAGCGTCCGCAGCGCCGCGTCCTGGGACACCGGCGGCTGGTTGGGCCACAGCGCGTCGATCAGCTCGTCGCGGCCGACGTGCCGGGCCCGGTTGAGCACCAGGTATGCCAGCAGCAGCGGGACCTGCCGGCCCCGCAGCCGCTCGGAAAGTTGCACGCCGGCGATCTCCACGGACAACCGTCCACAGAGCTGGATCCGAGTCATCTCGAGGGCGCGCTCTGCCTGCGGCAACGTTCTGGAAACGTATCGACAACGGCAAAGTTGCATCGTTCGGTCACAGTGAGCACCGAGGTTTCAAGCAGCGACGCCCTCGGCGGGGCGCGACTAGAGGTAACCGCGGAGCCTGTTGACGACGGCCTCACGACCAGAATCGACGGAAGGCACAGGCGGATCGCCTACTGCGAGTGCGGGGCGCTACTCGCGGGCGACGACGAGCAACAGCTCTTCTCAGCGGCTCAACGACACCTCGCACATCACCATCCACAGCTCCTGGGGGCGCTGGGGCCTGGAACGGTGAGTCAAATGGCCGAGGACGTTGGGGGGCAAGAGACCTTTGGGGCCCCCGGGGGCATGCACCTAGGGGCGGGCGGTGTGCAGACCACCGCCCGCCCAGAGGGCAGCTAGGCCCGCGCCTGCGGCTCGGGGCGCACGTGCGCTTCGCCGTCGTGGGAGTGCGCGAGCGTTAGCGTGGCTGGGACCCGTGAAGGTTTGGGCTCCGTGCGAGTGCACCCCGACCCCCATCGCGCGGCCCCTGACGGAGCCGATAGCGGACCCCCGCGGCCCTCACCAACGAGCCGAAAGCCGACCGCCTGCCGCACCAACCTAACCGGCGCAGGGCTGGGTCGAGACCGGGTGCGTGCGCGAGGCGGACTGTGCCAGCTGCGTGGCCACGAGCGAGTTCGGGACCGCGAAGCCGCCCTGGCCGCTCGTGGGGCCGGTGATCGCCGCGAACACGGTCGCGACCACCTGTCCGGCCCGATCGATCATCGGGCCACCCGAGTTGCCCGGCCGGACGCGCCCGCGCAGGGCGGTGATGCTGCGCGTGACCGGCCCGTTGCCGTACGCGTCCTCGGTGCTGACGGTCTCGGTCTGGCCGATGCGGCCCGGCTCCACGTCGAAACCGCCGTCGAGCGGATAGCCGAGGATCGCCGCGGCGGTGCCCGCCTGCGGATTCCTCGCCAGCTTCAGCGGCGGCTCGTTCAGCCCCTGCACGCGCAGCACCGCGATGTCGTCGTGGGGGTCGAAGTCGATCACGTCGGCATCGAGGCCGGGCAGGCTCCCGCCGACCTGAACCGCGGTGTCGGTCTCGCCGGCGACGACGTGGGCGTTGGTGACCACGATGCCCGGGGCCGCCACCCACCCGCTTCCCTCGATGCCCAGACCGCACGCGGTGCCGAGGACCTTGACGACGCTCTGGCCGGCATCCCTTACGCCGCGGGTGGCGAGGATCCCCCGCGTCGGCGCCGGCACATCCGCCTCGGGGCCGCGGACCGAGGGGAGCGGGTCGATCCGCGCGAGCGCGTGCAGGAACGGCCCCGAGGGCGGCAGCAGCTGGTTGAGCTCCTGGAGGATCGCCGAGCGCTGGATGTCGGTGCGGAGCACGGGCGAGCCCGCCGACTGCAGCGCGACCGCGCCGACGATCCACGCGATCCCGAGCGCCACCGCGGCGGTCAGGAGCGCGCCGAAGATCCCGTCGACCAGACGCAGCCCCGGGAGCTGCAGGAACACGCGGGCCCTCGCCCCGAGTCCCTGCAGTCCGCTCGCGAGCACCGCGCCGGCGAGCACTGCCCCGAGCAGCCCGAACAGCGGCGCGTATTCCGAGTGCGACCCGCCGCTCAGCACGAGCGGTGCGAGGTGGCTGCCGAGGAATGCGCCGACGCCGAAGCCGACCAGCGAGAGGGCGCCGACGATGAAGCCCTGTGCGTACCCGTATAGCGCGAGAAGCACAGTGAAGGCAACGATTAGCCAGTCGACCTCGGTCACCGGTAGGAGGTTATTCCGAGCGTTGCCCTACCGTTCCAGCTGAGGTGGCACAAGGGGTATTGAGAGGTGGCGTAACGGAGAGGGGTCCGAGGTCCCGTCGCCGGCGGCGCCGATGGCAAAAGAGACTGAGGCTGCTCGTGCCGATCGGGGTGATCGCGGCGATCGCGGTCGGGGTGGTGCTCGTGATGCACGCGGCCTCCGCCCGCTCGGAGCGGCACCTCGTCACCGGGTACGTGCAGGCGTGGTCCGCGGGGGACTACAACCACATGTACTCGATGCTCGACCCGGCCTCAAAGCAGACCACGAGCGAGACCAAATTCGCCGCCGCCTACCGGCACGACGAGATGACCGCGACCGTGCTGAAGCTCACCGCCGAGCACGTCGGCCGCCGGAGCGGCGAGTTCATACCGGTGCAGATGCTCGTGTTCACGAAGTTGTTCGGAGAGCTCCGGGAGACGCTCGAGGTGCCGCTCACCGGCAGTGGCTCGGGCGCCACCGTGCACTACACGAGCAGCCTCCTGTTCCCAGGACTGCAGGGCCACGAGCGGCTGGGCCGACACATGTCGCTCCCGCCGCGGGCGACGCTGTTCGCCGCCGACGGGACCCCTCTGGCCGAGGGACCGGACCGCACCTCACCGATCCCGGACGTCGCGTTGCAGATAACCGGCACGCTCGGTCCGATTCCGGCGGCCGACGCGGCCACGTACATGGCCGACGGCTATCCGTCGGGCGCCCATGTCGGCCTCGACGGCCTCGAGCGCGTGTTCCAGACCCAGCTCGCGGGGACGCCCGGTGGAGTGCTGCTGGCCGGCAAGCGGGTGCTGGCCCGAACCGTCCCCAAGCGCGGTCGCGACGTCACCACCACGATCGAGCCGAATCTCGAGCGCGCGGCGGTCGCGGCCCTGGGTTCCAGCTACGCCGGGATCGCGGCGATGGACCCGCGCACGGGAGCGCTGCTCGCCTTGGCCGGGATCGCCTTCTCCGCCGCCCAGCCTCCCGGGTCGACGATGAAGATCATCACCTCGACGGCGGCGCTCGCGGCCGGGATCGTGAAGCTGTCCACGGTCTTCCCGTACAGCACGCAGGCGATACTCGACGGCTACACGCTCCACAACGCCAGCGGCGAGGACTGCGGCGGCACGCTGCTGAACTCGTTCGCGGTGTCGTGCAACTCCGTGTTCGCGCCGCTCGGCGCGAAGGTGGGCGGGCAGCGCCTGCTCGCGATGGCCGAGAAGTTCGGCTTCAACCAGGCTCCGACGATCCCGGGCGCCACCGAGAGCACGATCCCGCCGAAGAGCCTTGGCAGCGATCTCGAAGTCGGGTCCTCAGCGATCGGCCAGGGCGAGGTCCTGGCCACCCCGCTCGAGATGACCGACGTCGGCGCGACGATCGCGATGGGAGGCCGCCGGCCGCTGCCGACGCTCCAAGCCCACCAGCCGCCCCGGTTCGTCCGCGTCACGAGCGGTCACGTCGCCGGTGAGGTCCAGCAGATGATGGTGGCCGTGGTCGACTACGGGACCGGCACCGCCGCCGCGATTCCAGGTGTGACCGTGGCGGGCAAGACCGGGACCGCCGAGCTCGCGAACACCACCACCGCCAGCGGGTCGAGCGTGGCCAACGCCAACCAGCTGACCGACGCGTGGTTCGTCGGCTACGCGCCGGTGGGGCATCCGCGGATCGTCGTCGGCGCCCTGTTCCCGAACCAGGGCGCCGGCGGGGCGACGGCGGCGCCCGCCGTCCGCGACGTGCTGGTCGCCGGGCTACAGGGGCACTGACCGCCGGCGCCTACAGATCGAGTGAGATCGTGGCCGACTTGCCGGTCGGCGGGTAGATGTTGAGCGTCAGCGGCCGGTCCGAGTACACCAAAGTCGGCAGCTTGAACAGGATCAGGCCGCCCTGGGTCGGACCGAAGCTCGCGGTCGTGTTCGGCTCCGGCTCGACCGCCGTGGGCGCGAGGATCTGCTGGGTCCACGCGTAACCGTTGAGCTCGGCATTCAGCGGGACCGAGTGGAACACGTCCCCGGTGGTGTCGACGATCGTGAACTTGTCCGCGGTCGGGTGGTACTGGTTCGTCTGGTTCTTGGCCCACAGGAACACGCCGTACCAGAGCTGGCTGGGGGTCAGCGTGCCCTGTCCGGCCGGCAACCCCGCGAGGTACTGACGGTCCTCGACCGCGTACTGGTTCAGCTGCCGCGAGATCTGTAGCTGGTAGGTGATCGGCCCGGCGTCGACGTACACGCCGTCGTTCTCGGAACTCGACGGGTCCGACTCCTGGCCGCAGGCCCCGAGCCCCACGGCGAGCGCGAGGGCGCAGACGAGGATCCAGACACGGCGGGCGCTCACGGGGGCGGAAGTTTAGTCGCGCCGACGCACGACGGGTCAGCCGCCGGCGATCGAGGCCCGCTGGCCCCGCCCGCGGTCCTCCTCGAGGATCGTTCGCAGCCTGCGGATCGCCTTGTTGGTCTGGCGGCGCGTCCAGCGGTTGCCGCCGAACGCCTCCATCAGCCGGTCCGAGAGCATCACCGGCACGGTCTCGAGCGTGTACTCGAGCCTCGTGCTGTTGGCCGGGCCGGGCGACAGCGTGTAGGTGCCGACCATCCGGATCCGGTTGTACTTGCCCCCGCGACCGCGCTCGACGATCTTGAACGGCGGCTCGACCTCGGCAAACGTGATATCCCCCCAGGCGAAGCGGCTGAAAGGCGCCTTCATCCTGAAGCGCGCGCCGGCGCCCGTGCCGTAGGAGTTCTCACGCGTGAGGCGCCAATCGACCAGGTAGTGATCGGTGAACTCAGGGTGGTTCGCGATGTCGGCGAGGTACTCGAACACCTCCTCCCGGGGCTTCGAGATCGTCGAGGACACGGTGAAGGGCTCCACGGAGGGGGATTCTAATTTTGAGGCGGTCCGAGGGCGCTGCGGTCGCCCGACACTCGCCCGCGCCGCCCGGCGCCGGCCCCCCTAAGCGGCTCGGTGATCGGTCAGTTTCATCGTGTGCCCGAACTCGGGCCCGCGCACGACGCGCGACTGGAGCGGCGGCTCCCTCTCGAGCGCACGGCACAGCTCGCAGAGCACCCCGTCGTGTCCGTACGCGTACACGGTTTCCCCGACCAGCGGGGTTCTGCTGCACACGCGGCACCGCTCCTGGCCGGCGTCCCGGCGCCCCACGCCCCGCCTGAGCAACGCCAGCTCAAACTCCGCGGAACCACTGTCGGATGGCTGCACAACGGGTCTGTTCGGCGGTATTCGGGGGGTTCCTTCCGGCCTCATGTTTCTGTCGGATAAACGCTTCGGAGCCGCTCCACCATCCGTCCAGAGGCCACTTTGCTGCTTTGACTCGGGGGCTATCATGGGCAAACGGGCTTGTCCAAGTCGGCGAGTTCGCAGCGTTTACGACGGAAAAGGCGGCTTAATGAAAGCTTGGATGTCGGGCAATGTCGCGGGGACCGGAACTTTTCGATGCACGGATTGCGACTACCCCGTGTCGCTCGACGCGGTGGACGAGCTGCCAACCTGCCCCAACTGCGGCGGGACCGAGTTCGTCCGGGCTTCTCTGTTCACGACCGCGCAGACGAGCGTGCTCGAGGTCGCGGCCGACGACGACGATCAGGGCTGGCTGGACGAGATCCGCGAGTCGCTGAGCGAGCCGGGCCAGTACCTCGCGTATCGCACCGACGGCGAGAGCCGGGTCGCGTACGCGCTCCAGCGCGAGTGGACTCGGATCGGCCGCAGCCTGGCCGCCGACATCCGCTTCGACGACCCGACGGTGTCGCGCCGCCATGCGCTGATCGTGCGCCAGCCGGACGGCCTGCGCGTGCTCGACGACCGCAGCCTCAACGGCGTGTTCGTCAACGGCGAGCGCGTCGAGTGGAGCACGCTCGCGGACGGCGACGAGATCGTGATCGGCCGCCACCACCTCCATTTCGTCGACGTTCCGGTCGTATCGGGGATGCGCTTCAGCCACGCCTCGGACCCGGGCGCGGCCGCGCAGACGGGCTGATCGAGCCGGCACGGGTTATGTTGACCGGCGGCTGCGCCGCTGGCCTATAGTGGCGCGGGCGATGGCGGCAATCGTTTCCGTTCTCTCACAAAAGGGCGGCACCGGCAAGACCACGGCGGTGCGGACCCTGACCGACGTGTTCCGCCGGGTCGACCTGCGCGTGCTTGCGATCGACCTCGACCCGCAGGGCAACCTGTCGGACTATCTCGACGTCGACCCCGACGCCTCGCCGACGATCGGCGACGTCCTCGCCGGCCGCGCCAAGGCGCGGGCGGCCGTGCACGACGGGATCGTCCCGGCCAACCTCGGGCTCGCCGAGGCCGAGCTCGCGCTCGGGGGCAAGATGGGCCGGGAGCTCGCACTCAAGAAGGCGCTTCGCGAGCTCCGCGACGACTACGACCTGATCATGATCGACTGCCCGCCGTCGCTCGGCCTGCTGACGGTCAACGCGCTCGTCGCCTCCGACCACGCGCTGATCTCGGCCGAGGCCCAGTACTTCGCCCTCCAGGGCGTCGAGCAGGCGCTCGAGGTGATCGAGCTCGCCCGCGAGAACCTCAACCCCGACCTGGGGTGGCTCGGGGTCCTGCTGAACATCGCCGACATGCGGACCCGCCACTCGCGCGAGGCGTTCGACTCCCTGCGCCAGCACTACGGCGAGAAGCTGCTCGACACCACGATCCGCGCCTCGATCGCCTACGCCGAGTCGGCCGAGCGAGCGGTATCGATCCTCGACTACCGGCCCGACCTCGCCGCCGACTACCTCGCCGTCGCCGAGGAGCTGCTCAAGCGCCTCGGACTCGACGCGCCGCGCCGGCGGGTCACGGCGATGACGAACGCCGCCGGGGTTTCATAGGGGCCGCCTGCGGCGGCGTCCATGGGGCCGTTCCGCCGGGCGTCCATGCCCGGCAGGGCTATCGCGACCAGGGTCAGGACGGGCTCCACGGTCCCACGGACGCCGGCGAAGCCGGCCCAATCACACCGACCGCTGATACGACTGGAACGCGCGCGTCGCGAACGCCACCGACAGCGCCAGCAGCGCCACCAGGAACCCGGCGCGGGCGGCGATCAGCCCCCAGTCGGCGTTGGCCGACACCGCCGAGCGCCCCGCCACGACCGCCCAGTTGACCGGGTTGAAGTCGGCCACGTGCTGCATCCACTTCGGGATCAGGTTCGCGGCCAGGAACGTCGCGGACAGGAACGTCAGCGGCAGCACGATGAACTGCACGGCCCCGATCAGCGCCTCCTCCTGGCGCATGATCAGCCCGAAGCCGTTCGACAGCGCGCCGAACGTCGCGCCCAACAGCGCCGAGATCGCAAACAGCGCCGCGACGCCCGCCACCCCGCCCGGGAACGAGGCCCCGACGATCAGCGCCAGCGCGACGATGATCAGCGACTGGATCACGACCACCACCGCCTCCTTAAGGATCCGGCCGGCGATCAGCGCCTCGCGACGGACCGGCGAGACGAGGAAGCGCGCGGTCACGCCGCGGTTGATGTCCTCGATCAGCGCCATCCCGCTCCACGCGGAGCTGAACATCGCGGTCATCACGACCACCCCGGGCGCGAGAAACGCGATGTACGAGTTGCCGTGGAAGCCGGGGATCTCGATCACCCGCTTGAACAGCGCGCCGAACAGCAGCAGCCAGATCACAGGCTGGACGAGCGTCACCGCCACGAACCACGGCTGGCGCCACAGCTCGCGCAGATGGCGCAGCGTCATGTACAGGGTATGTCTGACCAGCGTCATCGAGTTCCCTCCGCTTCGGCGTCGGCCGCGTCGAACGTGCGGCCCGTGTACTTGAGATAGACGTCGTCGAGCGACGGGCGCGCCACCCGCACGGACGTCACCGCGACGCCGTGAGACTCGAGCGCTCCGAGCACGAGCGGCACCGCGCGGCCGCCGTCGTCGGCGCGGGCGCGCAGTGTGCGCCCGTCGACCGATACGTCGCGGACCGAATCGAGATCGGTCAGCGCCCGGGTGACCGTGCCGTTGTACTCGCGCTCCAGATCGACGTGGATCGCGTCGCCGCGCAGCTCGCGCTTGAGCTCATCGGGGGTGCCCTGCGCCACGACCTTGCCGCGGTCGACGATCGCGATCCGCTCGGCCAGCTGGTCGGCCTCCTCGAGGTAGTGCGTGGTGAGCAGCACGCTCTTGCCCTTTTTGTCGGCCAGGCGTGCGATCTCCGCCCACATCTCCGCGCGGACCTCGGGATCGAGCCCGGTGGTGGGCTCGTCGAGGAACAGCACCGCCGGGTCGTGGACGAGCGCCATCGCGATGTCGAGGCGCCGCTGCATCCCCCCGGAATAGCCGCGTGCCACCCGGTCGGCGGCCTCTGCCAGTCCGAACCGCTCGAGCAGCTCCTGGACGCGGGCCTCGAGCGCGCCGGGTGGGCGGGATCGTAATCCGTAGATCTGGCCCTGCAGACGCAGGTTCTCGCGGCCGGTGGCCTGGATGTCGACGGCCGAGCCCTGCGCGACGACGCCGATCGTTCGGCGCACGCGGTCGGGATTGGCGATCACGTCAATCCCGGCGACGGTCGCCCTGCCGTCGTTCGGCTTGGCGAGCGTCGTGAGGATCTTGACCGCGGTCGACTTGCCGGCGCCGTTGGGCCCGAGCAGCGCGAACACGCTGCCCGCCGCGACCGCAAACGACAGCCCGTCGAGCGCCGTCACGCCTTTCGGATAAGACTTCACGAGGCCGTCGGCCTCGATGGCCAGTTCCATGTGTGCTTCACCTCCGGATAACATTTGCTTACTCCGCGAGTATCTTAGTAACTAAGAGATTTAGATGTCAAGAGAACCCGGTATGGAAGCTGGTCTGAAGCACTTCGCAGAGGCGGACGCCTCGCCCGAGCGGCAGCGCCTCTACCTGGAGCTCGGCGGCGAGGTGCGGGCCAACCAGCGCGCCACCGACGTGGTGGACGACCTCGTGTGCCAGCTGCTCGGCGTCAACCGCACCGACGCCCGGTGCCTCGACATCCTCGACGAGCACGGCAGGATGAGCGCCGGCGATCTGGCGCAGAAAAGCGGGCTGACGTCCGGGGCGATCACCGCGGTGATCGACCGCCTCGAGCGCGCCGGCTACGCCCGGCGCGTGCCCGATCCGTCCGATCGCCGGCGGGTCCTGGTCGAGCCGACCGAGAAGGCCTACGAGGCGTCGATGGAGTTCATGGTGGCGCCGATGGGAGAGCTGACGAAGCCGATGGCCGCCCAATACACCGACGAACAGCTGCGGTTGATCACCGAGTTCACGCGCCAGGGGCGCGAGATCCAGGAGCGCCACGCCGAGTGGCTGCGGGAGCGGCTGGCCGAGCGCCGCTCCGGCGGCGCCTAGAGCGAGCGGACGTCGGCGCCCTGGGGCTCGAAGCCGGCCCGCATCACGGTCGCCCACCCAGCGGCTTCACGGCGGAGCGCCTCGATGACGGCGCCGGTCTGGTCGTACCGGCACCACACGAGCACGGTCGGCCCGGCGCCGGAGATCGTCGCGCCGAGCGCGCCCAAGCTCGGGGCGCGCTCCAGCAGCTCGGCCGAGCGCGGATACAGATGCGCCCGGTGAGGCTGATGCAGCCGGTCCCGCAGGCCGGCGGAGATCAGATCCCAATCGCTCGTGGCCAGGCCGAGCGTCAGCATCGCGGCGTGGGAGATGTTGAACACCGCGGACTCGATCGGCACGATCGCCGGCAACGCGTCGCGCGCCTCCTCGGTCGGGGGACCCTCGTCGGGGACGACGAGCACGGCCTCGAGCCCGGGCGGGGCCTCGAAGCGGTGGGCCTCCGCCCCGTTGCAGACCACGAACCCTCCCTCCAGCGCCGCGCCGACGTTGTCGGGATGGCCCTCGAGCTCGGCGGCGAGCGCGAACACGTCGGCGTCGAGCTCGAACAGGTGGTCGGCGGCCATCAGGCCCGCCACCACGGCGGCGGCACTCGAGCCGAGCCCGCCGTTGAGCGGGATGTCGGATGAGATCCGGAACTCGAACCCGTCCGCGGGGTGCAGCCGCTCGAACGCCCTGACCACGAGGTTGTCGCGGTCGCGAGGGACATCGAGCTCGGTGGTGACGGCGAACGTCCCGGTCTCGACAAGCTCGAGCTCGAGATGGAGGGCGACCGCGGCCGCGAGTACGTCGAACCCCGGCCCGAGGTTCGCCGACGACGCGGGGACCCGGACCAGCCGGCGCCTGGCGAGCGTCACCCGAGCACCGCGCGCTCGATCGAGCTCAGCTCGGGATCGCACGGCACGACCGCGCCCGCCTGCTCGAGCGCGGTTTGCGGGTCCTTGAGGCCGTGGCCGGTCAGCACGCACACCACCCGGTGCACCCCTTCGCCGGTGCCGTGCACGAGCAGGCCGGCGACGCTCGCCGCCGACGCGGGCTCGCAGAACACCCCCTCGTTCGCGGCCAGGAACCGGTACGCCATCAGGATCTCGCCGTCGGTCACCGCCTTCACGGCGCCACCGCTCGCGGTCATCGCGTTCATGGCTTCCTCCCAGCGGGCGGGGTTGCCGATCCGGATCGCGCTCGCGATCGTCTCGGGGTGCTCGACGGGCTTGCCGATCACGAGCGGCGCCGCGCCGGCGGCCTGAAATCCGCACATCCGCGGTCTGCGGCCATCCTCCTGGAAGCCCTTCCAGTACGCGGTGATGTTGCCGGCGTTACCGACCGGAATGCACAGCGCGTCGAGCTCGCCGGCCAGCTGCTCGCCGATCTCGAACGCCGCCGTCTTCTGCCCCTCGATCCTGAAATCGTTGACGGAGTTCACCAGCGAGATCGGGTGGCGCTTGGCCAGCTCGCGGACGAGCTTCAAGGCCTCGTCGAAGTTCCCGCGGAGCGCCACTACCCGCGCCCCGTGCATCAGCGCCTGCGCGAGCTTGCCGGTGGCGATCTTGCCCTCCGGCACGATCACCGCGCCTCGCAGTCCCGCCCGGGCGGAGTAGGCCGCCGCGGAGGCGGCGGTGTTGCCCGTCGAGGCGCAGATCACCGCCTGAGCGCCCTCGCGGACGGCCGCCGAGACCGCGCACGTCATCCCCCGGTCCTTGAACGAGCCGGTCGGGTTGGCGCCCTCGAGCTTCAGCCAGACCTCGACGCCGGCGCGCTCGGACAGCCGCTCGGCGAGAACCAGCGGAGTCGACCCCTCCTCCAGGGACACGACGGGGTCGGTCGCGGCGAATGGCAAGCGTTCCCGGTAGCGCTCGATGATGCCCGGCATGGGGCAGGGAGCATGTCAGAGCCGGCCCCGGCCGGGTGTGTCAGGCGCCGGGCGGTCCGGCTAGGAAACCTCGAGCACGACCTTGCCGGTGGCGCCGCGGCCGTCGATCAGCTCGAGCGCGTCCGCGGCCTGCTCGAGCGGGAAGCGCGCCCCCACGACCGGACGCACGAAGCCCTGCTCGATCAGGCGGTCGATCGCCTCGCCGATCTCCTGGTTGAGCTTCGGCTTACGGATCACGTAGTTGCCCCAGCCGGCGCCGATCACCTCGGTGTTGGCCAGCAGCAGGCGGTTGACCCTGACCTCGGGGATCGAGCCGCCGGTGAACCCGACCACGACCACGCGGCCGCCCTCCCTGAGCGAGCGCAGGCTGTCGGTGAACCGGTCGCCACCGACCGGGTCGATCACGATGTCGACCCCGCCGCCCGAGATCTCCTTGGCCTCGTCCTTCCACGCGCCGTCGCTCCGCACGACCTCGTCGGCGCCGGCCTCGCGCGCCACCCGCTCCTTGTCGTCGGTGGACACCACCGCGATCGTGCGCGCGCCGAGACCCTTCGCGATCTGGAGGGTGGCGGTGCCGACGCCGCCGGCCGCCCCGTGGACGAGCACGGTCTCGCCCTGTTCGAGCCGGCCGCGGGTGACCAGCGAGAAGTACGCCGTGTGGTAGTTGAGGACCAGGCCGGCGCCCTGGGCGAAGTCGAGCTCGCCGGGCAGCTTGAAGGTGAAGAATGCGGGGGCCACCGCGACCTCCGCCCAGCCGCCCTGGAGGCAGAACGCCGCCACGCGGTCGCCGGCTTTGACGGGCGCGTCTTCGGGGGCGCTTCGCACGATCCCGGCCACCTCGCTGCCGGGCGTGAACGGCACCTCCGGCTTGACCTGATACTCGCCCCGGGTCTGAAGCACCTCGGGGAAGGACACGCCGGCGGCGTGGACATCGACGACCACGCCCTCGCCCGGAGTCAGGGGGTGGGACGGCTCCGGCTCGGGGACGTCCTGGATTCGGAGCGCCGTCCGCGGGCCGGTCAGCTCGACGATCTGGACCGCCTTCATCTGACGCGGCACCCTAGCCGAAGCGCTCGCGGGGCGCCCGGGCAACACCGATAACCCAACACTCGACCGCCCTCGCCGGCCGAACGCATATTCGTCCCGGCATGGCAACAAAGATCGCGCACTCGAGCCGGGGGCGACGTCGAATGCTCGGTTAGCGGGGCTCGGCCCGCTCGTTACCCGAACTCTTCTTCGAGCACCCGGATGGCCCGTGGTGGCGACCGGAGGACGTCGAGCCGCCCGATCTCCTCGATGGCCGCGCTGAAGCGCGACTCGAGCACCGGGTGGAGCACCATCACGAGCCGCGCCTGCGCCCCGAGGCCGCGCTGCACGACCGACTTGACCGACACGTCCTGCTGGGCGAGCACCAGCGCGATCCGCGCCAGCACGCCCGACTCGTCCGCGACGTCGAGATGCAGGTAGAACGACGACATCACGTCCTGCACGATCTCGAGCACGCGGCTCGTCGGTGGCGTCGACGCCGGCGGGATCATCGCCGAGATCACGTCCCCGAGGACGGCGCTCGCGGTCTGCGGCCCTCCGGCGCCCGGCCCGGACATCGTGATCTCCGTGATCGCCTCCGACTCGACGGTCACCGCGTTGAACGGACCGCTCACCGAGGCCAGTGGGTGCCGCGGGTACAGGAACGCGGGATGGACCCGGACGGACAGCCCGTCGCCGATCCGCTCCGCCGTGCCGATCAGCTTGAGCTCGAGCCCGAGCTCCTGCGCGTACGCGAG
Organism: uncultured Solirubrobacterales bacterium; assembly: GCA_963796575.1. Classification (GTDB taxonomy): domain Bacteria; phylum Actinomycetota; class Thermoleophilia; order Solirubrobacterales; family Solirubrobacteraceae; genus Palsa-465. The sequence goes on along the minus strand of CAWCMG010000029.1, from coordinate 38,772 downwards.
GTCGTCCGGCTGGATGTGCTCGATCCCCTCGTACCGGACCTGGTCCAGATGCACGGGCGTGTCGAACGCCAGCCGCGCGAGGATCGCCATCTTGGCCGCGGCGTCGCGGCCGTCGACGTCCTCGGACGGATCGGCTTCCGCGTACCCCAGTCGCTGCGCCTCGGCCAAAGCCTCCTCGAACGTCATCCCGGTCCGCCCCATCTCGGTCAGGATGAAGTTGGTCGTGCCGTTAACGATCCCGTGCACGCGGTCGATCGTCGCCCCCGCCAGCGACTCCTGGAGCACGCGGATGACCGGGACCACGCCGGCGACCGCGCCCTCGAAGCGAAGCTGCACCCCCTCGGCCCGGGCGGCGTCCCACAGCTCCTCGCCGTACTGGGACAGCAATTGCTTGTTGGCGGTGACCACGTGGCGCCCGGCCCGCATCGCCCGCAGCAGGTATTCGCGCGTCGGATCGATCCCGCCCATCAGCTCGACGATCAGGTCGGATCGCTCGAGGATTTCGTCGAACGATCCCGACCGGCGGGTCATCACGCCGGACAGCTCCGGCCGCAACCCGGTCAACCGCTCGATCCGGGCCGCGTGCTGAGGCAGCAGCTCGGCGAACGCCGCGCCCACGGTGCCGTGGCCGAGCAGGCCGATCCGGAAGGTGGGATTAGGCTGGTCGGCGGCGCCTGACGGCGGCGCCTTAGGATCAGGCTGGTCGGCGGCGCCTGACGGCGGCGCCTTAGGATCAGGCTGGTCGGCGGCGCCTGACGGCGGCGCCTTAGGATCAGCCGACGTCACGGGCGGCCAGGTCCTCGTAGCTCTCGCGGCGGACGACCACGCGGGCGTCGCCCGCACGGCAGAAGATCACCGGCGGCCGCGGGACGCCGTTGTAGTTGTTGGCCAGCGAGTACCCGTACGCGCCGGTCGCCGGCGTCGCGACCACGTCGCCCGGGGCCGGGTCGGCCAGCATCACATCGCGCACGATCACGTCGCCGGACTCGCAGTGCTTGCCGGCGAGGTGGCAGCGCTCGGTGGGTGCGGCGAGCGCCCGGTCCGCGATCAGCGCCTCGTACCTCGAGCCGTACAGCATCGGGCGGAGGTTGTCAGACATCCCCCCGTCGACGGCCACCCAGGTTGAGACGTTCCGCTTGACCGTCTGGACCGTGTACAGCGTCACCGCGGAGTTCGCCACCAGCGCACGCCCGGGCTCGAGCAGCAGCCGCTTGTCGGTCCCGAGCTCTTCGTGGACAGTGGACACGATCGTCTCGACGTAGTCCGCGATCGCAGGCGGCTGCTGCGTCACGAGATAGGCCACCCCGAGCCCCCCGCCGACGTTGTACACGGGGAAGTCGCCGAGCGACGCGATCGTCCGCACCGCGGCCCGGAACGGCTCGAGCTCGAGCAGCTGCGAGCCGATGTGGAAGTGCAGCCCGACCAGGTCCAGATGCGGCGCGCCGGCGAGCCGCTCGATCGCCACTCGCGCGTCGGCCGGCGCGAAGCCGAACTTGGAGTCGTTCTGCCCCGTCGAGATCGCATGATGCGTGTCCCCCGCGACCCCCGGCGTGATCCGGATCAGCACCTCCTGCCGACGCCCGGCCTCGGCAGCGACCCGCTCGAGCAGATCGAGCTCGTCCAGCGAGTCGATCACGATGTGGCCGACCCCGGCCGCGAGCGCCTCCCGGACCTCGACCTCCGACTTCGCGTTGCCGTGGAAATAGATCCGCGCCGGGTCGAACCCGCCCCGCAGCGCCAGGAACAGCTCTCCGCCCGAGGCCACATCACAGGCCAGCCCCTCCTCCGCCAGCAGCCGGTATACGGCCGTGCACGGGAACGCCTTGGAGGCGAACAGCACGTCGTAGTCGGCGTGGCGCGCGCCGACAGCGTCGATGAACGCGCGCGCCCGGGCGCGCATGTCGTCCTCGGCGACGACGTAAACCGGGCTGCCGAACTCGCGGGTGAGCTCGACCGCGTCGCACCCACCGATCTCGAGCCGTCCGCGCTCGTTGACCCGCGAGCCGATCGGATAGACGTGCGAGAGCGTGGCGGCGGTGGCGCTCATCGATCGGTCATGTTATGCGGGTACCGAGCCTGGCATGATCGGCGCGTGTCTCGGCTGCGGACCGTCACGCCAAAGCTCCCGACCGAGATCGGCGTGCACGACGGCCTCTCCTACTCGCTGTGGCTGCCGGCGACGACCGCCCCGGGTGGCGTGGTGATCCTCCACGGCGCCGGCTCGTGCAAGGAGAACCACCACGACTTCGCCCGCGTCGCGCTCGGCGCCGGCCTCGCAGCGATCGCGTTCGACCAGCGAGGCCACGGCGACAGCGAAGGAGCGATGGACGGCCGGGCCCTCGACGACGTCGTCGCGATCGCGGACCTTCTGCGATCGCGGCTCGCCGGCAACCCCGGCAACTCCGGCAATCCGCCACCGCCGATCGCGCTGCGGGGCTCGAGCATGGGCGGCTATCTCGCGCTGGTCTGCGCCGCGGCCGCGCGCGCGGCCGCGGTCGTCGCGATCTGCCCCGCCGGCAACGAAGGCCTCCGGCGCGGGCTCGCCGACGGGCGGTTCACGTTCGATGCCGACGCGCCGGCGCTCGATCGGTTTCTGGCCGCCCACGACGTTTACGCCGCCGCGGGCGAGCTCGAGGTGCCGGTGCTGCTGCTTCACGCCGAGGGCGACGAGCAGGTTCCGGTCGAGCAGTCCCGCGAGCTCGCGACCTCGCTGAGATCGCCCGCGAGCCGGCTGATCGTGCTCCCCGGCGGCCACCACCGTTCGATCCAGCACGATGCCGAGCTGCAGGCCGTGAGCGTGCAGTTCATCGAGCGCGCGCTCGCGGAAGGGAATCCGAGCAGGGTCTAGCGCGCGCCGGGCGGGGTCTCGTGCGCCGGGCGGGGTCTAGTGCCCGAGGCCGGAAAGCATGCCACCGAGCGCTTGGGTGACGCCGGTGACGGTCTGCGCGGCCCCTGAGCCGGCGCTCTGCACCACCCCTCCGGCCGCCGGGCTTGCTTCTCCGACCGCGCCGCCGAGCGTGTTCGTCGTCTGCTGCACGGTCGAGCCGAACCCGCTGCCGGTGCCCGAAACCACGGTCCCGAGCGTGTTCGTCACCCGGCCGACGGTCTGCTGGACCCGCTGAACCGGAGACGGTGGCGACGGTGCCGGGGTCGTCGTGCAGCCGCAGGACGTCGGCCCGCCGCCGGCCGGCGTGGCCACTGGTGTGGAGGTGCTCGCCGGCGCGCCGATCGTCTGGCGCGGCGGACCGGGAACGCCAGACCCGCTGCCACCCCGCCCGCGACCCGCGGCGGTGGGCGCATGCGCCGGCGCGGCCGCGCCGGCGCGAGCGCGGGCGCCGGCGGCGGGAGCCGCAACGACGGCGAGCCGGCGCGCCAGCGGGGTAGCCCCGGTGGACGCCGAACGCGGCGAGATCACCACTTCGCTCGGAGACTGCTGCACGGCGATGTGAGGCCACCCGTGGAAACCCACAAGCGCGCTGGCTACGATGAATACAAGCGCAGCTGCCGCCAGCAGGGAGCCGGTGGTGCCGACGCCGGCGAGATACGCCCGAGCGGCATGTACCACTCCCCTAGACCGGCCGCGAGCGCGAAGACCTTCCATGACTTCTCATATTCATAGAGACGGTTCAGGGACCAGTTACCCCGTCTGCCAACATTAAGAGCACCATGGCGCGAAATACCTCATTCGGTCGCGATTCCGGACTGCAGGCTCGGATGCTGTTCACGATCTTCCTGCTCGGGCTCGTGTACGCCGTGCTGATCGCGGTGCTGATCGCCGCCGGCGCCGGCGCGGTCACGATCGCGATCGTCGCCGCCGGGCTGTTCGCCGTTCAGCTGTTCACCTCGGACAAGATCGCGCTGGCTTCGATGGGCGCGCGCCAGGTGACGCCCCAGGAGGCGCCGCAGCTCCACGCGATCGTCGATCGTCTGTGCGTCCAGGCCAACATCCCCAAGCCCCGCGTCGCGATCGCTCAGACGCCGATGCCCAACGCCTTCGCCGTCGGGCGCTCGCCGAAAACCGCCACCGTGTGCGCCACGACCGGGATCCTCCAGCTGCTCGAGCCGGCCGAGCTCGAGGCCGTGCTCGGCCATGAGATCACGCATGTCCTGAACCGCGACGTGGTCGTGATGACGATCGCGAGCTTCTTCGCGTCGATCGCGGCGTTTATCACGCAGTTCGGGTTCTTGTTCGGCGGCGGCTTCGGCGGCAACCGCAATAACAACAACAACAACAGCGGCTTCTTCGTCGTGATCCTGGTCTCCGCGGCGGTCTACGTGATCTCGTTCCTGCTGCTCCAGGCGCTCTCCCGTTACCGCGAATTCGCCGCCGACCGCGGCTCGGCGATCCTCACCGGCCGGCCGAGCGCGCTGATCAGCGCGCTTATGAAGATCGACGGCGGCATGGCGCGGATCCCGACGCGCGACCTGCGCGCGGCCTCCAGCGAGCTCGCCGCTTTCTACATCTTCCCGCCCAAGGCGAAGCAGGGCCTGACGAACCTGTTCTCGACCCATCCGCCGCTGGCGGCGAGGATCGAGCGACTGCAGCGGCTCGAGGCCCAGCTCCAGGGCACCGCCTGACGCGGGTGGGCTTCCTCGATGTCCTGATGGGCCGTCGCAAGCTGGCGCAGCCCGCGCCGGACAGGCTGTTCGCGATGAGCACCGCCTACGTGACGATGGAGACCTCGATGGGGCTCACGACGCGTGGGGCCGCCGCGATCGTGTTCCAGCCGCTCGCCACCGCGGACTTCGAGTCGATCGTCCGCGAAATGGAGGAGGTCGTCCGCGCCACGGCGTCGGACAGCGGGACGACCGTGACCAGCTCCGACGACACCTACGGCTTCCGCTGGCTGGTGCTCCGCGGCGGCGATTTCGACGATCTGGTCGTCGGGATCAACGCGGTCAGCACGGCGCTCGAGGGCGGCGGCTACGGCGACCGCGTGCTGTGCGCCGTGTTCGGGTTCGACGACGCGCGGCGGGGGCGCCCCGTCTACTGGATCTACAACTACAAGCGCGGAGCGTTCTATCCGTTCGCGCCGGCCGCCGGCTCCGAGCAGCGGGACAACGAGCGCGAGTTCGTGCTGAAAGCGCAGATCGGCAAGGACCTGCCCGTCGAGCAGGAGCTCGACCGCTGGTTCCCGCTGTGGGGAACGCCGATCTAACAGCTCCGGTACGTGTCCGCATCGGGTGACCGCGCTGCCCGCATGCGTTCGTTCCGCCTCGGTATCGAACGCGAGTCACCCGAGTGGGACACGCACCTCCGCAGCGATGGCGAGCGGGGTCACCTAGCGCTCTTCAGCCGCCAAGCGACGATGCCCGCCACGACCGCGGCCGCCGCCGCCACCCCGAGCACGACCGGGTTCGGCAGCGACGCCTTGGTGCGTTGGACCCGCCTGCGGACGTGCGCCCTGACGTCGGCCTTCGCCGCGAGCGCCTCGACGGTGTCGCCGAGCTCGCGGCGGGTGGCCTCGATCTCCTCGCGGATCTGCTCCGGATCCTTGGCGGCCTCTACCGGCGCGCCGACTGTGCCCGGCTCTTGGCCCATTGCACGTCCTCCTTCACGCTCTCGGTCGCCCGCTCGGGCAGCGGCGGAGTCGCTTGCGCCACGTTGCGCTTGCCCTGCAGTGCCAGCACCCCCGCGACCGCCGCCAGCACCACGGCGACGATCAGCGAGGCCAGCCACGCAGTCACCGCGGTCGCGAGCGCGAGCACCCCGGCGGCGGTCAGCGCGCCGAGCCCGCAGAACCCGATCAGGCCGGCGCCGCCGAACATGCCGGCGCCGACCCCGGCGCGCTTGCCCTTGATCGCGAGCTCCGCCTTGGCCAGCTCCACCTCCTGTCTCGCCAGGCGGCTGCTCTTTTCGGACAGCTGTTTGATCAGCTCGGCGATCGATGCTTCCGAGGCCGTGCTCGACATGTCCGGTCCTCCCTCTCGCTCGGCGTGGGTGTCAGCGGTCGGGGTCTTGCCGGCGCGTGTCCGCCGCTACTTCCTCGCGATCCTCGACCCGCTCACGCGCGGTCTCACCTGAGCCCTCGCGCACACCCGAGTCCTCGCGCATCAGGTCATCATCGGCGAGTCCCAGCTCGTGTGCGCGGGCGCTCTCCTCGTGCAGACGCGCATCGGCGCGCTCGCGCTCGGCCCTGGCAGTCGCCAGCCGCGCACGATGCTCGGCTTCCTCGGCACGGCCCGTGCGCGTCTCCGCCGCTTCCCGGTGCTCGGTAGCCGCCTGCGCCCGACGCTGCTCCAGCACGCGCTGGCGGCGGCGCTCGGCCGCGGCACGACGGCCTCGACCCACTGCGAACAGCAATGCGACCACAACGATGATCGCGACCACGACGATCACGACGATCAGTCCAGTGGACATACTCTCAACCTCCTCTTCTCTTTCGAGGAGGCTTCCCGCTAACGGGCCGGTGAAACTGACGGGCGCCGGCGCCCGCCGCTGTCAGCCCGGAATCAGCCCTTCGCCGGTGAACTCCGCCTTGGCTTCGTCAAACGACACGTCGGGCGGTGGGAAGATCACGTCGGACGGCTCGAGGCGATCCTCTGGAACCGGCTGTCCCTTGTCGCGAACGAACTCGATCAGGCGCGAGTACGTGTCGTTGAACCGCTGCTCGTCCCCTGACTCGCAGGCCGCCACCGCGTCGTTGTCGAGCTGCTCGAGCGCGGGGACGTCGCCCTCGCCCAGCTCGTACTGACCCTCGGTGGCGATCCGGAGGATCACGGGGCCTGCCCGTGGGACGGTCCGGCCTGCTCCGCCTCGGCCGGCTCGCCGGCCGGGGCGGCGCCGGCGCCCGCGTCCGACCCGCCGGCTCCGAGCTCGCCCGCCGAGCGTGGCGAGCCGAGCTCGGCCTTCATCTTGGCCAGCTCGGACTCGACCTCGGTGGTGCTCGACAGCTGCCGGAGCTGGCGGTCGATGTCGTCCTCGCCGCCGCCGATCTGGGTGAGGTCCTCGAACGTGCCGGCGGCCTCGAGCTCCTGCACCGCGTCGGCGCGCGCCTTCATGTTCTCGGTCTTGTCGAGCGCGCGCTGCATCGCCAGGCCGACATCCGCCATCTCCTCGCCCACGCCGGTCGCCGCCTCGGAGATCCTCACCTGAGCCTCGGCGGCCGAGTACTGCGCCTTGATGACCTCCTTGCGGGAGCGGAACTGCTCGATCTTCCCCCGAAGCTTCTGCTCGGAGGCCGTCAGCTGCTCCTGCTGTTGCTCGAGCTGCCCGATCTGGGCGTCCAGCGACTGGAGCTCGGTCTGCGCGACGTTCTTGCGCTCGAGCGCGGTCCGCGCGAGTTCCTCGTTCCCGGCCGACAGCGCCTGCCGCGCCTGCGTGTCGAGCTTGACCACCTGGTCGCGCAGCTTCTGCTCCTGGAGCTGGAGTCGCTTCTTCGACGTAACGACGTCAGCGATCCCCTTCTTGACGTTCTGGAGCAACTCGAGCTGCTTCTGGTAGCTGTACTCAAGGGTCTCCGAGGGGTCCTCAGCGCGGTCCAGGAGCTTCGAGATCTTCGCTTTTATGACGGTTGACATGCGCCCGGAAAGGCCCGGCATCGCATCCTCCTTGGCGTGTTTCTGTTCGAGCCCTTCAAGCGTAGCGGGGCTGACCGCAAGCGCGCACGTGACCGGCGCGTCTGCCGCGCGGGCTGCGAAGCGATCTGTGGGCTACAGCCCGGCCGGATGCCGGGGCATGAACCCGGCCGTGCTCGTCATCACCGGCCGCCACCGTGGGCCGGTGCCCGGAGGCGGATTCGGGTCCTGCTCGGCCGACGTGTCGAGCCGGATCCCGGCGATCTCGATGAACGCGTGTCCCGGGTTGGTATAGACCGTGATCCACTGACCGGCGCCGCGCTTGCCCCAGGTTTCGAACTCGCTCGAGTCCATCGACACCGGCAGCAGGCCCGCGGCATGCAGGACGTACGAGACCGTGCCCGAGCAGTCATATCCGACGTCGTTCCACTTCCCATGGCCGCCCGCGTACACGTACGGCTTGAAGCGGATCCGGTCGCCCGCCCAGATGACCTCCTGCACCTCGAGCGGCGCGTCCGCGGGCGCGTACGCGAGCCCATGGATGATCTTGCCCGTCATCCCCGGCACGGTCGGGCGCGAGAACGGGAGCGCCGGCTGGGCGCCGATGCCGACGCCGCCCGAGGTGGCCGTCGCGCCCGGCGCCGACGTTCCGGCCGCGGTTGAAGCCCCGCTTGCGCTTGAAGGACCGGCGCTCGAAGTCCCGCCTCCGCTGCCCTGAGGGGCGGCGCCTCCGGCGGCGCTCGCCGTCGGCGCGCCCGCCAGCGCGAACGCGGCAAGGCTCGGGAGTATCAGGTGGGCAACCCGCAAAAGTCTCTTTCGTGGGCCGGCGGGGTTAGCTGACGGGCTGGCGCTAAAAGAGCCTGCGCCTCCCGCGGGTTCACCGCGGGACTCGCCCCAAGGAACTGGGTCCCCCGCTCCGCGGATGTCGTAGCCCGCGGATTAGGCGTCGCGGCAATATATCCACTGGCGATGCGAGGGGAACCTCGCCGCTCGCGGACCCGCCCCTGTTTTCCGCAAATTGCGGCTATTGGGCGCGCATCGCAAAGTGCGGCGATCGACCTTCCGCCCCGCTAACGTCCGGCGCAATGCGACGGTCTCTGCTGATCGCGGCCCTCGCCGCCTGCGTGTCGACCGTCGGCGGCTGCGGTGGTGCCGCCACCCGGTTGATCGTGAAGACGACGACCGCGAGCCAGAGCACCGCGCCCCCTGCCGCGGGCATCGGGTTCCCGGTGCTGGCAACCAAGAACACCACGCGTGTGTCCGGCGCGGACTCGATCGCCAACGCCGCCGGTGTCGCGCTCGCGGTGTTTCCCTCGGCGGCGCCGGGCACCCATCCAACCGCTGTGTCGATCGCGCCCACGGACGACTGGGAGGCGGCGATCGCCGCGTCGGTGCTGATGGCGCCCCCGATCGGCGCGCCGATCCTCCTCTCCGGGAGCACCTCGCTTCCGCAGGCGACTACCAACGCGCTGGGCCTGCTCGCCCCGACCGGCTCGGGCCCAGCGTCGGGCGCGCAGGTGATCCGGATCGGCGACGTCCCCGCGGTCAAGGGCCTGCGCGGCGCGACGATCTCCGGGACCGGGCCTTACGCGCTCACGGCAGCGATCGACCGGTTCGCGAGCGCCGCCGCTGGCAAGCCGAGCCCGGACGTCGTGATCGCCTCGGCGGACAGTCCCGCGTACGCGATGCCGGCCGCCGGCTGGGCCGCGGAGAGCGGCGATCCGGTGCTGTTCGTGAACGCCTCCGGGATCCCAGCGCCCACTGCGCAGGCGCTGCAGTCCGACCAGATGCCGCACATCTACGTCCTCGGTCCGTCGAGCGTGATCCCCGACACGATCCTGGCCCAGCTGCGCAAGTACGGGACGGTCAATCGGGTAGGAGACACCGATCCGGCGGCGAACTCGGTGGCGTTTGCGGTCTACCGCGATCCGCCGTGCTCCGCCAACCAACCCTGCGCCCACGTGCCGGGTAGCTTCGGCTGGGCGATGCGCAGCCCGGGTCACGGCTACACGCTGATCAACGCCAACCAGACGCTCGACGCCGCCGCCTCGGCGGCCCTGTCGGCCAGCGGCAGCTACGGCCCGCAGCTGCTGATCGACGACCCGAACACGCTCCCGCAGTCGGTTCTGAACTTCTTCCTGAACTACGCAACGCCCGGCTACACCGCGGAGGGCCCGACCGCCGCCGTGTACAACCACGGCTGGGTGATCGGCGACCCGAGCACGATCTCGGTATCCGTCCAGGCCGAGATGGATAGCCTTCTGGAAGTGGTGCCGCAGAAATGAGCCAAGCTGAGCATCCGGACCGGCTGCGCCCTGGTCGCGAGGTGACCGTCGAGGACGTGCGCCAGCTGATGGGCGCCTCGACGCCGCACTTCGCGTTGCAGCTGCGCGAGCGGATCTGGGCGCTGATCCGCGGCCTGCCGGCCGACCATCCCGCCCGGATCGAGGGTGAGCGCGAGATCGCCCGGCTCAACCGGATCGCGTTCGCGGGCGAGGTGCGCGGACACCAGGCCGAGCCCGGCCTGACCCCCCTGCGCAGCGTGACCGCGTCGGCGGCCAACCTGGTCGATGCCGCCGCAGGCGACGCCGCCCACTGAGGTCTTCGTGGGCGCCTCCAGGTCCGTCGCGGTGATTGGTCTCGGGCGCGTGGGCCTGCCGCTCGCGCTGTGCTTCGCCGACCGGGGACTGCGCGTGCTCGGGGTCGATCACGACCAGACGGTCCTGGCCTCGATACGAGCCGGGCGGATGCCGTTCAACGAAACCGGGACCCAGGAGCTGCTCGACCGCGTGATCGCGAGTGGACGCCTCGAGCTCGCCGAGCGCGCCGCCGACGCCGCCCGGGCGGACGACATCGTGATCACGATCGGGACCCCGTCGTTCTCGCACATCGAGAGCGACCTGCGGCAGGTGCGCTCCGCGGTCGACGACCTGCTGCCGATGCTCCGTCCCGGGCACGCCCTGATCCTGCGCTCGACGATCGCCCCGGGGACCACCGATTTCGTCGCCGGCTATGTGGAGAAGCGGCGCGGGTTGCGGGTCGGCGAGGACGTGTTCGTGGCCCACGCGCCGGAGCGGATCGCGGCAGGGCGGTTCGTCGAGGAGATCTCGACGCTCCCCTGCATCATCGGCGGCGTCGGCGATGCCTCGACCGAACGTGCGGCGAGCACGTTCTCGGTGTTCGGCGCCCCGATCGTGAGGACCGCTCCGGTGCAGGCCGAGCTCGCCAAGATCTGGACGAACATCCTGCGCTACACGACATTCGCGCTGCCGAACCTGCTGATGATGGACTGCGAGCGGTACGGAGCCAACGTGTTCGACGTGATCGACCTGATCAACCGCGACTACCCCCGAGGGGGGATCGCGCGGCCCGGCATGACCGCCGGCACCTGCCTGCGCAAGGACTTCGCGTTCTCGGAGGAGCGGTCCGCCGCTCCCGGGATGCTGCTGGCCGTCTCCCGCGTCAACGAGTCCGTGCCCCTGTTCCTGGTCGAGGGGATCAAGCGGCGGATAGGTTCGCTCTCGAGCCGCAAGGTGGCCGTGCTCGGGCTCACGTTCAAGCGCGACACCGACGACGAGCGCGACTCGCTCTCGCCGAAGCTCATCCGTCTGCTCGAGCGCGAGCTCGCCGACGTGGCCGTCTGCGACCCGCATGCCCCATCCCCCACACAGCCGCTCGACCAGGCGGTGCAGGAGGCCGACGTGGTGATCGTCGCGACCAACCATTCGGCGTTCGAGGGGTCCGCCGTGCTGGCGGAGATCGTCGCCAGGGCGTCGGGCGAGTGCCTGCTGGTCGATCCGTGGGACGCGCTCGGGACGGGACAGGTGTTCGTGTACGCCGCCGAGACGGCGGCGATGCTGCGGGCCCCCGCCGCGCTCAGCGCCTCGGAAAGCACGCCATCGGGATGAGCCGCGTGCTCGTCACCGGCGGCGCCGGGACGATCGGCTCGGCCGTGGTCAGACGGCTCCTCTCCGACAGCCGGTGGGAGGTGCGGGTCGCCGACCACCGCCGGCCACCGCTGTGGATGCGCGAGGGGTGCGAGATCCACACCGCCGACCTGCGCGCCGCGGCGGCGGCGCACGCGGCGGTCGACGGCTGCGCGCACGTGATCCACCTGGCCGCGATCGTCGGCGGGATCGCGAACTTCCACAAGCTGCCGTTCACGCTCACCGAGGTCAACAACGCGCTCACCGGCGCGCTCGTCCACGCGGCCGTCGACCTCGACACCGAGCGGTTCCTATACGTGTCGTCCTCGATGGTGTTCGAGCGAGCGACCGAGTTCCCGACCACCGAGGACCACCTGGCCGACTGCCTGGCGCCGCGCTCGGCCTACGGGTTCTCGAAGCTCGCCGGCGAGGTCTACACCCGCGCCGCGCACGACGAGCACGGCCTGCGCTACACGATCTGCCGGCCGTTCAACGCCTACGGGCCCGGTGAGCTCCCGCATGCCGACGAGCCGGGCATCGCGCACGCCGTGCCCGACCTGATCCACAAGGCTCTCACCGGCCGGCGCCCGCTGGAGATCTTCGGCTCGGGCGAGCAGACGAGGACGATCACGCACGTCGACGACATCGCCGACGGGATCGTGACCGCAATGGCGTCGCCGGCCGGCGAGAACGAGGACTTCAACATCTCGGCCTCGCAGGAGCTCTCGATCGCGGAGCTCGCGAGGATGATCTGGGAGGCGTGCGGTAACGATCCGGCGCAGTTCGAGCTGCGCCACCTGCCGAGCTTCGAGGTCGATGTGCAGCGGCGGTGGCCGTCGGTTGAGAAGGCCCGGCGGCTGCTCGGCTGGGAGGCCCGCGTCGAGCTGGCCGACGGACTCGCCCAGACCGTCGCGTGGCTTCGCGAGCAGGACGCGGACGCCGCGCTCACCCGCTGAACGAGAACGTGCAGCCGCGCGTCTCGAGCTCGGCGAACATCAGACGCGGATCGATGCACCGCTCGGGCGGATGAGCGCCGGTCGCGGCCAGCGCGCCCCGCGCGAACAGCCGGACGCACGCGGCCGCCGGCGCGGCGGTCGACACGACCGATCCACCGAGGCCGAAGTGGGGCATGGTGATCGCGCGGGCGGTGACGATCTCGCCGTCGACCGCGCGCGCTGTCACGAGGTGGACGGACACCGTCTCGTTCGATGGCGACGCGGCCTCGCGGGCGGCGGCCGCGATCTGCTCGGCCGGCCCGTGAGCCAGCTGCTGTAGGCGCTCGAGCAGCGCCGGCGCGAGCGACAACCGGAAGCTCGCGTTCTCACACCCGAAGCTCTCGCCGAAGGTGGCCAGCTCGGAGTGCAGCGTGTAGATCGTCTCGGCCAGCCCGATCGGGTCACCGTAATCGACGCTGCCTCCGGAGCTGAGCGGCTCGATCTCGACCGCGTTCCCGTCTTCGAGGACCACCGGCGCGAGCGTCAGCTCGTCGATCAGCGTCTGGATCGCGTACGGCGGCCGGAGCCGGCCGTCCGCGGGCGCCGCCGGGTCGCGGCCGGCGGCGCAGATCTCGATCGTGTCGATCCCCTCGGCGCCGTCGCCCAGCCGGTCCACGGCCTCCGCGGCCATGAGGTTCGTCTTGCCCGGGCTCGACCCGATCCCGAGCACCGCCAGCCGCTCCGTCGCCTCGAACGCGGTGTGTAGCTCGAGCTGCTCGCGCGTGACCCGGTACAGGCCCCCAAGGTCGAGGTAGTGGCATCCGGCCTTCAGGCAGGCGCGCATCGCGTCGAGGTTGATGCGATACGAGGCGGTGTTCAGCAGTACGCCGGCGCCGGCGCGGATGATTGCGCCCGCGAGCGCATCGACCTCGCGTGCGTCGACCGGTGCCGCGGTCGCCTTCCCGTGACCATGCTCCTCCGCCACCGCCGCGGCCTTGTCGGCGTCGAGGTCGAGCAGCACCATGCGCTCGACCTCGTCCGACACTCCCAGGTCGTGGACGATCGCGGGCGCGATCGTTCCCGCGGCCCCCAAGACCGCGACCGAAACCTCAGCCTCAGCCATCTCGATGGCACCGTATCGGCGCAGCAGTTAGACGTTTCGTCCAAAGGAGCGGTACTTTGTGATCCACCTGCGGCTTGCCACCCCGGTGTGGTCCGCATAGGTTTCGCATCACTTTGGAGAGCACAACAATCACATCCGAGCCCGGGGCCGCCCTGGACACCAGCATCCCCGGCAACAAGGGGCTCAAGCCCGACGCGCTCGGCTACATATCGAACCTCGTCATCGCGGTCGCCTCGACCGCCCCCGCGTACAGCCTTGCCGCGACCCTCGGGTTCATCGTCGCCGTCGGCGGCGTCGGGTTCCACGCGCCCGCGGTGATGATCGTCGCATTCATCCCGATCCTGTTCGTCTCGGTCGGCTACCGGTTCCTCAATCTCGCCGACCCCGATGCCGGAACGACGTTCGCATGGGTGACGCGGGCGTTCGGCCCGCAGCTCGGCTGGATCAACGGCTGGGCGATCTTCCTGGCCGACATCATCGTGATGGCATCGCTCGCGGCGATCGCCAGCGATTACACGTACCTGCTGTTCGGCCTGCACGGACTCGCAAAATCGAATCTCGCGCTGATCATTGGAGCGGTCGTCTGGATCGCGCTGATGACATGGATCTGCTACCGCGGGATCGAGCTGTCCGCGCGGATCCAGACGATGCTCCTCGGCCTCGAGATCTTCACGCTGGCCCTGTTCACCGTGGTCGCGCTGATCAAGGTGTACGCGAACAACCCGGCCAATTCGGTTCACATCTCCGCGTCCTGGTTCAACCCGTTCGACCTAAGCTGGACCTCGCTGATCGCCGGCGTCCTGCTCGGCATCTTCATCTATTGGGGCTGGGACTCGGGCGTCGCCGTCAACGAGGAGTCGCGCGACCGCCACCGCGGACCGGGCAAGGCCGCGGTCGTCTCGACGCTGATCCTACTGGCGATCTACGTCCTGGTCACCGCGGCGGCCCAGGCCTACCACGGCACGAAGTTCCTGGCGACGAACTCCGCAGACGTCCTCAGCCCGCTCGGTCACGACGTGTTCGGCTCCCCGCTCGACAAGCTGCTGATCATCTGCGTCCTCACGTCGGCCTCGGCCTCAACCCAGACGACGATCTTGCCCACCGCCCGCACGACGCTGTCGATGGCGAAGTGGGACTCGATCCCGAAGGCGTTCGGCACGATCCACCCGCGCTTCTTCACGCCCACGTTCTCGACCGTGCTGATGGGCGGCCTGTCGATCGTGTGGACCGTGGCGCTCCTCGCGTTCAACCCGAATCAGGACGTGCTCGGCGACACGATCTCGGCGCTCGGCTTCGCCGTCTGCTTCTACTACGGCTTCACCGGACTGGCGTGCGCTGTGTATTTCCGGCGAGACCTTTTCAAGAGCGCCCGCAACTTCCTCCTCGCCGGCGTGATCCCGGTCGCCGGCGGAATCATGATGGGCTACATCGGGGTCAAGGCGTACAGCTACTACAGCACCGCCGGGAACAACTACTCCAAGGCGCTGTTCGGAATCCAGACGCCGATCCTCGTCGGGATCGGCGGCCTGATCCTGGGCGTCGTCTTGATGTTCGCCTCGTGGCCGTTCTTCCCCGAGTTCTTCCACCGGAAGTGGTGGGGGGCGGCCGACCCGGCGGTGCTCGAGGAGGACGCTACGCATGGCACCGTGCCGCTTCCCGGAGAGCCTGTCTAGACCCACCCCGATCGGCACGGATTCCCCTAGAGCGCCCGTCCGTCGAGACCGGGCGCGTAACTCTCGGTCAGCCGAGGCTGACGCACTTGCGCGCAGCGGTTAAGGGGTATAGGTTCCCGCTCGCTTCGTGACAACCCGGCCCTGTTCGGGGGCGGGCCCATATCGGGAGGGAGGCGCAGAATGAATTCGCGCGTGCCAGTCTGCAACCGTTGTGAGGCGTGTCGGCGGGTGGTGCCTGTCGCCGGGGATCGGGAGCCCCGCTCGAAGGGAGGCACGCATGCGTAAGAGCATCACGCGCAACCGGTTGGTGCTGTTGTCCGTCTCGGTGCTACTGGTCGCCGTCCTCGTGGGCGCTTCGGCGGCCACGGGCAGCGCCAAGAAGGTCACGGCGCATGCGGCCAGCTCGAACCCCACGATCACCTATGGCCCACTGACGCCGACGTTCGTCGGTCCTGCGGCGACAGGCTGCAAGAGCGGTTGCTCGCTGCTCACGGGTCCGTACACGACGACCTCGACCCCGTCCTCGCCGACCACGACCAACGCGCCGGCCACCCTGGCTGCCCCAGCCGGGGGATCCGGCTTGCATCAGATGCCGGCCCCGACGACGGCGGGCCTTGCAGCACAAGGCTACGTCAAGGAGAGCCATGTCCGCGCGACCGCTCACGCCGCGCAGGCCTCCACCCCCGTGATCCCGACCGTCAGGTGCCAGCCGCTCACCCTGGGCTGCGACACGATCAGCTCCTCGGCGGGCGGCGCGACCGGCGTCAAGGGGCTGAACGCCGTCGACAGCGCGACACACACGACCAACGAGTTCTCGGACGTTGAGCCCCCAGACCAGGGCCTATGTGCCGGCAACGGCTCGGTCGTGGAGACCAACAACATCGGCGAGATCCTGGTCTTCAACAGCGCGCTGCAGCGCACGTCCGCGCCGATCTCCCTGGACACGATCATGGGGCTGACCAGCCGGGCATGGAGCAGCGGCGGCGATCCGTCGTGCGAGTTCGACCCGAGCAACGGCGGCCACTGGTTCTTCACCGAAATCGTCTCGGCGAGCCCGGAGAGCGCCGGCGGCGCGTTCACCGGCTGCTTCTCGGCCGTCGCCAACGAGTGCTACGAGGGCATCGCGGTGAGCCAGGGCTCCAGCCCGACCGGGCCCTACTACGTGTATTACGTGAATGCCGACTACAACCCGAAGGAGCCCGGCTATCCGTACCTGCTGAACGACTTCGCCAAGATCGGCGTGACGCGGGACGCGTTCCTGCTGTTCTACGACGAATTCCCGCTGAACACCGGCGTGGCGCCCGGGTTCGGCGGCGGCTTCTTCAACGGCGCGCAGGAGTTCGCCTTCGACAAGAGCGCGCTCGAGCACGGGCGTAAAGTGACGCTGTCAAACGGAGGCCCGAACACCAACTTCAACGTTGCACGCGAGAACATGGGCCTGCTCGCGACCCCGGACGGGCCGTGTGCCGGCACATCGACAACCCCCGCGGGCGTCGACTGCTGGGTGGCGGTGATCCCCGCGCAGCCGGCGGACTCCGGTCAGTTCGATAACCACTACAACGGGTCCGGGTTCATGATGGACGTCCTGGACTTCAACAGTTTCGCGGGGATCCCCCAAGTCACCTCGTACGGTGACAACCGGATGGGCGCGTGGTATTGGACCGGCCTTCACAACCTGGGCACCGGCGGCTGCGGCGGCTGCAGCGCCGTCAAGTTCGGCGGTCAGATATTCACCGGCACGAACCCGTACTACGACCCAGAGACCCCCAACGGGTTCCTGGCTCCTCAGAAAGCGGGGCCGATTCCGCTCGGTAACGAATGCGGTGCCGCCGGCCTGAGTACAGGCAACCCACCGCCTGCATCGTGTCCCGAAAACGGACTCAACACTAACGGGGACTTCATGTTCCAGGCCTCGCAGGCGCAGGGTTCACTGTGGGGCGCGACCCCGACGGAGGTCAACCAGCAGTGGAATTCCGGCACGGAGACGCACGCAGGCGCGCTGTACTTCGTGGTCGATACCGGCTCGTTCGATAAGACCCACCAGTTCACCCTGACCGATCAGGGTTACGTCACTGCGGCCCACGAAGACATGCTGTTCCCGGCGATGGCCGCTGAAGGCACCGGCGGCAACGGCGGGGCGATCATGTCGTTCACGCTCAGCGGCAACGGCGGGCCAACGGGCGCGGACAAAGGCGGCTACTATCCAAGTTCCGCCTATGGCCGGCTGACGGCAACATCAAGTGGACTGACGGGGTCGGTGATCAACATTGCGGACCTCGGGAAGTCACCGCAAGACGGATTCAGCGAGTACCAGGGCTACCCAGGCGGGACCCGGCCACGCTGGGGTGATTACGGCTGGGGTATCTTCATGCCCGGCACCGACCGGTTGTACTTCTCCAGCGAGTACATCCAGTACCCAAACTGCCAGCCACCCGCGTTCACGCTGACGATCGGAACCTGCGGCGGGACCCGGGACGGCAACGCCAACTGGGGAACCTCGGTCAACTACGTGGTGCCGTAGCTGAAGCGCAGCAGGGCGCGGGCCGGGAAGTCACGGTCCGCGCCCTGTGACCGCGCCAGTACTCCGATCTCCGCCGAGGGGCGGTAGCGCTGGCTCACCCCGGCTATACGCCGGCCAGATCCGCGACGCGGTCGCGGTGCCAGCGCGAGTCCCCGAACGCGTGCGCGTTCGCGTGCGCGCGCTTGAGGAAGAAGTGCAGATCGTGCTCGTAGGTGAATCCGATTCCGCCGTGGACCTGGAGCGACGACGCGGCCACGCGGAAGCCGGCATCGCCCGCATATGCCTTCGCCATCGACGCGGCCCGCGGCCCGGCCTCGGGCTCGTTGTCGAGCGCCCAGCCGGCCCAGTAGGACAGCGACCGGGCGCCCTCGACCTCGAGCAGCATCTGCGCGCACCGGTGTGAGACGGCCTGGTAGGAGCCGATCGGGCGGTCGAACTGGGTCCGATCCTTCGCGTAGGCGATCGCCATCTCCATCGCCCTTTGCGCGGCGCCGACGTTCTCGGCGGCGAGCAGGGTGACGATCGTCGCGTATGCGTGCGTGATCTCGTCCGGGGCGTGCTCGAGCGGCTCGGCGGCGGCGCCGTCGAGCTCCAGCCGGAACAGCTTCCGCGTCGGGTCGATCCCCGGCTCTGCAACGAGCGTGATGCCCGGGTCCGACACGTTGTGCAGGAAATGGCGCCCATCCGCGCCCGACACGATCACGAAGTCGGCCGACCCCGCATCCGGCACCGCGATCTTCACGCAGGAGAGCCTTCCGTCGGGTCCCGGCTCGACCTCGGAGTGATCTGGCGCCCAGCCGGAGCGCTCGTCCCATACGGCCAGCGTGCCGCGTGCCTCGCCCGCGGCCAGCGGCCCGAGCCAGCGGTCGCGCTGCTCCTCGGTGCCGGCGGCGGCGAGCATCAGCGCCGCGCACGTGGTCGAGAACCACGGGCTCGGCGCGAGCGCGTAGCCCATCTCCTCGGCGATCACCACCAGCTCGATGACCCCGAGCCCGAGCCCGCCGCGGTCCTCGGGGACGATCACCCCGGGCCACCCGAGCTCGACCAGTTCCTGCCACTGCTCGTCGGTGAACCCGCGGTCGTCCTCGGCGAGCCCGCGAACGGTCGCCAGCGGATAGCGCGCCGCCAGGAAGTCGCGGGCCGTGCGCTTGATCGCCTGCTGGTCGTCGCTGAATCCGAAGTTCATCTGGGCGGCTCCTTCGCGCTCGTGCGCGGTCAGCGCATTCGCGGGAGCCCGAGGACCCGCTCGGCGACGATGTTCTTGAGGATCTCGGTCGTCCCGCCCTCGATCGAGTTGGCCCGGGAGCGAAGAAAGCGGTAGGTCCAGTCGTCGTCGGCCAGCATCGCCCGCGGCCCGGCGATCTCCATCGCGACCTCGGTCAGCGACTGGTTGACCTCGGACCAGTGCCACTTGCCGAGCGAACCCTCCGGGCCTGGGACCCCTGAGCGCATGATCGCGCTGAGGCCGCGGTAGGCGTTCAGGCGAAGCACCTCGGATTCGATCAGCAACTGGGCGAGGTGCTGCCTGATCACCGGGTCGTCGGTGGCGACGCGGCCGTTCTCGCCGCGGCTTTCCTGCGCGGTGTCAATCAGCTCGCGCAGCGCGATCTGCACGCTCACCTGAAGGCCGAACGCCAGCGTGGCGCGCTCGTGCATGAGCGTCGTGATCGCGACCCCCCAGCCCTCGCCCTCGGCGCCGATCATGTTCGCGTCCGGGATCCGCGCCTCCTCGATGAACAGCTCGTTGAACTCCGACTCGCCGGTGATCTGGCGGAGCGGGCGGACCTGCACCGCGTCCTGCTCCATGTCCATCAGGAAGTAGCTCAGGCCCTTGTGCTTGGGGGCCTCCGGATCGGTCCGGGCCACCAGCATGCACCACTTGGCGTGGTGCGCGAACGTGGTCCACACCTTCTGCCCGGTCACGATCCACTCGTCGCCGTGGCGCGTCGCGCGCGTCTTCAGCGACGCCAGGTCCGAGCCCGCACCCGGCTCCGAGAATCCTTGGCACCAGATCTCGTCGCCGGACAGGATCGGCGGCAGGAAGCGCTTTCGCTGCTCCTCGGTCCCGTGGGCGATCACGGTCGGCCCGCCCATGGCGAGACCGAGGACGTTCGCCACCGACGGCGTCCGCGCGCGAACCACCTCCTCGTTGAAGATCGCCTGCTCGACGAGCGTGGCGCCGCGACCGCCGTACTCCTTTGGCCATGAGACACCGGCCCATCCGGCGTCGTGCAGCTTGCGCTGCCAGGCGAGGCGGAACTCGAAGGCGGCCTCGTCGCCGGCCGGCTCACGGCCCGGGTGGTTGGCCGCGAGCCATTCCCGCAACTCGTCGCGGAACGCCTCCTCGGCGGGTGACAGTGTCAGGTCCATGCCGGGCATCGTATCCGTGCGGCGCTGCCGGGTCTCCCGGTAGCCTCGAAGGACGATGCCTTCGCCCGAGCTGACCGCAGCGCAACCGATCCCCGAGAGCGAGCTTCCCGGCCCCTATCCGGTCGGCGTGTACGCCGCCCAGCTCAAGCGCCGGCTGCTCGAGTTCGCCCGCGTCCAGCTCGTCGGCGAGGTGTGGGGGTTCAGATCGAGCCGCGCGCGGGTCTACTTCGAGCTCCGCGATGCCCGCGGCGCGCTGCCCTGCTCGATGTGGAGCTCCGACTTCGAAGCGCTGGGCGTCGCTTTGGTTGACGGGATGCGAGTCGTGATCGGCGGCGGCTGCGACTACTACCCCGGCAGCGCCTCGTCCTCCCCATCGTTCTCGTTCGCGGTCTCCGAGCTGCGGATCGCCGGCGAGGGCGATCTGCTCGTCCAGCTCGAGCACCTGCGCAGGCGGCTCCACGCCGACGGGCTGTTCGAGCCACAGAAGCGCCTCGAGCGCCCGCTCCTGCCCCGGACGATCGGGGTCGTCACCGGTGAGCGCGGTAAGGCCCGCGACGACGTCCTGGCCGGCCTGCGGCGCCGCGGCTGGTCCGGGCGGCTGGTGTGGGCGTTCGTGCCCGTGCAGGACCGCCATGCGGCGCCTCGGATCGCCGGCGCGCTGCGCGAGCTGGCGGCGATCCCGGAGGTCGAGGTCGTGATCGTCGCGCGCGGTGGCGGGTCGCTGGCCGATCTGTTCGCGTTCTGCGACGAGGCGCTGTGCCGGACGGTCGCGCTGCTGCGGGTGCCGGTGATCTCGTCGGTCGGCCACCACACCGACCGGACGCTGATCGACGACGTGGCCGCGGTCTGCTGCTCGACGCCGACCCACGCCGCCGAGGCCGCCGTGCCGATCGACTGCGACGCGGCGCGCGCGGAACTCGCCGCCCGCGCCCGCCGGCTCCACGTCCACAGCACCCGCGCGATCTCCGAGCGGGCGCGGACGCTCGAGCGCCTGGCGGCCGCACCGGCGCAGCACGTAATGCGCCAGCGCCGCCAGCTGCACCAGCTGACGCGGGAGATGCGTGCGAGCGCGCGCCGCGCGGTCTCCGACGGCCGCGCTCGGGCGGCCCGTCACCTGCTCGTGCTCGGCCGGAGCGTCGAGCGCGCGCGGACGTCGGAGCGATCCGCGCGAGAGCGCGAGCTGCAACGGCTATCGCTGGCGCTCGCCGCCCACGATCCCGAGCGGACGCTGGCCCGCGGATACGCGCTCGTCGAGGACCGTGCCGGCGACTCCCTGACCTCTTCTGACGCGGCCCGCGCGGCCCACGACATCCGCGTGCGTTTCCGCGACGGCGCCGTCGAAGCCGAGGTGCGATGAGCACGCCGGAGCCCACACCCACCGGGGCCTCCGCGCCCGCCCCCACGTACGAGACCGCGGTCGCCCGGATCGAGGAGATCATCCGCCGGCTCGATTCCGGCCAGGCCGGGCTCCGCGAGACGCTCGACCTCGTCAAGGAGGGCCGCGACCTCGTCGACTACTGCGCCGGCGAGCTCGACGCCGTCGGAAAGGGGCTCGAGGAGCTTCGCCTCGACGATCTGGTGACGCGGCTCGAGGGCGCCCAGGGAACGCGGAGCGACCGGTGAGCACGTTCGACCTGCTCGCCGACCTCCCGATCCAGGTCGACGGCTACACGCTCGAGGGGCTACGGGCTGAGGTGTCGAGCGGGTTCGACCGGCTGAGCACGGTGGTGCATCTGACCGGCGGCGGGCTCGAAGGCGTCGGCGAGGACGTCGTCTACGACGCCGAGGATCACGTCGCGCTCCAGGAGGCTGGCCCGGTCCACGCCGGCGCTCTGTCCGGGCGCTTCACGCTCGCGGACTTCTGCGACCTCGTCGACTCGCTCGATCTGTTCCCGGTGGCGCCGAAGCGCGACGTCTCGCGGCTGTACCGCCGCTGGACGTTCCACAGCGCCGCCCTCGACCTCGCGCTCGCCCAGGCCGGGGAGCCGCTCTGGAACCGGCTTGACCGCGAGCCGCGGCCGGTGGCGTTCGTCGTCTCGCTCCGCCTCGGCGAGCCGCCGACGCTCGACCCGATCGAGCGCCGGCTGTCCGGGTACCCGTCGCTGCGGTTCAAGCTCGACCCGACGAGCTCGTGGACGCCGGAGCTGATCGCCGCCCTGGTCGCCACGGGCGCGGTCGACTCGGTCGACTTCAAGAGCCTCTACACGGGGACGATCGTCGACCAGCCGCCCGACCCGGTGCTCTACCGGCGCGTGGTCGACGCGTTCCCGAACGCCTGGATCGAGGATCCCGACGTGGTCACGCCCGAGACCGCGGCCGTGCTCGCCACCGAGCACGACCGGATCACGTGGGACGCGCCGATCCACTCGATCGGCGACATCGAGGCGCTGCCGTTCCCGCCGAAGATGGTGAACCTGAAGCCGTCGCGGATCGGAGGCTTGCCAAAGCTGTGCGCGACCTATGACTACTGTGCCGAGCGCGGCATCGGCGCCTACAGCGGCGGCCAGTTCGAGCTCGGCCCGGGTCGGGGACAGGCGCAGTACTTGGCCTCGCTGTTTCACCCCGACACGCCGAACGACCTCGCGCCCGTGCCCTTCAACCAGAACGATCCGCCTGCCGGGCTCCCGGTGAGCCCGCTCGCGCCCGCGCCGTCGCCGGTCGGGTTCCGCTGGGAGGTGGCGTGACGCCCGGGGCTCGGGAAGAAATTACGTCCATGCTGAACTTTCTTCCCATGGGATTGTCGTGATGGCAGGGCCGTTGCACGGGACGGTGGCCCTCGTAACGGGTGCGTCGAGCGGCATTGGAGAGGCGACCGCGCTCGCGCTCGCCGGCCGCGGCGCCGCGGTGGCGCTCGCGGCGCGCCGGGTGGACCGGCTCGAGGCGGTGGCGCAGCGGATCGGCGAGGGTGGCGGCACGGCTCTCGCGATCGACGCCGACGTCAGCGATCGCGCGCAGGCCGAGTCGGCGGTGGCGCGGACCGTGTCCGACCTCGGCCGGCTCGACATCCTGATCAACAACGCCGGCCTGATGCTGCTCGGCCCGGCGGTCGATGCCGACATCGGCGAGTGGCGCCAGATGCTCGACGTCAACGTCGACGGCGTTCTGTACTGCGCGCACGCCGCCCTCCCCCACCTGCTCGCAGCCGCGCAGGACAGCCCGCGCGAGGTCGCCGACATGGTCAACGTCAGCTCGGTCGCCGGCCGCTACCCCCGCCGTGGCAGCGCCGTCTACAACCTCACGAAGTTCGGCGTCGGCGCGTTCAGCGAGTCGCTGCGCCAGGAGGTGGCCGGGCGGCGCGTGCGCGTGTCGCTGGTCGAGCCGGGCGCCACCGCCACCGAGCTCCGCTCGCACAACCGCCCGGAGATCCAGGAGGCGCAGGCGCAGCGGTTCGCCGGCATGACCACGATGACCCCCGAGGACATCGCGGAGACGATCCTGTTCATCGTCACGCGCCCGTGGCACGTGGCGATCAACGAGGTGCTGATCCGGCCGACGCAGCAGGAGTAGCGTCGGTGGGCGCGTGACGTCGGTGGGCGCGTGACGTCGGTGGGCCCGTGACGTCGGCGGGCCCGTGACGTAGGCCAGCCCGGGGGCCGCGCCCCCGGGCCTCAGACCGCGATCAGACCCGCTGGATGAGCGTGCCGGTGCCGAGCCCGCCGCCGCAGCACATCGTCACCAGCCCGACCTCCTTGTCGGAGCGCTCGAGCTCGTGCAGCAGGGTGGTGATGAGCCGCGCGCCGGTCGACCCGAGCGGATGCCCGAGCGCCATCGCGCCACCGTTGACGTTGACCCGGTCCATGTCGGGCCCGAGCTCGCGCCGCCACGCCGCGATCACCGGCGCGAACGCCTCGTTGATCTCGACCAGGTCGATGTCGTCCATCTTCATCCCGTTGCGCTCGAGCAGCTTCTGGGTGGCCGGAATCGGGCCGGTCAGCATGATCACCGGGTCGACGCCTACGGTCGTCTGGTCGACGATCCGGGCGCGCGGCTTCAGCCCGAGCGCGTCGGCCTTCTCGCGCGCCATCAGCAGCACGGCGGCGGCGCCGTCGGAGATCTGGGAGCTGGTCCCGGCCGTGATCTTGCCGTCGGGCTTGAACGCCGGCTTGAGCTGCGCCAGCGCCTCGATCGTGGTGCCCGGGCGGATCCCCTGGTCTGAGACGTAGGTGGAGCCGTTGACCTTGAACGGGAGGATCTCCCGCTCGAAGCGGCCCTCCTCCGTGGCGCGATGGGCGAGCTGGTGCGAGCGCAGCGCGAGCTCATCGAGCTCGGAGCGCGGGATCTCCCACTGATCGGCGATCATCTCGGCCGACAGGCCCTGGGGGATCAGGTTGTAGCGCTCCATCATCGCCGGCGGATACGGCACGCCCACCTCGTCGGCCCACTTCAAGCCGACGCCCAGCGGCACGTGGCCCATGTGCTCGACGCCCGATCCGATCGCCACGTCGTGCACGCCGGCGGCGATCAGGGCGGCGGCGAACCCGACCGCCTGCTGCGCCGAACCGCACTGGCGGTCGACGGTCGTGGCCGGCGTCTCCATCGGCAGGCCGGCCTGGAGCCATGCGTTGCGGCCGACGTTCCACGACTGCTCGCCGTACTGGCCGACGCAGCCGGCTACCACGTCCTCGACCTCGCTCGGGTCGATCCCGGCCCGCTCGATGACCGCGCTGTAGCAGCGGCCAAGCAGATCGTTTGCGTGGGTGTCCTTGTAGTAGCCCTTCTCCGGGTGGCCGCGACCTACCGGGGTGCGGACGGCTTCCACGATGACCACTTCGCGTCCAGATTGCGGCATGCCTTGCTCCCTTTTACGGATATCGGATACCGCGAAGGCCCCGATGGCGCTGGGCGGCGTATTCATTACTACTGTACTGACGCTTTCGTGAAATCAACGACTAAGGAGCTCTCTTGCGGGAACGAGTGGGAATCGCCGGTTCGGGCGTGATCGCCTGCGGCCTGGCCGTGGCCGCCTCCGAGCACGACGAGGTGCTGCTTTGGGCCCGATCGGAAGATTCGGCCAAGCGCGCCCGCGATCGAGTGGCCAAGACATGCGCGAAGCTGAATGGCTTCAGTGCCGAGCGCGTGCACGTCGTAACCGACCTCGACGCCCTGGCCGGGGCCACGTTCCTGGTTGAGGCGGTGATCGAGCACCACGACTCGAAGAGCGCGATGTTGGCCGATCTCGGGGAGCTCGCCCGGCACGCCGGCGCGGACGCCGTGCTCGCAACCACCACCTCGTCGCTGTCGATCGCCGAGCTGGCACACGCGAGCGGGCACCCTGAGAACTTCGTCGGCTTGCATCCGTTCAACCCGGTGCCGAAGATGCGGCTCATAGAACTTGCCTTCCCGCCCGAGGCCAGCGATGAGACGCGGCGACGAGCTCGGGCGCTGTGCGAGTCGTTCGGCAAGACCCCGGTCGAGGTCCCGGACACTCCGGGCTTCGTAGTCAACCGGCTGCTGTTCCCGTACCTGTTCGGCGCCGTCGAGCTGCTCGCCGAGACCGGAATGGCGCCCGTTGACATCGACAATTGCATGACGCTTGGCGCCGGTATGCCGATGGGCCCGATCGCGCTGCTCGACTACGTGGGGCTCGACATCTCCAAGGCGATCGGTGAGTCGATCGGGGTTCGCGTCCCGGACCGCCTGCTGGCGCTGGTCGACGAAGGGTCGCTCGGACGCAAGACCGGCCGCGGCTTCTACAACTACCGCTGACGAACCTACGACGAAGTATTTAGGGCTCGTTCATCTGAGGGCCGCACACTTCATGGCGCGACGTACCTCATAGCAGCACCTCCTCCCCAGAAGCACGGAGCCGGCCCGTCCCCAGCGGGCCGGCTTCTTTTTGCCCGAAGCACTCCCACGCGACCGCGAAAACTGCTGGAAAGGGGCGAAGCCGGCCCACCTGGCGGGCCGGCTTCCGTCTCTCCTCTCAACCACCGGGAGATAGCTTCGCGCTAGCTCGCGACTCTCCGGCCGTTGCCTTGCGCCGGGAAATGTAACGAATGCCGCGAGCGCGTGAGTTTCGATCTCACCCCCCGTTGCGGTATCCGCGATCAGTCGCGGGTAGAACCAGGTAGCGATGGAGGATCCGATGCCCGACGCCCGCGACGGACGCCACGAGACCGAGCTCGAGCGCGACGACCGCAACCTGATCGAGCTGCTGCAGGAGGCCCGAGTGGTCCAGACCGGGGTCCAGATCCTGTTCGGGTTTCTGCTCACGGTGGCGTTCCAGCCCAAGTTCGAGCGGCTCTCGAGCTTCCAGAAGTCGGTCTACTTCGGGACGCTGGTCGCCGCCGCGACGACGTTGATCACGCTCACCGCCCCAACCTCCTGGCACCGCATCCTGTTTCGCCAGGGCGACAAGGAACACCTGGTGACGGTCGCGAACCGCTTCATACTGGCCGGGCTGGCGGCGATGGGGCTCACCTCGATCGGGGTGGTGATGCTGCTGTGCGACATCGCGTTCTCGCCGGCGGTGACCGCGATCGTCACCGTGGCGGCGGTTCTCGGCTGCGCAACCGCCTGGTGCGTGCTGCCGTTGGCGCGGCGCCGGTCCCTGGCCCGGACCGGGAAGCGGCCGCTTACGCGGCGGCCCGGCGCTGCCTGATCCGCACCGCCTCGATCCGGTTCTGCCGGACCGACTCGACCCGGATCGAGAACCCGTTGGCGGCGATCGTGTCCCCTCGCTTGGGGAGCCTCCCGAGCTCCGCGAACACGAACCCGCCGACAGAGTTGTAGGCGTCGGTGTCGACCGGAAGCTCGAGCCCGTAGTCCTCGAGATCGGACACGGCGACGTGCCCACGTACGAACCAGTCGCCGTTCGCGAGCCGGCGCACCGCCCCGCCGGCGGGGTCGGTCTCGTCGGAGATCTCGCCGACGACCTCCTCGATGATGTCCTCGATCGTCACGATCCCGGCCGTGCGCCCGTACTCGTCGACGACGATCGCGAGCTCGGTCCGCTCGCGCTGAAGGTCGGCCAGGAGGTCGTCGAGCGGCTTTGTCTCGGGCACGATCGGAGCCGCGCGGACGAGCCCGTCGAAGTGCGCATCCATGGTGTCGTTCAGCATCTTTTTGACCAGCTGGTTGACGTGGACGATGCCCTTCACGCGATCCTGGTTCTCGTCCTCGGTCACGACCAGGCGCGAATGCCCGGTCTGGACGCAGCGCCGCAGGGCGGTCTCCACGGTCTCTGACAGGTCGACGGTCACGACGGCGGGAATCGGCGTCATCACCTGCCGGGCCTCCTGCTCGTGCAGGTGGAACACACCGGTCAGCATCTTTCCCTCGCCGACGTCGAGCTGGCCGCCCGTGGTCGACTGGGCGATCAGCCGCTTGAGGTCCTCCGGCGTCCCGCCTTCGGCCTCGGCGTCCGGATCGGTGCCGAGCATCCGCAGGATCGACTCGGACGCCGAGTTCAGCACGAGGATGAACGGGTGGAACAGGATCCGGAAGAACTGGATGGGCCGCGCGATCCGCCTCGCCAGCCCCTCCGCGTGCTGGATCGTGTACAGCTTCGGGACGATCTCCCCGACGATGCTCAAGGAAACTGTGATCAGCAGGTAGGAGATCACGACCGAGACGGCGACCGCGGCGGTGTGCCCAAGCGGGCCTCCGAGCAGCGGCTCGAACACGTGGGCGATCGCCGGCTCGCCCAGGGCGCCGATGCCGATCGATGCCATCGTGATCCCCACCTGGCAGGCGGCGATGTAGTCGCCGATGTTGTCGATCTGCCGGACGGCCAGCCGGGCCCCGCGCGCGCCCTCGTCGGCGAGCGCCTCGAGTCGGGTCTTGCGCGAGCGCACGAGCGCGTACTCGGCGATCACGAAAAACGCGTTGACCAGGACGAGCAGCCCGGTCAGGATGATGAAGAGCGCCTTCACCGGTGCGTCGGCACCTGCCACGCCCGCGACCGGGCGACCCCCCCAGCGGCCCGCGTGGGGCAGAGCTCCGTCCGCACTGGGCAGCCCTTCGTCTGTGAGCTGCTACTTCGGGATGGATCGTCGTCGTTCATGCAGCGACGGAGAAACGGTAGCAGCAGCACCAGCCCCCTTGGGAGGGGCCGCCCCTCGCCGGCCCGATCGGACGCCGGCGAAGGGCAGCCGTGAGTGCCTCTAGCTGCAGACCGTGAAGCGCGGCGGCGTCGAGGCCGCGGCCAGGAACTTCGCGTCACCGATCAGGCGGCCGGCCCGCGCGATCAGGTAGCTCGCCTCCCAGCTCGACACCGGCGCCCGCCCCGTCTCGGCCGCCTCGATCACCGGCTGGATCTGCGATACGAGCGCGGTCCGTTGGTCCTCGCACGCCTGGAGCTGCGCGGTCGTGTCGGTGTAGGTGGCGTCGTTCGCCGAGTTGGTCGCGAGCGCGGCGGTGTCGGCGTCGAGAGTGCCCAGCCCGAACTCGCCGAACGGCGCGTCGAGCTGCTTATAGGCCGCGGCGAGGTCCTCGTACCCGCGCTCGTTCGCCCGAATCGACCATGGCAGCGCGTTCTCCCCGCGGCTCCACCAATCCGAGCCGTCGTGGGCGGAGCCGATGATCTGGGCGATCGCGGCGCCGTCCGAGTCGTAGTCGTCGTGGAGCCCGAGGACCGTCATCATCGTCGGGCGGGCGTCCGTGTGGTCGGTCCAGATACTCGAGGTCTCCCCGAGGTTCCTGATCCCCGGCCCAACCCAGCCCTGCCAGGTGGTCGCGATCTCTGGCTGGATGTCCCCGTGGTTCCAGGCAAACCCGGGGCTCTGGAGCGGGCAGCCTGGGTCGGTGCTGGCGCCCTTGTCGCAGGAGCTCTGGAAGTAGAACGACGGATC
Organism: uncultured Solirubrobacterales bacterium; assembly: GCA_963796575.1. Taxonomy (GTDB): domain Bacteria; phylum Actinomycetota; class Thermoleophilia; order Solirubrobacterales; family Solirubrobacteraceae; genus Palsa-465. The sequence goes on along the minus strand of CAWCMG010000029.1, from coordinate 9,914 downwards.
GCCGAACAGCGTCACCGTCGGCTCCCGATTCGGGTCCGCGTTCACCATGTGGAGGATCGTCTCCTCGTACTCGTCCGCCATGTTGACCGTGATCGGGACGTTGTGGCCGACGATCGGGTTGTACTCCTGGGCACCCGAGATGTCCCGCTCGAGCGTGCGCACAGTCGGGTCATTCGGCCCCGGACGCGTCCCGCCTTCGGGGGTCGTCTGGTTGGGGACGATCAGCGCCGGGGCATCGTCGAAGTCGAAGCCGTAGAACGTGGTGTCGTTGTCGAGCTTCTTCAGCAGGTCCGGCAGGCTCGAATCGACTTCGCCGACGTTACGGGTATAGCCGGGAGTTCCGTACGCGGCCCCGCCGGCCTCGGCGGTGTCGTAATCGCATGCGACCGTTACCCCGTTGCATCCCGGGTTCAGCGGCGCACTGCCGTCGTAATGGTCGCCCTCGTCGACGCGTGACCAGGAACAGCGTGTTGCTCTTGTTGATGCCATCAGCGGCGAGCCGGTGGAAGAACGCCGCGAACGCGGCGTTGTACTCGCGCAGCTGCGCCTCGTGACCCGCCTCGCCCGGGCCGAACGCGTTGCCGTGGTTGGCGTCGTACTGGTCGTCGTGCACGTCCGAGATGTACGTGTAGGTAACCGGGACCCCGGCCTCCTGCGCGGCCGCTGTGTAACCAAGGGCGTTGTTGGCCTCCATGCCGTCGAACCCCGGGAAGCCCGCCTGGCCGTCCTCGTCGAGGATCTGGCTGGTCGAGGTCACACCCGGCCGGTAGCTCGCCGGCGGCGCCGGCAGCGTGCTCGCGTCGAGGTTGTCGACCGACACCGCATGCCGGCCCGTGTCGGTGGCGTTGGGCGCGAACACGTCGTAGACGGGGGGCGCCTTCCAGTCACCCGTCGGCGGCGGCGTGTCGCCGGCCGGCGTGTAGTTCGCCGGCAGCGGCTGGTCCTGTTGCCCGGTCAGCACCGGGTCGACGTTGATCGCGCCGAACAGCGCGTTGTATCCGTTGTAGCCACGAGGTTCGTCGGGCAGCGAGTCTGGCTCGCCGCCGTTCCCGGTCGAGCACTTCCCGCCGGGCCCGCTGTCGGCCAGCGAGCAGTGGATCGCGAGACCCTCGAAGTCCGTCTCGCCGAGGTCGGAGCCGGCGTTGAAGTCCTGGTCGTAGGCCGTGTATGTACGACCAATTGCCGAACGCGTACTGGGACGAGCTCGAGCCATACACGTTGGCGATGTCGCTCGTGTCGTTCTCGAACTCCATGTCGGCTGAGCTGACGCCGGCGAAGTCGCAGCCCGCGCGTGTGAACGCGACCCACGGCGCCGGGGTGTTGATCCCCTCGGGGTTGCTCGAGCTCGCCGCGCCGTGAATCAGCGTGTAGAGCGGGTCGCTGCTGCTCGTGTTGTCGGTCCAGTACGTGAACAGGGAGGTCGTGCTGGTGCCCGACTTGGCCTTGGGATTCAGGTACGGGAACGTGTTGGCGACGCCGCCACCGAACTCGTCCGGGTACAGACCCGTCTCGGTGCTGAGGATTCCGTCGGCGGTGTGCGAGATCAGCACCGTGTGGTCGTTCGCCAGGAGGCTCCCGTTGTCCCGCATGAAGTCGTAGAGCGCCGGGATCTGCTGGATGTCCGACGGGACGTTCGGGTTGTCCCGCACGAGGTGGACGTTGTCGAACTGCACGATGATCACGTGCCTGATCGACCCACCCGGCCCGAGCCGGCAACCCGTGGCCGCCGACGCCGTCCCGGCTGACAGCGCAATGACCGCACCCACACCGGCGAGCGACAGCGCGGCCGTCCACACGCGCGTGACTCTCCGGACCGAACCTAGGCTGGCGCTCACCCCATGGCTCCTTTGTTTGTCGCCGTCGTGGACGGCGAGAAACTATGGCGAGCGCCACGGGCGCGCGTGACCGAATTGTTGGCCGCCGGTTATCAGGTTGTGAACCGTCGCAGCTCGCGCGAACACGCTCTGCGGAGGCGTCGCGAACACGCTCTGCGGAGGCGTCGCGAACACGCTCTGCGGAGGCGTCGCGAACACGCTCTGCGGAGGCGTCGCGAACACGCTCTGCGGGGGCGTCGTGGTCGTTGTCTCGCGGGGCCTCGCTGCTACAACCAGTTCGATGCGCATCGTCAGCCTGGTCCCCTCCGCCACCGAGACGCTGTTCGCCCTCGGGCTCGGCCCGGACGTGATCGCCGTCACCCACGAGTGCGACTACCCGCCCGCCGCCCGGGAGCTGCCCAAGATCACCCGCGACGTGCTCCCGAGCGGGCTCAGCGCGGGCGAGATCGATGCCGCGGTCAAGGAGCGCACGCTCGCCGGACTATCGATCTATGAGCTCGACGCCGACCTGCTGCGCGACCTGCGACCCGACCTGATCGTCACCCAGGAGCTGTGCTCGGTGTGCGCCGTCTCGTATGACGACGTCCGCGCCGTCGCCGAGGACATCGAGACCCGCCCCCGCGTGCTCTCGCTCGACCCTCACACGGTCGGCGAGGTGCTGGGCGACGTCCGCACGCTCGCCCAGGCCACCGACCGCAAGGACGAGGCGGTCGAGCTCGTGCAGGACGCATCGGCGCGGATCGACAAGGTCCGCCTCGCCGTCCGAGGCGCGCGCCGGCCGCGCGTCGCCGCGCTGGAATGGCTCGATCCCCCGTTCGCCGCCGGGCACTGGACCCCGCAGCTGATCGAGTATGCCGGAGGCGAGGACGTGCTCGGGTTCGCCGGCGAGAAGTCCGAGGAGCGCGCGTGGGAGGAAGTCGCGGCCTCCCAGCCCGACGTCGTGATCGTGATGCCCTGCGGCTATGACGCCGAGATTGCCCACCGCGAGGCAGAAATGCACCGGGATGAGCTGGCAGCGGTCGGCGCCGGCGAGGTGGTCGCGGTCGATGCCGCCGCCTACTTCTCGCGTCCGGGGCCCCGGATCATCGACGGGCTCGAGCTGCTCGCCCACATCATCCACCCCGAGCTCATCCCCGAGGCGCCGGCGGAGGTATTCACCGTAGAGCTCTGAGCGGTCGGCTCAGAGCGTGAAGCCGATGCCGTTGGGCGTGAGCCCGGTGCCGCCGGCCACGGCCAGCGCGCCGATCACGCTCGCGACCCCGATCACCGCGCAGCCGGCGAGCGCCACCCATGCCAGCTGCCGGCGCTCGGCGACCTCGACGATCAGCCAGCCGGTGATCAGGCCGCCGATCAGCCCGCCGATGTGGTCGCCGACCGAGATGCCGCGGACGCTGAGCGAGAACACCAGATTGAACACGAGCACGATTCCGAGTCCGCTCTGCCAGATCGGGATGCCCCGGGCACGCGCCACCACGATCAGCGCGCCGAAGATCCCGAAGATCGCCCCGGACGCGCCGACGGTCGGGATCTGCGGCTGGAACCACAGCGCGCCGAACGACCCCGCCAGCAGCGATACGAAGTACACGGCGAGGAAGTTGACACGGCCGATCGCCGGCTCTAGCGCCGACCCGACGAACCACAGCGACACCATGTTGATGAGGATGTGCAGCAGCCCGTCGTGGAGGAATCCGCTCGTGACCAGGCGCCAGTATTCCTGCGTGCCCGTGTAGAACGGGAACGGGTTGTGGGCGGTGATCGCGGGACCGAACAGCGAGCCGTGAAACCACACCGACCCGCCGCCGCCACCGCCGAGCGGGGCGCCGGCTGCCGTCTCGATCAGGAACGCGATCACGTTGATCGCGATCAGCACCTGCGTCACCACCGGCGTGCTCTGCACCGACGGCATTCGCCTTACCTTCGTGCGCTCGCGCGAGCATTCCGGGCAGCGCATCCCGACGGGCGTCGGGGTCATGCAGTCGGGGCAGATCGGCCGTCCGCACGACGAGCACGAGACTCCTGTCTCACGGGAAGGGTGTCGGTAGCAAACGGCCATCTGAAGTCCACGCTATCAGCGGCCGATTACGCCCCGGAATCGCCGGTGCGCCGACCCAGCCGCGAGCCTCCAGCTAGCGGCGGCGCGGCACGATCCGGCGGGCCTCTTCGCCGACGTCGTGCAGCGTGCGCTGGGCGAGGTCGAGCGCGTTGTTGGAGCGCTGCTTGCGAACCCGGTGGCGCGCTCGCACTCGCAGCACCACCAGCGCCGTGCCCGCGCTCACGCCCACGACCGCCGCGGCAGCCGGACGGACCCAGTTGCGCGGATCGCGCATCGCCCTGAGCTCCCACGAGTCCAGCTCCTCCTGAGCGAGCTCGGTCAGGTTCACGAGCGTCAACTCGAGCCGCTGGGCCAAGTCCGCGGGCGGCTCGACCGGCGAGAGAGCCTCGCGCAGCAGCGCCTCGAAGTCGGCGGCGCCCGAGCTCATTCGCTTGACCCCCGCGAATCGGTGGTGACAGGCTCGGAGACCATTCCCTCGAGCTGGCGGATCGCCCGATGCAGCAGCACCTTCGTGGCCCCGTCGGTGCGGCCGAGCGCCCGGGCGATCTCGCGATTGTCCATACCCAGCGCGAACCGCATGATCAGCGCCTCGCGCCGGTCGTCGGGGAGCTGCTGGACGCCGTCGAGGATGGCCTTCAGCTGCTCGCGGCCTTCGACCAGCGATTCGGTCGTGTGCGGCGCGGAGATCATGTCCGCGTCCTCGATACCCGATTCGGGCTTTCGGGAGCGGTCGCGGTAGAAGTTGGCCGCCAGGTTGTGCGCGATCCGGATGAGCCACGGCCGCAGCGGCCGTCCGTTCGCCTCCCGCAGCGCGCGCTCGAAGTGGCGGTAAGCCTGCAGGAACGTCTGCTCGGTGAGGTCCTCGGCGTCGTGGTGGTTGCCGACCCGGTAGTAGCTGTAGGAGTACACGTCACGCAGATGCGTCCGGTACAGCTCCGTGAACCGCGCATCGACCTCCGCTTTGCTCTTTGGTAACTCGCCGTCCACCACATCAGAGCCTAGCCTCCGTCACGCGGCGCGGATAGTGGCGGGGCGGGGCGACTTGGTCGGCGGTCATCGTCGAGGTCCACTGCTCGGGCTCGATCCGGCCTTCGACGAGCGCCGCGAGGCTCTCGAGCGCGGGCGCCTCGAGGTTGGCGTCCCGGGCCACGCTCGCCAGCAGCGGGGCCGAGTCGACCGCCTCGACCGCCTGGCCGAGGGCATCGCCGATCTCCGACGCCGGCACGCCCTGCGCGAGCAGCTCGCCGGCGCGGCGGTTCCGGGAGCTCGACGAAACGACGGTCGCGACCAGGTCGCCGGCGCCGGCGAGCCCCGCGAACGTCTCCGGGCGGCCGCCGCGCGCCCGCGCGAGTGCATCGACCTCCGCGAACACCTTTCCGGCGGCGGCGCCGGCGACATTGGGGCCCGCGACCGAGGCGACGGCCGCGGCGAGCACGGCGACGTTCTTCGCGGTGGCGGCCAGCTCGACCCCGGTCACGTCAGTGCTCTTCGAGACGTCGAGGCCAGCCGCCGAGAGCACGTCCGCAAGGTTTCTTGCAAAGCCGCGATCGACCGTGGCAAGGACCACCGACGCGCCGTGCTCGAGCACCTCGGCAGCATCGGCGGGTCCGCCCAGCACCGAGACGGCGCGCGCGGCGCAGCGCTCGGCGACGAACGCCGACGGCAGCGTCCCGAGCGGCGGCACGAGCCCCTTGGACAGCACGAGCACGCCGGCGCTCCGCAGGATCCGTTCGCCGTTGGCGGCGAACACGTTCGGCAGCGCCCGGGCGGGGACGGTCAGGCACACGAGATCGCAATCGGCCAAGTCGAGGTCGGCGGCGCGCGCCACGTGCACCGATTCGGGTAGCTCGACCCCCGGCAGGTAGGCCTCGTTCTTGCGGGTGGCGGCGATCGCCCCGGCCTGCTCACGGGTCCGGCATCCGAGCTCGACCTCGAGGCCGGCTCGCGCCAGCAGCACCGCCAGGCTGGTGCCCCATGCGCCGGCGCCGATGATGGCGGCGCGCCGGATCGGAGGCAGGCCGCCGAGCCATTCCCACTGGAGCATGACCATCGGCCAGATACGGTCGGTGACCGCCCCGGCGAGCGCCGGCGAGGCGTCTTCCACCGTCGGGAACTGCATCGGACGGCCAGCGCGGAGCCTGACCTTGCGCGGCCGGATGCGCCACCCCCTGCGGATGTCCTCGGTGCCGATGATCGCGATCGGGACGACCGGCGCGCCGGCCTCGAGCGCGAGCCGGCCGACGCCGCGCCTCGGCTTGCCGAGCGGGCCCGGGCGGGTGCGGGTCCCTTCCGGGAACATCAGCACGATCTCCCCGCGCGCGAGGATTGTCTTGGCCGTCTCGATCGTTTCCCGGTCGCCCGCACCGCGGTCGACCGGGAAGGCGCCGAGCGCGTTCAGCACCCAGCTCACGAAGCGGTTGTAGGTGAACAGCTCCTTCTTGGCCACGTAGTACACGGGCCGCCGGGTCATCGTCCCGATGATGAATGGGTCGAAGAAGCTTCGATGGTTTGAGGCCAGGACTACCGGGCCCTCGCTGGGGATGTGCTCGCGCCCGATCCGCTGCATCCGGAGATACACGAGGAAGAACGGCGTGAGGATCAGCCTGACCGCGAACAGCACGAAACGGTTGACGCCGCGCTCCCGTGCGCGCCGGTGCAGCTGCTCGTGATCCATCGCACTCTGCGTTACCCACAGTGGCCCCGCCCGTTACAGTTTTGCGATCCGTGACCTCCGGCAGCGTCCCCATCCGAACGCTCCGAGGCGCGCTCTGCGGCACCCTCGCCGCGGCCGTCTGGGCGCTCGAGCAACCGCTCGACAAGCTGCTGCTCTCGAGCCGCTACGACGACGTCGAGCTGCTCGGCCGCGCCGTCCGCAACGGCCCGGGCTGGTACCGCGTCGGCCTCGCGCTCCACACCCAGAACGGCGCGCTGTTCGGGGCGGTCTACGCCAACGTCGCCCCCACCCTCCCGATCGCGCCGGCATTGCGCGGTCCGGTCATCGCGCTCGCCGAGCACCTCGCGGGTTGGCCGCTCGTCGCCCTGACCGACCGCTACCACCCCGCCCGCGACGACCTGCCCGCGCTCAGCGGCAACAAGCGCGCGTTCATCCAGGCCACCTGGCGCCACCTCTTGTTCGGGATCGTCCTCGGCGAGCTCGAGCGGCGCCTCAACCCGGCCCCCGAGCCCGAGCCCCCCGCGCCGGCGCCCGACTACGCCAGCAACGGCCACGGGTCGCTCGAGCGTGCAGTCTCCGGCGTGCGAGACTGAGCCCCACCCGCCCGCCTAGCTCAACTGGCAGAGCACTTCACTTGTAATGAAGGGGTTGGGGGTTCGAGTCCCCCGGCGGGCTTGAATCGGATTTCCTGCCCTGGCTCGTTGATCTCGTGCGAAGCGCGGACCTGGTCCCCAGGCACGGCTGGCTGGGTCAGGCGGCGACCGGCTCACCGAGATCGACGCGGGTGAGCTCCGCGCGTGAGGTGATCTCGAGCTTCGCGAACACCTTGCGCATGTGGTAGTCGATCGTCCGGGGGCTCAGGAACAGCTGGGCGGCCACTTGGGGATTGGTCTTGCCGGTCGACACCAGGCGCGCGATCTGCAGCTCCTGAGGGGTGAGCTGGTCCCGCGTCGATGGGTCGCGCTTTCGCGCGGTCTCTCCGCTGGCGCGCAGCTCCGAGCCGGCGCGCGCCGCCCACGGCGGGACAGCGAGCCGGTGGAAGGTCTCGAGCGCGCTCCGCAGGTGGCGACGGGCGTCGACCCGCCGGTGTTGCCGGCGAAGCCATTCGCCGTACAGCAGCTCCGTTCGCGCCCGCTCGAACGGGGGCAGCGCGTCGGCGAGCTCGATCGCCTGCGCGTGGTGCGGCGCGGCTTTTGCGTCGTCGACCATTGCGCGGCAACGAGCGAGCAAGGCGAGGCGCGCGCGGTTGGGGAACGCGCGCACCCATTCCTCGTAGCGGTGCAGGCGAACGGATATGTCGCCGAGCCGATCGGCACGAGCCGCGGCCTCGACTGCGTCAGCCATTCCGAGCACGACCAGCGGGTGTGATTCGGGACGGACGGTGGCGACCGGAACCAGCAGGTGATCGAGCGCCTCGGAGGGTTGGCCGAGGCCGAGCTCGAGTAGCCCGAGCGCCCGGCCGACGAACTTGGCGACCACGTTCGCGCTCCTGGACCCGGTGAGCGCCTGCAGCCCCGAGACGTCTGCCCGCACCCGGTCTTTCTCGCCGCGCAACGCGTCAACCTCCGCCAGGTACCAGAGGCTCCAGCCGGCCAGGACCGATTGTCCGACGTCGAGCGCCAGATGTCGGCCTTCCTCCGCCGCGGCGTACGCGAGATCGAACTGACTGCGCCCGATTAGCTGCGCTGCCTGCTCCTGGAGCGCGAGCGGCAGCGTCGTGACGAGCCCGCGCTCGCGTGCGAGGTCGACTGCCCGGCTCGCGTGCCCCAGCCCGTCGCCGGGGATGGTCATCCGCCCGGCGGTGTGTGCCGCCCAGATCAGGCAGGTCGGATCGTCGAGGCGCTCGGCGATCTCGATCGCCTCGTTCGACAGGACCCCGGCGCGCGCGTGGTCCCCCGACACATCCGCGCCGTAGGCGGCCAGCGCCGCCCGATTGAAACGGTCCGCGTCCGTCGCGCACGGAAGCTCGGCGGCGCGGTCGCCGAGCGCGATGACCTGCTCGTAGTCGCTGCCGTAGATGGCCATCACGCCGGCCTCGCGCAGCATCTCGAGGCTCAGCGACGGGTCCTCGCTCAGCTCGACGGCTCGCTCCAGCGTTCTCGCTCCGTTCTCGAGCCACCCACTTCGCCCCTCGATCACGCCGCTCAGGTACAGCCGCTGCACGCGTTGCCGATCGTCCGCCGGTGGCGGCGACCGTTTCATCAGCGCACGGGCACGGTCCGCCTGTCCAGCTCCCCAGGCTGCCTCCGCTGCCGCGATGAGGCGAGCGCCGGGCGTGGGCTCGTCTTCGCTCAGCTGGGCGGCCCGCTCGAACGCGCTCGCGGCCGAGGCGTGGCCGCCGCGGCGCTGGGACTGCCAAGCCGAGGCCTCGAGTGCCGCGGCGATCTCCTCGTCGCTGCTCCGCGCGGCCATCACGCGGTGCCAGAGCGCGCGGTCCGCGCGGTGGAGATCCGCGAGCGCCTCGGCCAGCGCCGCATGAATCTGCTGCCGCCGCCCGAGCGGCGCTGATTCGTACACCGCCGAGCCCACCAGCTGATGTCGAAACGTGAGCGCGTCGCCGCGGACTTGGACCATCCCAATGTCCTCCGCCGGATCGAGCGCGTCGGGCGGAAGCGAGAGCTGCGCGGCGGCGCGGTGAACCACCCTGAGCTCGCCGGCGTTCTCGGCGGCCGCGACCAGCAATGCGGCCTGGGTCGACTCCGGCAGCCGCTTGATGCGTTGCAGGAACGCTGCCCGTAGCCGGGCGGTCAACGGCAGTGCGTCGGGCAGCAGCTCGCGGCCGGCAAGCTGCCCGTCCGACAACGCCGCCGGAAGCTCGAGCAGCGCCAGCGGGTTACCCGCCGCCTCGGCCAGGAGCCGCTCGCGGACCCACGCCGTCGCGTCCGGCGCGGACCGCCCGAGGAGCACCGACGCCGATTCGTGGTCGAGCCCGCCGAGGACCAGTTCCCCGAGTCCCGGGGCGTCGAACCGGCGGCGCTCGCCCTCGCGCGCCGCGAACATGATGACGAGACCCTCTGCGCCGAGTCGCCGCGCGGTGAACACGAGCGAGGCGGCAGAGGGGACGTCGAGCCACTGGGCGTCATCGACCAGGCACAGGGGGGGCACTCCTCTGCTGCCGCCGCGAGCAGCGAGAGCACTCCGGCCGAGACGAGGAAGCGGTCCGCGCCGCGGCTCGGAGCCAGACCGAGAGCGCCTTCGACCGCGTCGCGCTGCGGCTCGGGCAACTTCGCCAGGTACCCGACGATCGGGCGCACCAAGCCATGGAGGCCGGCGAAGTCGAGGTCCGACTCGCCCTGAACTCCGCTCACCTTCAGGACCGTCAGCTCGCCGGCGCGCTCGGCCGCACAATGCA
>CAWCMG010000028.1:0-118456 GCA_963796575.1 uncultured Solirubrobacterales bacterium | reverse complement strand
TCGACGCTGGCACGGAGCGTGTGGACAAACGCGGTCCGGCTCTCGGGATCGCCCAACGAGGCGTGACCCCGGGCCATCTCGATCGCGTCGTTCCCGAGTGGTAAGCCGATCCGCCCGAGCGCGCGCCCGACCGCCCGCCCCGCCCCGAGCACCCGGCGGTCGGCGAGCAGCGGGATCACGAGCTCAGAGCCCGGGAGGGTGGCCGCGCGCAGGAACGCGTGCACGCTGCGCCCGAGCCCGCCGCTCGACACCAGCGCCAGGCGCCCGACGCGCTCGGGAAACTGGTAGGCGAACTGCATCGCCACCCCACCACCGAGCGAATGGCCGACAACGGTCGCCGGCCCGAGCCCGAGCGACAGCACCAGATCGCGGATCCCCGACGCGAACGCGCCCATCGAGTAGTCGCCGCGGGGCTTGGCGCTCTGCCCGTGCCCGAGCAGGTCCGGGGCGAGCACCGTGTGGTGGCGCGCCAGCCGGGGTCCGACGAGCTCCCACACCACCGAGGAGGCCGTGATCCCGTGGATCAGCACGATCGGCGGGCCCTTGCCCGCCAGGCGGTAGGCGACCCGGTGGCCGTGGATCGTGGTCTCCTGTAGCTCGAAGCTCATCCCGCGACGTGCATCCTAGGGTGCGGACGCGTCGGGCGCGTCACCGGTGCGACCGGGGCTCGGGTCAAGCGGCGATACGCGTCGCCGCCGCCCCGCCGGCCTGCCGCAGCGCGTGCAGCCCGGCCAGACCCGCCCACGGCGCGTAGGGGGCGAAGAACTCGTTGACCTCGTCCTCGGTGGCGCGCGCCCAGGGATCCCGGGAGGCCCGTAGCCGCCCCACCAGCTTCAGGTAGCCGACATCGCCGGCGGGCAGCTGGTCGAGCCGCCCCTGGCCGGTGAGCGCCAGCATCTGGATCGTCCAGCTGCCGATCCCCCGGATCGCGCGCAGCCGGCGCCATCCACGCTCGTGCTCGGGGTCAAGCAGGTCGACGCGCCCGCTCGCGACCTCGCGCGCGGCACGAACCAGCGCGACCGCCCGGCCTCCGGACAGGTCCATCGACTGGAGCAGCGCCGGCGCCTGGACGGCGAGCACGGATGCCCCGGGCGCGTCCCGCATCTCGCTCCACGGGCACCGCCGGCCGAGCCGCGCGATCAGCCGCCGCTCGATCGCCGCCGCCCGGCTGAACTCGATCAACTGCTCGCAGATCGCCCACGCCAGCGCCTCGAACGGCTCCGGCTTGCCGCCCACGCGCAGGCCGGGCGACATTCGCACCGACGGCCCGATCAGCGGGTCGAACCGGAACCGCTCGTAGAACGGCTCGATTTCCTGGTCGATCCCGAGCGCGAGCCGCATCCGCTCGATCCCCCACTCGGCCGCCGCCCGTTCCGAAGCGCGTGCCCCGAACACCACCCGGTCGCGCGACGGCTGCGCCACGCGGACCAGCACCGGCAGCTCCTCGACGTGGAGCAGGCGATGCAGCACCCCGCCGCGCACCCGCGTCAGGCCGTCGAGGCCGTTGCGCAGCGGCAGCGCGAACACCCAGCGGGGACGGACCTCGACGCGGACCTCGTCCCCCGGGCCGCCGCGCGTGGTCAATCTCCTTGCTTGCCGATCACGTGCACGTCGACCAGGAACGACCGCGAGGCCGTGATCGGCAACAGGTCGGCGACGCGTCGGGAGCCGTTCTTCCCGTTCCGCGCCACCTTGCGAGCGGAGCGGCGCTTGATCAGCGCGATCGTCGCGGCGCCGGCGACGAACCCCGTGGCGGCCGCCGCGGCCGCCTGGACCGCCGGCAGCGAGCCCGGGCTCGGCCGCTCGATCGTCCGGACCTCGGCGAGCACGGGGAAGCCGTCGACGACCTCCTCCTCGGGGTCGACCCCAGCAGGCCCGGCGCCCTCCGAGGCATCCACCCCAGGGGCCTGTTCGTCCGCGAAAGGCTCAGTCATGCCCGCGACATGGTGACAGCGCCGGCGGTCAACTTCAAAGGAGCTTCTCGAACACCCGGTACGTCCGGACGATCCTACCGCCCATGCGCTCCATCGCCCGGTTCATCGACTTGTTGGTCTCGAGGATCCAGCCGGTCTCGCCCTTCTTCTGATTGGTGCGCTCGGCGGCGTCGTAATGCATCTCGTACAGCTTCGCCCCGATCCCCGTGTGCTGATACTCCGGCTTGACCCCGAGCGCGAACACGCGCACGCGGTCGATCTTGCGCCTGTACCAGAGCGCCTTGGCCCACCCGAACGGCAGCAGGCGGCCGTTCAGGTGGATCAGGACCTGGTTGTAGTCGGGCAGGGTGAGGCCGGCGGCGACGGGCTCGCCGTCCTTCTCGGCGATGAACGCCCAGTTCTCGTCGAGCACCGGCTTGAGGTCCTTGGCGTAGTGCCGGACCTCCTCCTCGGTGAGCGGCGTGAAGCCCCAGTTTCGCTCCCAGGCGGCGTTGTACACCTCGAGGAAGCGGCCGATCTCGGCCTCCATGTCCTTCTTGCGCATCGGCCGCACGGTGATCCCGTACTTGCGCTCGACGTCGGCGGCCGCGCGCCAGATCACGGGGTTGACCGCTGACCGCTCGGACACCTCGAGCGTCCACATGTACAGGTCCATCGCCTTGGTCAGACCGGCGCCCTCGATCAGTCCCGGGTAGTACGGGTGGTGCCAGTTGGTCAGAATCGTCGGCACAAGGTCGTAGCCGTCCACGAGCACGCCGCACTCGTCGTTGGTCGTGAAGTCCATCGGGCCGACCATCCGGTCGCGGCCCCGGGCACGCAGCCAGTCCTCGGCGGTCGACAGCAGCGCGGCGGCGGCCTCGGGATCGTTCTCGCACTCGAAGAAGCCGAACATCCCCCAGTCGTGATGCTGGAACTCGTTGAAGTGCCGGTCGATATGCGCGGTGATCCGCCCGACGGGGGTCTCGCCCCGCCACGCCACGAAGAACTCGACCTCGGCGTGCTCGAAGAACGGATTGCGACTTCGGTCGAAGAACCGCTTGCGGTCGAACAGCAGCGGCGGCACCCAGTTGGGCTCGTTACGATAGAGCCGCCACGGCAGCTTGATGAAAGTGTTCAGATCGCGCTTGCTCGCGACAGGGCGTATCTCCAAGGCCCGACGAGCCGGCAGGGTCACGTCTACCGCCATCTGACCCGGAACGTTATATGTCCACCTCGATAGATGTCTTCGCGAAAGCCCGGGAGCACGAGCGCCTCGATCAGCTGCGCGCCGCCCGGGAGCTCGACCTGGTCCCGTATTTCCGCGTGCTGGAGGGGCCCACCCTGCCGGTCGTGGAGATGGAGGGCAGGCGCCGGATCATGCTCGGCTCCAACAACTACCTGGGGCTCACGGGGGATGAGCGGGTCAAGCAGGGCGCGCTCGACGCGCTCAACCGCTACGGCACCGGGCTCACGGGCTCGCGCTTCCTGAATGGCACCACTGACCTCCACCTCGAGCTCGAGCGCGAGCTTGCGGACTGGTTCGGGACGGAGGGCGCGCTGGTGTTCACCACCGGCCACCAGGCCAACGTCGGCGCGCTCGGGACGATCCTCGCGCCCGGTGACACGGTCGTCGTCGACTCGGGCGACCACGCCTCGATCCTCGACGGCTGCATCCTCTCGCGGGCCAAGCTGCGGGCGTTCCGCCACAGCCGCATCGACAAGCTCGAGCAGACGCTCGAGAAGGCCGCCGGCGACGGCGGCGGGATTCTGGTCGTCGTCGACGGCGTGTTCTCGATGGAGGGTGACGTCGCGCCGCTGCCCGAGATCGCCGAGCTGAGCCGCCGCTACGGCGCCCGGCTGATGGTCGACGAGGCGCACGCGCTGGGCGTGCTCGGCGCCCGCGGCGCCGGCGCGTCCGAGCTGTTCGGGGTCGAGGACCAGGTAGATCTGCGGATGGCGACGTTCTCTAAGTCGCTCGCGTCGTGCGGCGGAGTGATCGCCGGCCCGGCCGACGTGGTCGAGTTCCTGCGGGTCTCCTCGCGTCCGTTCATGTTCACCGCCTCGGCCGTCCCCGCGGCGCTCGGGGCAGCGCTGGCCGCGGTCAGGATCTGCCGCTCCGAGGAGGGACGTGAGCTGTTCACCCGCGTGCTCGACAACGCGCGCTACCTCCATCGCGGCCTGGACGAGCTCGGATTCCAGGTCGTCAAGCCGACCCGGCTGGCCGACGGTACCGAGGTCGTGACCACCGTCGTCCCGGTCGTCGTCGGCGACGACTGGAAGGCGGCGTTCCTGTGGAAGGCACTGTATGACCGCGGCCTGTACGTCAACGTCGCGCTCCACCCCGCGGTACCGCCGGCGGGCGCGCTGCTGCGGACAAGCGTGATGGCCACCCACGATCACGCCACGCTCGACCAGGCGCTCGAGATCTTCGCCGACGCGAAGCGGACGTTCGAAGCCGAGCACGGGGCGCTGCCCGGCCGGGCATAGGTGTGCCCCCACCCCTCGCCTCGAGGGGGTGCTCCCGATGCCGGGCTTGTCCACAGTCGCACAAGGCCGCGGACTCAAAAAAAACACGCTCTAAGCGCATGGGGGGGACTTGTGACGTTGCTGTTATTCGCGCCGATGTCGTAGCTTCTCCCTCTACCCAAATGGCCGTGCAGGACAGCGGTCGATACGGAAGGGACGGGCCGGATCGGGGGGTGTAGGAACCCCGCGCCGGTGCGTGCGGGAACAGTAGTTTGAGCAGGTTTAGGACCCACGGGAGGGGGGCCTCGTGGACCCCTGCCGGTGTGTAAAAACAAGAGTGTCCGCTGCGTCGGACCGACTGGGAGGAAGCGAAGCACCACATGAGTGAGACCGCCACGATGACCCCTGCGCCGCAACGACTGCGAGCACTGGAACGAGCCAACGCGGTCAGGCTCGCCCGCGCGGAGCTGAAGCGAAGGATCGCCGAGGGAGAAGCTTCCGCCGCGGACGTCATTATGGACCCGCCCGACGAAGCGCTCAGTTGGGCGATCGGGGAGCTGCTGATGAGCCAGCGGCGATGGGGTAGCACGAAGTGCCGGAAGTTCCTCTCGCGATATCACATCACCGAGACCAAGACGATCGGCGCGCTCACCGATCGTCAGCGCCGTTTGCTCGCCGACCAGCTCGAGCTGTGCCCCGCCGCTCGAGAGCTCGAGCTCGTCGGCGCATAGACCGGCCGTACGGGCCCGCGCGACTGCCTGGCAGCGGTAGCGCGGGCCCTTGGCCGGCCGGCGGCGCCAGCCGCGGCGGTCGTAGTGCGATAGAGCACCTGGAGGGGTGACGGGAGTGCCTCGTGGACGCGGGCCACATCCTGCGCGGACGTGCGCAACGCGACAGCCGACGCGGCCGCGCGCGACCCTGCCGACTTGCGCACGATAATCACGGCTAACCCGGCAAGGCTCGGGGCGAGCGCGGCGATTGTCGCGCTGTGCAGGTTCCGGACCTCACGCACCCCACGACCCGCGCCGCGCCGCAGCCTCCGGCGCCCGCGCCCTCAGATCTGGATCCCGACCGGCACCGGGCTGGCGCCGGCGAAGAAGAAGAACCACACCACGAACGCCGCCAGGGTCAGCCCGGCGCTCACCACGAGTACGGCCTCGAGCAGGTAGTGCCCGGTGTCATCGAGACCGCGGGCGCGGCGGTTCGCCCGGTACACGTCGCTCAGCTTCGCGAGGACCGCGGCGACGAGCCCGATCGTCGCCACCACGCCGATGAAGCTCACGCCGAGCGCGGTGCCGAGCGAGGATGTCGCCCCCTGGACCTGCGAGCCGACCCACAGCCACAGCAGGGGCGTCCCGATCCATAGGACGAGGCTGCCGATGATCATGATCAGCAGTACCAGCGTCGCGCCGACGCCCGTCCGGAGTAGCTCGCGCACGTAACGCCGAGACTAGCTTTCACACGCGGCCGCGGCGCCCATCACGGGCACACGCGGCGTTGGCTAACGGGCAGCCCGAGGAGAGCTTGACCTCCCACCAGCCCATCAGCATCCCGACTAGCCCGAGCCGCGGCCGAACGTGCCACACCCCGCATCCGGGCTCGCCGATGTCTCGGTTCGCGATCCGCACGAACCGGTGGCGTCCCGGGTCGAGCAGCATCTTCTCGAGCGCCACCCGGCGCGCCGCCTGCTGATCGGCTCGCGCGGCGATCGTCGCGCGCGCAGCCTGGACGCGCGCCGCGAGCTCGTCCCGGACCCGTTCGAGCTCGCCGAGGTCGAGCAGCCGGGGCGTGGCGCCCCAGCGCGGGTGCTCGTCGTCGAGCCCTCCCATCGGGAAGGCGGTCACGAACGCGTCGGCGAGCTCCCGCTCGAGCTTGTCGATCTGGAGCCGCAGCGAGCGTCGCGCCGCCCGCTCGTCCCGCTCCGGGGCGATCAGCGGGGCAACTGCCGCGCCCGGAAAACCCGCGCCTGAGTCGTGTTCGAGAAGCTCCAACGCTGCCTCCTTTCGGGAGCTCGCTCGGGCCAGCTTACCAGCCGCCGCCACCGCGATTTAGGCGCTCCTGAGAGCATCGGAGGCCACCCACAGCGCCTCCTCGAGGTGGATCGCCGGGACTCCGTCGACGCCGACCGCGAACAGCACGATCCGGCTCGTGCGTGGCCCCGGGGCGTGTCCCGGCGCCGGCTCGCCAAACAACGTCGCGTGAACGGCGACGGAGTCCGCGACCACGAGCTGCCCCTCGGGCAACGGAATCCCGCCGCCTGCTCCGTCCCCCAGCCGGTCGCCCGCCACCGAAACCCGGATCCCGAGGCTGGACAAGTCGGCAACGCGAGCGTCGAGCGCCCACACCGGCACGCCGGTCTCGACGACCGCGATCAGCAGTGCGTCCGCCAGCGCGTTCCGCGACTGGAAGCCGCCGTGGAGCAACCGCCGGACCGCCGCCGCCTCGCTGGGGATGCGCGCAGCGTCAGGATCGAGCCCGACCTGGCGGAAGAACGTCCGGTAGGCGTGCGGGATCGGCTGGGTGCGCATCGCCACCACGCCGGCGCCCCGGTAGCGGTCCGACAGCTCGCGCAGGCGCCGTTCGACCTCGCGCGAGCTGCCGCGCACGCCGGCATCGACCGCCGTCCAGGCCAACCGCAGCCCCGGAAACTCCCCCCGCAGCCGTGGCTCGACAAGCCCGCTGACGGAGCTCATCGGCCCTCACCCGTGACGCAGCAGCGCCTGCACCTGCGCCGCGAGCGTGGTCCGCGACAGCCAGTGCTCCCCGATCAATCGCTGGGCCACCGTCCCGCCACGATAGGCGAGTTCGAGCAACGGGCACGCGGTGACGCCGTACAGGCCGCCGACGCCGCCGTCGGCGTCGTACGCCACGGGGATCGTCCACCGGTGCGCACGAACCGCCTTGGCGGCCGCCGCGTGGCTCGTGTTGACCGCCACCGCCGCATACGACGCGCCTCGCGTGCCCGGCGCAACGGCCAGCGCCTGCAGCGTGCTCACCTCGCGCTCGCACGCACCCGAGCCGGTCACGAAGAAGTCGAGCACGAGCGGCCCGCGCTTGGCCAGCAGGCACACGTTCAACGCGCGCGGATCGTGGCGCGCAAGCGTGCAGGGCGGACTGAGGTTCGCGTCGCCGTTCAAGGTCGACGCGGCCAGCGGCGCAGCGAAATAGCGAAGCGGCTGACCCGCGGCCACGCCCGGCGTCCCCGACCCCGAGTGGTGAGAGGTGAGCGCATAGACCAAGAAGCCGATCGCCAGCACCAACGCCAAGACCCCGACCATCCAGCCGTAGCGTCGGTTGTCGATCAGGGCCTTGGCCGGCGACGGGGGCTGCCAGTCCGCGGGCGGCTCGTCGCCCGGGGCCGGCCCGGACCCGCTCACGCCACCCGAGCTCGGCGGCGCCGCGGCAACGCGCCGGCCACCCGCCCAAAGCGCTCGCGGACCCTCCCCAGCGCGTCGCGCCGCTCCGACAGCGCGAGCACCGAGGGCAGCACGAGCAGGACGCCGCCGAGCGACACCGTCAGGTCGACGAGCGTCACGAGGCCGAAGTCGCGCAGCATCGTGATGCTCGACAGCGTGAGCACCCCGAACCCGGCGATCGCGGTGATCCCGGACGCGAGCACCGCCGATCCGGTGAACCGGTAGGTCCGCGCGAGCGCGTCCGCAGGCGAGCGGCCGGCGCGCCGCTCCTGGCGGAACCGCTCTGATAGGAGCACGCTGAACTCGGTCGAGATCGCGATCACGAGCGCGCCCAGCGTGGCCGACATCGGGTTCAGCGGGATCCGGGTCGCGAACAGGATCAGCGACGACCACCCCGTCGCAAGCGCGATCGGCACCAGCGGAACGAGTGCCCGCTCGACCGTGCGCAGGACCGCGAGCAGCACCAGACCGACCGCGACCAGCCCCGCCAGCAGCATCAGCATCCGCCGTCCCGACGACGACAGCGACGCGTCCGCCTGGGCCGCGAGCACGGGCAGTCCGGCGAGCTCCGCGCTGACGCCCGGCGGCGGATGCATATGCGACCGCATGTAGTCGATCACGCGCTGCTGCCGCGACAGCGGCATCAGGCGAATGCCGAACGCCAGCGTCGCCTCCCGGTGATCAGGCGTGATCACCGCCTGGGAGAAGTACGGCGGCACCGCCTTCAACAGGCTCGATATCAGGCCGGTCGTCAACGAGCCCGTGCACGAGCCGGTCGTGGCCTGACTGCCCGAGCAGAACAGGTCGGGCAGCGACAGCGCCGGGCACAGCGTCGCCTTCGCGCACCCCTTCGCCTCGACGTAGCCGAAGTGGGCGAGCAGCGTGTTCTCGTAGCGGACCATCCAGCTGATCGTCTGCGGCGTCGCGACGTTGCTCGAGTGCACGAGCACGTCGATCTCGCCCGACACTCCGGTGACGCGCTCGAGCGTGCGCAGATTTCGCAGCGCCGGCATGTTCGACGGCACGAGCTTGGTCACGTCGGACTGGACCGGCATCTGGGTGTCCGCGACCCAGCCGGCCGCCGCCACGACGAGACCGACCACCAGCACGCGGCCCGGCCGCCGGGCCGCGGCCCCCACCGCCGATCGCGCGAGGGAACCCACACGCGACGAGACCGCCACCCGATCCCGCGCCTCGCCGAGGATCTCTCCCGCTCCCCGCACCGAAGCGCCGACCACGCCGAGCTCGGGCAGCCGGGGCCCGCGCCGCTCGGACGCCCCAGCGCGACGCAGCGCGCGTCGGCGGCTCAGCACCATCGCCGCCGAGCCCGCGGTAAGCGCGCAAGCGAGCGCGATCGCGATCCCGACGATCAGCAGCTCACCGAACCCACGCACCATCGGTACCGGCGACAGCAGCAGCGCGAGGAACCCGGCCGCCGTGGCCAGCGCCGCTGTCGCGATCGTGGGCGCGGCGACCGCCGCGGCTTGGGCAACGTCGCCGGACATCTCCTGGGCTCGCGCCTGAAACTGGACCGCGTAGTCGACCGCCAGCCCGATGAGGATCGGCAGCACCGCGATCGACGCCATCGTCAGCGACCCGCCGAGGAGCGACACCGCGCCGAAAGTGATCCCCGCCCCCGCCAGCGCGATCCCGAGCGGCAGCAGCCGCGGCCGGTTCCGGAACACCAGCAGCAGCACCACGCCCATCACGATCAGCGCCGCCGCGAGCAGGCCGGCGATCGAGCCGGTGATCGTCGAGGCCAGATCGTCGGTCACCACCGGCACTCCCGAGACCGTGTACGTCCCGTGGTAGGCCGAGCGGAACATCGGCATCTGCACCGCCTGCTGGATCCACTTGATCGCCTGCGCCTGCTGCGCCGGCGTCAGCGACGACTTCAGCCGGACCTGGATCAGCGCCGAGTCGGCGGTCGGGAACAGGTAGGCGAACCGCGCTTTCGGCTGGTTCACGCCGCGCGTCTGGTCGAACACGATCTCCGGGATGAACTGCGGATCGTCGATCTTCGGCTGGCCGGAGATGCCGGAGTTCAGGTACATCTGGAGCAGGTTCGTGGTCTCCTGCTGTTGCGCGATCGTGCCCGCCGCGTTCTCGAGCGCGGTCGCCTCCTTGCGAGACAGGTGACGTGCCAGCGCCAGCTTGTAGGCGCTCGTGCGGGCGGTCTGGACGGTCTGCTGCGCCGCACTCGTGATCTGCTCGATCTCGGTGTTGACCGCGGCGACCGCGCGGTTCAGGAACGTCCCCGGCCCGTACACGACCTGCGCCGGCCGGGCCTTCATCAGCTTGCCGCACGGGCTGTTCCACCCGCCGTAAGGCGTCGCGGATCCGGCCGGCGCCGGCGTGAACGCCTCGAGCTGCTGGTTCGCCACCAGCACCTGGCCGGCGAGGCACGCCTCGAGCTGGCTGACCGTCGCGAGGTCCTTGGTCTCGACCAGATCGGTCAGCGGCTCCCGGATCAGGATCACCACCGGATCGCCGCCGAAATGCTGGTTGTCGTCGAGGCTCGCCTGGAACGTCGGCGACGAGCGGCTGACGAACGTGTCGCTGTTCGTGTTCGGCGTCAGCCGCAGCGCCAGCGCCCCACCGGCCAGCGCAAGCGCGAGCACGATGCCGAGAGTCACGGCTGGTTTTCTCGCGGCCGCCCCCGCGAGCCGCCCCAACGTCTTCGCCATCATCGCGTCGCTAGTCCATCGCGAGCGGGCCCTGCGACTCCCCGGACAGGAACTGGCGGATGAACGGATTCTCGGAGTTGAGCATGTCCTCGGCCGGGCCCGCCTCGACGATCCGGCCCTTCCATAGCACATTGATGTAGTCAGCGACCCGGCGGGCGCTCATGATGTCGTGCGTGATCACGCAGAAGGTCGGGAGGTGCTCCCTCCCCTTGGCCTTCGCCTCCTCCATCATGTCGCGGTGGATCTCGAGGATCAGCTCGCCGAGCAGCGCGGTACGAACCGGGTCGAGCCCCGAGTCGGGCTCGTCGAACAGCAGGATGTCGGGCTCGAGCACGAGCGCGCGCGCGAACCCGGCGCGCTTGCGCATCCCGCCCGATAGCTCGTTCGGCATCTTCGTGCGGGCGTCGCCCAGGCCGACCTCTTTCAGCCGCCGCATGACGATGTCCTCGACCTCGCTCTCGCTCTTTTCGGTGTGCTGGCGCAGCGGAAACGCGACGTTGTCGAACACGGTCATCGATCCGAACAGAGCGCCGTCCTGGAACAGCAGGCCGAACTTCTTGCGCATCTCGAACAGCTGCTCGTCGGGCATGTTCGGGACCGACTCGCCGTGCACGAGGATGTCGCCTTCGTCGGGGTACAGCAGCCCCACCATGTGCTTTATGCACACCGACTTTCCGGTGCCGGACGGCCCGATGATCATCGACACCATCCCCTCGGGCAGCCCCATGTTCAGCCCGCGTAGGATGTGCGCGCGGCCGAACGACTTGTAGACGTCGATGAACTCGACCGCGTCGGGGCGGCCAGACGGATACACCTTGTACGTGTGCCACTTGTATTCGTCGTCGCTCGAGCCCGGGGGCGGGCTCGGACGCGGCGGCTGCTCGTCGACCACCGATACGCGCGAGCCGGTCGTCGCCGGGTGGTCATCTCGGGACTCGGACTCGTGCTGGTTCGAGCCGTCGAACGGCGCCGGCTCGTCGCCGCCCTCGGCGTCCCAGTCTTCCTCGTCAAACGCCATCTTCAGCCTCCGATTGGTGCCCGGGGGTTGGCGCCCCAGAAGAGCTGAGTTCCGAGCATTCCGATGAGATGTACACCGACCAGGTTCAACACCATCGACTTCGCGGTCGCGGTACCGACACCTACAGGCCCACCGCTTGCGTTGTACCCGTAATAGCAGCCGACCAGCACGATGAGCGTAGCCATCGCCATCGCCTTTATCAGGCTGAATAACAGGTCGGGTGGGTTCTGGAACTCCCAGAAGATCAGGAAGTACCCCCCTGAGGAGACATCTCCGATCTGTTGCACGACCGCGATGTAGCTGGCCAGGAACCCGGCGCCGATCGAGATCACGTACACGAACGGGAGCACGAGCCACGCCGCGAGCAGCCTGGTCGCGCACAGGAACGTCATGCCGCTGATCCCCATCACCTCGAGCGCGTCGATCTCGTCGGAGATCCGCATCGAGCCGAGCTCGGCCACGATGCCGGTGCCGACCTTGGCCGCCATCATGTAGCCGAACGCCAGCGGCGCGAGCTCGCGCAGGTCGCACCAGGCCGAGAACACTCCCGAGAAGGCCGGCGCTCCCTGCGACCGCAGCAGGTAGGCGCCCTCGATTCCGCACGTGAGGCCGACGATGAACACCAGCAGGCAGATCACGATCGCCGAGCCGACGATCAGGATGCCCGCCTGCCGTAAGGCCTCGCCGAAGAACTTGAACACGCGCAGGCGGAACACCTCGCCGAGCACCTGCGCCGTGAACTTCGCGATCTCGCCGAACGCTTCGACCCAGCCCTTGGGTGTGACGATCAGGTCGTTCATCAGCGCGGAATCGTCGTGATCTCGGGATGGGTGGCGAGCAGCGTCTGGGTGAACGCGTAGTTGAACGCGAAGATCCCCAGAAACGCGATCACGACCGCCTGGTTGACGGCGCGTCCTACCCCCTCGGCCCCGCCCGAGGCGGTCATCCCCTTGTAGCAGCAGACCACCGCGATGATCGCGCCGAACAGCGTGGTCTTGACCACCGACCCCCACAGGTCGGTCGTCTCGGCGTTGTTGAAGAACGTCGAGAAGAACGGGCCGAGCGACGCGTGGTTGACGAGCGTCGCGAGGATCCCGCCGAACACGCCGAAGATCACCGCGTAGATGTCGAACAGGCCGGTGACCAGCATCAGCGCGAGGAACCGGGGCACGACCAGGTTCTTGATCGGGTCGACGCCCAGCACCTGGAGCGCGTCGAGCTCCTCGCGGATCTTGCGGGCGCCGAGATCGGCGGTGATCGCGGTGCCGGCCACGCCGGCGAGCACGATCGCGTCGACGAACGGGGCGAACTCCCGGATCGACGCGAGCACGAAGAACCCGCCGAGGCGGTCGAGCGCGCCGAACAGCACGAGGAAGTTCGCGGCCTGAAGGCCCGGCGCCTCGTACCCGAAGGCGATCGTCGAGATCAGCAGCGGGAACCAGCACAGCCGGAGCGCGAACATGAATTGGCCTACGAACTCGGGGCCGTACGGGTACGGCGGCCGCACGGCGGAGACCAGCGTCTTGCCGGTCAGGATCATCATGTTGCCGACCTCTTCGAGTAGGCCCTTGATGGGCGTGTACCCACGATCGGCGACGGCTCTGATCAAATCTTGCTCCAGCCTCCCGGGTCTGCAGTGCCGCCACGCGGCTGACGCGCTAAGCGTACGGGCAGCTACCCCGAAGTAGCAAATAGGAACCGTGGCCCGAACCGGCGTGAGCGCTCGGGGCAGTTGCTATGTTCGGCGCCCCGTGAGATCCAGGAGCTTTGGTCTGATCTGCGGAGCGCTTGCGGTGCTCTTCCTGGCCGCGTGCGGCGGCAGCGCCCGGCAGGACGCGAGCGAGCCGAGCGGCAAGTTCCCGGTTTCGGTGACGACCGCGACATTCCCCTCATCACAGCGCCTGGCCGAGCACACCCACCTCGTGCTGGCTGTCCGCAACGCGGGTAGCAAGACGATCCCGAACATCGCGGTGACGATCTGCAACGTCACCTGTGCCTATCCCGCGCCCGCGGGCGAGGGCACCGACGCGGCGGCGTTCGCGCAGGATCTGCAGATGCCGGGGCTCGCGAACCCGTCGCGACCGGTGTGGGTCGTCGACCGGCCCCCCGGTGCGTGCAACGCCGGCTGCCAGCCCGGCTCGTCGGACGGGAGCGGCAGCCCCGGCGGCGCCGTCACCGCATACTCGAATACGTGGGCGCTCGGTGCGCTCGCGCCGGGGCACACGGCCAAGTTCGACTGGGCGGTGACCGCGCTGGCGCCCGGCCGTCACGTGGTCGCGTGGGAGGTGGCCGCCGGCCTGAACGGCAAGGCCAAGGCCGTGACCGGCAGCGGCTCGCTCCCGCACGGGACGTTCACGGTGCTGATCCACAACGCCCCGTCCGAGTCGTACGTCAACAACGACGGCCAGATAGTCACCACGTCGTCAAGCGCCCCGTAGGGAATAACGGGGCCGTCCGTGGGGCCGTTCCACCGGGCGTCCGTGGGATGTGGCGCGGCAGGCCCCGTCTGCGAGGCATGGATGCCGAGCGGGGCCGTCGCCGCGACCGCCGGTTCCGCCCGGCATCCGTGCCGAGCAGGCGCGATCGCAGCCGAGCGAGGGCGTACCCGCGTCCGCCGGAGTCCGCCCTTGGGCTTCGCGCCCCGCCCACGACGAGCCGTTCGAAGCGCGGACATTTCGCAAAAGAATTGCGATCGGGTGGTAAAGACCCTTGACTCGCCGACGGTCGTTTTGAGAGAATCGGTGTTAGCGTTCACATTTGATGTTAGCGCTAACATCGCTGTGAGCGTGACCGTCCGTTCGATGTCCAGGTGCTTGCGCGGAGCATCGGCGCGAGGGCTTGGAGAGAGGAGAGGTGATGCGATCCGCATCGCGAATCCGGTGGCGCCTGATGAGCAGCAGTGTGGTCGTCGCCGTAACCGCCGTCTTGCTGGTCGTGGCGGGCCCGGCGCAAGCACGCGCAGCCCACCATCAGAAGTCGCATTCCGCGAAGCATTTCGACCGGCAGGGAGGCCGCCCGGGGATCAGCAGCCAGAACTGGGGTGCGCCCGGCGTCAACCTGTACACGCTCACCAGCGGCAACGGGATGACCGTCACGATCACCAACTACGGCGGGGTCGTGCAGTCGATCCGGGTGCCTAACCGCGAACGAGGCACCACCAACGTCGCGCTCGGGTTCTCGACGCTGTCCGACTACGTGAACGACTTCACCCAGGGCGCGACCAACACACCCTGGCCGCTGCCCGGAGGATCGGGCGACACCTACTTCGGCGCGATCATCGGCCGGTACGCGAACCGGATTGCGAACGCGTCGTTCAGCCTCAACAACACGACATATACGCTCGACGCGAACAACGGCACGAACACCCTCCACGGCGGCTATCTCGGCTGGAATACGCAGGTCTGGATGCCTAGCGCCTCGGCGGACCGTCATGCCGCTGTGCTCCAGCTGACGCATACCTTCCCACAAGGCGAAGGCTGCCTTACCCTCAGCGCGACCTGCACGGGCTTCCCCGCGATGGTGACCGCGACGGTCACCTACCTCGTAACGCCCGACAACCAGCTAAAGATCGAATACAACGCGGTCAACGACTCGTCGACCTTGGCGACCGTCATCAACCTCACCAACCACACCTACTTCAACCTGGCGGGTGAGGGCACGACCACCGTCTATCACCAGTTGCTGGCGCTGAACAGCGACCAGTACACGCCGGTGAACACGAACCTGATCCCGGAGGCGCCGTACTTCGTGCCGGTCGGCGGCACGGCGTACGACTTCCGCTCGCTGCACCCAATCGGTGAGAACATCCGCAATACGAACCTGCCCGACGGGGAAAGCGGACCGTTCAAGCAGCTGCAGATCGCCCACGGGTACGACAACAACTGGGTCCTCAACGGCTACCCCGGCTATCGCCTGGTTTCCGTCGCCCAGGATCCCAAGAACGGCGTAACTCTCTGGACCTACACCGACCAGCCCGGCGTTCAGATGTACAGCGGGAACTTCCTGGTCGGCGACCTGATCGGGACGAGCGGGAACGTCTACCGCCAGGGTGACGGCTTCACGCTCGAGACACAGCACTATCCAGACAGCCCGCACCACATCGGCGACCCCCAGTGGCCGTCGGTGGTGCTGAACCCAGACGCCACGTTCACCTCGACGACGGCATACAAGTTCAGCATCGAGGGCCGCAGCCTGAACGTCCACTTCCACTAAACCTCCACCCCAGGACCGTGGCCGGGCCATCGACACGGCCCGGCCACGGTCCGCACCTTCGGCGGACGCGTCGCCGGCGGGTGCGCGACCGCTGTCCGGACGGGCCACCTGGCCCCACGGACGCCGCCGAAGGCGGCCCCAAGCTATCCGTCGCTGGACGTCGCCCAGATGTTGATGCCGCCCTCGACCGCGAGCTGGTCGATCTCCTCGAGCTCGGCGGGGTCGAAGTCCAGGCGGTCGAGCGCGGCGACGTTCTGCTCGAGCTGGGCGACGCCCGAGGCGCCGAGCAGCGCGCTCGTGATCCGGGGATCGCGCAGCACCCACGCGATCGCCATCTGCGCGAGCGACTGGCCGCGCCGCTGCGCGATCTCGTTCAGTCCCTTCACGCGCGCGAGGTTCTCGGCGGTCAGCATGCCCTCGTCGAAGTAGTTCCCGATCCGCGCGCGCGAGTCGTCGGGCACGCCGTCCAGGTACTTGCCGGTGAGCAGGCCCTGGGCGAGCGGCGAGAACACGATCGCGCCGACGCCCTCGCGCTCGAGTACGTCGAGCAGCTCCTCCTCGATCCAGCGATTGATCAGCGAGTAGGACGGCTGGTGGATCAGCAGCGGCGTGCCGAGCTCGCGCAGGATCAGCGCCGCCTCCTCGGTCCGGCGGGGGCCGTAGGAGGAGATCCCGACGTAGCGCGTCTTGCCCTGACGGACGGCGGCGTCGAGCGCGCCCATTGTCTCCTCGAGCGGCGTGTCGGGATCGAACCGGTGCGAGTAGAAGATGTCGACGTGGTCGAGCCGCATCCGCTTGAGGCTTTGCTCGAGGCTCGCCAGCAGGTACTTGCGCGATCCCCACTCGCCGTAGGGACCCGGCCACATGTCGTAGCCCGCCTTGGTCGAGATCACGATCTCGTCCCGGTAGGGCTTCAGGTCCTCCTCGTAGATCCGCCCGAAGTTGATCTCCGCGCTTCCGTACGGCGGGCCGTAGTTGTTCGCGAGGTCGAAGTGGGTGATCCCGAGGTCGAACGCGCGCCGGATCATCGCCCGGCTGTTCGCGAGCGGGCGGTCGTCGCCGAAGTTCTGCCACAGTCCCAGCGTGATCGCCGGGAGCTGCAGGCCGCTGCGCCCGCAGCGGCGGTACGGCATCCGCTCGTACCGCCCCTCATCGGGAACGTACGCGCTCCAGCCGAGCTCTGGGTTGAACGGCACGTCCGCGAGTATTTCACGACGGGGTGGCGAGGCGACCTTTGGCCATCTGCCAGGGCCAGTTTGGACATCCGGATAATGACGGCCGCCACGACCCCGCGTTAACCTGTCGTCCGTACGCCTCGGCCCCGCCGAGGTGGGGTTTCGTACGCGCCTGCGCCGCCGTGGCGCCCACATGGAAGGAAATCGATACCGCATGCCTCGCATCCGCCAGCAGAACGTCCTCGCCGCGCAGTGGGCTCCCAACGGAGGCTCACTCGGGGCTCCCGATCTCACGCTCTCCGACAACCAGGTGTTCGGCGCGAACGTGTTCAGCCGCGCCGTCCAGCGCCAGCGCCTCTCCTCCGACGTCTTCAGCCGCCTGCAGCGAACGCTCGCCCGCGGTGAGGCGCTCGACACGTCGCTCGCCGACGCGGTCGCGCTCGCGATGAAGGAATGGGCGATGGAGCGGGGCGCAACCCATTACACGCACTGGTTCCAGCCGTTGACGGGCTCGACCGCGGAGAAGCACGACAGCTTCTACGCCCCCACCGACGAGGGCACCGCGATCGCGGAGTTCTCGGGCAAGGAGCTGATCCAGGGCGAGCCCGACGCCTCGAGCTTCCCGACCGGCGGCATCCGCGCCACGTTCGAGGCGCGCGGCTACACCGCCTGGGACCCGACCTCGCCGGCGTTCATCCTCGAGAACCCGAACGGCACGCTGCTGTGCATCCCGACCGCGTTCGCGTCGTGGACGGGCGAGGCGCTCGACCACAAGATCCCGCTGCTGCGCTCGATGGACGCGCTGTCGAAGTCGGCGGTCCGGGCGCTCAAGCTGTTCGGCGACACCGACGCGAATCGCGTGTTCACGACGATCGGTCCCGAGCAGGAGTACTTCCTGATCGACGAGCAGTACTACTTCGAGCGGCCCGACCTGATCACGACCGGCCGCACGCTGTTCGGCGCGAAGCCGCCCAAGGGGCACGAGCTCGACGACCACTACTTCGGGTCGATCCCCGACCGGATCCTCGCCTGCATGCTCGAGACCGAACGCGAGCTGGCCAAGCTCGGCGTGCCGGTCAAGACGCGCCACAACGAGGTGGCCCCCAACCAGTACGAGATCGCGCCGATCTTCGAGAACTCGAACGTCGGCTCGGACCATCAGCAGCTGACGATGCAGATCATGCAGAACGTCGCGCGGCGCTACGGGCTCGTGTGCCTGCTGCACGAAAAGCCGTTCGCGGGCGTCAACGGCTCGGGCAAGCACAACAACTGGTCGATGGGCACCGACACCGGCAAGAATCTGCTCGAGCCCGGCGACACCCCGCACCGGAACCTCGAGTTCCTGTTCTTCTGCGCGGCGGTGATCCAGGCCGTCAACGAGTACCAGGGCCTGCTGCGCGCGTCGATCGCCTCGCCCGGGCAGGATCATCGCCTCGGCGCGAACGAGGCGCCGCCGGCGATCATCTCGATCTTCCTCGGCGCCGAGCTCGAGAACGTGTTCGGCGCGCTCGAGCGCGGTGAGACGTCCGAGACCAGGGCACAGTCGTTCCTCGGGTTGGGCACGCCGGTGCTGCCGCAGCTGCCCAAGCACGGCGGCGACCGCAACCGCACGAGCCCGTTCGCGTTCACCGGCAACAAGTTCGAGTTCCGCGCGCTCGGCTCGAGCCAGTCGCCCGCGCTCCCGAACACCGTGCTCAACACGATCGTCGCTGAGGCGATCGACGAGCTCGCCGACGAGCTCGAGGCGGCGGTCAAGGACGGTCCGCCGGCCGGCGATCCGCTGCGCGACGCCGTGCTCGAGGATGCGCTGCGGCCGATCCTCCAGCGGAGCTACGCCGCCAACAAGCGGATCATCTTCGGCGGCGACAACTACGACGAGGAGTGGCACGCCGAAGCCGAGCGCCGGGGTCTGTTGAACCTGCGCGCGACCCCGGACGCGCTGCCGTATCTCGTCTCCGACGAGACCGTTGACGTGTTCGAGAAGCACAGCGTGCTGTCCCGCCGCGAGCTCGAGTCCCGCCACGAGGTGTTCCTCGAGCAGTACGTGACCAAGCTCAACATCGAGGCCGAGACGCAGGCGTCGATCGCGCGCACGATGCTGCTGCCCGCGGCGGCCCGTCACCTCGCGCTACTGCTCGAGGCCCAGCTCGGCGAGCTCGCCGGCGAGACCTCGGACCTGATCGCGGAGTTCACCGAGGCGATCAAGAAGCTCGAGTCGGCGAACCTGGCCGAGAACCAGCCTCCCGACCTCGAGGCGCACGCCGAGTTCATGCGCGACTCGGTCGTGCCGGCGATGGCCGATGTCCGCGACGCCGCCGACCGGCTCGAGAAGGTAGTGGCCGACGACCTCTGGCCGCTGCCGAAGTACTCGGAGATCCTCTTCATTAAGTAGCGCCGCCCGGGACAGGACAGCCGCCCGGACCCACTCAAACTTCACTCGAGGGGGTCCGGGCGGCTGTCCTACCCGCCGGCGCTCGCAGGGCTCCTCCTTGCTGAAAGCCGTGAAGCCACTCTCCCGCGGCTAAAGCCACCCGTGTCGCCCGCCGACGCGAGTGGCACGACATGCGGGATGAGACTCCTCTTCTCGGCAACGCAACTTGTGCGCGCTGCCAGGGTTCTACGGTACGGTGGCATTGGTGCCAGGCCGTATGACCGAACACCGTGGGCGCTTTGTGGCCCTGCTCGTCGGGGTGCTGTTCGCAGGACTCGCATTTTCTGCTGACCCAGTGGCGGCGGCTTCCAGCAAGCCGACCGCGCACACCATCCACAAGGCCGGCGACTCAGGCGCGCTGGCCGGTCGCGGCATGTGGATCTGGTACGTCTCGCGCTCGAGCGGCGGCAGCGTCTCCTCGATCGTCGCGACCGCCCGCAAGTACGGCGTCAGCACGGTGATGATCAAGAGCAGCGACGGCCGCACGATGTGGTCGCAGTTCAACAGCACCGTGGTTCAGGAGCTGCACGCCAGCGGCCTGCACGTGTGCGCGTGGCAATACGTCTACGGGAACTACCCGCGCCAGGAGGCGAACGTCGGCGCGACCGCGGTCAACGACGGCGCGGATTGCCTGATCATCGATGCCGAAAGTGAGTACGAAGGCAAGTACGTCGCCGCGCAGAGTTACATAACGCAGCTGAGGAGTGACATCGGGCAGAGCTTCCCGGTGGCACTGGCTGGATTCCCATACGTGGATTACCACCCCGGCTTCCCCTACTCGGTTTTCCTCGGCCCGGGGGGCGCTCAGTACAACACGCCGCAGATGTACTGGGTCGACATCGGCACTAGCGTCAACACGGTGTACGCCCACACATACGCGTACAACACCGTCTACGAGCGCGCGATCGACCCGCTCGGGCAGGTCTACCAGAACCCACCGCTGGGTCAGCTCATCCGCTTCCGCCAGTTATCGCGGACCTACGGCGCCGCCGGCGTCTCGTGGTGGGACTGGCAGCAGGCGACCACCAGCGGCTGGAAGGGCATATCGATCGGAGCCGGCAACCTGACCGCCACCCCAACCACCAGCACCCCGATCCTGAAGCTCAATTCGCTCGGGGACCTCGTCGTGTGGGCGCAGGAGCACCTGGCGACGGCCGGCTTCACGATCCCGATCGACGGTGACTATGGCCCCGCGACGCAGGCCGCTGTCGAGAGCTTCCAGGCCGCCCAGGGACTCACGGTCGACGGAATCGTCGGACCGGCGACGTGGACCGCGCTGCTGCACTACGCACCCGCGCCGGTGACCTGGACGCACGCAGGTGCGGTGGTGGCGTCGGCGGCGGCGGTGCGCAGCTCGCGCAGCGGGCACCGGCCGTTGTTGATGCAGGTGCCGAAGTCGGCATACGCGCACGCTACGCGCGACGAGATCGCCGGCGCCGGCGGCGCCGGGTAGCGCGCTCGGCGCTTAGAGCAGTTCGTGCTCGCGGGCGTAGGCGACGAGTGCCGCGCGTGTGGTGCGCCCGGTCTTCTGCTGGATGTGAGCGCGGTGCGACTCGACCGTGCGAACGCTCAGGTACAGCGCTGACGCGATCTCGGTGTTGGTGTGACCGAGCGCGATCAACCGGAGCACCTCGATCTCGCGCGCCGACAAATCGTCGGGGGGACCGTTCGAGGCCGGTGGTTCCGCCGCCAGCCGCGCGCCAAGCTCGGGATCGAGATACGTGCGGCCCTCGGCCGCCAGGCGCACCGCCTGCACCAACTCGCCCTCGGCGGCTTCCTTGAGCACGTAGCCGATCGCGCCGGCGCGTAGCGCCTCGCGCGCGAACGCGGGGTCGTTCTGCATCGTCAGCACGACGATCTGCGTGTCGGGCGCGCTCTGGCGCAATCGCGGAATCGCCGGCAGGCTGGGCTCGCCGGGCATGTTCAGATCGAGGATCAGCACGCGCGGGTGATAGGCGGTCACGCGCCGCTCGGTCGTCGCCACGTCGCCCGCTTCCGCCACGACCTCGAATCCCTCCTCGGCTTGCAGAAGCATACGCAGTCCGGCGCGGACAACCAGGTGATCGTCGGCCAGTACGATGGTGATCGGACCGCGCGTCGATGCCTCGTCCATCGGGGTCACAATAGCTCGCGTTTGGAGGGCGCGCACCATCGGTAACGCACGCAAAGTCGTTATGTGGTGACATGCGACCGCTCAGTACGCAAAGCTTTGCCGCACTCGTTCAGTTTCAACAGGGAGAAGGCGATGCCTCCAGCCAGGAAGTCAGCCACAAAAAAGCCCGCCTCGCGCGCGAGTAGCGCCACCAGAGGCGTCCGCGCACGCGCAGCCTCGACGTCCGCGGCGACGCGGCGCGAGGTGGAGCAATCCATCGCGAGATTCGAGAAGCGTCTCGACGACGCCAACGACGCGCTCAAGACGCTCGGCACGCACCTCGGTCGCGGTGCGCAGGGCAGCTACAAGGAAGTGACCGCCGCGATGACGGCGCTCCGTCGCGAAGCCGCGAAGACCAACAAGCAGGCGCTCAAGGACTTCGACAAGCTGCGCACCGCGGTGACGCGGAAGGCTCCGGCGGCCGCGAGGTCGAACGCCGGGTCGACGGCCAGCACGGCGAAGGCAAGCTCGGGATCGTCCGGCGGCAGCGCGCGCACGACCGCCCGCAAGTCGACCGCCCGCAAGTCAACCGCCCGCAAGTCACCGCCCGAAGAACCACTCGCGCGCGACGAGCACGCGCTCGAAGCCGAAGAGCAGCTAACTCAACCGAACCGCTTCACGGCTCGAGCGTCGTCCCGGCGCCGATCAGCGTCGGCTCGTCGACGTCGAGCTCGACGGCGCCGCGTACGCGCACGCCCTCACCGAAGGTGACGTCACCGTGCACGACGAGCCTGTCGGCGTCGCGCAGCGATGGGGCGCCGCCGGGGAAGCGCTTCTCGAAGTCGTCGAGCAGCTTGTAGAACTCGGGGTCGAGCTCGACGTACGGCAGGTTCCCGACGCGCTCGGGAACCGCCGAGACGACGAGGTCATCGGACAGCGTGTAGACGTCTGAGCGCAGGACGAGCAGGTCATCGGTGGTCTTGACCGGAACGAACCGCGCGCGCGGTACGCACAGCAGCCGTGCGCCCTTGAAGCTGCCGATCGCGGCGCCCATCGCGCTCTCGAGCTGGAGCACCGGCGGCGTGCTCGGGTCACGCGGGTCGACGGTCTTGCGGTTGATGATCAGCGGGAGCTCGAGCACGCCTCCGGTCTCGTCGAGCTTCTCCGCCAGCACGCGCAGGTCGACCCACAGGCTGTTCGTGTTGTAGTAACGCCAGCGACGGTAGTCGCGGAACGACTCCTGATCCTCGGGCGGCGTCTGCGCGGTCTCGCGCAACACGAGCTGCCCGTCGGCCCGCCGGCGCGCGATGTGTCCCCCCTTGCGGTCGGCCTCGGTTCCCGCCACGACCTCCATCAGGAATGGGATCTCGCCGTGCTCGAGGTGACCCGCGATGCGTGCGTCGGTGACCGCGCCCAGGTTGTCGGCGTTGGAGATCATCGCGTAGCGGAAGCCGTCGTCGAGCAGCGCATCGAGCATCCCCGAGCTGCGCAGCGAGCTGTACACGTCACCGTGCCCCGGCGGGCACCATTCGAGCGACGGCTCCTGCGGCCAGCTCACGGGCGCGAGTGACTCGGCGTCGAGCTTCGGTTCCATGCTCTGGAGGAAGTGGGCCGGCAGACCGCTGTCGAGATCCGGATGTGACTCGAGCGCCCGCGTGGTGTCCGCGCGCGTGGCCTGGCTGTTCATCAGCACGAGCGGCAGGCGCACGCCGTACCGCTGTCGGAGCGCGAGCGTGTTCCCGATGATGATGTCCAGGAACGACCGGCCCGCCCGTGCCTCTATTAAGGACTTCGGGCTCCGCAAGCCCATCGTCGTCGCGAGGCCGCCGTTGAGCTTGATCACAGCGACGCGATCGAGCGCGCCGGCGTCGGCTTCAGGCAGATCCTCGAGCGCGTCCACGTCGCCGGCCGGCTCGAGCTCGGCGCTCGGGAGCATCGCCGACTCGCCGCTCTCCAGCCGCCGATATGCGCTGGCGAAGTTGCGGATCGCCTCCTCGGGCTGACCCGCGTCGCGCATCTTGGCCTCGGCTTGTCGGAGTCCGTTCTCGCTCGTCACGGCTGCCCGTAGTATGCCTGCGGGCCGTGTTTGCGCTCGTAGTGCTTGTCGCGGAGCGCCGACTGGAGCGGTGGCGCGCCCGGCTCGAGCAGCGTGGTCAGCATTGCCATCCTCGCCACCTCCTCCAGCGTGACGGCGACCTCGACCGCCTTGGCGGGAGTCGCCGCCCAGCAGAACGGCGCGTGACCTCGTGCCAGCGCACACGGAAGCTCGAGCGGTCCGCGCTCGGAGATGAGCTCGACCAGCGTCGTCCCAGTCGCCCCTTCGTAGTCGGACGCGATCTCCTCATCGGTCAGCGCGCGAGTCACCGGGATCGGGCACGCGCACAGGTCGGCGTGGGTGGTTCCGAGCAGCGGGACCTCGCGCTGCGCCTGGGCCCACGCCACGCCCCAGGTCGAGTGGGTGTGGACGATCCCGCCGATCTCCTCGAACGCGCGGTACAGGACCAGGTGCGTGGGCGTATCGGTCGACGGCCGCCGGGGTGGGTGGGGACCGGTTATCACGTTCCCGTCGAGGTCGACCACGACCATGTCGCTCTCGGTCAGCTCGTCGTAGGCGACGCCGCTCGGCTTGATCACCATCAGGCCCTCGTCGCGGTCGATCCCGCTCGCGTTTCCCCAGGTGAGCGGAGCCAGGCCGTGCGCTTGCAGGGCCCGGTTCGCCGTGAGGACGTCCGCGATCAGGGACTGCGCCACCACCAGCGCCACCCCCTCAGATCTCGACGTACTCGATGTCGAGCAGCTCCGCGAGCCGGCGCCACCGGGCCCGGTTGTCGCCGAGATTCGTGACGAAGTGATGCGGTCCGGCGAGCGACAGCCAGCGGTTCATGAACTCCTCCATACCCGCATCCGGGCGGAAATGAAAGTAGTGCATCTCGACATTCGGCAGCTCGGGGGTGTCGAGCACCTCCCCGCGGCCGACCACGAGGCGGTAGTAGTCGCCCTCGATCGGGATCAGCGCGGCGGTCGTGGCGGGGCCCGGCTCTGCGGAGAACACCGGCGTGGGCGGGTTGTCGAGCCGGCCGATGCCGAGCTCGCGATCGATCAGCCTCACCGGCCGGTCGCTGCGTGCGATCTTCCAGTTGCCCTCGCCCATGTGGCTGATCAGCACCGAGTCGAGCTCCCAGTCCATCGCGTACATCTCGCTGAAGTGCGCGTCCCCGATCATCGTCTGGGCGGCGCACATCAACGTCGTCGTGTTGGTGTCGCCCTCGGCGGCGAACCCGTAGCCGTCGGCCATCAGGTCGGAGGCGGCGAGCAGCGGCAGCTGCTTGAAGCGGCCATCGCCGCCGATCGAGTCGAAGTGGAAAGAGAAGCCGGCGTAGCCCTTGTCCTCGAGCAGGCCCCGGATCGCCACCTCGAACCGCGCGGCATATGCGTGACGCTCGCGCGGGAGGTTGCTCGCGACGTCGAACACGTCGGCGTGACGCGCCAGGACCGCGTCGACCTCGGCGTCGGTGACCGCGTCGGTCCTCTTCACCAGCGGGCCGAGGTCCTCGCTCACGATCATCGGTCCGATCCGCCTGAGCAGCGACGGCGGGTCGTAGAGGATGTCCCCCATGCCGTTCATCGGGTAGCCGAGCAGGCCGATCCGCGTGCGCCGCAGCGCGGTTACCGCCTGCGCCGCCCGCGCCCAATCCTCGAACGCGCGCTCGAACTGCGCCGACTGCCAGTCGCCGGTGATCACCGAGAACGGCAGGCCGGAGCGAACGAGCGCGTTGGCCTGGTCCTGGGCGCCGTGGATCCCCTGGTTGTACGTCAGGTCCGCCATGTCCCACTTGGCGGTGATCGAGCGCTCGGGCTGGATGTTGGCGAGCAGCAGCGGCACCGGCGTCTGCAGCAGCGCGCGCACCGTGCGCATCGCCGGCCCGTATGTGAGCATCACGATCGCGATCCCGTCGACGTCGGCCGACACCAGCTCTCGCGCGATCGCCTCGACGTCCTCGCGGTTGCGCGCGGGCCGCGTGAACCGGACGTCCGCGACCGGAGCCAGTTTGTTCGCGACCGCCGCCGCGTACTCGCCCTGGCGCTCGGTGATCCCCGGGATCATGTCGTCGTAGAGCTCCTGCATGATCCCGAGCAGGCCGATTCGAGGTTGCCGGCTCACGCCTCTCTCCTTTCCGTGCGGATGCGCTTCAGGTCGTGAAGGAGCCGTACCTCGGTGCGGCCGAGCATTTCGTACAGCTTCCGGTAAATCTCGTACACGCGGTCGTAGGTCTTCTTGGCCTCGAGGTCCGGCGTGTAGGTGCGCACCTTCTTGGGACGCGTCGCCTCGACGGCGCTCCCGATGTCCTCGTACACGCCGGCCGCGACCGCGCCGAACAGCGCCGCTCCGCGGGCGGGGATCTCGCTCACCTCGGGCACATGCACCTCGCGTCCGCTGGTGTCGGCGAGCAGCTGCATCATCAGCGGGCTGCGCTCGGCGATCCCGCCGCAGGCGACGATCTCCGACAGCACGAGCCCGTGCTCCTCGAAGTTGTCCATGATCCGGCGGCTTCCGAACGCGATCGACTCGAGCAGCGCGCGGTAGATCTGCTCGCGCGTGGTCTGCAGGCCGAGCCCGAAGATCGCGCCGGTGAGGTCGGCGTCGGCCAGGATCGTGCGGTTGCCGTTCCACCAGTCGAGCGCGACCAGGCCAGTCTCGCCGGGGCCAATCTCGGCCGCCTTCTTCTCGAACTGCGCGTAGCTGTCGGGATCCATGACCAGGTCGTCGACGAACCACGCCAGCATGTCCCCGACCGCCGCTTGCCCGGCCTCGTAGCCGTACAGGCCCGGGAGGATCCCGTCCTTGACGACTCCGGTGACCCCGGGCAGCCGGGTCTCCTCGGGGTGGACGATCATGTCGCAGATCGAGGTCCCGATCACGACCACGTACGTTCCGGGTCCGTCTACGCCTACCCCCGGTACCGACACCCACGCATCGACGTTCCCGACCGCCACCGCCACCGATTCGGGCAGACCGGTGCGCTGAGCCACCTCCGGCCGCAGCGTGCCCGCCTTGGTCCCAAGCGGTACGAACGTGTCGCCGAGCTTCTCGCCCGGTCGGCCGAAGCCGGGATAGGCGGCCTCGAAGTACTCGCTCGGCGGCAGCCCTTCCTCGGGTGACCACATCGCCTTGAACCCGGCCGTCGCGGTCTGCCGGCACTCGACCCCGGTCAGCCACCACACGATCCAATCGGTCGCCTCGATGAAGCCGTCGCAATCGTCGTAGACCTCGCGGTCCTCGAGCCACACCTCGATCAGCTTCGGGAAGTACCACTCCGACGAGATGCGCCCGCCGTAGCGCTCGAGGAAGGACTCGCCACGCTCGAGCGCCACCTCGTTGAGTCGGTCGGCGACCGGCTGCGCCGCGTGGTGCTTCCATAGCTTCGGCCAGGCGTGGCGGCGCTCACGCCACTCGTCGATCGTGCACAGCGGCACGCCGTCGCTGGTGACCGGCAGCACCGTGCACGAGGTGAAGTCGACCCCGAGGCCGACCACCTCCGCGGCGTCGATGCCCGCCTGCTGGACCACGTCGGGCACCGCCTTCTCGACCACCGTCACCCAGTCGTCGGGGTCCTGCAGGGCCCAATCGGGCGGTAGCTCCTCGCCGGTCGAGGGCAGCGTCCTGTCGATCACCGCGCTCGGGTAGCGGACGACGCTGGTGGCCAGCACGTCGCCGTTGCTCAGGTCGACCAGCGCAGCGCGGCCGGATTCCGTGCCGAAGTCGACACCGATCGCGTAAGTCACTGCGGGTCGGGTTCAGGCGCCGGCGTTCTGCACCTCCTCGAGCTGACGACGATAGCTCGAGACCATCAGCTCCGTGAGCTCCTCCAGCGACGTCTCGTGCACCTGCTGGTCGATCGTGATGCGGCCGCCTTGCATGACGTTGATGCGGTCGCACAGCTCGAAGAGGTGAGCGTAGTTGTGGTCGATCACGATGATCGAGACTCGGCCGCTCGAGGCAAGGTCCTTGACGAGGTTGATGATGAGACGTGACTCGCGCGCCCCCATGGCCGCGAGCGGCTCGTCGAGCAGCAGAATCTTTCGCGCCGCGCGCACGGCCCGGGCGACCGCAATCGCCTGCCGTTGACCGCCGGAGAGCTCCGCGGCCTCGGCATCCACGCTCGGCACGTTGACGTTGATGTCGTCGAGGTACTGACGTGCGAGCTTGCGCATCTCGCGCTTGTCGAGGAAGCGAATCGGTCCGAGCCTCGTCACTTCGTGGCCCAGGAACAGGTTCTGGTAGACGGGCAGCTGCGGAATCAGCGCGAGATCCTGGTAGACCGTCTCGATTCCATGGGATCGGGCGGCCTCGACCGAGTTGAAACTCACGCGCTCTCCCTCGAGGAGGAGCTCTCCCCCGTCCTGCGCGTGGAAGCCGCTCAAGATCTTGACGAGCGTGCTTTTGCCGGCTCCGTTGTCGCCGACGAGCCCGAGCACCTCGCCCTGGCGCAGGACGAGGTCGATGCCGCGCAGCACCGCGAGTGCGCCGAAGCGTTTCGTCACGCCGCGCACCTCGAGCACAGGCGCGCCGACAGGAACGGGCGGCTCGGCGGGCTGGGGGACGGCGCTCATCTGCCCCTCGAGCGGGCGATCAGCCGGTCGAACTGGACGTTCAGCGCCATCGCGAGGATGATCACCACGCCGACCCAGATGAAGAACTCGTTGGTGCTGACCCCGATCAGCGTCAGCCCGTCCTCGAGAAGGCCGATCAGGATCGCGCCGATCAAGGCCCCCAGCACCGTCCCGCGCCCACCGGTAAGTGCTGTGCCGCCGATCACGCAGGCGCCGATGGCGTACAGGATGTAGTCGACGCCGAAGTTGCCCGGGTCGAGGGTCCCGTACTTGACCGCGTCGACGATTCCGACAAGACCGGCCACCAACGAACAGATCACAAAGCACCACACCTTGACGCGCCGGATCGGCACGCCCGCCTCGGCCGCGCCGACGAGGTTCCCGCCTGTGGCGACGATCCGCACGCCGAAGCGCGTGCGCGTGAGCACCATGCCGAGGACGATCGTGATCGCGACCACCCAGAGGATCTCGGCCCACTTCCAGGACCCCATCAACTGGCTGATAAAGCTCGTCCCCCCGCTCAGCGGGATCGGGCTACCCTGCGCGTCGTTCGAGCCGACGAGCACCACCCCGTAGAGGATGAAATTCGTGGCCAGCGTGGTGACGAACGAGGGCACGTTCAGGCGCACGGTGATCAGCCCGTTGATCGCGCCCACGGCGCAGGCAGCGAGGAGCGCGATCACGATCGCAAGCACGAGCGGCAGACCGTCGTTGTGGGCCCAGTACATGACCCACGGGCAGAACAGGAAGACCTGACCGGCGGACAGGTCGATCTCGGCGAGCACGAGCAGCAGCACCTCTCCGACGGCGATCGCGCCGATCGGCCCCGCATAGCCGGCGGCCGAGCTGAGGCTGAGCGAGCCGGTGAAAGTCGACCCGGCTCTGATCGTGAAATACGCGAACAGTGCGATCGTGATCACGATCGGGGTCAGCTCGCGCTGGTAGAGGAAGACGCGCAGGACTCGGCGCCCCATCGACACGGCTTCGCGCTGCTGCCCCGGCGGGCTCGCCGGCGGGGCAGCAGCTGACGTTGGAGCGTCCGATGACACGCTCGCGGGAGACTACGTGGAGATCGAGGACGGCGTCGTCAATGCCTTCTTAGCTGAGGACGTTCCCTCGAACCGGTTCGGAATGAGGTACGGCGCGACGTTCGCCTTGGTGACGATGCCGATTCCCGTGTCGGTGTCCGTCGGCTTCATCAACCCACCGGAGACGTTCCACAGGAACAGCTGCATGATCGTGTCGAAGCCCTGCAGGTAGGCCTGCTGGTCGATCGTGGCGGTGACGTAGCCGGCGTTGATGGCCTGCGCAACCGGCAATCCGACGTCCCAGACCGACGCGCCGACCTTGCCCGACAGACCCTCGGCCTTGATGAACTGCGCCACCGCGTTGCTGTCCCCGCTGTCGACGGCCATCATCCACCTCACGTCCTTGTTGCCGGCGTACCACGAAGAGATCTTGTTGTACTCCGGCGAGCCCTCGGTCGCGGAAGTCCCGACCTCCACGAAGTTGACGCCGGCGCCGGTCAGGATGGGCTTCGCGCCGTCGATCCGCGGCTGGATGTTCCCCGTCCCCGGGGTCGCGATGATCCCGGCGACCTTGTCGCCCGACTTCACGCCCGCCTTGAGGATCGCCGCCCCGACGGCGGCGCCCGCGGTGAGGTTGTTCTGGCCGATGTAGGCCATCCGGTTGTTCTTGGATCCCGGCGAGACGTCGGCGTTGTACGCGATCACGGGAATGCCCGCGCCGAGCGCACTGTCGACGGGTGTGTTGAAGGCGGTGTTGTCGATCAGACAGCACCCGATCCCGCTCGCCTTTGCGGCGATGGCACTGTTGAACGCCGAGACCATCTGCCCGACGATCGAATTGTTGGAGCCCGTCCACTGGAACGAGGAGCCTGTCAGCGCGCAGGCGTCCTGGCACCCGTAGATCGTCGCGGTGAAGAACGAGTTCGTCGTCACGTGGTTGACCATCACAAAGTGGTGGCTTCCGCTGCTCCCGTACACCCCGCTCCCCCCGCTCGTTGTCGCCGCTGCCGAGCTCGTGCTCTTGCTCGAGCCGCAAGCCTCAAGCGCCGCCGCGGCGATTCCGGCGGCCGCGCCCGTGAGCGCGGTGCGTCGGGTCAACTGACGCCAATTCTTGGCAGGAGTCTCCTCCTGTTTGCGCTCGTCCCACTCGAGCCGCTCGATTGCGTCCCCCAAAATATCTTCTTGTGACACCTACTCCGCTCCTCTCGTCCACTCGGTCACGACTTGAGTACCTACGCTCTCAGACGGGGTTGAAGAAAACCACCGTTGCCAGCGTCGCCAAATCGGTAGTTAGCCGCACACTCACCTAAAAACAACAGCCGGTGATCAATCGGCGCGCAGCGGCTCGCTCGGCGCGTAAGCATCGCCGGCGCGAATCGCGACACGTCGCAATGAACGTCGGCCTGGCCGACGCCTTGTTGCCCTCCTCTCGCGTTGATGCGGCGGCCATGTTAGCGATCACAACGGCGCGATGTCAATGGCTTCACGGGGCGGCGGTCGTGCTGGCGCGGATGATCAGCTCCGGCGGGACGAGCGTGCCCGACGAAGCCGGTTCGCCGGTCTCGATCGTCCGCAGCAGGAGCCGCAGGCTGCGCCTGCCCATTTCGTTGAAGTCCTGGCGGACCGTGGTCAGCGGCGGCAGGAAGTAGGAGGCCTCAGGGATGTCGTCGAACCCGACCACGCTCAGCGCGCCCGGGACCGCGCGGCCAGCCTCGTGCATCGCGCGCAGGAGGCCGAGCGCCATCTGGTCGTTGGCCACGAACACCGCGGTCACGGCCGGCTCGCGGCTGAGGCGCCGGCCGAGGTCGTAGCCGGCGCGCGGGCTCCAGTCTCCGACCAGCGGCTCGGGCAGGTCGGCGCCGGCGCGTTGCAGCGTTGTCCGCCAGCCGTGGAGGCGTTGGCAGGACTCGATGAAGTTCGGCGGCCCGGTGATGTGCCACACGGTCTGGTGCCCGAGCTCGAGCAGATGCTCGGTGGCGCTGACCGCGCCGGCGACCTGATCGACCGCCACCACGGGCACCCCGCCCTCGGGTCCCGCCTCGACTGCCACCAGCGGCACGTCGGCGTGCGTGTGCAGGAGCGCGTCGCCAGCCTCGCTGTGTGGCGCGATCACGAGGATGCCATCCACTCCCTGACGGCGCAGCCGCTCGACGGCGTCGGTCACCGACGGGCGGTCGAGCGCCTTCAGGCTGGCGACGATGATGAAGTAGCCGGCCTCGTGCGCGGCGCGCTCGATCCCGAACAGCGTCGAGGCCGGGCCGTACAGCGTGGTGTCGAAGCTGACCACTCCGAGCGTCCGCGACCGGCCGGTGACGAGCGCCCGCGCCACCGAGTTCGGCCGGTAGCCGAGCTCCTCCATCGCCGCCAGCACGCGCTTGCGCGTCTCGGGGCGGACGTGCGGGCTGCCGTTGATCACCCGCGAGACCGTCTGGTGCGAGACGCCGGCAAGCCGGCCGACATCCGACATCACCGGCGCACGCGGCCGGCGCCTTGTGAACACCTCGTCGACCGGATCCATCGAGGTCATGTCGTCGCCTGGCTCCATCGAGATCCTGTCCTCCGCCTGGCTCCGTCGAGCTTGCGCGGTTGCGGGCCCATCACCTTTCGCTCAGGTCCGTCGAGCTCGTCTGATCCCCTGAAATGCCGTTCCTTTGCAGAAATGTTAGCGCTAACGAGCGGTTCGCGAATAAGATCGCCGCGCACGCCACGACCTCGAAGGAGCGGTGAATGAAGACGAGCTTGGGCATCTGGGCATTTGGACCGATGATCACGCGGTTCGTCCCCGGCGGGTATCAACCGGGCCACAGTTACGAGGCAGAGCCGGTCGCCGAGAAGGTGCACCGCGCGATCGAGGGACTCGGCGACCTGATCGACGGCTACGAGTTCCACTACCCCGACGAGCTGTCGCCTTCGAACCTAGAAGCGGTCCGGGCGGCGCTCGGCCCGGACCACGACATCTATTGCATCGCCGGCGGGTTGCATTTACATCCCCAGTTCGGTCGCGGCGGCCTGGTCAACCCCGATCCGGGGCTGCGCGCGGAGGCGCGCGCGATCGTGCGCGACGCGGCCGCGTTCGCCGGGTCGCTCGGAGCGCATTTGATCATCTGGCCGGGCGGCGAGGGCTACAACTATCCGTTCCAGACGCCCTATGCCGATTCGTGGCGCTGGCTCGTCGAGGGCATGGCCGAGGCGGCGTCGGTGTGCGGCGAGCACGGGGTCAAGCTGTTCCTGGAGCACAAGAACTCCGAGCCCGCGATGAAGATCCTGATGCGCAACATCGGGATGTGCCTGTTCGTGGTCCGAAAGCTGCAGGCCCTGGGGCTCGACAACGTACAGGTGAACATGGACTGGCAGCACCTGATCATGAACGGCGAGCACCTGCCCGAGTACGCCGCGCTGCTCGCGTCCGAGGGGCTGCTCGGCCACCTGCACGCCAACTCCGGATGGGGCATCACCGACGACGACAACATGGTCGGCGCCACCGCGTTCATGGAGACGGTCGAGCTCGCGTTGGAGCTTCGGCGGTGTGGCTACGGGTCTTCCGGGGAACGCCTGGGGTTCGATCTGTATCCGTACACCGAGGATCAGGTGGGCGCGGTTCGGCGGTCTGTGCTGCAGTGGCGGTTCATCGACTCCGTGGCGGCACGAATCGACGACGCCGCGTTGCGCGAGGCGCAGGCCGCCAAGGACGCGGTGCGCGCGTACGAGATCGTCTACGCGGCTCTTGGTGCATGAACCCGTCTGCTTTCGAGGATCGCGTGGAGTCGGTTTGCCTCGTGTTGCGGTCGCTCGTCGAGGCGCTCGTCGGTGACGCGAACGGTGACAAAGCCGTTGGCGAGCGTATGGGCGTCGCGCTCTCGGTCGGCCTCGAACGCGATCTTGCCTTTGTGAAAGCGCCAGCTGTCAAGCTCGACGATGACCTTTTCGACTGGGAACAGGGCGTCGACGATGTACCCGCCGAGCGGTTGGCCC
The DNA here is from genome assembly GCA_963796575.1 of uncultured Solirubrobacterales bacterium. Classification (GTDB taxonomy): domain Bacteria; phylum Actinomycetota; class Thermoleophilia; order Solirubrobacterales; family Solirubrobacteraceae; genus Palsa-465. The sequence goes on along the minus strand of CAWCMG010000028.1, from coordinate 85,434 downwards.
ATCACCGGCGCCGGCAAGCCGTGGTCCGCGCAGAACCGCGGGAAGTCGTCCTCCCATCCGGACTGGGTCGGTGTCCCCGGCAGGCCGATCAGCTTGGCGATGCGTTTGGCGCCACCGAGGGTCGGGTGGCGTGCGAGCGCCTCGGCGAGCTGATCCTCGGTGAGCCACAGCGAGTTCAGCGCATTGTTGACCGCGCGCTTGAGGGCCTTGTCTTTGAGCCGCGGAGACATGTCCAAGAGCGTCCGCGCCGGCGAGGTGACGCGGATCCCGAGCTGTGTCGTGATGTCGCGCCGGCGAAGCGTCGTGCTGCGGTGGACGCGGATCCCGGGAGTGCGGCGGTCACCGACGACCGTGACCTCGAACGGCTTGTCCCAGTGGCGCCAGTAGCCCCACAACGCCATCGCGGAGCTGTGGCTCAGCGCCGCGCCCGGCCCGCAGGCGAGCACGGCGGCGGCCGCTCGCTCCCGCGGCGTGATCGCCCGCCGGCCGACGGCGTAAACGCCGCGGAATACGCGGTGCACCCGGCCGGTCGCCACCCGATTCGCGATCGCGCTGTTGCTGAGTCCGAGCCCGTGCAGCTGCCGGCGGGTGATGTTGCCGTTCTGCTTCGCCGCGATCGCAGCGATCGCCATATCAACGGCTCGGGAAGAACCGTCCATATGTTGGACGTTTCTTCCCGAGCGCTCGGGGGACGGTGGCGGCGCGGGACACACAGCCCGCCCAGGATTCCACGCCCCCGCACACACTCCCCACGTTTGTTGCAGAGTTTCGACACGTGACCGTTCTCTTCGGCATCGACGTAGGCACGAGCGCGACCAAGGGCCTCGCGATCACGCCCGACGGCGGTGTCATCGCCACCGAGGAGGTCGGGTATCCGCTCTCGACTCCGAGACCCGGCTGGTCCGAGCAGGACCCCGAGGACTGGTGGCGCGCCACCGAGACCGTGCTGGCGGTCCTCACGAAGACCGCCGGCGAGCCCGCCGGCATCGGGCTGTCCGGCCAGATGCACGGGCTCGTCGCGCTCGACGAGCACGACGACGTGATCCGGCCGGCGCTCCTCTGGAACGACCAGCGGACGCAGGCGGAGTGCACACAGATCGAGAACACGATCGGGCTCGAAAAACTGATTGCGCTGACCGGCAACCGCGCGCTGACCGGCTTCACCGCGCCGAAGATCCTGTGGCTCCGCAACCACGAGCCGGAGAGCTACGCGAAGATCGCGCGGATCGCGCTCCCCAAGGACTACGTCCGCCTCCGCCTCACCGGGGAGCACGCCACCGACGTCTCGGACGCCTCCGGCACGCTCCTGCTCGACGTCGCGAACAGAACCTGGAGTCACGAGGTCCTGCAAGCGCTCGACATCGACCCGGCCTGGCTCCCGAACGTGCTCGAAAGCCCGACCCCCTCGGGCATCACCAGAGACGGAACGCCCGTGGCGGCCGGCGGCGGCGACCAGGCCGCCGGCGCGGTCGGGGTCGGCGTCGACCGCAAGGGACCGGTGTCGGTGGCGCTCGGCACCTCCGGTGTCGTATTCGCCGCGCTCGACTCCTACGCGGCCGACCCGGAGGCTCGCGTCCATGCCTTCTGCCACGCCGTCCCCGGCGCGTGGCACGCGATGGGAGTGATGCTCTCGGCCGCCGGCTCGCTGACCTGGCTCCGCGACGCCACCGACTCAGGCACGCCCTTCGACGTACTGCTGAACGAAGCCGCCGCGTGGCCCGCGGGCACCGAGAACCTGCTGTTCCTCCCGTACCTCGCCGGCGAGCGCACCCCGTACGCCGACCCCGACGCGCGCGGCGCGTTCGTCGGGCTCAGCATCCGCCACGACCGCGGGGCGCTGACACGCGCGGTGCTGGAGGGCGTCGCGTTCGGGTTGCGCGATTCGCTCGACCTGACCCGGGAACTCGGTGGCGTGCCCGAGCTCGGCCGCATCTCCGGAGGCGGCGCGCGCAGCCGCCTGTGGGCGCAGATCATCGCCTCGGTGCTCGAGCTCCCGTTGGAGCAGGTTGCGGTCGACGAGGGGGCCGCGTTCGGCGCGGCGATCCTCGGCGGGGTCGCCGCGAACGTGTGGCCGGACGTCCACGCCGCCGTCGCCGCCACCGTGAAGCCGCGCGGGCTGATCGAGCCCGTGCCCGACTGGATCGAGCCCTACCGCGAGCAGCGCGAGCGCTACCGGGCCCTGTATCCCGCGCTCAAAGCAGTGCGCTGAGAGCTCACTGCAGCGAGCCAATCGCTCACTGGAGCGGGCCGATCGCGGCCTCGACCGCCGCCAGCACCGCCCCCGAGCGCACCAGCGACTCCACCGCCGCCAGCTCGGGCGACATGTACCGGTCCGGCCCGGGCCCGGGGACCCGCGAACGCAGAGCCGACAAAGCCGCGGCCGTACCCGCCGCCGGCGTCAGCGGGGCCCGGAGGTCGAGCCCGCGCGCCGCGCACGACAGCTCGACGGCGACGATCCGCGTCAGGTTGGCCACCGACGCCCGAAGCTTGCGCGCCGCCCCCCACCCCATCGATACGTGGTCCTCCTGCATCGCGCTGGTCGGCAGCGAGTCGACGCTCGCCGGCGCCGCCAGCCGGCGGTTCTCGGCGACCATCGCCGCCTGGGCGTAGTGCGCGAGCATCATCCCCGAGTCGACGCCGGGACTCTCGGCCAGAAACGGCGGCAGGCCGTGCGAGCGGGTGGGATCCAGCAGCCGGTCGGTCCGCCGCTCGGCGATCGCTCCCACCTCCGCGGCCCCGATCGCCAGGAAGTCGCACGCCATCCCCACCGGCGCCCCGTGGAAGTTGCCGCACGACTCGACCCGCCCGTCCGCCAACACCATCGGGTTGTCGATCGCGGAACGGAGCTCGGCCGAAGCCACACCGCAAGCAAACGCCACCGCGTCCCGGGCCGCCCCACAAACCTGGGGCGCGCACCGCAGCGAGTACGCGTCCTGGACCCGCGGGTCGCCGTAGCGATGGCTGGCGACAATCGCAGAACCCGCCAGCAACCGCCGCAGATTCGCGGCGCTCGCCACCTGCCCCGGTTGGGGCCGCAGCGCGATCAGGTCCTCGGCGAACACTCGGTCGGTCCCGAGCAGCGCCTCGACCGACATCGCCGCGGCCACGTCGGCGACGCGCAGCAGCGCCCCCAGATCGGACAAGGCGAGCACGAGCATCCCGAGCATCCCGTCGGTGCCGTTGATCAGCGCGAGCCCCTCCTTGGCGGTCAGCTCGATCGGCTCGATCCCGGCCCGGGCCAGCGCCTCCGCCGCCGGCAACAGCGCCCCGTCGGTGTCCACCACCGACCCCTCCCCGATCAGCACCAAAGCGCAGTGCGCGAGCGGAGCCAGATCGCCGCTTGCCCCCAAAGACCCGTGCTCCGGAACCACGGGTGTCAGCCCGGCGCGCAGGAGCGCGAGGATCCGCTCGGCCACCAGCGGCCGCGCCCCCGAGCACCCCATCGCCAACGTGCGGGCGCGGAGCACCATCATCGCGCGCACCACCTCGCGCTCCACCGGTGGTCCCATCCCGGCCGCATGGGACCGCACCAGCGCCCGCTGCAGCTGCGCGCGCGCCTCGGCCGGGATCCGGACCATCGCCAGCGAGCCAAACCCGGTCGAGATCCCGTACGCCGGCTCCTCTGAGGAAGCCCGCTCCGCCACGACCGCGGCGCTCCGCTCCATCGCCTCGCGCCCCTCGTCACTCAACGAGACGACCGCGTCGTCACGCGCGACCGCGACGACCTCAGCGGTCGACATCCCCCCCGCCCCGAGCGACACGCTCCCAGTCACCGGCCCGACACCCGCGCCCCGTCCCCCGGACGAACCTCGAGAGCACCGTCGGGCATCGGCGCCTCGGCGGGCAGCAACCCGAGCACGTGCCCCCCGAAGCCGCCGCCCACGATCCGCGCGCCCAACGCGCCGGCGCCCTTGAGCCGCGCCACCGCCTCCTCGACCGCCGGCGTGGACACCTCGAAGCAGTCGCGCAGGCTCGCGTGGGATGCGTCGATCAGCCGGCCGAGCTCCGCGAGCTCGCCCCGCTCGAGCGCCGCCACCGCCGCCTCGACCCGCTCGTTCTCGGTGATCACGTGCCGTGCACGCTTCCACAACGGCGCCGGTAATTCACTGACCTGAGCGAGCGTCACCTCTCGAAGGCTGTCCACGCCAAGCTCCGCGCAGGCGCGCGCGCACTCCGCACGCCGCTCGTTGTAGCCGGAAACGGCGGTCGCGTGATGCTCGCCGGAGTCGAGCGTGACCAGCTTCCAACCGTCGAGCTCGAGCGCCACCGGGCGCACGTCGAGCGAGCGGAAGTCGATCCGGAGCGCCCGCTCGGGCTCGCCGAACAGCGAGGAGATCTGATCGAGCAGCCCGGTCTGCGCGCCCACCCAGTCGTTCTCGATCCGCGAGCACAGCCTGGCGAGGTCGAGCCGGTCCGGCGCCGACGCATCGCTGACCGCCAGCAGCGCCAACACCATCGACACCTCGAGCGCGGCCGAGGAGGACAGACCGGCGCCGCGCGGCACGGTGCCGCTGATCTCGAGCTCGGCGCCGCTCAGCTCGACCCCGGCATCCATGAGCTCGCCGGCGGCGCCGCGTACGAACGCGCGCCAGCCCTCGGCGGGCACAACGGCATCGAGCGAGAAGCTGTCGTGCTTGCCCAGGTCGACCGCGACCGCGTCGATCCGCCGCTCCGTGAGAGCGCGCGCGCGAACCGTCACTCCCTCGCTTATCGCAAACGGAAGCGCGAGGCCCTGGTTGTAGTCGGTGTGCTCTCCGATCAGGTTCGCGCGACCGGGGGCGAATGCGACGGCGTGGCTGGTCAAAGTTCGATTAGTGTCCTCGCTATGTCGGTCAAGTGGGGAATCGTCTCAACCGCGCACATCAACCGCCTGTTCCTCGCGGGCGCACGCCAGTCCGAAGACGTCGAGATTCTCGCGGTGGCGAGCCGTGACCGGCAGCGCGCCGACGAATATGCCCGCGAGAACGGCATCGAGCGGGCTTACGGAAGCTATGAGGCGCTGCTTGCCGACCCCGACGTCGAGGTGGTCTATATCTCGCTCCCGAACGCGATGCACGTCGATTGGACGGTCCGCGCGCTCGAGGCCGGCAAGCACGTCCTGTGCGAGAAGCCGCTGAGCCGGCGCACCGAGGAGGTCGAGCGCGCCTTCGACGTGGCCGAGCGCCAGGACAGGCTGCTGATGGAGGCGTTCATGTACCGGCACAACCCGCAGACGCGCCGGCTGACCGAGCTCGTCGCGGAGCAAGCGGTCGGCCGGGTACGGATCGTCCGCGCGGCGTTCGGGTTCGTCGCCCACGACCTCGCCAACGTGCGCCTCAGCGCCGCGCTGGACGGCGGCGCGCTGATGGATGTCGGTTGCTATTGCGTGAGCGGGTCGCGCCTGATCGCCGGCGAGCCCGAGCGGGTGATGGGCGAGCAGGCGATCGGCGGCGACGGCGTCGACGTCGCGTTCGCCGGCGTCATGCGATTCCAGGACGAAATCTCCGGCCACTTCGACGCCGGCCTGGCGCTCGTCAGCCAGGATCTGCTCGAGGTCGTCGGAGACCAGGGGACGCTGCGGCTGACGGACCCCTGGCACTGCCGTAAGCCCGGGATCGACCTCATTCGCGAAGATCAAGAAAATGCGCGGATCGAGATCGACCCCGCCAACTCGTACCGGCTCGAGGCCGAGAACATGTCGGCGGCGATCCGCGGCGAGGTGCCGTTGCTGCTCGGCCGCGCCGACGCCGTCGGCCAGGCGAGGACGATCGAAGCCCTCTATCAGTCAGCCGACACGTGCCAGGCGGTCAGCTTATTCTGATGGCATGGCCCCCCGCCCGTCGGCAGCCCTGGGCGAGATCATCCGCCGGCAGCGCGAACTGACCGAGATGTCGATGCGCCAGTTCGCCGAGCTTGCGGGGATATCCAACCCGTACCTATCGCAGATCGAGCGTGGCCTCCGGGCCCCCTCCGAGCACGTCGTCGACGGGATCGCCAAGGCGCTCCACCTTTCGGCCGACGCGCTCTACGAGCAGGCCGGGATGACGCCACCGGGCGAGGAGGACGAGGACAACGCGGTGCTCGGCGCGATCGCCGACGACCGCCGGCTGACGGCCCGCCAGCGCAAGGCACTTGCGGAGATCTACGAGTCGTTCGTCGCCTCCTCACCTGCGAGCAAGCGAGCCCCGAGTTGAGCGCCGGCGGGCAGCAGGGCAGGGCTGCGCTCGTGACCGGGGCGGCCAGCGGAATCGGCCGCGCGGTCGCCGAGCGCCTGACGAACGACGGGATGGACGTCCTGAGTGTCGACCTCAAGCCAGATCCCGACGGCCCGGGGGTCCCGTTCGAGGCGGACCTCACGAACGCCGAGGCGAACGAGGCGAGCGTGAACGCGGCGTTGGAGAAATTCGGCCGGCTCGACGTGATCGTCGCGAACGCCGGCATCCAGCACGTCTCCCCGATCGCGGAGTTCCCGACAGAGCGCTGGAACACGATCGTGGCGCTGCTCCTCACGAGCCCGTTCCTGCTCGCCAAGTATTCGTGGCCCGCGCTCAAGGAGTCCGGCGCCGGCCGGTTCATCGCGATCGCGTCCGTGCACGGCCTCGTCGCCTCTCCGTACAAGGCCGCCTACGTCTCGGCCAAGCACGGCGTCCTCGGCCTGGTGAAGACGCTCGCGCTGGAGGGCGCCGAAGATGGGATCACCGCCGCGGCCGTCTGCCCCGGCTACGTCCGCACGCCGCTCGTCGAGAAGCAGATCGCCGATCAGGCCAAGGCGCACAACCTCCCCGAGGACGACGTCATCGAACAGGTGATCCTCGCGCCCCATGCGGTCAAGAAGCTGATCGAGCCGTCCGAGGTCGCCGACGTGGTCGCGTTCCTGCTCACCCCGGCGGGCAGGACGTTCACCGGCGTCCCGGTGACGCTCGATCAAGGTTGGACCGCGCGCTAGAGCGCGGACTCAGCTCGGCTGGGCGACCTCCTCGCGCAGCGGTCGCAGCAGCGCCTCCAGCCTGACCAGCTGATCGAGCATCGCGACGACCGCCTGCTCCATCACGTCGTTGGCGTGGACCTCGCCGTCGTCCTCGTCGATGAACTGCTGGTAGAACGGGATGTTGACCTGCTCGATCACCGGCGTGAGCTTGACCGCGGTCACGACCTGCTGGAGCTGCTCGACCGACCGCGTCCCCGCCGCCACCCCGCCGTAGGAGACGAACCCGACCGGCTTGTAGCGCCACTCGTGGTGCAGGAAGTCGATCGCGTTCTTCAGCGAAGCGGGATAGCCGTGGTTGTACTCGGGCGTGACGAACACGAACGCATCGGCGGCGTCCACCCGCTTGCTCCACTCATGCGTGTGCGGATGCATGTACTGCCGCAGCCGCGGGTGGTTCGGCTCATCGAGCAGCGGCAGCTTGAACTCGACGAGGTCGACAACTTCGATCTCGAAGCGCCCGTCGTCCGTCGCGCGCTTGATGAACCACTGCGCGACGGGCCACCCGCCGCGGCTCGGGCGCGTCGAGGCGATGACGATCATCAACTGGGGCATGCGAATCTGGGCGGGCAGGCTACCCGCTCCGCGCTCCGCGCGAGCCGCGACCACCCGCTCCGGACCCCGCGCGAGCCGCGACCACCCGCTCCGGGCTCCGCGCGGGCCGCGGCACCCTGACTCAGCGGAACTGAACGAGCGAGACCGCGCCGCTTGCGCTCGCGGCGCCGTCCGAGATCTTCACCTGCGCCCCGACCTGGTTGCCGCGGGCGTGCTCGAGCATCGACTTGCCGGCGGAGGTCAGCGAGAAGATCAGGTATCCGACGTCGCGTGCGCCGAGCAGCTCCGACCCGGTGGTGGCGATCACCGTGTTGCCGACCGACACGGTCGTGCGGGTGTGGCACGGCGTCGTGGCCAGGCACTCGGCGAGGATCCCGCCCACCCCGCCGGACGAGACGAAGTCCGTCAGCCCGACGAGCTGGAGCGAAGGCGATTGACTGGCGCTGCGCGCGGGCGCGGCGCCGCTCGTGGAGAACGGAATCAGCGTGATCAGGCGGTTCAGCGTCAGTTTCCCGGAGCTTCCGGTCAGGCGGACGAGCAACCGGTGTCCGCGCGCGTGCGCCAGCACCGACCGTCCGGTGCCGGTCAGCGAGAAGAAGATGACCCCGCCGCCGTTGCCCGGGATGTGCTCGGTGCCCGTGCGGGCGATCACGGTGCGCCCGGCGGTGATCGTCACCGCGATGTGGCAGGTGAAGCCGTTGTCGCACACGGCCGGCAGGCCGCCGGTGCCGCTGCCGGACACGAACGCGGTGCGGCCGGCGATCCCGATGTGGGGCCCGACCGTCGCCGTCGGCGACGTCGACAGCACGTTGCCCTTGGAGTCCAGCGCCTGGACCTCGAACACCCCCATCCCGGTGGGCGCGGAGATCGCCGTCTCGAACCCTCCCTTGGAAGCGGTCAGGAGCGGCGCCAGCGAGCTCGAGCTCGATCCCGCCAGCACCCGCCACGACGAGACCGTCGTCGCGCCGTTCCAGCTCGGCCACACCTGGGTGGTGCCGTCGTTGTTGGGGGCTGCGGCGACAGCCGGCGGCGTCGTCGGTTGCCCGCTCCACGCAAACTTGTAGGCGCGATAGCTCGAGGTGTTCGACGTGAAGCGCGCATCGAAGATGAGCTGACCGGATGAGTTGAACTCGGAGAAGTAGGGCTGCTGCCCCCACCCGACGAACAGGTCGCCCCCCGGGAGAATCTGCGCGCCGCCCTCGAAGTTCGCGCTCAGCCCCGGCGAGTGCTCGAACTGCCTGACCAGCGTCACGGTGTTGTTCGACTCGTTGAGCGACTCCTCGATCGCCCGCGACTGCGTGTGCACCCGCGGCGGCCCGGCGCCGTCGTCGAACATCGTCAGCATTCCGTTCGGCTGGAGCACGACGTCGTGCTGGAAGGCGGTCTGCGTGCCGGCGCCCATCTTGAAGTTGTTCTGGTTGGAGCCGAGCGTCCACATCACCGCGCCCGTCTGGTGGTTGATCTTGTAGACCGCCCAGGTGTTGCGCAGCGAGACGATCAGGTTGCCGTCGGTGTCGAGCGCGATCGAGTTCAGGTGGTAGGGGTCGAACACGGCGCCCGGTGCATCGTTCTTGAAGAACGAGGCGCTGATCGGGATGTGGTCGATCGCGTGCCACTCGAACAGCACCAGCCCGGTCTTGATGTCGATCTCCTGGACGACCGCGTCCATCAGCGGCCTCTTCATACCGTTCCAATGGATCGGGGAGACGCCGACGACGTAGGCATCGCCCTGCGGCGTGACCAGGAACTCGTGCAGGTCCATGCCCTGCAGGCCGTTGCCCGCCTGCACGGTGGCGATCTGCTGGTAGGACGTGTTGTAGATCACGCCTTCGCCGCGGCCCGAGCCGTTGTTCGTATATCCCTGCCACCAGGTCAGCACCGGCTGCCCATCCAGCTGCTGCACACGGAAGTCGGTGGCGAGCTGGTTCGCGGGGAGCGGCTGGAACCAGATCAGGTTGCCCGAGGGGTCGAGCAGCATCGGGCCGTTCTGCACTGGACCGTACTGCGGGGTCAGGAAGATGTCGCCGCTGTATGCGCTCGACGAGCGCCGGTTGATCGTGATCGACGCCGGCTCGAGATCAGGGCGTGAGTGGAAATGCTGGACGCCGTTGGAGCCGGCCGGCACCAGCGGCAGGCTCATCGGGTTGATCGACCCGAACGTAACCGCGATGCCGAAGTGGAAGCTGCCGTTCGTGCCGTTGATCACGTCCAGCCCCGTGGTCACGGTCACGGTCTCGCCGGCGGTGAACGGCGTGCTGGGTATGAAGCTCCCACCCTGCCCGTCGGAGTCGGCCTCGATCGTCCCGCTGTGCGCGCCCGAGCTCGAGCCGACCACGGTGACGTGGCCGATCTGGCTGGCCGGGATGCCCCTGAACGTGATCTGGGTCTGGGGCAGCGCGCTGTTTGTGTTCGGACTCGGGAACACCGCCACCGCCGGCTGGGCGAGCGCGGCCGGCGCAGCCGCGAGCAGCGCCGACGCCGCCACCAGCGCAATCACGACTCCGCGAGTGACCCCAGACCACCGTCGTGACCTCAATTGTCTCGAAACCTCCTGCAACCAATCATGAAACCCGCGACGACCTCAAACGTTGCGCCGCGCAGAGTAGCTTGCGGACCGTACGGTTCGAGTCAGCCCGCCACGGCACGGCCGGTCCACGTATCTTTCCGGCCGCGATGCGATTTGCCTCCGTGCTGCACGCAGGAGCCCCACTTGCCGTTGCGATCGAGGGCGACCGCGCCGTGCCTCTCGAGGGCATCCCCGAACTCGGGCCCGAGACCCCGCTGTCGATCCTCAAAGACCCGCCGCTGGACCGCAACTCAAGCCTTGAAGCCGCCGAGCTGCACCGACGGCCGGTCGTCCCACGGCCCGGCAAGGTGATCTGCGTCGGGCTCAACTACGCGGCCCACATCGAGGAGACCAAGCGCGAGCAGTCGGACTACCCGGTGCTGTTCACGAAGTTCGCGACCACGCTCACCGGGCCGTACGACCCGATCCCGCTCCCACCCGAGAGCGAGGCGATCGACTACGAGGGCGAGCTGGTCGTGGTGATCGGGGAGCGCGGTCGACGCATACCCTCGGACAAAGCGCTCGACCACGTCGCCGGCTTCACGATCGCCAACGACGTCTCGATGCGCGACTACCAGTACAAGACCCACCAGTGGCTCCAGGGCAAGGCGTGGGACGCCACCACCCCGGTTGGCCCCGACCTGGTGACGCTCGACGAAACCAACGAGCCCCTGACGCTGCGAACGTTCGTCAACGGCGAGAAGGTCCAGGAGGCCTCGACCGAGCTCTTGATCTTCGACGTCGCCACGCTGGTCAGCGTCGTGTCCGAGTTCGCCACGATCGAGCCCGGCGACCTGATTCTGACCGGCACGCCCGGTGGCGTCGGCTACCGCCGTGAGCCGCAGCTGCTGCTCAAAGACGGCGACGTGGTCGTGGTCGAAGTCGACGGCGTCGGCCGGATCGAGAACCGCTGCTTCGCCGATCAGGGCGCCAGGAACAGCATGCCCTGAGGCTCGACGGCCGGCCCGTCGAGGTGTACGCGGGCAATCGCCCCCGTGTCCGGGTTCAGCTCCCCGAGGTAGTTCGCGGGGAAGCCGGGCCCGGGGCAGGTGCTCGGCGCGTCGTTCTGGTCGCAGGGCGTGACCGCAACCAGCACCGACCCGCGCACGAACGCCCCGGCGATCTTGTAGATCGTGTCGTTGCCGTTGTCGGTCGTGTACAGCGCGCCGGCCGCCCCCGACGGCCATGCGGTGTCGTCGACCGAGTGCGTCAACTTGAGAACCGACAGCACCTGGTGCCGACTGCCGGCGCCGGCGACGAAGATCTGCTCCTGGTCGCCCTGGCTCGTGAGCACGAACTCGCCGGCGAACCGCCGCGCGTACCCCGGGACGTCCTCGTTCGAGTCCGGGTCGGTGAGTGCGAGGCGCACGGACTCGCCGTGGTCCGCATCGGCGTTGGCGACGGTGGCTCGGGCCTCGTCCCCGAACAGCTCGCGCAGCCTCACGGTCCGCGCCGCCGGGTCGAACGTGGCGCGGTAGACGGCGGGATAGCGGGCCTGTGGCGCCGCCGCGCCGGTCGTCCCCGGTGCCGACGCGCTGATCAGGACCAGCCCGTGGTACACCGAGATCGCGTCGGTGCCGCCGTCGGACGGGAGCGGCCGCGCATAGGTGTAGTGGACCGCCGCACCTCCCGGCCGGATCAGGTACAGGCTCGAGTGCGCGTCCTCGTTGACTGTGGCGATCAGCTCGCCGGTCTGCGGATCGGCGGTCAGCCCGTCGCACTTGCCGACGAGGTCCCACTGCGCCACCGCGTGACCGCCGGCGTCGAACTCGACGACCGTGCTGTCCAGGTTGCCGGTCGTGCTCGCCTGCCCCTGCGGCCCGACGCCGTTCTGGAATCCGACGTAGATGTCGCCGCCGAGCGAGGTGATGTCGTCCGGCTGCGAGATCGCCTCCCGCCCCTTGGGCGTCGTATGAAAGATGCCCGTGCCCGACGCGAACGCGCTGCTTTTGAGCGCCGGCGCGCCGCTCGCGGCCGACGCGTACCCGGCAAGCGCCACCACGCAGACGATCACGGCTATGCAACGCCTGGCCAAGATCGCGGGAACCTATGCGCCTCCCGAAGACGACTTGTGGCCACCGCGTTACGGAATTCTCAGGCTGTTCTTAGGCTCCGAGCGCGGCGCGGACCGCCCCCGCGAACGTATCCACGTCCTCCTCGGCGGTGTCCCACGAGCACATCCACCGGACCTCGCCGGCGCGCTCGTCCCACGTGTAGAACGGGAAGTCGCGCTGGAGCGACTCGATCACCGGCGGCGGCAGCGTCGCGAACACCGCGTTGGTGTCGACGGGCCGGGTGATCGTGAGACCTGGCACGCCCGAAACCGCGCCGGCGAGCCGGCCGGCCATCGCGTTTGCATTTCCGGCGCACCGCAGCCACAGCTCGTCGGTCAGCAGCGCGTCGAACTGGGCGGCGAGGAAGCGCATCTTCGACGCGAGCTGCATCGATTGCTTGCGGATATACAGGAAGTCGTGCGCGAGCTGGGGGTTCAGGAGCACGACCGCCTCGGCCCCGAGCAGCCCGTTCTTGGTGCCCCCGAACGAGACGACGTCCGCCCCGTCCGCGACCTCGGCGAGCGACACCCCGAGCGCCGCCGCCGCGTTCGAGAGACGCGCCCCGTCGACATGCAACACGAGATCGTGCTCGTGGGCGAGGTCCGCGAGCTCACGCATCTCCGCGACCGTGTACAGCGTCCCGAGCTCGGTGCACTGCGAGATCGACACCGCGCGCGGCTGCACCGCGTGCTCGTCGCCGATCCGCGCGATCCGGCTCTCGACCGCCTCCGGGGTCAGCTTGCCGTCGGCGCCCGGCGCCAGCAGCAGCTTGAGCCCGGCGATCGCCTCCGGCGCCCCGCACTCGTCGACGTTCAGGTGCGCGGTGTCGGCGCAGATCACGGCCTCGAAGCGCCGGCACGCGGCGCGCAGCGACACCACGTTCGCGCCGGTCCCGTTGAACACGAAGAACGCGCTCGCGTGCTCGCCGAACGTCCCCGCCACCCGCGCCTCGACCGAGAGCGTGTACTCGTCGTGCCCGTACCCGAACGCGTGCCCGGCGTTCACGCGCGCGATCGCCGCGAGGACGTTGGGGTGGATCGTGGCCGAGTTGTCCGAGGCGAAGCCCCGTCGGGCGTCGTTCACGCCGCGAGCTTAGCCCTCAGCGACGAATAGAAGATCGAGAGCGGGAACTCGTCGTCGCGGACGAGGTCGATGTACGGCCGGGGATCCTCGACATCGGTGAGGTCGCGCGCGGATGCGGTCCACTTCGAGCCCGCCGCCGGCGGGACGCTCGCGGCCACGAGATCGTGCGCCGCGGCCCAGTGCTGGAGCTTGGTGCGATCGATCCCGAGCCGGTACAGCTCCTCGACCTCGTGCCGCAAGGCCGCGACGCCCTCGCCGACCCGGTCCCACTCGATCGTCAGCTGATTGTCGGTCCAGTGCAGGTAGCCGTGGCGGTGCAGGAACGCGAACAGCAGCTGCCCGCCGAGCCCGTCGTAGTTGCGGATCCGCGATCCGGTGATCGGGAACCGCAGCAGCCGGTCGAGCAGGATCGCGTACTGGACGTAGCGCGCGAACCCCACGCCCTCGGCCTCCAGCAACACCGCCTGGCCGAATGCGGTCAGATCGCAGCGGAGCTCCTCGAGCGAGTACATCCAGTACGGAGCGCGCTGGCGGATCATGAACGGGTCGAACGGCAGATCGCCGTGGCTGTGGGCGCGATCGTGGATCAGGTCCCACAGGATGTAGGCCTGCTGGGACATGCCCGGGCTGGCCAGCATGCAGGCCGCGTCCGGCGGGAGGTTGAGGCGGAGAAGATCGGCTGCGGCGCCGGCCAGGCGCCGCAGCCGAGCGGCCTCACGGTCGCAGAAGATCGCCCCGAAGTTCGAGACCGGCCGATTGGGTCGGTCGGGGTGGGCGGTGGGATCCCCAGTCGACACCGTCTCGGGGAACAGCACCGCGCACTCGCTGTCGTAGCCGCGGGTGGCGTCAACGAGCTCGACCGGCACGTACTTGGGGTTGTCGTACCGCGTGCGCTCGAGCTCGGCGATCCAGTCCGGCCACGGCACGTTCACGATCAGCGCCTCGAAGCAGGTGTCGCGCGAGCCGTTCTGCTTGTACATCGGGAACAGCACCAGGTGCTCGATCCCGTTGGTGCGCGCCAGCTCGGGCCGGAACTGCTCGAGCGCGCGCGTGAAGTCCGGCTGGCCGAAGTCCCAGGCGCGGAGATCCTCAACCGCTGCCTTCAGATAATCGGTGTCGTGCGGGAACCGGGGCGCGAGCTCCTCGATCGCGACCGCCATCGCCTCGACGTGCTCGCGAGCAGCGTCCGCGTCGCCGGCCAGCGATCCGTCGGGCGCCTGGAGCAGCGCGAGCGCGTCGGTCTCGTCGCGCAGGCGCGCCCACGCCGGCTCGTGCTCGGGTCCATGCCCGTCGCGGCGGCTGCGAATCGGCCAGATCGCGCCGTCGGGACGCGCCGTCCAGTAACAGAGGTTGAGCCACAGCGCGCAGTGATCGAGCTCGTCGATGCAGTCGTCGCCGAACAAGTCCGAATCGGCGAGCACCACGACCCGGCCCTCGCCGTGACTCGAGGCCACGATCAGCGGCGCTCCGGGAACCGACGCGGTCGGATGCGTGCGCGCGAGCACGACGGCGCCGTTGCTCGAAGAGATCGTCGTGGCCCGGTACAGGCAGAGCGCGTTCACGCGCGCGAGCAGATCGCCGGCGCGACCGCGCCCGCCCTGCGCCAGCTGCGCCAGCACCCAGCTCGGAGCGCTCATGCAGTGCTCGTAGTCCTGCACGGTGTCGTTCTCGAGGTGGAGCTCGAACCGCGCCAGCAGCTCGTTCAGGTTGTTGCCGTACTTGTCCTGCTCGGTCTCGCCGAGCACGATCAACCCGCCGCCGCGTGCCACGAATGCCTCGATCGCGTCGACCTCGTCGGCGGTCAGCCGCGGCGATCCGGTACCGGTGGTCCGCTCCCAGGTCGGCTCCGAGGGATGGGCGATCACGAGCACGCCGGCGCCCGCCAGCGCCTCCTCGGTCAGCGGTCCGTCGGCGTTGACCTCCACCACGAAGTCGCGCTCGGCCAGTGCCGCGGCGGCGCGGGCGTAGGACGCGTCGCCGGGATGGGCGGGCTGCATCTGGCGCGCGAGATCGGGCCGCACCGTCCAGGCCTCGTTGTGGGCTTCATCGAACACGACGCGGGCGAGCATTCCGGATTCGGTCATGAATCAAAGGCTACCCGTGCCTCCGGCGGTTGTCGATGCAGAAACGGATGTAATCTGTGCAACAGATCGCCGTATGGACTCCCAGGATCGTCAGATTATTGCGTTGCTGGTGGAGGACGGCCGGCGCACTTACGACGACATCGCCAAGCGCGTCTCGCTGTCGGCGCCGGCGGTCAAGCGGCGCGTCGACCGGCTGCGCGCGCGGGGCGTGCTGCGGGGGTTCACGGCCGTCATCGACCCGGGCGCGCTCGGCGACAACACCGAGGCCCTGATCGAGCTGTTCTACGCGCCCGGCACGCTGCTCGACGCCGTCACGGACACGCTCCGTCGGCACCCCGAGGTCGTCGAGGCGTGGAGCGTGACCGGTGAGGCCGACGCGATCGCCCGCGTGCGCACGCAGAGCAACGCCGACCTCGAGCGGCTGATCATGGACCTCCAGCGCGACGGGCTCGTCCAGCGGACCCGGTCGCAGGTGGTGATGTCGCGGCTGGTTTCCCGCGCGGGCAGTTGATTTAGGGGCCTCGCTTCGCGAGTCGTCCATGGGGCCGTTCCGCGCGGCGTCCATGCCGCGCGGGGTGATCGCGACCCCCCGGCCGGGCATGGACGCCCGGCCGCCCGGCCCCAGGGACGTCGAGCGCAGCGAGACCCACACCTATCCGACAGACCAGCGACCAACCTTGACACGAGCTTGTCAAGGTTTGGTACAGTCCCACCGATGCGCGACTTCCTGGCGGCCACCCGCGACCGCATCCTCGTCTACGACGGCGGGATGGGGGCCACGCTCGAGCAGTTCGAGCTGAGCCTCGAGCACGACTACAAGCTGTCCGGGCGGTGCCACGAGGTGCTCGTCCTCAACCGCCCCGACGTGATCGAGGGCGTGCACACCGCGATGCTCGACGCCGGCGCCGAGGTGCTCGAGACCGACACTTTCCAGGCCTCGCGGCTGAAGCTGTCCGAGTGGGGCCTCGCCGACCACACGTTCGAGATCAACCAGAAGGCGGCCGAGATCGCGCGCAAGGCCGCCGGCGAGAAGCGGTTCGTGGCGGGCTCGATCGGCCCCACCGGCTTTTTGCCGGCGAGCGACGACCCGACGCTCGGCCGGATCCAGTTCCCGGAGCTGGTGACGGTGTTCGAGGAGCAGTCGCGCGCGCTGCTCGCGGGCGGCGTCGATCTGCTGATCATCGAGACCGCGCAGGACATTCTCGAGGTCAAGGCGGCGATCTTCGGCGCCCGTGAGGCGTTCAAGCAGGGCGGGCGGACCGTGCCGATCCAGTGCAGCGTGTCGCTGCTCCCCCAGGGCGGCAAGATGCTCCTCGGGACCGACATCAGCGCGGTGCTGGCCACGCTCGAGGCGCTCGACGTCGACCTGATCGGGCTGAACTGCTCGACCGGCCCCGAGGACATGCGCGACGCGATCCGCTTCCTCGGCGAGAACTGTCCGGTCCCGATTCACTGCATCCCGAACGCCGGCCTCCCCCTCCAGGGCCCGAACGGCGAGACGATCTTCCCCGAGGAGCCCGAGCCGCTCGCGAACGTGCTCGGCGAGTTCATCGAGCGCTACGGCGTGACGATCGTCGGCGGCTGCTGCGGCACAACGCCCGACCACATCGCGGCGATCGCCGAGCGAGCCCGGGCCCGCAAGCCCGCCGAACGTCCGGCGCGCCGGCCGCCGCTGGTGTCGAGCATGATCGCCGCGACCCCGATCGTCCAGGACCCCCGGCCCACGCTGGTCGGCGAGCGGGTCAACTCGCAGGGGTCGCGGAAGGCTAAGGAATTGCTGCTTGCCGACGACTACGACGGGCTGCTGACGGTCGCCGAGGACCAGGTCGCCGGCGGCGCCCACGTGCTCGACGTGTGCGTCGCACTCACCGAGCGCCAGGACGAGGCCGAGCAGATGCGCCAGGTGGTCAAGCGGATCTCGCTGACCCAGCCCGCGCCGATCCAGATCGACTCGACCGAGCCCGACGTGATCGAGACCGCGCTCCAGCAGATCCCGGGGCGCGCGATCGTGAACTCGATCAACCTCGAGGCCGGGCGGGCCAAGCTCGACAAGGTGGTGCCGCTGGCCAAGGCGCACGGCGCCGGGGTGATCGCGCTGACCATCGACGAGGTCGGGATGGCCAAGACCCGCGAGCGCAAGCTCGAGGTCGCCCAGCGGATCACGCAGCTTTGCTGCGAGGAGCACGGCCTCGATCCCGAGGTGCTGATCTTCGACTGCCTGACGTTCACGCTGACCACCGGCGATGAGGAGTGGCGGCCGAGCGCGGTCGAGACGATCGAGGGGATCCGGCTGATCAAGAACGAGATCGCCGGCGTGAAGACCTCGCTCGGGGTCAGCAATGTGAGCTTCGGCGTCAGTCTTCCGGCCCGCAGCGTGCTCAACAGCGTGTTCCTGCACCACTGTGTGGAGGCCGGCCTCGACCTGGCGATGGTCAACCCCAACCACATCACGCCGTACGGCGAGATCCCGCCCGAGGAGCGCGAGCTCGCCGACGACCTCGTGCTCAACCGGCGCGAGGACGCGCTCGAGCGCTACATCGCCCACTTCGAGTCCAAGGGCCCCGCCGAGGCCGAAGAGAAGGCCGATCCGACCGCCGGGATGGAGCCCGAGGAGGCGCTCCACTACCAGATCCTGCGCCGCAAGAGGGAGGGCGTCGAGGACTGGATCGACCGCAGCGTCGAGAAGATCGGCGCGGTGCCGACGCTCAACGACGTGCTCCTGCCGGCGATGAAGGAGGTCGGGGACAAGTTCGGCGCGGGCGAGCTGATCCTCCCGTTCGTGCTCCAGTCGGCCGAGGTGATGAAGCGCGCGGTCGCCCAGCTCGAGCAGTACCTCGACAAGATCGAGGGCTACACCAAGGGGACCGTCGTGCTCGCGACCGTGTTCGGCGACGTCCACGACATCGGCAAGTCGCTGGTGAACACGATCCTCACCAACAACGGCTACACCGTCGTCGACCTCGGCAAGCAGGTCCCGATCCAGACGATCATCGATGCCGCGGTCGAGCACAAGGCGACCGCGATCGGCCTGAGTGCGCTGCTCGTCTCAACCTCCAAGCAGATGCCCGCGTGCGTCCAGGAGCTCCACTCCCAGGGCCTCGAGTTCCCGCTTCTGATCGGCGGCGCCGCGATCAACCGAAACTTCGGCCTTCGGATCCTGTACCCGAACGGCACCGAGTCCGACGAGATGTACGGGGCCGGCGTGTTCTATTGCCGCGACGCGTTCGAGGGACTCTCGAAGATGGACCAGCTCGTCGACGGCGAGGCGCGCGAGGCGCTGATCGCCAAGACCCGCGACGCCGCGAAGCGGTTGCGCGAGCAGCCCGTGAGCACCGACGACGACGCGCCGCCCGTGACCGACGCCTCCGTCCGGAGCGCCGCCGCCACCGACAGCCCGATCCCGACCCCGCCGTTCTGGGGCGCGCGCGAGCTCGAGGTGCCGATGGACGACGTCTACCGCCACCTCGACACGCACGTGCTGTTCAAGCTCCACTGGGGTGGGCGCGGCGTCAAGGGCGAGGAATGGAAGCGACTCGTGGGCGAGGACTTCAAGCCTCGCCTCGAGCGCATGTGGCGCGAGCAGACCTACCTGCACCCGCGCGCGCTCGTCGGCTACTTCCCCTGCAACTCAGACGGCAACGAGCTGATCGTGTGGGACCCGGACGCCCCCGGCGAGCGCGAGCTCGAGCGCCTCGTGTTCCCGCGCCAGCCCCGCCACGACCGGATCTGCCTCGCCGACTTCTACCGGCCGCTCGGCTCCGGAGAGATCGACGTGGTCGCGCTTCAGGCGGTCACCGCCGGCGACGAGGTAACGGAGCTCATGGCTCGGCTCGAGGCCGAGGGTGAGTTCGCCGAGCAGCTGTTCGTGCATGGGCTGGGCGTGCAGACCGCCGAGGGCATGGCCGAGTGGTTGCACTCGCGCGTTCGCTCGGATCTCGGCATCGAGTCCGCGCAGGGCCGCCGCTACTCGTGGGGCTATCCCGCCTGCCCGGAGCAGTCAGAGCACGAGAAGGTGTTCAGACTGCTCGACGCTCCGTCGATCGGGCTGCGTCTGTCGGGCGGCTATGCGGTCGAGCCCGAGCAGTCGACGCTCGCGATCGTCGCCCACCACCCGCAGGCCGTGTACTTCGGGATGAAGTCGGGCTTCCTGCCCAAGACCGGCAGGCAGGCCGCCGACGAGCTGATCGCCGGCACCGACAAGGACCCGAGCCGGTTGGATGAGCTCACCGACGCGGAGCCCGAGGTCGTGGACGAGGGCGCCGGCGACGCCGACGGCGAGCGGGCGATGGCCGAGGCTAGCTTGCGCTAATTCCGCGCCCGGCCGGCGCCGGCTTGCGTGGACTCGGACGCGCCGGCAGCTTGACCGGCGTCGTGTGCATCGCGCGGAGCCTGACCTCGCGCCACGACATGCCCTCCTTCAGCAGCGCCGGCATGCCCATCAGGATTGCGGTCGTGACCTCGACCGCCTGGAGGATCACGCCGAACGCGACGCCGTCCCCGTAGCCGATGTGCCAGCCGGTGTGGAGCACGGCGGCGCACGCGGCCTGGAACACGCCGAGGTTCGCCGGCGTGGCCGGCAGGACCGCGGTGATGTTGACCGCGAACAGGACCGCGGCCGCGGCCCCGATGCCGGCGCCGTGCTTGTCGAGCCCGAGCGCGACCAGCAGCACCCAGCACGACAGGCACTGAAGCGCCCACGCCCCCAGCTGCGCAACCGTTGCGGTCGCGCCGAGGCGCGGACGGCGGAACACGATCAGGCCGGCGCGGACGCGCGCCATCGCCCCGCGGACCTGCGCGGCGAGCGCGTGCACGCGCGAGGAGCGCGATTTGCTGCCGGTACCGCGCAGCACCACCGGCATGATCAGCACGACGATCAGGAGCGCAAGCGGCGCGATCGCAGCCACCACGAGGGCGTTCTGGTGGCCGTTGAAGAAGTTGACCGACGAGAACATGATCGCGCCCAGGACGATCAGCGCGACGATGTTCAGCAGGGTCTGCGACACAACCGTGCCGAGCACGATCGGGAGGTTCTCGCGTGGTTTCCCGGTGCGTCTGGCCACCACCAGCGCGCGCGACGGCTCGCCCAGGCGGGCCGGCAGCGTCGAAGACATAAGCACGCCAATGAACGTGCCCTGGGCGGCGTCGGACATCCGCACGCGCGATCGCGGCAGCGCGGCTTTGAGGATGGCGTGCCAGGAGACGGCGCGCAGCACCATCGCGCTGCACATGATCGCGAGGCCGAGCAGCACCAGCGTGGGGCTCGCGGTGATCAGCGCCGAGGCGATGTTGGTCAAGCCGATCTTCTGAAGCGCAAGGAACGCCAGCACGGCGCCACCGATCGACACGGTGGCGAGGCCGACGCGGCGTGCGACGCCGAGCGCCTTGCTGTGCCTTTGCGGGCCGGTGAGCGGCGGCTCGAGGCTGGCCAGCCGCTGGGCGGGGATCCTCGGCTTCAGGTCGGCGGCGCGGGCGCCGACGCGGACCGCCGCGCGCTGGGCTTTCGTCGCCGGCTCGGGGACGGCGATCGCGTCCTCGTAGGCCTCCATCACCTGGGCGGCGACGCGCGGCCAGGCGAACCGCTCCGCGCCGAGCGCGGCGGCGCGGGCCATCTCGGCGCGCCGGACCGGCTCCTCGTAGAGATCGCGGAGCGCCTCGGCGAGCGCCTGCGCGTCACCGCGCGGCACGAGCATTCCGTCGACTCCGTCATGGACGACGTCGCGATAGCCGGCGATGTCCGAGGCGATCACGGGCGTGCCCGCCGCGAACGCTTCGGTCAGGACCATCCCGAAGCTCTCTCCTCCGAGCGACGGAGCGCACAGCACGTCGCCGGCCTCGAGCTCCATCCGCTTGGTCTCGTCGTCGACCTTGCCGAGCGCACGCACGTCACGCATGTCAAGCATCAGCGGCGAGAGCTCGTGCTCGGAGGGGCCGATCACGGTCAGCTCGGTCGGGATGTGCTCGCGCAGCGCTTCGAACGCGCGCAGGAGCAGCGGCAGCCCCTTGCGCTCGACCGCCTGACCGACGAACACGATCTTGAGCTTCTCGGTTTGCGGCCGCAGCGCTCCGAGCGCGGCTCGCTCAGGCTCGACGTGGACGCCGTTGGGGATGATCCGGTAGTGACCGCCGAAAAACCGCCTCGCGGTCCACGCCGCGGCCTCCGAGACCGCGATCCGGACGTGGAGGCGGTTTAGCATCCGGCGTGCCCCGAGCGCGGTCGCGATCCCGTTCGAGATCCGGTTCTCGTTGTAGGTGTGGAACGTGCCGACGATCGGGACCCTCGTCCAGTCGGTGATGCACCACGGCACCACCGGCGCCAGCGGCTCGTGGACGTGGACGACGTCGTAGTTCCCGGTACGGATCTCCTGCAAGGCGATCGCCATCGCGTACGGGGTGATCGAGATGTTCGAGACCGCCTGATTGGCCTTCAGCGACAGGGTCCGGCCGAGCGACACCAAATAATCGGGTCCCCGCCCACCCAGCATGTCCTGCGGGCGGGCGCCGCGGTGGAGGGCCGACGAGTAGCGGCCGGGCGGGTCGTACGGGGCGAGCACCCGAACGTGGTGGCCGTCCGCGATGAAGCGCTCCGCGAGCGCTTCGATGTGCCTCGTGACGCCCCCCGGATACGTCCACGAGTAAGGCGACAGAATCGCTACTCGCATCGGGTGTAATGGTAGAGGTTGGGAGAGCAGACCATGGGGGCGCGCGAGGCCGCGCGTATCATGACCGGCGCGGGACCGCGCGTAGTATCCAATACACCGATGCCGGTTAGACATTTCGTCAAATACACCTTCTTGAAGGTGGATCCTGCTTGGCGGCGGCTCGATGATGAGCGGCGGGCCGACGACAAGCGCGAGTTCATCGCCGCCTGCGAGGACTTCTCGGACGGTCACCTGCTACGGGCGTTCTCGCTCGTCGGGACCCGCGGCGACGCCGATCTGATGCTTTTGAGTCAGGCTCAGAACCTCGAGCGGATCCACGAGTTCCATGTGGTCCTGGCCCAGAGCGGGCTGATGAAATGGTGCGAGGTCCCGTACTCGTTCCTGGCGATGACCAAGCCGTCCGAGTACTCGGAGGAGTCGCGACTCGAGGTCCGCCCGGCGCACGGCAAGTACCTGTTCGTGTATCCGTTCGTGAAGACGCGCGCGTGGTACGCGCTGCCGGCCGACGAGCGGTGGCGAATCATGCAGGAGCACATCAAGCTCGGGCGCGAGTACCCGTCGGTCGATCTCAACACGAGCTACTCGTTCGGGCTGGACGACCAGGAGTTCGTCGTCGCATTCGAGACCGACAACCCCGCGGATTTCTTGGATTTGGTCCAGCGCCTGCGGACGACCGAGTCGAGCTCCTACACGCTGCGCGACACGCCGACGTTCACGTGCATCTCGTGCTCGGTCGGGCGCGCCCTGGGCGCTCTCGACGGCGCCGCGCTGACCGTGACGGAGACCGTGGACGGTTGACGGCCGGAAGCTCGCACTCGACTCCGACGAGATCCTGCCCGACCTGCGGATCCAGCCGGCGTACTCGACCGAGACCGGAGTCCCCGGGGTCGTTGCCGGCCGGCCCTGAACAAGCGGTCTCTCGCGAGGCGGCGAATGCCGTTGCCGCGCTCCGTGCCGCCGATCCGGTGCTCCGAGGCTTGATCGACTCGATCGGGACCGACGGGTTGGAGGACTTCCGCGCCGGCCTCCCGAGCGACAGCTACGCGACGCTGATTCGTGCGATCGCCGGCCAGCAGCTCTCGAACGCGGCCGCTGCCGCGATCTACAACCGGCTGCGCGACCGGTACGGCGGCCGGGTGCCGGCGCCGGCCGAAATCCTCGCCGAAGACCCGGAGGAGCTGCGAGTCGCCGCTGGCCTCAGCAACGCGAAGGTTCGCTATCTCAGGTCCCTGGCCGAGCACGTCCTCGACGGCTCGCTCGATCTCGACAGCCTCGACGACCTCCCTGACGCGGACGTGATCGCCGCACTCGTCGCGGTCAAGGGCATCGGCCTGTGGAGCGCCCAGATGTTCCTGATCGTCCACCTGCAGCGGCCCGATGTGCTACCGGTCGGCGACCTGGGGATCCGGAAGGCGGTCATGACCCTCTACGGGTTGCCGGCGCTGCCCGGGCCGGCCGAGGTCACCGAGATCGGGGAGCCGTGGCGCCCGTATCGCACGCTCGCGTGCCTGTTCCTGTGGCGATCGCTGCACGCGACGCCGATCTGAGCGCCGGCCGGCGCCGGCGCGGGCTGCATGCGGCGGACACGCCGCGTAGGACGCCCGAACGCGCACTTCGCACCGAACTCTTGGTACCAAAAGCATCTGGGACATGCTTGGGGTCGCTCAGGCCCCGCCGGGCCATGCACGACCTGACATTGGCACCGGCGAGCGGGACCGTGGCATGTCTGGCATGTGGGGGGTGCGCGGTCTGACACGGCCTGGGCCTGGCGTCTCTTTTGGCAGGTTGTGCAGGTGATCGCCGGCGGACTCGCGCCGGCGCCCCCTGGCGGCGAGGTCCGGGAACCTGCATAGCGCGCCAATCGCCGCCCAAGAGCCGGCAACGCGACCGCGCGACACCGGCCCGCAGACCGCTGCCATCGGAGCTAGACGAATTTCGCCCGCCGGGCCCAAAAAGACCCCGAGGGACAAACCCCGGGGCGCCGGGGCGCCGGCGATCAGACCGCGGAGACTTCTTCTTCTTCGGCGACGCGGAACGAGGAGCCGCAGCCGCAGGCAGCGACCACGTTCGGGTTGTCCACCTTGAAGCCGGCGCCCTGGAGGCCGTCGACGAAGTCGATCACGGAGCCCCTGACGTACGCGAGGCTCGGGTTGTCGACGAGGAGGCGGATTCCCTTGTCCTCGAACACGGTGTCGCCGGCACGCTGCTCATCGAACGCGAGCGCGTACTGAAAACCCGAGCAACCGCCGCCGCGAACGCCGACCCGAAGCCCGGCGGTCTCGGCCACAGTGCTCTGTGAGGCGAGGAACTCGCGGACCTTCTCCGCACCTTTGTCGGTCAGTGTGATCATGGGAATCGGTATCGACAGCTTGCTTCATTCAGTATAGCGATGGCTTCTCGCTACGCTAATGAGTATGGCAGCCACCGACGCGCCGGCCACCCCCGAGGAGCTCAAGGAGCGGATCGAGGCGGGCATCCCCGGCGCAACCGCTGACGTCAGCGGAGACGGCCATCACTTCAACGCGGTCGTGTCGGCGCGGGCGTTCCGGGGCCTATCTCGGATCGCGCAGCACCGGCTCGTCTACGACGTGTTCGGCGCAGAGGTCGGGGACCGAATCCACGCCCTGTCAATCCAAACAAAAGCCTCGGAAACGGAGAACATCGCATGAGCGACGAGCAGACCACACAGATCCGCGAGGCGATCCAGAGCGCGATCTCTGAGAACCCCGTGATCCTGTTCATGAAGGGGACTCCAGATCAGCCGATGTGCGGCTTCTCCGCTCGCACGGTGACGATCCTGCAGCATGTGGGCACGCCGTTCGCGGCCGTCAACATCCTGCCCGATCCGCGGATCCGCCAGGAGCTCTCGGGTCTCTCGAACTGGCCGACGATCCCGCAGCTGTTCATCGACGGCGAGTTCGTCGGCGGGTGTGACATCGTCACCGAGATGTACGAGTCCGGCGAGCTGCAGACGGCACTCGGGGTCGAGGACTCGGGCGGCGAGGCCGCGCCCGAGCCGGCGCCGCAGGAACCGGCGCCGCTCACGATCGAGAACCGCCTGTAGGCGCTCGCGGCCGCGGCCGCCCCTAGGGCTTCTCCACCACGAACGGGAGCGTCGTCCGGCCCGTTATCAGCAGCGAAGGGTCGCGGAACGCGCGGCGCTTGGCGTGTCCGAGCACGTTCGCGTACAGCCCGTCGTAGCTCGGGATCGACGCGATCGCGGCGCGCAGTTCGTCGAGCGAGGAGATCGGCGTCGACGTGATCCCGGCCCCGGACGACCCCGACCCGCCGCTCGGCGACAGCGCTATCACGAGCTGCGACGAGAGACCGCTGGAGGTTGCCGGCGCCGGCGCGACCGGTCCGTGGATCGCCATGACGATCGGGCCGCGGGCGCCGGTGGGAATCCGTAGCCGGAACGAGACCGTCCGGCGCGCTCCTCGGTAGATCCGCACCTCGAGCCGAACCCTGACCGTGCTCCCCCCCTTGACCTCGAGCGGAGCGTGCGCCGACAGGATCGACGCCATCGCCAGGCCCCGCGAGGCGTGGAGATCGGCGACCACGTGCGTGACGTGCAGCGCGGCGAAATCGACCTGCTCGAGGTCCTCGAATGCGCTCGTCACGTCGGCCGAGGCGGCGCTCGCAAGCTCCGGCGGCGTCTGGCCCTCGTCGCCGGCGGTGCCCGTGCCCACGTACCGGTTGCAGAACCCGAGCGGCTCGCGACTCTCGCGCAGGTAGATGTGCAGGCACATGTCGCCCGACTCGCTTGCCGGCGGGCCGTCGTAGATCTGCGTGGCCGCCTGTGCCACCTCGAGCGGCGCGAGCGTGTCGACCAGCGAGCTCCCGAGCGGCAGGCCGATGTCGGTCTCGTCGGCAACCTGGGTGTCGAGGGCGAGCGCCTGGCCGGTGTCGAGGTCGTCGGCCGTCACGTCGACGGGAATCGTCGACGGCGGCGCCCCCACCTCCCCGATCACGGCATTCGGCGTGTCGCTCGAGAGCGTGCCCTCGGTGTGGCCGGGGAAAGCGAGCTTGTAGCTCGGGGCGGTCGTCGGGTCCGGGTTGTTGACCACGTAGTCGACGTACGCGTCCTGGAGCAGCAGCGATCGCCGGCCGGCGCCGTCGAGCTCGTGCCCGAAGGCGTACACGGTTGGCCCGTCGACGTAAGTGACGGTGCCAACCGCGCCCATCGGGACGTCACCGGACGAGTAACTGGCGCTCACCGACGCCCCTGGGACGAGCGGCTGCACGGGGAAGTTGGTGACCTGGCCGGCGCCGGTCGGGGCGGCGAGGATGACCCGGCCGGCGCGCTCGCCGGCTCGCTGAACCAGTCCGAACACGGCCGGCGACAGCCCGCCCACCGTCAGCGGCGCGAGCAATGGCCTCGGCTTGACCGCCAGCCGCGGCAGGTCCGGCGGCGGCTCGACGGGCTCGCCGAGCATCTGCTCGATCGGCGTCACGAGCACCACGTTGTTTCCGTACTGCCCGATCCCCTCGGAGATTGCGCCCGCGTTCTCGGCCGTGCCGAACGAGTCGGGGCAGTAGACCGGCGAGCCCGAGAACCCCTCGGCGACGCCGGTGGTGTCGACCGCCGGCCCGGACACCTGCACGAGGATCCTCGGTCCCTCGCCCGGCGCGTCCACGACGTCGACCACCTGAACGTTGAAAGACGAGATCGCCGTGCCCTGAATCACGGTCTCGCCGGTGCAGTTCATTCCGGGCTGCACCTGCGACAGCGGCATGATCGGCCCGCCATTCGCCCGCGCAGCGCCCGCGGGAAGGCACATCCCCGCCAGCACGAACAGGATCAGCAGTCGAAGGCGCAAATCTAAAGGCCCCTTGAGGGCCGTCCGCGGCCCCGCGCGGTGCGAACAGCATACCCCGGGGGCGCGGGATAGCATCGGCTGATGGCCACGACCCGGGCCACGCCCGCGAGCGTCGTCGCGCTCCGCTTCGACGGCACCGCGCTGTGGGCGATCGACCAGACCGCGCTCCCCTGGGAGGAGCGCCGGCTCGAGCTTCGGACCGCGCAGGACGTGGCGACCGCTATCCGCCGCCTCGCGATCCGTGGTGCGCCGCTGATCGGCGTTGCCGCCGCCTACGGCATCGTCCTCGAGCTCGCGCGCGATCCCTCGCTCGAGACGCTCGAGCAAGCCTGCGGGCTGCTCCGGGATGCCCGTCCGACCGCGGTCAACCTGGCGTGGGCGGTCGATCGCATGCACGCGGCGGTCCGGAAGCGCGCCGAATCGGGCGGTGAGCTCAGCAACGCCGCGCTCGAGGAGGCCCGCCGGATCGACGCCGAAGAGGAAGCCGCCAGCAACGCGATCGCGGCCCACGGCGCCGACCTGCTGGCCGACGCCCGACGGATCCTGACCCATTGCAACACCGGCGCGCTCGCAGCGCCCGGTCGAGGCACGGCGCTGGCCGTGATCGCCGAGCTCGCCGAGCGCGGCTCGCTCGAGGGCGTGCTCGCCACTGAATCGCGCCCGCTGCTCCAGGGCGCGCGCTTGACGGCGTACGAGCTCGCGGCGCTCGGCATCCCACACGAGCTGATCGTCGACTCGGCGGCGGCCGGGTTGATCGCCGCCGGCGCGGTCGATGCCGTGATCGTCGGCTGCGACCGCGTGGCCGCCAACGGCGACGTGGCCAACAAGGTCGGCACGTACGGCCTGGCGCTCGCCGCGCACGCCGCCGGCATCCCGTTCGTCGTCGCCGGCCCCACCTCCACGGTCGACTTGAGCACGCCCGACGGCGCTCGCATCGCGATCGAGGAGCGCGATCCCGAGGAGGTGAGGGCGGCGGCCGGGCAACCCCTGACGCCCGCCGGCACGCGCTGCCGCAACCCCGCGTTCGACGTCACGCCGGCGGCGCTGGTCACCGCGCTCGTGACCGAACGGGGGATCGTTCGCTCACCGGGCACCGAGGCGCTCGCCGCGCACACCGCCCGCCCCGGATGAGAGTCGCGCGGTCGTTCGCCCCCGGCGACGTCCGGATCGAGGAGGCGCCCGAGCCCGAGCCGGGACCGGGCGAGGTGGTCTGCGACGTCATCGCATGCGGCGTCTGCGGCTCCGACGTGACCGACTGGTACATCGCTCCGCGGCTGCCGGCGGTGCTCGGCCACGAGGTCGTGGGCACCGTGCGCGCGCTCGGTGATGGGGTCACGGCGCCGGCGGTTGGCGCCCGCGTGGCGATTCATCACCACACTCCGTGCGGCGAATGCCGCCGTTGCCGGCGCGGCCACGAGACCCTGTGCGACCAGTTTCGCGCGACCCGCCTCGATCCCGGGGGATTCGCGGAACGCGTGCGCATAAGCGCGGAGCTGGTAACCGAGCTGCTCGAGCTCCCGTACGGCCTCGATCCGGTGACTGCCACGTTCATCGAGCCGCTTGCCTGCGTGCTCCGCGCGCAGGACCGGGCGGGGCTGCGCGCCGGCGACTCCCTGCTGGTGGTCGGCGCCGGCGTCAACGGCCTACTCCAGATCGCGGCCGCCCACGCCCGTGGGGTCGAGGTCGTGTGGGTGCGCGAGCCACGCGACGAGCGTCTGGAGCTCGCCGAGGACTGGGGCGCCGAGCGCCACGGCAACGAGCTCGTCGACGTCGCGATCGCGTGCACGCCCAAGCCCGAGGCGATCGAGGCGGCCGCCGCGGCGGTCGCGCCCGGCGGCACGCTGTGCTTCTACGCGCCGCCCGCCCCCGACGCTCCTCCCCGGCTCGACGCCACCGCGCTCTACCTGCGCGAGATCACCGTCACCGCCAGCTACTCCGCGGGACCCGGCGACATGCGAGCAGCGCTCGAGCTGATCGCAAGCGGGCGGATCGACCCACCCACGCTCGTCTCGCACCGGCTGCCGCTCGAGGAGACCGGGCGCGCGCTCGAGCTCCAGCGGCGCGCGGGCGGGTTGAAGGTCGTGGTGGAGCCGTGAGGGCGGCGGTCCTGTTCGGTCCCCGCGACCTGCGGGTCGAAGACGTCCCGGAGCCGGAGGGCGAGGTGATCGTCGAGATAGAGGCCGCGACCACGTGCGGGACCGACGTCAAGATGTGGCGCCACGGGCACCGGATCCTGCCACCGTATCCGTGCCGCTTCGGCCACGAGACCGCGGGCGTACGCACGGACACCGGAGAGCGGGTGCTCGTTTCCGACTCGGTGGCGTGCGGGGCCTGCGGCCCGTGCCGCGCCGGGCGGGCGCAAATCTGCCGAGACCCGACCTGGGTGCTCGGCGGGTTCGCCGAGCGGATCGGGGCGCCGGCGCGGGCGCTTCACCCCATCCCGCACGGCCTGCCCGCGGAGGCGGCGGCAATGGCCGAGCCGCTCGCCGCCGCGGTTCACGCGCTCCACCGTGGGAGCGACACCACCGACGTCGGCGTGCTCGGCGGCGGCCCGATGGGGCTGATGCTGACCTCGCTCCTGATCGCGCAGGGGCGAAACGTGGCCGTCGCCGACCCCCATCCGGAACGCCGCGCGCAGGCCGCGGAACTGGGCGCAACCGCCGCTGAGGAGCTGACCCGGCACGGGCTTGTGTTCGAGGCCGTGGGCCGCGCCGAAGCCTGGCGCGCTGCCGCCGCCGCGGCCGCACCGGGTGGCGTGGTGGTCCTCGTCGGCGGCTGCCCGAGCGGCACTGAGGTCAGCTTCCAGACGGGGCCCCTCCACTACGAGGAGCTCGAGCTACGGGGTTCCTTCCATCACTCCGCCGAGGAGGTCGACCAGGCGCTCGCGGCGCTTGCCGCCGACGAGGCACTGTGGCGTACGCTCCTCGGCCCGACGATCTCGCTCGAGCAGCTTCCGGCGGCGCTGGCGACCCCTACCGGGGGGCCGGCGAAGAAATGGGTGGTGGATCCTCGGACCTGACGCGGCGGAACTCGAGGTGCTCGACGATCCGGCGCGAGTCGCAGATCGCCTGGCCGTCGATGACCAGCACCGGCACCCGCCGCTGACCGGTGAGCGCCACGACCTCCGGCCGGCGCGAGCGCCGCTGGGGGACCACGACCTGCTCGAACTCAATCCCGTCGCGCGCGAGCGCACGGGCGACCCGGCCGCACGGGCACAGCCAGTTGGTCGGCGTCGTGCAGCGGTAGAGCGTTGGCACTCGCGGCTGCTCAGCGACCGAGCTGGCGGCGCCGGCCGCGCCCGAACGTGAGCGCGCCGAGTGCCGCGAATCCGCCGCCGAGCACGAATCCGGCGATCCCCGCACCGATCAGGACCTCCCGCTGGTGGCGGCGGATCTGGCCTCGCCAGTCGGTGAGCTCGGTCACCTCCGCTCGAAGCTTGTCGAGCGACTGCCCAAGCTCCTGGCGGTTCTGCTCGATCGACGCGCGGATCTGGTCCGGCGTGCGCGCCGCGGCCATCAGCCTCCGATCTCCGTCCTGGACGAGACCGTCTCGCGGATCCGCTTCGCCTCGTCGATCGCCATCGTCGGGGCCGGCGGCGCCCCGGCCTTCAGCTTGGTCCAGGCGAACAGGAACGACGCGATCGCGAGCAACGCGAGCACGCCGAACACGATCAGGAAACCCTCCCAGATGCTGCCGGCACCGGGGACGAGGATCGCGTTGAGCCCCCACGCCGCCGCTTCCAGCCCGATGAACACCGCAAACACCCCAAACACCGCGCCCGCGAAGACCGCCACCGTCCCCCTGAAGAGGCTCTTGGCCTTGATCGTGACCTCGGCCTTGGCGAGCTCGAACTCGTCCCGGACCAGGTTGCTGACCCGGTCGGAGACCTCGGTCACCGCATTGACCAGGTTCTCTGGGGTGCCGTTGTCGTTAGCGGGCAAGGCGCTTGAGGATCATGGCGACCACGAGGCCGCCGGCGAAAGCTGCACCCACCGCCACTTCCGGGCGCTCGTCGGCGAGCGCGGCGGCGCGGGCCTGCAGGGGAATGCTGTCGGCCGCACCGGGTGCGGCGTCCACTGTGGGCTGCGTGCTCGAAGTCTCGATGTCTTCGGTCACTCGGGCGGATCCTCGCCGAACACGCGCGTCCAGATCATCGCGGACAGGCGCGTCGACAGGAGCGTTGCGAGCGCGCCGGTTCCGGCGAGCAGGCCCGACCAAAGCAGTCGCTTGACCAGGGGACTCTCAGTCATCACGAGAGGATTCAATCAGACATCGAGGCGACGCTCGAAGCCGCCGGTGTCGGGATCCGCTCGAGCCCGCGGCAGATCGTCTCGACGATCATGCTCTTGGCACCCTCGAGCTCGTCCTCTTCGACCGCGTCGCGGTCGAAGATCCAGCGGGTCAGCACTTGCTCGATCGACCCGTAGAACGCGAGCGCCGCGAAGTCCGGCGTGATCTCCGACCGGAAGACACCGTCGGCCTGGGCGCGCTCGACGATCCCCGCGATCTGGGCGTATGCCTCGCGGATCTTCTCGAGATGGGTGCGCCCGAACGTGTTCGCGGCGCGCGTGACCTCGACCACGATCACCTTCATCAGCTCGGGCTCGTACCGGTAGGAGTCGACGATGAACCCGGCAATCGCACCCAGCTTGTCGCGCGGCGAGCGCTCGCTCCGGTCCGCCTCGGCGATCGCCGCAAGCATTATGTTCCACCGCTCGAGGAACATCGTGTCGAGGATCTCGTCCTTGGAGGAGAAGTAGTGGTAGACGAGTCCGTAGGCGACGCCCGCCTCGTCGGCGATGTCCGACACGCGGCAGGTGTGGAAGCCCTGGCGGGCGAACACCCGCATGGCGGCGTCGAGAATCACCCGGCGCTTGTCGGCGGCTGCGGTGCCTGATGCCGCCATCTCAGGCCTTCCAGCCGTACACGTCGGGCCGGCGATGGGTGAGCGCCGGTATCCGCTTCCTGACGCTCTCGAGCGTCTCGAAGTCGAGCTCGGCGACTATCGCGGTCTCGATGTCGGGAGCGGAGGCAAGCACGAGACCCCAGGGATCGATGATCAGCGACCGCCCGCCGGCGCGATGGCCGGGCGGATGCGCACCGATCTGGTTCGGCGCGATCACGAAGCACTGGTTCTCGATCGCGCGGGCTCGCAGCAGCACCTCCCAGTGGTCGCGGGTGGTCGCGAGCGTGAACGCCGCGGGAACGAGAACCACCTGCGCACCACGCATCGCGAGCATCCGGTAGAGCTCGGGAAAGCGGACGTCGTAGCAGATGCTCATCCCCAGCCTCACGCCGCCGGGCAGCTCCGAGACCACGACCTCGTCGCCGGCGTCCTCGTGAGCGGACTCCGCATAGATGTCTCCGTCGACCTCCACGTCGAACATGTGGAGCTTGCGGTACACGGCCCGCACCTCTCCATCGGCGCCGACGTGGACGCTCGTGTTGGCCGCCTTCTCGCGGTCGTCGACGCGCTCCACGATCGACCCCGCGACGAGGTCGATCCCGAGCTCGCGCGCGGTCGACCTGGCCCACGAGATGCACCTGCCGTCGAGCGGCTCCGCCCCGTCGGTCATCTGCTCGTCGGTCCCGAGCACGCTCCACTTCTCGGGCAACACCACGAGCTCGGCCCCGAGCCCGGCGGCCTCGCGCACGAGCCGGTCCGCGGTCTCGAGGTTCCGGTCTGTGTCCTCGGTGGCGTTAAGCTGTACGGCGCCGGCGCGCACGGCTGGATGGGCGGGGTCGAATTTCGATTGACCAGTCAGTCAGGTCAGTCAGTGTAACTCACCAAACCGCGCTGGCGGCGCAGCGCGGCCAGCAGCAGCTTCGAGTGCATCGCCCCGATCAGCTCGCGCAACGGCTCGGCGCCCGAGGAGATGATCTGGACGGCGCGGTCGACGTCGACCTTGCCCGCGAGGCGGTCGAGCAGGACCCTGACCTCCTCCTCGACCAGCGGCTCCAGCGCCTCGCGGTAGCGGAGCGTGTCGTACACGGTGAACCCGATCGCCTCCTCGTAGCCGCCGGCGCGGAAGCGTGAGATCGCCTCGATGATCGCGACGTCGTCCTGGTCGTAGCCGCGTGCGCTCGGCGCGAGCACGCCGAGCTGCTCGAGCCGCTCGAGCACGTTCTGGGGCAGCTCGTACGTCTCGCGCACCTTCGCGCGGGAGATCCGGCCGGTCTCGCGGGCCTCGATCGCGCGCTCGAGGATCCGGTCCTCGAGCTCGATCAGCCGCGCCGCCCGCTCGGGATCGGACCCGATCAGCTCGCGGATCACCCGCAGCGGCATGAACCGCTCCTCTTGCAGCCGCTTGATCAGCTGGATCCGCTGCACGAACCTCGGCGGGTAGTAGGCCATGTTCCGCGACGTGCGAACCACGTCCTCCTCGGAGCCGAGCAGCCCCTCGCGGAGGTAGTGCTTGATCGTGCCCGCGCTGACGCCCGAGCGCTCCGCCAGCTCCGAGATCCGCAGGTACCCGTTCCCCGCTGCCATCGCGTTCACGCCATGAACGAGCCCTGCACCGCGTCCGGGGCCGGCCCTGCGACCGCTCCGGACTCGAGCAGCGCGTCGATCTCCTCGGGCGGGTAGCCGACCTCGGCCAGCACCTGCCGCGTGTGCTCGCCTAGGCCGGGACCCGGCGCGCGCACCGGGTCGGCCGGCGTGCGGCTCAACTTGAACGGCGCTCCGAGCAGCCTGACGGGGCCCTCAGCGCCCGGCTGGTCGAGCTCGACGACCATCTCCCGAGCCGCGACCTGGTCCCCCTCGAGCGCCTCGTCGAGCCCGAGCACCGGCTCCAGGCAGCAGTCGTGCTCGGACGCGAACTCTTCCCACTGCGCCCGGGTGCGCGTGGCGAACACCTCGCAGACCGCCCGGTGCGCTTCCGAGCCGGGCGGATCGAATGCGTGGTCGAGCAGATCCTCCCGGGCCACGCCCCGGCAGAACTCGGCCCAGAATTTGGGCTCGAGCGCACCGAGCGTGACGTAACCGTCGGCGCACCGGTAAGGCCGATAGCAGACGAGGCCGCCGCCGAGCCGGAGCTCGCCGCGGCGCGGGGTGCTGCCGTCGGCGAGCATCTCGGCGGCGAGCATCGCCAGGAACGACAGCGAGCCGTCGAACATCGAGCAGTCGACCAGCTGGCCTTGACCCGAGCGCGCGCGCTCCCGGAGCGCGATCAGGATTCCGGCGACGGCCATCATCGCGCCGCCCCCAAGATCCGCGATCTGCGGAGCCGCCGACACGGGCGGACCATCGGCCTCGCCGGTCAGCCCGAGGATCCCGTTGAGACCGAGGTAGTTGATGTCGTGCCCGGGCCGGTCCCGATTCGGCCCATCCTGACCGTACCCGGTGATCGCGCAATAGACGAGACCGGGGTTCTCCTCGCGGAGGCGCTCATAGCCGACGCCCAGGCGGTCCATCACGCCCGGGCGAAACGATTCGAGCAGAACATCCGCCCCCTGCACCAGCCTCAGCAGTACCTCCTTGCCGCGAGCCGACTTGAGGTCGATCCGGATCGAGCGCTTGCCGCGGTTGAGCGACAGGAACAGCCCGCTCGACGCGCTGTGCTCGGCGCCTTGGTAATACGGCGGCGCCCAGCGAACATAATCGCCGGCGCCAGTGTCCTCGACCTTGATCACGTCGGCGCCGAAGTCCGCGAGCAGCAGCGAGCAGAAGCCCCCGGGAAGCAGTCGGGTCAGGTCGATGACGCGCAGGCCGTCGAGTGCCGGCGCCGCGGTCATGCCGCCGAGGCCTCCGGTTGCAAGCGCTCGATATCGAGCCGCTCGCGCGCTTCATCGACCGTCGCCGGACGGCGGCCGGCGTCCTCGGTCATCTGCCGCGCCTTCGCGATCAGGTCGCCGTTCGAGCGTGCCATCTTCGTGTTAGGTAGATAGAAGTTGTCCTCGAGGCCAACCCGGATCGAGCCGCCGAGCGTCAGCGCGGCCGCCACCAGCATCCACTGGTCGCGCCCGATCCCGATCACGCCCCAGTGGTGACGACGACCGGCATCCGGCACCTGCGCCAGGTTGTCCGCCATCACGGCGAGGTTGCGCGCGCTCGCGGGGATCCCCCCGACGACGCCCATCACGAAGTCCGCGTGCAGCGGGGGCTCGAGCAGGCCCATGTCGACGAGCGGGGCCAGCGAGCCCACGTGCCCGACGTCGAAGCACTCGTGCTCGGGCTTGATCCCGAGACGGCGCATCGCCTCGAGCAGCTCGACGATCTCGTCGAACGGATTCGCGAACACGAACTTGAACACGAAGTCCTTGCGACTACGCGAGTACTTGGCGTAGTTCATCGAGCCCATGTTGAGCGCGGCCACCTCCGGCCGGCCGGCCTCGAGGTAGGCGATTCGCTTGTCCAGCGGGACGCCGACAGTGCCTGTGGAGAAGTTGACGATCGCCGCGTCGCCGACGGCGCCCCGGATCGCATCGCGGATCGCCAGGAAATCCTCGACCTCGTAGCTCGGCGTCCCGTCGGGCTTGCGCGCGTGGATGTGGATGTGCACACCGCCCTCGTCGACGACCCGGCGCGCCTCGGCCGCATACTCCTCCGGCGTGTACGGGATCGCCGGGCACTGGTCGCGGTTGGCGATCGCCCCGCTTATCGCACAAGTGATGATGACCGGGTCCTCGACGCCCATCAGACCGGCACCACCCCGCTCCGCTTCCACGGCCGCTCGACCCGCTTTCCCTCCGACAGCTCGAGCGCGCGGCAGATCGTGCGACGCGTCTCCCTCGGGTCGATGACGTCGTCGATCATGTCGTTGCCCGCCGCGACGTAGACGTCGATGATCTCGCGGAAGTTCGCGATCAGCTCGGCGCGCTTTGCCGCGGGGTCCGTGGCCTCCTGGACCTGCTTGCGGAAGATGATCTCGACCGCGCCCTCGGCTCCCATCACGCTGATCTCGGCCGAGGGCCAGGCGACGATCAGGTCGGGTTCGTAGGCTCGGCCGCACATCACGTAGTAGCCGGCGCCGTACGCCTTGCGGAGCACGACGGTGATCTTCGGGACGGTGGCGTTCGCCGTCGCGTACAGCATCTTGGCCCCGTGGCGGATGATCCCCGCCTGCTCGACCTTGGTTCCGACCATGAACCCCGGGACGTCCATCAGGTATACGAGCGGCAGGCCATAGGCGTTGCAGAGGTTGATGAACCGGGCCGCTTTGTCGGCGGAGTCGTTGTCGAGGATCCCGCCCAGCTGCTTGGGCTGGTTGGCGACGATCCCCGCGGGACGGCCCCCGAACCGGGCCAGGCAGGTGATGATCGTCTTGGCCCACTGCGGCTTGAGGTCGAAGTAGTTGCCGTCGTCGACGATCCGGCGAATCACGTCGTACATGTCGTACGGCTTGCGGTTCGACTCGGGGAGGACGTCGAGCAGCTCTTCGTCGGCGCGGTCGATCGGGTCGTCGGTCGGCGTGATCGGTGGGAGTTGCTCACAGTTCTGGGGGAAGTAGCTCAGGTACCGCTTGATCGCGTCGATGCACGCCTCATCGGACTGCACCTCGAGGTCGCCCACCCCCGATTTGCGGCAGTGGATCCGCGAGCCGCCCAGCTCCTCCTGCGTTACGTCCTCGCCGACGGCGGCCCGGACCAGGTGCGGCCCCGCGAGCGCCATCGAACCCCGCCCCCGAACCATCGGCACGAAGTCGGCAAGACCCGGGATGTACGCGGTGCCCGCGGCGCACGGCCCCATCAACGCCGCGATCTGCGGGATCACGCCCGAGTTGACCACCTCCTCGCGGAACAGGTGACCGGTCCCCGCGAACAGTGAGCCGACCGCCTCCTGGATACGCGCGCCGGCGGAGTCCAGCAGCCAGATCAGCGGGATCCGCTTGGTCAGCGACAGCTCGCGCAGCCGCGCCACCTTGAGCTCGCCCGTCATCCCCATCGACCCGGCCATCACCGTGAAGTCGTACGCGGCGACCGCCGCCAGCCTGCCGTCGATCTTGCCGTAGCCGGTCACGACGCCATCCGCGGGCGCCTCCCGACCGTCCATCGCGCGCTGGGAGAAGTGCGGCCGTCCGTGGATCCCGAGCTCGACGAAGGTGCCCGGATCGATCAGCAACTCGATCCGCTCGCGAGCGGTCAGCTTGTCCTGCGCGTGCTGCGCCGCCACCTTTTCCGGACCGCCACCGAGCTTGATCCGCGCGCGGCGCTCGCGCAGGTCTTCGGCAAGCGGGCGGAGAAGGCTCGTCGGCGCCGTATCGGTGTCGGTTGCCATCAGCGACCCTTCCACTCCGGCTCGCGCTTCTCGAAGAACGCGCGCACGCCCTCCTGGATGTCCTCGGTCGAGAACGCGATCGTGAGCTGAGAGCGCAGGAAGTCGAGCGCCTCGAGGAACGCCATGTCCTGCTGGCGGAACATCGCGTCCTTCCCGAGCCGCATCAGTAGCGGCGACTTACGCGCCAGCTTCTCGGCCCACTCGCGGACGCCGGCTTCGAACTCGTCGGGCGCGAACACCTTGTTGACGATCCCGATCCGCTCCGCCTCGGCCGCCGAGATCTGTTCGCCGAGCAGCAGCAGCTCGTTGGTCTTCTTGCGCGGCACGTTGCGGTAGATGAGCGCCATGATCATGAACGGGAACACCCCGACGTTGATCTCGGGGGTGCCGAACCGCGCCCCGTCCCGGGCGAGGATCAGATCGCACGCGAGCGCGATCCCGAGCGCGCCGGCGAGCACGTGCCCGTTGGCGGCGCAGATGGTCGGCTTGCCGAGCTCGCCGATCAACCGGAACAGGCGCGGGAACCGCGCGGTCCCCAGGTGCTTCTCGACGAGCGTCTCCTCACCGGCGAACCCGCCAAGATTCGCGCCGGCCGAGAAGATCCGCTCGTGGGTGGAGGTGAGAACTACGCATCTCACGGCCGGATCATCTCGGGCCGCCTCGAACGCGGCGATCAGCTCGTCGAGCAGCTCGTCCGAGAGGGCGTTGCGCGTGTCGGGCTGGTCGAGCGCGATCGTCGCGACGCCGTCGTCGGCGACGTCGTAGCGGAGCGTGGCGTACGCCATGCCCGAGAAGGCTACCTCCCCGGCCCCGTAGCAGGAAGTAGAAAGCTCTACTGTTTACTTCGCGCGGCGGCTGCGGTAGCGTCCAGAGTCATGGCCACCGCAGATGTTCTCAAGCCCGACTTCGCCTCCCGGCGCAAGCATTTCATCTTCACCGACGACCACGAGCAGCTGCGCGAGTCGATCCGCCGGTTCGTGATCAAGGAGCTGCAGCCCCACGCCGAGGAGTGGGAGGAGACGACGTTCCCGGATTGGGTGTTCGAGCGGATGGGAGAGCTCGGGTTCCTGGGGCTGGACAAGCCCGTCGAATACGGCGGACAGGGCGGCGACTACTACACGACGCTGGTCCTCGCAGAGGAGCTGGTCCACGCGCACTGCGGCGGCCTGGGCATGGGCATCGCGGTACAGACGGACATGACGATCCCACCGATCCTCGCGTTCGGGACCGAGGAGCAGAAGCAGGAGTGGGCCGTGCCCGCGATCGCCGGCAGAAGAATTCTGTGCCTCGGCATCACCGAGCCCGACGCCGGCTCGGACGTCGCCGGGATCAAGACGCGCGCGGTCCGAGAAGGCGATGAATACGTCATCAACGGCTCCAAGACGTTCATCACAAACGGCCACCGGGCCCACGCGATCGTGCTCGTGACCAAGACCGACGCTGATTTGGATGCCCCGCCCACCCACGACGGATTCACGTTGTTCCTGGTGCCG
This sequence comes from uncultured Solirubrobacterales bacterium, assembly GCA_963796575.1. Classification (GTDB taxonomy): domain Bacteria; phylum Actinomycetota; class Thermoleophilia; order Solirubrobacterales; family Solirubrobacteraceae; genus Palsa-465. The sequence continues at coordinate 46,940 of CAWCMG010000028.1, read as the reverse complement.
ATGGACTCACCGGGCGTGGTCCGCGAGAAGCGCCTGCAGAAGCTCGGCATGCACGCCTCCGACACCGCGCTGCTCGCGTTCGGAGACGTGCGCGTTCCCGAGTCGGCCGTGCTCGGCCAAGTAGGGAAGGGCTTCTACCACATCATGTGGGAGCTCCAGGGCGAACGACTGATCGGAGCCGCGGGCTCGGTCGCCGGCGCCCAGCACGTGTTCGACCGCACGCTCGAGTACGCCAAGGAGCGCACCGCGTTCGGCCGTCCGATCGGCCGCTTCCAGGCGATCCGGCACAAGTTCGCCGAGATGGCGACCAAGATCGAGACCGCCCGCCAGATGGTCTACACGACGGCCTGGCGGTTCCAGAACGGCGAGTATCCGGTACGCGAGATCACGATGGCGAAGCTTTACGCCGCACGGATCGCGGTGGAGGTCGCCGACGACTGCATCCAGATCCACGGTGGAAACGGATACATGAAGGAGTACGGGATCGAGCGATCCTGGCGCGACCTCCGCCTGAACCGGATCGGCGCCGGCAGCGACGAGATCATGCTCGAGGTGATCGGGCGCTCGTACGGGCTCTAGACCCATTAGCGGGTCCCGGTACACGCACTAGACGAATTGCCGATGGCGGATCCCCGCCGGGGAGCCGGGCCGGCCCCGCGGAGGCGCCGGCAGCGCCCCCCAAGGAACGAGTAAGCCCGCTCCGCACACCAGGTGCGAGGCGGCCTTACCTGTGTCGTGGTGGAATTGGTAACGGTGGGCGGCGGAGGGGTAGGGCTCCTACCAGATGTCGCGCGGATCGACGAAGACGTCGTCGATCTCCGAGGACCCGGTCAACGCGGTGAACCGGAGAGCCACCTGCGGGGTGCCTCTCGCGAGGAGGCCGTTGACCAGCCCCTGCACCTCGGACGCGGTGAGCATCGGCAGCGACGGGCCCCACGTGGGGCTCAGAGCGACCGGGCCGATCGGGATAGCCACGGCACCGAGCAGCGGCTCCTTGTACACGATCGACACGAGCACGGTCGAGAGCAGGCCGTTGTTCTTGGCGAAGAACCGGAACGTCGGATACGCGAAGTCGACGCACGTGTACGGCGACTGAGCGCTCGCGCCGGCAGGGAGGTACAAGGAGTACTTCCCTACCGAGCCGGTCGCGCCGAACAGCTCGCTACCCGCTACGCGGGCAGCGCCGCCGGTGAGCGTCCACCCGGCCATGCTGCCCTCGAAGTCACCCCCCGGGACCAGCTTGTAGTAGCCCGAGTCGCCCCACGGGGCGAACGGCTGGGTGAGTGTGGCGTTGTCGCAGGAATCGGTGTTGATCAACCCGGCTGCTCGCGCCGAGGCGGCGGGAACGCAGACAAGCGCAAGTGCGCCGACCATAACCTTGATGAGCAGACGGCGGCGGGACGGAATCAGGGACGCAAGCAAACTGGACACGTACAGCCCTCCATGGCCTTAGTGGCGGCCGAGCTATCTCATGCTCATGAGACCTCTGGCTTTGCGTCCCCAGCTCACGCCGGGTTTGCCCTTTTCAGTTGGGTTACGCCTGAGTCATCGGCGCTACTGCCGTCCCGGCGAGCGCTGATAGAACAATTGGACGCTTGTTCGAGGTTTTGGCAGGAACCTCCATTAACACTAAGGATTGACATGCCCTGGATCGATATCTCAGCCGAGATGTCGATTGACCCGAGCTTCGAGGAGCAAGAGCTACTCGCGGACACGTTCGCGCGAGCGGGCTCGCGCATGGCCGCGAAGGAGGTCGCCGATGCGGTCTTGGGGAGCGCCGTGTTCGCCGCGGCGGCGGCCGCAGTGTGGTTGATCCAGCCGCCCCGGGCGTTCGCGACCGCTCCGGCCCTGGTGTGCATGGTCGTTCTCGTGCTCGCGATGCTCGTCCGGTTCGACACGCCGTTCGGTGGCGCTCGGGCGACGCAGCTGGGGTTCGTTCCCCTGCTGTTCGCCCTCCCCCTTGCGATCGTCCCGATCGCGGTGGCGGTTGCGCTCGGAATCTCCACGCTCCCAGCGGTCAGAGCCGGCGAGCTTCGGCCCGCCAGGCTGTTGCAGGTCCCGGGGAATTCCTGCTTCGTGGTGGGCCCGGTCTTGGTGCTCGCGCTCGCGCACGTACAGCCCGGCGACGCCGGCCCGGCCCTGCTCCTCGCGGCGCTAGCGGCACAGTTCCTCGCCGACTTCGTTGTCTCATCCGCGCGCCTGGTGATCGTCCGTGGCGCCTCCATCTCCTCCGTGTTCCGCGACACCTGGGCCTACGCGATCGACGCCGCGCTGTCCGGCATCGCGCTCGTGGTCGCCGAGGACATCCACACCACCCCGATGGCCGCCCTCGCGCTGGTTCCGCTGCTCGGCCTGCTCGCGGTGTTCGCCCACGAGCGCCACCAGCGCCTGCACAGCATGCTCGAGCTCTCGAGCGCCTATCGCGGGACTGCGCTCGTACTCGGCGACGTGATCGAGGCCGACGACGGCTACACCGGCGAGCACTGCAAGAGCGTCGTCAGCCTCGCGCTCGAGGTCGCCGAGCACCTCGGCCTGAGCCCCGAGCGGCAGCGGAACCTCGAGTTCGCCGCGCTCCTGCACGACGTCGGCAAGATCGCCATCCCCAAGGAGATCATCAACAAGCCGGGCAAGCTCGACCCCCACGAGTGGACGATCATCAAGACCCACACCGTCGAGGGCCAGAAGATGCTCGAGCGCGTCGGCGGCTTCATGCGCCAGGTGGGCCTGATCGTCCGCTCGCATCACGAGCGATGGGACGGGGGCGGCTACCCGGACGGCCTCGCCGGCGAGGACATCCCGCTCGAGGCCCGGATCATCACCTGCTGCGACACCTGGAACGCGATGCGCACCGACCGCCCCTATCGAAAGGCCCTGTCCCACGACGTCGCGGTCGCCGAGCTCGTGTCGAACGCCGGCGGCCAGTTCGATCCGCACGTGGTCGAGACCTTCGTCAGGCTGGTGGCGCCCGCCGACCAGCCCGATGCGCCTCAGGCCAACGCCGCGGTGGCGGTGCGAGCGCCGGCGCCGCTCATCACCGGCTCGGCCAAGATCTGAGGCCGGCGGCATCGGGCTCCCGGCGGAGCGGCATCGTCGACCGCGCCCTGGAGCCTAATTTGGAATCATTCCTGTGATCCTTGTAAATCTCTGACGATTCCTGACGCGCCGCTTTGCGGTGTAATGTGTTACCCTCACGTTTCCGGAGCTCTGCCCGTGTCCGGAGAGGTTCTGCCCCCCCGCTCTAAAGATGAGCGACCGCCCGCGTGACCATGGGTGTCGATGGCGCGGTGACATGTCCGAGAACCAGCTCGGGTGGGTGAGAAGATGACGGTGGCGTTTAGAGCAAGTACTGGTACGAAGATCCTCGTGTGGCGCGAGAAGGACATGTTCGCCGCGTCGCGAGCGGGCGCAGCCGAGGAGGCGGAGATCTGCTTGGGCATCGATCTGTTCGAGGTGATCGCCGAGCTCGCCGGCCTGGACCTGGACGATGAGCGGAACGCCGAGGAGGCGACCCGGCTCGCCGACGACGCGCGGCAACGGTTGTCGTCCCTACCAAGCAGAGCCGCCGCTAGCCCTCGTCCTCCGCCCCGGGCACCACGAGGCGGCTAGGCTTGCGGGCCCCAAAAGGGGGGCCACACTTCGAATCCGGGTAATCGTGAGGCGTGATGGAGTCGGTGAGAGGACAGTTGCTCGTTGCCGGTCCGGCGCTACTGGACCCAAACTTCTGGCGCACTGTCGTGCTCGTGGTCGAGCACAACGAGGAGGGCGCGCTCGGGCTGGTGCTGAACCGTCCGTCGGAAACCAGCGTCGGCGAAGCCGTCCCGCAACTCGAGCCGCTGCTCGACCCCGAGGACAGGCTGTTCATCGGCGGCCCGGTCCAGCCTTCGGCGGTGATCGTCCTGGCGGAGTTCGAAGAGGCGACCGATGCGGCGCTGCTGGCGTTCGACGACGTCGGCGTCCTCGGCACGAACGCTTCGTCCGACGAGCTCACCGCCGGCGTCCGATCCGGCCGCGCCTTCCTCGGGCACGCCGGCTGGGGTCCCGGCCAGCTTGACGGCGAGCTCGAGCGCGGGGACTGGATTCTGGAGCCGGCACACCTCGGTGATGCGTTCTCGAGCGATGCCGGCGGCCTGTGGTCAGAGGTCCTGACCCGCAAGGGCGGAAGCTACGCCCTCCTGGCTCGCATGCCGGCGGATCCCTCGATGAACTGACCGCTGCGCCCGCGGGAATCGGGTCTACGATCCGACCATCGCGCACGACCACTCACACGTACATCGCGACGCCGACCGGCGCGCTCTCAAGATCGCGCTGGCGCTGATCTTCGCGTTCATGGTGGTCGAGATCGTCGCCGGGATCCTGGCCTCCTCGCTCGCGCTCCTGTCCGACGCCGGGCACATGCTGACCGATGCCGCCGCGCTGGCGCTGTCGCTCGGGGCCGCGCGACTGGCGGCGCGGGGCGCGTACGGTTCGATGACCTACGGGCTCGGGCGGGCCGAGATCCTGAGCGCACAGGCCAACGGCGTGACGCTGCTCGTGCTCGCGTGCCTGATCGTGTACGGCGCGATCGGGCGCCTGGTCTCGCCGCCCTCGGTGCACGCCACCGTGGTGCTGGTGGTCGCGCTCGCCGGGATCCCCCTCAACCTGGTGGCGGCGCGGGTCCTCGCCGGGGGTCAGGGCCATGGGCGGAGCCTCAACGTCGAGGGCTCCTACCGGCACATCCTCACCGACCTGTACGGGTTCATAGCGACCGCAGTCGCGGCCGTGGTGATTCTCGCGACGGGCTTCAACCGGGCGGACGCGATCGCCTCGCTCCTGATCGCTGGGTTGATGCTCCGAGCGGCCTACGACCTTCTGCTGGCGTCGGGGAGGGTGTTCATGGAGGCCGCGCCGGCGGGACTCGACCCCGGCGAGATCGGGCAGGCGCTCGCCGCCCAACCCGGCGTCGTGGAGGTTCACGACCTCCACGTGTGGGAGGTCACGTCGGGGTTCGCCGCGCTGTCGGCGCACGTAGTCGTCCGCGCCGGCGACGACTGCCACGAACTGCGCCGCTCCCTCCACGACCTGCTCGACGAGCGCTTCCACATCCACCACACGACGCTCCAGGTCGACCACGAGATGGGCCCGCTCCAGATCGAGGTGGCGGCCCAGGCCGGCGCCGATCGCGAGCGCCGGTAAGCCAGGCTCGACCGACTAGACTCGCCGGGCATGTCGGTCGTCGAGTCACTCCCGGTCCGATGAAGGTCGTCAAGCCCGGCGCGGACCATGACGTGCCGCGCGGCGTGGTCGGCGGATCCGAGATCTCGCAGGCCACGACGGGCGCGCAGAACATCTACATGGCCGTGTTCCGGGTGCCGCCGGGCGCGCAGTCCCGGCCCCACTACCACGAGAACTGCGAGAGCGCGGTGTACATGCTCTCGGGCTCCCTGCGCGTCAAGTGGGGGGATCACCTCGAGCAGGAGCTGATGCTCGAGCCGCGCGACCTCGTGTACGTTCCGCCGCGCGAGACCCACGTGCTCGAGAACGTGTCCGACACCGAGCCCGCGGAGTACGTGGTCGCACGCGACTCCCCGCTCGAGGACGCAGTGATCGTCCCATGGGCCGAGGCGCCCGAGGCCAGCCTCCCCGGCTAGCCGCGCGCCCGGCTAGTGTCGGCGGGTTCAAGCACGATGAAGTTCCCGTCCTCGAGGACGATCGCTCCTCCGTGCACGAGGATCAGGTCGGCCCGCCCGGGCCCACTCAGCAGCGCCGCCTTCGACAGCGACTCGGCCTCGGTCGCGGTCGGGGCGAGCGCGGTGACCTGCACGATGCCCGTGAACGCGGGCCGGCCCGTGGCGGGATCGAGCAGATGGTGGGCAGGATGTCCGTCCCGGTCCAGCCAGCTGCGGCGGCCGACCCCGCTGGTCGCAACGCCGCCGCCCGCGATCGTGAACGTGTGCAGGATCGATTCGTCGAAGGGGCTCGAGACATGTACCTCGCGCGCCAGCCCCAGCCGGCCGCCCAACCGCATGTCGCCACCGCAGTCGACGACGAACGCGCCGTAGCCGGTGAGAAGCGAGGCGACCTCGTCGGCGAACACGCCCTTGGCGATACCGCCCGGATCGATCCGTACCCCGGGCGGGCGCGTCACGGTGCCGGTGCGACGGTCGGTCCGCACGAGCTTCCAGGGCGAATCGGGCGCGGGGCCGCCGGGGGCGCGGTCCGGCGCCAGCGCCAGCGCGACCGCCAGCGGCATGCCGTCTCCTTCGAAGTGCGAGTCATAGCCGGCGCGCTCGATCTCATTGAGCAGCGTCGGGTCGACGAGCCCGCCGGTGGCGTCCGCAGCCCGCACCGCAGCTTCGACGACGCGGCGCATCATCGGGGACACCGCCACGGTCTCCTCGGGCGCGCGGTTAAGCCGGGTCAGCTCGCTGTCGGCCTGAAAGCGCGAGAACTGGCCGTGCCAATCGAGCAGCCGCCGGTGTGCCTGCGCGACGGCCCCCGCCGCATCGGCCACGCGGGCGTCCGCCACGATCACCGTGCACCGCGAGCCGAAGCACGCGAACGCGTCCCGCTGCTCGACCGGCAGTTCGATCGTCGCGCTCATGACTGACTCGTGGTCACGCTGCTGACGGTCCCGCTGTCCGAGTTGCCGCTCGAGCTCGAGGTTGAGCTCGACGAGCCGGTCGAGCTGGAGCTGGAGCCGGAGCCGGAGCTCGAGCCCGACGAGGAGCTGGTGCTCGGCGAGCTCGATGCGACCGTGCTCGCCGACGACTGCTTGGCGAGCGCGGGGTCGTGCCCGGACACGAGCACGATCGTGATCAGAAGCCACGCGGCGACGAACAGCGCCACCGCCCCGCCGATGATGCGCCGGCGGATCATCCGGGCGCGGGCGAGGCGAGCGTCTCGCATTGCCCGGCCCCGCGCCTGAGCGTTGATGTCAGTCATGGGTCAAGTACCTCGGTGTCGTTGCTAACGCGTGCCGGTAGCTTCGACCCGGCCCCTCTCAGCCGCGTGTGAGCGGCCTAAGAGCTGCGTATGAGCGCGCCCAGGTCGAACACGCAGCCCGTGAGGTACTCGCCTGCGGGCGAGACCAGGAACGAGACGAGCTCCGCGACCTCCTCGTCGGTGGTCGAGGCGCCGGGCGCGATCGCGACCGTCCCGACCCCGTACCTCGCCCACTCCACCGACAGCGTCCGCGCCAGGTTCTCCAGCGCGTCGCGGGCCGCCGCCGCGAACGAACCGGCATCCGGCCGGGGGGCGATCAGCACGACCTTGCCGGCGCCGGCGGGAATCAGAGCGCCGGTCGCCACGCCCCGCACCGCGACCCACCCGCGCTCGAGGCACTCGCGCAGACCGTCCGGCCCTCCGCCACCGAACGCCGGCCCGGCGTCATACACGAGCGAATACAGGGGGCCAACTGAACCGGCCCACGCGCTCGCTCGCTCCTCGTCGAGCCCCGGCTCGAGCACGAGGTCGAGCTCTTCCACCCGTGCGCCGAGCCCACCCAGCGCGTCGCGGAGCGGCGGTGGAACCCCGCCCGCGAGTGCGATCGCGCGTCCGTCGAGGAGTCCCTGGCGTAACAGCGTCACCGCGACGACACCGTACCGGTGGCACGAGCACGGTCGGACGGTAGGATCGGCGTTCAGACCCAGGAAGGAGCGGAGATCGAGATGCTGTCCTACGCACACGGCGCTTGCGCGGATCCGCTGCTCGGCGAGACGATCGGGCACAACCTCGAGCGGACGATCGCCCGCGTACCCGATGCCGAGGCGCTCGTCGACTGTGGCCATGGGGTCCGCTACACGTATGCCCAGTTCGGCGACGCGGTGGATCGGCTCGCGGGCGGGATGCTCGCGGCCGGCCTGCGCAAGGGCGACCGGGTGGGAGTGTGGAGCCCGAATCGCGCCGAATGGGCTCTCACCCAGTACGCGACCGCGAAGGCCGGGGTGATCCTCGTCAACATCAACCCCGCCTACCGCGTGAACGAACTGCAGTACGCGCTGATGCAATCGGGCTGCCGGTGGATCATCGCCTCGCAGCGCCTCAAGAACTCCGACTTCGTCGAGATGGTCGACCAGGTCCGCCCGCAGCTGCCCGAGCTCGAGCGCGCGATCTACTTCGACACGCCCGACTGGGAGGAGCTCGCCTCGGGCGCCCACTACACCGGCGACCTCGCGGCCCACGGCGACGATCTCGACTTCGACGACCCGATCAACATCCAGTACACGAGCGGCACCACCGGCTTTCCCAAGGGGGCGACGCTCACCCACCACAACATCCTCAACAACGGGTACTTCGTCGGGGCCATGCTCGGGTACACCGAGCGAGACAGGGTCTGCATCCCGGTGCCGCTCTATCACTGCTTCGGCATGGTCCTCGGGAATCTGGCCTCGACCTCGCACGGCGCCTGCATCGTCTATCCGGCCGAGACGTTCGAGCCGCTGGCGACACTCGAGGCGTGCGCGCACGAGCGGTGCACGAGCCTGTACGGCGTGCCCACGATGTTCATCGCCGAGCTCGCCCACGAGCGGTTCTCCGAGCTCGACTACGAGCCGCTGCGCACGGGCATCATGGCCGGGTCTCCGTGCCCGATCGAAGTGATGAAGCGGGTGAGCGAAAAGATGGGTATCGACGAGATGAGCATCGCCTTCGGGATGACCGAGACCTCGCCGGTGACGACTCAGGTGCGCTGCGACGACACGCTCGAGAATCGCTGCGGAACGGTCGGCGAGGTCGGGCCTCACGTCGAGATCAAGATCATCGGGGTGGGTGGGGGTCCCAATGATGGACGTACGCTCCCGCGCGGCGAGCCGGGCGAGTTCCTCGCGCGCGGTTACGTCGTCATGCGCGGCTACTGGAACGACCCCGAGCGCACCGCCGAGGCGATCGACGAGCAGCGCTGGATGCACACCGGCGACCTCGCGACGATGGACGAGCAGGGTTACGTGCGGATCGTCGGCCGGATCAAGGACATGGTGATCCGCGGCGGCGAGAACGTCTACCCGCGCGAGATCGAAGAGTTCCTCTACACCCATCCCGACATCGCCGACGTCCAGGTGATCGGCGTGCCCGACCAGCGCTACGGCGAGGAGCTGATGGCGTTCGTGATCCCGCGCGCGGGCGCAACCCTGACCGAGCAGGAGATCAAGGACTTCTGCACGGGCCAGATTGCCCATTTCAAGATCCCGCGGTACGTGAAGTTCGTCGACGAGTTCCCGATGACGGTCACGGGCAAGGTGCAGAAGTTCAAGATGCGCGACCACGCCATCGACGAGCTCGGGCTCGGCGAGGCCGCCGCGATCGCCACCGCGTAGCCGGCGCGCCCCCCCGCGCGACCTGCATAGAGCGTCAACGGAGCGATCCGGGCGAGACCGTGCCGTACTAAGCACGTATGGCACGCGTTACACGGCACGGTCGGCGCGGTCGCGCTCCGGTGTCGAGCTATGCACCTAGTCCAGAGGTCTGGGCCCCGCAAAACGACGACGGCGTCGTCCCCGCCCTCCCTCAGGCGCCCGCCGTTCTCATGCGGCGACCGCGTCGATGCGATGGCTACTGCGCGGCCGCAGCCCGCGCTGCCCGGGCAGCCCGCGCCGCCCCCCGGCGGCCGAGCCTCGACAGCTCGCCGTGCAGCTCCCTGATCCGATCGAGGATGTAGTCGGCGACCTCCTGCTGCTGCTCCCGGGACGACCCGTTCACGGCCTCGAATCGAAACGGATCGCCGTACTGCACGGTCACCTTGGGGAACTGCAGGCGCTTCCAGTTGCGCACCTGGTAGGAGCCGAGGATTGCCACCGGGACCACCGGCGCCCCGGAGTCGAGCGCGATCCGCCCGATCCCCGGCCGAGCCTCGTCGGCGAGCTTGCCGCTGCGCGAGCGGCCGCCCTCGCAGTACATGACCACAGCCCCGCCCCGGCGCAAGATCTCCGACGCGGTGACGAACGCCTCCTCGTCCTGGTATCCGCGACGGACCGGGAACACCCCGCCGTGGCTGAACACCCACCCCGGGAAGCCCTTGAACAGCTGCGACTTGCCCATGAACTGGACGCGGCGGCGGATGAACGCGCCGGTGAAGAAGTGGTCCATGAACGAGGCGTGGTTGGGCGCGAGGATCACCGGCCCGTTGGGGACGTTCTCGCTCCCGATCCCGCGAGCCCGATACACGACCAGCGCGTTCAGCTCGGTGAACACCCGGACCGTCTCGTACACCTTCGACTCGGGCGGCCGCGAGCGGACCAGCTCGTGGAAGCGGTCGAAGTACTCCTTGGGCCTCGGGTCCTTGTAGACCTGCGGCTTGAGCTCGACGTTGGGCATCGCCCGCAAACGCTAGTCGCTCTAACCGCTCAGCGGCAGCACCATCGTCGGCGGCTCGATCTCGTGCTCGACGGCTACCTCGACCACGGCGGTCCCGATCGCGAAGAACTCGATCACGTGCGAACCCCAGCCGTGGCTCCGCTCGACGATCCGCGCTCCGACGATCCCGCCCGACTGGAGCTCGTCGGCCTCGCGCCCCATGCGCTCCATCGCGAGCTCGCGCGCCTGGTACAGCGCCTGGGTGTAGTTGGGCATCTCCACGTTCCGGCCGACCTGCTTGAGCGAGGCGAGCATCCCCTGGCGACCGACGTGGTAGACGCAGTTGCCCATCACCAGCCCGACCGGACGGTAGCCGGCCCGCAGCAGCGTGGCGAAGTCCTGACCGCTCAGATCGGAGGTGAACGGACGGCCGTTGGGCGCGCGGTGAAGCTCGCCGCCGCGATGCTTGACCGCGGTCCCGACCGAGATGAACTCGGCCAGATCGGCGCCCCATTCGTAGCGCCCGATGTCGAGCCGGACGCCGACGATCCCGTCGGCCCCGAGCTGATCGGCCTCCTCCTCCATCCGCGTCATCGCAAGTTCGCGAGCGTGGTACATCGCCTGGGTCAGCACGCCGAGCTCCTGGCTCTGATTCCACATCGCCTGCTGGAAGCCGATGTGGTAGATCGAGCTGCCGAGCACGAGCCCGAGCGGTTCGAATCCCGCCTGCTTGACGAGCAGGAACTCGTTGACCGACAGGTCGCTCGTGAAGAAGCCGCGCGCGACCTCTTCCTTCATCCGCGCGATCCGCTCGCGGCCCGACTCGGGGATGCCGGCGAGCGAGCCGGCTTCGTAGCTCGCGGCGTGCGGCGCCTCGTCGGTCTGACGGGCAGCCGGCGGCGGCGCGGCGGCCTGTGCGGCCTGGTTGTCGTCGTCACGTTTCAGGAATCCCATTGATTCTCCTCACTGCATCAGTAGGCGCTCGAGCGCCTTCCTGGTCGTTTCGCTACGTCTCGCCTCGGCGGCCAGCGCGTCGCCGAGCACCGCCAGCCACTCGTCGGTCTCGAGCACCTCGTTCTTCAGGACGATCCCTCCGGACAGCCGGGCGCAGCGAGTCTCGACCCGCCCCCCGTCGGTCCGCAACTCGAGCCTCCGGTCGCCGAGGTCGAGGGCCACACCGCGAACCGCCTTCGGCCCGAACATCCCGGAGCGCCGCCGGTCGATCCGGACCCGCCCCGGGACCGCCTCCTCGAGCTTGGCCGCCAGGCTTTCGACGAACACGCTCACATCGCTCGAATCCGCCCGCAGCGAAGCGGCGAGCAGATCCATGTCGACCACGGGGCGATCGATCTCGTCCACGTCGTCAGGCTACGACATCTGAAACAGTGTGATTCGAGGGAGAGGCTGCATGGAAGCCTCTCCGTATGACAACGAAGACGACATTGGTCCCAGACCTGAACCTGAACGACGGCAATCGCCTGCCCCAGCTGGGCTTCGGCGTCTTTCAAATCCCGGAGGCCGAGACCGCGGAGGCGGTCGGGAATGCGCTGAAAGCCGGCTACCGCTCGGTCGACACGGCCGCCGCGTACGGCAACGAGGCCGGCGTCCGCGACGCCGTGCTCACGAGCGAGCTGGACCGCGGCGATCTGTTCATCACCACCAAGCTGCGCAATCAAGATCACGGACGCCATCAGGTGCCGCGGGCGTTCGAGGAAAGCCTCGACAAGCTCGGCGGCGACTACATCGACCTGTACCTGATCCACTGGCCGATCCCGCACAAGGGCTCGTACGTCGAGACCTGGGAGGCGCTGTGTGCGCTCCAGCAGGAGGAGCGCGTGCGCTCGATCGGCGTCTCGAACTTCCAGGTCGAGCATCTGGAACGGATCATCGACGCCACCGGCGTCGTGCCGGCGGTCAACCAGATCGAGTTGCACCCGCGCCTCCAGCAGCTCGAGCTGCGCCGGTTCCACGAGGAGCACGGGATCGCGACCGAAGCGTGGAGCCCCCTCGGAAAGGGCCAGTTCCTCGACGACCCGACGATTCAGCGGATCGCGTCCGCCCACGGCCGCACTCCCGCGCAGGTCGTGCTCCGCTGGCACATTCAGCTCGGGAACGCCGTGATCCCCAAGTCGGTCACTCCGGCCCGGATCGAGGAGAACTTCAAGCTGTTCGACTTCGAGCTGAGCGACGACGACATGCACGCGTTGTTCGAGCTCGATCGCGAGGAGCGGACCGGACCCGACCCCGACACGTTCGGCTAGCGGGTTTCCCGGCGCGACCGCACCATTCCCGGCTCCCATGTGTTCGATTAGGTGCCGGCCGGCTTGACACCCGTGCTTGCCTAGGACAGATGCGTAAGGCAATGAAAATCACAATCGTCCTGGCCCTTTTGGCGGTGCCCTCGGCAGCTCTTGCCGCGGGCAACCCGAGCCAGGTCCAGGCGATCTACAACTGCAACGCGCTCAAGGCCAAGCCGACGAAGATAATCCTGTCCTGCGGGGACGGGAATACCTGGCTCGGCAAGCTGAAATGGTCTAGTTGGAGCAACACGCAAGCGGTCGCGAACGGCAACTTCACGGCGAACGACTGCACGCCCAGCTGTGTCGCCGGCCACACCCACTCGGTCGCGATGAAGGTCACGCTGTCGAAGCCGAAGACCTGCCCAAATCAGGTCAACCCGGCGTTCAAGCAGGCCACGATCGTCTATAAGGGCACACGGCCCAAGGGCGCGCCGCTGAAGTACAACTTCCGCTGCCCGGCCGGACTCCCCGGGGCGTACTGACCGCCGGCCCGTCGTGGGCCCGACCGCGTCGCATATCCTCCTGCCGTCCCACGCTAAGGCGCCGCCGTCAGGCGCCGCCGACCGTTCTATTGAGGCGCCGCCGTCAGGCGCCGCCGACCGTTCTATTGAGGCGCCGCCGTCAGGCGCCGCCGACCGTCCTATTGAGGCGCCGCCGTCAGGCACCGCCGACCGTTCTATTGAGCACACTGGAGGCTGAGTTGCCCGAGGTCGAGGCCCACATCACGGGCACCGTCTGGAAGATCGAGGTCGAGGTCGGCGACAACGTGGAGGAGGGCGACACGGTCGTCATCCTCGAGTCGATGAAGATGGAGATGCCGGTCGAGGCCGAGGATCCCGGCGTGGTCAAGGAGATCCTGTGCGAGGAGGGCCAATCGGTCTCGGAGGGCGACACGCTCGTTGTCCTCGAGTGACCTCGACGAACCGCGCCCGGCCGGCGGGCGACTGCTGGTCGACGAGCCGGCGCCCGGCGTCATCAGACTGACGATCTCCAACCCGGCCAAACGGGGAGCGCTCGACCACGCGATCCTCGACGGGTTCACGTCGACGCTGGCCGAAATCGACGCCCGCTGCGTGATCATCACCGGCGAGCAGACGACGTTCTCGGCGGGCTACGACATCGGCGACCTGCGAGGAAACGCTCAGTTCGCCGACGAGGCAGACCGGCTCGTGGCCAACCCGTTCACGGCCGCACTCGACGCGGTCGAGGCGTATCCGTATCCAACCCTGGCGGCGCTCAACGGTCACGCGATCGGCGGCGGCCTCGAGCTCGCGCTCGCGTGCGACCTGCGGATCGCCGCCGGGACGATCGCGCTCGGGATGCCGCCGGCGAAGCTCGGGCTCGTCTACTCGCACACCGGGATCCGCAAGTTCATCGACACGATCGGCGCCCCTCGCACGCGCGAGCTGTTCCTCGTCGGACGACGGATCGACGCGCGCACCGCGCGCGAGTGGGGGCTCGTCAACGCGATCGCCGAGGAGGGCGCCGTCGCCGAGGAGGCACTCGAGCTCGCCACGGAGATCGCCGCCAACGCGCCGCTGGCCCAGCAGGGCAACAAGCGCGTGATCCGCGCGGTGCTCAGCGCCCAGAGCACGCTGGATCCGGACGTCGAGCGCGAGCTGAACGAGCTTCGCCGCGCGTGCTTCGCCTCCGAGGACTTCCGCGAGGGCGTCCGCGCGTTCGCCGAGAAGCGCTCGCCCCAGTGGCGAGGGCGCTGATCCGTCCGCCCTCGCGAATACGCTGCGGGTCCAGATGCCGCCATCTCCAACGCGTCTGGGGAGCGCCACATGATCGAGATCGAAGCTCGTCTGGGCGAGCTGAAGTCGCTGGGCCTGAGTCGTCGCGTGCGCATGGTCAGCGGTCCGCAGGGTCCGCACGTCGTGCTCGACGGCAAGCCGGTGTTGCTGCTGTGCTCGGACAACTACCTCGGTCTCGCCGATCATCCGCGCGTGCGCGAGGCCGCCGCCGAGGCCGCGATGCGCTGGGGCGTCGGGGCGGGAGCCCCGCGACCGGTGTCGGGCACGATGACCGTGCATCGGCGGCTCGAGGAGCGGCTCGCCGCGTTCATGCGCCGCGAGAGCGCGCTCCTGTTCGGCTCGGGCTTTCTCGCCAATGCCGGCGTGATCGCCGCGCTCGCGCGACCCGGGGACATCGTGTTCTCGGACGAGCTGAATCACGCCTCGCTGATCGACGGCTGCCGGCTCTCGCGGGCGGAGGTGTTCGTCTACGACCACGGGGACGTCGAGCACCTGGCCTGGGGGCTCGGTCAGGCGCAGGGTCGCGCGGCGCTGATCGTCAGCGAGGCGGTGTTCTCGATGGACGGAGACGTGGCGCCGCTCGAGGACATCGTCGAGCTCGCCGAACGCCACCGGGTGCGGCTGCTGGTCGACGAGAGCCACGGGATCGGCGCGCTCGGACCCGGGGGCCGCGGCCTGCTCGCGGAGCTTGGACTCGAGGACCACGTCGACGTGATCCTCGGCACGCTCGAGAAGTCGCTCGGCTCCTACGGCGCGTTCGCAGCGTGCGATCGCACGATGACGCAGTACCTGCTGAACGCGGCCCGCACGCTGATGTTCTCAACGGCGCCGTCCCCGCCGGCGATCGCCGGCGCGGCGGCCGCTCTGGCGCTGCTCGAGGAGCGGCCGCGCCTCGTCGCCAGGCTGCAGCTGAATGCGGCCACGCTGCGCGACGGGCTCGAGCAGGAAGGATTCGGCCTGAACGGCTCGAGCACGCACATCATGTCGGTGGTGGTTGGCGATCCCGGGGTTGCGCTGCGCATGTGCGAGGCCGCGCTGTCTCGCGGCCTGTTCGCGCAGACGATCTTCCCGCCGGCCGTGCCCGCGCTGGGCGCGCGGTTCCGGCTGACCGTGATGGCCTCCCACCGCGCCGAGGAGCTGCAAGCCGCCGCCCGCGTCCTTGGTAAAGCCGCTGGTGAGGTCGGCTTCGATCCGCACTCCACCGTGTTGGTCGCGTCCGATCTCGACATCGACCTCGAGGAGTTCGAGGAGCGCGACGAGCGCGAGGACCGCGAGCCAACCGAAGCCGCCCCCGGCGGCCTGTTCGACTACGAGCGGATCGCCCGCGCGGCGTAGCCGCCGCAGCTACTCGTCGTACGGTTCGAAGTCGCGCTTGCGCGCGCCGCACACGGGGCAAAACCAGGTCTCGGGAATGTCCTCGAACGCGGTCCCAGCGGGGATGCCCCCGTCGGGATCTCCCTCGGCGGGGTCATAGATGAAGCCGCACGATCCGCAGATCCACTTCACTCCGGACAGGCTAACGGCGGGTCGGGGAGAATGCGGCACGATGGGGAGCGCGGGATGAGCATCGACCGCCCAGGTCCCGAACAGCCGCTCAACTGCGGCGAGCGGACCGTCCCGCGGCCCGCCGGCACCGTCATTCTGCTCCGCGGCGGCGCGAGCGCGCTCGAGGTGCTGCTCGTGCAGCGCAACCCGAACGCTCGCTTCATGGGCGGCGCGTGGGTGTTCCCGGGCGGGGCGGTCGACCGCGACGAAGGCCACGGGGACCCGGCCCTGCGCGCCGCCGCCATCCGGGAGCTCGAGGAGGAGGCGGGGATCTCGATCGGCGATCCCTCCGAGCTCGTGCCGTTCTCGCGCTGGATCACTCCGGCCGAGGTCAAGATCCGCTTCGACACCTGGTTCTTCCTGGCGCCGCTCCCCTCGGGAGCGCAGGCGCGGGCCGACGGCAGCGAGGTCGTCGACGCTCGCTGGTACTCGCCCACCGGAGCGCTCGAGGCGCGCACGCAGGGTGAGCTGTTCCTGGTGTTCCCGACGATCAAGCACCTCGAGCAGCTGTCGGCGTTCGATTCGGCCGACGCGCTGCTCGCGCACGCACGCGGCCGCGAGGTCCATCCGGTGCAGCCGCGGGTGGTCACTCAGGGCGAGACCGCGCGGATCGTGCTCCCCGGCG
Organism: uncultured Solirubrobacterales bacterium; assembly: GCA_963796575.1. Classification (GTDB taxonomy): domain Bacteria; phylum Actinomycetota; class Thermoleophilia; order Solirubrobacterales; family Solirubrobacteraceae; genus Palsa-465. The sequence goes on along the minus strand of CAWCMG010000028.1, from coordinate 30,447 downwards.
AGCCCGGTTACCCTGAGTGAGGCGTCGTGACGGCATCTCTTCCACCTGACGTGCGGGCGGTGTTCGACCGGTTCATCACGACCGAGCTGACCACCGTCGACAGCGCCGGCCAGCCGATCACCTGGCCCGTGACGCCCTACTACCGACCCGGTGACCCGTGCATAGACGTGACCACCGGGCTCGGCTACCCGAAGAAGGCCAACGACGCGCAGGCCAACCCGCTCGTCTCGATGCTGTTCTCCGACCCGACCGGGAGCGGCCTGAAGGATCCGCCGACGGTCCTGGTCCAGGGGTCGGCCGAGGTCGACGACGAGAACCTCGAGGCCAACCGCGAGCGGTACGCCCGCGAGTCGGCCGAGAAGCTGCCCGGCGCCGTCCGCCGGCTCCCTCCCGACCCCTTCAGGCGCTTCTTCAGCTGGTACTTCACGCGGATCTACATCCACGTCCGCCCCGAGCGCATCTACGTGTGGCCGCAGGGGGCGCCGGACGCCGAGCCCGAGCTGTACGACGCCCACATGGAGGAGGTTCGCTCCGGCCACTCGGAGGAGCCGGAGCGGTTCCACGCCGGCCCCGAGGGCGGCGCCGGCGCCTGGCACCCGCGGATGCTCGAGCTTGGCAGGCGCTACCCGACGGGCGTGCTTGCGATCGTCTCGCCGGACGGCTTCCCGTTCTCGATGCGCGCCCCGGTCCACGCCGACGAGGTGAACCGCAGCATCTGCATCGACGCGCCGGCCGAGGGCGCGCCGCTCCAGCCAGGCCTGGCCTGCCTGACCGCCCACCTCCACGAGCCGGGGCTGTCGTGGATGGAGAACTTCCAGGTGCGCGGCGATCTGGTCCAGGGCGACGACGGCTGGCGGCTCATCCCTCACAAGCTCGTCGGCGGGTTCGAAGCGCCCGCGTCGCAGGTGGCGATGTTGCGCGCCAACACCGGTAAGGCGCTGCGGTTCCGCCGGACCGCCAAGCGCGAACTGGCCCGCCGCGGCTGACGGGTCTCGCTGCGGAATCCGGCTCAGGAGTAGTCGTCGCGCGTACGTGTATGAGCCGGATTCCGTTAAGGGAATTCGGCCCTGTCGCCTGACTTCTGCGGGCGTATCGAGCCGAATTCCCCACGCTCGACGTCCGTCGGATGTGGCGCGGCAGGCCCCGTCTGCGAGGCACGGATGCCGAGCGGCGCCGTCGCCGCGACCGCCGTGCGGCCGGGCATCCTTGCCCGGCCGGGCAGTCGCGACCAGCCCCGCCGGGCACGGACGCCCGGCGGAACGGCCCGTATCCATCCGGGACCGCCGGCATTGCAGCGGCGGTTTCAGCCGCCCGCAACGACCCGTGACATCGCTCAAAGCGAGGCCGCGACGCCCGGTCCGCGGCGCTTGCGCCCGATCCAGCACGCACGACGAGATGCACCGACGGCGCGCGGGGCCGCGCGGACGGGTGTCCGGCCGAAGCGTCGCGCTAGGCTGTTACGAGTCGAAGGAGGGAGGTTTCGAAGTGTCCGAGCAGACGACACACACAGACGAATTCGTGCGCCGGTCGAGCAGCGCCGAGGCTGCGGCGACCCGCTGGCGGCTGAGCCACCCGGACGACGACTTCGATCACGCGCCGCCTCCGGTGGTCCCCGAGATCGACCACGTCGTGCCAGGCCGACATTCCGCGAGCGCCGAGGCGGCCGCACTGCGGTGGCATGAGCGCCACTTCGACGAGGACTATTGACCGCCCGGACCGCGGAGCGGCTCAGCCGCCACCGTAGGTGACGACCAGGTCGGTGAGCACGCCGACGAGGAACCCGGCGGAGACCATCAGCAGCCCGAGCTCGCGGTAGCCGTAGCGGCGCATCCCGTTCCAGATCTCGCCGATCACGTACAGGATCGCGCCGCCGGCGCATGCGTAGAACGCGAGCTCGAGTGGGTCGCTCGTCACCGCGTAGCCGACGATCGAGCCGAGGAACGTCGGGCCGCCGCCGATCAGCCCCGCGAGGCCGAGCCATTTCCACGACGGCCTGACATCGCCGAGCGGGCCGACTATCCCGAACCCCTCGGTGGCGTTGTGGAGGGCGAAGCCGATGATCAACACGGTCGCGAGGCTGATCGCGCCGGCCCGCGCGCTGACGCCGATCGCGAGACCCTCGGCGAAGTTGTGGACGCCGATCGCCGCCGCGATCGTCAACCCGACCCGGAGCGCGCGCCGGCGGGCCGCGTCGACCTCGAGAGCGAGCAACTCCGGGTCAGATCCGGCGACCGCCACCGCCTCGGCACCGCCGGCGATCGGAGGTTTGCGGGCCCCGGCGGGCCGCATCCGCCGCTCGAGCGCCGCGAGGCCGGCGCTGCCGGCCGCAAACCCGACTGCGAGCAGGACGACGAGCCATACCACGTACGCCAGCGTGCCGCGGTCGTGCTTGAACGCCGTGAGCGCATTGTCGACGATCGAGATCCCGTTCGACATGACGTCGACGAAGATGAAGGCCAGCACGCCGACCGAGAACATCGCGAGCGCGACTCGCGTCCTGCCCCCCAGGAGCTGGAGCCGCCCCACCGGGAGACCGATGAAGATCGTGAAGCCGGCGAGTGCGCCGAGGACGACGGTCTGTGCGAAGGACATGGGGTCAATTAGGCCCCCCTAATTACCGCGGCCAGCATACCAAATTAGGGCACCCTAAGTCCAAATGATGTGGTCGGGCATTTGGCCGGCCCGGCGCGGAGCCCCATCCGCCGGCGGCGGCTCACCGCCGGCACCGCAACCTCAGGTATCCGAGTTGAGGTCGGGCAGCCCGAGCGACTGCAGCCAGTGGTTGACCGTGATGTTCAGCTGCGTGAACTCGCCGGTCCAGATCAGGACGCCCATCCCGATCAGCACCAGCCCGCCGGCGCTGATCACGACCGCGTAGTGCCGGCGCACCACGGTGAGCGCCGAGGTCACGGTCCCGAACGCCAGCCCTGTCAGCAGGAACGGGACGGCCAGGCCGGCGCAGTAGACGGCCAGCAAGAACGCGCCGCGAGCCGCGGAGCCCGACAGTCCCGCGGCGGTGATGATCGCCCCGAGCGTCGGGCCGGTGCACGGGGTCCACGCCAGCGCGAACGCGGCTCCGGTCAGCACCGGGCCGCTGCGCCCCGCGCGGTCCATCAGCCGGCCCACGTGCCACTCGCGCGAGAGGCGGGGAACGAACGGCGCGAGCACGAACACCACCCCCATCGCGATGATCACAGCTCCGGAGATCTTGAGCGCCGCCGGCCCGGTCAACGCCCCGTGGAGCGCCTGTTGCCCGAGCAGTCCGAGCGCGATGAAGATCGCCGAGAAGCTCGCGACGAATGCGAGGCTCGGCCCGATCACGCGGCGCGCTTTGATCTCGGTCGGCGCGACGCCGGCTACCGCCGAGATGTAGCCAGGCACCAGCGGCAGCACGCATGGCGACAGGAACGAGATCAACCCGGCGCCGAATGCGACTGGAATTGCGATCCCGGAGGCAGGGTCCATCGTGCCCTGCTGAGAGTATCGCCGCGGTCCGGCGCGCGGACCGCGTCCCGGTCCTGACACTCGCCGGCACGCCGCCGCCGTGTCGTGATGTTTCCGAAACCTTCGCCCGGATTAGGCGTTAGAGTGAGTGGGGGTTCACGTGGAAGCTTCCGCCCTCCCAGCACCGGCTGCAGTTGCCCGGACGCGGACATCGATCGGGGCGCCACTTCTTCGTCTCCGATCGGATGAGCAGCTCGTAGCGCTGTTCCGGGCGGGTCACGACGACGCCTTCCGGGTGATCCACGACCGCTACCGGCAGCGGTTGTTCGCCTACACGCGGCAGATGCTCCCCGACCGCCAAGACGCGGAGGACGCACTTCAAGACATCTTCGTACGCGCGTATGCGGGCCTGCGGGCCAACCACCGCGAGCTCGCGCTCAGGGCCTGGCTCTACCGCGTCGCCCACAACCGCTGTATCGACGAGCTGCGCCGGCCGTCCCCACCTCCGCCCGAGGTGTTGGAGCTCCTGCGCTCGCCGGTTCACGACCCGATCGACGAGGCCGACCGGCGCGAGTCGCTCCGGCGACTGATCGCGGACGTGCGCCGGCTCCCCGAGCAGCAGCGGTCGGCACTCCTGATGCGCGAGCTCGGCGGAATGTCCTACGCCGACCTGGCGGGCGCGCTCCGGGTCACGGTGCCGGCGGTGAAGTCGCTGCTCGTGCGCGCGCGGCTGGCGCTCGGCCAGGCGCTCGAAGCCCGCGACACCGCATGCTCCGACATCCGCGAGGAGCTGATCCTCTCCCACGACCGCGGGCTACGTCCGAACGCTACCGCGCGCCGCCACATGCGGGACTGCGCCGGCTGCCGGGAGTTCCGCCACCAGCTGCGCGGCGTGAGCCGCCGGTTCGGCGCGATCGTCCCGACGCTTGGGCCGCTCGGCGTGCTCGCCAACATGCTCGGCGTCGGCGGAGCCGGAAGCGGCGCCGCCGGTGGCGCGCTCGCCGCGAGCGCGGGAGCGGGAGCGGGAACCGGATCGGCGGTCGTCGGCGTCGGCGCGATGAGCGCCGGAGCCACGCACGTCGCGACGTTGCTGGCGGCCGCGGTGGTGACGGCCGGCGGCGCCGTCGAGCTCCAGCACACGATCACGGTCACGACGACGCACCACCATCGACACGCGCGGCCGGCGCTGGTCGCGCCGCCGAGCCACCACGTGACGCAGGCGGCCACCGCGCCGGTTACGGACTCGAGCGCCGATCCGCCCGTGGAGGCCGCGCCGGCGGTGGCGTCCCAGCCGTTGCACCCGCAGACTCGGTCCCCGCTGGTCGCGAAGACGCCGTCCGCGATCATCCCGACGACCGTGACAACCTCGACCACCACGGTCACCGTGCCCAGCAAGCTGAAGTCGCAGGCCACCGGAGGCACGTCGACGATGATCAGCGGCGGCGGCGCGACGCCCAACGGCGCCGGCACCGGCACCAAACCCGAGCATCCGACCGACGGCTCGCCCGGTACGACCACCTCGACGACGCCTTCGACGGCGTCGTCCACCACCTCGGGGACCGGACCGTCGTCGAGCGCCTCGAGCTCGACCACGCAGCCGGGCTCCACCACCACGGACGGCTCGACCTCCTCGAGCACGAGCACGGGGAGCTCTCAGACCAGCACGACCGGAACGGGATCGTCGACGTCGACCAACCCGTATTGGTCCCCGCCGCCCGCACCGTGAGCGGGCCGGGCGCGGCTCGACCCAGCGACTCGCAGGCCGATCCGACGATAGACGGATACCAGGAGACGCTCGACCACGAGGATGTCGTCGTGCGCCGTGGCCGGCGATCCGGTCTGTACACGTTCGTCGCCGTGCACTCGACGATCCGGGGACCGTCGCTCGGCGGATGCCGGATGTGGGGTTACGCGGATGCGCGCCAGGCGTTGCGCGACGCGCTGCGGCTGTCGCGGGCGATGACGTACAAGTCCGCCGTCGCCGACCTCCCCTTAGGGGGCGGCAAGGGCGTGATTATGACCGCGCCGGCAACGGTCCTCTCGTCCGCGCGCCGGACCGCGGCGCTGCTCGATTTCGCGGACACCGTGGAGTCACTCCAGGGCCGGTACATCACCGCCGAGGACGTCGGCACTTCGAGCCGCGACATGCGGGTGATCGCGCAGCGCACCTCGCACGTGGCCGGGCTCCCGCGCCGTCAGGGAGGGTCGGGCGATCCAAGCCCGTACACCGCGCTGGGCGTCGAGGCCGCGATTCGCGCCTGCTGCGAGCGGGTGTTCTCGTCGAGCTCGCTCAAACAGCGGACGGTCGCCGTGATCGGACTCGGGCATGTCGGATTGCGCGTCGCCAAGCGGTGCACCAAGGCGGGCGCGAAGCTGGTGGTCAGCGACATCGACGAGCGCAAGCGCCGCTTCGCCGACGAGCTCGACGCGGGGTGGGCGACCCCGGCGCAGGCGCTCGAGTTGGACGTCGACGTGGTGTCTCCGTGCGCGCTCGGCGGCGTCCTCGACCACGAGACGGTGCCGCGTCTGCGCTGCCAGATCGTCGCCGGCGCCGCCAACAACCAGCTCGCAAACGAGTCGATCGCGGAACTGCTCGCGGCCCGCCAGATCCTGTGGGCGCCCGACTTCGTCGCCAACGCCGGCGGCCTGATCAACATCGCCGAGGAGCTGAGCGGATACCACCCCGCCGCCGCGACCCGGCGCGTCCGCCGGATCGGCGACACCATGCATCCAGATCTTCGACGAGGCCGACACGACGGGTGCCACCCCGCTGACCGCCGCGCTCGGGATCGCGCGCAAGCGGCTGGCTGGGTAGCGGGCGCGGTCGGTTCTGGCCGGCTTACGGGCAGACCGTCGTGTAGCGCGGTCCCCCCACGAGCTCTGCCCATTCCGCCCGCGTGAGGTTCCTGCCGGCGACCGAGCACGCCCGCTGCTCCCACGCCACCAGTGAGGTCGGCCACGTGAACGCGCCCCCGCGGTCGTCGACGACGAGCAGGCCGCCGCCGCCCGGCTCGAAGGCCGCCGCCGACGTTGAGTCCGGGTCGGCCGCGAGGCGCGACCCTTCCTGCTGCAAGCCGGCGGTGAACCAGAGCTTGATCGTGCCGTCCTCGTCACCGGTGGTCACGAACCGGCGTCCGCTCTGGTCGAACGCCACGTCGGTGATCTCCGCGGTGTCGGCGAAAAGCGCAGGGACGAGCTTCTTGCCGGTGGCCGCGTCCCACAACTCGACCGCCCCGCCGATCGTGCCCGCCGCTAGCGTGTCGCCGGTCCCGAACGCGACCGAGGTGCTCTCGTCGCCCGGATCGGCGAGCGTTCGCAGGAGCTGTCCGGTCGAGGGGTCGAACACGCTGACGCCCCCGACGAGCAGGCTTGCCGCGAGCAGCTTGCCGTCGCGGGAGAACGCCACCTCGTCCGATCCCGTCAGCCCGTTGCCGGCGCCGAGGCTGGCCGTCGGCCCGACCAGCATTCCGGCGCCGATGTTCCAAATGGCCATGGTCGCGAGCGGGGAGGCCAGCGTGTGGCCGACCGTGGTGCCCTCGCTCTTGTCGGTGCCGGCGAGGAGCCGGCCGTCAGGGGAGAACGCGAGTGACTGGACGGCCTCGGACAGCTCGGGGACGGGCGCCAGCCCATGCAGCGTCCGTTCCAGCCTCGGCGCGCCGCTGACGTCCCACACCTGCACGACGCCGCCGTGAGCTCCGACCGCGAGCGTGGCGCCGCCCGGCGACCACGCGAGCGCCGTGATCGGATCGTCCCCCGGCGCGATCGTGAACGACCTCAGGCGCGCGAGCGTGCGCGCCGAGAACAGGCCGACGGTCGAGGCGGCGATCGGCACCGCGAACCTCGACCCGTCGGGCGAGAGCGCCAGGGCGGGCTCAGGCGGAGAGATCGTGTCGCAGCACGGCAGCCCGCGATCGAGGCGCGCGCTGTGTCCGAAGCTCCGCCGGCCGGTGAGGTCCCAGGCCAGCACCGCGCCCCCGATCGCAGAGGTGTAGAGCGTGGAGCCGTCCGGGCTCACCTTCGCATCCTCGACGTGCCCGGCGGGACCGGATAGCACGGCTGCCTCGGTGGCAGTCGCGGGATCCCAGACGATCACCCTCCCGTCGTCGCCCGCGGTCATCACCCTCCCGCCGTCGGGGTCGTACACGACGCTCGCCACTGCCGCCGTGTGTCCACCGGCACCGGGCCTCGCAACGCCGGTCGCCGCGTCGACGAACGACGCCGAGCCGTTCTCCGCGCCGATCGCGATCGTGGCTCCGTCGGGGCTGACCGCGGCCGCCGACGGGGACGCGGGCGCCGGCGCGATCGCCACCGATCGCTCCAGCCGCAACGTCCGCGCGTCGTCGGTGTCGACGTCGTGCGCGGTCACGACCATCAGCTCGGCGCCGCCGTCGATCAGCGACACCGCGAGCAGCGGGCCGGATCCGAGCCTCACCGTCGGCAGGCGGCGGCCGCTCGGCATCGACCACCGGGCGAGGTATGCGTCGGTCGGCTGACCGGCCTGATTTAGCAGCCAGTAGGCGTAGTACACGGTCCGCTGGCCGGGCCCGATCATGACGCTGGCGTCGGGCACGTCGGCCGCCTGCTGCTTGCTGAACGGCGGCCCGATCAGCAACCGCTTGCGCAGGGCCAGCGTGCGCGCGTCGCGCACGGCGAGGAACGCCCCCGCCGAATACACGAGCACCGACCCGTCGGCGGAGTACGTCGGCGGCTGATCGCCGAAGAAGTCGGTCAGGAGTCGGCCGACGGGCGCACGGGTCCGGGTGTCATAGAACCGGATCTGGTCGGCGACGCCGTCGGCCACAGCCACCGTGTGGCCGTCGGGGGCGACGGAGACGTTTGGGGTCGAGTTAGTGGGCATCGAGAACGTCGCGATCACCGCAGGGCTCCGCATCAAGGTCGACAGCAGCGTCCCCTCAGTCTGTGGTGAGGCGTCGAGCGCCACCGCTTCGCGCGCCAGCAGCGCCGCCACATCGAGTTTCGGCTCGTTCACGGCCTCCTCGCCAAGCTGTCGACCGAGCGCGGCGTGTTCCTCGGCGACCGCCAGACGCGCATCGCTGCTCGCTCGCTGCTGCCCGATCACCGCCACCGCGCCGGCGACCACGGTGAGGACCAGCAGCACGGCGGCGCCGATCAGGAGCGCCCGGAGGCGCCGGTTCTGCGTGCGCTGGCGGCGCACCTCGCGGTCGGCTTCGGACCGGCTCGCCGCGACGAACGCGCGCTCGAGACGGTCCATCTCCTCGGGGTGCTGCGCGCAGAACTCGAGCGCCCCCGCGAGCCTGGCGCCTCGGTAGAGGTCGGCGGGATCTCGCCCGCGCGCGTTCCACTCGCCGGCGGCGATGCGGAGATGGGCGTGCAGCCGGCGTCCGACCCGATCCTCGTCGAGCCACGCGCGGTAGCGCGGCCATTCGCGTAGCAGCGCCTCGTGCGACAGCTCCACCGCTCCGGACCCGACGGTGACCAGCCGCGCGTCGGTCAGCGCCTCCAGCACCGGCTCGGCGCCGTCGATCCGGTCAATCTCCTCCAGCGGCACCGACCGGCGCTCGGGCGCGCCGTCCCCGACCTCAGCGAGCCGGAGCAGCAAGCCGCGGGCGACGCGCCGCTCGGGGTCCGACAGCCGCATGTACGCCGCCTCCGCGATCCGCGCGACGGCGCCGCGGACCCCGCCCGCGGCGCGATAGTCCTGGAGGCGAAGCACCCGCCCGCTGCGCGCCTGCCACAGCTCGAGCAGCGTCGTCGACAGGAGTGGCAGACCCCCTGGCTCCTCTGCGACCTCTTCGACCAGCGCCTCGACCAGCGGCCGCTCGACCTCGAGTCCGGCGCGTGCGGCCGGCCGCTCGATCGTCTCCTTGAGATCGTCACGATCGAGCGGACCCACCAGCGCGTGGCTGCGACTCAGCAGATCCGCAAATTCCGGGTACGCGCTGATCCGGCCGTAGAAGTCGGCGCGCAACGTGCAAAGGAGCACCACACGCCGCTCGTGGTCGCTCGCCGCGCTCACGAGCCGCTCGAGGAACTCGCACCGCACAGCCTCCGACTCGCAGACGGTGAACAACTCCTCCAGCTGGTCGACGGCCACCACGATCCGGGCGCCGTGGTCGACGCCCGCGACCGCCTGTCCGATGTCTTCGCCGAGCGCCCGCTCGAGCTCCTCGCACGGATGACCTCCGGGCCGCAGCAGGACCTGCCGCCAGCCGGCGCTGCCCGGCAGCGCCCCCGCCCGCAGCGCCGGCAGCACGCCCGCGCGGAGCAGCGAGGACTTGCCGATCCCCGACGGCCCGAGGATGCCCACCAGCGGCCACTCGGCCAGCCGCGCCACGAGCTCTGAGATGACCCGGTCGCGCCCGCAGAAGAACTCGGCGTCGGAGCTCTCGAATGCGGCCAGGCCCTTGAACGGGCAGACAACCGGGCTTGCGGGGGCGTTGTCCTGCCGGTCGACCTCGAGTCCGGGGTCGTGGCGCAGGATCATGCATTCGAGCTCCCTCAGCTCGGCGCTCGGGGTCAGACCCAGCTCGTCGCGCAGGAGCGTGCACGCAGCCCGATAGGCGGCGAGCGCGTCGGCCTGCCGGCCCGACCGGTACAGGGCGAGCATCATCTGACCGCGCAGCCGCTCCTGCAAAGGCGCGACCGCGATCAACCGCTCCAACTCCACGACCACCTCGGCGGCGCGACCGAGCGCAAGTTCCGCGTCGATCCGCTCCATCTCCGCCAGCAGATGTAGCTCCTCCAAGCGACGGATCTCTGCGTGCAGCTCCTCCACCCCAGAAAGGCCGGCGAGGGGCGGCCCGCGCCACTGTTCGAGCGCCTCTCGCAGCCGCGCCGACGCAGCCGCCGCGTCCTCCTGCGCGAGCAGCGCTCGGCCCTCGTCGACCAACCGCTCGAACACCGCAGCGTCGAGTTGGCCGTCCTCGAGCTCGAGGATGTAGCCGCCGCGGCGGGTCAGAAGCATCTCGGAGCCCTCGTCTCCGAGCGCGCGACGCAGCCTGGACACCGCGACGTGGACGGCGTTGGCGGCGCTCCCCGACCGTGGGGCCCGCGTGTCCCCGAACAACTGCTCGATCAGCCGTTCGGTGCTGACCATTTCGTTTGCGTGCACAAGCAGGACCGCGAGCAGCGCGCGCTGGCGCTCTCCGCCGAGCGCGAGCGCCTCCCCCTCGAAGGCAGCAGTCAACGGCCCGAGGATTCGGAACTGCACCGCGGTCCTCCCCAGCGAGCGCATTGCGGCGATTATCGGCCAACTCGGTAGGACGCGCAACGCTTTATCTGACGGGGCCCGTCAGCGACCTGACAGCGAGCGGTAACCACCGCTCCGGATACTGCCGGCGTGTGCCCGTCCCGCGGCCTACGCCCGGGCGTGCAACTGGGATTGAGGAGCCCGATGAGGAGGTATGAGGTGCGAGGAATCGCGGCCTCGCCGACATGCTGACGATAAGGTTCGGTCGGTCGGATCTAGCCAGCGTCCGCTTCAGTGTCTCCCCGTTGATCGAGCTCTGGCAGAGCGTGCGTGCGCTCCAGAGCCCGGTGGCGCCGGCGCTGCATTCCCCGTGGCTGGTGGACGCTCGCGCTCGGGTGCGCGACCTGGATTGCGCCACTCTCTGCGCGCTCCAGCCCCCGCGGGGTCACAGTCCCGACTTCGTGCACCCGCCGCCGGACGGACTGTCCGGCGAGCTCGAACTCGAGTTGGCACAGATGGTGGCGACGCCCTCGGATCAGATCAGACAGGAGATCGTCCACTGCTACGGAGAGGCCGGCGTGCCGGCCGTACTCCGAGGGTTCGTCGAATCACCGGACGCCGCAGTCCGGGCGCTGGGGGACCTCTTGCGCACGTACTGGGGGCGTGTGCTCGCGCCCCACTGGGAGCGAATCCGTACCGCGCTCGAGGGCGATGTTCTCTATCGCGCTCATCAGACCGCGGGGGGAGGGATCCGGGCCCTGTTCTGCGATATCGATCACTCCGTTCGCTACGACGACGCCCGGCTGATCATCGACACGTCCTGGAGTGCCTCGCTCGAGCTGCGCGGGCGAGGCCTGCTGCTGGTCCCCAGCGTGTTCGTCTGGCCCAACGTTGCGGTCCGCGACGCAGGACCGTGGCAGCCGACGCTGATTTATCCCGCCCGCGGCAGCGGACTGGTGTGGGAGCCGCTCGCCCCGCCGCCGGAGGCGCTCGCGGCGCTGATCGGGTCCAGGCGCGCAGCGATCCTGGCGATGCTCGACGCTCCGCGATCCACGACCGCCCTCGCGCGTCGACTCGAGGTCGGTCCGGGCAGCGTCTCACAGCATCTGGCGGTGCTGCTCGATGCGGGCCTGATCGAGCGCCACCGCATCGGGCGGATCGTCCTCTATCGACGGTCGCCGGCTGGCAACGTGCTGTTCGGCTCGCGGGGCCACGGCGATGGGCAACAGGTCGCGCTCCCATCGGGCCTCGAGGCGGCGTGACGCGACCAGATCTCCGGAAAGCGCTCGCGCGTTGCGGTGATCAGGCGATCTCGTGAGGTCGGAGCGCCGTAGCGCTGTCGATCGTATTCGGTGAACTGTCGCTCAAGCGAGTCGAGCGCGTCAACGGCTCCCTGGAGCGCCCCACACCACCAGTCTCGCCTGGGCGCCGGGCCCGCCAGAAGCGCCTCGATGGCGGAGATCAGAGCTGATTTGGCGACGATCGCCTCGGGTGTGGTCGAATACAGGCACGCCCCGTACTCGCCCGACAGCCAGGCCTTGTACTCCCGGTCGAGCTCCTCCGGGTGACCGCCCGCAAACACGAATCGAGCCCGGAAGCTGTGGGCAACCGCGCCGGGATCACCGTCGGACTCCTGGAGCAGCTGGGCGTGGTCGTCTGGGACCATCGCCGTCCCGTCCGGAAGGACGTACGTCGCCTGCGGGAGGATCCCGCGCTCAACCAACGGTCGGCTGGATTCGTCCATCGGCCGAAACGACTCCTTCACGTAGGCGATGTCCTGCTCTGCGGATTCGGGCAGCCGCGCGCTCACGCTGCCTCCGGGCCGTCGGGGAGCGGGGGTTGCATCGGGTAATGGCAGGCGGCCAGGTGCTGGTCACCGAACCGCCGCAGCGGTGGCACGACCTCGGCGCAAACGTCCTTTGCACGCGGGCAGCGCGTGCGAAAACGGCAGCCCGACGGTGGGTTCACCGGCGAGGGGAGCTCCCCTCGGACGGCGACCGTGCGCTGCTTGCTCCTCGCGACCTCGGGGTTGGGTATCGGAATGGCCTCGAGCAGCCCAGCCGTGTACGGGTGGGCCGGCTTGTCATAGATTTGCTGCGCGGGACCCAGTTCGACGAGCCTGCCGAGGTACATCACCCCGATTCGGTCGGCCAGATACTTGACGACCGAGAGGTCGTGGGAGATGACGATGTAGGTCAGGCCGTAGCTGGCTTGGAGCCGCTGCATCAGGTTGAGGATCTGCGATCGGATCGAGACGTCGAGCGCGGAGACGGGCTCGTCGGCGACGATCACCTTCGGATTCAGAGCGATCGCGCGCGCCAGCCCGAGCCGCTGGCGCTGGCCTCCGGAGAACTCATGCGGGTAGCGGTGGATGGCGTCGTAGGCAAGCCCTACGTCGTCGAGCAGGCGCCGGACCGTCTCGGTCCGTTCCTTGGGCGTGCCGCGCCGGGCGATGTCGAGCGGCTCGGAGATGATCTCCTTGACCCGCATGCGCGGATCGAGCGACGAGTACGGGTCCTGGAACATGAATTGCAGGTCACGGCGCAGCTCGCGAAACCGGGCCGGCTTGAGCGCGCCCAGGTCGGTGCCGTTGAACCGGACCTGACCCGCTGTCGGTACCTCCAGGCCGACGCCAATGCGGCCAAGCGTGGTCTTTCCGCAGCCAGACTCGCCGACCAACCCGAACGTCTCGCCGGGCATCACCGCCAGGTTCACGTCGCTGACCGCGTGGACCGCTCCGATCCGCTTGCGCAGGATCGCTCCGGCGGTCACCGGGAACTCCTTGGTCACCTCCACGAACTCGAGGATGAACTCTGAGTCGCCGTTCCGGTCAGCGGGCTGGATCAACTGCGACTCGGATGCGCTCTCGAGCAGCTCTAGCTCCCGACCGAAGGACGCCATCAGGGCCTTGTTCTGCTCCGCGTCGGCCAGCAGCGATGCGCCCAATTCGCCCATGTTCGCGGCCGAGGCGTTGCGCGGGTGGAAGCAGGCATATGGATGGTTCCCATCGTCGCCGGCCAGCGGCGGGTCCTCGCGCCGGCAGCGTTCGGTGGCAAACGCGCAACGAGGCGCAAACCGGCACGCCACCGGCGGCTTGCGCAGGTCGGGCGGTAGCCCCGGGATCGAGTACAGCTCCTGCGTCCGGTCCTGATCCAGCTGCGGGATCGAGGCCAGCAGCGCTTCCGTGTACGGATGGCGCACGTGCTTGAACAGGTTCACGGTCTCCGCCGTCTCCACCTTGCGACCGGCGTACATCACCGCGACACGATCGGCCCGACCCGCGATCACGCCCATGTCGTGCGTGATCAGGATGATCCCCATCTTCAGCTCACGCTTGATCTGGTCGAACACGCCCAGGATCTGGGCCTGGATCGTCACATCCAGCGCGGTGGTCGGCTCGTCGGCGATCAGCAGCTTAGGGTTGCAGGCGAGCGCCATGGCGATCATCACGCGCTGGCGCAGGCCACCCGACAGCTCGTGGGGATAGGCCCGGATACGCTCCTCGGGCCGCGGCAGTCCGACCATGTCGAGCACTTCGACCGCGCGCTCCATCGCCTTGTCCTTGGAGACGTCGCGGTGGGTAAGTACGACCTCCGCGATCTGCTTGCCGATCGTCATCGTCGGGTTCAACGAAGTCATCGGATCCTGGAAGACCATTCCGATCTCGTTCCCGCGGATCTTGCGCAGCTCGGCGTCCGGAAGCTTGACCAGGTCCCGGCCGTCCAGTCGGATCTCACCCCCGGCGATATACCCACCCCTCGGCAGAAGGCGCATGATCGACATCGCCGCCATCGTCTTGCCGCACCCGGACTCGCCGACGATCCCCAGCGTCTCACCGGCGTCGAGTTCGAGGCTCAACCCGTCGACCGCGTGGATGGTCCCGCTGCGCAGCCGGATCCGGGTCTGAAGGTCGTCCAGTTCGAGCAGGTGCGCCACCGGACGGTCCTATCTCTCCTGCAGGCGTACGTCGAACGCGTCCTGGAGCGCGTCGCCGATGAAGTTGAACGCGACGACCGTGATCACGATCATGATCAGCGCCGGATACACCTCCCACCAGTAACCGTCCTGGAGGTAGGTGGTTCCGTCCGACAGCATCGAGCCCCAGGTCGGCGTGCTCGGCGGCAGGCCGAAACCCAGGTATTGGAGGACTGCCAGGGTCAGGATCGCATTGGCGATCTGAAATGTGACGGTCACCATGATCGTGCCGATCGTGTTAGGCACGATGTGCCGCAGGATGATGCGCGGCGAGCGACCGCCCATCACCTTGACTGCCTGCACGTACTCGCGGGTCCTCAGGCTGAGCGTTTCGCCACGGACGAGTCGCGCCGGGATCAGCCACGAGACGGCGACCAGCAGCGCGATCAGGAGCGTCAAACTGGGCTTGAAGACCTGAGCCATGAAGATGAACAGAAACACGACCGGGATCGCGTAACCGATATCGACAACGCGCATCATCACGCTGTCCACTACGCCGCCGAAGAACCCGGAGATGGCACCGTAGATAAGCCCGAGCAGCGTGGCGATGACGCCGACGACCAGTCCCACTTCGATCGAGCTCTGCCCTCCCTTCATCAGCCGGCCGAGGATGTCGAAGCCCTCCGAGTCCGTCCCGAGAACATGGCCGCCACCCGGAGCCAGATTGACGCTCACCAGGTTCGGGTTGAGCTGGTCGGTGGGGTGGAACACCGGCCCGAGGAAGCTGAACAGAATAACCAGGACAACGACGCCCACCCCGGCGATGGCGAGCCGGTTCTGGGCGAACGTCCTCGCCACCACGGCCCAGGGGTTGCCCGTCGCGACGACCTGCCCGCCCTCGGGCAGTATGTCGACGTCGACCTGTGCACGGTCGACCGTCTCGGCTGCGGCGCTCTCAGTACCTGATCCGCGGATCGAGGATGGCATAGCCGATGTCCGCCAATAGGTTTCCGAGTACGGTGACCACGCCCACCAGCACGGTGATGCCGAGCATCACCTCGTAGTCGTTGCTGATCGACGCCTGGAGATACTCGAGCCCCGCGCCCGGGTAGTTGAACACCTGCTCGATGATCAGCGTCCCGGTGATCACCAGCGGGATTGACAGCCCCACGAGCGTGACGACCGCGATGAGCGAGTTGCGAAGCAGATGCCGCCAGAGGACGAGCCGCTCGGAGAGTCCCTTGGCGCGTGCGGTGCGTATGTAGTCCTGCGCCAGAGTGTCGATCGCCGAGGACCGCATGTACCGGCTGAACTGGGCGAAGGTCACCAACGTCAGGGCCGCCACCGGGAGCACCAGCCCTGAGGGGTGCGCCAGGATCCCGAGCGCCGAGCTCGACTGCGGCGCCTCGGCCGGGAACACGTGGAAGGTGATCGAAAGGAACTGGATCAAGAGCAGCGCGATCGCGTACTGAGGCATCGAGTACAGGAGAAAGCTGATTCCCGTACCCGCGTAGTCGAGCGGGCCGTTGCGCCGCACTGCCTGGGCGATTCCGACCGGAATCGCGATGAGCACCGAGAAGATCAGGGCAAGCCCCCCGAGCACCAGGTCACGCGGCAGCTCGCTGGCCAGCAGCGAGTCGACCGTGCGGTTGTACTGATACGAGTAGCCCAGGTTGCCGTGGAGCAGTTTGTCGAGGAACAGCCAGTACTGGACGTACAACGGCTTATCCAGTCCGTTCTGGTGGGTGAACTGGGCGATCGCCTGCGGCGATGCCCGCGGCCCGACGACGTCGCGGGCGAGGCTGCCTGGGAGAAGATGCAGCAGGGTGAAGGTGATCACCGTGACGCCGAGCGTCACGATGATCGCCTCACCCAGCCGTCGGATGACGAATCCGATCATCGCGGGATCCCCCGAGTTCCGGTTTGGGAGCGCTCGTTACCGAGTGAAGTACCAGTCCTCGGGATTCATCAGACCCAAGGCGTTCGCCGCATAACCGCCGAGGTTCTTGGCCACGAGGACGCCGGCGTCACCCGCGTACGTGCCGATCGACGTGGGACCGAACACGACCGGCACCATATGTTCGACGTTCTCGGCGTAAGCGTTCAACGTCTGCGTCGCGTTGGTCGCCGTCGTCACGGCCTGGATCAGTCCCGTGGTCGCGGGATCGTTGTAGCTACCGTAGTTGGCCACCGCCCCGGGCGCGAACAACTGCTCGCCCGTGGGCAGGTATGACGGACCGTAGATCCAGCCCGCGCCCCAGTTCTCCGCCTGCCACTTGCAGGTCGGCTGGGTCGGCTCACAGGCGACCGCCGTACCGATCACGGTCGCGAACGGGTGCGTGGTGAGGTCGATGTTGATCCCAACCTTCCTCGCCTGCGCCTGCAGGTCGTTCATCTCGTCTTCGGTCGCCACGACGCCCGATGCGTAATCGATGTTGAACGAAATTCCCTCGCCCTTGGTGATCCCCGCCCCGCACAGCGTCGGGTTCTGACACGTGGTGGTGCCGTTGGGTACGACCTTCCAGCCGTGGCTGGTCAGCAGCTGCTGGGCCGCGGACACCGAGAACGGGTACGGATTCGTCGTGAGCAGCGCCGGGTTGACGAGCGGGCTCGGCGGCGACGGTGGCACCGGGCCGTACGTCGCGTTGGCGGTGTGAGCCAGGAAGGCGTCGATCCAACCTTGCTGGTCGATCAGGTGCTGGAACGCCTGCCGGAAGTAAAGCTGGCTGAAGATCGGCCCGACCTTCGGATTGTGGAAGTTCAGCGGGAAGTAGTTGAACGAATAGCTCGCGGCCTTGTTGTAGTCGTATCCCTCGGCTGTCAACGTCGACACCTGGGGCGCGTACTGCTGAGGAAGGCTGGCGATCGTGAGCGCACTCGGCCCGCTGGAGCGCACCTCGTTATACACCGCGGCCTCGCTCGTGAACGGCAGCGTCACCAGCTTCGAGATCGACGGCTTCGGCGACCCCGAGTAATCCGGGTTCGGCACGAACGTGACCTGACCGTTGCTGGTGAAGTTCTCAAGGCGGAACGGTCCGTCGACCACCTTCCACAGCGGTGACGTCGACCACGTGCCCAGATCCTTCGACTGACCGTCGAGGAACTTGTACACCGCCGCCGCGCCGGCCTTGGTGGTATCCGGCAAATGGCCGTTGTCAGACGTCGGCGCCGGCTGGGACAGAGACGTGCGATCCCAAGCCAGCGGGATCGGTGTCAGCTGCGAGAGCTCGTCGTAGGTGACCCACACCGGGTTGTAGGACTTCTTGAAGTGCAATACGAAGGTCTGGGGATTGGGCGCCGAGTAGCTGGTCACGTTGTCGGGGAAGTAGCCGGGAACGTAGCCGCACCACTCGGTCGCTGGATCCGCCTTCATCAGGTTCATCCAGAACTCGAGATCGCGCGAGGTCACGGCCTCGCCATCCGCCCACTTCCACGCGTTCAGCTTGATCGTGACGGTCTGACCACCGCCCGAGAATTGCGGCTGCTGGCCGATCGAGTAGTCGTAGTCGATCGTCGGCCGGTAGTTGTTGCCAAACCAGTACAGCGGCCGGAACATCATGTACATCAGCTGGTTGATGTTCTGGGTACCGCACACCTGTGGGCTGTACATCGGAAAGATGTAGTTCGGCATCTGCTCTGGGATCTGGGTGAAATACACCGTTCCCCCCGAGAACCGTGTGCCGGCCGGAGCGGTTGGCTGCGTCAGCCCCGCCCCACTCGTCGGTGTCGCAACCGACGAGCTACCGGAACTGCCGGCGCTCCCGCCGGCGCCACTGCCGCTGCCGCTGCCACTGCTGCTGCTTGAAGAGCCGCAAGCGGCGGCGAGCGCCGCCACCGAGAGAACTGCGACCGTCGCCACCGTGTTCCGCGTGAGCTTTCGCACGTCCACCGACCTCCCCATCTACCGTTCGTCGCGCTACATGACCTCAGCGGACCCGAGCACCACCACCACGGCACCGAGCACGACCGATTCAAAGCCCCATGTCACGAACCTGCCCACCCGCCCAGCGTTCACCGCGCACGTTCCCGTGGCGGCGTTTGTGGAGAAGGACGATAAGGACAGGTTCGCGACATCGAGCTTCGATCGACGTCTCGGCGTCGTGATGGACCCAGCGGTGTTCGATCCACGCGCCGGAACTTTTCACTGCCCGGTCGCTGGGCAAAGGGATTTAGAGCTAGCTAAATCCTCACGGGCTCACGCGGTGATCGCTACGGCAGCCTCGCTGGGCGCTCGACACCGGCCGGAAGGCGCCCCTCGTCGGCCAGCTTGTCGAGATGCGCCGCCAGCGTCACGGTGGCGGCGGGGCGCAGGCCGCCGGGCACGTCGTCCCACGCCTCGTCGAGCAAGTCTTCGGCGCTCCGTTTGCCGTGTGCGAGCGCGTCTATGAGGCGGCGTTCGCGATCAAGGCGATGGGATATGTACTCGTTGAGCTTCGCCTCCGGATCGAACACCGGCGGTCCGTGGCCAGGGCAGAGGACGGTGAGCGGGCGCTCGCGAAGCCTTTCTAGCGCGCCCAGGTACGCGGCGAGCGCTCCTGGATCGGGCGAGATGAACACGCTGCCCTCGCCGAGGACCGCGTCGCCGGTGAGGGCCGCCGTTCCGCTTATGTATGCGAGATGGTCGCGTGCATGTCCGGGGGTCGCGACCGCCTCGAGCGGGCCAAACCAGCTGCCGTCTGACAGTTGTGTGTCTACATCCCCGTGGGCCGCGGCCAGCGGGGCGTCGGGGTACCGGGCCCGGATCGCCGGGACGGCTTCGGTGTGGTCGGGGTGGTGATGCGTGAGCGCGATCCCGCCGAGCCCGCCCCGATGCTCGAGCTCGGCGATGAGCGCGTCGACGTGCTCGTCGAGATTCGGCCCGGGGTCGACGAGCCACGCCGGGTCCCGCCCGACGATCCAGGAGTTCGTTCCGCTGCGCGTAAACGGTCCCGGGTTCGCCGCGCGGATCCCGACGAGATCGTGTCCGGGGACGTCGAGGCGCGT
Organism: uncultured Solirubrobacterales bacterium; assembly: GCA_963796575.1. Classification (GTDB taxonomy): domain Bacteria; phylum Actinomycetota; class Thermoleophilia; order Solirubrobacterales; family Solirubrobacteraceae; genus Palsa-465. The sequence continues at coordinate 10,934 of CAWCMG010000028.1, read as the reverse complement.
CATTCGGAGGAGCATGACACGACGAGGTGCGGCCTGACCGGCGTCACATTCTCGCGTCGGAGGGGGTCTAATCCTTGACAGCGCCCAACGGAGGGGATGTGACCATGGATCAACAGGAATGGCTCGCCCAGCGGTTCGAGGAGCACCGGCCTCACCTGCGGGCAGTTGCCTACCGGATGCTCGGCTCCGTCAGCGAGGCCGATGACGCCGTCCAGGACGCCTGGATCAGGCTCAGTCGTTCCGACACGAGCGAGGTGCAGAACCTGGGCGCCTGGCTGACGACCGTCGTCGCGCGCGTCGCGCTGAACATGCTCCGCTCACGCAAGGCTCGCCGCGAGCAGCCGCTCGACGTGCACGTACCGGACCCGATCGTCGACTCGACCGACGGGACCAACCCCGAGCACGAGGCGCTTCTCGCCGACTCGGTCGGCCTGGCGCTGCTCGTGGTGCTCGAGACGCTCACCCCACCCGAGCGCCTCGCGTTCGTCCTGCACGACATGTTCGCGGTGCCGTTCGACGAGATCGCGACGATCCTCGAGCGCTCCCCGGACGCGGCGCGCCAGCTCGCCAGCCGCGGGCGCCGGCGCGTACGCGGGTCCGCGCCCGTTCCGGATGCCGACCTGAGCGCTCAGTGGCAGGTCGTCGAGGCGTTCCTCGCCGCCGCTCGCAACGGCGATTTCGCCGGGCTCGTCGCTGTGCTCGACCCCGACGTTGTGCTCAGAGCCGACGGTGGCCTCGAGGGCATCTCGAGCTACGTCGAGGGCGCGGAGACCGTCGCCAGCCAGGCGATGATGTGGTCGCGCGTCGACCTGACCATCCACCGCGCGCTGATCAACGGCGCCGCCGGGGTCGTCTCGATGCGGGAAGGGCAACCGTTCTCGGTAGTCGCGGTCACGGTCAGAGGCGGCCGGATCGTCGAGATGGACATCCTGTCCGATCCCGAACGCGTGCTCCAACTCGACCTCGCCGTGATCGGCGAGTAGCTCGGTTCCACGTACCGACTGGTGGGTCGAGCTCGGCGACCAGCTCTGGCGACAGCTCGAACACGAACGGCAGCGCGAGCAGCTCATCCTCGGTGACGGCGACGCCGGCCTCGCCGAGCGCCACCATCATTCCATCCCACGACGGGCGCGGGGGACGATGCTGTTAGGGGTCGCGTCCCGGCAGCTGGTTGATCGCATCCTCGACGTCGTAGCGCGAGACCGGGCGCCGACAGGTTCTCGATGCAGAGATGCGGTCGGCCGCGCTCAGCCACTACCGCCGCCTCTCTCAAACCCGGGGCGGTTCAGTGTCGCCGTTCAACGGGGCGCGCCGTCGAGCCGCTCGGCGAGTTCGACGATCAGGCCTTCGGGTCCGCGGAGGTAGCAGAGGAGGAAGGTGTTCTCGTAGTCGACGATCTCCCCGACCGTTTCCCAGCCGGCCTCTCGAACGCGGTCGACGACGTCACGCACGTCGTCGACGGTGAAGCAGATGTGCCGGAGCCCAGGGCGGTTCGCGGCCGGCGCCGGCTCCCCGGCGCCGGCGGAAGGCGAGTGGAAGCGCACCACCTCGAACATGTCGCTGCCGTCGGGGGCGCGAGCCATCACGACCTCGACCGTCGCATTCTCGAGACCGATGATCCGATCGATCCACTCGCCGCTGAACACCCCGGGCTTGCCGCAGTCGAAGCCGAGGAGCGCAAGAAACCGGACTGTCTCGTCGAGGTCCTCGACGACAAGGCCGATGTGGACGAAGTTCGTGACGCCAGCGTGGGCGCTGAAGACCTTGCTCATTCGCTGCTCCTCTCTGGAGTTCCTTTAGGAGACGCCGGACGATATCAGATTCAGTTCCCTAAGGGAACCCCAATTGGTAAGCTCATCGCATGCAACGCACCAACTTCGGCGAGATGGCGTGCTCGATCGCGCGCACGCTGGACGTCATCGGGGAGCCCTGGTCGCCGCTGATCCTGCGTGACGTGTACGCCGGGTTTACCCGGTTCGACCAGATCCAGGCCGACCTCGGCATCTCACGCAAGGTCCTGACCGAGCGGCTCAACCACCTCGTTGAGCACGAAGTGCTCGAGCGCCGCCCCTACGACCACAGACCACGGCACGAATACGTCCTGACCGACAAAGGCACCGAGCTCGTCGACATGCTCATGGTCATGGTCGCCTGGGGCGACAAGTGGCTCGCCGGAAAGCCCGGCCCGCCCGTCCTATACCGCCACCACGCGTGCGGCGAGATCAGCCACGTCGCGCTGCACTGCGCACACTGCGGCCAGCCGATGCACGCCGGCGACATCGACCTGCTTCCCGGCCCCGGCGCCGCGGCGTAACCCGGGCACCACTCCGGATAACCGCGTCCGCGGGCAGCTCCCCGAACGCAGCGATGACGGAGGCCGTGCCGCACGGTTCCACGGAACCATTGAGAGCTCAAAGGTTCCCGCGGGAAACGCGTCGAGGGCTTTCGCGTTTCAACGTCATACCGGCGGCGGCGTACAGGTCCGTGAAGGTGTTCGGCGAGACCATCGACATCGACCAGGCGGCGTGTCCGGCGATCGAGCTTCATCGCCGCGATACCGTTAAGCGGTCTCGCTCGTCAGCGCGCAGCGGCGACCGCCGCGTCCAAGGGTCCCGCCCCGGGTGATGAGGCCGAACATGTCAAACGAACCTGCTATCGACCGCTCCGCTCCGCCCTCCGGGACCGGGTGCGTCGAATGCCTGGCCGAAGGTGGGTGGTGGCTCCATCTACGGCGCTGCGCCCAATGCGGGCACATCGGCTGCTGCGACTCCTCGCCCTCGCAGCACGCCAGCCACCACGCAACCGATGCCGGGCATCCACTGATCCGCAGCTTCGAACCTGGCGAGGACTGGTTCTGGGACTACGGCACCGAGGAGTTCTACGACGGTCCGCCGCTCGCCCCGCCAGAGCATCATCCGCTCGACCAGCCTACGCCTGGACCCGCCGGGCGAGTGCCGGCGGACTGGCAGCGCCACCTCCACTGAGGCGGACTCGCGGACCGGCCGTTCGCGCCCGGGCCGGCGACCGCATGATCGCGGCCCGGCTCATCCTCTCAGACTGTCTCGCCGGCTTTGAGCCGGGCCTCGCGCGGCTTCGGCTGCACCCGGACTCATGACGCGGCCCGCGTAGGGGGACGGTGTCGCGCGGGGTTGATGTGGTCGCGTCGGCCGCGTCGATCTCGGTAGGATCGACCGCATCTTGTTCATCGTCGTCGCTGCTGGTGTGGTCGTTCGCGCCTCCCGGCGGGACGGGTTGGCTGTTTGGGCAGGTCGCGGACGAGGGCGTGATCCGGACTCTGGTAGCGCGTGAAGAATGCGGCCACTCGCCAGAAGTGAGCTGAGGGGCGGGTTGGGGCGGCTCGGCGAGGTGGCGCGCGATCGTGTGCTTGGTGTGCGCGTCGGCCTGCTGCTGGTCATCGGTCAGCTGCGGGCGTTCGATTGCGGCTAGGGGTGTGATGTTCGCTTCGGCTGGTGAGTCGTTGCCGTTGGTGCGGGATGTGTTGCTGCGCGATGGGGCGACGCTGCGCCTGCAGGCTCCGACGCCGGTGGACTACGACGACATCAAGGAGTTCTTCGATGACCTGTCGCCGGAGAGCCGCTATCTGCGCTTCCATGGCCGTGGGCGTACCGACATCGCCGCGCGCGCGGCCGTGGAGGCCGGTGGCGTTGATCGCGTCACGCTGATCGCCCGGCATGACGGCTCGGTGGTGGCGGTCGCCGGCTTTGATGGGCTGCGTGAGCCGCGCGCGGCCGAGGTCGCGTTTGCGGTAGCCGATGATTGGCAGGGGCGCGGCGCGGGAACGCGGATGCTCGAGCAGCTCGCGGAGATCGCGGCGGACCGCGGGATCACCCGGTTTGATGCGGAGGTGATGTTTAGTAACCGGGCGATGTTCGGGGTGCTCGAGGGCGCCGGGTTTGCGGTGCGGCGTCGGGGTTCGTCTGGTGAGCTGACGGTCTCGCTTGACATCACGCCGACGGAGGCGGTGCTGGAGCGGATCGACGAGCGTGACCATTTTGCCGTGGTTGCTTCGTTGCGGCCGCTTCTCGCGCCGTCGTCGATCGCGGTCGTGGGTGCTGCGGCGACGCCGGGAAACGTCGGGCGCGCGGTGTTGGCGAACATCGACGCTGGCGGCTATCAGGGGGTGGCCATGCCGGTTCATCGCGCGGGGGGTTTGGTGGGCTCGAGGCACGCCGCTCGCAGCCTCGCCGAGTTGGAGGACGCTGCCGAGCTGGTGATCATCGCCGCCGCGGGCGACGAGCTACTCGAGTTTGCCGCCGAGGCGGCCACGAACGGAGCAAGGGCGCTGTTGGTGCTTCCTGCCAGTCTCGAGGACGACGGCGTGGGGTCGGTCGAGCGGGACGAGCGGCTGCTCGAGATCGTCCGGGGCTCGGGCATGCGGATGGTCGGGCCGAGTGCGTTGGGAGTGATCAACACGGCCCCTGAGGTGAGCTTGAATGCAACGTTTAGTGGCGCGAGCGTACGCGCCGGTGCGCTGGCAATTGCCGCGCAGGCGGTTGCACCAGGGATCGGTCTGCTTGGACACGCGGAGGCCCGGCAGATGGGGGTGTCAATCTTGGTTTCGGTTGGCGGCCGTGCTGACGTCTCGACTAACGACTTGCTGGAGTGGTGCGAGGCAGATGACCGGACGGCCGTGGTCATGCTGTACGTAGAGTCGTTCGGCAATCCTGAACGCTTCACGCGGATCGCCCAGCGCGTGTCGCGTCGCAAACCGATCCTCGTTATCAAGGGACGTCGCAGCGCGGAGCGAGCGCGCAGCCAGGCGCGATCTGACACGGCGGCGGCGCTGCGCCGCGATGCCGTTATCGACGCTGTGCTGAAGCGAGCCGGAGTGCTGCGTTTTGACAGCAGCGAGGAGCTGTTTCACGTCGCTCAGCTGTTCGAGAGCCAGCCACTGCCGAGCGGACGGCGGATCGGGATCGTGAGCAACTCGGCGAGCGTGGCCACGCTCGCGGCCGACGCGTGCGCAACGCGCGGGCTGGAAGTGAGAGACGCGCGCGGAGCGCCGTATCCGGTGCTGTTGGCCCTCGGTGCCGGAGCGCACGAGTACGCCGCCCAGGTGCGGGCGTTGCTCACCAGCGCCGGCATCGACGCGCTGATGGTCTACTACGTTGACCGTCTCGAGGGCAACCCAGAGGGTATTCTGGAGGCGATCTCCGTGGTCGCCTCCGGGCGGCCCAAGCCGATTGTGGCATCTGTAGTGCGTTCGGACGGGCGCCTGCCCGCCGGCAGTGGCGCGGGCGTGCCGAACTATGTGTTCCCGGAGACGTGTGTGGTCGTGCTCGCGCGCGCGGCCGACCGTCGCGAATGGCTGTCGCGGCCGTTGGGGGTGCGCCCGGACTACCCCGATCTGGACGGGATCGCCGCGCGCGCCTTGATGTCCTCCGTGCTAGATCGCGCGCCTGAGGGCGGCTGGCTTTCGATGCCTGATGCGGAGGCACTGCTGGCGACGCACGGACTCCCGGTCGCCGTCTCGTGTCGCTGCCGAGATCTCGAGCGCGCGCTGGCGGTGGCGCAGGAGATCGGCGGCCCCGTAGCGCTGAAGGCGGACTTCGCCGCGCCGGCGCGCGCGGGCGAGATCGACGCCGTGCTGCTCGCGTTGGAGGGTGAGTCGGCGCTGCGATCCGGGTGGCGCGAGCTCGAACGGCGCGTGCAGACCGCCGGGCGAGAATGGACTGGAGCGATCGTCCAGCGCCTCGCGCGCTCCGGGGCCGACGTCCTGGTCGGGGCGTTCAGCGATCCCGACCTGGGCGCCGTGATCGCGGTCGGACTCGGCGGACGCCAAGCCGGACTCAGCGAAGCGGTTGCGTTCTCGTTGCCGCCCGCGACGGACCTCGAGGCCGACGAGCTGATCGACTCGTCCCATGGCGTGGCCGCTCAACTGGACGGTTTCCGGGGCGCCGCCGCGCTCGATCGCCAGGCGCTCCGCGAGCTGATCCTGCGCTTCGCGCTCCTGCTTCGGGAGGTCCCCGAGGTGGTCGAGGCCGACCTAAACCCAGTCCGATGCACGACGAACGGCTGCGTCGTGCTCGATATGCGAGTGCGAATCGAGCGCCGGCGCCGGGGCAGGCCCGTCAAGACGTGGTGACGGGTTTTGTTCCCTCCGCCCAGCAGTCCGCCCGATACCTGGACCTCTACTCCCGAGGGTGGTCCGCAGCCGCGTGCGTCAAACGCGCGTTCGCCGCTGTTGGCTCATAGAACCTGCTTTGGCTCGCTGTGAGCGCACCGCAACCGGATCGGGAGCGCCGCCACGTGGCGGGACGGGCGTCGAGCGTGTATTAGACGGAGCTGCCTTTGCCCCCTGGCGACACGGACCCGAGCAGTGGGCCGGCTTCAACGAATTCGCAAACGCCGTAGCCCAATTCGGGCTCTCGTGAGCCGTCCTGAAACGAAATGCCGCAACCGAGCCGCGTACCGCCGGGAGCCGGCACGACGTTATGCCTGGCATCCCTCCCCCACGGCGCGACGCCCAACAATCGACCGAACCGCAGGTGATCTGATGCCCCACCCTGTAACGATCCTGCTCGTCGAGGACAACCGAGACGACGAGGCGCTGACGGTGCGAGCACTGCGCATGCGCACGACAGCCAACGTCGAGGTCGCGCGCGACGGCCAAGAGGCGCTCGATTACCTGGTCAACGCCAACGGCATGCCGCAGCTCGTGTTGCTGGACCTGAAGCTTCCGAACATGGTTGGGTTCGAGGTGCTGCGGCGCATCCGCGCCGACGAGCGCACCCGGTGGGTGCCGGTCGTGATCCTGACGGCCTCCAACGCGCCGGCTGATGTTGCCGCGGGTTATCGGTACGGGGCCAACGGCTACGTCCGCAAGCCGGTCGACTTCGACCAGTTCGCCGAGGTGATCCATCAGCTCGGCGCCTACTGGCTCGTGGTCAACGAGCCGCCGCCGGAAGTCCGCGACCAGTGACCGTGGTCCTGCCGATTCGGGGTACCGGGGCGTTCCCCAGCCATAGGCGCAAGACACACTCGGAGCGGTGCTGACGATGCTATGTTGGGCCGTGTGTGGGTGGTCAGGTCGGCGTCGTCGGTGCGGCGTTGTCCTCGGCGCGCAGGGTCTCGTCGGTGGTCATGGCACCGCTCGCTTGGTCGGGACGGGACCGGGCTCGGTGCCTGACGGGAGGGTGAAGGAGAAGCTCGCGCCCCGGCCGAGCGCCGCAGAGGCGGTGATGCTCCCGGCGTTGCGGTGAATCACGCGCTGGACGGTCGCCAGTCCGAGCCCAGCTCCGGGGAATTCGCTCTCGGTGTGTAGGCGCTGAAAGGGAGCGAACACTCGATCCGCGTGCTCGGGGTCGAACCCGGCGCCGTTGTCGCGCACCTGCACGGAGAGGTTCTCACCCTCGCGCGCGCCGCTGATCTCGACGCGCGCGTTCGCGGTGTGGCAGGTGAACTTGAATGCGTTGTCGAGCAGGTTGACGAGCGCGATGCGCAGCAGCTGCTCGTCGCCGGTCACGAGCAGGCCACGCTGAATTGAGACCTCGACGTCGCGCTCGGGATCAGCGGTGCGGAGCTCGGCGACGATCTCGTGCGCCAGGCCGCTGAGGTCGACGGTCGTGCGCTCAAGTGGCTGCCGGCCGAGTCGTGAGAGCTTGAGCAGCCCATCGATCATGATGCCCATCGTCTTGGCGCCGGCCTTGACCCGCTCCAGCGAGTGAAGGGCCTCGGGAGACAGGTCGTCTCCCAGCTGCTGTTCGAGGATCGTGGTGAAGCCGTGAATCGCGCGCAGCGGGGCGTGCAGGTCGTGGGAGACGGAGTAGCTGAAAGCTTCGAGTTCGGAAATGGCGGCTTCGAGCTGGGCCGTGCGTTCACGCACCCGCAACTCGAGCTCGGCGGACAGCCGACGCAGCTCATCCTCGGCGTGCTTGCGCTCGGTCACGTCCCTGAGCGAAGCGAGCGCCGCGGGCTGGCCTTCCCAGTCGATCGCGACGACGCGCATCTCAGCCGTCCTCGGTGTAGGGCCGGTGATGACGTCGATCTCGCTTGACTCGCCTGGGACGAGAGGAAAGCCCAGCGGGGTGCCTTTGAGCGCCTGTGCTGCGCGGCCGAGGAGCCGCTCGGCGGCCGGGTTGGCGAACACGACGACGCCTGCACGGTCGATCACCAACATCCCATCGACGTCCTCGCGGATGACCGTCCGCAGGCTCTGTTCCGCGACCGGTGAGCCGCCGGCCGCGATCGGGGTGTCCCTTTGGCTCGGCGAGCTCACCGCCCCCCGCCCGGGTGCCCGCCCTCAGCGCCGTCGGTTTCCGAGGTGAACTCCGCCAGTCCGGCCAGGATCCCGCGAACCCCGCGAATCGGGCCAAGCACACGCATCCCGGTGCCGGTGATCTCGTACCCGTGCATAACATGGGCATGCGCACCACCGCGCAGCTTCAGCACCAACACGGCACGCCTGATCTCACTGTCGAGGTCGTAATAGCGCAACGCGATGATCGAGTCTGTGATCGTCGACAGGTACACGGAGGTCGCGTGCTCGCCGCCCAGCAAGCTCGGAAGCGTGGTGGTCATCAGGCTCCCGACACCGCGTGCCTTCAGGAATCCGGTCAGCCCGACGCCGAACTCGCGGAACGCTCGCGTCGGCGCGTTGTGCTCCAAGGCGGTCATGCTGTCGATCGCGAACCGCTGCGGCGCGAACTCGTCGACGTGGTGCTTGATCTCGACCAGGAGATCCTCGGGCCCGACGCGCTCCGGGTAGCGCGAAACGATCCGCAGCCGACCCTCGCTCCGCGCTGTCTCCAGATCCATTCCCCACGACCTCGCGTTGCGGATCAGCTGTGAGGGGTTCTCCTCGAAGGACAGCAACAACCCCCGCTCCCCGGCCGCCAGCCCGGCCGCCATGAACTGCACGCTCATCAGCGTCTTGCCCGTACCGGTCGCCCCCGTGACCATCACCAGCGAATCGCGATAGATCCCTCCCCCGCACATCGCATCAAGCTCGGGCACCCCAAGCGACATCCTCTCGGTAGTCGCTTCGCGGGGCGTCTCGATGATCGAGAACGGCACGAGCTCGATCCCGACCTTCGGGTTGATCACGAACGGGAACTCGCCCTTCCCGTGCTCAGCGCCGCGCAGCTTGAGGACCTCGACCGTGCGGCGCCGATACTCCGCGTCAAGGTCGTTACGCAAGATCACCACGTTGTCGACGACGAACTCCTCGGCCCCGTAACGGGCGACATAGCCGCGTTCTCCCGAGCGCTCAGCCACCAACAACGTCGTGGCGCCGAGCGGCCGCAGCTCGCCCACCATCGCTGCGAATGCCCGTCGCACCTCGGCCGCGGCCGAGAACCCCGCCAGCAGCGCATCGATCGGATCAAGGACCAACCGCTTGCCCTGAACCTGGGCCAGCGCGTGAGCGATCCGCGACAACAGCCCGCTGAGATCGAACCGGCCGGTCACGACCGCGTCCGGATCCGGCGTCGCGTCAACGATCACCAACCGCCCATCGTGCACCAACCCACGAACGTCCCATCCAAAGCTCTCCGAGTTGGCGATCAGATCATCAGCGCGTTCCGCGAACGTCACCAGCACGCCCGGCTCGCCGAACTCCCGCGCGCCGCTCGCCAAGAACTGAAGGCCAAAGACCGTCTTACCCGTCCCCGTTCCCCCCGCCAACAACGTCGTGCGACCCCGCGGCAACCCGCCCAGAGCCAGCGAATCGAAACCTGGGATGCCAACCTCAACACGCCGCAAACCACGCCCCTCTCAGTCGTCCGTCGGTACGGCTGCCGAGGTGTGCTCCCACGTCCAACTGCTCCGCCCGATCACTCACCAAACCGTCCCCCCAAGTCGAGAATCCTCGCGACCTCACGCCAATCCCCGAGATCCCCGATCACACTCAGTCGAGGCGCCGGGGACAACCGCACCAACACCGGAGTCGCGATGATCCCGTCGGCCTCCGCTACCTCAGGGGACTCGAACACGTCGACAACCTCCACCTCCCAATCCTCGCCGCCCAACCGTTCGCGTACCAACTCGAGCTGCCTACGCGCCAACATCGACGGACCGCTGTCGGCAGCTACAAACAACCGCAGCGCGACCCCCGCTCGCTCCGGCACATCCTCGCCACCACTCACCAACGCACCTCACGACCTCCGCTCAGCCCCCACCCGCCAGCCACCCGGCCGTCCGACGCGACTCTCCGATCGCATCGCGCACCGAGATCGCCACCCCGAAACAACGCTCAAGCACGAACCGATTCGCCTTCTCACAACTCCAACCAGCACCGAACTCGTCCGTCCGGGTGGGCGCGGGGCCAACGTCGGAGTGCAGAGCCTCTGGATTCACAACATCGCGATCATGACCGGGCTGGTCACCAGCACCACCACGCCCCCGCTGCTCAAGCTGGTCGCCAGCTGGAGGCTCAACGTCGACTACTCCGCAACCTATCACCTCAACCTCAACGACATCCTCGACACCTGCGGCGATTCCGCCCGGTCAGCGGCGAAGATGAGCCTTCCGTGCGGGGGGCGAGGATCATGCTGGCAGCACTGGCCAACCACCAACCCGACCAGGGCTAAACGGCCGCTGATGACTCAGTGCCTCAGTCTCACCGGCTGACCCGCGGCGCCCGCCGAGCTACGCCCCGTTGCGGCACCCGAGTGCGCAAGAAGCGTGTCGAGCGGCTGACCGCAGCCGCGGGGCTTGAGGGCCTCCGCCACCCGAAACGCCCCCACCACCGTGCGGGTCGCGGGCGTGCGCGTCGCGCCCGACCTGGCCGCAGGGCGACTTCAACCCCGAGGCGTCCGACCGACTGGGGTGCGCTGACATCACCCACCTGCCATCTGGGAGGATAGCTGTACCTGGCTTCGGTGCTCGACCGTTCCGGCCGGCGGATCGTGGGCTGGTTGATGGCCGACCATCTTCGGGCCGAGCTCGTCGTCCACGGGCTCGAGATGGCGCTC
>CAWCMG010000027.1:0-43218 GCA_963796575.1 uncultured Solirubrobacterales bacterium | reverse complement strand
GGGAAGGGACCGGTGTCGGCGCGCGGCATCCGCCGCTCGCCGACGCTGCGTAGGTGTGTGTCGCCCTCGGGTCCCTCGCGCCGATGCCGTAGCCGACGTGTCGGTCGAACGGCGCGCGGGCACCCGCAGCGCCTCGGAGCTTCTAGGCGTAACGCTCGACGACCCCGTCCGCCACTAGCTCCAGCGCGGCCCGCTGACGCGCCGGCAACGCCGGCAGCTCGAGCTTGGCGTCGGCGACGAGCTCTTGGGCGCGGGACCTGGCAGTGCTGAGGGCACCCATCACCGGTGATCCGCTCGCACACGGCGGCCGCGTCCTCTGGCGTCCGCACCTTCCGCAGGTCGAGAGCGGCGAGCTCGGGATCCCGGGCGCGGGCGAGGATCAGCGGCAGGTTGACCGTGCCGTCAAGCAGGTCGGCTCCGCGCGGCTTGCCGGTGCGCTCGGGGGGGCCGGACACGTCGAGGACGTCGTCGAGGATCTGGAACGCGAGGCCGATCCGCTCGCCGAACGCGCCGAGCATCTCCGGCTCGCCGTCGCCCTCGAGCGCTCCGAGCTCGCAGACCGCTCGGAACAGGACCGCCGTCTTCAGCCGGCAGCGGGCGAGGTAGCGCCTGACGGAGACCTCGGGGTTGAACGCATCCTCGCGTTGCGCGAGCTCGCCGAGCGCAAGCTCCCGGCTGGCCCGGGACAGGATCCGCACTGCGTGGGCCGATCCGCCGGCGGCGAGCTCGGCGAACGCGCGCGAGAACAGCAGGTCGCCGGTGGCGATCGCGAGGTCGCGGCCGCCGGTGGCGACGACGGTCGGGCGCCCGCGACGGAGCGCGAGCCGTCGAGCACGTCGTCGTGGACGAGCGTCGCCCCGTGCACGAGCTCGACCGCGACCGCGGCGCGGACCAGCCCGTCGGTCTCGGGGGGCGGCGCGCCCGCCGCGATGCACACGAGCAGCGGGCGCAGGCGCTTGCCACCGGCGGAGATTGTGTCGCCGCCGTACCGCGCGAGCACGGGTCCGTGACCGGCAGCGAGCGCCCTCATTCTCTCCTCGACGCGGTCCATGATCCGCGTCAGCTTCTCGCCCCCGGCATCGACGACGGCCTGTGCGCCTGTGGTCATCAGGTCGGGACCGTTCCCACGTGTAAGGCGATGATGCCCCCGGCGGTGAGCACGTACCGAATATCGCGCAGCCCCGATCGCCACATCACGGCGGCGAGCTCCTCGGGGCCCGGGAATCGCTTGACCGAGCTCGGCAGGTAGCTGTAGGCCTGAGAATCGACCACCCGGCCGACCACCGGGACGATGTGGTCGAACCAGACATCGAAGAAGCTGGAGAGCGGCGGCCGGCGCGGGGTCGTGATCTCGAGCACGACCACGCGCCCGCCGGGCGGACCACCCTGGCCATCTCCGACAGGCCGCGGTCGAGGTCTGAGAAGTTGCGGGCGCCGAACCCGACGGTGGCGGCGTCGAACGCCCCGTCCGGATACGCCAGCGCGAGCGCGTTGCCGGTCTCGAAGCGCACGCCGGCGCCACCGAGGCTCGCCGCCCTCTCCTCCGTCTTGACGCGCGCCAGCTCGAGCATTCGCTCGGAGAAGTAAACCCCGACGACCCCGCCGCCCGCCCCGACGCGCCTGGCCAGCTCGAGCGCGAGGTCGCCCGTGCCCGTCGCGACGTCGAGCGCGCGCCCGCCCGGCGACAGCTCCGCGAGGTCGGTCGCGCGTCGGCGCCACTCGTGGTGGAGACCCGCGGTCATCACCGTGTTCATGCGGTCGTACAGACCGGCGATCTGGTCGAACATCGCCCGGACCTGTGGTTCGTCTAGCGCCCCGGGTGCGCCGGCCGGCGCGAAATCTGCACTCGCCATGTCCCCGAGAGCGCGGCTGCTACTGCAGATTCGAGAGGAAGTAGACGAGGTTGTTGAACTTCTCCGGCGGCAGGTCCTTGAACGACGGCATCGGCGGGGTCGGGTTGCGCAGCGTCGAGGCGATCTGCTGCTCGGGGACCGTGCTCGCGATGTGGGTGAGCACCGGCCCCGGGCCGTTGTTGCCGTTGTTGCCGATCACGTGGCAGGCGAGGCAACCCGACTCGCCGACAACGTCTGCGCCCGCCCTGAACATCGCCGCCTGGGCCGGCGTGAGGCTCGACGGCGTCTTGATGTCGACATTGTTCGGCGAGCCGGTGTTCGCGCCGCTGTACGTCAGGTAGGCCATCGCCGCGATCGTCGCGATGCCGGCGGCGAGCGCCACCGGGCGCCGCTCGATGCGCCGCTCCGGGCTGCGGTCGTAAAACGGCAGCAGGAACAGCAGGATCATGCAAATCGTCGGAACGCCGATGGTCGCCATCGGCGTGAACTTCGGGACGTTGCGCATCACGCGCAGCACCTCGAACAGGAAGAAGAAGTACCAGTCAGGCCGGGGGACGTAGGTCGTCGTGGTCGGGTCGGCCTTCGGCCCGAGCTCGGCGCCGAACATCAGGGCCAGGAAGATGATCACCGCCATCACGACGCATGCCATCACCGCGTCCTTGGTGACCGCATACGGGAAGAACGGCTTGCCCTCGTTCTTCAGGACCGAGTATTCGCGGAGGTAGGCCTCCTTCTGGGCCTGATTCATGCGCGCGGTCCTGGGTCGGCTCCGCGGCCGCGGCCCACGCATGGCGCACGTCTGGAGTCAGCTCGCGCGTTCACACTTCCGCCATGTCGATTTCGTGGTCGCCGTCGTGCTCGGGGTGGGACTTGAGCCACGGTGGGGCTGAGATGCCAAGCTTGGTGACCAGGTAGAGGTGCACGCCGATCAACGCCGCCATCGCGCCAGGGATCAGCAGCATGTGGATCGCGTAGAAGCGCGAGAGGGTGGTGGCGCCGAAGTCCGCGCCGCCGAGCAGGAAGTTCGACAGGAACGGCCCGATGAACGGGCCGCCGGCGTTGATGTTGATACCGACGACGGACGCCCAGTAGGAGCGCTGGTCGAACGGCAGCAGGTAGCCCGTGAAGCCCATCGCGAGCGTCAGGATCAACAGCGTGACGCCGATCACCCACGTCAGCTCGCGCGGGTACTTGTAGGCGCCGTAGAAGAACACTCGCCCCATGTGCAGGAAGATCAGGATGATCATCACCGACGCGCCCCACTTGTGCATGGCGTGCACGAACTGGCCGAGGAACACGTTGTCGTTGATGTTGCGGATCGACTCGTACGCGCCGCCGGACGCGTCCGGGCGGTAGTACATCGCCAGGAACACCCCGGTCACCGCCTGGTTGAGAAACGCGAACAGGGTCGCCGAGCCGAGCGTGTAGGCCCAGTTGATCCCGCGCGGGACCTTGCGCCACAACAGCCAGCGCAGCCCGCCCGACAGCGACGTGCGCTCGTCGAGCCAGTCGACGACGGAGATCCCCGCCTCGAGCGGCGCGGGGTGGGTCGGGACCTGGCCGTTGGACTCGCCCGGCTTCTTCGGCTTGGGCTGGAGGGCCTTCGGTGCGGGAATCTTGGGCATCTGGGCTACTTCGGCGGCGGCGAGGCCGTGTCGAACTGGGCCGGGTACAGATACTGGCCGATGCCGTTGATCGGCTCACCCGGGAACCGCGGCGCGAACCGCTGGAGCTCGTCGTTGACCGAGTAGCGCGGCCCGATCTCGACGAGGTTCGTGTCCGTGTTCAGCCGCGTGAAGAAGCGGTCGAGCGGCCGGACCGGCGGGCCGCCGGCGACCATCCCGCGGAAGTCGTACACGCCGCCGTGACACGGGCAGATAAACCGCTGCGCGGCCTCGACGTACCTGACCGGGCAGCCCAGGTGCATGCACCTGTCCGAGAGGGCGACGAAATGGTTGTACTGATCCTCGGGCTCCGTATCGATCCCCGGGTTGCGCTTTCTGACGTACGCGATCGTGTTGCCGGCCTCGCCGATGCCCGGGGTGATGGTGATCACCTTCGTCACGTAGTCGGTGTCGGTGAAGTCCGCCGGGTGGCCGATCGCCTGCCAGGTCCACTGCTGGCGCTTGAAGATCGGCGCGATCGCGAACCCGAGCGCGGGAAGCGTGAACGCCATGGCGGCGACTGCGCCGGCGCCGTTGGCGGCCAGGTTCATAAACCGCCGGCGGGTGACGGTCTCGCCCTCGAACGCGCCGGGCATTCCCCGGTCGAGCGTGTACTTCGACTTCGTTTCCCTGTGTCGGTCGGGCACGGACGCCTCGCGTTCCTTACGGCGAACTTAGACTCGGACAGCGTACCGCCACGGACGCGAAAAGGTCATCACCGAGAGACCCGGTACGCGCGCGCCTAACAACCTCGATACGAACCTCACAAGCGCGGGTCCGCGGGCTCGCTACGAACCGCACAAGCGGCCGCGCGGAGGGCTTCGGCGGCGCCCGGATCGTCGGCCCGTGCTCTCGCCTTGGCCTTAGCGTGGGCTTCGCTCCAGCCCCATCCCACCGCGATCGCCCCGGACTCCCAGACCGCCTGCGCGAGCTCCCGATCGGAGGCGGTGTGCGCCTGGGCGGCGAGCGAGATCACGTCGGCCAGCTCGGCCACCGCGTCGAGGTCACCGAGCGCGGCCAGTCGCGACAACCCGAGCGCGTACAGCTGATCGCCCAGCAGGAGCGCCAGGTCCACGTCCTGCGTGTCGACGACCAGCGGCTCGTCGTAATGGAGGCGGTATCCCTCGAGGATCATCTCGAGGAGCAACTCGTACTCGCGCTCCCGGCCGAGCGCCCGGGGACCCGCGGCGGCAAGCTGTGCCGGACCCGGGCGGTCGAGCCGCTCACCGTCGGGTGCCGGGGCCTCGAGCACGCCGGCGACGGCGCCGCCCTGCTCGGTCAGGGCCTCGTGGAGCGCATGGGCGCCGTCCCGGGCGGTCCTCATCGACCGGCGAGCTCCCCGAACGCCTCGGCGGCGGCGTCCACGGTACGTTGGACGTCGGCGTCGGTGTGGGCGAGCGACGGGAACCACGCCTCGAACTGTGACGCGGGCGGGTACACGCCACGCGCGAGCAGCCCGCGGCACCACGCGCCGTAGGCGTCGGTGTCGCACGCGACTGCGCCGGCGTAGTTGTGGACCGGCCGCTCCGAGAAGAAGACGGTGAGCAGGCCGGGGACGCTCTGGACGTGGACGGGCCGGTCCGCCGCGGCCGCCGCGTCGCGCAGACCTTGCGCGAGCGCGTCGGTGGTCGCGGCCAGCCGGTCGTAGGCGGCGTCCTTCAGCTTGCGCAACGTGGCCAGGGCAGCCGCGGTGGCAAGCGGGTTGCCGGACAGCGTGCCCGCCTGGTAGACGTCGCCGGCGGGCGCGATCCGCTCCATCAGGTCCCGGCGCCCCCCGTAGGCGGCCGCCGGGAGACCGCCGCCCATGATCTTGCCCATGATCGTCAGGTCGGGGAGCACCCGACAGCGGTCCTGGGCGCCGCCGCGCGCGACCCGGAAGCCGGTGATCACCTCGTCGAAGATCAGCAGCGCACCGTGTTCGTCGGCATCGCGGCGGAGCAGCTCGAGAAGACCAGGCGCCGGCGGGACGACGCCCATGTTGGCCGGGATCGGCTCGAGCAGAATCGCCGCAACGTCATCGGTGTCGGGCAGCGCTTCCGGGGCGTTCCAGGGCACCACGATCGTCGCGGCGGCCGCAGCCTTCGGGACGCCCGGGCTGGCCGGGATCCCCTGGGTGGCGAGGCCGGAGCCGGCTTCGGCGAGCAGGCCGTCGACGTGGCCGTGGTAGGCGCCCGAGAACTTGAGGATCTTGTCGCGGCCGGTGACCGCACGCGCGAGCCGGATCGCGCTCATCGTCGCCTCGGTTCCCGACGAGGTCATGCGCATCATCTCGACCGAAGGGAGCCGGCCGGCGACCTCCTCGGCGAGCTGGACCTCCCCGGCGGTGGGCGCGCCGAACGTCGTCCCTCGTGCCGCCGCCGCGGTCACGGCCTCGATCACGTCGGGGTCGGCGTGGCCGAGGATCAGCGGCCCCCACGAGCAGACCCAGTCGACGTAGTCGTTGCCGTCGACGTCGGTGATCGTCGAGCCCTTGCCCGACGCGATGAAGATCGGGTCGCGGCCGATCGCGCGCATCGCCCTAACGGGTGAGTTGACGCCGCCGGGCATCAGCGCGCGGGCCCACTCGTACAGCTGAGATGAGCGCGCGGTGTCCGTCGTCGCGGCGGCGTCGGCGCCGGTCACACGCCCGCGTGCTCGCGTTCCCAGGCCCGGTACCCGTCGGTGAAGTAGAGCAGCCTGATCTTCTTGAACTCGGTCGAGGAATAGAGCGTTGCGCGCTCGTCGATCCCCGTCTGGGCGGCGATCGAGTCGAGAATCGCGTCACACTCATCCTTGGAGCGGCCGTGCGCCATCGTGAAGATCGAGTACGGCCAGTCCTGGTAGGTGGGGCGCTGGTAGCAGTGGGAGATCCCGCGGAACGCCGCCATCCGCGGGCCGAGCTCCATGATCCGCTCGTCGGGGACCTTCCACACGCCCATTCCGTTCGCGCTGAAGCCGGCCCGGCGGTGGAACAGGATCGCGGCGACGCGGCGGAGCAGTCGGCGCTCCTGCATTTCTTCCAGGTGGCTCAGCAGGCGGTCCTGTGAGATGCCGAGCTTGTCCGCCGCCGGGGCGTAAGGCTCGGGGATAACCGGCATGTCGCCCTGCGTGGCCCGGATGACCTCGATGTCGAACTCGTCGTAGGCCTGGCGCTCGGTCTCCGCCGGAGGCGCCACCTCGACCGCCTTGGCCAGCGCGTCGGTCCCGCCCTCCATCTCGAGATCCATCCGGATCTTGAACAGCTTGAGCGTCGGCAGCTGGCGGATCGACTCCGCGCCGGCAATGTCCGCCAGCACCTCGAGCGTCCGCTCGAGGCCTAACGGCGAGTCCGGCTCAGTCGCGATCGTGAACCAGATGTTGAACTCGTGGTTTCGCAGGTAGTTGTGCGAGACCCCGGGATGCTCGTTGATGATGTTGGCGGCGCGCCACGGGTTCTCGGGGTCGACCTTGGCGGCGACGAGCATCGAGGAGTAGCCGAGCGCGCGCGTGTCGAAGATCGGGGTTACCTGGCGGATGATGCGCTCGTCGAGAAGGCGCTGGACTCGTTCCATCGCCTGGACTTCTTCGATCCCGGCTTCGGCCGCGACGTGCTGGTATGGGCGCGGTGCGATCGGAAACCGGCCCTGCATGAGGTTCAGCAGGCGCTTGTCGAGATCGTCGAGCGGGGTCGCGGCCCCGTCCTTGCGGGAGCGCAGCTTGGGACCGAAGCCCGATCCCGCCTGTCTCATTGAAGCCATCGCGCCGCCTCCTTGGCGTGGTAGGTGATGACGATGTCGGCCCCTGCACGACGGATGCAGGTCAAGGTCTCGAGCACGGTGGCGCGCTCGTCGAGATAGCCCGCCGCGGCGGCGGCCTTGACCATCGCGTACTCGCCGCTGACGTTGTAGGCGGCCAGCGGCATTTGCGTTTCGGCTTTGACGCGATGGATCAGGTCGAGGTATGGGAGTGCCGGCTTGACCATCACGATGTCGGCTCCCTCTTCGACGTCGAGCTTGGCCTCGCGGACCGCCTCGTCGCCGTTCCCGGGATCCATCTGGTAGCCGCGCCGGTCGCCGAACGCCGGCGCGGAGTCCGCGGCCTCACGGAACGGGCCGTAGAAAGCCGAGGCGAACTTGGCGCTGTACGCAAGGATCGGGGTGTCGACGTGGCCTTCGTCGTCGAGGGCGTGGCGGATCGCGCCGACGCGGCCGTCCATCATGTCGCTGGGCGCGACGACGTCAGCGCCGGCGCGGGCCTGCGAGGCGGCGGTCCGGGCGAGGAGCTCGAGTGTCGCGTCGTTGTCGACCGTGCCGTCGGCCTTGAGCGCCCCGCAATGCCCGTGGGTCGTGTACTCGCACAGACACAGGTCGGTGATCACGATCACGTCCGGATACTGCTCCTTGATGGCTCGCGTGGCGAGCTGGACGACCCCCTCGTCGTCCCAGGCGCCCGAGCCCTCCTCGTCCTTGGCCGCGGGCAGGCCGAACAGCAGTACCGCCGGGATCCCAAGGGACGCGGCCTCTCCGGCCTCGTCGACGGCGTGCGCGATCGACAGGCGGTCGACGCCCGGCATCGCGTCGATCGGCTCGCGGCGGTCGATCCCGTGGGCGACGAACATCGGATAGACGAAGTCCGAGGCGCTCAGGGTCGTCTCGCGAACCAGGCCGCGGAGCGCGCCGGTGGCGCGCAGCCGGCGGAGTCGGGTCTGCGGGAACGGCATCACGTCTGAGCATACCCCCGGCCTCGCGTCGCGGCGGGCGAGTCAGCTGGGGTGCCGGGCGGGGCCGCGCAGCCCGGAGCGGTCTACGCGACGACCGCCCAGGGGTCGACGCGCCAAGCCGTGACAAGCCCATTTTCGACATACGGGTCCGACTGCGGGAACGCCTCGGCCGCGGCGCGGTCCTTGAACACGATCGCCGCGCCGTGCGGCGGATCGCCGAGAGGCCCCGCCATCACGATCCGTCCGTCGTCCTTGCCGGCGCGAATCGTCTTCATGTGCGCCTCGCGGTGCGGCGCTCGCCGCTCGATGATGTTCTCGACGTAGTCGTAGAACAGGATGTAGTGGGGTCCGTTATCAGCCATTTCCCTAACACCTTATGCCACCGCCGCGCTACGCTGCCACTGTGGCCGATATTCAGAAGCGCGGTAGCTACACCCCGCGACGTGCTCGCGAGCGGCGCGCCTACCAGTTGGTCGTAACCGGAGGCATCGCCGGCGCGGTCGGCGTGGTGTCGCTGGTGCTGGCTGTGGTCGGCGCGATCGGCTACACGCTGCCGGTGGTCTCGATCATCGTGGCCGTGATCTGCGCGGTGATGTTCCGCCGGATGGTCGGTCCCTCGTAGACGACCTCTCAGGCGAACCGCTTCAACGCCAGCCGGGCCAGCGCGCCGAACGCGAGCGTGAGCACCGCAAGGTGCACCAGCGGCCAGCCGATGCCCGGCGCCGTGCCGCTGAACGCGTTCCCGACCGCTTGGAGCGCCGCCTTGAACGGGAACACGAACGAGATCGCGTCGAGGATCGACTTGAGCGTGCCGGAGACCGCATCGCCGGGCACGAGCGCCACGAACGCGATCGGCAGCGACACCAGAAACGCCATCAGCGACGCGACGCTGACCTCGCGCGCGAGGCCGCCGATGGCCACGCCTAAAGCAGCAAAGGCAAGTCCTCCGAGCGCGAGCGCCGCCAGCCACAGCGGGAACCGGCCCCAGTCCAGGTGCACGAACAGCGACACGAGCGCGGCCATCAGGAGCGTCACCGCGGCGGCGCTCGCGGCTGAGAGGGTGATCTTCTCCGACAGCAGGCCCTCGGGCGTGATCAGTCCGCGCACCAGCCGCGAGTAGGCGTGCTCGGAGCGCTCGAGCGCGAGCAGCCCGGCGGCGAGCAGCACCCCGACGAACATCAGCGAGACGATCACGGCGATCGCGGCGGCGTAGGTGGCCGTCGGGGTCGTCTTCCCGGCCAGGTCGGTCGTGTGCACGGTCAGCGGCGTCCCGATCGAGCCCAGCACCGGAGTGGCGAACCCGAGCCCGTCGATCGCCAGGGTGGCGAAATTGACCACCTGTCTGAGCGCCGGCAGCAGCGGCGAGTCCTTCGGCAGCGATGCGATCGTTCCCTGGACGATCGCGCGGGAGTTCTTCAAGCCGAGCAGCGGCACGCTCTGGCCGAGGAACTGGAGCGTCCCACCGCTGAGGGTCTGCTGCAGGTCGGTCACCGCGACCCGCAGCACCTGCTTGGACACCGCCTGCTCGACCTGGGCCACGCGAGCGCTGATCGCCTGGTCGGCGAACTGTCGCTCGATCGGATCCTTGGTGTTCAGGATCAGCTCGACCGTCGGGTTGCCCACGCCCTGGGTGATGAGGCTGTTGATCTGGGAGACGATGTCGGCGGGGACGATCAGCGCCGCCGCAGCCTGTCCGCTCTTGACCTTGCCGATTGCCTCGGCTCGCGAGTTGACCTTGATCGGGTCGATCGACTGATAGAGCTGGCTCGCGTACTTGGAGACGTTGATCTTCTGGTTCCCGAAGCTGAGCTCGCCGTGGCCCGCCGGCACCTCGTTGAGCAACGCCACCCTCGGCTTGCCGGGAGGGCTCGACAACGCGAACCCGATCATCAGGGCGATCGCGATCGGATACACGACGAGCAGCCCGACGAGCAGCGGCGAGCGCTTGAGGATCTGCAGGTCCTTGACGAGCAGCCAGCGCACGGGTTAGTGGCCGCGGGCGCGCAGGAAGCGGACGAACGCGGTCTCGAAGTCGTCGGCGAGCTTGTCGCGCTCGGCGCCGCCGCCGCGGCCGCCGTCCGAACCGGGGCCGACGTCCGGCTCGTTGACGGCGCGCTCGAGCTCGCCGGGCGTGCCCGTGAACAGCAGCTCCCCGTCCCCCAGCACCAGCACCCTACCGGCGTAGCGCTCGGCCTCGGCGACGTTGTGGGTCGAGAACACGATCGTGGTGCCGTGGACCGCGCGGGCGCCGATGAACTCCCACAGCCGCTCCCGCTGGCGCGGGTCGAGTGAGGCGGACGGCTCGTCGAGGAGCAGCGCCGGGGGCTCTGACAGCAAGCCAATCGCGATGTTCACGCGCTGCTGGTTCCCGCCCGAGAGGCGGCCGACCTCCTCGTCGGCCCGGTCTTCAAGGCCGGCCTGGGCGAGCATCGCCCCCACCGCCTGCTCGGGCTCGGCGATCTTTTCGAGCCGGGCGAACAGCCGCAGGTTCTCCGCCACCGAGAGCTTCGAGTACAGCGCGGGCTCCTGGGGCACCCAGCCGAAGCGCCGGTCGGACGCTCGCGAGACCTCGCCCTCGCTCGGCTCGAGTGCGCCGGCGAGGATCGAGAGCAGCGTCGTCTTGCCGGCGCCGTTGGGACCGATGACCGCCACGACCTCGCCCGGGTAGAGCTCGAAGCTGATCCGATCAAGGGCGGTCCGAGCGCCGAAGCGCTTGGTCACCCCCCGGGCCGCCACCGTGGCCGTGGGTTCGCCCGTTTGGATGCCGATGGACAACGCGCCTCAGGCTACCGATGGGTCGGCGGCGGCCGGAAGTCCACTAGCTCGGGAGCTTCACCCGCGGCTCGAGCGGCGCGCCGCACGAGCGGCAGTACGCATCGTTGGGACCGGCAGCGGCGCCGCAGTCCGGACATCGTTCGAGCCCGGTCGCCAGCACGCCCGAGCCGCCAAGCGGGCCCCAAGGCTCGAGCACAAGGTGCCGGCGCAGGTACAGGACGGTCTGGCGGATCACGGTGGCGATCGGCAGCGCCAGCAGCGCGCCGACGATGCCGTAGATCGTCCAGCCGATCAGCAGACCGAGGATGATCAGGATCGGGTTGATCCGAAGTGAGATCCGGAACACCTGGGGGGCGACAAAGTGGCCCTCGAGTTGCTGGAGGGCGACGAACAGCAGGATCACCCAGACGGCGCTGATCGGGTTGACGAACAGAGCGACGAGCACCGCGGGGAGGGGGCCGATGATCGGGCCGATGTACGGGATGAACTCCATCAGCCCGTAGAAGCCGCCGAAGAACACCGCGTATCGCGCGCCGTCGGGGAAGATCCCGATCTCCCCGAAGATCCACAGCGCGAGGGCCGCGCTCGCGCCCATGATCAGGCTGAACAGGATCTGCCCGCGTACGTAGCCGTAGACGGCGCGCTGTACGAGCACCGGAAAGTCGTCCTCGGGCGTGCCATCGCCCGGCGGCATGAGCCGCCGGACGAGATCGCCGATCTGCTCCCCGTAGACCAGCAGGTAGATCGACAGGACGAAGGTGAGCACGAAGTCGAACGAGGTCGTGATGACCTGCGTCAGAAGATCCTGGGAGAAAGACACGATGTCGCTCGAGCGCTTCTGGATCTGAGTCTCGAGCGTCTGCAGCGCGGTCTGGCCCTGGCGCTGGATCTGCACCTTGATGCCGCGGGCGTTCAGCCAGCGCTGGAGGCTCGCCAGGTCGCGGTTGGCCTGATCGACGAAGTGCGGAACGTCCTTCTCGAGGTGGCTGACCTGGGTGCTGACCGGATTGGACAGGAGCACGCCGATTCCGCCGACGAACGCGAATCCGGCCAGGTAGACGAGCAGGATCGCGAGCCCGCGCGGGAGCCCGCCGCGGGCGAGCAGCTTGATGATCGGGTTCAGGATGAGGGCGATCGTGCTGGCCCCGAGCAGGATCAGCAGAACCGTCCCGGTGGCGCGTGCCAAGGCCCACAATCCGAGAACGGCCAACGGCAGCACCACCAGCTGGACCCAGCGCGGGACGACGACCGGTGGCGGCGGGACGCCGGCGGTCCCGAGCGGGGACCCCGCGGCCGAGGGGGCGCGATCGGCCGGGTCGGTCCCCTCGCCGAGGTGGTCTGACCCTTCGCGCAGCTCGTCCGGACCCTCGCCCAGGGGGTCCGCGCCGGTTCGCTCGCCGCCCTCGCCGGCGGTGGGCGGTACGCCGCCCGGTCGCCTGGGGAACCTCCAACTCATGCAACTGGAAGTATGAGCACCGACAAGACGTGAGTGAAACCGTTTCCATCCTGTTCGTCGGCGACGTCGTCGGCGGCCTCGGCAAGCGCACGCTGCTGGCGCTGCTGCCGTCGCTGCGCGACCGGTACGCCCCCGACTTCATCGTGGTCAACGGCGAGAACGCGGCCGGCGGCGTCGGGATCACGCCGAAGATCGCCAGGGAGATGCTCGCCGCCGGCGTCGACGCGATCACGCTCGGCAACCACACCTACCGCCACCGCGAGGTGTACGCCTACCTCGACGAGGAGGAGCGGATCCTCCGTCCGGCCAACTTCCTCGCCAGCCAGCCGGGCCATGGGTGGTGCGTCGTACGCGGTTCGGGTACCCGGTTGGGTGTCGTCTCACTTTCAGGAAACCTTTTCATGAAGGCGGGACGGGCGGTCTTTCCGGAGGCGGACTCGGCGCTGCACGCGCTCGCCGGCAAGGTCGATCACGTGCTCGTCGACATGCACGCCGAGGCGACAAGCGAGAAGGTCGCGATGGGCTGGCACCTCGATGGGCGCGTGACCGCGGTCGTCGGAACGCATACCCACGTGCCGACCGCCGACGCCCGGATCCTGCCCGGAGGGACCGCCTACATCACCGATGTCGGCATGACCGGGCCGCGCGGAGGCGTGATCGGGGTCAACCGCGACCAGGCGCTCACGTCGATGGTCACGCAGATGCCGATCCGGTTCGAGACGTCGTCCGAGGATCCATGGTTGAACGGGGTCGTGATCCGGGCTTCGGATGAGCCGATGCGCGCGCTGGAGATCGAGCAGGTGCTGTTGCCGGCGCCGGGGGTCGTCTGAAACCCGCCCGGGGTCGGTGCTTCGACCCGGGCCGGCATCGGCGGCAGGGGTGGAGTGCCCCGCGCGCACGACCGGCCGCCGGCGGCCGCACCGACGATCAGGCGCCGGCGACCGCGAGCGGCACGGGCTCGGCGCCCCGGTCGACCGCCGAATCGGCCAGCGCCTGCTCGAGCTCGGAAGGGAAGCTCCCGAACACCGCCAGGGCCACGAACGGGAAGAACCACACGATGTAGGAGTAGAGCCAGTAGCCGGCGCCGAGCTGGAGCGCGATCAGGATCGCGGCCCCGAGCGCGGCCACCTCGATCAGGCCGCGCCGGCGCGGCACGAACATGACCGCGAGCGCGAGCGCCACGGTGGCGCCCTGGACCAGGTGCTGTTCGACGCCGAGCCCTCCCCACAGGCCCCAGATCGAGAACGGCGAGGTGCGGCCGGCCTGGTAGGAGATCGTGTCGTGCCAGAACGCGTGCCAGTTGTTGTCGAGGATCACGGGCAGCATCACGAGCACGACCGTCAGCGCAAAAGCCAACGCGAATCGCACGATCTCCCGCCGGCCAGGCGGAGGATCCACCCCCCGGAGCAGGAGCGGCGCCAGCGCCAGGGGCGCGAACTTGGTCAGGCCGGCGAGAGCGCCCACAACCCCGCGCCCCGGCGCCGAGGTGATCACGAGCAGCGCGAGCACCAGCAGCAGCGCCACCAGCGAGTCGTTGGTGTTCGAGCTGAGCGTCCATAGCGTGAACGGGTACGCCGCCCACGCGTACGCGAGCACCACGCCCAACGTCGGTCCCCGAACCCGGCGACCCAGCCAGTAGAGCCCGAACAGCGTCAGCAGGTCGAACACGATCGCGGCCGCGTGCGCCGCGGGAAGGTCGTCCCAGGTGCCGCTCCACCCGAAGATCATCCGGAACGGGACATAGGCGTAGTAGGCCACCGGTCCGTAGGTGTCGCCCTGCGAGTTGTCCTTTGGCCAGTTGCCGTACAGCGGCTGCCCGTGCAGGAGCTTGTTGGCCCCGATCACGCCGGCGTAGCCGACGTCGATCACGTTCGAGTTGACGACGTTCAGCCCGACCCGGAACCCGACCAGGAAGATCACGCCGACCGCCAGCCACGAGACCGGCACGAACACGCGTAGCGGCCGGCGCGGCCGGCCGCGACCGAACCCGAGCAGCAGCATCCGCACGAGCAGGTACAGCAGGAACGGGTAGATCGCCGGCGTCGAGAGCCCGATCTTCGCGTTGTTGAACAGCGCGAGCGAGATCGACAGGCCGAGCAGCACGAGCAGGTCGACGTGCAGCAGCGACCAGGCACGGCGCTCGCGACCGCCGCCGGGCAGGCGCCGGCGGCGCCACGGCGGGAACGGCGCGATGAACAGCACGCACAGCGGGATCCACACGTACCAGGCGTTGACCCGGCGCCCGAACGCGCCCGGGTAGCCGCGGGCCATGCTCCACGCCACCTGGAAGCCCGTCCAGACCTGCGTGACGCTCGCGGTGGCGTCGTCGATGTAGACCTGGGCGAGCTCGACCTGTTTCTTGCCCGACGAGAACCAGCTGACCTGCCACTGGCCCGGCCCCTTCGTGTATTCGTACGGGATCGCGTCGGGATGCCGCCGCAACTCGGCGCGAATCGTGAGCGTCGCCGCGGCGATCTTCTCGACCTGGGACGCGGTCAGCCGGTAGCCCTTCGGCGGGACGTTCGTCTGGGTCACGAGCACCGGCGAGTTGGATGCCGCCACCGTGGTTGTGACGGTCTTCGTGACGGTGGCCGCCGCACTTGCCCCCGCCGGGACCGCCCCGGCGAGAATCACCGCAATCAGAAGACCGAGAAGAAGCGCCGCGAGCTTCGGGCGCAGCGGCGCATCTAGGCCTTGAAGCTCCAAAGCTTCTGCCCGATGAACGACAGCGGCGTGCCGGCCGCGATCGCGATCGCCTGGGCGGCCACCTTCATCAGGCCCGCGTCGACCAGCACGACCAACACCACGTAGGTGAAGCCGAACGCCACCAGGGACACGGCAAAGAAGCGGACCGCCTGCCTGACCGGATGGTCCTGCTTGGCGTCGAACGTCCAGTGCCGGTTCAGCCAGAAGTTGTTCAGCACCGATACGGCCCACGCGATCACCGCCGAGAGGTGATAGTCGATCCCGATCAGATGGACGCACGCGGCGAATACAGCCAGGTTAACGACATAGCCGCTCGCCCCCACGGCGCCGAAACGAACCAGCTGCAGCCAGTTGTGCGTGCGGCGCACTCCGTGGCGCAGCCGCGCCAGCGGGCCCACGCCGTGGCGCACCGGCACGCGGGCCGGTAGCTCGACCGTGGTTGTCAGCTCGTCAGGCATTCGCGGAAATGTATCGGCGTCTTGTCGACCGAGCGTAAGAGTTCGACGCGCACTAATCGGCTCCTAACCGACTCTCGCCCGCTCCTCCTGACCCGGAGACCCCGTCTTTAATCGCAAAGTGCTCGCGAACCATCGGGGCGACGTCGCGGAGCGACCACCGCGCCCGGACGGCCGCCGACGCCGGGCCGGTGCCGCACCAAAGCAGGGCGCCGAGCGAATCCGAGCGGTGCAACGAGCCGTGGCTGCCTCCGCCGACGTGGTCGGCGCCGCCCCAGTCGACGAACTCGTAGCCGGCCGACGCCGACAGCAGGACGTCCCCGGCGGTCGGGCATTTCAACGCCGACCAGATCCGGGCAAGCGCATCGGGGTACTCGCTGCAGAGGAAGCGCCCGTCCTGAACCTCGCCCAACAGTGCCGACAGGTCGCCCTCGACGTTCCAGCGACCGCCGCGATCGTCAACCACCTGATCCCCCGGGGCGAATCGCAGCTCGCCCCGGCGGCTGCGGACGACCGCCTCCGCCCGATCGAGTCCCGCCAGCCACAGCACCAGGTCGACCCCCTCGACCTCGCGGACCGCCTCGACCGACCGCGCGACCAGCTCGTCGCGTCGGTCCAGATCGAGCGCGTAGATCATCGCTGCCCGCTGGGCAGGGCTCAGAGCGACCTCGGCGCCGGCCGACCGCGCGGCGCTCCGGGTCGCCACGTCGAACTCCGCGAACGCCTGATCCAGGCGGATCCGCTCCTCCACCGCCGCCTGCGAGTGGTCGGAGGTGACGATCACCGCGTGCTCGTCGAGGAACGCGTCGGGCCCGCCGGCGGCATGCATCAGCCGCTCGAGCTGACGGTCGGCCGCTGCGATCGAGGTGACCTGGGCGTGGGGACCGTTCTTGTGCGACCAGGCGTCGTTGTCGGGAAGCGAGAACAGCATGAAGTCGAACAGGTCGTTCTCGACCAGATACGCCCCGACGCACCCGGTGTGCTGGTCGCGGACCCCGGGCATCCCGAGCTGCCCCCGGCATCCCGTCTTGCGACTGGCGTACAGGTCGGCGTAGAACAGCTCGCGCGGCCCGAGGATCGTCCGGCGAAACAGGGTCGAGGTGACGATCCGGGCCAATGCGGTCTCGTTGGACACCTCGTGCTCATAACGGCCCCGGTAGATCAGGTACGTAGTCCCGGCTGTGCGGACGTCGGCGTCGTCGAGCGTCTCGTAGACCGTCTCCACCTCATCCGACAGGTGCTCGGCGTTCATCCGGTAGACGGTGTCGGTCAGGGACCTCAGAACGCCAAACTGGCGCGAAGCCGAGAAGCTCGAGCCGTACTCGACGTAACGGCCCTCCTCGCGGTGGTACCAGTTCATGCTCGGGATCAGGTGGCCGTCCGGGCCGGCGCCGGTGGTGATCGTCGCCGCGCACACCGGCGTCACCGAGGGGAACGCTGCCACGCAATCATCGACGTAGCAGCCGTCGCGACGGATCCGGGCCAGCGCCGGCGCGCGGCCGTTGGCGATCGCGCGCTCGAGCATCGACGGCTTGAGCGCGTCGATCACCACGAGGACAAGCTTCTTCGGCGCGCTCACGGGTCAATCGTCCCCGGTCTGCCGCGAGTCAACGCAGAATCCGCAGGCCCGCGTATTTCTGGTCGGCGCGCCGGCGCCCGGCGATCAGCAGCCACAGCAGGAACAGCAGGCCGACGAGCCCGACGGGAGGAGCGACAACCGACAGCACCGCGAGCACGACGCCGAAGCCCTCGGCGTACAGCGGCACCGCGGCGGCGGCCTCCGGGTCGAGCCTGGCCCGGACCCGCAGCAGCAGCGGCCGCGTGGCGAGGATCCCGATCACAGCGCAGATCACGCCGGCGATCAGCCCGGGCCAGTCCGTGTAGTGGTTGTGGTCCAGCGCGCCCGCGAACCACAACGCCCCGAGCGCGGCGCTGATCACAGCGAGCACGACGGTGAGCGCCTGGGATTCGATCCGCCGGCGCTCGATCAGCGCCAGAACGATCGCGCCGACGGCCATGCCAAGCAGGAACGGCGCGCTCTGCAGGAAAAAGAAGTCCGTGCTGTTGAAGTGGATTTCGACGTTCGCGGCGGCGAGCCCGCCGGCGACGAGCGCGGGGAGGAACGGGCGGACTCCGACCGCGCCTGCGACGCCCATGCCCGTGCAGATGTCAAAGAAGAGATGCACCGTGGTGTACCGTGACCGACCGTGACGATAGAGGACGGGGCAGTGTGAGCGGGGCGGGCGGGGTGGGCGGGCCTCCAACCAAACGGCCGCGATCCACCGCGCGGGACATCGAGCGCTACGGCGCGCTGTTCGCCGAGCGGACCAAGGTCATGAAGTCCTCGGCGATGCGCGATCTGATGGCGCTGACCGAGCGCGACGACGTGATCTCGCTCGCCGGCGGCCTGCCCGACACCTCGACCTTCCCGCCCGACTCGTACGCCTCGCTGATGAGCACGGTCGCCGCCACCTCGTGCGCGCGGGCGCTCCAGTACGGGCCGACCGAGGGCCTGGCGGTCGTCAAGCGATGCATCGCCGAGGTGATGGACGCCGAGGGCATGGAGGTCGATGAGGACGAGGTGCTGGTCACCACCGGCGGCCAGCAGGTGATCGACCTCGTCTGCAAGACGCTGGTTGACCCCGGCGACGTGGTGATCTGCGAAGCCCCCACGTACCCGGGCGCGGTCCCGACCTTCTGCGCCTACCAGGCCGAGGTCGTGCAGGTGACGATGGATCGGGACGGGATGCGCACCGACGAGCTCGAAGCCACGCTCGACGAGCTCGAGCGCTCCGGCCGGCGCCCGAAGTTCATCTACACGGTCCCGAACTTCCATAACCCGGCGGGCGTGACGCTTTCGCTCGAGCGCCGCCACGAGCTCGTCCGGATCGCGTCCGAGCGCGAGCTGCTCGTGCTCGAGGACAACCCCTACGGCCTGCTCCGCTACGAGGGCGCGCCGCTCCCCACGCTCCGCTCGCTCGATCAGGATTTCATCATCTACGCGGGCACGTTCTCGAAGATCCTCTCCCCCGGGGTCCGCCTGGGGTGGACGGTGGCGCCGGCGCCGGTGCTGGCGAAGATGAACCTCGGCAAGCAGGCGTCCGACCTGTGCTCGTCGTCGATCTCCCAGTACTTCGTCTCGGCGTACTTCGAGTCCGGTCCGTGGGAGGACTACGTGCGGTCGCTGATCGAGATCTATCGCCGCCGGCGCGACGTGATGCTCGACGGGCTCGCCGAGTACTTCCCGCGCGAGGCCGAGTGGACCCATCCGCAGGGCGGGCTGTTCATTTGGGCGACGCTGCCCGACTTCATCGACACCACCGACCTGCTGGCGCGCGGGCTCGAGGACCACGTCGCGTTCGTGCCGGGCCGAGCCGCGTACGTCGACGGGCGCGGCGGCTCGGCGATGCGGCTGAACTTCTCGGGCGTCGGGGTGGACGACATCCGCGAGGGACTGAAGCGGCTCGGCGAGATCGTGCGCGAGCAGGTCGAGCTGTACGGCACGCTTACCGGCATCGCATCGAAGCCCGCCCCGAGGCGCGACCCCGGCCCGCCGGCCCGGGCCGCTTCCGCCCCGGCCACATCCGACGAGCCGGCCAACGTCTTGCAGTTGCGACGCAAGCGAGCCTAGATGAGTCGCATCGCGGTGCTGAAGGGCGGCCGTTCGCTCGAGCGGCAGGTATCGCTGAAGTCGGGGGCGAGGGTCGAGGATGCGCTCGAGCGGCTCGGTCACGCGATCGCCCCGATCGACGTCGGCGCGGACCTCGTCGATCGCCTCACCGCCGACCGTCCGGATCTGGCGTTCGTCGCGCTGCACGGTCGCGACGGCGAGGACGGGACCGTGCAGGAGTTGCTCCAGGTGATGGGGATCCCACACACGGGCTCCGGGGTGTCGGCGTGCATCCGGGCCGCCGACAAGGTGCTCGCCAAGCATGCCATGCGCGATGTAGGGATCCCGACACCGGACTTCTACGCGTTCAGCGAGACCGCGTTCCGCGAGCTGGGAGCGGCCCAGGCGCTGCCGGCGATCGAGGAGCGGCTTCAGTTCCCGATCGTCGTCAAGCCGGCCGGGCAGGGGTCGGCGCTCGGAATCAAGTTCGCCCGGACGCCCTCGGACGTCCCCGGCGCGCTGATCGCCGCGTTCTCCTACGACCGCAAGGTGCTGCTCGAGCGCTACGTCGCCGGCCGCGACCTGGCGGTGTCGGTCATCGACGAGGGCGGCGCGACACGAGCGCTGCCGATCGTCGAGGCCGTGCCCGAGCAGGAGGACTTCTACGACTTCGAGTCCCGCTACGAGATCGGGCGCACGCGGTTCGTGTGCCCGGCAGAGCTCGAGGAGCGTGTCGCGGAGCGCGCCGCGTCGCTGGCGCTCGACGTTTACGCGCTCCTCGGCCTGTCTGGGTTCGCGCGGGTCGACCTGATGCTCGAGGCCGACACCGACGAGCTGTACGTGCTCGAGGCCGACGCGATCCCGGGGCTGACCGAGACGAGCCTCTTGCCGCAGGCGGCCGACGCGGCCGGGATCGGGTTCGACGAGCTGATCGGCCGGATCGTCGAGGCGGCCTGCGCGCTCACGCCCGAGCTACCCGGATAACGGCTCGCTCGGCGCGCAGGGCGGCGCGACTGAGCCGTTCTCCGCACCAGAGCCGGGTGGACCGGCATTCACCGCGCCCGGAAGCGACGAGTGTCCCGTTTGCCGGAATCGGCCTCGGGCGGGACAGGCGGGCCCGGGCTACTCGCCGGCAAAGTCTTCCGGCGTTACGTGGTCGAGGAAGTCCTTGAACTTCTCGACGACCTCTTCGGTGTCCTCGACCTCGTGCTCGAACTCGATCGCCGACTCCGCGATGACCTCGTCGGCCGCATAGATCGGGGCGCCGGCGCGGACCGCGAGCGCCAGCGCGTCGCTCGGGCGCGAGTCGATCTCGAGATCGCGGCCGTTGACCCGCAGGCTGATCGAGGCGTAGAAGGTGTTCTCGCGCAGCTCGGTCACGGCGACCCGGGTGCACTCGACGTCGAGCTCGCCGAGAACGTCGGACAGCAGGTCGTGCGTCATCGGCCGCGGGGTCGATGCGCCCTGGAGCTTCATCAGGATCGCAGCTGCCTCGGGGTGGCCGATCCAGATCGGCAGGAACTTGTTGTTCTCGACGGTCTTCAACAGCACGATCGGCTGCTTACCAACCATGTCGAAGCTAACGCCGTAGATGACCATCTCCTGCACGTACAGCTCCTAGACGTTGGGGTGTGGCAAGTATAGGCGGCTGCCCGGGGTTGCCCAGCACCCTGGCCCGGGGCTTGATTCAGTCGATTGCGCCCTCCTCGTGGAGGACCTTGCGAGCGATGGCCAGGGCCGAGTTCGACGCCGGCACGCCGGCGTAGACGGCGGTGTGGATGAAGATCTCGTTGATCTCCTCGGCCGTGAGACCGTTCCGTAAGGCCGCGCGAACATGCATGCCGACCTCGTTCTCGGCGCGCATCGAGATCAGCGCCGCGAGCGTAATCGCGCTGCGCGTCCGGCGATCCAGACCGGTCCGGGACCACACGCCGCCCCACGCATAGCGCGTGATGAACTCCTGCCAGGGGGCGCCGAACTCGCCGGCGGTGGCGGCCGCACGGTCGACGTGCTCGTCGCCCAGCACCTCGCGGCGGGTCTTCATTCCGACGTCGAAGTCACTCACGGCTAACGCCTCCTCATGGCTCGGTCAGGAACCTCAGGATCATGGCGGTGGTCAGGTCCGGGCGCTCGATCGTCGCCAGGTGGGCGGCCGGCGAGACCACCTCGAAGCGCGCGCCCGGGATCAGCTCCGCAACCAGCCGGCCATGCTCGGGAGGGGTGGCGGGATCGTCGCCCCCCGCCAGCACGAGCGTGGGCGCCACAATCGACGGCAGATCGCCCCGAAGATCCATGTCCGCGATCGCCTCGCAGCAGCCGGCGTAGCCCTCCGCCGGCGTGGAGCTCAGCTGCCGGCGCATGCGTTCGATCACCTCAGGGTGCGCGGCGGCGAACTGCGGGGTGAACCAGCGGCCGAGCACCGCGTCGGCGATCGCCGCGACCCCGTCCGCCCGCACGGTCGCGGCTCGCTCGAGCCACGCCGAGGGCGGGCCGAGGTGCGCCGAGGTGCAGCACACGACGAGCCGGTCAACCCGCTCGGGCGCATGCGCGGCGACCCACATGCTGGTCATACCGCCGATCGACAGTCCGCACAGCGAGGCCCGCTCGATCTCGAGACGGTCGAGCAGCGCGAGCAGGTCCGTACCGAGGTCGGCGATCGAGTACGGAGCCGGAGGTACCGGTGAGGAGCCGTGGCCGCGGATGTCGTAGCGCAACGTGCGAAAGCGCTCGCCCAACCGGTCCGACTGGGGCCGCCACATCGTCAGATCGGTGCCGAGCGAGCCGGTGAACGCGATTACGGGCGCGCCCTCGGACCCGTTCAGCTCGTACCGCAGATCAGCGGGCACGATGCGCCGCCAGCGCCCGGTCGATCAGGTCGGTCGTGACGCCGAGATACAAAGCGGGGTCGAGCGCCGCGTCGAGCCGGTCCGGACCCAGAGCGTCGGCCACCGGCGGCAACTCGAGCAGCACGTCCCGGAACGTCCGGCCGGACTCCAACGAGCGGCGCGCGGCCTTCTCGACCAGATCCTGGGCGTCCGCGCGGCCCAGCGCCGGCGCCAGAGCCGCGGCGACGCTCTCGCTCATCACCAACGCGCCGGTCACGTCCATGTCCGCGCGCATCTTTTCAGCATCGACCTCGAGCCCCGCGAGCAGCTCCCGAACGAGCGCCGCCGCCGACCCGGTCAGCCGCAGCAGCACCGGTAGCGTCTCCCACTCTGCCTGCCATGTCCCGGCTCCACGCTCGTGCTCCTGCATCATCGCCCCGAGCATCGTCGCCACCAGTCCCGGGGCGCGCTGCGCGCAGGCGACGAGCCCGATTGCACCGACCGGGTTGCGCTTGTGCGGCATCGTCGATGAACCGCCCCGCCCCGCACCGCCGCCCTCGACCACCTCGGCGACCTCGGTCTGCGCGAGCAGCACCACGTCGCGCCCGATCTTGCCAGTCACCCCGAGCGTGGCCCCGAGCGCGGATGCGATCCGCGCCGGGCGCAACCTGATCGTGTGCCACGGAAGCGACGGGTCGAGCAGCCCGAGCTGGGAAGCGAGCTCGCCCGCCACGTCGAGGCCACGATCGCCGAGGCTCGCGAGCGTCCCGACCGCTCCCCCGAACTGGACCGCGAGCTCGCCGCCGCGGATCACGCTGAGCTCGGCAAGAGCACCGTCGAGTGCTGCCAGCCAGCCGGCCGCCTTGAGTCCGAACGTGAGCGGCAGCGCCTGCTGGAGCAGCGTCCTCCCTGGTTCGATCGAACTGCGATGCCGCTCCACGAGCGACGCGCAGGCGTCGGCGGCCGCCGACAGGTCCGCGACGATCAGATCGAGTGCCCTCCGGGTGACGAGCATCATCGCGGTGTCGATCACGTCCTGGCTCGTCGCCCCCTTGTGGAGGTGCGCGGCCGCCGCCCCGGAGAGCTGCCGGCGCAGCGCGCGGAGCAGCCCCGGGACGGGCGTGCCCTGATCGCCGGTGGCGCGTCCGAGCTCAGCCAGATCCAGCTCGAGCGCTCCCTGCTCGACAGCGGCGGACAGCTCATCCGCCGCCTCAACCGGAGCGATCTCCAAGACAGCGAGGGCTCGCAGCAGCGCGACCTCGAACTCGACCATCGCGTCGACGAGCGCGCGATCGCTCACCGCCGCGGCGACGTCGCCGTGCGCGAACAGGCCGGCGAACAGGCTCGCGTCGCTAACGCCCTCGGCGCTCGACGCCATCCCGGGTCCTATCGCGACCCGCGTGAGGAGAGCGGACGGGGGCGGGGAGGTGGATTGGTCGCGTGGAGCGAATGCGCGAACGACGCCATCGCGTTTCGCACCACCTCGACCGTCTCCGGCGGGAGGTCCCCGAGCATGTCCGCCTCGATCCGGTCGACCGAGTCGTCGCACCGGTCGAGGACCTCGAGCCCCTTGGTCGTGACCGACGCCCGGAGCACCCGCCGGTGCTTGGGATCGGGGCGGCGGCGTACGAGCCGGCGACGCTCGAGGCCGGAGATCACGAGGTTCATCGCCTGCGGGGTGACGAGCACCCAACGCGCGAGCTGTGCGCACGACAGACCGTCGCGCTCGCGCAGCAGGCTGAGCGTCACGTACTCGGGCGTCGAGACGCCGTGAACCCGGAGCTCCTCGTCGAGCCGCGCGCGCAGCCGTCGCTCGACGCGGTACACGAGGTATCCGACGCGCGGAACCGCCGCCTTCTCAGCCGAGCCGTGCTCGGGCATGGCCGCACCGGTCACCGGCGCAACATTAGTGCCTACCTCCGGCAGGCACTGCACGGGGCCCGCCAAAGCACTGACAAGCAGCTTGCGATAGGAATATGTTTGACGATTGACAACGCCGGCGATCGAGGGAGGGCTCGTGATCGGACGTAGGACACTCGCTGCGCTCGCTGCGGCGGCGCTGGTTGCTGCACTGGCATTGACCCCGGCCACGTCGGGCGCACAGACCACGACGTCTGCTCACTACACGGGCACGCTCGCCGACGGCGCCATCTGGATCGCCGACATTCCGACCCCGTGGAACGGAACCGTGTTGTTGTACAGCCACGGGTTCGGCCCGCTGGTGGCGGCCGACGCCCCCGACGCGGTCACTCAGCAGGCGCTGCTCGACCGCGGTTATGCGCTGGCGGGATCCTCGTACGACCCGAACGGGTCGTGGTGGGCGCTCGACAGCGCTTTGACCGACCAGTTCCAGACGCTGACCGCCGCCGAGCAGCTGCTCACCTCCTCACCCCGACATGTGATCGCATTCGGGACGTCGATGGGCGGGCTGATCAGCGAGCTGGAGGACGAGCACTCGGACGGACGGCTCGATGCGTCGTTGACGACATGCGGGATCGTCGCCGGCGGGCTCAACCTCAACAACTACCAGCTGGACGGCGAGTACGCCATGACCCAGCTGGTCAACCCGACGCACGAGAACATTCCGCTAGTCAACTTCCCGAACCCGATCACGACCCCCGGATCCGGCCTGGCCACCGGATATGCGCTGGACGGTCTCGCCAACCAGGCCCAGACCACGGCGGCGGGGCGCGCCCGGCTGGCGCTGGCGATGTCGCTGATGAACGTAGCCGACTGGGCGCCCGGCCAGGCGATGCCGTCCCCGTTCGACTTCGCCGCCCAGGAGCAGGGGCAGTACGCCATCGAGTTCGCTCCGGCGGGAGGGCCGTCGCCGATTCAGACGACAATGGACTTCGTCGAGTTCGGCCGACCCTGGATCGACCTGGCCTCCGGCGGCAGCGCGACCTGGACCAAGGACGTGAACTTCGGGCGATTGCTCTACAAGTCCTCGTACGCGCCCGAGGTCATCAGCCTGTACCGCCAGGCCGGGCTCAACCTGAATCGCGACCTCGATCAGCTCACGCGGAATGCGAACATCACCGCCGACCCGCGCGCGGTCAGATCGCTGGAGCAAAGCTCCGTACCGACCGGCCGGCTGCAGGTGCCAGAGCTCGACATGCACACGATCTCCGACCAGCTCGTGCCGGTGCAGCAGGAGAACTACTACCGCAATACGGTCGCATCGGCGGGCCGCAGCCAGCTGCTCCGCCAGGCGTTCGTGCAGCGGCAGCTTCACTGCAACTTCATGCCGTCTGAGCTCGTCGCCGGCGTGCTCGCGCTGCAGCATCGGGTTGATACGGGCCAGTGGGGATCCGTGGCCACGCCGCAGGCGCTCGAGGCGAGCGCCGCCAGCCTCGCGGCCGCCGACCTCAGCCTGGGGACGCCGGCGGTCATCCTGTTCGAGCCCGCGCCGCTGTCCGGAAACAACGGGCCATTCGACCCGTTCACCGGAGGCTCCTACCCGTTCCCCCCGCGCCGCTGGTAAATCGCCTGACCTAAATCGGCGGCTCCCGGGCCACAATACCCGGGATGCCGCCGACTGCCATCCGAGCAGAGCGCCCCTTCTGGCCGTGGGGCTGCCTCGGCTTTGCCGGGTCGGTTCTGGTCGCGCTCGCGGGTCCTCATCTTGCCGGCGGCCCGGTCCGATGGTGGTTCGATCCATCGCTGGGCGCGGCCGTACTCTACCCGGGCATCGTGGCCCTGTGTGTCGCGTGGCTCGCGCTCGAAAGGCTCGCGGTCACGACGCGAGAGCTGCGGATCGTCGGGGCGGCGTGGTGCCTGCCGCTGCTCCTCACAGCGCCGCTGTTCAGCCAGGACGCATACAGCTACCTCGCGCAGGGGACGCTCGTGCACCTCGGGATCGATCCATATAGCCACGCGCCCGCGGTGCTCGCAAACGTCGGCCAGGCGCACGTCCTCGGCGCGGTCGATCCGTTCTGGCGCCACACGACAGCGCCGTACGGCCCGCTGTTCCTGTGGATCGTGAGCGGGATCGTGGAGCTCGCCGGCTCGCACCTCGTCCTCGGCGTGCTCCTGATCCGCGTGCTCGACCTGGCCGGGCTCGTGCTGCTCGCGGTGTTCACCCCGCGACTGGCCCGAGCTCTCGGGGCGGACCCGGCGCGGGCGACGTGGTGGGTGCTCAGCCCGCTCGTCCTGCTCGAGCTGGTGGCCGGGGCGCACAACGATCTCTTGATGATTGGTTTGGTGGTCGCCGGTGTCACATTCGCCATCGAGCGACGGCTGCTGCTGGGCATCGGGTTGTGCGCTCTGGCGGTCACGGTCAAGCTGCCGGCCGCCGCCGCGATCCCTTTCATCCTCGTGGCCTGCGCTGACAGGAGGACGTGGTGGCGTAGCGTGCTCGTCGCCGCCGCCGTGGTGGTGGCGGTGAGCGTGATCACCGGCCTCGGGCTCGGATGGATTTCGACGACCGTGTTCTCGACGCCCGACAAGGTGCGCCTCGCGATCACGCCGGCGACAGCGCTCGGCTGGACGGTCGCGCAGGTCGTGCCGGTCGGGGCACGGGGCCTCGAGTCGGCCCTCGCCGTCGTCGCGTTCGGGCTGAGCCTCGTGCTTGGCGCCGTGCTGCTGTGGCGCTCACGGCGCGAGAGCATGGTGCGCAACCTGGGGATCGCGCTGATCGCCGTGGCCGTCTGCGGGCCGGCGGCGTGGCCGTGGTATCTGACCTGGGGGCTCGTGCTGCTGGCCGCGTGTCCGCGAATCCAGGACTCGCGGACACTCGCGGTCGCGGTCGCGGCGACGGTGTTCGTGGTCAAGGCCGACGGAATCCTGGCCTTCTCGCTGCACACCGCGCCGGTGTTCGTAGTCCTTTACGTGGCGACCGCGGTCACCGTCGTGGTCGTCTTGTGGCGCCGGCGGCCCGCGGTCCGAACGGCTCGCCTGCGTCCGCTCGCCGAGTCCTGATGGCGACGCAGGCCGAGGCCCCGCGCGTCCGGGCGCCCGATGCGGCGGCCCCGCTGGCGGAACGCGATCGTGTCCGGGACGTTGCCGTGGTGACGCTGCCTGCGGTGGTCGCGATCGGGCTGTGCCTGATCGAGCTGACGACTCGCAGCCTGTGGCTCGACGAGGCGGCGACCGTGGCGATCGCCGGCCAGCACGGCGCGGCGTTCTGGCACGCGGCCGCACACGACGGCGGGAACATGCTCGGCTACTACGCGCTCGTGCACGTGCTGATCGGCTGGTTCGGCGACGGCGCGTTCGTGATCCGGCTGCCGTCGGTGATCGCGGCGGCGGGGGCGGCGTGCGCCGTGAGCCTGCTCGGTCTGCGCCTGTTCGACCGCCGGGTGGCACTCGCCGCCGGGCTGCTCACCGCGGTCAGCCTCCCGTTGGTGTTCTGGGGTCAGGACGCGCGGGGGTACGCGGCGATGGTGGCGCTGGTGGCGGGGTCGTTCGTGGCCTTCGCCGCGATCGTGGATGGGCCGCGCCGGCGAGGGCCGTGGATCGCCTACGTCATTCTCACCACGCTCTCGGTGTACGCGAGCTACGTCGCGATCTTCGCGCTGCCCGCGCAACTGCTCGCCCTCGCGTGGCGCCGGACCGCCTGGCGTCCGGTGCTCGGCGCGGTGGCGGCGTCCGCGGCGTGCTGGATCCCGCTGGCCGTGCTCGCGCTCAGCCGCGGTTCGGGCCAGCTGTTCTGGATAGGACGGCCGAACCTCAAGCTCGAGCGCCAGGTCATTCAGGCGCTCACCTCCGCCGGCTTCGAGCCGAACTTCCGGCCCACCGCCGTCGCCACCCCGTTGGCGATCCTGACCGTGGCGCTGCTGATCGTCGCCGCAGCAAGGATCGTCCGGCGACGCCAATGGGGACCGGTACTGGCGCTGTCGTGGCTGGTCGTTCCGGTCGGCCTCATGTTGATCTGGTCGTTCATCGGGCAGCCGATCTTCACGCCGCGCAACCTGCTCGTGTCGCTGCCCGCGGTGGCGCTGCTACTGGGCTGGGTGATCATGAGCAGCCGGGTCTCTCCGATTGTTGCCTGGGCCGCGGTCGTGGTCCTGATCGGGCTCCGGGCCGTCGCGCTCGCGCCGACCTACGGCACCTCGCCCGAGCCCTGGCGCGCCGCAACCGCCTACGTCGCCCATGCCACACGGCCGGGAGACTGCATCGCGTTCTATCCGCTCGACGCGTCGATGCCGTTCGACTACTACGCCGGTCGACCGGTGCAGCCCCACGTCGAGCAGTACCAGACGCCACACGTCGCGCCGGGCTGCTCCCGGGTGTGGCTGGTGGCGAGCCACCAGGGACTGCCGACCGGCACCGCCCCCTCCCGTGCTCACTACGCCCGGTTCGTGGCGCTGCGCGAGGCGCTCGCGCAGCGGTATCCGCGTCGCAGCACGCGGTCTTTTGGCTACGCCAGCGTGATCTGGGTCGAGCTGTTCCGGCGCTGACCGGGCTACGGGCGGAGCGTCGTCCCGACGAACGTCAACGCGCTCAGGCCCACGAGCATCACCCCGTTGACCCACAGCAACGCCGTCCACCACTTCCCGTGGACGTAGCGAGCGAGCACGATCACCGCCGGAAATGCGGTGATCAGCAGCCGCGGATTCGGCGGCGTGTACTCGGAGGTCATCGCGAGCCAGCTGATCCCGAGCGTCCACACAATCGCCTCGACCGACATTTCGCGCCAGTTGCGCAGAACCAACACGAGCAGCACGATCAGCACGACCGCGCCGACCAGACCGACGACGAGATTGAGGTCGATCGTCGGATGGTTGAAGTGACGGAGCGAGATCTGCGAGGCGGTCAGCTGGGCGAGATGGACGAGCGCGAACGGGTCCGTCTTCTCGCTCCACCCATCGCGCTGCGCGATGAAGCTCGCGAACGGGGAGCCGGTCCACGCCCACAGGAAGCCGGCGAACGCGCCCACGCCGACCACCGACAGCGCCGGCGCGATCAGGCTGCGGCGCGCCGAGCGATCGGCGAAGCCGCGGCGGCGGATCTCGAGCAGCGCTGAGGAGGCGCACACGACAACGAGCACGAGCGCCTCGGGCTCGGTCGCGGTGGCGACCGCGGCGAGCACGCCGGCCAGCACCCAGCGGCGCTTCTGCAGCGCGAGGATGCAGCCGGCGGCCAGCGAAAGCAGGATCCCCTCGGCGTAGACCATCGAGAACACCACCGACCCCGGGAACAGGCAGAAGATCAGGACCGCCTTGCGGCCGGCGCGCTCGCCCCACCACCCGGTCGCGAGGCGCTGGACGAGGACGGTCGCGACGAGGCCGCCGATGCCCGCCACGATCACGCCGGCGATCGTGGTCGACAGGATCTCCCAGTGCGCGATCGGAACCACGAACACGTGCGACACGGCCCACACGAAGCCCGGGTACACCGGGAAGAAGCCGAGCGTTGTCTGAAGATGCGAGACGTGCGTCGGATAGCCGTGATCGGCGAGCATCCGGTACCACAGGCCGTCCCACTGCGAGAGCTCGTGCGTGAATGCGTGGTGGCGGAGCGTGCCGTTCACGAGCGCGACGAGCAGCAACAGAGCGCGCGTAGCCAGATACACGCCGATCGCGAACCGAGCGGTGTAGAGCGCCGC
This sequence comes from uncultured Solirubrobacterales bacterium, assembly GCA_963796575.1. Classification (GTDB taxonomy): domain Bacteria; phylum Actinomycetota; class Thermoleophilia; order Solirubrobacterales; family Solirubrobacteraceae; genus Palsa-465. The sequence goes on along the minus strand of CAWCMG010000027.1, from coordinate 13,647 downwards.
CGCGGCGCGGTCGCGAGCGCGCCGGGCGAGCGTGCGTGGCGCGTCGAGCGCAGGCGCAGTCGGGGTGTGGACCAGAGGTTCGGCGTGTTCGGATGCGGTATCCACGACCCAGCGAGTCTATGAAACGACTTCACCGACGACCGTCGGCAAACATAGAATCGCGGCCGTGTGTCGACTGTTCGGGATGAGCGGCGGACAAAACGAGGTGCAGGCGACGTTCTGGCTCGTGGACGCGCCCACGAGCCTCGTGCAGCTGAGCGAGACCCAGCCGGACGGCGTGGGGCTCGGCACGTTCGACGGCAACGGCTCGCCGTCGGTCTACCGCAAGCCGGTGGCGGCGAACCGCAGCCAGACGTTCATCGCCGACGCGCACGAGGTGAGCTCGCGAACGTTCCTCGCGCACATCCGCCACGCCACCGCGGGTGAGCCGACGATCGAGAACACCCACCCGTTCGAGCAACACGGACGGCTGTTCGCGCACAACGGCGTGCTCGGCGACCTTCCGGCGCTGCGGGAGCGGCTCGGCGCCCACGCCGAGCTCGTCAAGGGGTCGACGGACTCGGAGCTCTACTTCACGCTGATGACCAAACGGATCGAGGAGCACGACGGGGACGTCATCGCCGGGATCACCCACGCGGCCCGCGAGATCGCGGCCGAGATCGCGCTCTACTCGCTCAACATGCTGCTCACGACCGCGACCGACATCTGGGCTCTCCGCTACCCGGACACGAACGAGCTGTGGATCCTCGAGCGCTCGATCGCGGCGCTCGGCGGGCCCGACGGCGGTTTCGATCAGCGCGCGGCGTCGGGGATCACACGCGTATTCTCCGGTCAGCTCTCGATCCGGCCCGCCACCGTGATCGCGTCCCAGCCGATGGACACAAACCCGTTGTGGCGGCTACTCGAGCCCGGTGAGCTGATCCACGTCGACCCGGAGCTGCGCGTCACCTCGACGATCGCGGTGCCAGACCCACCGGCGAACATGCTCGAGCTCACCGCGCAAGAAGCGGTTACGCAGGAGGAGGCGTCCTAGGCGGCGAAGCGCGCCGCCAAGTCGGCGACGAGCTGTGGCACGCCCGCGGATGCCGCCAGGCGCTCCTGGCGGCGCGGCTCGGGAGCCAGGACCAGCATCCGCACGTCGTCCAGCTCCTGCACCGCATCGAGTGCGACCGCGTGCGGTCGCGCCGCCGCGAGGACATCGTCGAGCAGGCGCGGCAGCGGGACCAGGGTGACGTTCACCGGGTCGATCAGCTCGGCCGCGGTTGCGTCGCGCGCCGCGATGAACCGGTTCTCGGCCAACACCTCCTGGGCGGAGACGAGCTTGTGCGGGGCGAAGCCCTGCTCGAGCTCGAGCCGGGCCAGCGCCTGCACGAGCGCGACGAGCGCCGCCGTCGACGCCAGCCGCGGCTGAGCGTCCATGATCCGCACCTCGACCGTCCCCAGCCGTGGCTGCGGCCGCACGTCCCACCACAGGAAGGTCGGCTCGGGGATCGCACCCGAGCGCACCATCACATCGACGGTCGCGACCCAATCCCGGTAGCTGTTGAACCACCGCGGTATCCCCGTACGCGGAAACCCCTGGAACAGGATCGTGCGGTTCGACGCCAGGCCGGTTGCGCGCCCTCGCAACATAGGCGAGGAGGCCGACAGCGCCAGCAGCAGCGGCAGGTGCGCGCGGAGCTGATTCACCAACCGGATCGCCCGCTGAGCATCAGGCACGCCGATGTGCACGTGGAGCGCGAACGTCGGTTCTCGCCGGGCCAGGTCCCGCGTGGTCTGGTAGATCACCTGATAACGGCTCGACGGGGAGACCTTCGTGGGCTCGGTCATCGCCCCGGGATGGGTCCCGCACGATGCGGCCGCCATGCCGAGTCTCGCCAGATCCTGCAGCAGCAGCGATCGCAGCTCGCGCAGCTCGGCGATCGCCTCGCGGACCGTGGTGTGCGGGCCGGTCCGGAGCTCGAGCGCGGCCTCGTGCGTCTCCGCCGCGCACCGGCCGGCGAGATCGTCCCCCGCCAGCGCCAGGACCTCGTCGCCCCGCTGCGTCAAGCCCCAACTCACGGGATCGAGGAGCATGACCTCCTCTTCGATCCCGATCGTGTAGGCAGCAGAGGGCCGCCAGGTCGCCCATCCCGCACTCCCCTGGGGTGCGGCGCGCCCCTTCAGTGTCTCTAGCGCTTCCGTGGCCGAAGTCTAACCACGGTCGAGCTAACCATCGTATTAACCAGCGTTCGCGAGGCGTTGCGCCGAGGACGGCCGGCGCGGGCGCACCGATCGGGCCCGGGCCGACGCGAGCCGGCGAGGCTCCGCGGCGCTCTGCGCCACGGCCCGCGGCCGCGCGATCTCCTCTTGCGCCCCGGCAGCGGCGACGATCAGCAGCTCGAACAGCGGGTCGTGGGCACACAGTCCTTCGGCGTGCCACTGGACGCCCATGACCAGCCGGTCGCCGGGGTTCTCGATCGCCTCGATCGTCCCGTCCTGCGCCCATGCGGTCGCCACGAGTCCCTTGCCGAGCGACTGCACCGCCTGGTGGTGGAACGAGTTGACCGCGAGCGCGGGACCGCCGAGCGTGGCGCGCAGGCGGCTGTGCGAGGCCGTCTCGATCCGATGGGTGGCGATGCTGCCGTGCTCGGGCTGGCGGTGCTCGATGCCCGTGCCGACGACGTCGGGAAGGTGCTGATGGAGCGTCCCGCCGCGCGCAACGTTCAGGAGCTGCATGCCACGGCAGATGCCGAGGATTGGAAGCTTGCGGCGATCGGCGGCGCGGACCAGGGCGAGCTCGACCGCGTCGACTCGCGGCTCGGTTGGTCCGAGCTCGGGGTGAGGCTCGGCGCTGTACACGCTGGGCTGAACGTCGGGGCCGCCCGGCAGGCACACGCCGTCGACCCGGTCGAGAAGCGCGGCGATCGCGTCCGGACGGAGTAGCGGCACGATCACCGGAATGCCGCCGGCACGCTCGATCGCCTCGGGATACAGCGTGGCCAGCGCCATCTCGAGCTTCGGCGGCTCGCCCTGCGGCCGCGCGTCCCCATCTTCGGGCCGGCGAAGCTCCGAGGTGGTGACCGCGATCAGGGGACGAGTGCGCATATGGACATATTTTTCGGCCGCGCGCGGCCTTACTCCATAGCCATACGGATAAACATCCGTCCAGACGGTTCGCCCGGAATAGAGAGTTTCACCGACGGAGCGGACGTTTGATCAACGGACGGCGGCGGCGTCATCTCTTGTGTGCGTCGCGAGCGATGGGTTTCTTCCGCGGCGCAAGCCAGTCGGACAACGGGCCCGAACATGGCCGAGTTCATCGCGATCGGGACGGCGATCCCGACCGACGGCAAGCGCACGATCGAGCCGCCGACCCCCGTGCTCGACCTCAACGACCGGTGAGGTCGCCGAGCAGGACGTTCCAGCGCTCGACCGAGACCGTCTCGAGCATTCCCGTCGAGGTCCAGACATCGTCGTCGAGCCGCGCATCGATCGCGCTCTCGCTGGCGGCATCGAAGACCAGCAACACGCGGTGCTCGGAACCGCCCTGGCCGAGATGCCCGTCGCCGAGCGGGCCGGCGAGCACGACGAACCCCTCCTCGGCGAGGTCGTCCATGAACTTGGCGTGCTCGTCCCAGTTGTCCTGCTCACGCAGCGGCCGCGACGGATCCCAGGCAGGCCCGTCTCTGCGGATCATGGCGAACAGCATCCCGTGATCGTAGATACTCAGTGCCGCGATGAGGGCGACAAACTACTTCGCGGCGGTCGAGTCTCACACCGAGGGAATGCCCACGCGCGTGATCACGGGCGGCCTCGGCCCGATACCGGGGAGCTCGATGCAGGAGCGCCGGCTGTATTTCGAGGAGCACCTCGACGATCTGCGGCTGCTGCTGATGCGCGAGCCGCGCGGCCACTCGGCAATGTCGGGCGCGTTTCTGCAACCGCCGACTCGCCCCGACGCAGACTGGGGCGTGCTGTTCGTCGAGGTCTCGGGGCTGCTGCCGATGTGCGGACACGGAACGATCGGCGTCGCGACCGTGCTGGTCGAGACCGGGATGGTGGCGGTGACCGAACCCGAGACCGTGATCCGGCTCGACACGCCGGCCGGGCTCGTGGAGGCCACGGTGTCGGTGTCCGAGGGTCGCGCGGAGCGGGTCCGGCTGCGCAACGTGCCGGCGTTCGTGGCCGAGCTCGACGCCCATGTCGAGGTCGAGTCGCTGGGAACGGTCAGCTACGACATGGCGTTCGGGGGCAACTTCTACGCGCTGATCCCGGCGGCGTCGGTGGGACTTGAGCCGGTGCCCGCGAACGCGCAGATGCTGATCGATCGCGGGCTCGAGATCATCGCGGCGATCAACGCGTCGGCGCGACCCGCGCACCCGGTCGACCCGGCGATCGGCGGTTGCAAGCACGTCGTTTTCTACGCGCCTGGCCGCGATGGCGCGGACGCGCGCAACGCGACCGCGATCCACCCCGGCTGGCTCGACCGGTCGCCGTGTGGAACCGGGACCTCGGCGCGGATGGCGGCGCTCCATGCTCGCGGCGAGCTGGCGGTCGGCGAGGAGTTCGTCAACGAGTCGATCATCGGGAGCCGCTTCACCGGCCGCCTGCTGGAGGAGGTGAGCCTGGGATCGGTGCCGGCGGTCGTGCCCGAGGTCGGCGGACGCGCCTGGATCACCGGCATGAGCCAATACCTGCTCGACCCGACCGACCCGTTCCCGGCGGGGTTCTCGCTGTAGTGCGCGTGATCGTGATCGGCGGCGGGGCCGTCGGCCTGTGCGTGGCGGAGGCGCTGGCCAGCCGCGGCGCCGAGGTGACGGTGTTCGAGCGCGAGCGCTGCGGGTCGGGGGCGTCGGCGGGGAACGCCGGCTGGATCACCCCGTCGCTCGCGGTTCCGGTCCCGGGCCCGGGGGTGATCGGAGAGTCGTTGCGGTGGCTCGTCAATCCCTCGGGGCCGCTGTGGATCCGTCCCACGCTGTCGCCGGCGATGCTCGCGTGGATCGCCAGGTTCGTCGTGAGCTGCGCCCGGCCCGTGTACCAGCGGGGACTGACGGCGCTGCAACGCGCGGCCGCGCTGGCCGGGCCGGCGTTCGACCGCCTGGCCGAACGGGGCGTCGAGTTCGAGCTGCACGACGAACCGCTGGTGTACCCGGCCTTTGAGCAGTCCGAGCTCGAGCACCTGTGGCACGTCGCGGACGAGCTGCGCGACGCGGGCATCAGCGACCCGCTCGATCGGCTGGCCGCGACCGAGCTGCTCGCACTCGAGCCCGCCTTGAGCGAAGGCGTGATCGGCGGGGTGATCGCGCGCGGCGATCGCCGGGTCCGGCCCGAGGTGCTGTGCGACGGCGTTCGGCGCGCGCTGGCCGCCGGCGGCGCCGAGGTGTTCGAGCACGCTTCCGTTGATTCGCTCATTCGCAACGGCTCGACCTGGATCGTCGAGAGCCAGTCGATCGTGCGGCAAGCCGATGCGGTGGTGCTCGGCGCAGGCGTCGCCTCGCGGGACCTTCTGGCGGCCCTCGACATACGCCTGCCGATCGTGGCCGCGAAGGGCTACAGCCGCACCTACCCGGCGCATCCGACCGGACCGCGGCACGCGCTGTATCTGGAGGCGCCGAAGGTCGCGATCAGCGCATTCGATGGTGCCGTCCGCGTGTCGGGCACGCTCGAGCTAGGGGCGCACGGCCTGGCCCTGAGCGAACGCCGGCTTGCGGCGATCACAACCGCCGCGCACCAGGCGCTCCCCGGTTGGGAGATACCCGGGCAGTCGATGGATTGGGCCGGCATGCGCTCGCTGTCGCCCGACGGGCTCCCGTTCATCGGGCCGGTCCCCGGGTGGGACGGGATTCATCTCGCGGCCGGCCACGCAACGCTCGGGATCACTCTGGCCCCGCTGACCGGCGAGCTGCTCGCAGACCTGCTGCTGGACGGGCGCCGCAGCGATCTGTTGGCCGCGTTCGATCCCGCCCGTGCGATCGTCCGCGAGGGATACTTGCGACGACTCAGAGCAACCACAGGAGGACCTCGATGAAGGGCGTACACGCCGCAATCGTCACCCACTTCGGCGCCGACCTCACGGTGGATCACGAGGCGGTGGCCTCCGAGGTCAGATGGCTCCTCGCCGAGGGCGTCCACGGCATCGTCCCGAACGGCACGGTCGGCGAGGGCGGCAGCCTCTCGCGCGAGGAGCGGCGCGAGGTGATCGAGACGGTCGTCGGCGCCGCCGGCGGGGCGCCGGTGTTCGCGGGGGTCTCGGCGCCGACCGCCGAGCAGGCGGCCGCCTACGCCCGGGATGCGGCCGCCGCCGGGGCCGACGGCGCGATGGTCCTGCCGCCGCTGCTGTACCGCGCCGACGAGCGCGAGCTCGTCGAGTTCTTCGGGTCGGTGGCGCGGGCCACCGAGCTCCCGTTGCTCGTCTACAACAACCCGCTCGGCAGCGGCAGCGACGTCGAACCCGAGCTGCTGGCGATGCTCGCGCGCGAGGTACCGATGATCACCGCGTTCAAGGAGACCTCCGGCGACGCCCGGCGGATCGCCGAGCTCGTGAATCTGTGCCCGGATGTCGACGTGCTTGTCGGAGGCGACGATTGGGCGCTCGAGGGCCTGTGCGCCGGTGCCGTGGGCTGGGTCTCGGGCGTGGCCGACGTGCTGCCCGCTCAATCGGTTCGTCTCTTCGACCTGTGCTCCGGCGGCGAGCTCGCGAGCGCACGGGAGCTGTACGCGGAGCTGCTGCCGCTGGCGCGCCTGGACATGAAGCCGAAGCTCGTGCAGTACTTCAAGGCCGCGCTCGACGAGCTCGGGATCGGGGGCGGCCCGTGCCGTCCACCGCGGCTGCCGCTGACCGAGAACGAGCTGGGCGAGGTCCGCGGCGCTGTCGCGCGCTTCTCCCAGGCGCAGCTCTCGCCCAGCTGAGCGTTCGCACCTCGCCTGCACAGCCCGACCGCGTGGGATGACGGCAACGGAGCCCGAGCGTCAACTCGTCGTGTTCTCGCTCCACGGCGAGTCCTACGCGCTGCCAATCGCGTCGGTCCGCGAGATCATCCGGTACGTCGAGCCCGGTGCCACGGCGGTCGCAACCGGCGTGATTCAGGGCATGATCAGCCTGCGTGGGCGGACGCTGCCGGTGGTCGACCTCTCGAGCCGGCTCGGCCGCCAACTCGAGACGAGCCGCAGCACTCGGATCCTCGTGGTCGAGGTGTCGAACGGATCGCTCGGGCTGATCGTCGACGCGGTCGAGGGGATCGTGAATGTGCCCTCGCAGCAGATCGAGCCGCTCCCGCCCGCCGCCGACACGAGCCTCGGCGACGAGATCGCGACGATCGGGGAGCGGTTGATCGTGTTGATCGACGCCGAGCGGGCGTTTGCCGACGTCTTCCCGAGCCGGCCGGCGCAGCGCCGCAGAACCTCTCGCGCTCAGCCGTCGTCCTGAATCGGGGCGACCGCGTCACCTAGGCGGTCGAGGCTGCTCTTGATCCAGGGGAGCCCAGCCGGGTCCTCGGCGACGAGCGCCTCCCGGCGCTGATCGTCGCTCTCGCCGTACAGCAGGCTCGTCGCCATGCGGCAGCGCAGTGCATCGCGCTCGTCGCCGAACGCGACGCCGCTGAGCACGCCGATCCCAAACCGCTCGAGCAGGTGGTTGGCGAGCGCATCGCCGCCGTCGACTCCGTGGGCGGCCAGTTGCGGCCGCACCGGCTCGAAGTCGGGATACAGGTAGAAGCCGCCGGTCGGAGGCCGGCAGCGCATCCCCGCCGTGACGAGCCGGTCGTGCGCGGCGAGCGTGGTCGCGCGGTGGAGGCGACGACTCCGGTCGATGTGGGCGACGACCTCGCGCGGCTCGTTCAGCACGTGCGCGGCGACGTGCTGCATCGGCGCGGGCGCGGTCGACCACACCTCGCTGGCCAGTCCGAGCAGCGCCTCGCGCGCCTCGCGGCCGGCCGCGCCCTCCGGAAAGCGGACGAAGCCGATCCGCCAGCCGCCGAGCGCCATGTTCTTGCTCAGCCCGCTCGTGACGTAGGTCCGTTCGGGGAGGTACTCGGCGGGGCTGCGGACCTCGCCGGGCTCGTGCGCGAGATCGCGGTAGATCTCGTCCGAGATGATGCTGAGGCCGTGCTCCCCGGCGATCTCGACTAACCGGCGCACGTGGTCGGCATCCGGGACGGTACCCGTCGGGTTGTCGGGCAGCGTGACCACGATCACCCCGGGGCGGTGGCCCTGCCGAGCCGCCTCCCCGAGTGTCTCCTCGAGCGCCGCCGGGTCGGGCACTCCGCCCGGTCCGTCGACGGCGATCGGGACGCCCCACACCCGCTTGCCCGCCAGCGCCGCCTGCGCCGCGTAGCTGACCCACGACGGCTGGGGCAGGACGACGTCACCCGGGAGCACCGCCAGCAGCGCCCACAACAGCGCCTTGCTGCCCGGGGCGATCACGACCTGCTCGGAATCGGTGGGCAGCCGGCGGCGGTCGAACCAACCGGCCGCTGCCGCGCGCGCGGAGGGAGATCCAGCCACCGGGCCATAGCCGTTGTCCGGGGCGCCGCGCGTGAGCGCATCGACCACCTCCTCGGGGACCGGCAGCCCGGCTTCGCCGAAGGCGAGGTGGAGGATCGGCTGGCCCGCGTCGATCAGCCGGCGGATTCGTTCGTTGACCGCCAGCGTCGCCGACGGCGGGACAAGGTTGGTTATCGACATACCCCAACGATGCCACGCCCCTTCCCTCAGGTTCGCCCGGCTAAAAGCCGATTAATGCTGGACGATGTCCGCACGTTCGACATCTGCGCTCGACCCTGCCCGAAATCGGCGCCCCCAGCCGGTGATCGGAAAGCTGCCCGTGCAGGACGCCGCGCGCCCGCGGGACGGATCCGCCACGATCGCGTCGCCCGGACGCTAGGCGCCCCGTCCGGTGCTCGCTCTGCTCAGAGACAGGCCCACGCTGCGACGCTTCTTCGCGGCGTTCTTCCAGTCGCAGGTCGGAACTGGCGCGGCCTACGTCGCGCTGCTGCTCGTCGCTTACGAGCGGCTCCACTCCGGGTGGGCCATCGCGCTGGTGCTGCTCGGCGAGTTCCTGCCCGGGATCGTGCTGTCGCCGCTGTTCGGCTCGCTCGCCGACCGCGTCTCGCGCCGGCGCCTCGCCGTCTGCGCCGACCTGATGCGGGCGATCTGCTTCGTCGCGCTCGCGATCGTCCCCTCGTTTGCCGCCACCGTGGTGTTCGCGCTGCTGGCCGGCGTGGGAACTGCGCTGTTCCGCCCCGCGATCAACGCCGCCCTGCCGGGCATGGTGCCGCCGGAGCGCCGCTCGCAGCTGACCGCGATGTTCTACGCGAGCATCAACACGGGACTGATGCTGGGGCCGGCGATCGCCGCAGGACTGCTGCTGATCACCACTGCCCCCGTGGTGCTCGTGCTCGACGCGGCCAGCTTCGTCGTCTCGGCCATCCTGCTGGGCGGCGTCGACCTCGGGCCATCGCCGGCGTCTGGGGGCGGCCTCGACGAGGCGGGGCACGAGAGCCTGCCCGGCTCGGTGTGGGCTGACACGCGCGCCGGCGCGAAGGCCGCGCTCGCGTTACCGGGCGTACCGGTGCTGATCGGCGTGGGCGCGCTGGTGGTGCTGACCGGCGCGATGTTCAACGTGGTCGCGCCGCTGCTCGCCACCGGGCCGCTCCACGCCGGCGGTTCGGGCTACAGCGTGCTGATGGCCCTCTACGGCCTGGGGATGGTCGCCGGCTCGTGGACGAACGCGCGCGCCGGCTCGGCCATCGACGGTCTGCGCCGGCGCTGGCTGTTCGGCATCGCGGTGTCCGGCGTCGCGATGGCGGTCGCCGCATTCGCGCCCAACCTCCCGCTCGCGCTCGTCGCGTTCACGTTCATCGGCTTGGGAGAGAACCTGCTGGTCGGGCCTGAGATGCGCCTGATGCAGGAGATGGTCAGCGAGCGCATGCTCGGCCGGGTGTTCGGCTTGAAAGACGTGCTCGAGAACATCGCGTTCGTCGCGGCGTTCCTCGGCGCCGGCGCGCTGCTCAGCCTGGCCGGCGTGCGCGCGGTGTTCGCCGGCGCGGGGCTCGTGACCGTGGCGCTCGCCGCCGTCGGCGCAGTCGCGTTCCGGACGCGCCGGGTCGTCGCCCAGCCGCCGGGTCAGCCGGCGCTCGAGACCGGCGAGTAGCCGGCTCGCTACAGGTTGAACGCGCTCCGCATGTCGGCTGCGGTGGCGGCGTTCCCGAGCAGCGGAGTGAGGTTCAGCATCTCCTGAGTGGCGCGGAGCATCGAATAGTGATCGAGCGTCGCGGAAGCCTGTGTCCCCGGCGCGACCGAGGGCGCGATCACCAACGTCGGGATGTGGTTCCCGCTGAGGTCGTCATCCTCATCCCAGGTGATGAACACCGCCGTGCGACCGGCGGCGTACTCGGCGCCAACGAGCAGCATCGGCACGAACGTCGACAGCCACGTGTCACCGTCGGTCACGGTGCCGTCGTGCATGTCGTTGATCAGGTTCGGAGTCACGAAAGTGAACCGCGCCGACAGGTCGGGCGGGTCGGCCAGCGGGACGTTGTACTGAGCGCAGTCACCCCCGAGGTTTGTGTAATACGCCTGCGGGTTGTGGCGGACCGCGTAGTTGCCGGAGTCAATTCGACGGCAGTTCGCCGGCATCGACTCCTCGAGCGAGCGCGACCCGCCCGCGGGCAGGAGGCTGAAGATGCTCGGCACGCTCAGCGGATGGTCCGCCGGCGGGTTGTCGTCGGTTATGCCCTGGGTCGAGCCCGACGTCATCGCGATGTAGTTCGGCAGGCTGGGGTGCGCCTCGGCGTAGAAGTTCGTAGCGAGGCCCGCCTGTCCGGCGAGCTTATTGAGGTACGGAGCTTCGGAGGATCCGATGATCTGTCCGTAGGCGTGATTCTCCATGACGATCCACACGACATGGTCGTAGACGGACGGTGGCTCGGGCACGGGACGAACCGTAGCTTTGCCGCGGTGGGCGATGAGTTTTTTGACGCGCGACGGTCGTAGGTGCTAGCAATATCGTTGTTCAGGCGCCGTCCCGCGCCCAACCCTCGATTCCGGCGCTCACGCCGCCGGCGCACGCGGGGGCAAAGGGGGCTCGTGCCCTCGGGACGCCGGTGAGTCGTTGCCCTTTCCGGCGGGGCGCCGCGAGCGTGAGTTGCGGAGCCGCGCCTGTTTGAAGGGAGCACAGCGATGACCGAGCACAAGTCGTTCAAGCGTCTCGTCCGCGCTCGGATGGAGAAGACGGGCGAGAGCTACACGGCGGCCCGCACGATGTTGCTTCGCGCCGAGGATGCCGACGGCCCCGTGGGCGTGAGGCTCGCCACCTCCGACGAGTCGATTCGCCGGCGAACCGGCCGTGGCTGGGAGGAGTGGTTCGAGATGCTCGACGATTGGGGGGCGGCAAACCGAACGCACCGCGAGACCGCCCGCTGGCTCGCCGAGCAACAGGACCTCCACCCGCTGGCGTGGAACGTCCAGGCGATCGCGGCCAGCTACGAGCGCGCCCGCGGACTACGTGTCGTCGGCGAGAAGGACGACGGGTTCGTGATCACCGCGTCGAGGACGGTGGCGGCCCCCGTCGAAGCGCTGTTCGATGCGTTCGTCAACGAGCGCCGGCGCCGGCGGTGGCTGCCCGACGGCGACCTGCGCGAGCGAACTGCCACCAAGCCGCGATCGGCGCGCTTCGACTGGGGCGATGGTGGCACGCGGGTAAACGTCACCTTTCTGGCGAAGGGCGACACGAGAAGTACCGCCGCGCTCGAGCACAGGCGACTCGCCGACGCCGGCGAGGCGCAGCGGATGAAGTCCTATTGGCGAGAGCGCCTCGCGGCGCTCAAGGACGCGTTCGACGAGCGAGCAGGGTCTTACGACACCGAACAGGAGATCTGAGATGAACGACCACCCACCTACCCCCATCACCGATGTGATGACGATCGGCGTGCCCGTTACCGACCAGGACCGGGCGGTCGAGTTCTACCGCGACAGCCTCGGGTTCGAGATGCGCCGCGACGTTCCGCTCCCGCAGTTCGGCGGACGCTGGATCGAGATGGCGCCCCCGGGCGCGAGGATCACGATCGCGCTCGTTCCGGCCCGCGAGGGCGGTCCGGCCGGTGTGCAGACGGGCATTCGCTTCGCGACTCCGGACGCCGCGGCCGTCCACGCCGACCTGCGGGCCCTCGCTGTCGACGTCGGCGAACTGCTGCGCTGGCCCGGCGTCCCGGCGATGTTCGCCGTCCATGACCAGGACGGCAACGGCCTCGAGATCGTCGAAGCCACGTAGGCGATCGCGATGGCGATCGCCGGCAGGAGATCGCTGGTGCTGGCCGAACACGCCGAGCACACCCTCTATGTGCCGACTATCGATCCGATCCTCCAGGTACCACTTGCAGGCCGTGCCGCTGCAGCTATTGGCCTATCACGTCGCTCGGGCCCGGGCGCTGAACGTCGATCGGCCGCGCAATCTTGCGAAGACCGTATCCGTTGAATGAGCATGTTGATGACGACACGTGTTGCGGTCCTCGGCGGCGGCCATGGCGTCGCCGCCGTGCTGGCGGCGCTGCGGGACGCCCCGGTTGACCTGACGGCGATCGTCACGACCGCCGACGACGGCGGCTCGTCCGGAGACCTGCGGCGGCGCTTCGGCGGCCCCGCCGTGGGGGACCTCCGGCGCTCGCTGATCGCGCTCAGCGATGGCGCGAATCTGCTGGCGACCGTGATGTCGCGGCCGCTGGAGACGCGCTACGGCCGGCATCCGGTCGGCAACCTCCTGATCCAATCGCTCACGGACTCGCTCGGCGACCTCGAGGCCTCGAGTCGCTGGCTCGGACAGTGGCTTGGCATCTCGGGCTGCGTGCTGCCGGCGAGCGTCGAGCCCGTCAGGCTGCTCGGCGATACCGGCAACCGCCTGATCGCGGGCGAATCGGCCATCGGCGGCAGCGTCGACCGCATCGTTCGGCTCCGCTTCGATCCGCAGTGGCCCCGAACTCCCTTCGCCGCGGTGCAAGCGATCCAAGCCGCGCACTGGGTGCTGCTCGCCCCCGGTTCGCTCTACACGAGCACGCTGGCCACGGGCGCGCTCCCGCAGATCGTGTCCGCGCTCGCCCGTACGCCCGCCCGGGTCCTATGGCTCTGCAATCTCGAGGCCGGGCGAGGCGAGACCGAGGGCATGACCCCCGAGGATCACCTGTCCGCTCTCCGCGACCACGGGGTGCGCGTGGATGAGGTCCTCTACGACCCCCGGGCCGAGCTCCACTTCGACGCGCCTGCGCTGGCACGCAACGGCATTGCCGGATTCGCGTGGCCGCTCCAGGCCGGCCGTCGTGCCGTCCACGACCCGCGCCTGCTGGGCGCGGCGCTGGAATCCGTGTTCGGCGCGCAAGCGAGCACGCTCGACACGGTTGCCGGACACGGGTTCTGACGGCTTCAGCGCCAGCAGCTTATCGACCGGCGGTCAAGGAGGGCAGCGAGGTCGAGTCACCCGCAAAGACCTCGCAGTGGGCGATCCTGGACTCGAACCAGGGACCTCTTCCTTATCAGGAAAACCTTTTGTCCCCTCCAGTCCCCCAACTCGCACTTAATCCCTGCAAACCGCTGCGACGGCGCCAGCGGAAGGGGACTGGAGGGGACTGGACGGGACAACCTGGTGGCCCCATCGTGGCCCCACGACCGCCGTTCGAG
>CAWCMG010000026.1:0-278225 GCA_963796575.1 uncultured Solirubrobacterales bacterium | reverse complement strand
TTCGTCAGGGAGCTTAAGCACCATCTCGAGGACTGCGTGGCTGATCTCAGGCAAGCCGGTGTGCCCGAGGATGCGGCGGTTCGCGATGCGATTGCGCGACTGGGCGATGTGGACACGATCGTCAGCGCAGCTCGAGCCACTCGTTCGCCTCGTCGTCTGTCCTGGCCAAGCGTCACGCGCGTTCCAATTGCCTGGATCGCTGTTGGCGCGATGTCGATCGTCACCCTTGCGGCGGCCGAGCTTCCCCAGGCATCCGGCGCGAAGGTGTCAGGGGTCCACGTCGCTCCTGCTACTCATGTCGGAGCTGGACAGGCGAGTAGGTGGCGGCATGAGCACAGCCGGACGCTCCACCAGGCGAAGAGCCGACCTCATCTGCACCTCACATGCGGGTGCTCTCGAGACCTCGCGCGCGATCGCTCGCGGAGCTGATCGCGACCGTACTGGTTGCGGTCGGACTTTGCGATCGTGATCCAGGCCTGGGTTGTCAAGCCATACAAGATTCCCAGCGGCTCGATGGAACCGACGCTCGTACTCCGCCAGCGAGTATTAGTCGACCGCATCTTCAAGTCGCCGCACATCGGCCAGATCGTCGTGTTTCACCCACCGCAGGGCGCCGACAGCGAGCGATGCGGACGACCGCATCCAGCGACCGCCGTCTGCGACTGGCCAAATCCGGAATCGAGCCAGACCTATATCAAACGAATCGTCGCCGGACCCGGTGACGTCCTCACAATCCGAGACGGGCACGTGATCAGGAACGGGCACAGAGAAGCCGACCGCTACACCCGCCCCTGCTTCCCCGGGGAAGCCGCCTGCACGTTTGCGACCCCGATCCGGGTCCCCCGCGGAATGTGGTTCGTGATGGGCGACAACCGAGGCGGGTCCGACGACAGCCGATTCTGGGGCCCAATCCCGGGAACCTGGATCATCGGAGACGCCTTCTTCACCTACTGGCCGCCCGACCGCATCGGCACCCTGTAGCTGAGAAGGGTCGTTTGTTGCAAGCACCAGATCAGCCGTCGCGCTGCCTGCTGCTCGCCGAGGCGAAGCAGGCGTCGCGATCCTCCCGTCCACGCTGAGCGAGCCGTTCTCCACCCGCTCGCGGCGAGCGTGGCGGGAGGAAAGCTGGTCGTGGGTCAACCTTTTCGGGTCCTAGCGGGCTTATGTGGTTGATGGTTGATTCTTCGGGTTCCTCGGCAACGAGCCGGCGGCACACCTCGTCGCCGTCCACGCCGGGAAAATTGCGGTCGAGGACATTCAGCCTCGTTTGCGGGGCGATCTGCTGCACGCTCGCGGTCACCGCATGCGGTTCCTCGAACACTCCGACGACCACCGGGTCATCGGCCACATCAGGTCCGCCGGCACTCGTGAAGTTCTCCGCGTGCATGCGCTCTCACGCAGTGCCTGACTTTCCAGACCCCAGCACCAGCCAAGGACCGAACGCCTTTGGCATCGACGGCTACAGCTTCAACCTCCCCGCCAACCTCACCCCACAGTCACCCGCATACGAATCCGCCGACAAGGCGTGCGGGCACCTGATCAACGCCGGAAGCGGCGCTCCCCAATAAGTTCCCAGCCAAGGCCAGACAAGCCGCGCTCGCCCACGCAGAATGCATGCGCCGGCACGGCGTCCCGAACTTCCCCGACCCCACCTTCAGCGCCGGCGCGCAGGGCATCACGGTCAGTTCCGGCGGCCGGGGAATCAACCCCCGGTCACCCGCCTTCCAACAAGCCCAGAAGATCTGCCAATCCAGCTGACCGAGCTTGGCCGCGCCCTCCTATTCACGAACCCCAGTGAAGACAGGCACGACGCGCCTCTGCGACCGAGAGCCGGCTTGGCTGCCGATCTCCTGCCCGCGTCGGACGAGGACCGCCGCCATCGCCATTACGCGCCGGACAGGCACGGCTCCCTTGTCGCTTTACACTCGTCCGGGGACGAACGCGATCGTTCGACATGTCTGTTCCGCCTTTTCAGGGCGGAACCGAACCGTGCGTTACTCGCCGACTGACGAGATCCCCCTGCAGAACCTCAGCAGACTTTGAACTTGACGGTCAGCGTCTTGTCGACAGTCTTCTTAGTCTTGTGGCCGTGTTTGATGACGGTCTCGATGTACGAGAGCGTCACCTTCAGCGTGTGCGGTCCGGAGTTCAGTCCGGTCAGCTTCAGGTTCGGCGAGGCCGGCAGCTTCTTCACGGTCGCGTTGGCCTTGTAGGTCGTGAGCGTGACCTTGACCTTTTTGCCGTGCCGGCGAACGCTCTTCGTAATCGTCTGCTTGACGCCCTTATCGATATAGAGGACGGCGTCCAAGAACTTCAGCTTCGCCTTCTTCGAGTTCCTGATCGCGGTCGAGTTCAGCATCGCCGCCAGCCTGCTCTTGCTCGCGGTACAGATCGAGGTCGCCGGTGTCGTCAGGGTGATCTGCTGGTTCCCGAGGGTCCCGGTCGTCTTCTGGACCGGCGGTGGCGGCGGCGAGGTCTTGAACGACTCGACCGCGCCGTCGGACGCGCCGGCGGAATTCGTCGCGACGACCCGGTAGTAGACCGTCGTGTTCGAGGGGAGGGCCCTGAGCACCCCGGTCACCGGTTGCTTGGTCCTGCCCGCCGCGAGCGACCCATCCGCGGCCGAGTAGCCGAGCGACGGACTCGTTCCGTACTGGATTGAAACCGCCGTGGTGTCGGCGAGCGGTGTGACCGACCCGCTGATTGTGGCCCCGGTAGTCGAAACGACGGTGGTCGGACCGGTGGTCGCGACCGGGGGAATGACGATTCGGCCGATGGCGTTCGGCGACCCACTGTCGGTGAACCACAACGCGCCGTTAGCGCCCGCGAGAACCGAGTCGCCGTCCCTGAGGCCCGTCGGGTTGACGCCGTTGGTGATCTCGGTGATCTGGCCGGCGGGTGTGATCTCGGCAACCGCCGATGGCGTCATCGGGTCCATCGAGGCCTGCGGCACCCACAGGTTGCCGTCGGCGCCGGCGGTGATGTCGAGCGGGAGGTCGTCGTTCAGACCGTTCGTGAACTCGATGATCTGGCCTGACGGGGTGGCGCGTCCGATCGCCCGCTGATTGCCGTACTGGTCTGTGAACCAGACGTTGCCGTCCGGTCCCGGTGCGATCGCGTCCGGAACGGCACCGCTCTGCAGACCGCTCCTGAACTCCTGGATCGAGCCGCTCGTCGTGATCCGGCCGATCGCGCCGCTGTTGTCGGCAAACCACAGGTCTCCATCTGGGCCAACGGTGATGTTCGTCGGGATCGCGCCCATCGCCAGCGGATACTCGGTGATCGTTCCGTCCGGGGCGATCTTGCCGATCGACGTCGTCCCCATGTCCGAGAACCAGATCTCCCCGTCAGGACCGAGCACCATGTTGTCGGCGATCTCGCCGTGCATCGGCATCGGATAGGGGGTGAAGGTTCCGCCGGGGTCATCTTGACGATCGCGGGGGTCGCACCGGCGCTGTAGAACCAGACGTTGCCGTCCGAGCCGGCGACGATCTGGAGCGGAACGTCACCTGCCGGCGCCGGGAACTCATGGATCGCGCCGCTCGGCGTGATGTAGCCAACTCCCTTGGCGCCGTTGTCCGTGAACCACAGAACGCCGAGGGGGCCGTTGGTGAGATCGTACGGCGTAGCGCCGGAGTCGAGTCCGGCGGTGTAAGTCGTGACGTGACCGGAGGAGTCGATCTTGGCGATCCCGGCTCCGTTGATAAACCACACGTTGCCGTCCGAGCCGGTGACCATCGTCCCGGGGCTAGTGACACCGCTCGTGAACTCCGTGATCGATGCCGCTCGCGCGAGGCCCGGCGCCACCATCGCGACCGCGCTCGCCAACACCGACAGCATCACAATCTTCACGCCCCTACCAGTCATCTGAACCCCCCAGCGTCAGTGCTCGATCTTACGAGATCGGGTGAAGGTCGCGCGAACGCGCCGCGCCGCCTTCCCCGACCGAGCCAGTCTACGTTAGGGACCTTACCGGACGCTGAACGAGCTACTGCAACGCACGCCCGGAATCAAGGCGCAGACCCGGCGTCACGTCCGACAGCCGAATCGCACGCACCCGTCGACGCGCGAACGGCCACTGCGAGGGTCTCCACACCGGCGCGGCAAGACGTTTGCGGCTTCGATGGTCTCCTCGGAGCAAGCCCCCCCGGAAGTCCGAGTTCGCGTTGGGTGTGAGCCGGCGACCGTAAACGTCAGCTTGTGCGACGCTCCGGCCAACCCGGTGCCGTTCAGCGGGGTGAGGGTGATGACGTACGTCGCCGGTGCGAGGAGCGCGCCGGTGTCGAGGCGGCCTTCGAACGTGATGCTGTTCGGGCCCTTTTTACCGGCGACCGTCAGCCGTCCCGTCGGGACCGTGCGCGTGCACTGCGGCTTGCCGATGTTGCCGCGCGTCGGCGCTACGCACGCTCCGCGCGCCCGGCGGCCCGGGCGCTGGGCGGCAAAGCTGAGGGCAACGGTGGCCTGCTCGCAGAGCGTGAACTTGAGGGTGTCGCCGACCGGCAGCTTCGACCTCGGCGTGCGGCTCTCTTTCCAGTTGGCGCTCGACTCCCGCAGGCCGCTGGGGGACCGGCACGCCAATTGTGCCGCCGAGACTTGAGGAGGTCGTCGCGCCGATGCCGCCGGGGTTGGCGGGCGTCAGTAGCGTCGTCGTCGCCGAGGCCAGGTTGTTGGCGGCGTTCGGATCTCGTCTTGGTCGCGCCCGTGTCGGGACCGTACGACCGGTGCAGTCCCGCCAGCTCACCACGTCTTGACCCGTTCGATCGGGCCTCGGCGTTCAATCCGCACTCGGGTGTCGAGCACTACGCAACCGGTCGTCGTGCAGCGAGTCGGATTGAGATCGGCTTCGACCAACTCTGGAACGCGTCGAAGCAGGAGCGCTAAACGGAGAATCAGCTCGCGCAGGGATTGGCGGTCGAGCGGTTCGCTGCCGCGAAATCCATCTAGTTCGGCGGCCACGCTCCGCGAGGCATCGATCAGTTCGTCGGCGTCGGCGTCCGTGAGCGGCAGCACCCGGAACGCGGTGCTGCGGCCGAGGCCTGCCTGGCGTCCGCCGAGGCCTACCGCCAGCACCGGCCCCAGATCGGGATCGGCTACAGCGCCTACCAGCACGCTGACTCCTTGGTCGTAGAGCGGTTGAACGATCGCGCCGATCCATGGGTACCCTGCGACTCGCATCCGCCGTTGCAGCTCCCGCCAGCCGGCTCCGATCGCCGCCTCACCGACCAGTCCACGTAGGACCGCGTCGATGTCCCCCGCGGGACCGGGCGCCTCGAAGTCCGCCTTCAGGGCGATCGGTTTGCCGATCTCCGCCGCTACCGCTACCGCGCGCTCGAGATCCCGACAGCGATGCGACGCCACGATCGGAATCCCGTGCGTGGCCAGCAGCGCTTCAGCCTCGCCAAGCGAGATCCATCCGCCCGCGGGATTCCGCTCGAGAAATGCTTCGACCATCGCCCGCGCCGCCGGTCCGTCAACATCGGGATAGTCTGGGACCTCGCCCAGCGGCCGCGACAGCCACTCGCGACGCTCGACCGCGCTGGCGAGCACGTTCGCGCAGGATTCCGGGAACAAGAAGTTGGGGACTCCGGCGGGGGTGCGCGGTCGCGGCCGTCCATCGGAGCGCACTACGCACGCGACAGCCGGCTTGGGCTGCCCGGCACAGGCCGTCGAGATGGTTTGCAGCACCGCGTCTGGGTCTCCCTCGTGAACCTCCACGTAGAACACCATCACCGCGTCGATCGACGGCTCGCCAAGCAGCCTCTTGACTCCGGTTCCGTAATCGCCCGGTCCCGCGCCGATTGGCATGGTGAGCGGGTTTGGCGCGTCGCCCGCTTCCCTCACCTCGAGCCCGCGCGCAGCGGCCGCGTCGGCGGCGATCGTCGCCACACCAACGGAGTTGCTGACGATTCCGATCCGCCGACCGGCGGGGAGCGGTTGGCGCTCGAAGAACTCGGCCGCGTTAAACAGCTCATCGCCGCTGCGGAACCGGAGCAGCCCGGCCTGATGCAGCAGGGCATCGGCGACCTCGTGGCCGCGGAGCGCCGCCGCGGTGTGGGAGCGAGCCCCGGCGAGGACCCGCGCGGCGCTCCGTCGGCCCTTGATCGCAAGTATGGGCTTGTTCCGTGAGACCCGCCGCGCAATTCGGGTGAAATGCTCGGGATTGCCGAACGTGTCGACATACAGGATCACCGCCACCGTTCGCCGATCCTGCTCGCACCACTCGAGCAGGTCGTTGGTCGAGACATCGGCCCGGTTACCCAGCGACGCGAACAACGAGACGCCCAGGCCGAGGGCTGACGCATGAGAAAGAAGTCCAATCCCCACCGCGCCTGAGGGTGAGCAGATCGCCAGCCCCCCCGAGCTCACGGAGGCGCCCGTGAACGTCGCGTTCAGGCGAACCTCGGGCGCGTTGTTGATCAGCCCCAGCGAGTTGGGGCCGACCAACCGCAGCCCAGCATCCCGGACGATGTCCAACAGCCTGGCTTCAAGCCAGGACGATGCCTCGATGTCCTGCTCTGGGTCGGCCGGGAGGACTAGCAACGCTTTCGCCCCCCTGGCCGCAGCCGCGGCCGCGAAATCCAGAACGGCGGCTCCCTCGACTGCGAGGATGACCAGATCGGGAGCGACCTCAAGCTCTCCCAGGCTCCGCAAAGACCGCCCGGCGGACACGACCTCACGCCCCGGATCAACCCATTCGACCACACCCCCGAAGCCGCCGTTGCGGATGTTCTCAACCAACGCGCGTCCCACATTTCCCGGCGTCTCCGCAGCCCCGACGACGGCAACCGATGAAGGGGCGAGGATCGGCCGCAGCGAAGCAAGCGCAGCAAAATGGTCGCGCTCGTCGATCCGCTGCACTACCGCCTCGACCGGGGTGATGTCAACAGACACGTTGAACTCGTCGAGGCCCGCACGGTTGACCGCGAAGCCGGCGTTCCGAAACACCCTGAGCATCACACGGTTGGCCAACAGCACCGACGCATCGAAGCGGCGCACCCCGCGCTCCGCCCCGATCGCTGCCAGCTGCTCGAGCATCCGCGTTCCGATCCCGCGCTGCTGCTCGTCATCCGCCACCGCCAACGCGATCTCGGCCACACCCGGCTCCCGCAGCCCCTGGTAGCTGCACGCCGCAATCACACGACCGGCATGACGGGCGATCAGGGAAACACGGTCGATGCCGCTCGACTCCACCGCGGCGCGCGCGACGATGTCCGTGCGTCCCATCCCGTGGAAGCGGAAGTACCTGCTCTGCGTAGAGAGTTGTTCATAGAACGCCCGTATGTCCTCATAATCCGCCGCGTCTGGCGCCTGCAGCCGCAGCGTCGAGCCATCGCGAAGCAAAACGTCGCGAACGAGCCGGACGGGTTCGCCGGACGGATCACGCACACCAGCCCTACGGACGCCTTCCGCGACCGACTGGCGCTCGGCGGCACCATCTGACGATTCTTCTCGAGCCTCGGACAAGCTCTGCTTCCCCTCATCGTTGCGAACGATCAGCTCCGCCTGGGAGCCAACGAGTTTGGCACGCCGCACCAGAGCGACGCCGAGCAAACGGCGCTCCTGACATCAGGGACCACGACTGCGGGCAACGCGGATGCCGACCTCCCGAAGTAGGCGAACATTGGCGGGAGAGAGCGATCGGGCGGAGCTCCACGAACGCCTCGCGGCAGTGGACGGTTCGGCAGTCTCGTCGTTCGGTCCCGCTCACCCCCAGCTTGACTCGACACATGCACCGGAGCGCCTGCGCGTCCGCAGGTCCGAGGCCGCACAAAGAGGGGGTCTACGCTGTTTCGACGACCGCACTGTGCAGGTCAAGCCATCGGATTCCTTGCTCGCGGAGTATGAATTTCTGGACTTTGCCGCTGATCGTCATAGGGAAGTCGTCTACGGTGATCACGTAGCGCGGAATCTTGTAGTGCGCGATCTTGCCGCGACAGAATTCGCGCACCGCCTCGGCGTCGATCGGGTCAGGTGTGCGCGCGATTACGAAGGCGGCGATCTCCTCGCCGTAGCGCGCGTCCGGAACCCCGACGATCTGTACGTCCTTGATGAGCGGATGGCTGTAAAGGAACTCCTCGATCTCCCGCGGATAGATGTTCTCGCCGCCACGGATGATCATGTCCTTGGAGCGACCGACAATGTTGACGTACCCATCCTGGTCGATGGTCGCGAGGTCACCGGTGTGCATCCATCCCGCCTGGTCGATCGCTTCGGCGGTCTGCTCGGGGTCGTTCCAGTAACCGAGCATGACGCTGTAGCCTCGGGTGCATAGCTCACCGGGTGTGTCGCACGCAACGCACTCGCCTGTGACGGGGTCGATGATCTTGATTTCGACGTGGGGGTGCACCCGTCCGACCGTGGAGGTGCGGTGATCGATGTCGTCATCGGCAGTCGTTTGAGTCGACACCGGCGAGGTCTCGGTCATGCCGTAGCAGATCGTCACCTCGCTCATGTGCATGTGATCGATCACTTTGCGCATCACCTCGATCGGGCACGGGGAACCGGCCATGATGCCGGTTCGCAGTGAGGTGAGATCGAAGTCGCCGAACTCGGGTAGGTCCAGTTCGGCGATGAACATCGTCGGTACGCCGTAGAGCGAAGTGCACCGCTCCTCCTGGACGGCGGCGAGCGTCGGGGCCGCCTCGAACGACGGGGCCGGTATCACTATGCATGCACCGTGGGTCGTGCACGCGAGGTTGCCGAGCACCATCCCGAAACAGTGGTAGAACGGTACGGGGATGCAGACCCGGTCCTCCGGGGTATAGCGGCAGGTCTCGCCGATGAAGAAGCCGTTGTTGAGAATGTTGTGGTGAGTGAGCGTGGCGCCCTTCGGAAACCCAGTTGTGCCGCTTGTGTACTGAATGTTGATGGGATCATCGAACTGCAGCCCCGAGGGCAGCGAAACGTCCTCGCCCGCCGAGAGTTGCTCCCACTCGGGGGAGTCAAGCAACACCACCCGCTCAAGCTCTTGACACCGCGGGGCAACCTCATCGACCATGCCCTCGTAATCTGAGCTTTTGAACGAGCGTGCCGAGACCAGCATCCGACAGCCGGACTGGTTGAGAACGTACTCGAGCTCGGACGTCCGATAGGCCGGGTTCACGTTGACTAGAACGACTCCTGCCTTGGCCGAGGCATACTGAACCAGCAGCCACTCAGCACAGTTGGGCGACCAGATCCCCATCCGATCCCCCGGCTGCAATCCACTCGCGATAAGCCCGCGGGCGAGGCGCTCAACCCGCTCGGCGAACTCTGCGTAGGTCCAGCGCACATCTTGATGGCGCACGATCACCGCATCGCGCTCGGGATACGTCGCGGCAATCCGATCGAAGTGGGCGCCAATTGTCTCGCCGATCAAGGAGGTCAGCGAACTGCCATGCACGTACGAGATTTGGTTCGCCATGCCTTCACATCCTCTTCTAGTGGTGCAAGCTCCTCGTGACAACCATCGCCGAGCCAAGCATTTGTGCGAGTACGTCGCAACGTCAAGCAGAACAAGACCCCTAAGACGATGCTCGGCACTCGCCGTATAGGTCGTCTCCCCGGATGTTCCGGAGAGCCCCCAACGATCCTCCGTTTTCCCCGCCCAAGAATCCGCAGTCACCACGGATTCCGACGCCGGGAAATGCGCAAACGGTTGCTGGGCCCGGACCATCGCGCGCTTCTCGTCGCGTTCTAGGACGGCGCGTAGAACGATTCGTGCTACAGTGTCGACGTGGCTCGCTCAATCCACGTGCGACTCGACGATGTATCGGTAGCGGCTCTGGAGGTTGTCCGTGCGTCCGGTATGAGCGACTCCGATGCCGTCCGCACAGCACTTCGCGAAGCTGCCGCGCGTCGACGCGCACGATCAGCTCTCCGAGACGAAGTGCTTCGTCTCGCCGCAGACGAGGGCGACCGCGAGGAGATGCGGATCATTCGTGAGCAGATGGCCGACCTCGCACCCGGCTCCGTCGCTTAGGCAATGGTCCGAGGCGAGGTGTTCCGCCTGCCCGCGGCGCGCTCGGCGCGCGGACGGGAGCAGGGCGGCGCGCGCTACGCCGTGGTCGTGCAAGCCGACGAGTTTCTCCACCTGAGCACAACCATCGTCGCCCCAACATCGACGAGCGCCCGACCCGCAACGTTTCGTCCCGTGATCAGCGTCGGTGGAGAGGACACGCGCGTGTTGGTCGAACAGACGACCGTGGTTGACCCGCAGCGTCTTGGGCGATCCGCGGGGCGACTCGAGGTCAGCGAGCTGTTGACCGTCGACGAGGCACTCGCGCTGATCCTAGGCGTCTGATCCTCGTCAGCGCACCCACCATTCGTCGCGCCGCAACTCGGCTCCGCAATGTCAGTACCCCCAGCCGGATTCGAACCGGCGATCTCCTGCGTGAAAGGCAGGCGTCCTAACCGCTAGACCATGGGGGCCGGCGAGGTCCATTGTATGAGCCGAGCCCGGCCCCGCTTGTCGGTGTTCACGCGGACGCCGGCGATTGGCGCCGGCTCAGGATGGCAGGCGACATTAGGCGGCCGCCTTTGCCCCCCAGAGCTCCCGACTTGCGATGCGCGCACCCTCAGCGAGGGCGGCGAGCTTGGCCCACTGGATCTCGGGGTGGACCCGGTGGATGAACGCTCCCTGCGCAAATCCGCAGTCGGTGCCTGCCAGGACGTTGTCCTTGCCGACGACGTTGGCGAGCCGGACCAAGCGCTGCGCGACGAGCTCCGGATGCTCCACGACGTTGGTGTGATGGGTCACGACGCCCGGTATCAGCTTCTTGCCCTCGGGGAGGGGCACGTCCTCCCAAACGCGCCACTCGTGCTCATGGCGCGGGTTGGCCTGCTCCATCGCGTAATAGCCGGCATTGACCTGGAGGATCAGGTCGATCGTGTCTCGCAGCGGCGGGTCGTAGGCGTGGGGGCCGTGCCAGCTGCCCCAGCACACGTGGTAGCGGATGCGCTCGGGCGGGAGACCCGCGAGCGCGTGATTGAGCGCATCGACGCGCAGCTGCGCCCAGCGGCGGTAGTCGTCGTCGGTCTGTCCGAGGGACAGCATCGAGTCCCATTCGTGCATGAGCACGGCGTCGTCAACCTGAAGGAAGAACCCCGAATCGACGATCGCGCGGTACTCCTCACGCAGGGCGTCCGCGAGGCCGTAGACGAATTCCTCCTCGCTGGCGTAGTGCTCGTTCCTGAGCCAGTAGGCGCTTGCCGGGGCGACGACTGGCATGAACGCCTGCACGTCGTCGTGTCCTTCGAGCGCGGCGCGGAGGTTGGCGATGTCCCGGTCGAGCGCGGTGCGGTCGTACGTGATCGGCCCGGTACAGACCCATTCGATCCCCTGGTTCGCCGCCGGCTCATCCTCGCGTTCGCTCGAGTCCGCGGCGCGGTTGCTTTCCCGGACAGCCGCCTCGTCCAGCGCGTCGAGCGCCGCGTAGGCCCCGGGGAACTGCTGGCGATCGCGGCTCGGCGGCATCATGCTGGCGCCCTCCACGTTCATCACGCGCGCCTCGAGGCCGCTGACCCGCTCGTACAGATAGGTGATCCAGCTCGCCTTGCCCATCTCCCCGTCGTCGACGATGTCGATGCCGGCGTCGATCTGGCGGTTGACGACGTCTTGCACCGCGCCGCGCAGCACCTCGGCGTACGCGTCCTCGTCATAGCTCTCGCCACGCTCCCCGGCGGCCAGGAACGACAGCAGCTCCGGTGACCTGATCAGGCTGCCTGTGTGCGTAGCGAGGATCTTGCCCATTTGGTCTCCTAATCGTCCACGTGGCCGTCGGCGCTCGTGCCGCGACCAGCCCTTTGCTCAGAGCAAACACGAGTCGTCGGCGAAATGCAAAGGGGTCACTGATTGAGAAGACTTTTCGCGCAGATGTCCCAGCGCGCCTAGACCGCCTCGGATATAAACCGGTCGCAGACGGGCGCCGACCGGCGGAGGAGGAGGACGAGGATGAAGGTCAGTTTGTTCGAGCAGGTGCCGTATCGGTACCTGCCCGCGGGCTTCGAGGATCGCTACAGCTCGGTCGTGACCACGCCGTACTTCGATTTGGTGGAGCCCGGGCGGATGCAGGAATCGCTCCAGTCCGGGTACGCCGAGCTGTTGCATGCGGCCCGGGCCGGCTTCGACGGCGTGTGCGTGACCGAGCACAGCCAGTCGACGTATGACATCTCGCCCAACCCCAACCTGATGGCGGCGGCGGTGGCGTACGGCACGCGCGCGGAAGGCCTTGACACGGCCATCACCGTCCTCGGGCGCTCGCTCGGAAAATCGCGAGAGCCGCTGAAGGTCGCCGAGGAGTACGCGCTGCTCGATTGCATCAGTGGTGGGCGGCTCATCGCCGGCTTCCCGGTCGGGCTCAGCTACGACGCCAACCAGAACGGCGCCATCCCGGCGATCGAGACCCGCGAGCGCTACAACGAGCACCGGGAGCTGATCCTCAAGGCGTGGGCCGAGCCCGATCCGTTCGCCTGGAACGGCCGATTCGAGAAGTACGGGCAGGTGAACCTGTGGCCGCGACCGATCCAACAGCCGCATCCCCCGATCTGGATCCCGGGCAGTGGGTCGCCGGGCACGCTGTTGGACATCCTCCGGCGCGACTATGCGTTCGTGTACCTGAGTTGGAGTGGACCCAAGCTCGTCGGGCACCAGATCTTCGACCGCTACTGGGAGTTCGCCGAGAAGCAAGGGCGCGACCGCAACCCGTACCGGCTGGCGTTCCTGCAGGTGGTGGCGGTCTCCGAGACCGATGCACGTGCCGAGAAGGAGTACGCGCCGCATCTGGAGGCGCATTACCGCTCCGGGCTCGGGACCGTCCCCGCGTCCGGGTTCGCGGTACCGGGCTACGCGGAGCCGGCCGGGATCGAACACATGATTCGCAATCCCGGCGATCTCGGCATGCTCGCGAAGATGCGGAACATCACCTACAAGGAGATCGTGGACACGCAGGTGGCGATCGTCGGCAGTCCGGCGACCGTGGCCGATCAGATCGAGGAGTTCGTCAGGGAGTTCCGGATCGGGAACCTGCTGGTGATGTTGCAGAACGGATCGATGCCGCGCGAGCTCACCGAGAAGAACATCACGTTGTTCGCCGAGGAGGTGCTGCCGAGGCTGCGGCCGATATGGGACGAGGAGGGATGGGATAACCACTGGTGGCCGCGCGGGTCGGAGATCAAGAGCGCGGTCGCGGGCGCGGCAGTTGGAGGGGAGGCGTGATGTCGATCGGTATCGCCGACGTGCGCGACGAGGTCGTGGAGGTGTGCGACGGTCGGCTGCGCCTCCACGTCAAGGTGGCAGGCGACGGTCCGCCCGTGGTGTTCTTCCACCCGCTGCCCGGACTCGAGTGGCAGCCGTTGCTCGACCGGCTGGCCGAGCGCCACACCGTCTACGCGCCGGAGCATCCGGGCACGTCCCCGGGCGACCCGCAGGCGATCCGCGAGGTGCACACGCTGTGGGAGTTGTTGCTCGCCTATGAGGAGGCGTTCCGGACGCTCGGGCTCGATCGCCCCGCGGTCGTCGGCATGTCGTTCGGCGGGATGGTCGCGGCCGACCTCGCCGCGAACTTCCCCCAGGCGCCGAGCCGGCTGGTCCTGCTGTCGCCGATCGGGCTGTGGCGCGACGACGCTCCGATCCGGCTCGTGCAGATGATCACGGGGCCGCCCGAGGAGCTTCCGACCTACCTGTTCAAGCACCCCGAGAGCGAGGCGGCACAGGCGCTTCTGGGGCTTCCCGCCGATCCGGACCAGGTCCCGACAGCGATCGCCCAGGGCGCGTGGAACATCGGCTGCACGACGAAGTTCGCGTGGCCGATCGCCGACCACGGGCTCGCCCGGCGACTGCACCGGATCGCGGTGCCGACATTGGTGTTGTGGGGCCGCGACGATGCGTTGGTTCCAGCGGTGTACGCCGAGGAGTTCGCCGGGCGCATCGAGGGCAGCCGCGTCGAGGTGCTCGAGGACTGCGGCCATGCGCTCCAGGGCGACCAGCCCGAGCGGACGTTCAGCCTGGTCACGGAATTCCTCCGCTGAACGGCCGCGTCAACGGCGAGCCCAACGTGAACCCGCAGCCCCCGGTGGCGCCGGTGCTCGCCGGCGTCCCGTTGGAGTCCGCGCGGATGGCGGCCGTGCTGGTCCACGGACGAGACCAGGACGAGCGGGAAATGCTCGACGTGGCGGCGCGGCTGAGCATTGCCGACGTCGCCTATGTGTTGCCGATCGCCGCCGGCCGGAGCTGGTATCCGGGCCGGTACTTCGATCCGATGCCGGTCAACCAGCCGTGGCTCGAGCGGGCCCTCGATGCCTGCGATGCGGCGGTCGCGCGCGCTAACCGCGCTGGGATGCCCGATGAACGGATCGTGGTGGCGGGGTTCTCACAGGGCGCTTGCGTGATCGCCGAGCTGGTGGCGCGCCGCCCCCGGCCGTGGGCCGGCGCGGCGATCCTGACCGGGACGCTGTTGGGGCCCGCCGGCGAACGGGTGATGCGGGCCGGCGTTGCCGGGCTGGCGATGTTCCTCTGCGCCAGCCGCCATGACGACTGGATCGCGCTGGACGATGCGGTGGCCACCGCGCGCGCGTTCGAGGAGGTGGGCGCAAGCGTGACGTTCGAGACCTACGAGGACCGCGCGCACCACATCAACGACCGCGCCGTCGACGGGCTCCGACGCCTGCTGCGGAGCGTGAACTAGGCCGCCTCGGTCGAGTAGGCTCGGCGCCCGGTGGCGATGGCTTCGCGATAAGAGGACCGAGGCAAGTCTCGGGCGAAAGGAGAGAGGATGCGATTCGGAATTGGCGGGGTCTGCACCGATGAGACGCTTCGGCCCGCAGACGTTGCGCGGAATGTGGAGGAGCTCGGGCTGGAGTCGCTGTTCCTTGGCGAGCACACGCACATTCCGTGGTCACGGGAATCGGCCTACCCCCTCGGCGAGCTGCCCCGCAACTACTGGCGGACGCTGGATCCGTTTGTGGCGCTCGCCGATGCCGCGGCCGCGAGTTCGCGTATTCGCCTCGGAACGGCGATCTGCCAGCTGGCCCAGCGCGACCCGATCGTCTGCGCGAAGGAGGTCGCAAGTGTCGACGTGCTCAGCGGCGGGCGGTTCGAGTTCGCCGTGGGCGCGGGGTGGAACCTCGAGGAGATGAGGAATCACGGCACGAACCCGCCTGAGCGGTTCGCGCTCATCGAGGACCGCCTCAAGGCGATGTACGAGATGTGGGCCGAAGATGAAGCCACCTACCACGGGCCGTACGTGGACTTCGACCGCATCGCGGTGTGGCCCAAGCCCGCGCAGAAGCCACACCCGCCCGTGCTGCTCGCCGGCAACGGCCCGAGCGCCGAGAGGCGAGTGCTCGACCACGCCGACGGCTGGGCGCCGGTGGGTATGCCGGGGATCGCCGACCGAGTCCGCCGGTTGCAGTCGGCCGCTCTCGCGGCCGACCGGAAGGTCTCGGTGACGATCGTCGCCTGTCCGGTGAGCGCCGCCGAGTTCGAGGAGCTCGAGGACGCGGGCGTCGACCGCTGCCTCCACTGGGTGGATTCGATGCACGCCGACGACTTCGATGCGCAGATGCAGCCGTTTCTGACGGCCATCGAGGAGTACGGATGGGATCGTGCCGAGGCGATGCCCACCGCGTGAGCAACGGAGGGACCGGATATGTACAAGGTGGTTTGGATCGCGCGTTACCGCAAGGACATGACCAAGCAGGAGGCCAGCGACTATTGGGCGACGCTGCACGGGCCGCCGATGAAGCAGGTCTCACCGGTCGCCGGCTACGTTCAGAGCCACGTTCAGGGTCCGCTCCCGGCAATGTCCGGAGTCGTGGAGGAGGAGACGTTGTTTGACGGATACTCGTGTGCCTGGTGGAACGACCGCGCGGACTACCACAAGGCGATGAGCACGCCGGCGTGGCAGCGGATCCTCGAGGACGGTCCCAAGGTCTTCGACGTGGACTGGCTCTGGAACACGAGCGCTCACGTCGAGGAGACCTCGATGATCGAGGGGCCGACGAGCCCGTACAAGGTCGCCTGGATCGTTCGGTTCAAGGAAGGTATGACGCGGGAGGACGGCCGCGAGTATTGGCGCAGCCTCCACGGTCCGATCTTCAAGGAGCTGGAGATCGATCGCTATGTCCAGAACCATGTCGTCGGCCCGATCGGCGAGGAGGGCGAAACCGGCGAGGCCGAGATCGGCTTCGACGGCTTCTCGGAGTGCTGGTTCCGCGACGAGGCGCAGTTCCGAGACGCCGACGAGGCCGATACGTGGGCCGCCGCGGTTGAGGATGCCCAGAATGTCTTCGACATGACCGCGATGTGGGGCGCCGCGCTCAACGAGAACGTCATCATCGCGCCGCAGCTCGTCGGCACCTAGGGGGCGTGCTCACCGCGTTGGTCTTGCGCCACCGAGGCGTGCGGCGGGCGCTGCTGTGCTCGCGCAACCCCGCCCGCGCTCAGCGCGCCGCGGCGCTTGGCCGCGACACCGTGTCGATCGACGAGGTTGCCCTGACGCCCGCCACCAGCGCGCGCAATTCCAGGCCGCCGTGATCGTTCAGTGCGCCGTTCGTGAGGCGAACGTCGAGACGTCTTCGTCAGCTGATGACCTGCGTGACGGACGCGTTGATCAGATCCCAGTCGACGTCGACGCCCAGACCGGGGCCCGTCGGTGCATGGATGTCGCCGTGAGCGTCGATGATCGGGAAGCCGGCTAAGCCGTAGCTCAGATGCTCGAGG
Source organism: uncultured Solirubrobacterales bacterium (assembly GCA_963796575.1). Taxonomy (GTDB): domain Bacteria; phylum Actinomycetota; class Thermoleophilia; order Solirubrobacterales; family Solirubrobacteraceae; genus Palsa-465. Next base: position 261,526 of record CAWCMG010000026.1, on the reverse strand, counting down.
GTGTGATCGCCCGTCCGGTTGAAGGGCAGCACCTCGAACCAATCGCAGTTGTCGATCGCCATGGCCACGTGGAGGTTGGCGACGTTGTTCATCGCGTTATAGCCATCATGGATCTCGCACGGAAGGTTGAACGCCTCCCCGAGATGGGCGATCTTCATCAGCCCCGTGATTCCTCCTTTGATGACGACGTCGCCGCGCACGTAGTCGGTCGCCTCGCTCACGATCCAGTGGGAAAGAGCCTCCAGTCCGCCCGGCGTGACCTCGGTCGCCATCAGTGGAATCCGCAGCTTCTGTTTGAGCCGACGGTAGCCGTGGATGTCGAGCGCCGGGAGCGGATCCTCGTACCAGAGGTAACCCATTTCCTCGATCTTCACCCCAACCTCCAACGCGTCGGTATAGGAGTAGCTCCAGGTCCCATCGAGCATCAGCGTCATCTCGTCGCCCACCTCATCCCGGACCCGTGCGCAGGCGTCGATATCGAAGGAGATCGGCGGCGCGGCGTCCGTGCGCCACGGCGCGCGCGGCGGGTGAAGCTTGTACCCACGCCACCCTTCTCCCCGCCAGTAGGCGGCCTCGTCAGCGTAATCCTGTGCGCTCGCGTGGTGCGCCGACGACAGGTACACGGGGAGCCTGTCCCGACAGTTGCCGAGCAGCTGGTGAATCGGTAGCCCGGCAGCTTGGCCCGCGATATCCCAAAGTGCGACGTCGACGACGCCGACCGTGATCGGGTTGATGAAGTGGCCGAGGCTGCGCAGACGACGCCAATGGCGCCCTATCTCCAGCGGATCAGCTCCCACCAGCAGCGGCTTCACGTATGTGACGATCTCGCGCGCGATCGCCAGCGGGCCGGGCCCCGGATAGCTCAGGAAGTTGGTGCCCTCGATTCCGGCGTCGGTCGCGATCCGGAGAACCCCCATCGGAAGCTTCCCGTCTCGGGTTCCGAACACCGCCAGTCGAGGCGACGAGCGGTCATGCATCGCGATCGTGATATCGGTGATACGCAAACCGGAGCACCCTCAGCCGGCCGGCCGCAGGGCCGGCTTGCGCTGTCTCAGGCGAGCACCTTGATGGAGCTCGCGAACCCGGTGCCGAGCCCCTGCTGCAGAGCCATGTGCAGGTAGCCGAGCGCCTCGAGCTCGTGTGCACGGGCGAGCGGTCCAGCATCGACGGCGCGCAGCCCGCCGGACTCGACCAGGTCGCGAACCGCTGCCTTGGCACGCTCGTCGTCGGACGCGACGAAGACATCGAGTGGCTGGCCGCCGACGGCCCCGGTCGCGAGCGTGCCCGCGAACGTGGTGTTGAAGGCCTTGACGACGTCCGCACCGGGAGCCTTCCGGGCGATTTCGGCGGCCGCTGACCCGTCTTGGAGGCTGAGCGGCGTGAACGACGAGAAGTCGACCGGGTTGGTGATGTCGACGACGGTCTTGCCGGACAGCTGATCGCGATAGCGGCCGATCACGTCGTCGATGGCGCCGTATGGGATCGCGAACACGACGACATCGCCCGCAAGTGCATCGCCCACGGTGCCGGCGCGGACGTCTCCTGAGAGCTCGCCCGCTAGCGCGTCCGCCTTGCCGGCCTCGTGGCCGAGGAGGGTGACGGAGTGACCGCCGGCGAGGGCGCGGGTCGCGATGCCCCGGGACATGTTGCCGGTGCCGACGATGGTGACGTCCATGGGTTGCTCCTATTGGTCTTTCGACGGGTGGAGCGGATCATATGGTCCGCCGTGAGCGGGGGTCAGATCTGTTTCGTTGCTACGGCCACACAAACCCGCCGACCGTCCCGGCGTATCTGAGCGTCGTCGACGGGTACGTGTTGTAGCGCGCGTGATACAGAGCGGCAAAGCGGCCGGCGTGCGGGAAGCCCCATTTGGCGCCGATGCTCGCCACGGTCGTTTCGTCGGTCCTGGAGTTGACGAGATCATTGTGAGCTCGCTCGAGGCGGGTGTGTTGGATGATCTGGTGAGGCGTGGCGCCCAGCGATCGCTGGAAACCTTGCTGGAGCGCGCGGATGCTGACACCGGCCCAAGAGGCCACCTGTGCGACCGTGAGCGGCTCGTGGGCGTGCTGCTCGATGTATTCATGGGCACGCCGGACCGTGGTTGGGCCGATGCCTCGCGCGGCCGCGTCGAGCTGTGCGCGAAGGTCGTGGTCGGCGCTGAGAAGGAGGCCTGAGAGGATGGCGTGGACGAGGGGAGCGGTCATGATCGGCTGGCGGAACAGCGACCCGGGATCGAAGATGTCCTTGGCTAGGGTGAAGACCAGCCGGTTCCAATCGGCTGCGCCACGCCGGGAGAGGTCGAGCGCGAGCGCGAAGGGGATCGCCCCGGTGACAGGTCGATGCAGCAGTTGCTCGAGCTCGTCCTCGAGCGCGTTTCGTTCGATCTTGATCGCGAGCATCTGGCCGGGGGTGCGCCAGCCCGCGAAGCCGGTCGGCCTGTCGGGTCGGAAGATCATCCCCATCTTCGATGTGGCGACGATCTGGTGCGATCCGCAGTAAGCGCGCGTCTGCCCAGAACTGACGAGGTTGATCTGGTAGGCGTCTACATTTGGTTCGGCGTCGACCCGAATTTCGGTGTCGTACGAGAGCCAGCCCAGCGTGATCGGGCCGAGCGACACGGCGTCGAGGCTCATCGCGAAGGCGCGATGAGCGCCCAGAATCGTGAGACGGTGCTCGTGGTAGACGCGCGAGGCGACCGCGCTCGCCTCCACGGGATCGTGGCTCCGGAGACTGACCTCGTGTCGCGCGCCCGGCCCCCCGTCCGTGCGACGTTCGGCGCTACCCATACTGTTGTCGCGATGTTAGGTGTCGATCGGCGGCTATCCAGATTGCGAAGCCTACGATCCCAAATGCGTAGTCTTTCATCGCCGGGGGCTTGCTGCAAGCTGATCGAACCGCTTTGCTTTCGCCGAGCCGGGCGGAGAGTCAATGCGGACCGGCACGCGGGCAAGCGAGAGGAGGAGTAGGACCAATGTTTAGGTCTGAGCGCGCGCGCATCAGCGCGGGCGCGGTAGCGGTAGCCATGATGGCGGCGGTGATCGCCGGATGCGGGTCGAGTTCGTCGTCGTCGAGCGCGTCGTCGTCGAGCACTTCGGCGGCCGCGGCGTCGTCGACCACTTCGACCTCGAGCGCGTCGGCCGGAGGATCGGGGACCCGGATGGCGATCTTTTATTACAACCCGAGCCCGTATGGGGTCGCTTCGCTGAAGGGCGCACAGGCGGAGGCTCAGAAGCTGGGCATCAAGCTTGACGCCTTCGACGCCAACAACGACCCGCAAATGCAGTCCACACAGATTCAGGACGCGATCACCACCGGCAAGTACAAGGCGTTCTGGGTCTGGGGTCTGAACGACGTCGCCCTGACACCGATCATCAATAAGGCGCTCTCCGCCGGCATCAAGGTCGCGGCCGCCGACTACACCTGGGGACCGCTGTCCTCCCAGAACGTCCTGACAGCCAACCCGCACTTCGTCACGACCGTCGGCCAGTCGATCGGCGCGGAGTCGACGAACCTGATCGCCGCGATGAACGCGGCCTGCAAGAAGCAGGTGGGAAGCGGCCACTGCAACATCGCGTTCCTGCCGGGGCTCGCGAACTACCCGACCGACACGGTTCGGGAGAACGCGATGACGGCGTACTACAAGGGGAAGCCGAATTACACGTTCACGCTGATGCCTCCCGGGATGTACGACCAGGCGACCTCACAGAAGGTCGCCCAGACGTACTTCACCGCGAACAAGAACGTCAACGTATTCGCGACATTCGGCGACCAGATGGCGGCCGGGACGATAACCGCGCTGAAGCTGGTCGGCGGCTACACGCCCGGCAAGAACATCGCGATCATCGGGTACGGTGGCGCGAAGGAGGCCGTCGCCCAGGTCCAGAACGGGACTTGGTACGCCACTCTCGGCCTGTACCCAGCCTCTGAGTCGGAGGTCGGCATCGCCGCCCTGAACGATGCGCTGAACGGGAAGCCGACGCCGAACCTGGTCAACATCATCAACCCGGTGACTCGCCCGGCGATCATCGACCAGGCGTTCCTGCAGGCGCATCCGGACTTCCACCCCGACTGGACGCTCGAGGGCGGAATAAATTAGGCGGGTGAACATTGGAAGGTCGAGGACGAGCCGGATGACAGCTCGAGCACGAGTCGGATGAGTGCTACGGCGGTCGCGCCGGTCCGGCTCGTCTCGATCGGCAAGCGGTACTCCGGCACCAAGGCGCTCGATGACGTCAGCGTCGAGGTTGCCGGAGGTACCGTGCACGCGCTCGTCGGCGCGAACGGCGCCGGGAAGTCGACGCTCGGGAAGATCGTCGGCGGCGTGATCCGCCCCGACGACGGACAGCTGTACATCGACGGCCGGCCCGTCCGCTACGCGAGCCCGCGCGAGGCGCGCGTCGATGGGATCGCGACTATCGCGCAGGAGCTCTCGCCGGTGCCGCAGATGAGCGTGATCGAAAACGTCTTCCTCGGCATCGAGCCACGTCGCTCAGGCCTGGTGCAGCGGCGGCAGATGCGCGCGAAGTACAACGAGCTCACGTCAGAGTGGGGCTTCGAGCTCGACGGCAACCGCTTGGTCGGATCCCTGCGCACGGCCGACAAGCAGAAGGTCGAGATCCTGCGCGCGGTCGCGTGCGATGCGCGGGTGATCGTGATGGACGAGCCGACCTCGTCGCTGACCAGCGTCGAGACCAAGACGCTGCACCGGATGATCCGTACCCTGCGCGCGAACGGCAGGACGATTGTCTACGTGAGCCACTTCCTCGACGAGGTGCTCGAGCTCGCCGACACCGTGACGGTGCTGCGCAGCGGGCGTCTCGTACGAACGGCGCCGGCGGCGGAGGAAACGGAGGACAGCCTCGTCGCAGGCATGTTCGGTGCCGCCGCGGAGGCGGAGCACTTCGAAAAGCCGCGCGGCTCGACCGCCCCAGTCGTCTTGGAGGTGTCCGGTCTGCATCGCAAGGGCGTCCTCAGGGACATCTCGCTGCAGATCCGCGCCGGTGAGATCGTCGGCCTCGCCGGGCTTGTGGGCAGCGGCCGCACCGAGCTCGCCCGCGCGATCGCCGGGGCCGATCCAATCGATCGCGGCACGATCGCCGTCGACGGCACGGCACGCCGCATCCGCTCGCCCGCGGACGCGCTGGCGGCCGGGATGGCGTTCCTGCCCGAGAGCCGCAAGGACGATGGTTTGTTCATGGAGCTCTCCCTGGCGTCGAACACGACCTTCGCCGATCTGCGCGCCGTCGCCTCGCGATTCGGAATACTGCGCCGCGCGCTCGAGCGCGCGAGGACGCGGTCGCTGCTGGACTCGCTGTCGGTCGAGCCGCCGAACCCGTCGATGAGGGTGGCGAGCCTCTCCGGCGGCAACCAGCAGAAGGTTCTGTTCGCCCGCTGGCTGTTCCGCGACCCGCGCGTGCTGATTCTCGACGAGCCGACGCGCGGCGTCGACGTCGCGGCGCGCGCAGCCATCCACCGCCTGATCAACAACCTGGCCGGCCAGGGCACCGCCGTGCTGCTGATCTCGTCGGAGATCGAGGAGGTGCTCGGGCTCGCCCACCGCGTGCTCGTGATGCGCCTCGGCGGGATCATCCGCGAGTTCCGCGCCGACCCGCCGCTGGACGCCGTGATGGAGGCCGCGTTCGGTCTTGGAGGGAGCACGCACGCATGAGCGCCACGCAGCCGCCCGATCCCGTCGCCGGGGACCCCGTCGTGGCCGGGGACTCCGTCAGCCCAGAGGCGATCGCCGCTCCACGCGTGCGTTCGCCGCGCCGGCTCAAAGCCGAGCACGTCCGGGACTACGGCATCGTCGTGTTCGCGATCGCGCTCTTCATCTACTTCTCGGTCGCCTCGTCGGTCTTCCTCACCAAGAACAACCTCCTCAACCTGGTCTACCAGAACGCGACGATCGGCGTTGCCGCGTGCGCTGTGACGCTCACGATCATCGCCGGCAACTTCGATCTCTCGCTCGGGTCGATCTTCGTCCTGGCCGAGGTGCTGGCCGCATGGGCCGCCGTCCACATCGGGGTGTGGTGGGCGTTCCCGATGGCGATCGTCTCCGGCGCGGCGATGGGCCTCATCAACGGGCTGCTGGTGTCGAAGGTGCGCATCAACGCGTTCCTCGCGACGCTCGCGACCGCTCTTACGTTCGGCGGCATCGCCGTCGGCGTGACCCACGGAGGCTTGCTGATCACGCCGAACAGCAACGTGTTCACGTTCATCGGCCAACAACGGGTCGCGGGCGTTCAGTACCCGGTAATCATCTTCGCGGTCGTCGCGATCGTCCTTCAGCTCGTGTTGGCATACACCGTGTTCGGTCGCCACCTCTACGGCGTCGGTGGCAACCGCTTCGCGGCGCGGCTCTCGGGCATCAAGGTAAGCCGGACCGTGATCATCACGTTCGTGATCACCGGCGCCGCCTGCGGCCTCGCGGGCCTGATCGACGCCTCGACGACCGGGTCGGGGTCGAGCGATACGAGCGGCCTGGGCGGCCAGCTGGCGCTGCTCGCGATCGCCGGCGTGGCACTCGGCGGCACCAGCATCTTCGGCGGCGTCGGCTCGGTCTGGCGCACGGTCCTCGGTGTGCTGATACTGGGCATGATCACGAACGGCTTCGACCTGCTCGCCGTCCCGGACTACTGGCAGGACGTTGTCCGCGGCATCCTGATCATCGTCGCGGTCGCGATCAGTTCGGTCGTCGACCGGCGTTGAGCCGGAGCCGTCGAAGACCAGACAGGGTTCGCCTGGCTGTATGACCGTAGGGCCATATGATCGGCGGGTTCAGATGTCAGTGCGCGGGCGCGCGGTCGGCGCTCTCGCCACCGCTCTTGATCGTGACGTTCGCCCACGCCTCGAACATCCTCACGATCTCGATGAAGTCGGCGTCGTCCGGGAAGGTGGCATCGCCGAGGTTCCAGAGCTGCTCGACGGTGGCTCCGAGCAGCATTGGGACGTTGTGGCGCCGTGCCTCTGACAGGCAAAGGCGGACGTCCTTGGCCATGAGGTTGAGGCGGAAGCCCTGATGGAAGGTTCGGGTCAGCACGTATGCGGGGAACTTCTGGGCGGCTGCGGTATTGGACCCGCTGCTCGCGGCCACAACCTCCAGCAGAGTGGCTGGGTCGAGCCCGGCCTTCACGCCGAGCGACGTGGCCTCGGCGGTGATCGCGACCGAACACGCCGACATGAGGTTGTTGATGACCTTCACGGCCTGGCCCTGACCCGGCCGGTCGCCGACCACGAAGATCCGCGAGCCCAGCAGCTCCAGCACCGGTCGGGCGATCGCGATGTTCTCGCGATCGCCGGCGACCATGACGGTTAGCTGTCCGCTCTTGGCGCCCGCGGTCCCACCGCTGACGGGTGCGTCGACAACACCGACCCCTGCCGCTCCCAGCAGCTCGGCGACCTCCTCTGCCACCTGAGGGCCGGTGGTGGAGAGATCGACATAGACGCGCAGCGCTGACCCCGCGGCGAGCTCCCGGGCGACCTCGGACACGACGCCCGGAGACGGCAGACTCACGAGCACGAGCTCGGCGGCGTCCGCGACCCCTCGTGCGCTCTCGCATACCTCCGCGCCCGCCTTGGCCAACGCGGTAACGGCCGGGGGAGCGGTGTCGTAGACGCTCAGATGATGTCCAGCCTGCACCAGTCGCCGGGCCATCGGGCCTCCCACCGCCCCCAACCCGACGAAGCCGACCCGGCGAGGAGAGACGCCGGCGCTCACGCCTGGGACGGCTGCTCGGACCGCGACTCGATGATGCCGAGGGCGGTGAGCGCCGCCTCGGCCGTGCGCATCGCCTCCATCGCCGCCGGAACGCCACAGTAGATCGCCGTCTGCAGCAACGCCTCCTGGATCTCCGTTGCGCTCACGCCATTGGTGACGGCTCCGCGCACGTGGACCTCGAGCTCATGCCGGCGCCCGAGCGCGGTGAGCATGACGATGTTCAGCAGGCTGCGCACCTTGCGATCCAGACCGGGACGCGCCCACACCGCCCCCCAGCAGTACTCGGTGACGAGCTCTTGCATCGGGCGGGCAAAATCGCTGGCCTCGGCCAGCGAACGGTCGACGTGTTCGGCGCCCAGCACCTCGCGCCGGGTCTCAAGGCCGACGTCGAACTTCGTCTTGTCGTCCATAGGCGTGCGCATCCTTCGGTCCTGTTGTTGCCGAATCCTGTATGACAATCATACAGAATGCTCGCCCCGTGACGGCTTCGGGTGCACGCCACGTCCCCGCGCCGCCGCCGCAAAGATTGTCAGACAGGTAGACAAACTGTTAGGATGGCGACATTGTGGCCGATCCGGTGAGTGACGAGCTGGCGGGAGCCGTGGCGATCGTCACCGGCGCCGCTGGTGGCGTCGGACGAGCGACCGTCCAGCTGCTGACCGCTCGCGGCGCGCGCGTCGTCGCCGAGGACCTGAACCCCGCTGTCGGCGAGCTTGAGGGCGAAACTGTGGCCGCGTTGTGCGGCGACGTCGCCGAACCCGACACCGCCGGGCGGGCCGTCGCCCTGGCACACGAGCGCTTCGGTGCGCTGGACATCGTCGTCAACAACGCGGGGCGGTTTCTCCTCAAGCCGACCGTCGAAACCACCGACGGCGACTGGGACGAGCTGCTGCGGGTCAACGTGCGCGGGGCGTTTCTGCATTGTCGTGAGGCACTGCCGGCCCTCAGCGAGCACGGGGATGGTCGGATCGTCAATGTCGCCTCGATTTCGGGCACGATCGGGTTGCCTGGGCAAACCGCCTACTGCACCACGAAGGGGGCGATCGTGCAGCTCACCCGGCAGCTGGCGATCGAGCACGCCCCGCGGGTGCGGGTCAATGCGGTGGCGCCCGGCGCGATCGATACCGGCTTCACGGACGAAGCGCTGGCCGGCGTCCCGGACCGCGAGGACAGGCTGGCGTCGATCGCGGCGGCCCATCCGCTCGGCCGGCTGGCCCAGGCCGAGGAGATTGCCGAGGTGATCGCCTTCCTGGCGTCGCCGCGCTCCAGCATCATCACCGGAGCGATCCTGATGGCCGACGGAGGCTTCACCGCGCAATGATGCGCAGGAGCGAGTCGCCCGACCCCGAGGAGAGACACGTCAGATGAGAGCAGCGCTGCTGGCAGCGGTCAGGGAGCCCTTCGTGGTGGAGGACATCGACTACCTCGATCCGGCGCCCGGCCGTGTGCTGATCCGCACTGGCGCCTCCCCGTTCTGCTCCACCGACTGCGTCAACTGGCGTGGCGAGCTGTTCAAGATCCCGCCGACGATCCTTGGCCACGCGTCGATGGGAGAGGTCGTGGAACTGGGGGCCGGCGTCGACCACATGAAGGTCGGCGACCGCGTCATCGTGCCGGGTACGTCGGAGTGCGGGGTGTGCTTCTACTGCTCCATCGGCCGCCCCGATCAATGCTCGGAGACGTTCGACCGAGGCGGGATCTGGCCCCATGTGGCCAACCGCCGCAACGGCGAGCCGGTGAGCGCGGCCGGCAACGTCGGGGGCTACGCCGAATTGATGAACGTCACGGCCAGTCAGGTGTTCCCGGTGCAGACCGATCTGCCCGACGAGTGGCTGAGTTTGCTGGGCTGCGGGATCACCACCGGCGTCGGCTGCGTGCACAACGTCGCCAGGGTGCAGGCCGGCTCCAGCATCGCGATCTTCGGGCTCGGACACCTCGGGCAGTGGATGGTGCAGGCGGCCCGGGTCGCCAACGCGCGGCAGATCATCGCCGTGGACCCGATCGCCGAGCGCCGTGAGCTGGCCGGCCGCTTCGGCGCCACCGACACGGTCGATCCCGAGGCCGGCGATCCGGTGGAACAGGTCAAGGCGCTCACGCACGGGCGCGGCGCCGACTACACGATGGAGGCCGCGACGCTCGCGTCGGTGTTCCCCCAGACCGTCCGGGCGGCTCGGCGGGCCGGAACCGTGGTGCTGACCAGCGTCGAGCGCGGCAACGCCGAGGTGACCATCCCGCAGCTGTCCATGTCGGTGGAGGGGCGGGCGATCCTCGGCGCCCAGAACGGCAACGTCCGGATGCGCCGGGACCTGCCGCGGTTCATCCGGATGATGGAGGACGGCTGGCTGGATCCCGAGCCGATCATCAGCGCCCGGTACCCGCTGGACCGGATCGACGATGCGCTCCACGCCTCGGCGGAGAAGCGCGATCTGAGCGGAGTGATCGTGCCTGGCCTGGCCGCTTAGCGCGGATGGCAACCGCCATCCGCATCCCGGCGCCCGAGCCCGAGCTGACTGCGGAGGAGATCGTCGATCGCGCCCGCTCCCTGCGTGAACGAGTGATCGCCGAGGCTGCCGACGCCGAGGAGCGCGGCACATACTCCGCCGAGCTTCACGAGCAGTTCGTGGCGGCCGGATTCCATCGGATCCTGCAGCCGCGCCGGTTCGGTGGCTACGAGTTCGGTCTGGACACGTTCTATCGCGTCATCATCGAGATCTCGAGCGCCGACGCCGGCATCGGCTGGAACCTGTGTCTGGGCTCGGCGCACGCCCTCCAGGTCGGCGCGTTCTTCCCGGAGCAGGCGCAGGCCGAGCTGTTCGGCCCCGACGGACATTTCGTCGGTCCGTCCCGGGCGATTCCGCGGGGCGAGGCAACGCCCGCGCCGGGCGGCTACCGGGTCAGCGGGCGATGGGACTACTGCTCGGGGGCGACGTACTCGACCCACGTCGTCGCGCTCGCGATCGTCGCCGGGTCGGACGAACGCATAATGGTGGCGATCCCGCGCTCCGACTACGAAATCCTCGACGACTGGGGCCGCGGCGCCACGATCGGGCTCGGCGGCACGGCTTCTAACACGATCGTCGCCGACGACGTGTTCGTGCCCGCGCATCTGGCCGTGCGCTACGACTGGAAGGACTTCGACATGCCTCGAGAGGGCACGATCGGCTACCGGTTGCACGGCAACCCGCTCTATCTGGCACGGGCGATGACGTTCTTCTACGCGTCGCTGAACGCCACCCAGATCGGCAACGGCCGCGCCGCGCTCCAGGAGTACGAAGCGATGATGACGGCGCGCCCCACGAGCTTCCCGCCGCCGATCCCGCGCTCGGAGTCGGTCGACTACCAGCGGTGGTACGGGGAGGCGTACAGCCTCGTCGACACGGCGGAGCTCGCCTTCTTCGCCGCGCTCGCCCGCTTCGCCGACAAGTGCGTGGGCTTCGCGGAGCGCGGCGAGGCGTTCACGACCGCCGATGACGGAGCGATCCGCGACGTGCTCGCTCAGTGCGGCAAGCTGGCCTGGCAGGCCGTGGATCTGATGTTCTCCACCGGCGGCTCGAGCGCCGCCCGGCGTGGCTCACGCCTGGAGCGCTGCTTCCGTGACGCCGCGATGTTCCGCACGCACATCGGCGCTCAATACGACGTCGTCTTCGCCTCAACCGGCCGGGCGCGCTTGGGACAGCCGCTCACTCACTAAGGCGCCGCCGTCAGGCGCCGCCGACAAATCCACCAAGGCGCCGCCGTCAGGCGCCGCCGACAAATCCACTAAGCCACCACCTTGCGCGCCGCCCAGTCGGTGAGCACCCGAAGCGGCTCGGCGTGGTTGCGCTCGATCATCATCATGTGCCCGTTCCCGTGGACGCCGTGATCGGCTAGCCGCACGAGCTCGACGTCACACCCGCCCTGCGCGAGAAACTCGACGAGGTGCCGGTCGAACCCCAGGAACATCGATGACTCCGCGGTGACGACGGCGATCGGAAACTGACTGAGGTGGGCCAGCCGCCGGGCCGGCTCCCGCTGGAGCGTGATCGGGATGGGGCCGAGCTCCGCACGCTCCTCGGTGACGGTGTCGAGCTCAGACGGATCGGTGACCGGGGGGTCGTAGGTGATCGGCGCGCATGCCAGCCCCCAAGCCAGATCCATCCCCATCTCCGGCCGCTTCAGGAACGGCGGGCCGAGCGTCTCGATCGCGAACAGCGCCGCCACCTTGTCCGGACGCGCGTCGGCGCCGGCAAACGTCCCTGGACCTCCGGCGGAGTGGGTGACGACGATCGCCGGACCGACGAGGTCCAGCAGCTCGGCCAGCCGCGCCCGCTCGAGCGCGTGCATCTCCCTGGGGTCGGCGAGCAGCGGCCCGGACGTGCACAGAGACTGGTCGTAGACGGGGTCGCCGGGCTCGCGTCCACCGGGCCACTGGGTGTGCAGGTGGGCAGCCGGATTGCTGTCGGGGCCTTCGGGCGGGGGGATAAAGATCGGGCGCAGGAACTCGAAGCCGAGCTGCGGGCCCATCGGGCCGAGGATGTCCGGGTGATGCGGCGACCGGCCATGGCCCGGGCGGTCGACGACGAACACGGTGTGTCCCTGCTCGACGAGCAGGCGGGACCAGCCCCGGCGGCCGTCCGGCGTGACGGTGTAGTCGATCGCCTGGCCACCGCCCCCGTGCACCAGCACCCACGGCGGGCCGGGCTGCGGGTCGGCCGGAGCCTCCCATTCCACGAACATCGGACCACGCATGACCGTGCCGAGCGGGCCCGGAACCGGCTCGATCCCCACCCAGAAGGAACCGCGCCGCGAGATCGTGACCTGGGCGGAGGCAATGATGTTCTGCACCGATGGGTTCATGAAGGCCCTCTCCTAGTCCAAGCCGCCGCACCGCGACGGCATCACGCCACGCCCAGCTCGGCCAGCCTCGGCACGACCTTCTCTCCGAGCCGCGCCACCATCCCCGCCGGATCCGGCCCCTGCGGCGGGATCTCGACGAGCTCGACGCCCATCCGGGCGTACAGTTCCATCGCCGCGAGGAAGGCGTCGACGTCGTCCACTGGATTGATCCCCAGGACCAGGATCGTCTTTTCGATCTCCGCCTCGTCCCGGCCGACGGCGTCGCAGTGGCGCCTCAGCACATCGAGCTTGTGCGCCACCACTTCCGGGCTGACAGCCACCAGGTTGCAGGCGTCGCCGTACTGCGCCACCAGCCGCAGGGTCCTGCGCTCGCCCCCGCCTCCCACCACGATCCGGGGCCGCGGGCGCTGGAGCGGCCGCGGCGAGCAGATCGTCTCGGCGAGCCGGTAATGCCGGCCGTCGAAGGGGCCGTCGTCGTCGCTCCACATCTGAAGCGCGATCTGCAGGGCCTCCTCGAGCCGCTCGAACCGCTCGCTCAAGCGTGGGAAGGGAACGCCCAGGCCTAGGTGCTCTCGCTCATACCAGGCGGCACCCAGCCCCAACTGGGCGCGGCCACCGGACAGCACGTCCAGCGTGGTGACGACCTTGACCAGCAGCCCCGGGTGCCGATATGTCACCCCGCTCACGAGCAGACCCAGCGTGATCCGCTCCGTGCGACCGGCCAGGAAGCCCAGGCTCGTATAGCCCTCCAGCATCGGGTCCTGCGCCCGGGAGATCGCCTCCATCTGAAACCAGTGGTCCATCAGCGTGAACACCGCGCACCCGCCGTCCTCCGCTGCCTTGGCAGTCGCCGACAGGACGGGGCCCAGGGATCCCGGTGCGCCGGGGAGCGTGAAATCGCCGAAATGGATGCCGAGCTTCATCGATCCAGCTCCGCCGGATCCCACCGGCCGGCCCCGCCAGACGGGCGCAGCGAGTTCGTCGTGGTCGCGCCGCCGTCAACCGAGACGACCTCGCCGGTCATGTAGGCGGCGTCGTCGGAGAGCAGGAAGGCCACGACCGATCCGATCTCGTCTGGCGTGCCCGGTCGCCGCAGCGGCGTGGTGGTGGCTCGCTGGGCCATGTCGCCACCGCCGCCAACGGCGCCGCCGGCGCCGGCGAACAACTCGGTGGGCACGATCCCGGGTGCGATCACGTTGACCCGGACGCCGAGCGGACCCCCGTACACGGCCGCGCAGCGCGCGAGTCCGAGCACGGCGTGCTTGGAGGTGTGGTAGGCGAACAGGTCGGCGCTGCCGCGGAGGCTGGCGATCGACCCCGTCACGACGACAGCGCCTCCGGATCCCTGTGCCGCGTACTGGCGAAACGCCCCCCGCAGGCCGAGGAACACGCTCGTGACGTTGACCGCCAACACTCGTTCGAAGCCCCCCACGTCCAGCGCCGGCAGCGGATCCAGCGAACCCGGGATGCCGGCATTGAGATGGTGCAGATCGATGCGCCCGAAGTGCTTCACCGCCACGGCGAGGTAGCGCTCCACGTCCTCCTCGCGCGACACGTCGGCTGCGACCGCGACGCCGCCGGTCTCCGCCGCCACGCGCGCGGCGCCGTCCCCATCGATGTCGACGGCGACGACCCGCGCGCCCTCGCCCGCCAGGCGGCGGGCCGACCCTCCACCGAGGCCTCCGGCGGCGCCCGTCACCACGGCGACCTTCCCCTCCAGACGCATCCCGCTCATTCGCCCATCATGATCCCGGCGAGAATTCCTCCGTCGACGGGGAAGGCGTCGCCGCTGGCGTAGGTGGCATCGCAGACGATGAACAACATGGTGCGGGCCACCTCCTCGGGCGTGCCGAACCGGCGCAACGGGTACTTCGCCGCCATCGACTCCTCCGGCGCGCCGTCGGTCATGGCGGTGCGGATCATGCCAGGGTGGAGCGAATTGACCCGGATCCCGTCGCCGCCGAGCTCGAGCGCCGCCGCCTTCGTCAAGCCGGCGATCGCGTGCTTGGACGCGGTGTAATGCGCCAGCTGACTGACCGCGATCTCCGACGTCATCGAGGACGTGTTGACGATCACGCCCCCTCCCGCCCGGCGCATCGAGTTCACCACCGCCCTGATCCCGAGGAAGTGGCCGGTGAGGTCGACGTCGATGGTGCGCCGCCACCGCTCCGCCGACAGCTCCCCGATCGGAGACGGGTCCATGATCCCGGCGTTGTTGATCAGGATCGTGACCGCGCCCGGTCCCCAGCCGTCCTGCTCGGCCGCGGCCACCGCGGCGGTCCAATCCGCCTCGGAGGTGACATCGAGCGTGACAGAGCGAGCCCGTTCGCCGAGTTGCTCTGCCAGCGCCGTGCCCGCGTCGGCGAGCACATCGCCGATCACCACGTGCGCGCCCTCACCCACCAGCGCCCGCACGTGCGCCTCCCCGATGCCGCGGGCCCCGCCTGACACGATCGCTGCCCGCCCCTCGAGCCGTGGCCGGCTCCTCTCGCTCGTCATCCGCCCACCGCGTACTGGTCGTCGGTGACCGCGTCCTCCCATTCGGTGCTGCCAAGCGAGATCGCGATGTGGCTGACGTAGGTGTCGGGCCCGGCTCCGTGCCAGTGGCGCTCACCCGGCTCGAACCAGACCAGGTCCCCCGGCATGATCGTGCCGCCGTCGCCGTCCTCGTTGACGGCCAGGCCGCGCCCGTGGGTGACGATCAGGATCTGCCCGGTCTCGTGCCTGTGCCAGTCCGTTCGGACGCCGGGCGGGAAGAAGACCGTGTTGATGATCACGCCGGGGACGCCGCGGAGCAGCGGCTCGGACCACACGGCGCCGGTGAATGTCGCGTCGCGGTGCGCAGAAGGCTCACCGGCCACACGACCGTGGTTGATCTTCATCTCATCGCTCCCTCACCTCAGGTGTGATCGGCTCGTGGAGCCGCACGCCTCCCGCCAGGTCTCCGATGCCGTCGACGACACGGTTGGAGATCTGGTCCTCGTAACCGAGCGCGTTGGCGACCTCGAACACCGCCAGACACGCCGGCCCGCTGAACGTGGGGACACCGAGCCGCGCCACGTGCTCCAGATAGAGGCGGATGTCCTTCGCCATCAGCCGGCCGGTCAGGCCGCCTTCCAGGTAGTCCCCCTTGATGATGTGCGGGAACCGGTTGAGCGTGGCGAAGTTGACACCCGAGCTGGCGTTGAGCACATCCAAGAACGTCTCCAGATCCAGTCCGGACAGCTTGGCCGCCACCATGACCTCGGCGGTGGCCGCGAGGCTGATCCCGTTGAGGAAGTTGTTCAGCAGCTTGGCGACGTGCCCCGCGCCGCTGCCCCCCATGTGGAAGATCTTGGACGCGAATCGCTCCAGGATCGGACGCACCCGGGCCAGCGCAGCGGCGTTGCCCCCAACCATGATCGTGAGAGTGCCCGCGTCGGCCGCCTTCGCTCCGCCGGAGATGCCGGCGTCGAGAAGGTCCACGTTTCGCTCCGCCAGCGCCGCGTGGATCCGCTGGGTCGATTCCGGCGAGGCGGTTGACAGGTCGACGACCACTTGCCCCGGGCGTGCGTGCTCGAGCACGCCGCCGGCTCCGAGCATCACCGGCTCGATGATGCTCGAGTCCGGCAGCGACAGCAGCACGACGTCGACCGCCGCCACCAGCTCCTCCAGCGAGCCGGCGGGCTCGGTGCCACTGGCCGCCAGCCGCTCGGCGTCGCGATCGTAAGCGACGATCGGATCGCCAGCCTCGCGGACCCGGGCGGCCATCCGGCCGCCCATCTGGCCGACGCCGACGATCCCGGTGCGCAGCGTGCTCACCCCTCTGTGTCCATCGCCTCGGCCAGCGCCGGCAGCGCCAGCGCGAACGACTCCACCCCGATCCCGCTGGCGAGCTCGAACACCTCCATCAGCTCCTCGGCCGTCGCGCCGTACCGGATCGCATTGGCGATGTGCTGACGCAGGCCGGGGGCGAACATGTGTGTGGCCGAGCAATCGAACGCGCAGTAGACGAACTCCTTGACCTTGGGCTCCAGCGTGCCGCGTTCCCAAGGGTGCGACGAAAGCGCCGTGTAGGTGGCGAAGAACTCGGCGTCCAGGCGGAGGAAGCCGTCCCAGAACTCGTTCCAGTAGCCGCGCTTGGCGGTGAACTCGGCCTTTATCTGTTCCTGGCGCTCGGTCAGCTGCGCGTTCATGTCGACGGGCCGTCCGGCAGCGACCAGCTCCTCGAGCAGGATCGGCACGCCGGTGTTGGCGGCGTGGATGCCCATCGTGCTCGTCAGCTCCAGCGTCTCCAGCACCTCGGCGGGCGTGGCTCCGAGCGCCAGCGCCCGCCGCACGTCGTCGGCGGCGCCCGGTCCGTGCAGGTGCGAGGCGGCGCTGTCGACCGCCAGTAGGATCAGCGCCTTGACCTTCGGCTCCAGCGGACCGCGACGCCAGGGATGGGCCGTGAAGTCCAGCACCCGCGCGAAGTAGCTCGGGTTCTGGCGCAACAGCTCCTCGGCCGCGGCGTTCGGCGGACCGTGCACCTCGGTCCATGCGTCGCGCAGCGCGTCGGTGTCGATCGTCGTATCGGTCGTGGTGGTCATCGGTCGCTCCTGGTGTCGGTCAGGCACACGGCGAGTCCCGCGGCGTCGCCGTCGAGCGGCGCAAACCGGTTCATCACGGACGGGTCGTGTCCGGGGACGACGGCGGCGCCACCGGATGCATAGCGCCGCAGCGTCGCGTAGGCGCGGTACATGTCGGCGAGGTCGGTGAAGATGCCGAACGGCCGCTCGAGCTCGAGCTCGTCGTCGTAGTGGATGGCGTCGGACGCCAGCACGATCGGACCATGCTCGCCGGCCACTTCGAACACGAGCTGGCCGGGCGCGTGACCGCCGACCCGCACCGCCGTGATCCCCGGTGCGACGTCGGCGCGGTCTTCGATCAACTCGACGCGCTCCTCGGCTGCGGCGCGGCGGAGCTGTTCGATCCCGTCCGGGTCGGCGTGGGTGGCGAACTGCGGGCGCCGGGCGACCGGATCGGCCGTCCAGAACTCAAGCTCGGCGCGGGCCACGGGCATCCGCGCATTGGGGAACAGGTGTAGATTCCCGACGTGGTCGTAGTGGATGTGGCTGATCACCAGCAGGTCGACCTCCGCGGGGTCGATGCCCAAACGCGCCAACGCGTCGGCCGGCCGGCACAGGCACCTCCGGCCCATTCGTTCGCCGCGCTCGGGCTCAAAGCCACAGTCCAGGACGATCGGGGGCGACGACGGCGCGTGCAGAGGCTCGAGGATCCAGAAGTAGTAGCTGAATCGAAAATAGCCGTTGGGGAGCAGCAGCGCTTGGGGGTTCGACGGCCTCCTTGGCCGTTTGGGGTGTCGGTAGCGCTGGCGGTTAGGCGGCCTCGGGTAGGGGTTCGAGGGTGACTTGGTGGCCGAGGCGTTCGAGCTGTTTGATGAGCCGGCGGCGGTAGCGTTCGGTGTTCTCGGTGTCGCGGCGGTAGAAGAACTCTTCGCCGAGTTCGTTGTAGGGGACGCCTTGCTGGAGCACGTGGTAGGCGGCGGTGAGGATCTTGTGGGCGGTCGCGATCGTGGCTTTGGCGTGGCCGCGGCGGCTTTTGATCCGGTGGTAGCGGGCGGACAGGTAGGTGCCCTTGGTGCGTACGACCGCTTTGGCGGACTCGGTCAGCGTGCCGCGCAGCCACTTTGAGCCTTTGCGGGTCTTGCCGGAGTGCTGCTTGCCGCCGGACTCGCGCTGACCGGGGCACAGCCCGGCCCAGGACGCGAGGTGATGTTCGGTCGGGAACTGGCTCATGTCGGGGCCGATCTCGCCCAGCAGCATCTCGGCGGCGCGCCGGTCGATGCCGGGGATCGTGTCCAGCAGCTCGAGCTCACGCGAGAAAGGGCGGGTCAGTTCCTCGATCCGCTCCGACAGCGTGGCGATCGTCTCATCGAGGAAGTCGATCTGGGCGAGCATCTGGCCGATCAGCAGCGCGTGGTGGCCGGTGAAGCGGCCCTGGAGCGCCTCGCGTAAGGCGGGGATCTTCTTGCGTAGCGTGCCCTTCGCCAGCTCAGCCAGGATCTCGGGGTCATGCGTGCCGGAGATCAGCGCCTCGAGCATCCGCCGCGCCGAGACGCCGAGCACCTCCGAGGCGACCGAGGAGAGCTTGATCCCGGCGTCCTGCAAGGTCTTCTCGACCCGTTGGACCTCGCGGACACGCTCCTGGATCTTGGCCTTGCGGTAGCGGACCAGATCGCGCAGCTCCCGCAGCGGTCGGGGCGGAACGAAGCTGGGGCGAACCAGCCCGTGCTCGACCAGCTGACAGCCCCACTCGGCGTCCTGGACATCGCTTTTTCGGCCGGGGACGTGACGAAGATGGCGAGCGTTGTACAGCCGGCACTCAAACTCGTCCTCGAGCAGGTAGTACACCGCCCGCCAGTACACGCCGGTGGACTCCATCCCGACCACCGTCACCGCCCAGCTGCGCAGCCAGTCGGCGAGCAACAGCAGCCCCGACGTCGTGCTCTGAAACTCGCAGACCTCTTGCCGGCGGCCGCCGGCGTCGTCCGGGACGCGCACACACGCAGTGATCTGCGACTTGTGGATGTCGAGCATCGCGCACCGCTCGATCAAACGATTCATCGAACCCTCCCAACGTCTCGGAGAACAGGATGACCGCCCGGGAGAGCCTCATGCTGTGGAGTCTGAATCACGTGCTCAAGGCAACAGTTCGGGGTGCCCGAGACTCTCGCGTCACACTCATAATCGGGCTCGCTGGCACCAAGCAAGACCGACGTCGACCAAAGCGGCCGTCGGACATTTCAACCGCTCCCGGCGTGCCAGGCCAGCGGCGCACAAACATTTTCATCCGCTCCGGGCGGGCCCGCCAGGGCGCATGATCACTCATATGGAGCCGCCCGTCGGGCTCGCCATAGGTGGACCAGCGGTAGTACGCGTCGCTGAAAGTGGTCTGACGTTCGGCGTAGTTCACCGCCAGCACGCGGTACGACGGCGGCCGCTCGCTCGTGTGACCCGCCACGGGGATCACTTCGGGACGCGCGGCGTCTGCACGTTGCCCACGCCCCGCCGCGGCAGGCCAAGGTGCTCTCGGGCGAGCTCGCCAAATGCCCACTCCCGCAGCACGGTGTTGCGGTGGCTGTTGAGCATCGACATGTCACGGTAGATGCGCTCGAACCGTGATCCGTCCACGGCGGCGCTTGAGCCGGCCGTGCGGAAGATCTCCGACTGGAAGATCTCCCACGCCTGAATGATCCCCTCCCTGCCGATGCAGCCGATCCGCATGTCCTCGCCGTATGAATATGGGATCCCCCCCGCCCCCCGCCCGCCCCCCCGTCCTGCACGGCGCGGCGACAGGCCTCCATGTGCTGGTCGACCGCGTTGTACATGGCGGCCTCCGCGGTCGCGAGCTTGGCCAGCGCAGAGCCGAACCACCGGTGAAACGTCTCGTCGCCGATGCGCGGCACCATCGGCGGCAGCGGTGTGAGCCTCGAGTGCATCATCTCCTCGTACTCGTCCAGCGCCGCATACGCGCCGCCGATCGCCACCGCGGTTAGCGTGAGCGTGAAGCAGGCCATTGCCCGTCCGCCGTACATCGGATTCCCGTGCAACTCCACGCCGGGGGTCCCGCGGCCGGCGACGTCGAAGTCGACCATCAACGCGTCCTCGATCGCCCAGTGCGCCGGGATCCGGCCGCGGTCGAACGTGATCGTGTTCGAAGCCGACCCCTTGAGCCCCATCAGGCGGCCCCAGTCGTCGAGGATCGTGAACTCGCTGCGGGGCGCGACGAACAGCAGCATCCGCTCGGTCGGCTTGCCGTCGTCGCCGGCGATCAGGGCCTGGCCCATGTAGTGCGTAGACAGCGGGATGCCCGAGCAGTAGCCGACCTTGCCCGTCAGCTCCCATCCGGGGGTAAGCCGGGACGACGGGCCGTTGCCGTGCCGGGACGACGGGCCGTCGCCGCGGGACGATGGGCCGTTGCCGTCGGTGCGGACGGCCGGACCGATCGGGGCGGCCACCGCTGCACACCGGAAGTCGCCGTCGCCGAAGATCTCCTCCTGCGCCTGCTCCGGCCACCACGAGGCGATCTGGAGCGCGTGGGCGGCGGCCAGGGCGATGCACCATCCCGCGGACACATCACCGCGGGAAAGCTCCTGGACGACGCGCATGAACGTCGGCGCGCCGAACTCGTAGCCCCCGTATCGCCGCGGGATGTAGCAACGGTAGAAGCCGGCCGCCACGCAGGCCTCGTGAATCTCCTGCGACGGACACGCGCGCTCCTCGGTTTCGGCCGACTGCTCGCGCAGCAGGGGTCGCAACGCAACGGCTCGGTCGATCATCTCCTGAGGGGTGAGATCGGGCTCCGGCGGTGAGATGCCCGCGTCGGCGCCGGCGTCAGTACGGACCGCCATCAGATCCGGAGGCCGGTGTCGGCGGCGAGGGCGTGGACGGGCATCGGTCTCTCTCCTTGAAGCTACGTCGGGACGCGTAAGGTAGCATCCTATCGCCTGATCGTCATACAATCGGGCGGCAGGCAGGCTCCGCCCCGCAAGCTGGTCGCTCGCCGGCTGGTCCGACCCCCGTAGACGGAGGATATGTGCATTCGTTCCCACGACCCCAGGAGCTTCATCTTGTCGCCGCGCGCGAGCCGGCACAAGGCACGTGCCCGCAATGTGGCAGCGATGAGCTCGCCGACTACCGCGTCCTCAGCGAGGGTGGCTGGTGGGACGTGCGCAAGTGCCAAACCTGCCTGCACTCGCTGAGCCGCGTGGCCGCGCCTCCGTTCGGCTCCTACACCCCGCTCGGACTGGAGATCTGACAAGTGGCCTCTCACGCAAATACGGTCGCATTCGAGGCACGCCAGGCGGCGCCGGCGCGGGCTTGCGGCCCGCTCGGCATCCGGCCTCGCCTTCTTGGGCCGCGCCCGCGGTCGTCCGGAGCCCTCGGACCCTCGTGTAGCTCCGCCACACGTCGGATCCTGCGTTCTCGCCCGGCATCCACCAGTCGCACCTCTCGGTGCGACCGTACTTACGTGAGCGACCACTAGTGCTCGGCGTCGACATCGGCGGCACGTTCACCGACGTGGTCGCCGTCCGAGACGGACGCATCACCGTGACGAAGGTCCCGAGTGAGCCGGCGGATCCAGCGCGGCCGGTCGTGGAGGGAAGCCGCCGGCTCGGGGTGGAGGGCAGCACGGTGTTCAACCACGCCAGCACGGCCGGCATCAACGCGGTCATCACCCGCCGCCTGCCCAAGGTGGCGTTCCTGACCACCGAGGGCTTCCGGGACATCCTGGTCAAGGGCCGGCTGTGGCGACCGCTCGACGCGCAGACCGACGCGAGCTGGCGTCGGCCGTTCGGCGACAGCGCCCGACCGCTGATCCCACGCTACCTGCGCCGGGGCGTCGCCGAGCGGATCCTCGCCGACGGCCGCGTGATGACCGAGCTCGACGAGGACCACGCCCGGCGGCAGCTCGCGGTTCTCGAGCGCTGTGACGTGCAGGGCGTGGCCATCTGCCTGCTCAACTCCTACGTCAACCGGAGCCACGAGGAGCGGTTGCGCGAGCTGACGCTGGAGGTCCTGGGAGAGGTCCCGGTCTCCATCTCGGCGGAGACCTCGCCGCTGGCCAAGGAGTACGCGCGCGCGTCGACGACGGTGATCGACGTGATGATGAAGCTGATGTTGACCGGCTACGCCGGGGAGCTCGACGAGCAGTTGAGGGCGCTTGGGTTCACGGGCGAGCTCAACTTCGCCGACTGCGCGGCCACGCTCATACCGTGGCGCGACGCGTTGGCGCAGCCGTTCCGGATCGTGGTCGCCGGACCGGCTGCGGGAACGACGTCCGGCGCGCGGCTGGGCGAGGCGATCGGCGAGGGCAACCTGATCTGCTGCGACGTCGGCGGCACGTCCACCGACGTCTCCCTCGTGCAGGATGGCCGGCCGTTCGTCAACGACACGTTCTCGCTCGAGGACGACCTCATCATCAACGCTCTCTCCACCGAGATCTCCAGCGTCGGCGCCGGGGGCGGCAGCATCGTCTCGATCTCCCCGGCGGGCGACGTCGTCGTCGGGCCGGCGAGCGCCGGCGCCGATCCAGGCCCGGCGTGCTACGCGCGGGGTGGTGCGGCTCCGACGATCACCGATGCGTGCCTGCTGATGGGCATCCTCGATCCGGATGGCTTCGCCGGCGGGGAGATGCGGCTCGACGAGGAGCGGGCGAGAACGGCGTTTGTGTCGCTGGACACACGGCTGTCGCTGCACGACCGCGTCGCCTACGCCTACCGAATCGCCGTACACAACATCGCCGAGGAGGTCACGAACGTTGCCATCCGACACGGCGTGGATCTCCGTGACTTCACGCTCCTGGCATACGGAGCCGCCGGACCCATGCTGCTGCCTGCCGCGCTCGAGCAGCTACAGGTCAGGCGGGTCGTGATCCCGCCGCACCCGGGGCTGTTCTCGGCACTCGGGCTATTGGCCACGAACCTCGTCTACTACGACAGCCAGAGCGCGTACATGGTGCTGACGCCGGACGCCGCGCCGCGGATCGCGGAGATCTTCGATGCCATGGAGCACAAGCTCCGCAGCCGCACCCCCGCTGATAGCGATGGGGTGACGGTGAGGCGCAGTTTCGACGGACGGCTGCTGGGACAGAGCTGGGAGACGCCGTTCGTGGAGGTCCCCGAGGGCCCGATCACCGAGGCGACGGTGCAGCAGATGATCGACCGCTTCCACGATGAGTACGAGCGCCGCTACGGCAACCGCTTCCCGGTTGTGCCCGTGCAGGGGGTCACCTATCGCGTGGAGCTCGTGGTGCCGGTCGACAAGGTGGAGTACGACAGCCTGGAGTACGGCGGCGACGGCGCGGTCGGGCGCGCGGATCCGCGACCGACGCGGACGCTGAAGCTGCGCTACCTCGAGCCCGAGCCGTTCGACGCGCCCGAGTACGAGCGCGAGGCGCTGGCCCCGGGAATGCAGCTCACCGGCCCCGCGATTATCCGCGAGGGGCTGTCGACGACGTTTGTGTGCGCCGGCCAGCGAGCGGAGGTGGGGCGGCTCGGGGAGATCTCGATCACGGCCGAGCGATCGAGGCACTGAAATGTCCACCAACACAACGCCGGCACGCCCCGCTCTGATTCGCGATCTTTCAACCGAGGAGTTCGCAAGCCGCTACGGCGCGGACCGGTTCACGGCGACGGTGCTCGGCAACCGCTTCCGCTACATCGTCGAGCACGTCTGCGGCCGGCTGCTGACCGCCGCGTTCTCCCCCATCCTGCGCGACTTCTACGACTTCGCGGCGACCCTCACCGGGCCGCCGGCGCTCGACTACCCCACGCCGGCGATGAGCAACAGCATCGTGCTGTTCACCGGCACGATGACGGACTCGGTCCGCAACACGATCAACGAGTACGGGCCCGAGCGGCTCGGGCCGGGCGACGTGGTCGTCGCGAACGACCCCTACCGGACGGGGACGCACGTAAACGACGTGCTGTTCTGTCGCCCGGTGTTCTGGGGGGACCGGCTCGCCGGCTTCGTCAACCTCAAGGCCCACCAGCTCGACATGGGCGGCGTCGCCCCGGGCGGCTTCAGCCTCACCAAGCACAACGTGTACGAGACTGGACTGGTCATGTCGCCGCGCGCGCTCTATCGCGGCGGCGAGCCGGTGCGCGAGACGTGGAGCCTCATCTTCGACAACGTCCGCTTTGGCGAGATCCTGTTCCCGGACATCCAGACAATCTGCGCCGGCCTGACGCTCGGTGAGCGGCTGCTGTCGGAGACGGTGGACCGGTACGGCTTCGACGCGGTCCAGGGTGCCATCACCTATGTCTGCGACGCCGCCGCGGAGCGCATGTCAGAGGCCCTGACGACGATCGAAGACGGCGAGTGGGAGGGTGAGGATGTCGCGGACTGCGACGGGGTCGACGACGCCGAGGAGTACCGCATCCACGTCAAGGTCACCAAGCGCGGAGGCCGCGCCGAGGTCGACTTCTCGGGCACCTCCCACCAGGCCCGCACCTGCATCAACGCCACGGCGCTTGATGCCAAGACGACCGTCGGCGTGGCGTTCAAGTACTTGTTCGATCCGGGGACGCCGTTCTCGAGCGGAGCGTGGCGCAACATCGACATCGTCCTCCCCGAGGGCACGGTGGTCAGCGCCCTGCCACCCGACGGCGCCGTGTTCCTGTACTACGAGCAGAGCCAGGTGATGATCGGCGCGCTGCTGCGCGCGCTCGCCAAGGCGGTCGGCCCGGCAGCGATCGCCGGCGACCGCGGCACCACCGACATCCACAACGCGAGCGGCGTTCACCCGAACGGCATGCCGTGGGTATCGGCCGCGCAACTCGGCGGTGAGCTCGGCCCGTTCGGCGCCACCGAGCACGGGGACGCCGACACGTGGATGCTGTCCTACCAGGCCAACGGCATCGTCGGCGCGGTGGAGGCGATCGAATCCGACGTGCCGGCCGTGCTACTCCGGGAGGAGCCCGTCCCGGACACGGGCGGCCCGGGCTTCAATCGCGGCGGGCTCGCCGTCCTGCGCGACTCGCTGTGGCTCCAGGCGGCCAGCCACAATCTCATGTCGCTCCACTACAAGCGACCGGCGGGGTTCGGCGTCAACGGCGGGGGCGACGGGCGGAACGGCGGCGTTTGGATCTGGGCGCCGGACGGTGCGACGCCGGCGAGTCCCACGACCGGCGAGGACGCATACGCCGACTCCGTCCCGCTGGCCGGTCTGCTGAACCCCGCCACGAACGCCCCAGACCCGAACGGGCGGTTCCTGTACCCCTACCGGCAATCAAGCTGGCACACCGACCCGCTGACCGTGCTGCGCTACATCAACCGGGGCGGCGGAGGGTGGGGCGATCCGTTCACCCGTGAGCCCGAGCGGGTGCTGATCGACGTGCGCGACGGCTATGTGACCGTGGCCGGGGCGGCCCGGGACTACGGCGTCGTGGTCGTCGGGGACCCGGATGAGGACCCCGAGGGCCTGGCCGTCGACGAGCCCGCCACCGCACGGCTCCGAACTGCCACGGAGGCGACGTGACCGGCGCGCGGTCATTGTGTGACCGGCAGACAGGCGGTCGAGATGACTGAAACGTCCTCTAGACTCGCTCGCGTGACAGTGACGCAGTCAGGTGGTGATGCCGATCTGTCGATGCGCGTCGGCCGGGTGGCCGCGCCGCTTCGCGAGCAGGTGCTCGACGTGCTGCGTCAGGCGATCCTCGATTTCCGCCTCAAGCCCGGTCAGCGCCTGATCGAGCGCGAGCTGATCGAGCAGACGGGCGTATCGCGGACCACCATCCGCGAGGTGCTGCGCCAGCTCGCCGCCGAGGGACTGGTGACGACGATTCCCCAGAAGGGTGCGATCGTCGTCGTGCCCTCTGCCCAGGAGGCGGCCGACCTCTACGAGGTGCGAGCGGCGCTCGAGGCGCTCGCCTGCCGGCGGTTCGTGCGCCACGCGACCGATGACCAGGTCAAGCAGCTGCGCAAATCGTTCAGGGAGATCGAGCGGCTCGCCAAGCGGCGGGACTCCGACATCCAGGAGATGCTGGCGGCGAAGGACAATTTCTACGACGTCCTGCTCGAGGGCTCCGGGAACAGGGCGATCCGCGAGACGCTCGACAGCCTGCGGGCTCGCGTCCGGCTTCTGCGGGCCACATCGCTCTCGCAGCCCAACCGCAGTGCCGGCACCGTGTCCGAGATCCGCGACATCGTCCGCGCCGCAGAGGCCCGGGACGAGGACGCAATGGCGGCCGCTTGCGAGTACCACGTCAACCAGGCGGCCCGCAGCGGCCTCATGGGTTTGGCGGAGCTCGACGACGAGGCCGCCGACGTCCTCGAGGCGCTTGGCGCCTGACGTCCGCCTCACCGCGACCTCGGTAGGTCCCTGCGCTGACGCGGTCGCGTCCTACCCATGAGTAGGACGCACCGCAGCGGGTAGGTCTTTAGGAAACGGAACTCGCAATGACCGCCCCGGCTGCGAACTCGGGGCGAAAGGAACTGATGCATCCACTGCTATTCGTCAATTGGTCCTCGGTGAACAGGATGTTCCGCGGGCTGATGTGGCTGTGCGCGATTGCGCTCGCCACGGTGATCGTGGTTCATCTGATACCGGCGTCGGCGCCGGCGCACCACTCGATGCGCGTCCTGCGCTGAGCGCCGTCGCGCGCACGGACGGCTCACCGGCCTCGCTCGATGACGACCACGATGCCCGCGACTCGTTGAGACGGGGTCTGATTGCGCGCTGACCAGAATGCCGGGAGATACTTCGGGACGGCGCCCAGCGATGCCCGCGCGTAGAAACCCCACGGCCTCAGCTTGTGTCTGCGATAGACCTCCATCGTTGCGCGGTGTTGTGCCTCGTGATCGTCGGCGTGGGTTCGTGAGATCTCCCTGAGCTCCGCTCGGAGCGCTCTCTGGCGCTCCGCGAACCGTTTACTGAACGGGCGCTGCACCCACCGGTTCAACTCTCCGGACGCCGTCTCCACCACGTTGTGGATCGCCGCGCCGCGAACCGACACGGGGTCCCCGGTGCGCGCGTCGACGCGGCGAAGCCCCATCGCCCGGGCTCCCGGGCTACGCCAATTCCGGAGCGCGATGTCCAGCGGCGCGGTGGCTGCCCAGAGTCCGGCCCGCCACCGGGGCTCCGCGATGCGACGGAACGGGGCGCTACCCGAGCGAGATCAGCGCGATCCCCGCGACCACCGCGATCACGCCGACCAGCCGGTCCGTCCCGATCCCCTCGCGTCCGGTGATCGCGAGGAACGCGGTGGCCATCACCACGCTCGACTCGCGGACCGCGGACACGGACGCGGCCGGCGCGAGCCTCAGCGCGGCGAGCGCGAGCGCGTAGGCGCCGAACATGCCGACGCCCGCCAGCAGTGTCGATCGGTTGACGGCGGCGCGCAAGGCTGCCCCGCCCCGGACGCGCCACACGGCGAGCGCGTACACGATCGCCGGCGCGCCAAGTACGAGCACGAGGTACGTGATCGGCGCGGCGTGGACGATTCCGTGCTTGTCGACGAGCGTGTAGCCGGCGATGCAAGCCCCGACCGCCAGCGCCAGCGCGAGATCGCGCGGGCGGCCGGAGGCGCTCAACCCGCGCACGAGGACGATCCCGACGGCGACGACGACCACGCCGACCGCCGCCAACGCCGACACGGTCGCACCGACCGCGATCACGCCCACAACCAGAACGAGCACGGGCGCCGAGCCGCGCGCGATCGGATAGATGAAGCTCATCGCGGCGACCGAATAGCCCGTCGCCAGGAGCGCCAGGTATCCCAGCTCGAGAGCGCTCGAGCTCACGACATAGGGCACCGCTGCGGAGTCGATCCGCCAGTTGATCAGCGCCACCGGCGCGAATACAACGGTGCCGATGACGAGCGAGACCGCGCTGGCGGCGTGCGTGTCGTCCTCGCCGGACAGCAGCAGATTCCAGGTCGCGTGAACCGCGGCCGCGGCAAGCGCGAGCAGCAAGGCCGAGATCGGCATGACGCCGGTTTATCGAACCCGCCGCACCGATGGCCCATACCCCGCATCCCGTCTGCTTGGATGGAGCGATGGAGATCGTCGAGTTCGACCACATGACCACAGGCCAGCGCGACGAGCTCGAGGGCGATGAGGACGACCCATTCGACGCCGCGGGAACGACGCTCAGCTTCCAGCGAAAGGAATGCCACGTCGGCCTCCGGGACGAGAGCGGCCGGCTCGTTGCCTCCGCCGGCATGCTCGTCGTCGAGGTCGACGTCGCCGGCGAGCGCTTCCCGGTCGTCGGCGTCGGCGGCGTGATCGTGAACGCCGCCCATCGCGGCCGCGGCCTGGCCCGCACAGTCGTGAACGCCGCGCTCACAAGGGCAGCAACCATGGGGCCGGCGTTCGTGATCCTGTTCTGTCACGAGGACCGCAAAGGGCTCTACCGCCGGCTCGGCTTCGCAGAGGTGGAGCCGCCGGTGCTGGTGCAGCAGCCCGACGGCTACACGGAGATGACGATGAGGACGATGTGGCGCGCGCTGGCCGAGGACGTGAGTTGGCCCGGCGGTCGTCTCACGGTCCACGGACTCCCGTTCTAGACGGTACGGTGCCTGACGATGGCCACACCCGACCCGAGATGAGCGTGATCGACTCCCTCAGCGCCGACGAGCGAGAGCTGGCACCGAAGGCACCGGCGCCGACCACCGCCGGCGCGATGAAGGCGGTGCTCACCGACGAGCGGTTCTCCGATCCGAACTGGATCTTCGAGCGCAAGCTCGACGGGATCCGGTGTGTCGCGATCCGCACCGGCGCCGCCGTCAAGCTCCTCTCGCGCAACGACCTGTCCCAGAACGACCGCTGGCCCGAGCTCGTCGAGGCGCTCGAAAAGGACAAGTGCGATCAGTTCGCGATCGACGGTGAGGTGGTCGCGTTCGACGGGTCGGAGACGAGCTTCGCGAAGCTCGCACAGCGGGGCCAGCACTACGTCCCGGTCTTCTACTACGTGTTCGACATCCTGTGGCTGGAAGGCCACGACGTCCGCAAGCTCCCGCTGCGAGCGCGCAAGCGGCTGCTCCGCGACGCGCTCGAGTTCCATGGGAACGTGCGCTGGACGCAGCACCGCAACCGCGACGGCGAAAAGTTCTTCGTCGAGGCCTGCCGCAAGGGCTGGGAAGGGCTGATCGCCAAGCGCGCCGACAGCCCGTACGTCACCACGCGCTCGCGCGACTGGCTCAAGTTCAAGTGCGAGCACGGCCAGGAGCTGGTGATCGGCGGCTTCACCGCGCCCCGCGGCTCGCGGGTCGAGTTCGGAGCGTTGCTGCTCGGCTATTACCGCGACGGCCGGCTCGAGTACGCCGGCAAGGTCGGGACCGGATTCGACACCGAGCTTCTCCACTCGCTCGGCGCTCAGCTCCGCCAACTCAAGCGCGACGACGCGCCGTTCTCTGACCCGAGCGCGATCAAGGAACGCAACGTGACCTGGGTCGAGCCCGAGCTCGTCGCGGAGATCGGCTTCACCGAGTGGACCCGCGACCACCGCCTGCGCCACCCCCGCTTCCTGGGCCTGCGCGACGACAAGGCCGCGTCCGAGGTGGTGCGCGAGGGGTGACCACCGAGCTCAAGATCGGCCGCCGCGAGGTCCGGATCACCCACGAGGACCGAGTCGTGTTCCCGGAGCCCGGCCTGACGAAGCTCGACCTCGCCCGCCACTACGAGCGGGTCGCGCCGCGGATGCTGCCCTACGTCCGCGGCCGCCCGCTCGCGCTCCAGGCGTTTCCCGACGGGATCGAGGGCGACGGATACTTCATGAAGGCCGTTCCCCGCTACTTCCCCTCATGGATCAAGCGCGCGACCGTGGGCAAGAAGGGCGGCACGATCACCCACGTCCTCGCGGACGACGCCGCGACGCTCGTGTATCTGACTGGCCAGAACGTGGTGACGATCCACACCTGGCTGTCGCGCGCCGACAAGCCTCACCAGCCCGACCGCGTGACGATTGACTTCGACCCGTCCGGCGGCGGCTTCGCCGAGGTCCGGGCGGCGGCTCGGGCGGCCGGGGACCGGCTGCGCGACCTCGGGCTCGTCCCATTCGCGATGACGACGGGCTCGCGCGGCGTGCACGTGGTCTGCCCGCTCCGGCGCGGTCCTGACTTCTCCGAGGTCCACGCGTTCGCCCGCGCGCTCGCCGAGCAGATGGTCGCCGACGATCCCGATCACCTGACGCTCGAGTGGCACAAGACCGAACGCGGCAAACGCATCTATCTCGACGTGAACCGGATCGCCTACGCCCAGCATGCGGTCGCGCCCTACTCGGTCAGGCCGCGGCCGACCGCGCCGGTGGCGGTGCCGCTGCACTGGGACGAATTGTCGGACAAGACGCTACGCCCCGACCGCTGGACGGTCGAGAACATCGGCGAGCGGCTCGAGGCCGAGGACCCGTGGGCCGGCATGAGCCGCCGCGCGCGTTCGCTCCCGAAGAAGACCTGAGCCCTACGCCGCCCGCCGGCGGTTGCGCCGCCGGCGCTTGCCCGTGACCTGCCACGGCCCGGGAATGAAGTCGAGCGCGAGGTTGACGACCCACACGATCAGCGTCGCGGCCACCAACGTCCAGAAGCCGTTGATGTCGAAGCCGCTCACGATCCACTTGGTGATCACGAGCATCAGCATCGACACGAAGAACCAGGCGATCCCGAGCGTGAGGACCGCGAGTGGCAGCGTGATCAGTCGCAGCAGCGGTTTCAGGACGGTGTTCAGAACGCCGAACACCGCCGCCGCCAGCAACAACGCCCCCGCGCCGGAGCTCGTCACCCCGGTGAGCAGCACCGTGACGACCAGCAACACGAGCGCGTTCGTGAGCCACGAGATCCCGAGGCGCACGATCAGCGGCAGATCCGCGGGCTCGGGCCTCGCTTGGTATCGGGTCG
Organism: uncultured Solirubrobacterales bacterium; assembly: GCA_963796575.1. Lineage (GTDB taxonomy): Bacteria > Actinomycetota > Thermoleophilia > Solirubrobacterales > Solirubrobacteraceae > Palsa-465. The sequence continues at coordinate 230,597 of CAWCMG010000026.1, read as the reverse complement.
AGCTCACCCGCATCAGCGTACCGGTTGGTCAGTAGCTGAACACCGTGGCTCCCTCCCCGATCCACTCCCAGAGCGGGGTGGCGCCGCCGATCTCGGCCGACTCGATCAGGTTGTCCGGGCTCAGCTTGCGCGCGTCGAAGCAGATCGGGCAGACCAGCATCCGCCCGCCGGACGCCGCGTACTGCTCGGCCAGCGTGGGCAGCGCCGGACAGCCGTCACAGGCGACCCCCTCGGCGAACCCGGTGAGTGCGAGGCGGACCGCCTCCTTGGTCAGGAACATCGTGACCGGCCGGCCCGACCCGGCGGCGGCGCCGCCGACCAGGAACGCGACCGTGACGCGCTCGGGATCCTCGAGCCCCGTGGCGAGGTTGATCACAACCTTCGATTGTGTGTTCATGACTCTCCTCTAGTTAGGTGGCCTGCCGAACAGCGCCCGGCAAGCATCTCGGATTCAGTGCCGCCGCGCCACCTGCGACGGACGGATCGTCAGCCGAGCGTCAGCTCCCCGTGGGCGTAGTCGAGCCCGATCGCGCCGAAGTGCGAGAGCACGTCTGACCCGAGCAGACCGAACGCCTTGCCACCGGCGCCGGCGATCACGGAACTGGTGGCGACGATCGATGGAAGGGCCTGTCCGCCGACGCTCCAGCGCGAGAGCCGCACCTTGCTGGCGGTCTCCGAGCAGCCGACGCCCGTGACCTTGATCGGCTTCCCGACTCGCTTCAGATGGAGCGCGCGGGCGAGCGCGACGTCGACGAGCGTCTTCGAAGAGCCGGTGTCGATCAGGAAGGGGAACGCACGGCCGTGGACGACGACGCGCGCGAGCGCGAGCGTCTCACCGTCCTTCGCCTTGAGGATCACGATCGGGATCGTCGCCTGGGCCTGATGTGCACCACTACCGACGGACGCGAACCCCCACCCGGTGAAGGCGACCAGGAGGAACGAACCAACCAGGCCTGCGACAAGAATGAGACGGCGCACCCTTCCTCCCTTCGTTGCGTGAGCGTCGAGCGTAGTCCCTGATAGACGCGCCGCACGCGGCGGTCCTGCCCGCGTGCGGCGATTCGCTCGGAGAGATGCGTCACATTGAGCCGTCGAGCGGGCGTCCGCCCGTTCGCTCACGGATTCGCGCTGGTGGCCGAGGACCCGCTTCCTCCTTGCGTCGGATTGCCGCTCGTCGCCTGCTCGACTTGGGCGCGGGTGATCCCGCCGCCCGACGCCGGAACGCACGCGAGCGCAGCCGTCTTGACGCTAGGCGCGGTCAGGTCGATCCCCGCGGCCTGGACCATTTGGAGGGTCAGCTGGCCCTGGCTCGTCGGATCCGGGAAACCGCGTACGCCACGGCTGCGCAGACAGCGCGCGAACGCGAGCAGGTCCTGCTTGTGGACGAGCTGGTCGTGCGCCTGCTGAGCGAGCTCCGATTTCGAGGGCTGGGGCAAGATGCCACCGCACGCGGTCTGCGCCGCCTTGAACTGGGGCGAGCTGCCAACGGTTGCCGGCACCACGATGGCCACTTTCGTGCCGCCACCCGACGTCGACACCTGGGGGTTGGGAAAGTTCGACACGCCGTGGTCGCGCATGCAGGCGGCATACCTGTACCCGGCCGCGGCGATGTCCTTGGGTGGGCCGCTACTCGCAGAGTTGGTCGTGGTGGTGGGCGAGCCGCCCCCACAGCCGGTCAACAGAGCGACGCCTGCGACCGCCGCGGCCGCCGGAATGGTGCGCCGGATGGAATACATGGTTTACGCCTCCTGTGACCGACATCGCATGGCCCATCCGTTGTAGACGGGCGGTGGTGACAGCACCGTCACGGCGGCTGTGACCTCGTTGTCACCGCGATCGGTCATCCTTGTTCGAGCGCCCTAGGAAGAGAGATGCGGGTTCTGGTTGCTGAAGATCACGGGCGGCTCGCGACCGCGATCGCGGAGGGCCTCCGCCGAGAGGGCATGGCCGTCGACATTGCGTTCGACGGCGCCGACGCGCTCAGGCATGTGGCAGTCCACCGCTACGACGTGGTCGTGCTCGACCGCGACCTCCCCCAGGTACACGGCGACGACGTGTGTCGGCGCATGCGTGAGGAACGAAGCAACACGCGCGTGCTGATGCTGACCGCGGCGAGCACGATCCGCGACCGGGTCGAGGGCCTTGGCATCGGCGCGGACGACTACCTGACGAAGCCGTTCGACTTCGACGAGCTCGTCGCGCGGGTCCGGGCACTGGCGCGGCGCTCGACCCCAGCCCTACCGCCGATGCTCGCTCATGGCGACCTGACGCTCGATCCAGCGCGGCGGACGGCGGTGCGGGGCGAGATTCCGCTCGCGCTCAGCCCGAAGGAGTTCGCCGTGCTCGAATACCTGCTCGGTGCGGAGGGACGCGTCGTGTCCGCCGAGGAGCTGCTCGAGGGCGTGTGGGACGAGGCCGCGAACCCGTTCACGAACACCGTCAAGACGACGATCGGTCGGCTACGAGCGAAGCTGGGCGAGCCGCCGCTGATCGAGACCGTCCGCGAGGGCGGCTACCGGATCTGACCACCTTTGCGACCGTCGCTGCGCTCGCTCGCGCCCTCCGCGTGGATCCGACCGACTCGGACCGCGCGCATGCGCCTCACGCTGCTCTATACCGGCCTGTTCCTGTTGCTCGGTACGCTGCTGATCGCGATCATCTATGTGGTCGCGTCGCGCGGGGGGGCGATCAGTGTCGCCGTGCCCGCCCCGGTCGAACATCGTGCGGTGAAGTTGCCGGACGGGCTCGTCGTCAACCTGCCGCCCGGCCCGGGGCCGAACGTCGTCGCCCTGCAGCACAACGCCGACCTCGACCGCCTGCTGACGATCTCTTGGATCGTCCTCCTCGTGACGACTGCCGGCGCCGCCGTGCTCGGCTGGTTCGCCGCCGGCCGGGTGCTGCGGCCAGTACGCGAGATCACCGCGACCGCCCGCACGATCTCGGCCGGAAACCTGCACGAGCGCCTCGCCCGGCCGGGCCCCAACGACGAGTTCAAGCAACTCGGGGACACGCTCGACGAACTGCTCGGCCGGCTCGAGGCGTCGTTCGAGGCGCAGCGGCGGTTCGTTGCCAATGCGTCGCACGAGCTCCGAACGCCGCTCACGCTCGAGCGCACTTTGCTGCAGGTCGCGCTCGCCGATCCCGACGCGACCGAGAAGACGCTGCGGGCGACGTGCGAGGAGCTGCTCACCTCGCAGGTCGACCAGGAGCGACTGCTCGAGGCGCTGCTCACGCTGGCCAGCAGCGAACGCGGCCTCGAGCGACGAGAGCCTGTCGACGTGCCGGCGCTGGTCGACTCCGTCCTGCGGCAGCTGACCCCCAAGCTCGCCCGACGCGGCCTTTCCATCCAGACCACGCTCGGCCCCGCGACGGCGATGGGCGATTCGGCGCTGATCGGGCGTCTGATCGCGAACCTGATCGACAACGCGATCGACCACAACGTCGACGGGGGGCAGGTGGACATCCGCACCCAAACGCTCGACGGGCACGCGGTCCTTACGATCGGCAACACCGGACCGCTGATCCCAGCGGGAGAGACCGAGCGGCTGTTCGAGCCGTTTCAGCGGCTGTACGGCGCCCGGACCGCCAACGACGGCCACCATGGGCTCGGGCTGTCGATCGTCCGCGCGATCGCGGTCGCGCACAACGCCGACGTGACCGCGACGCCGCGCTCGGGCGGCGGACTCGTCGTGACCGTCCGGTTCTCGGCTCCGTTACCGAGCTAGGAATTCGATCGTCTCGGCCACGCTGCAAGGAGGAATCGGGATGAGTTTCTGGGGCCACATATTCGCCGCGCTGTACGACCGGAGGACGCGCTCGACCGAGAGGGCGGGACTCGGCGCCCATCGCAAGGCCCTGATCGGGACCGCCACCGGCGACGTGCTCGAGATCGGCGGCGGCACGGGCGCGAACCTGCCGTTCTACGGCGACGGCGTGCGCACGCTGACGATCACCGAGCCCGAGAAGCCGATGATCCGCCGGCTCGAGCGGCGCATCCGAGAACTGGCGCCGCAGGCCAAGTTCCTCCGCGCGGCGGCCGAGGACCTGCCGTTCCAGGACGAGAGCTTCGACGTCGTGGTCTCGACGCTGGTCCTCTGCACGGTCGAGGACCAGCCCCGCGCACTGCGCGAGCTCCGCCGCGTCCTGCGCCCGGGCGGCCGGCTGCTGTTCATCGAGCACGTGCGCTCCGAGGATCCGACGCTCGCGCGCTTACAGGACCGGATGCAGCCGCTGCACGTCAGGGTCGCGAACGGCTGCCATTGCAACCGCTCGACGCTCGAGAGCATCCGCGCGGCCGGGTTCGAGGTGGCGCAGGTCGACCGCGACACGTTGAAGCACTCGCCCCGCGTCGTCCGCCCGCTCGTCGTCGGTGCTGCGAGCGCATAGGATGGTCGCCGGGGTGAGAATCGAGCAGACCTTCAACGTCGCACGGCCTCCAGAGGAGGTGTTCGACTACCTCACGAACCCGTCGAACCTCCGCGACTGGCAGACATCGAAGACGCGGGTCGAGGTGCTAACGGACGGCCCGCCCCGGCAGGGATACCGCGTTCGCGAGTGGACGAAGCCGCCTGGGGCCAAGGAGTTCGAGCAGGTCGTCGAGTTCACCGATTTCGATCGTCCGCACCGCGTCCACACGCACATCGTCGAAGGGCCGCAGCCGATCGACGGCACCTGGACATTCACGCCCGCGGGCGGCAGCACGAGCGTGGACTTCGTCGCGGAGGGCGCGCTGCGCGGCTTCATGCGATTCGCCGAGCCGGTCGTCAAGCGCGTGATCGCCCGCCAGTTCGCGCAGTACCACGAGAACCTCCGCCGGAACGTCGAGGCCGGGGCGTCAGCGCACGCCGCCGGCTAGAGGTGTTTGACGCCGAACGCCGGCGCCCTGGGGGAGGCGGTGGCGATGGCGGGCCGGCGATCCCCCGGGGCGCCGGCCCGAGTCTCCCGGCGCTCACGGTCACGAGCCACTACGTGGTCGCCACCGCTACCCGGCGGCGCTGAAGCTCGTCGTCAGCGCCGGCCCGCCGGCGAGCGTCTGGTAGACGACGCAGTAGCGCTCGGTCAGCTTCCTGAGCGTCGCGAGCTGCTCTTCGTCGGCGTCGGTGTCGAGCTCGAACGAGAGACGGATCGCCTTGAATCCGACGGGCGCGTCGCGCTCGACGCCGAGCGTCCCGCGGAAGTCGAGATCGCCCTCTGCGCGCACGCGTCCCGCCGGCACCGAGATCCCGAGCGACGTTGACACCGCTCGTAGCGTCACGCCCGCGCACGCGACGAGCGCCTCGAGCAGCATGTCGCCCGAGCACAGCAGCGACCCGTCGCCACCGGTCGCCGGATGCAGGCCGGCCTCGGCGATCGCCCGGGCGGTGTTCACCGAGCAGGCCACGCCTTCCCCGAGCTCGCCGGTCGCGGAAAGGGTGACCAGCGCGGCCTCGGGCTCGGCCCTGTAGCGGTCCTTCAGGGGCGCCTGTAGCGCCCGGAGCTGGTCACCGTCCATGGACACGATCTTATGACGGAAGGTGCTCAGACGTTCGAGCCGGGGGTCTGCGGAGCCGTCGGGTTGGGCTGGGCCGGTGTCGGCACCGCCGGCGTGCCGTTGTCGCCAGGGTCGTCAGGCGCGCGGATCCACTCGACGATGCGCCCGCCCGTGATCACGAAGTTCGTCCGCGCGGTCTGGCCCGCACCGGTACCACAGGTGCTGCCTCCCGGACCCGGGCGCCCGGTCAGCCGGAACAGCGCGTTGACATAGCGGCCCCGCTGGTCGGTCGACAGCAGCAGGGCTCCGCACGGCAGCGACTGGTTGGCCTCTTGCGCCTCGGCGACGGTCCCGATCGTGATCAGGATCGCTCCGCCGCTCGCGTCCGTGCCGTTGATCATCACGCTCGGGAGCGCGAAGAATCGGGCCGCCCCGCGGACGTCGCCGCGGCGCAGCGCGTCCGACCAGGCTCGGATCACGGCCACCGCCGCGGGGCGAGGGGCGATCCCGGTCGGGCCGGGCGTCGGGACGACCGGGTCACCGGCGCCGTCCTGCGGCAGCGGCGGCAGCGGCGTGGACCGTGCCGGCGCTCGCTGGGCGTGTCGGACCGTGGTGCTCGAATGGGCGCCGCTCGACCCGCATCCCACCACCAACCCCGTCGCCATCATCGCGATGAACGGAGCCCAGTGAACGCGGGCGATCACACGACAAATCGTAGGCCCCTCGCCACGTCGGCCCGCGGCGCCCTCTCTGATCCGCCTTTGTAAGCCTGATACCGCCCGGCTACTCGGGGTCGTCGTCCCCGAGCTCGTCCTCGCCCGGCGAGCCGCCGGCGTATGACGGCGCCGCCGCGCCGTAGCTCTGTTCGATCGCGTGCGTCAGCCGTTCGATCGCCTCGGTGACGTCGTCCCGGTCGGGCTTGCTCTCGAGCACGAGCCGGATCCCGGCGATCTCGCGCGCCAGGTACTCGGACTCCGCGAGCGAGCGGGCGTTGATCTCGCGATCGCGTTCGGTCTCGGAGCGATCCCGGTCGGCTTGGCGGTTCTGCGCCAGCAGGATCAGCGGCGCCGCATACGCGGCCTGGGTGGAGAAGGCAAGATTCAGCAGGATGAACGGGTACGGATCCCAGGCGTTCGTGAACGCGATCCCGTTGAGGATGATCCACACCACCACGAAGATCGACTGGGCGGCCAGGTAGCGGCCGGTCCCGAGGAAGCGGGCCATCTTCTCGGCGAACCGGGCGAACGCATCCGGGTCGTACGACGGGCCACCGGGGGTCCCGCGAGGGGTGCTGAGGTCATCGCGCCGTGCCATCAGCGGCTCGCGCGCGCGACGCGCCAATCGTCGGGGAGCATGCGGTCGAGCACGTCGTCGATCGTAACCGCGCCGACGAGGCGCTTGGCGCCATCGGTGACAGGAATCGCGACGAAGTCGTAGGCGGCAAGCCGTTCGGCCACCTCGCGCTCGGTCGCGTCGGCGGAGATCGGTTCCCATTCATCGTCCAGGCACCGGCCGAGCGGCTTACTCGGTGCCTCGCGGAGCAGGCGCTGGACGCCGACCACGCCGAGAAAGCGACCGGTCGGGGTCTCGAGCGGCGGGTGGCAGACGAACACTTGGGTCGCGAGCGGCACGGGTAGGTCCGGGTCCCGGATCCGGGCGAGCGCTTCGGCGACGGTGGCCTGCGCGTCGAGGATGACCGGCTCGGGCGTCATCAGGCCGCCGGCGGTGTCGGGCTTGTAGATCAAGAGACGGCGGACCGGCTCGGCCTCCTCGGGGTCCATCGCGCCGAGCAACTCGGTCCGACGGCTCTCCGAGAACTCTCCGAGCAGGTCGGCGGCGTCGTCGGCCTCCATCTCGTCGAGCACGCGGGCCAGACGCTCCTGATCGAGCCCCTCCACCAAACGGACCTGCTCATCCTCGTCGAGCTCCTCGAGCAGGTCGGCGAGCCGGTCGTCCTCGAGCTCGGAGGCGAGCACGCGCCGGCGGCTGAGCGGGAGACGGCGAATCGCCGCGGACATCTCGACCGGATGCAGGCCTCCGAGCGCCGCGGCCTGGCGGTCGATCGGGCGCTCGTCGGCGAACAGGTCGCCGGCCTCGCTCCAGTCGATCAGCTCGGGCGCGCGTCTACGCGCGGCCAGTCCGGTCAGCATCCGGGCCGAGGAGAGCGCGATCGTGGCCACCTCCCACGCGAACGGCTCGGGCGCCGGCGTGAGGCCGACGTCGACCACGCGATCGCCGCGTACCCGACGGCCGATCAGCTCGCCGACGACGAGCCGCTCGCCGGCGCGAAGCTCGAATTGGCGAAGGTTGATCGAACCGCGACGCAGGCGAACGCCGTCGTTGGAGATCTCCCCGACGCGCCCCGCGCCGACGAAGACACGCCGGCGGCCAACCGCCACGACGAACCCGTTCACGCGCGGCGGGCGTCCGCCCATGTCGAGGACGACGTCGACCACGCGGCCGATGTCGGCACCGTCGGCTCCGACCAGGGGGAGCCGAGTCAAGCGCGTCACATACACGATCCGGTCCGCCACACCAACAGGGTAGATAGCTCCGGTCGGACATGCGGCAACCGAGAGTGATCCGGATCGCCCGCCGTTCCGAACGGATTGTCGAACCCGGATCTCCGGGCCGATCCCAGGCAGGGGATGATGCTCCGAGCACCTTTTACCGACGCGGGCTGCGTGAGCGACGCGGCCCCGTACGTGCTGAGCGCTCTGGAGCCTGCCGAAGCCGAGACGTACGAGCGCCACCTGACCGGGTGCCCGATTTGCGGCTATGAGGTGTCGACACTCAGGCAGGTCGTCGATGCGCTGGCGATGGCGGTGCCTCAGCGCCGACTGCCGACGTCTCTGCGGCGTCGCGTGCTGCGCGCCGTGCGCGCCGCCTGAGAACAGGGAGCGGCTCGCCCACCACGGTTTGAGGCGAGCCGCTCCTCCTCAGCGGGGCCGGGTCAGGCCGGCGACAGCTCCCTGACCTGCGTCAGGCGGAAGCTGTTGCCCGACGGGTCGTGGAAACCGGAGTCGATCCCGTACGGGCGCTCCTCGGGAGCCTCGGAGAACTCGACGCCGCGGCTCTTGAGCTGCTCGTAGTCGGCGTATACGTCGTCGGTGGTGAAGAACACCGTTCCGGCGAAGCCCTTGGCCATCAGCGCCTTGACCTGTGCGGCGGTGTCGGGGTCCATCACCGGCGGCCCGGGGATCGCCATCAGGACGATCGCGATCTCGGGCTGCCCGGGAGGGCCCACGGTCAGCCAACGGAAGTTGCCCAGCTCGGCGACGGTGACGTCCGAGCGGACCTCCATCCCCAGCTTCTTGGTGTAGAACTCGAGCGCCTCATCCTGGTCGTGGACCCAGAGCTGCGCGGTTGAGAGCTTGATCATTCGTGGCCTCCTTTTGTGGTCGTGACTCCGCGGGCCACACTAGTTCCGCCGATTAAGGTTGTCTTCTCGAAACGTGCTGCGCTGCGGCCGTCCGTAGGCGCGAACGACGCATGCCGGGACCATCGCCCAGTCGGAGGCCGGCGGGAACCGGGCGCGGTACGCGGTCGGCGAGACCCCGTACGTGCGCGTGAAGCTGGTCGTGAACGAACCGAGGCTCTGGAGCCCCACCGAGAAGCAGATGTCGGCCACCGAGCGGTCGGTCGTGCGCAGCAGCGCCGCGGCACGCTCGAGCCTGCGCGTCAGCAGGTACGCGTGTGGGGATTCGCCGAACGCGCGGCGAAACTCGCGGCTGAAGTGAGCGCGCGACAAGCCCGCGGCGCGGGCGAGATCGTCGACGTCGAGCGGCTCGAAGTACCGAGCGTCGGCGAGGTCCTTGGCGCGGAGCAGATGCCGGTCGGCAGGTACGAAGGCCACGACCACCACCCTACTCGGGCGGCCTTCCGGTAACGCGAGCGGACGAGGCGGCTCGCCCCGGCCGCGCGCCTGAGCTCACGCCGTCCGCGGAAGATGCCGTTAACGTGTGGTGCAGACGGTTTCAGCGTGGACGGCAGGCAAGTGTTTCTCCGATACAGGCTCGCGGCGATTACGGCGCTCGCGATGGTGCTCGCCGGGTGCGGAGGGTCCACCGTCGGGAGCGACGCCGCGGCCACGTCGTCGACGGCGGCGATTCCCCGAGCCCGGCCGCAGGCGGTCGAACCCGCGGCGGGCCACCAGGCCCAGGCGGTGACGCCGGACGACCCGGTCGGCGACCCCCACGCGCACGCCGAGCCGCTGTCCGAGGTCAGGCACCTGCTGGCGCTCGAGCACGTCGCCGTACGCGCGAACAACGCGACCTACATCGACCCGCTCCAGTACGTCACGGTCTGGGAGCGCACCGACCAGGGCGTGGACGCACAGATGCCGGTCGGGGCGCCGATCCTCGCGCCGTGCCGGGTCAAGATCCTCGCGGTCGAGCCGGACTGGTACGCCGGCCAGCCGCTCGTGTACTTCGAGCTGCTGGACGGCCCGCAGGCGGGCCAGGTCCAGTATGTAGCCGAGCAGATCACGGACATCGCGCCCCCTGGCTCGATTCTCCAACAGGGACAGGCGGTCGCCCGATACGCCTCGCGCGGCACCGCGATCGAGTACGGCTGGTCGACGATCAACGGCATCACGCTGGCGCGCGCGACCACGGGCTACGAGGAGGGCGAGATAACGCCGGCGGGCCAGTCCATGCGCAACTGGCTGAACAGCCTCGGCGCAAACGCGGGGCCCTGGCCCCCGAAGTGATCCACACGTTCAGAACGCGCGGTTGCCGGGATCGCCGATCAGCACCGCCTCGGCTTCGTTGAAGCGGCGGTTCATATCGCGGGTCTCGAGGAACGTCATCAGCAAGCGGGTGATCGGGACTTGCTGGCGCCACATGACGGCCGTCCGCGTCGCCGGCCCGCCTTCGAAGTGCGCCGTCGCGACCTCGCGCGAGAACGTGGCGGACACGAACGACGACCATGCGGGTTCGGGCAGCCGGCCCTCGACGGCGGCGCCCCGGTAGAGCGTCACGGTCTCCTCACCGCGGCCGGACCATAGCTCCGCACTGAATGCCAGCCGGGCGACGATGTGTTCCGCCCGTCGCGCCTTGCCCAGCGGTCCCTCGAACACGCCGGGATCGCGGACGACCTTGCCGCGATATGGACACAGCCCGAGCTCCGCAAGCACGATCGCGTGTCCTTTCACGAACTCCCCCGAGCGCGGATTGCTGATGAACGCGCCCGTGAACAGCCGCTCGAGATCCGCCACACCGCGGCCGGCCATGAACTCCTCGAGCAGGGCGAACAGCTCAGGGGCGCCGGCACGTGCCTGCACGCGCGCCGCCAGATCGACCGTCGCCGGTAGGCCGATCCGCACATCCCGGCGGGTGCGCTCGATCCGGCGCAGGGTCTCTTGCCGGGCGCCCGGATCGCATTCGACCACGAGCACTCGATCGAATCGCCGGACCGCGCTTTCGAGCTCCGCCACCACCTCCGCCGCCGCCACCGCTCCGCCCCGCGCGAACTGGAAGCGCCCGACGTCCTCGAGCGGCACCTCCCAGCGCGCCCCGGCATCCTCGAACGCGCCGATCTCCACCTCGAACGCTCCGCGGTCCGGATCGGCCGCGGTGATCGTGACCGGCGTGCGCCGGGCGTCGAGCAGCCGGCCGCGATTCCCGATCACGAGATGGCTGAGCTCGCCGGGTAGGAACTCCGAATCCGGCGCGGCATTCGGATCGGACGCGTAGACCGCGGCGCACACGTCGCTTCTCAGCCGCCCCGCACCAACCCCGGCAGCGACGTCACCAACCGCGGGATGTCCGAGCGAGCATGCCCCAGGGCGTCGTCGAGCGCCGCGGCGGCGTCGGTCTCGAGCGCGGGGCCGTGACCCACGAGCAGCATCGACGGCCGATATGGCGCCAGCTGTGACCGGGGCGGGGTCAGCCGCAGGAGCGGATGCACGCCGGCGCGTCGCCCGAGCGCGAACGGCGGGGCGGTGCCGATCGCCTCGGCCACGATCAGGGCGCGCTCGCGCTCCCACCACAGCGCCACCTCGTGCCAACCCCATCGCGACAGGACCGGCACCACGTCGAACGGCGTGTCGGGGGCATCGCCGGGAAGGCGCAGGAGGGGCACGCCGAGCCGAGCGGCGATTGCTTCGCAGTCACGGTTGTGGCGATCGAGCAACTGGATGACCCCGGCGGGCGTGCCGAGATCCGAGACCTCGCGGAGCGCCGGACCATCCTCGAACGGGTCCACCAGCCACACCCGGCCCTCACTGCGTACCGCGTGCCCCGAGCGGACCATCATCCCGGGCTCGGTCCAGGTCAGCCCGATCGCGTGGCGTTGCAGCGCGGCGCTCACCGATTCACGAGTCGGACGCGCACTCGGCGTTCACGTACCCGGACCGGAACGGGCTGGCCTCGCCGGTCTGCTCGTCGTAGGTGTGGCGCCACACGCAGCCGGTGTCGTTGGCGAGCAGGTGGATCGACACCGACGTCTCCGCGGAGGTCGTCCGCACGCGATGGACGTCGTCGCGCGGCGGCAACAGCGTGTAGAAGTCCCCGGGGTTGACCGGGCGCCGGCGCACCAGCGCGAGCTTCCCGTCGCCCGGCCGGTAGAACTCCTCGTCCTGCACGCCGCGATAGACGCCGACGAGGCCCCACGCGAGGTGATCGTGGACCGGCGTCATCGCGCCGGGGGGAACGACCAGGCTGAACAGGGCCAGCGACCGATCCGCGGCGCGGAACACGAGCCACTGCCCGATGCCGCCGCCCATCCCGCTGCCGGCGGCGGGCTCTCGATACGCCCGGGGTAGCCAGCCGCGATCGGCAAGCAGCTCCGCGAACAGCGGGCTGATCAGCTCGCACGCGTGCGGGGGCGACGTCGACTGAGCGATCCGCTCGCGGACGTCCGCGACGAACCCGCGTACGCGTGCGGTGTCGAGCCGGAACTCGTCGGCGTGGAGCGGCGCCAACGGGCCATGCTCTCCGCGGAGGTCGCACATGCCATCGAAGCGTAGACCGTCCGCGCGCCGACCAACCGGTTGTCCTAACGGACTCCGCGCCGATACTTTGCAGTGATGGCCGGCTCCCACGAGATCGCGCTGTCCGAGTTGATTGGCGCGTTGTCCAGCGCCCTTGACGTCGCCGAGGGAGAGTCGCCGGGCCATGCGGCACGTTCGTGTCTGATCGGGATGCGCCTGGCCGACGAGCTTGGACTCGACGCGACCGCCCGATCCGACTTGTTCTACGCCCTGCTGCTCAAGGACGCCGGGTGCTCGGCGAACTCGGCGCACATGGCGGCGCTGTTCGGCGCTGACGACCAGGAGGCCAAGCGGACCTCGAAGCTCGTTGACTGGTCGCGTCCGGTGCCCGCTTTCGTGTGGTCGCTGAAGACCGTTGCACCCGATGGATCGCTGAGCGAACGGGCCGAGCGGCTGCGGGCCATCCGCAACGAGGGTCACGTGACCCGGTCGCTGATGACGGCGCGCTGCCACCGCGGCGCCGAGATCGCCCGGAAGCTCGGATTCTCCGAGGCGACGGCCGAGGCGATCCGTGCACTCGACGAGCACTGGGACGGCCACGGCCAGCCCCTCGGTCTGAGCGACAGCGAGATCCCGCTGGCGGCGAGGATCATGTGCCTGGCGCAGACGGTGGACGTGTTTCAGGTCGCGCGTGGCGTGAACGTCGCCTATCGCGTCGCCGGGAAGCGCGAAGGGCAGTGGTTCGATCCGATGCTTGTCGAGGCCCTGCGGTCGTTCCGCGCCGACGAGTGGTTCTGGGCGTCGTTGCTGAGGCCGGACGTGTCTGCGGTCGAGCCGCCCGATCGTGTCCTGACCGCCGACGAGGACCGGCTGGACCGGATCGCCGAAGGGTTTGCCGGCGTGATCGACGCGAAGTCGCCCTGGACCCACGCGCACTGCGATCGCGTGTGCGCGATCGCGACCGGGATGGCCACGGTGCTGGGCTTCGACGAGCCGGCGGTGCGCGAGCTCCGGCGGGCGGCGCTGCTGCACGACATCGGCAAGCTCTCGATCTCGAACCGGATCCTCGACAAGCCCGGGCCGCTCACCGAGGCCGAGCATGCCAGGTTCAAGGACCACGCACTGCTCACCGAGCAGATCCTCGGGCACGTGCCGGGCTTCGATGGGCTCGCGGCAATCGCGAGCGCCCACCACGAGCGGCTCGACGGCCGCGGCTACCCGCGCGGCCTCGCCGCCGAGGAGCAGACGATCTCGATGCGCGTGCTGGCCGTGGCCGACGTGTACGAGGCGCTGGTCTCCGAGCGCCCGTACCGACCCGCTTACACGTCCGAGGCCGCGCTCGGCATGATCGGCGGCGACGTGCCGGCGCGCCTCGATGCCGATGCGTTTGCGGCACTGAAGGCTCTGCTGGACGACTCCGGCGCCGGGATCAGCCCGAGCCCCGCGTCCGTCCGGCAGGACTAGGCGGCGCTCGGCGGCTCGCCCGGATCCTCGCCGCGGCCGGCGCCGTGCTCGAAGAACGCGGCCACCCAGTCCGGATCGGTGGGGTCCAGCAGCGACCCGGCCAGTTGCTCCTCGACGTCGGGGAAGTCGGCGGCGCGGAGCTCCTCGAGCGCGGCGCCGACGTCGTAGCTCGTCTCCCGGAGCTCTGGCGACCCGTCGGCAACGATCATCCAGAACGCGCCGGGGTGGCCCTCGTACGGCATTCCAACGCTGCCGGCGTTGGCATAGGTCAGGGCGTCGTGCACGTTCCGGACCATCTGCTGATGGGTGTGGCCGCCCACGACGAGCGACTCCGCTACTTCAGTAAGCGACTCGCGCAGCACGGGGTCAGGGGTGATCCGGGTGATGATCTCGTCGTCGCGGCCGGGTGAGCCGTGACAGAAGCACACGTCGTCGAGGATGAGGCTGATCGGCCACGCGGCGAGCTCACCCCGCCAGCGACCGTCCAGCGCCTTCGCGCTCCACGCCGCCGCCCGGCCGGCAGGGTCGTCGGACACCGGCGCGCCGTCATGGATCGCGACCGCCTCGCGCTCGCAGTTGCCGCGGACCCAGCGCATCGGCTCACGCCGAGCGGCGAGCAGCTCGAGCGTCTCGCGGACGAGCGGGCCGCCGACCACGTCGCCGGCGACGACGATCGCGTCGACCGGATCCCGGTCGATTTCCACCAGCACCGCGCGCAGCGCGGGCAGGTTTCCGTGGATGTCGGCGAGCACGGCGATGCGCACTCGCCTCACCCTAGCGATCGGACTCAGAGCATCAGTCAGTTGGTCCGGGCACGGGAGAAGCGGCTCACTCCGCGAGCAGTCGCCCAGCTCCCTACCATTCCGGGTCGAGGCCCGAAAGTTGGCTACCGAACCTGACAGCACGCAGACCCTGCGCGGGGCGCTCGCGCCCGATGCGCTGCGAGAGGCGCTGGTGGTTCGCCGGCCGGTGTTCGGGAACCCCTGGGACTCGACCATCGACATCGGCGCCTGCTACGCGGCGGTCGCGGTCGTCGATCCGTTCCTGCTCTGGGTCGGGGGCAAGCTGATGGGCGCGATCTTCAACTTCAGCTCCCACTGGCCGCTCGGGGTGTTCTTGGTCGCCGCGCTCGTCGGAGCAGCCGGCTTCATGACGATCGTGGGCCGGCAGCGGACCAGCATCACGGTTGACATCCTCACGATCGCCGCCTGGGTGGTGCTGGGCCTGATCGTCGCGCCGATCATCGGCCTCGCGCTCTCACCGCTGGCGGCGATCATCGTCTACGCGATCATGCTGGCGGGCATCTTCGTGTACGTGCTCCGCTTCGGCGACTTCGACGTGGCGTTCCTACGGACGCTGAGCTGGCCGATCACGTGGAGCCTGCTGGCGCTGTTCTTCGCGTTCTGCGTGCACCAGCTCGTTCTGTATCAGTAGCGCCTAGGCGTCGATCTCGCCGCGGCTCTTGGCCTCGCGCAGCTCCCTCTGGCGCCGGCGCTCCTCCTTCGACGGCCTCCGGCCCCGCTTGACGCCGGTACCGCCCATGATGGAGACGAGACGAATCCGGATCACCGGGCCGCCCGGCGGCACCACCTGGTCGCCGAGCCGGACATCGTTGCCGCCCATGATCGCCAGATTCGACACCTCTACCTCCACACCGTCGGGGACCCGGACCTCGCCCCCTCCCATAACCGAGAAGACGTTCAGTTGGGTGACCCGGTCGGACAGCTCCGCATCGTTGAGGTCGATGCTGCTGCCTCCCATGATGTTCAGCACCGTGCAGCGCGCACCGACCGCCACCGCCCGCGCCGGTCGTGGCCGCTCATGATCGAGACGACCCAGCGATCACCGCCCGGACCCTCCCGCACCGTCAACCCGCTCGTGCCCACCGGGGTGGCCGTCGCGCCACCGGCAGCTCCGGGCGCCGTGACGTCCGAGACGAGCAACTCCAGCTCGCGTACGGTCGGAGCCGTGTAGGCCGCCCGCAGCCGCTCTTCCAACTCCTCGACGCTCAACCGTCCCTCGCCCATCGCGCGCCGGAGCGTCTCGGCCGTCTGCTCTCGTTCGGCGTCCGACGCGCGGAGGTCGGGGCGCTGGTCGCTCGGCCGGGGCACAAGCGAGTCGTCGCTCATGGCCCGGATCGTAGCCAGTGGCGCAGGTCAGCGAACGGCGTGGCAGACGGTCCGCAGGTCGGAGCAGCGCACGACCGTGCCGATGATCCACGCGCCGGGCACCGGTCCCCAGAACCGGCTGTCGTCCGAGGTCCCACGGTTGTCCCCGAGCATGTAGTAGTCGCCCGCCGGCACCCTCACCGGGGTCGGGAAGCTGCACGTGGCCTCGCTGCCCGTGCACGGCTCGATGTACGGGTCGCTCTGGGTGATGCCGTTGACCACGGCGTGCCCGTTGACGATCGCCACCGTGTCGCCGGGGCCCGCGACCACGCGCTTGATGAAAGTCGAGTTCGACTCCTGCGGGAGCGGCACGCCGCAAGGCAGCGTGTGCCCGCTGCCTTCATCGCTCGAACCGCACAGCGGATCGCGCGGTCGCGCTCCCACCGGCGGATGGAACAGCGCGATGTCCCCCACTCGTGGCGTGTGCGAGCGCTCGGCGGCGACCCGCTGGCCGATCTGCAACGTCGGCTCCATCGACCCGGACGTGACCTTGTAGTACTGGACGTCCTTGTGGAGCGCCAGCCACAGCCCGGCCAGCACGAGCACGACAACGGGCAGCGCGCGCCGGCCGATCCGCCGGCGGACCGGCCTTCCCAGCGGCAAGGACGAGACTTCCATGCCCGGTTGATCGGCACCCGCCGGACCGCGCTTGACCTGGTTGGCGGGCTCGACACCGCCATCCGAACGAGCCGACATATTGGAACGTCTTCGCTCATGGACAATGGAACGCCTCAGCTGAACCGCGCCGCCGCCCGCCGGATCGCGCTCGCCGCCCAGGGCTTCGGCGGGCCGCGACCGGCCAGGCCACCGAGCGTGAACAAGATCGCGGCGCTCGTGCAGCAGGTCGGCCTGCTCCAGCTCGACTCGGTCAACGTGTTCGTCCGGTCGCACTACATGCCGGTGTTCTCCCGCCTCGGACCGTACGACCGGGCGCGCCTGGACCGGATCGCCGGCCATGGCACCGGGCGGATCGACCGGCGGCTGGTCGAGTACTGGGCCCATGAGGCATCGCTGTTCCCGATCGAGCTGCACCCCCTGTTCCGCTGGCGGATGGCCGACGTCGAAAAGGAGGCGTGGGGCTCGATCTCAAGGATCGCTCGCGAGCAACCGGACCTGGTCGCCGAGACGCTCCAGCTCGTCGCCGAGCAGGGGCCGGTACGCGCGCGGGACACCGGCGCGGTCCGCCCTCCGCCCCGGCCCGGGCACATGTGGAACTGGCACGAGGGCAAGGTCGCGCTCGAGCACCTGTTCTTCACGGGGCGGGTAGGTGCGGCCAGGCGCGTCAACTTCGAGCGCTTGTACGACACGCTCGACCGCGTCGTCCCGGCCGCGATCCGGGAGCGGCCGACGCCAGACCCGGCGGACGCCCAGCGCGAGCTCGTCCGGATCGCTGCGCGCGCACTCGGCGTGGCGACCGAGCCGGACCTCGGCGACTACTTCCGCCTGCCGCGCGCGGCGTCAAAGGCGCGCGTCGCCGAGCTGGTCACCTCCGGCGAGCTGACGCCGGTCGAGGTCGAGGGATGGAACGCCCCCGCCTACCTGTGGCCCGACGCCCGCCGGCCGCGCCGGCTCCACGCCCGCGCGCTGCTGACGCCGTTCGACTCGCTGATCTGGTTTCGCCAGCGCACCGAGCGGCTGTTCGACTTCCGCTACCGGATCGAGATCTACACGCCGGCCGCCAAGCGCACGCACGGCTACTACGTGTTGCCGTTCCTGCTCGGCGAGACCCTGGTCGCCCGAGTCGATCTCAAATCCGACCGCCAGCGGAGCGCCCTGCTCGTCCAAGGCGCGTTCGCGGAGGACGGGGTCAACCGCGACAGTGTCGCCGCGGAGCTCGCCGCGGAGCTGCGGCTGGTCGCGATCTGGCTCGACCTCGAGCAGGTGTTGGTGGCGGCGAACGGCGACCTGTCGCGCGAGCTGGCTGCGATCATCGGCTGATGGACTCGCTGATCGTCAGGGCCGCGGAGATCGACGACATCGACCAGGTCGTCTCGATGTACGAGTGGCTGTTCGCACCACCGGGTGCCCGTCCGGCGCAGTGGGATGCAGGTCGCGCGGCGGCCGCTTTGCGGCACGCGATCGTCTCCGATGGCGCGGTCGTGCTCGTCGCCACGGTCGGCGAGGAGTTCGTCGGGTTCTGCACCGGGTACGACGACATCCTGTCGGTCCGTTTCGGCCGGCGCGTCTGGGTCGAGGACCTCGCTGTCCACCGCGACCGCCGTTCGCTCGGGATCGGCAAGCGCCTGCTCGACGAGGCCAAGGACTGGGCACGCGGACGGGGCGCCACGCACCTCGAGCTCGATTCCGCCGAGACCCGCGCCGCCGCCCACCGGTTCTACGAGCGCGCGCAACCCAGTTGGCGCTCGATCTGCTTCGGCTGGGAGCTGTCGCCCGGTAAGGGGCCAAGCGCCCCTGCCGATTACCTCGCGTAAGACCTCTGACCTCGGCTAAGGGCCGACCGCCCAGAGCTAAGGCCTTGGAAGAGGCAGACGCCCAATTGCGTCTGCGCATCCAGCGGCTAATTTGGAATCAGAGATGTTCGCGCTGCTGCAGAACCACGCCACCGGAATGCCCACCCTCGACGCGGAGGCCGACTTCCGCCGCGCCCGTCGCCGGCATACGGTCGCGCGTATGCGCCGCTGGTTCAGTGGCCGGCGAGATTGGCGCCATCCGCGCACGCTTGAGGACCCGGCGGTTCACCTCGGCGGCCTGCCGCGTATGCAGGTGGTCCCGCTCGTCGCGATCGTCGGCACGCTCGAGCCCACGCGGCACTTCGACGCGTGCTTCCGGCCCACCTCGGATGTCGTGCGCCGGCGCTGGGAACGGATTGCTCTGGCCCACCGGCGAGGGGACGCGCTTCCGCCGGTCGAGCTGGTCAAGCGGCCCGACGGCTACTACGTGCTCGATGGGCGCCACCGCGTCTCGGTGGCGCGGGCGTTCGGTCATCCTGACATCGACGCTCGGGTGACCGGGGTGCGTCCGCAAGCCTGACTGCGAATCGGCCGCCGGCGGGTCAGGCAGCCGCGCCCAGCCGCGCGGCCAGCGCCCGCGCCGCCTCCGCGAGCTCCGGCGGGCCAAGCACCTCCATCGGCTCGTCGAGCGTCGCCATCCAGACCAGGAAGCTGTATGACCACGCGCTCCGGCTGGTCACGATGCAGGCGTCCTCGCCGTCGGGCTCGACGCTCGCGTAGCGGGCGGGGATCCGTCCGCGAACGCGCGTGACCGCCGCACGGAGGCGGACCCTGCCCGGCTCGGCGTCGGCGTCGCTGTCCCGGACCCCGCGCAACCGCTCCTTGACGAACGCCGCCGGATCGCCACCGGGCACGGTCCGCCGCTGCCCGCGCTCCCCCGGCCGCAGGCGACCGCGAATCCGGTCGATCCGGAACGTGCGCCAGTCGTCGCGGTCGAGGTCGAACGCCACCAGGTACCAGCGGTGGCCGCTGTAGACGACGGAGTGGGGCTCGGTGTTGCGCTGCGATGCCTTCTCGTCCCGCGCGATGTAGGCGAAGCGCAGGCGCGTCCGGTCGCGGCAGGCGCCGGCCAGCGTGGCCAGCACGTCGGCGTCGATTCGCGGGCCCTCGACGCCGAACGTCGAGGTCGCGTCGCTGAGGGCGCTGACCCGCCGCCGAAGCCGGCTGGGCAGGACCTGCTCGAGCTTGGTCAGTGCGCGTACCGATGTCTCCTCGATCCCGGCGATCCCGCCGGCGGCCGCGGTCCGCAGGCCGACGGCGACGGCGACGGCCTCGGCGTCGTCGAGCAGCAGCGGCGGAAGCTCGCCGCCGTTGCCGAGCCGGTAGCCGCCGGCGACGCCGGGCGCGGCCTCGACCGGGTAGCCGAGCGACCGCAATTTGTCGACGTCGCGACGGATCGTGCGAGGGCCGACCTCAAGGCGGTCGGCGAGCTCCTGGCCGGTCCATTCCCGGCGCATCTGCAGCAGTGAAAGCAGTGCGAGTAGGCGGGCGGAGGTCTGAACCATGATGCCGTGCATGATTCCACAGATTGCGGACTGCAGTTGTCCGCAATGGTCGCCCTCGCGCGCTTTTGCGGACCGAAATTGACCGCAATTTTCGAGAGCCTTGGACCCATGTCAACCACCACATTCACTCCCTCCGTGGCCGTCGCTCAGGCGCGGCCTTCCAGCCGGAGAATCTGGCTGGGCTTCCTCGTGGTCCTCGCCGCATCGGTCATGGACCTGCTCGACTCGACGATCGCTCAGACCGCCGCGCCGGCAATTCGGCGAGACCTCGGCGGCTCGTACGCGGCGCTCGAGTGGATCTCCGCCGCCTATACGCTGGCAATGGCGGTGACATTGCTGCTCGGCAGCCGGCTCGGCGACCTGTTCGGACGCCGGCGCGTGCTGCTGGCCGGCATCGGCGGCTTCGTGGCCGCGTCGGTGCTCTGCTCGCTCGCCCCAACCGCGGGCGCGCTGATCGCCGGCCGGGCACTCCAGGGTGCCGTTGCCGCGATCATGGTGCCGCAGGGGTTCGGCCTGATCCGCGAACTGTTCGGCGACGAGGGTCAGCAGAAGGCGTTCGGCGTGTTCGGCCCGGTGATGGGCCTGGCCGCGGTCGCCGGGCCGCTCGTGGGAGGCGCACTCGTCAACCTCAACATCGTCGGCACCGGCTGGCGGGCGATCTTTCTCGTCAACGTCCCGATCGGCCTGCTCGCGATCCAGGCCGGCCGGCGGTACCTGCCCCGGTCCGCGCCGACGGCGCCGGGCGCGCGCCTCGACGCCCCGAGCATCACGCTTGCGATGGTGGGCGGTTTCGCGCTCGTGTATCCGCTGATCGAGGGCCGCGAGCACGGGTGGCCGGCGTGGTCGTTCGCGCTGCTCGGACTTGGCCTCGTCGCCCTCGCCGCGTTCGGCGTGCTCCAGGCTCGGCGCTCGCGCCAGGGCCGCGCTCCGCTGGTCGAGCCGTCGATCCTTCGCCGCCGCGCCTACGTCGCGGGGCTGGCCGTCGTGCTTGGCTTCATCGGCGCGATGGGCGGGATGATGATCGCGCTCAACGTGATGTTCCAGACCGGCCTCGGCCTGACCCCGCTGGCCTGCGCGGTCGCGACCGTGGCGATCCCGGTGACCGCGATCGGCGGCTCGATCACCTCGTCCGCGCTGCTGGCCAAGATCGGGCGGACGACGATGCACATCGGGATCGTGATCATGGCGATCGGCCTGATCGTGGTCGACATCGTCTTGCGCGTGGACAGCGGCAGTGTCACGGCGTGGGATCTGGCAGGACCGCTCGCGATCACCGGCTTCGGCATGGGGATGGTGTTCGTCCCGATGTTCGACGTGATCCTGGCCGGGGTCGCGCCGCACGAGATCGGCTCCGCCTCGGGCCTGCTCGAGTCGATCCAGCAGCTGGCGATGTCGATCGGGATCGCGGCCGTTGGAACCGTGCTGTTCGACCGGCTCGGCGGCGGCCACGGTCCGGTCGCGTTCGTCGGGGCCTCCGATCATGCGCTGCTGGTCGCAGTCGGGTTCCTGGCGGCGGCGTGCACGGCGGTGTTCTGGCTCCCCAAGCACGCGCGCGCGAGCCACTGAATCAGCGGCGCTCTTGCACGAGCTGATCAGCGGCTCTCCCGAGCGAGCTGGCGAAGGGGCACGAGGTCACGGAGCCGGACCCGTGCTCCGGTGCGGAGGATCGACCGCCGGTAGACGGCCATCGCCAGCCGGGCGACGCCGACCGTGCACACCACGCTCAGCGCGGCCGAGATCGCAAACTGCCACCACGCGATCGCGCCGAGCGCGGACAGCCCCAGCCGCCCCGGGTGCTCGTGCTGACCACGTTCGACGCCGACGAGCTCGTACTGCGCGCGCTCCGCGCCGGCGCCGACGGGTTCGTGCTCAAGGACACCCCACCGGCGGAGATCGTCAGGGCGATCGAGCTCGTTGCCGGCGGCGACGGGATCCTGTCGCCGGCGGTCGCCCGCCGGCTGATCGAGCACGTCGCCGCCGAAGGCGCCGGCACGGAGGCGCGCCGGGGCGCGGCCCGTCAGCGCCTCGACGCGCTCACCGACCGAGAGCGCGAGGTCGCCGAGGCGATCGGACAGGGAAAGTCCAACGCCGACATCGCCGCGGAGCTGTACATGAGCGTCGCGACCGTCAAGGCCCACGTCACCCGCGTGCTGTCGAAGCTCGACGCCGACAACCGGGTCCAGATCGCGCTGCTCGTCCAGGACGCCCGGCTCTGACGAGCCCCGACCGCTACGCCACCCGGACGTACGTGAGGTCGAAGTCGGTCGTGTAGTTCGTGCCGTCCTCCGCCTTCTCCCAGCGGCCGGCGATCCGCCGGCCGCCGTCCTCGAACCTCCCGGTGAAGCGCTGCGGGAACGGCTCGCCGTCGCGCCACAGCTTCCACTCGGTCTCGGAGATGCTCATCCCGAACACCCGGCACACGCCGCGCTCATCTGAGTACAGCTGGTAGTAGGTCCCGTTGGCCGCGTCGCATCCCATGATCGAGATGCTGTCGGGCGCCTCGGGCATTTCGATCGTGGTGGTCTGCACCAGGTGCGCGCCCGAGGAGTGCCACTCGAACGTCGTCCGGGCCTCGCCGGGCCACGGCTCGCCGTCGGGCCCGACGGCCGTCAAGCTCCACTCGCCGACGAGCGGGTCGAGTGCCCTGAGCGCGGCCTCGGCGGTTGGCTGATCGATCATCTACTCGGCTCGCGTGTAGACCTGAACCTGGACGCCGTCGGGGCCGACCGTCCTGCTCTCCGCGAGCTTGAACTTCAGCCGGTCGATTCCTTCCGGGAACAGCCGCCGGCCGCGCCCGAGGATCGTCGGGAAGATCATCAGCCGAAGCTCGTCGACGAGGTCGGCCGCGAGCAGCGACTGCACGAGCGTGCCGCTGCCGGCGACGAGGATCGCGCCGTCGGTCTCGTCCTTCAGCGTCGAGACCCCCGCGGCCGCATCGCCGGAGATCACGGTCGTGTTCTGCCACTCCGGGTCGGTGAGCGTGCTCGAGACCACGTACTTCGCGCCGTTGTTGATCTTGTCCGCGAACACCCCCTCGCGCGACGGCCAGGCCGCCGCAAAGCCCTCGTACGTCCGCCGCCCCAGCAGCTGGACCTCCGCCTCCATCAACTCGTCGACCTTGAACTGGTCGCCGTCCTCGCCGCGGTTGTACTCGAACGTCCAGCCGCCGTATTCATACCCCTCGGCACCGCCCGGATCCTCGAACACGCCGTCGACCGACACGAACTCGGTGACCATCAGCTTGCCCATGACTTCTCCTCGGTTGCAGTCTTGACGCTAGGTGACCCTACGACCGCGGAGCGGCGCATAAATCAGCGGTCAGGCGGTCGACGGCGCCCCGAGGCATGCCTCGAGCAGCCGCAAAGCGTCCGGCATGTTGGCGCGGCCGAAGCCGATCCGCACGTGGGTCGGCTGGTCGTAGACCGAACCCGGGAGCAGCAGCACGCCCAGCTCCGCGAGCCGAGCGCACATCTCGTCCACGTCGGCGACGCCGTTGACACGCGGGAACCCGATCGGGCTCGCGGTCGGGCGCACCCACTCGAACGTGTCGCCGTGACGCTCGATGAAGTCGTCGAGCAGCGGCAGGTTCCGTTCCACGATCGCGAGGTTGCGCTCGAGCAGCACGTGGCGGTTCCTGAGCACGACCGCCGCGAGCACCTCGCTCGGCGCGCTCGAGCAGATCGTCGTGTAGTCCTTCATCCGCATGATCGCGTCGCGGATGGCGCCGTCGCGCGTCACGAGCCAGCCGAGCCGCAGCCCGGGCAGCCCGTAGCTCTTCGAGATGCTGCCGAGCGACACCGCGCGCTCATCGAGATCGCATGCCGCCGGAAGCCGGTCGTCGGGATCGTGCTCGAGCTCGCGGTAGACCTCGTCGACGAACAGCACGAGCCCGTGTGAGCGCGCCAGGTCGCAGACCCGCTCGAGCATCGCGCGGTCCATCAGCGTGCCCGTGGGATTGTGCGGCTGGTTCAGGTAGAGCAGCCGCGTATCGCCGCGCACCGATCGCTCGAGCGCAGCGAAGTCGTGCGCCCAGCCGTCTTCGTAGCGCCGCCGCCACTCGCCCACGTCGGCGCCGGTGCTCCGCGCTAGCTCGAGCGCTGACTCGTAGCACGGCGTCTCGACGATCGCGTGGTCCCCGGGGCCGAGCAGCGAGTGGTAGAGAAGGAAGATGCCCTCCTCGGCGCACGAGGTGACGATCACGTCGTCGGGATCGATCCGTTCGTACAGCGCCGCGATCGCCTCGCGCAGCTCGGGCGCCCCGGCCGACTCCGTGTAGCCACACCAGGTCGCGAGGAGTCGCTCGTGCGCGTCCGGTTCCAGCCCGAGCAGCTCCTCGATCGTGCGGGACTCGCAATCGCTGCTCGAAAGCATGTACCGAGTCGTGAACTCGTATTGCGCGTAGTAGCGCTCGATCCGGAACGGCTTCACGTCCACCGCCCGATTATCCCGACCCGCACGAGCCCGACACCGATTGTCCGCGAGGCCCGATAAGTCGACACTCGACGCGCCACCGCCAGGTGAATGTCTATTCAGTCGGCTCTGGCGCCGCTTTCCGCACGCTCGGCGCCGGAGCGCTGCCGAGTGTCAAGTTTCTGCGTCTCGCCCGCCCTTCTCCGCCGGCAAACGCCGCCGCGCCCGCGGAGCGCGATCGCGTCAACCAGAGCACGGATCACCTGGACGTAAGTATTGGTTCTGACGAGGTCAGCGTCAGCGGGCACGACCGAGCCGGTCGCGAGCACGCTCTCTTGCACGCCGGCCGCTGGCAGTTCTGAACGCCTAAACGCCCGCGACACAAGAAACACAGCTTTCTAGGGTTTTGCGTTATCGGCAGCAACCCGCCCAAGCGTGAGTTTTTCGTACGTTTTCCGTTCTTTGTGTACGTCCAACGACCTCAAGGAATGAGTAGGAATGGTCAACAAACGTCGGATAGGCAGCATGGCCGCTGCCTTCTTCCTGGTCCTGGCCTTCCCGGCCCTGGCCTCGGCGCACATCCTGTCGGTGTCCGCCGGTCCTTCTCAGTGCGTGACGCCGCTCAACGGCGAATACACCGCAACGATCACGATCACCGAGTCGTACTTCAGCGGTACCACTGAGAACATCCCCGTCGGCCAGAACGTTAGGGAGCTGGCCTCGAGCACGGACAAGGGCAACACCGGCCTCAATCAGAACTACTTCACGCAGGGCGCCGTCGGGACTCAGACCGGCCCCGTGAGTTTCGGGCAGCCGACGTCGTTCACCTCGCCCTCGGGCGCCACGGCCACGCAGAAGTTCACGGTCACGACCTCGGTGCCGGAGACCTACGTGCTCGGCAACAGCTACATGGGATCGCCGTCGTCGGCCACGATCAGCGCGCCGAAGACCGGCTGCACGCCGACGTGCCCGACCGGCGACACCCTCGTCAACGGCACGTGCGTGCCGCCGACGAGCTGCCCCACGGGCGAGACGCTGACCAACGGCGTGTGCGTGCCGCCCACCAGCTGTCCGAGCGGCGAAGTCCTCTCGGGCGGCCAGTGCGTGCCTCCTTCGACGTGTCCCAGCGGCCAGGTCCTGTCCGGCGGCCAGTGCGTGCCACCCACCACCTGCCCCAGCGGCCAGGTCCTCTCGGGAGGCCAGTGCGTGCCTCCTTCGACGTGTCCCAGCGGCCAGGTCCTCTCGGGCGGCCAGTGCGTGCCACCCACCACCTGCCCGGCCGGCGAGACGCTGACCGGCAGCGTGTGCGCGACCACGACGATCGTGCCTCCGCCCAAGACCTTCCCGGGCGTCTGCCGGGCATCGACGATGGGCTACAAGGTGCGCGCAGGCCAGGTGGACACGATCATCGTGTCGGTCACCCGCCACGGCGCGGCGGTGTCGGGCGCCAAGGTGCGGATCACACTCCCGGGCGGGAAGAGCGTGACCAGGAGCACCGGCAAGAACGGCAAGACGACGTTTAAGGTCGAGCCGACGCAGAGCGGGACCATCTTCGTCCGCAGCCCCAGCTGCAAGGAGATGGCAAAGGTGAAGGTGTTCGCCGCCAAGGCGGCCACGGCAGTGCGGGCGCCGTCGTTCACCGGGTGACATGAGGGATCACCCTGCAACCAGCCGCCGCGGCCTTCGGGCCGCGGCGCTCTGCGCCTTCGCGCTCGTGGCGGCGCTCGCGCTGCCGGCCATCGGACAGGCGGCGACGGTCAAGCGTCAGGTGCTCTCGCATCCCGGGTTGAGATCGACGTGGGCATACCTCGAGACCGGCACCGACGCTTACGCCGCGCCGTCCAGGCACTCGCGGGTTATCGGGTATCTGGGGCTCACCACGCAGGACGGGACGAGTGAGCTGTTGTTCGAGCAGCAGCGCGTCCTTATCCACGGCGCCTGGTGGGTGCAGGTGCGGCTCCCGCTCCGCCCCGCCGGGCAGATCGGGTGGGTCCCTCAGTGGACGCTCGGAGCGCCGCAGACGGTGCACACCTATGTGGTCGTCTCGACCGAGAGGATGACGCTGACCCTCTATCGAAACGGCAAGGCGATCTTCAGCACGCGCGTGGGCACGGGCGCGCCCAGCACGCCCACGCCTCACGGCCAGTTCTACATCCGTGACCGGCTGACCGGGTTTGGGGCCGGCAGCATCTACGGGCCGGTGGCGTTCGGCACCTCCGCGCTGTCGAACGTCGAGACCGACTGGCCCGGCGGCGGCGTGATCGGCATCCACGGCACGAACGAGCCGTCGCTGATCCCCGGCCATCCGTCGCACGGGTGCATCCGCGTGCCCAACTGGGAGATCGTCCAGCTGGCCAGGCTGCTGCCGATCGGGACGCCGCTCACGATCGAATGAGACCCCGGGCTCGCCTGGCCCCCGGTCAGGCGAGCCAACAGGATGCCGGCTAGGAATCGATCCGGGCGGCGTGCACGTACAGGTCGGCGAGCTCGGCCCCCTAGTGCTCCAGGTCGAGGTCGTGGCCTTTCGCCAGCTGTTGCGGAATCGCATCGATCGCGCTCCGGATCGCGTAGGCCATCACGCGTGGATCGAAGTCGCGGAACTCGCCGCGTTCCTGAAAGCTCCGCAGGAACTGCTCGAGGTAGGCCGTCGATGCATCGATCGGCGCGGTGTCGAACGGGAGCCTGCCATCGCGTCGGCGGGTCCCGCGGTAGATCTCGATGATCGCGATCATGTGGTTGCGGTGCTCGTGCATGAAGGCGAGGTTCGCTTCGATGTATGCGCGGAGCGCGCCGGCCGCGGTCGTCGAGCGCGTCGCCGAGAACGTCGCGCGCCAGCCGATTGGCATACACCGCCTCGTGACGGTCGTTGACGATCAGGAGCCCCTGAGGCACCGCGCCCAGCACGGCCTCCAGGGTCTCGTCCGCCAGCGGCGCCCGTGCCGGATCGGTGGCGTCCATCCCCTAAAGCCTATGCCTCGGCAGTGGCCCGCTGCTGGCGTCGGTAGTGGACGGGAGCGAGCCCGAGCTCGCGCTTGAACGCCTTGCTGAACGCATACTCCGAGCTGTATCCGACGCGGCCCGCCATCGTCTGAAGCGACGCGTCGGTCGTCCGCAGGAGCCGGGCGGCGATCGTCATGCGCCACCAGGTGAGGTAGGTCAGCGGAGGCTGGCCGGTGAGCGCGGTGAAGCGGCGGGCGAACGCGGCGCGTGACAGCGAGGCCTCGCGAGCGAGCGAGGCCACCGTCCACGGCTCGGCCGGCCGCTCCTGGATGGCATCTAGCGCGACGCGCAGCGCCGGGTCGCGAAGCGCATGGGCCCAGCCGATCGGCTGGGTGGTGGTCTCGAGCCAGGTCCGCATCGTGTAGAGCAGCAGCAGATCGAGCAGCGCCGGAACGGCGGCGCTCGTTCCGGGATGCTCGGAGTCCATCTCGGCGCCGAGCAGCTCGACGACGGTGCGAACCGGACCGGGCGCCCCGATGCGCGCCGGCAGGTGGATGACGTCGGGCAGGCTCTCGAACAGCGGATGGGGCCGGGCGCCGTTCAGGTAGTAGCTCCCGCCGAGCAGCACGGTTCCCGGCGTGCCCTCGTCCATCGCGCTCCCGTCAGCGGGCCAATGCGCCGCCGGGTCGTGCTCGTCGATCGTCACGTCGTACAGCGGCGTGCTCGGGTCGTCGGCCATGCCGTGCGGGCGCTGCCGGCGAATCAGCGCCACGTCGCCTGCCTCCATGCGGATGGGCTCGCCCCCATCCGGCGGCAGGAGCCAGGCCGCCCCCCGCAGGATCACCTGCACGCCCGCGCCGCCGGCCGCGGTGAAGCGCAGCCCCCACGGCGGCTTCAGCAGCGCCCGCGCGGCCTGGGGCTCGCCGGTACGCATCGCGCCGATGGCCTCGCCGACCAGATCCATTCCCGGACACCATACGGCATCAATAGCAAGACGATTGGATATCTAGTAGCGCTCTACAGCTATTGGAAGTCTTGCAACAGCCCCGTACCGTGGACGCATCGTCGGAACCCTCTCAAGCCAAGGAGGCGAGCACGAATGTCCACCATCCCCTACGTCGTCGAACGAGATCAGGCGGCCGCCGGCAGTGCTCGGCACGCGCTGATCCTCGCGGTCCTGGCCATCGCCGGCACCACGTTCGCCCTGCTCCAGGCGGTCGTCGTCCCCGCCCTGCCGACCATCCAGCACGCGCTCGGGGCGAGCTCGAGCGGAGCCGCATGGATCCTGACCGCAAACCTCCTCAGCACCGCGGTGCTCACCCCGATCCTCGGCCGGGCCGGGGACATCCTGGGCAAGGACCGCGTCCTCGGCGCGGCGATGGTCACGCTGGCCGGCGGGACGCTGATCTGCGCGCTCGCGTCGTCGCTGCCGGTGATGCTGCTCGGGCGCGCGATCCAGGGGGCCGGCGGCGCGATCTACCCGCTGGCGTTCGGCATCGTTCGCGACCAGTTCCCGCGCGAGCGGATCGCCGGCGCGATCGGCCTCGTCTCCTCGTTGGTCGGAATCGGCGCGGGCCTCGGCCTGATCGTTCCCGGCTTCATCCTCCGGGACCTCTCCTACCACTGGCTGTTCTGGCTGCCGCTCGCGGTGATCGCGGCGACCACGCCGCTCACGATCGCGTGCGTGCCGCGATCCCCGGCCCGGAACGCCGCGAAAATCAACTGGTGCTCGGCGGCACTGATGGCCACCGGCCTGGCCGGCCTGCTCGTCGCGGTCAGCGAGGCCACCACCTGGGGCTGGGGCTCGCCGAGGACAGTCGGCCTGTTCGCCGGCGCGGCGGCGGTGGTCGTGGCATGGGTGCTGAACGAGCTCCGCTCGCGCGAGCCGCTGGTTGACATGCGGATGATGGCCGCGCGCGCCGTGTGGACCACGAACCTGGCCGCGTTCCTGCTCGGCGTCGGGATGTACGCCTCGATCGCGGTGATCCCGGCGCTGGTGGAGCTCCCCAGGAGCAGCGGCGTCGGGTTCGGCGGGACGGCGATCGCCGCCGGGCTGTTCATGCTCCCGACTGCTGCCGTGCAGCTCGTCGTCGGACCATACACCGGGCGGATCGAGCGGCGGCTCGGATCGCGAGCACAGCTGCAGGCGGGGATGGCGTGCGTGCTGGTCGCCTACGTCGCGCTGTTCGACGCGCACGCGACGACGCTCGAGCTGCTGGCGCCGACGATCGTGCTTGGACTCGGCCTCGGCCTCGGACTGAGCTCGCTCGCCAACCTGATCGTCGCAGCGGTCCGCCAGGATCAGACCGGCGTCGCCACCGGCGTCAACACCGTGATGCGGACTCTCGGCGGCGCGTTCGGCGCCCAGCTGGCCACGACCTGCATCACCGCCTCGGTCCGCCACGGCCTGCCGACCGACAGTGGGTTCACGCTCGCCTTCGGAGCGTGCGCCTGCGCGCTGATCGTCGGAGTCGTGATCGCGCTGATCATCCCGCGAGCTCAGGCTTGCGTTATCGAAACCAAGACTTGCGAAACGCGCGATCTTGACAACAAAACGCAAGGGCGTAACCTGCCGAGCCGCCGGTACGCGCCGGCACGCCTTCGCAGGTTCCTCACGGCAGGGAGGACAGAGTGTCCGGTCGTTTCCGCTTCCCCGTTGCTCGGCGGCCGATCCACGGCGCCGTCAGGTCGCTCGGTGTCTTGGCAACCGCATGGATCGCCGCGATGACGAGCATGGCGCCCGCAGCGGCCGCCGCCGGCACGCGCCACGACGTGGCGCCTCCCGGCGCGGCATGTCCGGTGGCCACGCCGGGGCAGGCGGCCGCGAGCCAGCCGGGGGCGCCCACGGCGTGCACGCAATCGCCGGCAACGGCTCGGTCACCGTCACGTGGTGCGCCCCGGCCGAGGGACAGGGCCAGGTCGTCTCCTACACGGTGACGTCGTCGAACGGGCAGCAGACCACGGCCGACGTGCCCAACGACTACGTGATCGCCACCGGTCTCACCAATGGCAGCTCGTACTCTTTCACGGTCGTCGCGAACACCGCCTCGGGAGCGAGCGGACCGGCGTCGTCGTCGTCGAGCCGGGTCACGCCCGATCCGATCCCGGGCCCGCGGGACATGCTGCTCGGCAAGCCCGAGGCGATTACGTACGACCAGTACTCGCTGATGATCGGCGGCAAGCGCACGTTCGTCTACGCCGGCGAGTTCGATCCGTGGCGGCTGCCGTCGCCATCGCTGTGGCTCGATCGCCTGGAGAAGATGAAGGCCGACGGCTACAACGCCGTGACTCCGTACTTCGACTGGGACTACCACTCGCCGGCGCCGGGCGTGTACGACTTCTCGGGCATCAGGGACATCAACGAGTTCCTCAACATGGCCCAGCAGGTGGGGCTGTACGTGATCGCCCGCCCGGGTCCGTACATCAACGCCGAGACCGACGCCGGCGGCTTCCCGGGCTGGCTCGTGACCCAGTCCGGGACCGCGCGGACCGATGCGCCCGACTTCGTCGCCGCCTCGGACCAATGGCTGTCGGAGATCGATCCGATCATCGCCGCGCACCAGATCACGCGCGGGGGCGACGTGATCCTGTACCAGGTCGAGAACGAGCTGTTCCACTCAGAGCCCGCCACGAACGACTACATGGCGGAGCTCGAGGCCAAGGCAAAAGCAGACGGGATCGACGTGCCGCTCACCGGTAACTCAAGTGATACGTTCGAGGGGACCAACGGCAACCAGCAGATCCCCGGGTATGACAGCTACCCGCTCGGGTTCAACTGCGCCGACACGAACGGGTTCGGCAACCCGCCCACGTTCTCGGCGGAGTCCGGGGTGCCGCTGATGCTGCCGGAGTTTCAGGGCGGCTCATACGACTCATGGGGCGGCAGCGGCTATGCGAACTGCTACGCGCTGACCGGCCCGGACTTCGAGAACGTCTTCTACAAGAGCAACCTCGCCGACGGGGTGACGATCCAGAGCAACTACATGGGCGTGGGGGGAACCAACTGGGGCTGGCTGCCGGCGCCGTTCATGTACACGTCCTACGACTACGGAGCCGCGATCCAGGAGACCGGGGAGATCGGCACGCCGAGCAACCCGAACGCGATCCCGAACTCCAAGTACAGCGAGAACAAGCTGATCGGCGACTTCATCCAAGCGACGCCGTCGCTGACCAAGACGGCCCCGGTGGCCGCCCCGGCGCTCGACAACCCAGCGGTCACGGCGACCGCGCGCGCCAACCCCGACGACGGCACCCAATTCATCTACATGCGCCAGGCCAACGCCAGCTCGACGGCAACGGTCACCACCCACATGGCGCTGAATGCCGACCAGACCGGTACTTACACCTACGACGACACCAACCCGGCGCTCGACTACACCGGCAACTGGTCACATGTCAGCAACCAGAGCTATACCGGCGGTGACTACGAGAAGACCGAGAGCTTCAGCGACACTACCGGGGACTCGGTGTCGGTCACGTTCACCGGCACGGCCGTGCAGTGGATCGCGCCGAACGCGAGCAACCACGGCATCGCCGATGTGTACCTCGACGGCAACCAGGTCGCCACCGTCGACGGTTACTCGCCGGGAAGCGAGTTCCAGCAGGTCCTGTACTCGGTGAGCGGCTTGATCGACACCAGTCACACGCTGAAGATCGTCGTCAGCGGCCAGAAGAACCCGGCCTCGGGAGGCACGTACGTGTCGATCGACGCGATCAACGTGCCGACAGCCGCGCAGGCCGCCGACTACTACCCGGTCGTGCCTCAGGCTGCCGGCACGGCGATCACCCTCCAGGGTCGTGACGCCAAGCTGCTCCTCGCTAACGATGCGTTCGCCGGCCAGCAGCTCGTGTACTCGACCTCCGAGCTGATGATCCAGGCCCAGATCGGAAGCCAGGCTGTAGCGCTGCTGTACGGCCCGGCCGGCACCGACGGCGAGACCGTCCTGCGGTACTCAACTCCCCCCACGGTCAAGGTCCTGTCCGGGAAGGTGACGAGCACCTGGGACGCCACGCGCGGCGATCTCCGCCTCGATTACGTGCACGGCGGCCTGGCCAAGGTGCAGATCACCGGCGGCGGGCGGCCCACACTGCTGCTTCTGCTCGCGCAGAAGACGGTCGCCGAGCAGTTCTGGCCCGAAAGCACGTCGGCCGGCCCCGTGCTCATCCGCGGCAGCTACCTGGTGCGCGACGCTTACGCGGTCGGTTCCCGGCTGGCGCTGACCGGTGATACGAGCCGGCCCACGGCACTGACCGTGTGGGCGCCGCCACAGATCGCCTCGATCAGTTGGAACGGCCGGCCGGTGGCGACGACGGCTCGCCGCAACGGGCCGCTGACCGGAGACGTGGGGGGTCCCGCGCCGGTCAGCCTGCCGGCGCTCGGCAACTGGCGCTTCAGCTTCGAGACGCCCGAGGCGCAGCCCGGCTACGACGACAGCTCCTGGACGCTGGCCGATCACCCGGTCACCACCAACCCGACCAAGCCCGTTACCACCCCGGTGCTGTACGCCGACGACTACGGATTCCACACCGGATTCGTCTGGTACCGCGGGCACTTCACCGCGACAGGGACCGAGACGGGGATCACCCTGACCGGCGGCGGCGGCACCCACGGCGCGTTCTCGGTCTGGCTCAACGGCGCGTTCCTCGGCTCCGACACCGCCGGTGGCGACCAGACCCAGATGTCATTCCCGTTCCCGGCGGCGGCGCTTCGCCCCGGCCAGGACAACGTCGTCGCGGTGCTCACCCAAAGCTCGGGCCACGACGAGGACGGGGTCTATGGACCCCCGCCGTGGGACGCCCAGAAGTCGCCGCGCGGACTGCTCGGCGCGTCGCTCCAGGGCGCGTCGACCGCGATCACGTGGCGGCTGCAGGGCAGCCAGGGCGGCGAGAACCTCCAGGACCCGGTGCGCGGGCCGATGAACGCCACCGGCCTGTTCGGCACCAATCACGGGTGGGACTTGCCCGGCTACCCCGACCGTGCCTGGCAGCCCGTGACGCTCCCGGACTCGTGGTCCCGTCGCGGCCTACCGCCCGGGATCGGCTGGTACCGGACGACGTTCAACCTCGACCTACCGCGCCAGAGCTACGTGCCGATCGCCGTGCAGATCGGCGGCCCGGGTCCCGGTCCGGGCGCCGGCACCGCCGACTACCGGGCGTTCGTCTACGTCAACGGCTGGCTGATGGGTCAGTACGACTCAAAGCTCGGACCTCAGCACCGGTTCTACGTGCCCGCGGGCATCCTCGACGAGGACGGCAACAACACGCTCGCGATCGCCGTCTGGGGCCTGGACCCGACCGGCGGCGGCCTCGACAAGGTGAAGCTGGTGGCGATGGGCGACCAGAGCGGAGGGGTACCGGTTCAGGGCGTTTACAGCCCCGGCTGGAACCCGTTCGTCTACGGCCGCCCGACCGCCCCGAGCCCCACGTCCCCGGGGGCGCCCACAGCCGTGCACGCAATCGCCGGCGAGTTCGATCCGTGGCGGCTGCCGTCGCCATCGCTGTGGCTCGATCGCCTGGAGAAGATGAAGGCCGACGGCTACAACGCCGTGACTCCGTACTTCGACCGGGACTACCACTCGCCGGCGCCGAGCGTGTACGACTTCTCGGGCGTCAGGGACATCAACGAGTTCCTCAACATGGCCCAGCAAGTGGGGCTGTACGTGATCGCCCGCCCGGGTCCGTACATCAACGCCGAGACCGACGCCGGCGGGTTCCCGGGCTGGCTCGTGACCCAGTCCGGGACCGCGCGGACCGATGCGCCCGACTTCGTGGCCGCCTTGGACCAGTGGTTGTCGGAGATCGATCCGATCATCGCCGCGCACCAGATCACGCGTGGGGGCGACGTGATCCTGTACCAGGTCGAGAACGAGCTTGTTCCACTCAGAGCCCGCCACGAACGACTACATGGCGGAGCTCGAGGCTAAGGCAAAAGCGGACGGGATCGACGTGTCGCTCACCGGTAACTCGAGTGACACGTTCGAGGGGACCAACGGCAACCCGCAGATCCCCGGGTATGACAGCTACCCGCTTGGCTTCAACTGCGCCGACACGAACGGGTTCGGTAACCCGCCCACGTTCTCGGCCGACTCCGGGGTGCCGCTGATGCTGCCGGAGCCCCGAGCCCGACGCTCGGCGTGACCAGCTCGAGCGCGCTCGTCAACCCCGGGCAGGCGTTCACCGTCAAAGCCACGCTGACCAACCCGAGCGATTCGCCGCTCCGTGGCGCCGCGATCGATCTCAGCGTCCCGTCCGGCTGGACGGTGACGCCGAGCGGTACCGACTCCTTCGGGACGGTCGCGTCGGGGGCCGCGGCGACCGCGACTTTCCATGTCACGGCGCCGGCGTCGGCGACGTCCACCCCCGGCCCGGTCGACCTGGTCGCCCACGCCACCTATGACGAGCTCGGACAGCCGCAGTCATTGCTCGGCACCGCCCAGCTCCAGGTGCCGTTCGCGTCGCTCGCGGCCAGCTTCGACAACGCCGGCATCACCGACGACACCGACAGAAATCCGAGCCCGAATTTCGAGGGATTCGACGGGGAGGGGACGACCTACTCGGCGCAGGGCCTGGCCTCGGCCGGGCTCGCGCCGGGTAGCAGCGTCACCGCGGACGGTCTGAGCTTCACCTGGCCGAACGTGGCGCCGGCGCCGCCGGACGACACGATGGCCGGGGGCCAGATCATCCGGGAATCTGGCTCGGGCACGAAGCTGGGTTTCCTGACCGCGGCCAACAACTCCCCGGAGTCCGGGTCCTGCACTGTCTATTACGCGGACGGCACCACCTCGACGTTCACGCTCGACGTCGGCAACTTCTGGTACGCGCCGGGCCAGAGCGGCAATCCGTCGGGCGACCAGGTCGCGTCGGTCAACTACGCCAACTACCCGACGGGATCCTCGGG
Organism: uncultured Solirubrobacterales bacterium; assembly: GCA_963796575.1. Classification (GTDB taxonomy): domain Bacteria; phylum Actinomycetota; class Thermoleophilia; order Solirubrobacterales; family Solirubrobacteraceae; genus Palsa-465. The sequence continues at coordinate 195,338 of CAWCMG010000026.1, read as the reverse complement.
CCACACGATCTACGTGTTCGAGCAGTCGGTTCCGATCGACGCGGGCAAGACGATGGAGGCGGTGGCGCTCCCCGCGCTCGGAAGCGTCCAGAGCTACAACCCGCGCTGCACGTGTTCGCGGTCAGCGTCGGGGGCTGAGCTTGGGTGGCGCTCCGAGGCGCACGTCGGAGCGGCGGTTAGGCTAGCCCGGTGAGCCCCGACTCGGGTAAGCTGGTCGACGCCGACGTCCCGGCCGAGCTGCGCCAGGAGCGAATCGACGGCCTCGTGCAGGACCACGGGTTCGTGCGCGTGGTCGACCTTTCGGGCCGCTTTCAGGTCTCGACGGTGACGATCCGCAGCGACCTGCAGGCGCTCGAGGCGCGCGGGCGGTTGCACCGGATCCGCGGCGGTGCGGTCCCGGCCAACGTCGTCCCCGGCGAGCAGCCGTTCGAGGCCTCCGAGCTCGACCTTGCCGCCGAGAAGGCGCACATCGGGGCGCACGCGGCGCGCATGGTCGCGAGCGGCGAGACCGTCCTGCTCGACGTCGGCACCACGACGACGGCGGTCGCGAGGGCGCTCATCGCGCGGACGGACCTCCGCGACGTGACCGTATTCACGACCGCGCTCAACGTCGCCCTCGAGCTCGAGCGGGCCTACCCGCGGATCACCGTCGTCGTCACCGGCGGCACGGTGCGACCGCTCCAGCACTCGCTGGTCAATCCGCTCGCCACCGTCGTCCTCGGCATGCTGAATGCGTCGATCGGCTTCATCGGATGCAATGGCGTGGACGTGCGCGGCGGCATCACCAACATCAACCTGCCCGAGGCCGAGATCAAGCGAGCGATGCTGCTCGCCGCCCGTCGGCGCGTGATCGTCGCCGACGGCTCAAAGCTGGGCGAGGTCGAGCTGGCCAAAGTCTGCGACATCGACGAGGTCAGCCTCGTCATCAGCGACAACACGGCGGACCCCGCGGTCGTGTCGGAGATCGAGGCGGCGGGCTGCGCGGTCGAGCTCGCACCTTGACCGGAGCCGACGTGTCCGACCCGCGTTCCCTGCCGCCCCGCCCGGACCTCGGCGAACTGCGCGACGAGGCCAAGCGTCGCCGCGCGGCAGCGGAGTTCCCATCGATCGCGCTCGCGCAATTGGCGATCGCCCGCGAGTACGGGTTCCGCTCGTGGCCGCGGCTGAAGTTCCACGTCGAGGCGCTGACCCTCGACGCCCCCGAGCGCGCCACCGCGTTGATCGCGTCGGTTACGTCCGCCGACCTGCGGCGCGCGTGGGCGCTCCTCGACGCCGACCCCGCGCTGGCCCGGCACGACCTCGCGTGCGCCTGCGCCACCGGCGAGGCCGACGAGGTGTCGCGGCGGCTGGCGGCGCGGCCGGCGGCGGTCAGCGAGCCGACCGGCCCGAACGGCTGGCAGCCAATCCTGTACGCGTGCTTCTCGCGGCTGCTCCGCGGCGACCCAGGGCGGGCGCCGGGGATCCGCGAGGTCGTCCGCCGCCTGCTCGCCGCCGGCGCCGATCCGGACGAATCGTTCATGCAAGGAGAGTGGATCCAGGTCGCGCTGTACGGCGCCGCCGGGATCGCCGGCGACCCCGAGCTGACGCGCATGCTGCTCGCCTCGGGTGCCAACCCGACCGACGATCGCGAGGGCTACCACGGGAACGAGGTCCTCTACCACGCCTGCGAGTTCCCCGACCCGACGTGCGCGATGCTCGTGATCGACGCCGGCGCGCGCCAGGATTTCGTCGACTACGACCTCGGACGGGCGCTCAACTTCCCGAACGCCGAGATGATCGAGATGTTCTGCTCCCACGGCGCGCGGGCGGACGCGGGCCACCTTCACCAGGCGGTCTGGCGCCGGCGGCCGCCACGGACGGTCGCCGCGCTGGTGGACGCCGGCGCGCCGATCGACGCCCCGGACGAGCACGGCCTCACCCCGCTGCAGGTCGCCGTCCGCTGGGGCGAGGACGCGGTCGCCGCGCTCCTGCGCGAACGTGGCGCCGACGCGGCCGAAATCACCGACGACGATCGTGCGCTCGGGGCACTCGTCGCCGGCAAAGAGCGCGCCGTTCCTGCCGGCGTTGCGCTCTCGCTGATCGACGAGATGGTGATGATGTCGATCCAGGGCGGACATCTCGAGTCGATGCGCCACCTGCTCGTCGCCGGCGGCCGGATAGACGGCAACCCCGACGGCGAGGAGATCCCGCTCGGCCACGCGTGCTGGCGCGGCCGCGTGGAGATGACACGTGACCTGGTGCAGCGCGGCGCCGCGCTCACGTTCCGCGACGGCGGCAGCGCGATCGGAGCCGCGCTTCACGGCTCCCGCCACTGTCACGATCCCGAGGGCGGTCCGACGATGCGGACGATCGACGAGATCCCGACCGAGCCCTTCGCCGAGATCGTGCGGATTCTGCTCGCCGCCGGCGCGACCGTCCCTGAACGGATCGGCGACAACGGCGCGCGCGCCACGATGCTGGTCGCCGAGCTCGGCGTCGACCCACCGTTCTAGGTCCGTTGGCCTGATCAGCGTCCGGCGGCTTGCCCGCCGTCGACGTGCAGCGTCTCGCCGGTGACGAACGTCGCGCGCTCGAGGTACAGAATCGCGTCGACGATATCGCTGACCTCGCCCACCCGGCCCAGGGGGTGAAGGGCGGCCAGGCCGTCGTAGGACGCGGCGTCGTGCAGCGGGGTCTGGATCACCCCAGGCGAGATGGCATTGACTCTCACCCCGCGCGACGCGTACTCGATCGCGAGCGAGCGGGTGACGGCGGCCAGTCCCCCCTTGGTGAGGGCCGTGAGCGCGGACGGCCGCTGGCTGTCGGCGTGGTCGACAAGGCTCGTGGTGATGTTCACGATGTGACCGCTGCCTTGGCTGACCATCTGCGGTAGAACGCGCTGGGTGATGTGGAAGAAACCTGTCAGGTTCACCGCCGTGATCGCGAGGTAGTCGTCGAGCGTGTAATCGGTGAACGGCTTGCCGATGAAGAGCCCGGCCATGTTGACCAGGCTGTCGATCCGGCCGAACCGACCGAGCGCCTCCTCGACAACGCGCCCCGCTGTCTCGGCTCGAGTGATGTCACCTTCGACCGTCACGTAATCGGTCTCATCGGAGGATGGGATCGACCTCGAAGTCCCCACCACGGCATACCCGGTGTTGCGAAACGCGCTCACGAGGCCGGCCCCGATTCCCCCATCGGCGCCGGTGACGATCGCGACCTTGGCCGTGTGGGTGCTTGCGCTGTCTGTCATGCGTGATCGACCGCTCGCGCGGAATATACGTCCCGGCGGATCACGTCGAGCGCCCGAGCGAGCACCGGCCGGTCGTCGCCGCCGGCGGCGTGAAGCCGCCTAGCGCCTCGAGACCGTGGTCCCTTCGGGGTCGCTCAGCTCGTCGGTCGGCGCGTCGGCATCGGGGGCCGTGTCGCCATCGGTCGCCGTGCTGGACCGGGGACGCGGCACGGGCTTGCTCGGGAGACGTCCGGCGCGACGGGCCTGGTCGGTGAGCAGGTACTCGATCTGGGCGTTGATGCTTCGCAGGTCCTCATTCGCCCAGCGCCGGAGCGCCTCGAACAGGCGAGGATCGAGTCGAAGCAGGAAACGTTTGCTCTCAGGCATCCAGGCTCACCTTATGTGTAGAGGGTGCCCGTGTTGATCACGGGGGTCGGAGAATGGTCGCCGGACAGCACGATCATGAGGTTCGACACCATCGCGGCCTTGCGCTCGGGGTCGAGCTCGACGAGGTCCGAGTCGGCGAGCTGCGCGAGCGCCATCTGCACGAGGCTGACCGCGCCCTGGACCATGGTCTTGCGCGCGGCGAGGATCGCTTCGGCCTGCTGGCGGCGGAGCATCACCTCGGCGATCTCGGCCGCGTACGCGAGGTGGGTCAGCCGGGTCTCGAGGATCTCGATGCCGGCCAGCTGCAGTCGGGCCTGGAGCTCGACCTGAAGGGTCTTGCGGACGTCGTCGACGTTGCCGCGGAGAGAGGTCGTTTCCGGTTTGTAGTCGTCGTAGGGGTATTCGCTGGCGAGATGGCGGAGCGAGGTCTCGCTCTGCACGGTCACGAACTGCTCGTAATCGGCGACGTCGAACACCGCCTTAGCCGTGTCGGTGATGCGCCACACGACGACCGCGGCGATCTCGATCGGGTTGCCGCTGGCGTCGTTGACCTTGATCCGCTCGCTCTGGAAGTTGCGAACCCGCAACGAGATCTTCTGCTTCTTGGCGAACGGGTTGCACCACCACCACCCGGCCTCGGTCACCGATCCGATGTAGCTGCCGAACAGGATCAGCACCCGCGCCTGGTTTGGCTGCACGACGAAGAACCCACCGAACGAGAAGCCGGCGATGACGATCACGATGATCGCGAAGGCGAGGAGCCCCCCGGTCTTGCCGGAGACGGCCGCGAGCCCGATCCCCACCGCCAATGCCACGAGTGCCCCGACCATCGTCGGCAGGCCGGGGATGACCCACGCGGCTCGTTGTTCGTGCGCTTGGTCCGATAACGACAGGCCGGGTTCCAGCGCCTCGTTGGCTACATCTCGATCCGATATCACATCCATATTGTATCACCATCAATGACGTGATATCATGTCGCTATCGTAATCGAATCAAGAGGGATCGACAGGAGCCATGAGCACCACAGAACTGATTCAGACAGATTCCGGGCCGTCTGTATCCGTGGCGAGCGATCGTTCGGCGGCGCCGGTGATCGAGGTTGCGCACCTGCACAAGAAGTACGGGGCGACGGTGGCGGTGGACGACGTGAGCTTCACCGTCCACCCCGGCGAGATCTTCGGGATCCTCGGCCGCAACGGCGCCGGCAAGACCACGGCGGTGGAGTGCATCACGGGGCTGCGGACCGCCGATCGCGGCGAGATCAGCGTGCTCGGTCTCGACCCGCGGCGCGACCGCCAGGAGCTGCAGGAGCGCGTGGGCGTGCAGCTCCAGGAGAGCGCGGTGCCGGAGCTGATGAGGGTCGGCGAGGCGGTGGAGCTCTACGCCTCGTTCTACCGCGAGCCCACCGACGGGCGTGAGCTGATCGCGACGCTCGGCCTTCAGGACGCGCAGCATACGTACTTCAAGCACCTCTCAGGGGGCCAGAAGCAGCGCCTCTCGGTCGTGCTCGCGCTGATCGGCCAGCCCGAGATCGCGGTGCTCGACGAGCTGACCACCGGCCTCGACCCGGAGGCTCGGCGCGACACGTGGAGGCTGATCGAAGGCGTCCGCGCCCGCGGGGTGACGATCGTGCTCGTGACCCACTTCATGGAGGAGGCTGAGCGGCTGTGCGACCGCGTGGCGTTGATCGACCACGGCCGCGTGGTCGCCCTCGACCGGCCGGGCGCGCTGGCGATCGCCGCGTCCACGAGCAAGCGGGTTCGCTTCACGCCCACGGAGCCGTTCTTCGACGAGCTGCTGTCGGCCTTGCCGGAGGTCAGCTCCGTCGAGCACCACGGCCCGGAAGTGGTGGTCGCCGGCTCCGGGGACCTCGTGACCGCGGTCGTGCTGGCCCTGCACCGAGCTGGGATACGCGCCGACGACGTGCAGACGGAGACGGCAAACCTCGAGGACGCGTTCCTGGCCCTCACCGATGAGACAACCCACGACACGATCGGACTGACGCGATGAGCACCTTGGCCATCACCCTCACCCCCCGACAGCGGCGGGCGTTCGGCCTGCTCGTGGCCAGTGAGATCAAGATCGCCATCCGGCGCCCGGTCGGGCTGGTCGTGGCCGTCGGCATCCCGTTTGCCCTGCTGGTGATCTTCGGCAGCATCCCCGCGACCACCCGTCCCGACGCGAAGCTCGGCGGCATCTCATTCTTCAACCTCTACGTGCCGACGCTGCTCGTGTTCGTGCTCATCGCAGTCGGGTTGATGACGCTTCCCCAGCAGTTGTCGGCCTACCGCCGGCAGGGCGTCCTGCGCCGGATGTCGACCACGCCGGTGCACCCGTCGTGGGTCCTGGCCGCCCAGACCACGGTCAGCATGATCCTGGCCGTGATCGGGCTCACGATCCTGCTCGGCGCGGGCGCCGGCGCCTACGGCCTGGCGCTTCCGCACGACGCCGGCGGGTACCTCGTGTCGTTCGTCGTGCTCGTCCTCACCGCTGCGGCGACGCTCGGGCTCGGCCTGCTCGTCGCCGCCGTGGCGGGCAGCCCGCAGATCGCCCAGGCGCTGACCGCGGCCGTGTTCTACCCGCTGGCGTTCTTCTCCGGTCTGTACGTCCCACTCCAGGAGATCCACTCGCAGGTGATCCAGGACATCGCGAAGGTGTTGCCGACCGGCGCCGGCTTCAACGCGCTCCACGCCGCGTTCGGCGGACACAGCCCCGGAGTCGAGCCGTTGCTCGTGCTCGCGGTCTGGGCGATCGGCTCGTGGGTCATCGCCACTCGCCTGTTCCGCTGGGAATGAGCGTCCTCATGGAGGCGCCCGGAGCCTCCCCGCGGACCGTTCACCCGCGACTGAGACCCCGCCGCTCCGGCGGGGTCTCAGCGCAGGGACGACTCGATGAAAGCGAGCGTTTGGTGCTCGAGCCGCCCCTTCTCCCGATCTGACAGCGGCCGCAAGGGTCCGCGCAGAAGGACGGCGAGCCCGTGGACGGCCGCCCATGTGGGATATGCGACATCCGACCGGCGAGTCGGGTCGAGCAGTCCAGCCGCGACGAGGTCGTCGAGGGCGGCCCCGAGGTGGTCGAACGGACGCGCCTCGCCGTCGGCCACGGCCGGGGGATGCTCGGTCGCGGTGAACGCGGTGTCGAACAGCCCCGGCTCGGCGCGGGCGAACTCGAGGTACGCAAAGCCGACCGCGCGGAGCCGCAGTCGCGCCCCGGTCGGCGTTTGCCGTCCCGCGCGCACCCGATTCATCCCGTCGGCCATGCGCTGCGCGAGCTGCCCGAGCGCGGCGTCGCGGACGGCCGCGAGCAGCGCGTCCCGGTCGGCGAAATGGCGGTAGGCGGCGTTGGGCACGACCCCGACCATGCGCGTCACCTCTCGGAGCACGACCGCGTCCGGGCCCCCCGATCGCGCGAGCTCGAGTCCGGCTTCGACGAGCGCCGAGCGGACCGTGCCGCGGGGACGCGGTCCCCGGCGAGTTGGCCGATCACTCGACCGCACTGTTGCCTTGACCCTTTCGCATCGGTCGTCTCCTAGGCGCGGGAAAGACTAGTGGACAGCGTCCACATATGCTATATAGTGGACAGCGTCCACAAATCAGTCCGACGTACAGAGGATCCAGCCATGCCGCACATCGACCCCGCCCTCGATCGCAACCGTGAGTTCGCCGCGTCAGGCGCTTACCGCGACGTGACGATCATGCCCAAGCTCAACCTGTTGGTTGTCACATGTCTCGACCCGCGCGTCGACCCGGCCGCGTTCCTCGGTATCGAGCTCGGTGACGCCGCCGTGATCCGCAATGCCGGCGGTCGCGTGACCGATGAGGTCATCCGCGAGCTCTCGTTCCTCAGCCAGCTGATCGAGGGCGTGATTCCGGAGGGGCCGTTGTTCGAGGTCGCCGTGATCCACCACACCCAATGCGCGACGGGCGTGCTCGCCGACGACGATTTCCGCGACCGTTATGCCGACCGGATCGGCGCCGACCCGGACAGCCTGCTCGACGGAGCGGTGCTCGACCCCGAGGCCACGGTGCGCTCGGACGTCGAGCGACTGCGGGCGGCTCGCTCGGTGTCAGAGCGAGTGTCGATCTCGGGCCACGTCTACGACGTCACGACGGGCCTCGTCGCCACCGTGGTCAGGGCCTGATCCGCGCAGGCCGTGCGCGGCGTCGGGCGATGCTCAGGCTTGCGAGCCGGCGAGCGTCAGGCGCGCGAACGCCGGGCGACTTCCGCGAGGCGCGCGTCGATGAGCATCTGCACGAGCGCCTTGGGCAGAGCCCGGTCGACGGGAAAGTGCAGCGAGCTCTTCGTCATCTCGTATCCCTCGAGCTCGCCCGCGAGCTGTCCGAGGACCGAGCCGCTGAACGGCAGGTAGCTCAGGTGCGTCTTGAACGCGGCAAAGCCGGCGACGGTGTGTCCGCGAAAGCGGAACGCGGGGAGCCCGTAGGAGATCACCTGGTCAGCTTCCGGCACGACCTCGAGGATCGTACGGCGCAGCGTCTGGAGGGTCCCGCGCTTCGGCTCCTCGAGACCACTCAGGTATTCGTCGACCTCATCGCTGCTCATCTCACCGCTCCTGATCATTGTCGCGGCTGCCGTGCTCGTAGACGCTGACGTGGCGCCAGCTCGACGCGGTGAACGGCTCGCCGTGCCAGCCCCCCGTTCTCTGACGGAGCCGGAGACCGGCGAGGCGCGCCATCAGGTCGAACTCGGGCGGGTTGGCCAGGCGGAGGCTGATCGCACCGAGAGAGATACCGTCGGCGCTGATGCGCACGTGGTTCTCGTCCAGCAACTGCGTGACGGGGTCGTAGCGTCCGGTGTCGAGCGTCACCTCGTCGGCCGCCACGCGCTCGGCGTTGACGAACTCGGGCCGCACCGGGGCGGTCGGGACGCGGCACTCGAGGACGAACACGCCATCGTCGGTCATGTGCCGCGCCGCGTTCTCGAAGCAACGCACCTGGTCGTCCTGGGTGAGCAGGTTGCCGATCGTGTTGTAGACCAAGTACACGATCCCGTACTTCCGTCCCATGCTGGTGCGGGCCATGTCGCCGATGACCACGTGGACGTCCTCACCACCGGCCTTCTCGCGCATCCGGTCGACCATGTGCCGGGACTGCTCGATGCCGTCGACCTGGACGCCCGCGTGCTTGAGCGGCAATGCGATCCGGCCGGTGCCGATCGCGAATTCGAGCGCCCCGCCTTGACCGGCGAGCTCGGCGAGGAACGACACCGTTTCCCTTTCGTCGCCACGGGCCTCGGCGGCGTCGTAGCGCTTGGACGTCTCGTCGCCGAAGCTCGTCCTGGGGTCGAAGCCTTCCATCAGTGTCCCCTCGCGGTGAATCGGGGTGATACGTGTGACACGCGAACCAGCCACTCCAAGCGCAGCAGCCGGGACGACCGGGGGGTGGCCGCCACGCTTGCCGCGCCTTCGACCTCCGAGGTCAACTCGGTGGCGAGCCGACGATCGGCGGCTTCCCGGAGCAGTTGATCCCGTCGGATCAGAGCGAGTTCGTATGCGTTGTGGCTCATCGTGCCCTCCTTTGGGGTGTTGAACGTGGCTCACGCGCCAGTTCAACCGAGAACACCGGGCCCGCCAATGGATGTAGCGTATGGCTAAATGATCCGCATCGAGCTCGGCGTCGAAGACCTCGCGAACACGCGCTTCGGGATCTCGCCACTGGCCGAGACCGTGTTCAGTCTCTGGGCTCTCACCGACCCGAGCCGCCATACGCTCCATCTGCCGTGGCTGCGCGCGGCTCGCGGCCGCACGGACCCGGCTGACGCTCGCCTGCTGTATTCGCTCGTCGGGCCGAGCCGCATCCCGCGCGATTTTCGCGGCAACCCGAGCCGCCCCGTCCCCGACTTCCTGACGCCGCGCCCGACGAGGTTCGTCGCCCGCTTCGACGACGAGCTTGCCGCAGTACGGGCAACGCCGCCGGCGGTCGTGCGCCGCGATCTGGTGGCGACCCACGCACCCGACGCGGTACCCGGCGAGCTACACGCAGCGACGGTTCCGGACGACGGCGCGACGATCAGGCTACGCGACGCGATTTGCGACGCCCTTCAGCGTCATTGGGAAAGCTCCCTGGCGCCGGACTGGCCGGAGATGCAGCTCGTGCTCGAAGCCGACACCACCTACCGTGCGCGCCGGCTCGCAACCGGGGGCGCCCGGCTGCTGTTCGCCGACATCCACCCCAACCTGCGGTGGCACGACGGCGTCTTGACCGTCACCGAGATGGTCGGTGACCACACCGTCGCGGCGGCCGGCCGCGGCCTGCTGCTCACTCCCTCGATCTTCGCCTACAAGCCCGTGCCCCCGCTCGATCCGGGCGAGCCACCCTCGCTCGGATACCCGAGCCGCGGCATCGGGACCCTGTGGAGCCCGCCGCCCCAGCCTGACCCCGCCGCGCTGGTCGACCTGCTCGGCCGCACGCGAACGCTCCTGCTCCAGATGCTCGAGGAGCCGCTGCCCACCGTGGAGATCGCCCGCCGCCTCAAGGTCACGCCCAGCGCCGTCTCGCAGCACCTACAGGTCCTTCACGCCACCGGGCTCGTCACGCGCGCTCGGGACCGCCGGCACGTCCTTTATCGCCGGACTCAGACGGGCGATCAGCTCACCACGCCCGCGCCGGGTCGCGTCAATGCGATCTAATGACGAACATGCCGACACCACTCGAACTGCCGATGGAGGGCGACCTTCCTTCGCTGGCGGGCGCAACCGGATGGCTCAACTCGGAGCCGCTCACACCGGCGTCCCTTCGCGGAAAGCCGGTCCTCGTCCAGTTCTGGACGTTCACCTGCATCAACTGGCTCCGGACACTCCCGTATATCCGCAGCTGGTTCGAGAAGTACCGGGGCGACGGGCTCGTCGTCCTCGGCGTCCACACCCCGGAGTTCGAGGTCGAGCGCGACGTCGAGAACATTCGCCGGGCAGCGGAGGAGATGAGAATCGAGTATCCGATCGCGGTCGACAGCGATTACCGGATCTGGCGCGCGTTCGGCAACGAGTATTGGCCGGCGCAGTACTTCGTCGACGCGGACGGACAGATTCGCCATCACCGATTCGGCGAGGGTGAGTACGAGCGCTCGGAGAACGTCATCCAGCTTCTGCTCGCGGCGGCCGGTGCCGACCAGGTCAGCCGCGAACTGGTATCGGTTGACGGCCGGGGCATCGAGGCTCCCGCCGACTGGGACGATCTGCGGTCTCCTGAGACCTACATCGGCTACTCGCGCGCGTCGAACTTCTCCTCGCCCGGCGGCGCGTCGCACGATCGGCCCCACGACTACGCGCTACCGGATGCCCTCCACCTCAACCGCTGGGCGCTCGCCGGCGATTGGACCGTCGGACGCGAGGCCGCGGTGCTGAACGCCCCGAATGGCAGGATCGCGCACCGCTTCCACGCGCGCGACCTTCACCTGGTCCTGGCGCCGGCTCCGGACGCGGGACCGGTGCCCTTCCGCGCGCTCCTCGACGGCGATCCGCCCGGAGCAGCCCACGGGGACGACACGGACGAGCAGGGGGAGGGCACCGTCACCGAACCGCGCCTCTATCAGCTGATCCGGCAGCGCGGGCAGGTCTCCGAGCACACGTTCGAGATCACTTTCCTCGACCCCGGCGTGCACGCGTACGTGTTCACGTTCGGATAACGAGCGCCGCGGCGGGATCGGGCCAGGCATAACGCAGCGCGACCGGCGAGCCGTTGAGCCTGTCTGCCACGCCGCCGGGAGGTGGAACCGGCGCCCGCTCCACGCACCGCCCGCCGCGGGCGTCGTAGAAGGCCCGACCATCGACGTTCTGCTCGAGCACCCAGAGATACAACCCGGTACCGCGCTCGAGCACCGCCTGGGCCGTCAACGCCAGCAGGCGGGAGCCGATTCCCCGGCGCTTCTCGCCGGCGACGACGTGAAGGTTGTCGAGCAGCGCCCCCCAGCGCGGATCGGCCTCGAATACGGTGTGCACAAACCCAACCAGGCGGTCGCCGTCGTCGGCAACGATCGTCTGAGTGCGGGGGCCGACCTCCCGCAACCGCCCGGTCCACAGGACCAGGCGGTCCCCATGCACGTCGCCGTCCAGGAACGCATCGGAATACGCGCCGCGATAGTGGCAGCGCCAGCTATCGGCGTGAAGCGCCGCTATGGACTCGGCGTCCTGGAGGGTCGCGGACCGAAACCGCGGTCGCTGACGCCGCTCAGGCTGTGAGTCGGACACAGCACGCAATGTAAGCGTTCGTCTGGCGCCCGGTCCCACTTTGTGAGTTACTCGGTGGTGACGTCGTTGGGTCATAAGTGCGGACTCGGCACTCCGCAGGCGGCGAACGTGGATTCGCGCACCCATACGGGTCACGTCGGCGATCTCGGCTGCCGGGGCCCCTCGAGTGCGCGGTTATGGCCCACCCCACCCGGGCCCCACGGCCGCCCTCACATTGCCTAGTCGACATCGAGTTTGGTGACCGGGTGGCGTGGCCTCGCGTTACCCGGTCACCAAAAGCCCTGGATTACCGGTACGCGAGGTCGAACCGATCGAGGCTCATGACCTTGTCCCACGCGGCCACGAAGTCCCGCACGAACGAGTTCATCGAGTCGTCACACGCGTAGACCTCAGCGATCGCGCGGAGCTGTGAGTTCGAACCGAACACGAGGTCGACGGCGGTGCCGGTCCACCTCAGCTCGCCGGTGACGCGATCGTGCCCTTCGAACACGTTCTCGTCCGAGTCGGATTCCTTCCACTCCGTGCCCATGTCGAGCAGGTTCACGAAGAAGTCGTTGGTCAGCGTCCCGGGCCGGTAGGTGAACACGCCGTGCGGGGACTGCCCGAAGTTGGCGCCCAGGGCGCGCATGCCTCCGACGAGCACGGTCGTCTCGGGAGCGGTCAGGGTCAGCAGGTTGGCTCGCTCCACCAGCCGTTCCATCGGCGAGTTCTGTTCTGCCTGCAGGTAGTTGCGAAACCCGTCCGCCTTCGGCTCGAGCGGGGCGAACGAATCCGCGTCGGTTTGCTCCTGCGTGGCGTCGGTGCGTCCCGGCGCGAACGGAACCGCCACCGCGGGCCCGGCGTCCTTCGCCGCTTGCTCGAGCGCGGCGCACCCGCCGAGGACGATCAGGTCGGCGAGCGAGACCTTCTTCCCGCCGGAGCGGTTGAACTCGTCCTGGATCGTCTCCAGGCGGCTCACCACGCTCCCGACCGATCCGTTGACCTCCCAGTCCTTCTGCGGCTCGAGCCGAATCCGGGCGCCGTTGGCCCCGCCGCGCATGTCCGTGCCGCGGAAGGTGGCGGCCGACGCCCATGCGGTCGCGACCAGCTCGGAGATCGAGAGCCCCGAGGCGAGGATCTTGCTCTTCAGCGCGGAAATGTCCGCGTCGTCGATCAGCTCGTGATCGACGGGCGGGACCGGGTCCTGCCACAGCTGCGGCTGGGCCGGGACCAGCGGGCCGAGGTAGCGCGAGACCGGGCCCATGTCGCGATGGGTGAGCTTGTACCAGGCCTTGGCGAACGCCTCTGCGAACTCGTCCGGATTCTCATAGAAGCGCCTCGAGATCGGCCCGTAGATCGGATCGACCTTCAGCGACAGGTCCGTCGTCAGCATCACCGGAGCGTGACTCCTGGACGGGTCGTGGGCGTCGGGAACAGTGCCCTGAGCGGACGCGTCCTTGGCGGTCCACTGGTTCGCGCCGGCGGGGCTCTTCGTCAGCTCCCACTCGTAGTTGAAGAGGTTGTCGAAGAAGCTGTTGTCCCACTTGACCGGCGTGGCGGTCCACGTCCCCTCCAACCCGCTGGTCCGGGTGTGGGCGCCGTTGCCGTTGCCGTTGCCGTAGGAGTTCTTCCAGCCGAATCCCTGGTCCACGAGACCGGCGGCCTCGGGCTCGGGTCCGATGTACTCCTCGCCGACGGCGCCGTGCGTCTTGCCGAACGTATGGCCGCCGGCGATCAGTGCGACCGTCTCCTCGTCGTTCATCGCCATGCGCGCGAACGTCTCCCGGATGTCCCGGGCCGCGGCGATCGGATCCGGGTTGCCGTTCGGCCCCTCCGGGTTCACGTAGATCAGGCCCATCTGCACCGCGCCGAGAGGGTCCTGGAGTTCCCGGTCGCCGCTGTAGCGCTCGTCGCCGAGCCACGTCTGCTCAGGCCCCCAGTAGACGTCCTCGGGCTCCCAGGTGTCTTCGCGGCCGCCGCCGAAGCCGAACGTCTTGAACCCCATGGACTCGAGCGCGCAGTTGCCGGTGAAGATCATGAGGTCGGCCCACGAGATCTTCCGCCCGTACTTCTGCTTGATCGGCCACAGCAACCGGCGGGCCTTGTCGAGGCTGACGTTGTCGGGCCAGCTGTTGAGCGGTGCGAACCGCTGGGCGCCGGCGCCGCCCCCGCCGCGTCCGTCGTCGATGCGGTACGTGCCCGCGCTGTGCCATGCCATCCGGATGAACAGCGGGCCATAGTGGCCGAAGTCCGCCGGCCACCAGTCCTGCGAGGCCGTCATCAGCTCCATGACGTCCTGCCTGAGGGCATCGAGATCGAGCGTCTTGAACGCATCGGCGTAGTTGAACTCCTCGCCCATCGGATTGGACTGGGACGAGTGGTGATGGAGGACCTTCAGGTTCAGCTCGTTCGGCCACCAGTCGCGGTTCCTCCAGCCTCCGGTCGTCGTGTGCACCACCGGACATTGGGCTCTGCTATCGGCGACAGCCACGTCGGAACGCCTCCATTCTCACTCGTTGACTTTGATCATTGGTTGTTCGTACCCACGCGTGGACGATCTGGAATCCAGGACTTATTGCTCTTCCTTCCGGTAAGGCGCGCCGGTCGCGATCAGCCGCCTGCCACGACACGCTCGGGACACCTGCCATGGCTCCTGGAATCGATCGCCATGCGCTCTAGTCCCACTAACTGACGCGCGGGGGCGCGAAAACGTTCCCGCGGGAACGTCCGCGGGCACCGGCAAGCCGTCGCCTATGTGCGATCGATCGGTTCGTAGACGCTCGCTGCTCCTCCCCGGGGCGTCAACGCCTCGAGAACGAGCTGACCCAGCACGGCGGCGCACATGAGCGCCACGAACGCGACTGGCGCCATCCCGCCCCGGATGGCGGCCATCGTGATCGCCACCACGGCGAGTCCGATCCGGCCCAGGAAGGTGCGGTCGCGAAGCGACGTCCATTCGGCTCCGATGTGGAGGACGGCGAGCGACACCGCGAATGCCCCGAGTCCGCCCGCCAGCGCCCAGCGAGCGCCGGCCCCGAGGCCCGCTTGCGCCGCGTCCATGATCGCGAGCTTGGTGCCGGCGCCGAACGCCGCCACGCCGGCCAGCAACGGGAAGTGGCAGTAGACGAACACCAGGCCGAGCGCGCCGCGGCCGACCACCGACGTATCGGCGAGGTCGAAGTAGATCCACCACAGGCACAGCGCCACCAGGAAACAGAGACCGCCGACGATCCAGCACTCGACAGTGAACTCGAGTCCCGCCACGCCCGCCACCACGCTGACGACGGCTTCGCCGAGGACGATGATGAGAACGTGCCGAAGCGCTCGGTCAGGTGCGAGATCACGACAGCCCGCCCCTTGAGCGCCCCCCATGCTCGAACCGGGATCGCGAGGTCGATCAGCATCGCCGCGCACCAGAGCACGTAGCGAAATCGGCCGGGTACGAAGATCGACAGCAGCCACAGCCCGGTCGTGCACGAGTAACCGGCGAGGTAGATGTCAGCCAGCCTGTGGCCCTGACCGTCGACGTGGTGACGAGCGCGGCCGTACAGGGCGAGCAGCAACACACGAAGGACCACGTATCCGGCAGCGAACCCAGCCGCTCCGCCAGCGCCCGCCATCACCCGGTGGAGATTGACCGCGACCGCCGCAATCGCCACCATCGCACCCGACTTCGCGAGCCGGAAGATCAGGTCGTCGGTGTCGAATCGGTTGGCGTACAGCGTGTACAGAACCCACGCCCAGATGATCACCGTGAACAGCGCCGCGAAGCGCGCGGACACCGCGCCCGACGGGTTGCGCGCGAGTGCGGCGCCGAGCTGACTGACCGCCGCGACGAACACGAGGTCGAAGAACAGCTCGAACCAGGTCGCATGCCGCTCTTCGCGTGGGTCGCCCGTCGTGCGAAGGCGCGGCGGCTCGAGACGAAATGTCCCCCCGGCGCCCAGATTCCGAACCGTCCCGGGTGCACCCGGTGCGGCTCTCGGCCGAGTGGCGAGCGTCGGCGGCGACCGTGGCGACTGTGTCGTCACGTACGTCCGAGCGACGTCAGGTGACCGGGTGCTCCCGGACGGGCGCTGCCGCTGACCTCGTCGATCGTGAGGTTTCGGTCGGGCCCGTGCGAGACGACGTGCTGGCCAGACGCGAGGCGCTGCACGACGCCATCGATAACGACCGTGATCTTGTCCGGCTCGAACGAGATCAGGTCCGAGATCCGCTCGACCTCGCGATATGGATCCCGATACGACCAGGCCACGCGTCGAGCCCCGCCGATGTCGTAGTAGCTGCACAGCCCCTTGTACGGACAGAACGTCTGAAGGTCCACGGGTTCGAGCGCCGCCTCGTCGACGTCCTCGCGCGGCACGTACCAGCGGGGCGCGAACCCCGACTCGTAGAGCACGAGCGGTCGATGCGACTCGGCTATGTCCTGCTCTCCGGCGCAGACGGTCAGGTGCCGCGACGTCTGGCGGATGTCGATGCGGTGGTAGGCGTCGGCGGCGTGGCCGACGATCCGCTCATCCTCTTCGTAGAACGCGTCCATCGCGTGCCAGGCGAAGGCGACTCGATCGGCGAGGATGTCCGCGAATGCGGGGAGGGCGGTGTGCTCCCACGCGCCGCGCGGAGCTTCGTGGTCGCCTAGCCGGACGGCGTACCAGGCCGTCCGGCCGAGGTCGCGATGGTCGGTCGTCCGGTCGCTGAGCGCGAGCACGTCGGGAGCGATGTCGCTCTTTGGGAAGTACGCCACCGGGTAGCGGCCGGGCTCGTGCAGCAGCACGACGTCGTCGCTTTGGGCGATCCGCGTCTCGGCGAACATGACGCGCATCCGCCGCCGCAGCGGTTCTGCGTACAGGAGTCGCTCGGGGAGCGGGTCGGGCACGAGAAACCGTCCGATCGATCCCGGCGCCAGTGGTCCCTGCTGCCACGCTAGTCCCATGGTCGTTCCCTTCGTTGTCGAGGTGACGGCGCGTCGTCAGGCCGCCGCGGCCTGACGGTCGACCGGCTCGTAGAACTGCGTCTCGCCGTTGCCGAAAGACCAGTTGTCGGCGGCCGTCTCGATCACCGAGATCAGCACGTCTTCGGGCCGCACCCCCGGATTGTCTCCGAGTCGCTCGACGATCCGCTTGTACATCGCGAGCTTCACCTCGATCGTCTTGCCGGGCGCCCAGAACACCTGGATCTGAACGAGATCGTCGCTGCGGTCGATCCCGAGAAACGGCCCGTAGGCGAACTCATCTTCGCCGTGCTCGGTGATCGCCATGAAGCGGTCGCCGTCCTTGATCGCGACGGTCTCGCGCATCGCCTCGTAGATCTCGTCCATCAGTGCCTGCTTGTACTCCGGCGTCTTGCCGTCGCGGATCGCGGTACGGGTGACGGGCATGTCGTGGCCTCCTGGGTTCGTCGGGAGCGAAGCTGGGTCATTAGGGGCGGCCGTTGCGGGCCTCTTACCTCCCACTGGCGATGGCGGTCGCCGAGGCGGGATACCGCTCGATGAGCTGGTCGGCAATCGCGTCGAGGTCGTCTCCGATGTAGTCCGGCTCGGTCCGACGTCGAGTGGCGCGTTGCCCGCGCGGAGGATGAGCGCTGCCTGCCAGCCGGCCGCGACAGCACCGAGCGTGTCCCAGGTATGGCACGCGATCAGGCAGAATGTCGCCCGGATCGACGTCGAGCGCGTCCGCCACCGAGTGATATGCCTCCGGCGCCGGCTTGTGGCGCCGTACGGTCTCGTCGACGCTGAACCGGCGCTCGAACACGTCGATCACCCCCGCTTTCTCGAGCTGCCGCCCGGAGATGTCGAGCGTGTTGTCGGTCAGCGTGAACAGCCGGAAACCGTTGACGCGCAGTCGGCGCAGGGCCGCCGGAACTTCGGGATGCGGCGGCATCGAGGCAAACCGGTGGGTGAGCTCGGCGGCGTCGGCGCCACTGATCGCGACTCCGCGCGTGTCGGCGAGCATTCGCAAGACGGCGCCGCCGATGTCCGTGAACGGCACGTACACGCCGGCGAGCGTCAGCGCCTCGGAGTATGTGATCAGACCGGCAAACCACAGGCGCATGGCAGCGGGGTCGTCGAAGATGCGGTCGAACGTCGGCCGCATCGTTTCCAGGTCGAGCAGGGTCTCGTTTACGTCGAACACGATGATCGGTCGCTGAGCCATGCGAGGGGCCTTTCGTTCGTTGGCGGACGTGACCGATCAGTGACATGCCGCGCGGCGCTTCTTACCGCTGCAGCCACGACGAGGCGATCTACAAGAACCTGTTCGACGCCAGGCGTAACCTGCGCGCCAAGTTGGCTGACGCCGAACATCCCCTTCTCGATGAGAACCGAGTCCGATGACCGAGCATCGTGACCTGGACGAGCTGCTCCGCGTCAACGAGGGAGACGCTGGATGCAGCGCAGGCGAGGCGATCCTCGACGCCTACGTCGATCTCGAGCTCGCGGGCGAGGATCCGGCTCTCGTCTTTCCGGGCACCGCGATCCACCTCGAGAGCTGCCCCGGATGCCGGGCCGACCACGACGGCCTGCTCGAGGCGGCCCGCCGGTTTGCCGACATCACGCCGCCTACCGGCTAGCAGGAAGAGAGGAATTCCAGCGAGCCTGGCCCCGCGAATGGGCACTGGCCATGCAGACCAGACGGCCCCGTGGAGGGACCATTCAGTCCATGACTGCCGGCCTCGACGCAAACTCACGACGGTGGGTCGAGCAGCTTCGGGTGGGGCACCCCCGCCGTGAGCAGACCGTCGCGCGACTTCACGACATGCTGCGGCGCATCGCCCTGCGCGAATTGTCGCGTCGGCGCCACCAGCTGCTGTGGATAACCGGCTCGGAATTTGACGACCTCGCGCACCAGGCCGCCGACGACGCACTCGTCAACGTCCTCGACAGGCTCGACGAGTTCCGCGGGCTCAGCCGCTTCACCACCTGGGTGTACAAGTTCGCCGTGTTCGAGGTCTCAGCCAAGGTGGCGCGGCACGCGTGGCGCCGACAGCCGCCCCGCGCCGGGGGGCTCCACTGGGACCAGCTGCCCGATCCTCTGGCCCGCGGGCCCGCGGACTGGCTCGAGCAGCGCGGGCAGCTCGACGCACTGTCCGAGGCGATCGCCGAGCTGACCGACCGCCAGCGCGAGGTGTTCGTCTCGGTCGCTCTCAACGATGTCCCGATCGACGTCCTGGCGATAAAGCTCGGGACCAGGCGCAATGCGATCTACAAGAACCTGTTCGACGCCAGACGCCGCCTCCGGGCAGCACTCGCCGCCGCCGGGCACGCGGTCGGGGACGCGAGCGTGCGCGAGATGGCAGTTGGTGGTGATGCGCGACTTACCGCGTGTGCGTCATCCGCGTCGCAATGACCCTGACGTGCGTGATCGTGGATGACCACCCGGACGTGCTGCGTGCGGCGACCGACCTCCTCGAGGGCGAGGGCATCGCGCTCGTGGGCGTTGCCGCGACAAGCGACGAGGCCCTGTCCCTGATGGAGCAGCTCGAGCCCGACGTGATGCTCGTCGATATCGATCTCGGCCCCGAGAGCGGTCTCGACGTGGCCCGCCGCCTCGCGGAAAGCCTCGACACGGTGGGGTCGCGCACGATCTTGATCTCAACTCACGATGAGGCGGACTTCGCGGATCTGATCGCGGCCAGCCCCGCGATCGGCTTCTTGCCGAAAGCGGATCTCTCGGCGACCGCCATCCGCCGGCTCCTGGGGTGTCCCGCGGACGAGGGAGGCTATTGAGCGTCGAGGAAGGCGATGACCGCGAGCACGCGGCGATGGTCGTCCTCGGTCTCCGACAAGCGGAGCTTTGCCAGGATGCTGCGCACGTGCTTCTCGACGGTGCCCTCGGTCACCCACAGCAGGCGGGCGATGCCCGCGTTGGACCGGCCCTCGGCCATCAGCCCCAGGACCTCGTGCTCGCGCGGCGTGAGGTCGCTGAGGGGATCTCGGACTCGGCGCGCGTCGACGAGCTCCTTCACCAGTGCGGGGTCGATCACCGAGCCGCCGCCGGCGATCCGTTCGCACGTCTCGACGAAGTCGCCGGCCTCGATGACCCGACTCTTCAGCAGGTAACCCACGCCTCGTCCCTCGGCGAGTAGGTCCATGGCCCGATTGACTTCGACGTGCGCCGACAGCACCAGGAGCCCGATGTCCGGGAAATCGGCCCGGATCGCGTGCGCGGCATCGAGACCCTCGGTCGTATGAGACGGCGGCATGCGAATGTCCAACACCACGAGATCTGGGAGGTGCTGCGGCACCAGCGTCAGCAGCTCGGTCGCGTCGCCGGCCAGGCCCACGACCTCGAACGGCGAACGCCGGAGTAGCCCGGCGATGCCCTCGCGTACGAGGAGGTCATCGTCGGCGATCACCACACGGATGGTTCTCATGCCCGGCAGCCGTCATTGTGCCATCGGCACGTCTCGCGGCTCGGCGTAGCCTGTGCTCGTGTCGAAGCTGCGCTTGATCGTAGATCGCACGTACGAGGCGTTCAACGCACGCGACTTCGACGCCTATCGCGACCTCCTCGACGACGATGTCGAGCTGGTCATGTCGGGGGTCTCAGTCCGCGGCCTGGCGGCCGTCACCGATTTCGTCGCGGTCACCGCGCAGGCTCGCCCGGGCCTGCGGATCGAGCCTCGGCGAGTGTTCGTGGAGACGGACGACACGCTCGTGACGGAGGTTCGGATGATCGACACGTCCACCGCGGAGGGCGGCACCGCCCGACCGCGGCCTGCGGCCTCTACCGTGTGGCGGACGGTCGGATCGTCGAGTGGCGCGTGTACGTCGACCCTTCCGGTGAGGACATCGCGTCCGCGGCGCTCATGTCCGTGGCCGCCGAGCAGGCAGCGCTGCGGCGCGTGGCGACGTTGGTGGCGCGTCACGCCCCGGCCGAGGAGGTCTTCGCTCTCGTAACGGAGGAGCTCAGCCACCTCTTAGGAGCCGACCTGATGGTACGGACGGTCCGGTTCGAGCCAGACGGGACCGCGACGATCCTGGCTGCGCGGGGCATGCCTGAGGACGTGATACCCCCGGGCGCCAACACGCCTCGTCCCGCGGGAGGGGTGCTCGACCAGGTGTTTCGCACCGGCCGAACGGGCCGCGTCGACGACTATGCGCAGATGGACGGTCCTCTCAGCGTTGCCCTTCGGAGCGAGGGCATCCGCTCCGCGGCCGCGGGCCCCATCGTCGTTGACGGGCGAACCTGGGGTGCGATGGTGGTGGCGTCCCAGAGAGCCTTGCCGGGCGGAACCGAGGATCGTGTCGCGGAGTTTGCCGAGCTCGTGTCCACGGCGATCTCGAACATCGAGTCGCGAGCCGCGGTGGAGCGCCTTGCCGCCGAGCAGTCCGCGCTGCGGCGCGTGGCGACCTTGGTGGCGCGCGAGCACTCTCCCGAGGACCTGTTCGCGACCCTCGCCGAGGAGCTAGGGGTGCTGTTGAAAGTGCACGCCTCGGCGATCCTGCGCTACGAGCCTGACTCGAGCGCAACGGTGGTCGCCGGCTGGAGCGACGGGGGGATCAGTCTGCCACTCGGCCGACGCTTCCCGCTCGAGGGCGAGAACCTGGCCGGAGAGGTGCATCGAACCGGAGTACCCCACCGCAAGGAGGATTACAGCGATGCGCCGGGGGCGATCGCCGCCACCGTGCGCGAGCTCGACATCCGTTCCGCGGTGGCCAGCCCGATCGTTGTCGAAGGGGTGGCGTGGGGGGTGATCGCGGTGCTGTCCCGGAACCCGGAGCCGCTGCCGCCGGACACCGAGACGCGCATCGCGGAGTTCAGCCGCCATGCCGGCATGGCCGTGGGCAATGCCAAGAGCCGCTCGGATCTCGCGCAGTCGCGGGCCCGGATCGTACGAGCGGGGGATGAGGCTCGCCGGCGCTTTGAACGCGATCTGCATGACGGCGCCCAGCAGCGGCTCGTGTCTCTGGGGCTCGAGCTGCGTGCCGCGGAGGCCACCGTGCCGCCCGAGCTGGATGACATCCAACGCGTCCTTTCCCGTCTCGGGGCGGGCATGAGCGAGGTGCTCGACGGCCTGCGGGAGCTGTCCCGCGGCCTTCACCCGGCGGTGCTGTCCGAGGGCGGCCTCACCCCCGCGCTGCGTGCGCTCGCGCGCCGATCCGCCGTTCCGGTTGACCTGCGACTCACGCTCGACGGCGAGCGGTTCGACGAGCCCATCGAGGTGGCGGCCTATTACGTGGCCTCGGAAGCGCTGGCCAACACCGCGAAGCACGCGCACGCGTCGCGGTCGGAGATGGCGGCCAGGCATCGCGACGGCTGGCTCGAGCTGATTGTCAGCGATGACGGACGGGGAGGCGCGGACCCGTCGAGCGGCTCCGGTCTTACCGGACTGGTCGACCGGGTCGAGGCCATCGGCGGGACGATCCAAATCAACAGCGGTGCCGGCGCCGGCACCGCTGTCCACGTCAAGCTACCGACCGGACGCGAACCCGAGGCTTAGCGAAAGTACTCCTTTGCGGAACTCTGGTCCCACTCGTATCGTGCGAGCGCGGGGAGAGACGCACGAGCGAGCGAAATGCCGTACTCGGGCTCGCTCTTCTTCCCGACGTTGGGACGGTCCTTGAGTGGAGGCGACGCGTTCCGCCACTCGGTGCTCGGCACCAGGTAGAGCTGCGGATCCTCGGCATCGGCCAACAGCACGATCGCCGCGGCGCGGTCACTCGCGGGCTGAAATCGCCGCTTGGTCCAGAACACGTAACCGCCCAACCGCTGAGTGGATACGAACACCTCGATCGATTTACCGGACGGAGTCCGCACGTCCAGTTTGCCGCCGGTCAGACTGCTCGGCGGGGTCACGGTGCATCCAAGGCTCTCCAGCCGCTCCGTGACGATCCTCCTACCAAGAGCAATGAGCTCAGTTCGGCTGAGTTGCGACCAGCGATCGCTCGTCTCACTACGGGTTGCAGTCACGATGTCTCACTTTCACCGTGGGGCCGGCTGCGGGTGGGCGGGCGGGGCCCCGTTTACCACATGAGTGCGGCGGCTCACCCGGTTCTTACCGCTTGTCGGGTACGGTGACGGGATTCCCTACCGGCACCTGCTCGTCGCCTACGACGGAACCTCCGAGGGGAAGGAAGCGGTGGTCGCCGCCGGCCTCCTGGCGGAGCGAGACCAGGCGCGCCTGACGATTGCCGTCGTCGTCGAGTTGGAGCGGCCCTCGCGATGGGGCACGCGCTGGCCCCGAGGGACCGGAGTCTGGAATGACGTCCTCCTCGACCGGGCGCGCGCCGACCTGCAACACGCCGCGCGCCTCGCCTCAGCGCCGGCCGAGCTCACCGTCCTGGTCGGCAAGCCGGACCGCGCCCTCCCCGAGGCGGCGGACGAACTCGACTGCGACGCGATCATGCTTCCGCCGAGGCCGCGGAGTCGCCTCAAGAGGCTGCTGAGGCCAGATCACGCGGCCGCGATCAGACGCCGCACGTCGTGCGAGGTCGTCCAACCTCGCTGAGGCCTGGCGTCACGGGACTGCCGTGGCTCGGCGGTCGTTGAATGCCAGCGCGGCGCCGGTCGCGAGGGTCATGACGCCGAGTACTCCAAGCGCGGCCGTGAGGCCGTGCCCGACCGCCGCGATGTCCGTCCGAGCGATGTGCGCGCCGGCGACACCCGCGCCGGCGGTGAACAGCGCGCCGGCGAGTGCGACCCCGAGGGCCGTGCCGAGCCCGCGGCTCATGTTGAGCACGCCGCCCGTGACCCCCGCATGCCCAGGGGGTGAGGCCGACATGACCGCGGCGTTGTTGGCCGGGGTGAAGCAACCGAGTCCGATCCCCATCAACGCGAGTCCGGTCAGGATCCCGGGCGTGTCGTGTAGCAACGCGATCCCGAGCATCCCGGCCGCGGCGAGGATCAGGCCACCGGCGGTCAGGAGGCGAGCGCCCACGCGGTTGACGAGCCGGCCGGCGATCGGCGCGGTCATGCCGATCGCGACCGGTAGCACCGCAAGCTGCAGCCCGATGAGCGCGGCGCTGTCGCCATCGGCGGACAGGTAATACGGGACGATGAACAGCGTCCCAAACAGCGCCAGGTAGGACACCAGGCTGCTGCCGAGGCCGCTCGGCAGTCCTCGGCGGCGGAGGATCGAGAGATCAATCAGGGGCGCGCGGACCCGCCGCTCACGGCGGACGAACGCGAGCGCGGCGACGATGCCTCCGGCCAGGAAGGCGAGCAGCAGGCCGTTCGTGTAGCCCTCCCGGCCGGCGAGCGAGAGATACACGAGCGGTCCCATCGCGGCGAGCGCGAGGAGCACGGCACCGAGGGTGTCGGGCGTGCCGAGCTCACGGCGAGATCGGCTGCGCGGCAGTAGAAACCATCCGAGCGCGAGACCGATCACTCCCGCGGGGATATTGACGAGGAAGATCAGTCGCCACCCCGCGAGCGACAGCAGGATTCCGCCGACCGCGGGTCCGAGCGCCAAGCCGAGGGCCTGCGCGCTCCCCTGGACGCCGATTGCCCTCCCGAGGATGGGCCGCGGCATCGCCTCGCTGATGAGCGCGACGCTGTTGGCTTGCAGCATCGCCGCGCCGATTGCCTGGAGCACGCGCGCGGCGATTAGAACGGTCAGCGTGGGTGCCAGTCCGCACAGGACCGACCCTGCGGTGAAGACGCCGAACCCGTAGACGTAGAGCAGCTTGCGCCCGACGGCGTCCGCGATCCGGCCGACGGTCGCGACGGTCGCCACCAACACCAGCAAGTAGGCGAGCGCCACCCATTCGACCGCGCCCAGGCTCACGTGGAGATCGCGACCCATCCGAGGCAACGCAACCGTCACGATGCTCGCGTCGAGCTGACCCATGAACGCGCCGATGCAGACCGTGCCCACCACGAACCAGTGCGCACGCGGGTTCTCGCGCACCGCCGCCGGCCGTCGCGGCTCGCGCAGGAACTGCCGCCCCAGCCGCCCGGATGAGAGCGGAGAATCGAACGAGTGCATCACACATCCATTTCAGCGGCGCAGCTGCCATAGTTCAAAGACATATTTCGGATTCAATTGACTGTGATCGCCTATGGATGAGCGTCGCCTCGGCTACTTCCTCGCCGTGGTCGACGAGGGCACCGTGACGCGGGCCGCTCAGCGCCTGCACGTCGCGCAGCCCTCCTTGTCCCAGGCCATTCGCGCGTTGGAGTCAGAGCTCGGCGCGGAGCTGTTCCACCGGGTCGGGCGTGGCCTGCGGCTATCCGCGGCAGGGGAAGCGTTCGTCGGTCCGGCTCGTCAGATCCTGCGAGCGATCGACGAAGCCCGCGACGCGATCACCGGGATCGTCGAGCTGAGGGCAGGGAGGCTCGAGCTCGCGGCGCTCGCGACGCTCGCGGTCGACCCGATGGCGAGCCTGATCGGCCGATTTCGAGAGCGCCACCCCGGCATCGAGGTCCGCGTCCACGAACCCGAGACCGCCGACGGCGTGCGAGCGCTCGTCCGCGATGGCACCTGCGAGCTCGGCGCCGCCCACCTCCCGCTCACCGGTGTGCAGCTCATCGCCCACCCCCTCGGCGAGCAAGAGCTGCTGTTCGTGCTGCCTCCCGACTCGATCCCCGACCGCGATCAGCCGCTCGGAGCTCGTGAGCTGGCGCGAACGCCGCTCGTCGTCAGCCCACCCGGTACCTCGACCCGCATCCTGCTCGAGCAGGCGCTTACCGCGGTCGGTGTCACCCCCGAGGTCGCCGTGGAAACCGCCGCGCGCGAGGCGATCGTCCCACTCGTGCTCGCCGGCGCAGGAGCCGCCCTGCTCCCAGCGCCGCTCGCGGACGAGGCGCAGCGGCGAGGCGCCACGGTCCGCAGCGCCCAACCGAAGATCACCCGTACCGTCGGGATCGTCCACCGGTCCTCGCGCCTGTCGCCAACCGCCGCCGCGTTCCTCGCGCTCGCGACGGACGAGTCGCTCAGAGCGCGACCTGCGAACCCATGATCACTGTCCGGTCGCTTGGGAGCCCGAAGTGCTCGATTGCGCTCGATGCGTTGCGGGCCATCGCGATGAACAGGTTCTTTCGCCAGCGCCGCATGCCCGGATCGTCGGTCGGCATGATCGTGATCCGCGAGACGAAGTACGAGGCGTGCTCAAGGTCGAGATTGCGCTCGAGCAGGCCTTCCTTGCGCGCCTGCGCCAGCACGTCGGGGATGTTGAGCTTGTCGTGATAGCCGAAGCGGGCGGTCAGATGGACGACCTTGAAGCGGCCGTGGCCGAGCACCTCGACCGCGCACCGGTCGAACGTCTCGACGTGCGGAATGCTGACGGTGTCGACCGACACGATCACGACCTTCTCCGGAAGCGTGTGGGTGTGCTCGACGTCGGCGCGGAGTGCCAGTGGTGTGGTGTCCTTGTCGCGACAGAGGAACACCGCGACGCCGGGAGCCCGGACCAGCGGCGGCTGCGCGGAGGCCAATCCGTCGAGGAACTCGTTCAGCTGTCCCTCCTGGGCGACGCGATTCCTCGTGACAATCATCTGGCCGCGGCGCCAGTTGATCATCACGATCGACATCACGAGTCCGATCACCAGGGGCAGCCACGCGCCGTGCTCGACCTTCGCGATGTTCGCGCTGAAGAACGCGATCTCCACGGTCAAGAACAGCACCGCGATCGGCGCCAGCTTTCGTTTGGCGGTGCCCCAGAGCAGGCGCGAGACGGCCAGGAACAACACGGTGTTGAGGATGAACGTGCCCGTCACCGCGACACCGTAGATGTCGCCCAGCTTGTTGGAGGAGCGGAACACGAGCGTCAGCGTGAGCACGCCGACGCACAGCAGCCAGTTGATGATCGGGACGTAGATCTGGCCTTCGACCTTGGACGTATGCAGGACTCGCAGTCTCGGTAGGAAGCCGAGCTGCACGGCTTGCTTGGCCACGGAGAAGGAGCCTGAGATCACCGCCTGGGACGCGATCACCGTCGCGACGGCGGCGAGTACGACCATTGGCCACAGAGCCCAGTGCGGGGTCATCTGGTAGAAGGGATTGAACGTGTTCGCGTCCTTCGCCAGGGACGGGTGGTGGAGGATGAAGACCCCCTGCCCCAGGTAGTTGAGCACGAGCGCCGGTAGCGCCAGGCCGAACCAGCCCATACGGATCGGCGCCGCGCCGAAGTGGCC
Organism: uncultured Solirubrobacterales bacterium; assembly: GCA_963796575.1. Taxonomy (GTDB): domain Bacteria; phylum Actinomycetota; class Thermoleophilia; order Solirubrobacterales; family Solirubrobacteraceae; genus Palsa-465. The sequence goes on along the minus strand of CAWCMG010000026.1, from coordinate 168,484 downwards.
CCGGTCCGCGTACAGGGCCTCTGCGCCAGTCACCGCCAGCACCACGCCGCCGAGCACGAGGTAGCCGGCGGCACCGTGATCGACGAAGAACCGGATGGCCCAGGTCGGGGAAAGGCCCTGGAACACCGCCGGGTCCTTGACAACCTGGCTGAGGCCTATCAGCCCGATTACCGAGAACCAGACGAGGAGGATCGGCCCGAACAGCCACCCGATCGTTCCCGACCCGAACCGCTGCATCATGAACAGGCCGAGCAGGATCGCCACCGACAGCGGCACGACCAGATGCGCCAGCGCCGGCGTGGCCACCTGAACTCCCTGGATCGCGCCGAGCACCGAGATCGCGGGGGTGATCATGCCGTCGCCGAAGAACAGTGCGGCGCCGAAGATCCCGAGCGTGACCAGCAGCGCCCCATGGACGACCTTGTTGCGCTGCAGAAGGGCGGTCAGCGCCATGATCCCCCCGTCGCCGCGGTTGTGCGCGCGCATGATGAAGCCCGCGTACTTGATCGACACGACGACCATTAGCGCCCAGAAGATCAACGACGCGATCCCGTAGACAGTCGCCGGGGTGATTACCGCCGTGGCCTTGTACGAGCTGAAGATCGCCTGCTCGGTGTACAGCGGGCTGGTGCCGATGTCCCCATACACGACCCCGAGCGCTCCCAACACGAGGACCGCCCGGCCCGCGTGGGCGATCACGTCCCGGTTGGAGTCGGCGAGGGCCTCGAAACGCTTCCGCGTGGCCTCAGATTCTTCGGCGTGAGCGCTGGCCGCCGGTGGAGCGACGTAGCCGATCTTGTGGGCCGCCTCGTGCAGACTGCGCTTGCGCGAGGTATTCATCCCAGGGCCTCTTCGCCGACCCGGAGCCCGTCATGTCGCGCGAGTGGCTCGAGCGCGGCGGCCGCCGCGCGCAGCTGGCTTCCAAGCGCTCCGGGCTCTGTTGGCCGGTACAGCGGACTGGCACCGTCGGTGAGCAGCGACTCGAGCAGCGCGATCCCCTGGGCGCTGACCGGCTCGGGCGCACGCAGCCGCCGGTCCAGGGTCGCGAGCACCGTCCGCGCCGCGATTACCTCGTGCCGGTCCGGCCGGATCGCTGCACTGAACCCGCGCGTGGTCGCCTCGGCATCGCGGACGGCTCTCGCCAATCCGGCCGCCACGCGCGCGCGGAAACGCCGGCTGGTGAGCCGCCGGGTCCTGATCGCGAGGAGCGCGCTGGCTTCCGGGCTTTCGCCCGCGGCCAGCCGACGGTCAAGCTCGCCGGCGCGCCAACTGGCGATCAGCGAGAGACGGATGCGCCGACACCGGCCCCCTCCCCGGACGGAGCGAGAGCGGTGGATACGAAACGCGCTCGAGATCGGCAACAGACATCGCAAATTGGTGCACCTCCCATGCTCGCCGAGGCTCCGTGTAAGCGACGCTAAGAAAGCACTGGGCACCGTAGAGATTTCGTCAACGCGCGCTCGCCACATCCGGCGACCTCGGCTCAGATGAGTGCGCCGGCGCCTGGTTCGACATCATCGAGCCGTGACCGATCGCCCTTTGAGCAACGAACCGGTGCGCACTCTCTGGAGCGCGACCGTGGATCAGCCGCGCCACCGTCCCCCGCTCGAGCTCGACCTCGACGTCGACGTCGTGATCGTCGGCGCCGGCTACACGGGGCTATGGACCGCCTATTACCTCCGACGTGCGGATCCGAATGTGAGGATTGCCGTTATCGAGCAGGCCCACGTCGGATTCGGCGCCTCCGGACGTAACGGCGGTTGGTGCTCTGCGATCTTTCCGGTCGGTCCGCGGAAGCTCGTGCAGATGCACGGATACGAGCAGGCGAATGCGCTCCGGGTTGCGATGCAGGAGGCCGTCGACGAGGTCGGGGTGGTCGCCCGTGCCGAGGGAATGCAGATCGACTTCGCCAAGGGCGGATGCGTGACGCTCGCGCGAAACCCCGCCCAGCTCACCCGTGCGCGCGCCGACGTCGAGTCCGCGCGCGGCTACGGCATCGGGGAGCAGGATCTCCGCTTGCTCTCCGGCGAGGAGGCCCGGTCGATCACGGGCGCGCAGGGCGTGTTGGGCGCGATCTACACCCCGCACTGCGCAGCCGTGCATCCCGGCCGGCTGGTCCGCCAACTCGCCGAGCGAGTGGAGCGGACCGGCGTCGCAATTTATGAACAGACCGCCGCGCGGACGATCGTGCCCGGCGTGGTCGCGACCGACCATGGCCGCATCAGGGCCGATCTGATCGTCCGGGCAACCGAGGGTTACACCGCGCGGCTGTCGGGCTCGCGGCGCTCGCTGCTCCCGATCTACTCGCTGATGATCGCGACCGAGCCGTTGCCCGAGGCGGCCTGGGATGAGATCGGCCTGCGCGGCCGCGAGACGTTCACCGACCATCGGCACTTGCGGATCTACGGCCAGCGGACCGCTGACGGCCGGCTGGCGTTCGGGGGTCGCGGCGCGCCCTATCACTTCGGATCGGCGATACGGCCCGAATTCGACACGGACGCCCGAATCCACGCGGGTCTCGAGAGCCTTCTGACGGAGCTGTTTCCGGTCGTGGCCGTGCACGCGATCACTAATGCGTGGGGCGGGCCGCTAGCGATCGCGCGCGACTGGCACCCATCGGTCGGGCTCGATCGCGCCACGGGAATCGCCTGGGCGGGAGGCTACGTCGGCGACGGTGTCGCTACCACGAACCTCGCCGGCCGCACGCTCAGCGACTTGATCCTCGGGCGAAACAGCGACCTGACCGCATTGCCATGGGTCAACCACCGCTCCCGGCGTTGGGAGCCCGAACCGCTGCGATGGCTCGGCGTGAACGCAGGACTGGGGCTCGTCGCCACGGCCGATCGCGAAGAGGCAAGATCCGGTAAGCCCGCCCGGCGCGCCCGGACCCTCGCCCGCATACTCGGTTACTGAAGATCGGCCGTCGATCGCTCAAGCGAACGGGTTGGCGGGCCGATGTCAGACGAAGCGTTTGGCGCGGGGTCGACGTCGCTGCCCGACGCAGGGGACCTCGATGACCCGTCTTTCGGTGTACATACTCGTACTTGCGGTGCCGGCGATTGCCATCGCCGGCTGTGGTGCACAGGTCGGGACGAGCGAGGCGCCGCCTGCGGCGATTGCCTCAGTGCCCCGGGCCCGCCCACATGCAATCGAGCCCGCGGCGGGCGTGCAGGCGGCCGCCTCCGCTGATCCCGCTTCGCCTGTCGTGGGCGACCCGACCGCCCACGCCCCTTCGCTGGCCGAGGTCAAGCGGGAGCTGAAACAGCTGAACCTGTGCGGTGGGGTGACCAACGCGGCCGACGCGCAGCCGGTGGCCACATCGTCGGGGCCAGGGTTCGTGGCCGATCCCGGCACCAGTCAGACCGAGGGCGAGCTGCCGGTGCTCACCGCGCGACTCAACGCGCTCGCGCTTTGGCTGCACGTGACGATCTACGGAATCAGCGGCTATCGCACTCCGGCGCACAGCGTTGCCGTCGGCGGCTACGCCGACGACCCTCACACGAAGGGCGAAGCCGAGGACATCGGCGTCAACAGCCTGCTGCGTTCGAGTGCCGCTCAGATCAGCGAAACCGAACTGGGCCGGTTCGGCCTCTACCGACCCTTCGACCCCACGGACAATCCGGACAACACCGAGGTCAACCACATCCAGCTGATCCCGGCCGGCGGTCCGCTGACCGCAGCCGCGGCGACCGCCGACTTCGCGCCGGATCCGATGTGCCAGTAGGGAACCGGCCGCAGACCTGCTCTACGGTTCACCTGGACGAACCAGAGGAGTGCGTTGCCCGGCACAATTGAATCCGCACCAGAGCCCGAGTCGCCCTTGGTCGAGGCATTGATCCTCGACCTCCTCGACTGGATCGGCCCGGACTCCCGCCCGTACTCCGAGGTGCTCGAGTCATGGCGGACGTCGTGTCCGCGACTTCCCGTGTGGGAAGCCGCCAACGACCGTGGGTTCGTTTCACGTCATCGCGCTCCCGGACGGGGGACCGTTGTCTCCGTGTCCACCGCCGGCGCGCACCATCTGCGCGCATATCGCCGGGCGTAGTCAACCGCGATCGGGGAGGCGGCGCCGATGCCGACTAAGGTCAGATCCGAGAGATCTTTTCGTTTTCGACCGTCAGGAGACCAACGTGTTGGACAAGAGCGTGATTGGTGGTGAGCAGCGGACGCTCGCCGACGGCAACGCCATCCCGCTGCTCGGGCTGGGCGTATGGCAGGTCTCGGATGGCGCCGAGTGCGAGCGGGCGGTCCGCTGGGCGCTCGAAGCCGGATACCGGCACATCGACACCGCGCAGGCCTACGGCAACGAGGGGAGCGTGGGGCGGGCGCTTCGCGATAGCGGTATCCCCCGCGAGGAGGTGTTCATCACCACCAAGTTCTACCCGGCGCGCCGCGACCCGGCGGCGGAGATCGAGGGCAGCCTGCGACGGCTCGGGGTCGACCAGGTCGACCTCTACATCATCCACTGGCCTGAGAACGGACCCACGTGGGCGTGGCCGGGGATGGAGGCGGCTCGCGAACGCGGACACACCCGCTCGATCGGAGTCTCGAACTTCAGCGCCCACGAACTCGAGCAGGTCATCGCGATCGCGAGCACGACGCCGGCGATCAATCAGGTGCAGTTCAGCCCGTTCGAGTACCGGCGGTCGCTGCTCGAGGCGTGCGAGACGCGCAACGTGGCCGTCGAGGCCTACAGCCCGCTCGGGACGGGTCGGCACCTCTCCGATGCGACCGTCGCGCGGGTGGCTGAGGGCGTCGGTCGGACGGCGGCGCAGGTCTTGCTTCGCTGGTGCCTTCAGCGCCGAACGATCGTCCTGCCAAAGTCGACCCACCGGGAGCGGATCGAGCAGAACGCCCAGATCTTCGACTTCACGCTGTCGGACGACGATATGGCCACGCTCGACGCGCTGGACGTGACCGGAGGCACCGACCGAGCGCGCGAGCGCAAGTGGTGGTGACCTCGCCGGATCGGTAGCGTCCCCGGCTGCCAACGACTCTGACCGGCCTCAGCCGGCGCCGGACTGAACGGAGCAGACGTGTACGAGCAGGAAACGACGATTTCAACCCCCGACGGGGAGATGACGACGTTCGTCACCCATCCGGATGGCGACGGCCCCTTCCCGGTCGCGGTCCTGTACATGGACGGGGTCGGATACCGCGATCAGATCAAGACGAACGCGCGGCGCTTCGCGGCCGACGGCTACTACTGCGTCGCGCCGGACCTCTTCTACCGGTCCGGCGAGAAGTTGACGTTCGATTTTTCGCGGATGGGCGACGAGGCGTACCGCGCGCGGCTGATGAGCATCATCGGCAGCGTGAAGCCGGACGCGGTAGTCGCGGACACCGAGGCGATCTTCGATGCGATCGCGGACGACCCGGCCGCCGCAGCCGGTCCCAAGGTCTGCGTCGGCTACTGCATGGGCGCCCGTATGGCGCTCCACGCAGCCGCTGCGATGCCGGACGAGTTCGTAGCCGCGGCCGGCATCCACCCCGGCGCGCTGGTCACCGACGAGCCGGACTCGCCGCATCGCGATCTCGTCGACGTGCGGGGCGAGCTGTACTTGGCGTTCGCGGAGAACGACCACTCGGCGACGCCGGAGAACGTCGACCGCTTCCGCCAGGCGCTCGAAGAACACGGCGTCACCGGCGCCGTCGAGCGCCTGCCCGGGACCAGCCATGGGTTCGCCATGGCCGACCTTCCGTGTACGACGAGGCGGCCACCGAGCGCCACTTCGAGCGCACGCTCGAGCTTTGGCGCCGCAACCTCTCACAGCAGCGCGTGGCCACGTAACCGAGCACGCCGGCGGGTGCCCGGTCAGGCGCGCGCGGGCTCGTCGCCCCGCCTCGTCTGCGCCAGGCGGCTCTCGCTGACCTCGGCCAGCAGCTCGAGCAGCGCGGCGGTCGCCGGCGAGCGATGCACGCCCGCCAGTGTCCCGGCCGCGATCGTGCGCGTCGGGGCGGAGCGCCCAAGGGTCCGGACCGTGACGTCGTGGCGCACGTTGCTGAGCGCGAGCTCGGGAACGACGGCGACCCCTGCGCCGGCGGCGACCATTCCCTGCACGACGTTGAAGTCGTCGCTGTGAAAGCCGACACGTGGCTCGGCGTCGGACCCGGCGCCCGAGGCTAGGAACACGCGGCCATGGCGGGTGGCGCTGCGGCCGAGCTCGATCCACACCTCCCCGGCGAGGTCCTCGACGCGCAGTCGCCTGCGGCGGGCGAGCCGATGGTGGGTGGGGAGAAGCGCACATCTCGGCTCGTCGAGCAGGTGGTGGAGGTCGATCCCCTCGTACAGCTCTCCGAACTCCTTGGGTTGGTTGAGGGTGGTGGCCACGATCGCGACTTCGAGCTCGCCGGCGCGGAGCATCGGGAGTGACTCCTCCGGCTCCGCCTCGAGGACCGAGAGCTCCACGTCGGGGTAGCGCGCGATGAACGCCGACACGGCGGCTGGCACGAGCGCGGCGCCGGCGGTCGGAAACGACGCCATCCGCACCCGGCCGCCCCGCAGCCCGGCGATCGCCTCCAGTTCGTGCTCGGCGAGGGTCTGCTCGGCGAGGATCACGTCGGCATGGCGGAGCAGCGCCTCGCCGGCGTCCGTGAGGCGAACACCGCGGGTGGTGCGATCCAGCAGCGGCATTCCGGCGCGGCGCTCGAGCGCCGACATCTGCTGGGAGACGGCCGGCTGCGTATAGGCGAGTGACTCGGCCGCAGCCGACAACGACCCAAGGCGCGCCACCTCACGGAAGACCAGCAGATGGCGCAACTCGAACATAAGCAGAGCTTAGAGCTATCCCCTTTGTTTCTCTATTTGACCTTATGTCCAGACAGGCCCATAGTGAAGCCATCACGACTCATGGAGGCCACAATGAACCTCAACCCATACATCCACGGGCAGTTGGCCGCCGGTTATCAGCGTGACCTGCTCGACGCCGGCGAGCGCGGACGGCTGGCCGCGCAGGCCCGCCCATACAAGCGTCATCCGTTCCGGTTCCGTGCTCGGCGAGCGCTACGCCCCCGGCCGGCCCTCGACTCTTGCCTGCGTGCCACGAGCCCGCGCACCGGGACACGATGAGCCCCGACCATCCGCGCCTGGTGGGGATCAACCACGTAGCGCTCGAGGTGGGCGACCTCGAGGAGGCGCTCGAGTTCTACGGCGCGATCTTCGAGCTGCGCGGCGTCGAGCGCGAGCCGGGTATGGCATTCATCGACATGGGCGATCAGTTCATCGCGCTCAGCCAAGGACGCGCTCAGACCCGAGACAACGATCGGCACTTCGGGCTTGTCGTCGACGACAAGGCGGCGGCGCGAGCCGCGCTGGAGGAGCACGGAGCGGAGATCCTCCCCGGCTCGCGGCTCGACTTCCTCGATCCGTGGGGCAACCGAATCCAGGTCGTCGACTACCGCGATATCCAGTTCACGAAGGCACCGCCGGTGATCCGCGGGTTGGGACTCGACCACCTACGCAAACGCGACACCGCGATCGACCAACTGCGCACCAAGGGACTGACCTAGCGTCCACGAGACGAGCGCCGGGATTGATGTCATCGCTAGTTGATCGAGGATGGCGACCGGGTTAGTCGATCCTCACCGGGGTGTCCGCGAACATCACGCGGTCGCCAGGACGGAGACGGCACCGACCCACCCGGGCCCCATTCACCGTGGTGCCGTTCGTCGAGCCGAGGTCACAGATCACCCAGTGGCCGTCGCGGAACAAGAGTCGAGCATGCCGGCGCGACACCGCGTCGCTGCCGAGCACCACGTCGCAGTCCCGGCTGCGTCCAAGCAGCAGCTCACTCTGGCCGCCGTCCCAGTCGAGCGCCAGCAGCACCGCGTGGTCCTCCAACCCGTGCGACCGCGTCGGCCGCAGCGTTGCTCCCGTCGCGGCGGCCACTTCTCGGAGCTTCGCACGCCACCGGCGATGCGCACCTCGAGGATTGAGGTCTCCAACCAGGCGCAGCGGATCGATCAGCCGCCCGCTCAGCACCTGATCCAACCGGTGAGCAAACGTCTCCTCGCTCAGCAACCCGTCGGCGTAAGCCGTATTCAGGACGCGAGCGATCTGCCTTCGCGATGCTCCCGGGCCGAGCATCCACGAAGTCTCCCGCGGACACGACAGGCTGTCCAGACTTCGCGTCAGGCTGCTCTATCGGCCCGGGAGTCCCGGATCAATCGCACTGACCGCAGCTCGACAACGGGCGGACCAGCCGAGTCGGGTTGACCTGAGCGAACGAGAAGCTCGCGGGGGATCCACCAGCCGGGAGACATGCCCCGCATTTCGGGCGATCCGGCCACTTCGGATGGTCTGTTCACCAACTGGTTTCCACGTCGGAGGTGCCGCTCGGTAGGTTTGGAGGTCCCGACTTCAGAGAGGACCGGATAGATATGACTGCTTTGCCGAACGTCGTACTCGTCCACGGGGCGTGGGCGGACGGCTCCAGTTGGAGTGCCGTGATCGAGCGCCTTCAGGCCGAGGGCTACAGCGTGACCGCGCCGCAGTTCCCCATGAATGCGCTTGCGGACAATGTCGCCCGGCTTCGGCTCGTGCTGGGCCGCCAGGACGGCCCCACGATCGTGGCCGGTCATTCCTATGGCGGTCAGATCATGACCGCGCTCGGCACCGACGCGCCGAACGTGGTCGGCCTCGTGTACATCGCGGCGTTCGGGCTCGATGAGTGCGAATCGATCGGCGCGCTGCTGGAACAGGGCCCTCCAACTCCTGCGTTGGCGCACCTGGACATCGACTCCGAGGGGTTTGCCTGGCTGCCCGAAGACGACTTCGTCAACCACTTCGCCGCCGACGTCGATCCGGTCAAGGCGAAGGTCATGTATGCGGTCCAGCAGCCCCTGCACGCATCAGCCCTCACCGACGTGATGGGCGTTCCCGCCTGGAAGTCGCTGCCGTCGTGGTATCTGGTGGCCGACGGCGACCAGGCCATCCCACCCGATGCGGAAAGGCAGTTCGCCGCTCGGATGGGTGCGGACACAGTTGAGGTCGCCAGCAACCACGTGGCGATGGTGTCCCACCCAAATGAGGCTGTCGAACGGATCGTGACCGCCGCCGACTCACTCGCGGTCGCGAGCTGAGCTCAGCCCGGCCGACAGGTATCTGTTCGGTCGGCCGGCACGAACATATATCGCCGCGGGGTTGATCGATGTCTCCGCTGCCGGGTGTCTGACCGTGTGCGATGAACACGAGCTGGGGACATCGAATCGTCATCAACCTGCCCACCGAGGAAGTGTTCACGACCGCTGATTACCGCCGCACCGAAGGTGTCGTGCGAGTGACACGCCCGATCGAGCTGATGGTCGGCGGGCGAGTCGAGGAGCTGGTGCTCAGATTCGAGAAGGGCCGCGCGACCGCGGTATGCGCGACTCGCGGGGCGTAGCTCGTACGTGCACAGATCGCGGGCGACCCAGGCGCCGAGTTCCTCGGACAAGTCGCCCTCGTCGACGGCTCATCCCCCGTCGCACTGACCGGAATCGTGTTTCACAACATCCTGATCGGCCGGGCCGGATGTCGACGTCCACGGCATCACCAGTAGCGGCGCGGAAGTCCCGATAATCCTCGGCGACGAGTAGGCCCTCGAGCCGCCGCCGGGATCGGCCTGTGACGACGACTCCGCGCATCACCAGCGGACCGCCCCGCGGCGGCCGGTACCGGCGGATCTAGGCGGCCCAGCCTCCCATTTCCTGGTGCTCCGCGGTCGCGGTGCCGAGAACTGGGTGAAGGTCGATGGCGGGGGAGTAGCGGCTTGCCGGGGTTTCACGGCCGAGGGCCTCGGCCATTGCGCGTACATGGTGCGGGCCACCTCCGCAGCAGATGCCGAGGTAGCTGATGCCGGATCGCTGGGCCCAGCAAGCGAAGTCGGCCATTTCGAACCGTGTGCAGGAGAAGGGCTCGAGCTGTATCGGGAAGGCTCGTCCTCCGTCCGGCGTGGTGAGCGACTCGAACGCCGGCGTCGCGTCACAGGTTCGGTAGGGGACGGGCTGGGCTGCGACGGCCGTATCGACAGCTGCGAGGATCTCGGTCAGCAGCGGCTTCATCGTCTGCGGCCCGCGCGAGCAGTTGAGTCCGACTATCGCCGCGCCTGCGTCCGCGGCGCGGCGGCAGGCGTCGACATAGGTGTAGCCGTCATACGTGCTGGTGGGCTGGACGGTGGCGAAGGTGACCATGGCGGGTAGGCCGAGCTCGTGGCAGACGTCGAGTCCGACGAGAGCTTCGCCGAGGTAGTCGTTGGTCTCGGCGATCACGAAGTCGACGCCCTCATCCACCGCCCAGCCCAACTGCTCCTCGTACTGGGCTCGGACGATCGCTCCGGTGCGGTTGGCGTCGGCGGGATCGTAGGACCAGGTGTTGGAGATGTTGGCCGCCACGAGTGCACCGCCCTCGCGAGCAACCTCGTTGGCGACGCGAACCGCGGTGCGGTTCATCTCCTCGAGATCTCCTTCGCGGCCAACGATCTTCAGCTTCTCGCGGTGCGCGTAATAGGTGAGCGCGACCATCACCTCAGCGCCCGCGCGCAGGAACTCGCGATGGAGTTGGATCACGGCCTCCGGTGCGTCGAGAATGACCTCCGGGACGTAGGGGCCGGCCTTGATGTAGCCGCGGCGCTCGAGCTCGAAGACGTAACCCTCGGCGCCGAGGACGACGCCCTCAGCGAGGCGTTGCTGAAGGGTGCGGGCTGACGGTCGGTCCTGCACGGGAGCTTCCTTTCGTGAATCGCGCCGGGTCGAAGCGGCGGATGTCGTAGACGGTGCCCTGCTCGAGCGCGAGCTCCGCCAGCACGCGCCCAACCCACGGGGCGAATTTGTAACCGGTCCCTCGCCATCCCACGCCGACGTACGCGCCGGGAAATCCAGGAACGCCTCCGAGGACGAACTCGTCGTCCCCGACGAGGTCATAGTCACAGCCATCGACGTCGTCAACCGCTTCGATTCGCGCATCCCGCAGCACGGGGAGGCAGTGCTCGACGAATGACATGACGCTGTCGATCACGGTGGTCGAGCGCGGCAGGTCCGGCGGGTGGTAGTAACCGATCTTCACCTTGTCGATCAACCCGTCGATGATCGGGTGGCAGTAGATACCGGCGTCGAGATAGGCGATGACCGGCATGGCGTCCGAAGCGAACTGATCGCGAGCACCGGCGGGGGGCGTGAAGTACCTCGCCTCGATCGGCCGGTCGCGAGTGATCGGGACTTGAAGGGACGCCCCTTCGAGCCTCGCGAGCACCTCGTTCGTTCCATGGCCGGCGGTTACGACGAGCGACCGCGCCGACCACACGTCCGCATCTGTAACAACACGAACCCGGCCGTCGTGACGAACCGCCATACGGACGGTGGCGCCCTCCATGATCCGCACCCCGCGCTCGGCGAGCACCCGCCGCAGCGCGGCCGTCACGGCCGGCAGGTTGACCACGCCGCCGTCGAGATCGATGTACCCGACGTCGGCCTCGAGGTATGGGAACCGTGTCCGCAGCTCCTCGCCGGCGAGCGAGGCCGACGGGACGCCCAACTCTTGCAGGACAGAATGACTCAGGTGTCCGTAGGTGCTCTCGAGGTCGGGCGTTACTGCGCGCTTCGCGATGTTCATGCATCCGCAGCGCACGAGCGCCTTGGTACCCGTCCGCGTTTCGAACTCGCTCCACAGCCGCAAGGCTTCACGCGCGAACCGCGCATACGCAGGATCGAGATAGTCGCTGCGGAACGAGCGCGTGCGCCCAAACGAGGCGGTCATCGGATCGCCGACCCGTCCGCGCTCGAGCACGACGATTCGATCGAAGCGCTCGGACGCCTGGTAGGCCGTGAACAGACCCATCACCCCACCGCCGATGACCACGAGGTCCTCGGTCATACCGCGGGCAACTCCAGGACCCGAGGCTCGTGGGCACGCCCGAGTGGCGCCGGGCATAGCTCGGCGCGGATGGACATCGATGGGTCTCTACTGAAGCGGTTCACTGAATCGCTTCAGTATGCCCTATCCACCCCCATGGGTCCAGCGGCCCGTCGGCTGGCTGGTGGTGTCAGACCCAGGATGCCCAGGCCTCTTGTCGAGCCGCGACTCGAGGCGCAAGCTGTGGGCATGAACAAGACATCCTTCATCGGCAACAAGCCCGTCAACCGCATCGGCTTCGGCGCGATGCAGCTCGCCGGTCCCGGCGTGTTTGGTCCGCCGCGCGATCCGGACGCCGCTCGCGCGGTGCTGCGCCGCGCGATCGAACTCGGCGTCGACCACATCGATACCGCTCAGTACTACGGGCCGGACGTCGTGAACGACCTGATCCGCGAGAGCCTGCATCCGTATCCGGACAATTTGAAGCTAGTCACCAAAGTCGGCGGCCGCCGCGACGACCAGGGCGCCTGGCTCCCTGCCCAGAGTCCGGCCGAGCTGCGTGCCGGCGTCGAGGACAACCTCCGGTCTCTGCGGGTGGAGCGGATGGACCTCGTCAACCTCCGCCTGATGACCGCCGACGCGTCCGGCGACCTCCTCGCCGAGCAGCTCGGCACGCTCGAGGATCTGCGCGGCGAAGGCAAGCTCGACCTGATCGGCATCAGCGAGGCCGGTGCCGGCGACGTCCGCCGCGCGCTCGAGCTCGTCGACATCGCTGAGGTGCAGAACTCCTACAGCGTCGTCAACCGCTCCGGCGAGGACGTGCTCGAGCTGTGCATCGAGCGAGAGATCGCGTTCGTGCCCTACTTCCCGCTCGGCTCGGCGTTCAGCGGCGGCCCGAAGCAGCTGGCGGAGGATGCGGCCATCGCTGGGGTCGCGGATCGGCTGGGGATCACCGTCACGCAGGTCGCGCTCGCCTGGCTGCTCTTCCGCTACGAGCGGATCCTGCTGATCCCGGGTACCAGCTCGGTGCAGCATCTCGAGGAGAACATGGCCGCGGCGGACGTCGAACTCGACGAGCAAGACCTCGCCGAGCTCGAGAGCGCTACCCAGCTGGGCGATCCGGCGGCCGCGGCGCACGACTGACCCGGCGGCGCTCAGAGGGTCGCAAGCGCCGCGCGAGTCGCCTCGTCGGCGGGCGCGTAGACGGCCATCCGCAGCTCCGGCTGTCCCGTCGGCACCGTCTGCGCGTGATGTAGCCGCAGCGTGCCGAGCTCCGGGTGTTGCATGACCTTGGTACCGCGCTGTGCCTCGATCACCTCGTGCTCGTCCCACCACTCGCGGAACTGCGCGCTGTGCTCCCGGATCTGCGCCACGAACTCCTCGTAGTCCTCCTCGCCGGCATGGCGTGCGTACTCGGCGCGGAACCGCGCCAGCGTGTTGCGAGCGGTGCCCTCGCGTTGCGCCGTGAGGCCGCCCTCGCCCGGGTCGACCATCAGCCACCAAAGCAGATACCGCCTGTTCGGAGCCAGATGGCCAGGCGATCCGAGCACGACCGACGCGGCCCGGTTCCAGGCGAGGATCCTGGTCATTGGCCCCAACAGGTAGGCCGAGTTCGGGTGCATCGAGTCGACCAGGGCGATCAGCTGACCGATGTCGCCGTCGAGTTGCTCGGGATCGGTGCCGGCCACATCGTCAGCCAGCGGCAGCTCCGTTCGCGCCAGCGCGAACAGCGTCCTGCGCTCGGCGGGGTCGAGCCGCAGCGCGCGAGCGAGCGCATCGAGCACGTCCGGCGAGGGGTTGATGTCGCGCCCCTGCTCGAGCCATGTGTTCCAGGACACGCCTACGCCCGCCAACGCGGCGAGCTCTTCGCGCCTCAGGCCTGGCGTCCGGCGGCGGCCGCCATTGTCCGGGAGCCCGACGTCCGCCGGCGACAGCCGCGCCCGCCGCGAGCGCAGGAATGCCCGCAGCTCATCCCGCCGAGAAGGTGAGGACGCGACGGCCATGGTTCGACTCAGACGACTGTAGCTACTCACTTGTGACACCGGATCGGCCGTGCCGGCTGCGTCGCGCGAATCAGGTGCGATCAGGTACGAATCTTTGCCAGACGGGCCTAACTTACCTCAAGCGTGCCGGTGCGCTCGCCGCCGCGAGCGCGAGCTCGACGGCGCGCTCTGCGTGCAGTCGGGTAGTGTCGAACACCGGCACCGGCGAGTCATCGGGCCCGACGAGAAGGTCGATCTCGGTGCAGCCAAATAGGATCGCTTCGGCGCCCGTGTCGGCAAGCCCGCGCATGATCCGCCGGTACTCCTCGCGGGATTGCTCCCGTATCGCCCCGACGCATAGCTCGCGGTAGATCACGTCGTGGACCAGACGGCGGTCCGGCTCGGCCGGCACGATCACCACCAGATCGTGGAGGTCACGCAGCCGGCCGACGTAGAAGTCGTGCTCCATCGTGTACGCGGTTGCGAGCAGGCCAACGCGGGACATGCCGTGGGCACGCACGGCATGTGCCGTCGTGTCGGCGATGTGGACGAACGGAACGTCGATCGCATCGGTGATCGCGTCGGCGACCTTGTGCATGGTGTTCGTGCAGAGCACGAGCAGCTCGGCGCCGCCCGCGACGAGCGCGCTCGCTTCGGACGCTAGTCGCTCGCCCGCCCGCTCCCACGCCCCGTCTCGCTGCAGCTGCTCGATCTCGGCGAAGTCAACCGAACGCAGCAGGCAGTCTGCGGAGTGAAGGCCTCCCAGTCGCTCGCGGGTAGCCTCGTTGATCAGCCGGTAGTACTCGGCCGACGATTCCCAGCTCATTCCTCCGAGCAGCCCGATCCGCTTCATGACACCGACGGTACCGGCATGGCTCCTGCGGCACCGGACCGCGGGCTCGGATTGAGCTTTGAGCGATGCGACGCGAACCGGCCGTCAGCTGACCGGCACGAGCTCCGGCGCGATCACTGCCTGTCCGCACGAGGTGATGCTGAATCGGAGTTCCCTCAGCGCTCGGTAGTCCGGGTCGTTGAAGAAGGCCCAGGCCGCCGCCGTATCGGCGAAGCGGATGACGACAGTGCTGTTCGGCGGCTCACCCTCGGCGGGCTCTGAGTCGAAGCCCCCAACCAGGACCTCGGCCCCGTGCTTCTTCAGCAGGGGCCTCACCCCGGGCAGGTACTCGTTGCGGTACCGGTCGACGTCGTCGACCTGTTGCATCAGGACGGCATACGCAGCCATTGGCTCTCCTCGGACATCGCGCGTGCGGCAGCCGCACTATATGTGGTACGTGACCGCGCGGGGTCATGAGTGAGGCGGCGCCGAGCCCGGTGCCGTTGGGCGCGAGAGCCCGTCGACGCACAGACCTACGGCACGGGCGCGGCGCTCGACGTGTACCGCCGAGTATCCGCCGGATCCTGAACTCCTGGCGCCGGACTCCGGTTCCCGTCAGTGCTGGAGGCCAAGCGGCGGCGCGCCGCACGCGGCCAAGTCCTGCCTGTAGGCCGGCGACTGCATGTTGATCGTGGCTCGGGAACAGTAGGATCGCTCCGTCGTAATCGGTTATCACTCCGTAGCCGGAGCCGAACGGGTTGAGCGGGACGGAGGTCCTGGGGTCGGGGAACTGGGAGATCCCGTGCTGGCGCATGCACTGGGCGATCTTGAGCAGCTTCGCCAGCGTCTGCGCGGAGGGGTGCGTCGCCGAGCCGGGGCCGGGAGGGCCGCCGCCCGGCAGGAGCCTCCTGCACTTCGCTTGCGCCGCCCTGAACGCAGGCGACGAGCGATCGACGCCAGCAGTCACCCGGAACAGCAATCCGCCCCCGGGGCTTGGATCTGGGAAGTTGGGCACGCCGCTGGAGCGCATGCACGCCGCGAACGCCACGCCCGGACTGCCGGCGCCCGCTGCGGTCGAGCCCGAGCTCGGCGCCCCCCCGCCGGTCCCGACGGTCGACGAAGTGGCCGCGCCGCCGGCCGCACTCGCCGTGGTCGGGGTGTGGGAGCTTCCGCCGCATCCAGCGACCATCACCCCACTCGCGAGCATCGCGGCGGCAAGCCGCCACGCCCGCCGCGACCCGGTCGCCCGTCTGAGAACGATGCCGTCTTGCATCCCGGCCTCCTTCTGATCTCCCCTCGTGTGCGCACCGGTTCTACGCGACCGACGGTTTCCGCCCGGTTACCCGCCCCCCACCCGGCAGCGGGCGCCGGCGCCCCGGGCGGTGAAACCGCGGTGAAACGCCCGCGCGATACCTTCACCTGACCAGGAGCGGCCCATGCGCGTGCTTGTAATCGAGGACGACGAGGAACTGGCGCACACCATCGCCACCGGCCTGCGCGACGCCAGCATCGCCGCCGACATCGCCCTCGACGGCCACGCCGGCCTCACCCACGCGCTCCAAAACGACTACGAAGTGATCGTCCTCGACCGCGACCTCCCGATCCTCCACGGCGACCACGTCTGCGCCCAACTCACCGCCGCCGGCGGCCGCAGCCGCGTCCTGATGCTCACCGGCGCCACCGAGGACCAAGACCTCATCGACGGGCTTGGACTCGGCGCCGACGACTACCTAACCAAACCCTTCGCGTTCGCCGTCCTCCTCGCCCGAATCACCGCACTCGCCCGCCGAGCCCAACCCACCATCCCCCCCACCCTCCACCACCACGACCTCGTCCTCGACACCGCCAAACGCACCGCCCACAGAGCCGGCAAACCCCTCACCCTCAGACCCAAAGAATTCGGCGTCCTCGAACTCCTCCTCGCCGCCCAAGGCCGCGTCGTTCCCGCCGAAGAACTCCTCCAACGCGTCTGGGACGAAGCCGCCGACCCCTTCACCAGCACCGTCAAAGTCACCATCAGCCGACTACGAACCAAACTCGGCGACCCCCCCATCATCCACACCATCGCCAAAGCCGGCTACCGCATATGAACACCACCACCCGCCTCAACACCCGTAGATCACACGGATAATTTGGCGGCGTGCGCCTGGGCATTGCGGATCATCTCGGCTGGGCCATCGCGGTGACGGCGTCCGGGGACCACGAGGTGGTGGACCGCCCCCGGATCGAACTGGTCGAACCCGGCATGTCGGGCGCGCCGATCCACTACGAGAGCCGGCGTCTCGACGTCGTGGCTACGGCTGCTCTCGTCGCGAATGTGCGAGCGTCCGTCGTGCGGGCGACGTCAGCTGCACTCGACGAGCTCGCGACCGCATTGCCCGCGCCGGTCCGCTCGATCTCGCTGCGAGCCTGGCCGCTCGACTTTCCCAACGACATCGCCACTCAGCGTCGAGCGCCATACGAGGCCCGGGCCGACGCGATCATGTACCGCCAGGAGCTCTCCGAGCTCGCCCACGCTCGTGGCTGGGAGGTCAACCTGTATGACGCGAAGGCGGTGCTGGATCAAGCGATCAGGCTGCTCGCAGGGCGCGCCGATGAGGTCCTGCACGGACCTCGGGCCACGATCGGGCCGCCCTGGACCAAGGATCATCGGATCGCGCTCGCCGCGACGATCCTGGCCGGCCGGCCGGCGGTTGAGTTCAGCGCGGAGCGTCCCGGCCCGCGAGCCGGCCCGATGCGCACCTGAGAGAGAGCGGCCGCGGCGAGGCGTCTGGTCGCGCGTCAACCTAGGACGGGCCGTCCATAGCCGACGGGAACATCACGTGCGGCTGCGGCAACGGAACGTTCCCGCGGAAACGTCCGGGTCCAAGCCGTTTCCCGAACGGCGCTCCGGGTGCGTTAGCACCGGTCGCTCAGGGCAACTGCCGCCCCGAGCGCGAGTGCCGTCACGAAACCACCGGTCAACCCGGTCGCCGACCACCCGCACACGAACGCGACGACGATCACCGCGGCGAGCACTGCGTATCTTCGCACCAGGTGCACGGCGCTCAGATGACGGGGGCCGGGGCCGGCGTGGCGCCGAACGCAGCGATGCGCGTGTGCGCGCGGATGCACGCCTCGACCGCGTCCGGGTCATCGGGTGTGATCAGCGGCCGGACCGGCCGCCCGAGATCGAGCACCAGCCCGGTGTCCTTGGCTGCGCGCCGCGGGTCGAGGCTGGCCCAGTACCGCGGGTTGGCCGTCCCTCATACTCGCGCCTTGCCGCGTGTGAACCCGAGTTGGACCCGCCGCACGCCGCGGATCTCGTCGTACGAGATCCGCTTGGTTCCCCAAGGGAAGTAGTACCCGCGAATCGCGATGTATTCGTCTTCGCATCGGATCCAGCGGTCTCGATATTCAGCGCTCATGGACGCCTCCTTGTTGCCGTCCAGCGAGCCCCTGTTCCCGTCGCTCCGTTCTGTCAAGATCAACTTGACAGGATCTCCTGCGACTGTCGAGGCGAGGTTGACAGAATTGTCAGAACCGGATGGACCCGAGTCCGGCGCGCGCGAGCGCCTGGCCGTCCTGCTCGAGCGGAACATCGAGGTCGTACTGGCGGCGCTCCGAGATGCGGGGTCACCGCTCGCAGGCCTCACCGCCGCCATCACGCTCGATGACGCCGTCGAGGAGACCATCCAGACGTTCGTGTCCGACGCGCGGCATGCCGGTCACACCTGGCAGGAGATCGGAGAGCTGCTGGCGATCAGCCGGCAGGCGGCACAGCAGCGCTTCGGCCGCGCGCCCGACGGAGGTGATCCCGAGGACGCGCGGCTGGGGCAGCGCGCGGTCGAAATCGTCCAGCAGCTCGCGCAGCAGGAGTGGACGGCCGCCAGCGCTGACTGGGATGAGACGATGCGTGCCAAGCTACCTCTCAGCGAGCTCGCCGCGACCTGGGATCAGATCATCGCCAACACGGGGCCGCTCACCGCCTCCGGCCGGCCATCCGTCTCCCGCAGGGGCCCGTTCCTCGTCTGCGAGGTCCCGCTCGCGTTCGAGCACGGCCCGATGCGCGCCCGCATCAGCTTCAACCGGTCGGGCGAGGTGAGCGGGCTATTCATCACCCTGCCCAAATAGTCGGTGCAGCTCGTTGCCGTCGGTGAACAAGCCGCGCGCCCAGTTGACGCATTCCGCTCGACTCAGGCTCGTCATCGGGCACGTTCGCGAGCCGGACGCCGCTCTCACCACGAGATCCGCCTCGGTCTCTCCGCCGGGCCGACCGAGAACCCTCGCTCGAACGACGACAGCCATGAGGAAGTCGCCGTCCTCAACGCCGCCTGAGACCCGAGCGTCCTAACAACGATCACGAGCTACACCACGGGACGCGACCTGACGGAGGACGCACAGCGCTCACGAGCAAATCGTGCGCCCATCTCGGGACATATTGGGGACATGAAACGGTTCCGCGGAACACTCCCGGACCGCAAAACCGCTGATTTACCAGGCCGCTCGAAGTGCCGCCGGTGGGGATCGAACCCACGACCTTCGGATTAAAAGTCCGATTCAGGGGTTGCGGCTGTTCGTGGCTGTTCATGACCTTGCCTGCAATTTGGCGGTTTCGGTGGTTGTGACGGTCTCGCCGTTTTCGGCTTTCTCCGTGGGTTGGGGGGCCCCACGGTGGCCCCAATCGTCCCCGAGAATGCCGTCCCACACATCGGCGCCGCCGAGCCCGTCGTCGGTCTCGTGGATGTAGTGGTTCAGCGTCGTGCTGAGCTGGGAGTGGCGTAGCCAGCCCTGGACTTGCTTCAGGTTCTTCCCCCGCGCGAGCAACAGGGATCCGCACGCCTTGCGGAAGGCATGGAACGCCACGCCCTGGTAATCCCAGCCGTCCTCGGTCTCAATGGCGATCCCGGAGGAGCGGAGCGCGGGCCGCAGCACCCGGTTGTACACGTTGTTGTAATGGAGAGCTGTCCCAGTCGTGGACGGGAACACGGGCGCATCCGGTGCGGCGTTCTCCGGCCGAAGCTCGACCAGCCATGACGCCATCGTCGCCGAGAGCGGCACCTTCGCCAAGCTTGCATCCGTCTTGAGCTTCTTGCGCTCGCCTTTGTAGACCTGTTCGGCGACGAGGATGTGCGGGTCGTCGCCGAGGTGGACGTGCTGCCAGGTGAGGCCGAGCAGCTCGCCGATCCGGACGCCGGTCTGGGTTAGCGTGAGGAAGAACACCTTCCAGTGGTCGTCCATCGCCTCAAGGATGGTGGTCACGTCCGCGGCGGTCAGCTTCCGGCGCCTGCGCTTCGGGTGCTGGCGCTTGGCCCTGTCTGAGGGCACATAGCGGACGCCGGCCGCGGGGTTCGCTGCGATGTCCCCGTCCTCGACGGCGCACGCCAACATGACCGCCAGAGCGGCCTTCGCCTTTCTGATCGTCGTGGGCGAGCAGCCGCGCCGCTCGAGTTCGGTGAGCCAGTCACGCACGTCCGGTGCCGCCACATCCCGTATCCGCATTTTGGCGATCGGCAGCGAGAGGATGTGCAGGCGCCCGCTGATCTCGTACTCGCGGCGTGTGCTCTCCTCGAGCCCGCGGGATGTGCGCCCTCGGTAGCTCTCCAGCCATCCGGCGAAGTGGTCGCCGACCGTCTGGGATGAGAGCGGTCGGCGCGTCGTTTTACCGGAGTCGAGACCGCCCTTCCACTCGCGGGCAAGGTCGAGGGTCGGGAACATCTGCTTGCGCGCGTGGCCGCGGTCCTTCCAGCGGACCACGTAGGGGCACTTGCAGCGCCCGTTGGCCGAGCAGCCGTTGGCGTGGCGCCGGTAGATCCCCGGGTGCTTGGTGCGCTCGAGTTTTCGGTTGTCGGGCATCACACGCCGTCCCCGGCCCCAAAGGACCGGCGCGCTTCTTCGGCAAGTGTCGACGACACACCAGAGACCGCACCGCCGCTCGCCTGCGTCAGCAGCTCGCGGACCACCTTCCGTACCGCCTCCGTCTCGGGCACGTCCAATGCGCGCAGTAGTTCCCTCAGAACATCGGCGAGTAACTCGGCTTGCTTCTGTTCCTCGCTCATCACTTCCCCAGTTCCTTCGGCCAGCGGGCCAAGCGTTTCAACACGCCACTCGTCCGGACCCGATAGACGGCCAAGACGTCCTTGGCATTGCGGAGCACTACGTACTCCTTGCCGCCGAGCTCCACAACATCGCTGCGACTGGCGGACGGCTGGGGCTGTTCCACTCCTCCGAGCGCGGCTGTCCGCCAGTAGGCAGCGATGGCACGATCGAGGGGGGTGCCCTTAGGGAGGGGGGTTGTACCGTTCATGAAGCTAAGCATAGCATGCTAAGCTGCTTAAGCCCAGTTCAACGAGCGCGTGTAGGTGTGACACCGAACGCTTGACGCACAACGGATGATGGACTGGTCCACGTCGCCAGCCTGGATGAGTGTTCCCCCGGTGCCCGGCTACCTCCGAACGAGGAGCCGGGCACCAGCGGGGAATCCCCACCCGACTGGCACCCTAGACTCGAACGCACAACACTCATCTTCAAATGACGGAGGCTGGCGCCTATGGTTTTGCAGGGTCCACGCTGGATCGACGAGCAGTACGCGTCCACGACGTGTCCGCCGACTAGCGGCATCGCTCAGTACACGCCGGTTCCGCAGTCCCCCCACCGATCCCTTGATCTGCCGTCGCCCGCGCGCGCGACTTCTCGTGCCCGGCCGCGTGAGCGCCGGGACGGCAGTCGTCGGCATTCGACGCGCGGCAGTACCGACGACGGATCATCCGACGGCGATCCCGAGCCGCCTAGCGGTGACGCTGGGCGGCAATGTCCCGCAGCGGGCTGCAGTAACGAGCTGACCGGCCGGCAGGAGTCGTGCTCACCGAGATGCCGCCAGCGGCTCTCTCGTGCTCGTCGCGCCGCTGAGAAGAAGCCGGCCGAGGTGCTCAAGCCCGGGCCAGCGATGCTGGCGTTGATGGCGGTCTGGCAAGGCAAGGCGCATCGGCACGTACCGGCGGATCCTCACGACCCTACGTATAACGCCGTTGCGGCCGCGTGGGGCAGCAAGCGGTGCTACGACGAGACTCCTGATCGTGTTCGGGATCGCGATGGTTTTCATCGCGATGGTGTCCATCACGATGAGCTGATTCCCCCGGATGCGTGCGAGCACTGCGGCCTGAAGCGGCACCCGAAGGTGCCCGTGTGCTGTCTCGAGACCTGGCTCGCGAAGCGGGCTCCGATCAATCGGAGCTCACCCGCGACGGTGCTGCCGTTCCAGCGATCGCCGCGGTCGATGGCCGACGAGCAGGTAGCGGCATGAGCGCCCGAAAGTGTGACCGGCGGCACTGGACACCACGGTTACTATCGACCCACAACCTCGTTTTCCCGCCGCTCAAGGCCGAACATCGGCGCAGGGCACGTCATCGAAGCTCCCAGGAGGGTTCGACGTGCCACACGCCGATACGCAAGTTGTTCTACAGGCCGTTGTTCCGCGCGCGATGGCTGACGCGGTCCGAGAGCGCGCCCGGGAATCAGACCGCAGCACCAGTGCGGAGATTCGGCGCCTCATCCGCAGGAGCCTCCAAAACGAGAAGACGGCCGCCGGCGGGCGACCGTCTTCAGAAGCGCGTGACGGCGCGCATCATGTCCGAGTCTAGACGCAGCACAGGCAACCCCGCCGGCCTCGGTCCCGCCTTCCTCGAGGACGAGCTCACGCGCCCGTTCACCGGCACGATCGCGTGGACCTCGGACGGCCGCGGCGCCGAGATCTGCAGCGACGCTCAGGCAATTCGCATCCCGCTCACCGCGGAGGTCGCAGACGCGGACACGCGCGCGGGGCGAACGGTCAGGCTCGTCGACCGGATCATTCGCCTGCGCCACGAGCGCACCGGCGTCCGCTTCACCAAACGGCATTGCAGCCGCTGTCACGGCTGGCATTTGGAGCGCAGGCCGTGAACGCGATCGAAACGATCTACCGCGGCGCGCGGTTCCGCTCCCGGCTCGAGGCGCGCTGGGCCGCGTTCTTCGACTTGGTCAGCTGGCGTTGGGAATACGAGCCGATCGACCTCAACGGATACATCCCCGACTTCGTCCTGATGTTCCCTGCAGGGCCGGTGCTCGTCGAGGTCAAGCCCGCGTTTGGCGTCGACGCGCTGATCGCGGCTGCCAGCACGAAGATTGGCCGGTCGGGATGGAGCTCGACCAACCTCGACGACGCGGTGATCCTCGGCGCGACATGCCAACCGGCCGGATGCTTCTACTCGTCAATCGGGCCACTACGCCAGAACCCGCCATGGGGATCCGGCGCTCCCGACGATGCGGCGCAGTGGGGGGAGGGCGAGACGCGGCCAGGGTGGCCGCCGGCCTGGGGCGAAGGCGCCTGGATCAGCTGCACGCAATGCCAGCGTCCGTCCATCCGCCAGGAACTGCACCTCTGGCGCTGCATCTCCTGCGGCGCCATCGGCAAGATCTACGGCGACGCGCCCGCGATCGAGCCGCTGTGGAATCAAGCGGGCAGCGCGGTGCGCTGGACGGGGCCGAAGCGATGAGTGTTGAACAGGAACGAGACGCCCGGCTGTTCCTGACGGATGTATTCGGGTCAGAGCCACCCGGGCTCGTCGCGATCACAGTAGCGCCGAAGTGGGGCTCCCCCCATTGCGTCAAGACGCCCGCCGACGCGCTCTGGTACGTCGTGGACAAGCCCGACGTGTACTTCCGAATCGGTCTCGTCGCTCACAAGCCGGCGAAACGTGGCGAGGAGTCCGACACCGTGGCGATCCCGGGGGTGTGGGCCGAGATCGACATAAACGGCGCGCCCGATGGCCGCGGCGGCACCATCACCGACGCCGCACCGACGTTCGAGGTAGCCATCACGGTCGCGCACAGCGTGCTCCAGCCCACGGTGATGGTCCGGTCGGGGTACGGCCTGCACGCGTACTGGCTGTTTGAACAACTGTGGCGGCTCGAGAACGACGAACAGCGCAGGCAGGCCAAGCAGCTCGTGCAGGGCTGGCAAGCGCGACTACGCCACGAGGCCAAGCAGCTCGGCATCGCCAAGTTCGACAGCACGCACGATCTCGCTCGCGTGTTCCGCGTGCCCGGCTCCATGAACGGCAAGGCAGGCGAGCCCGCGCCAGTGCGGCTGTTCGACGACGGCGGCCCGCGATATTCGATCGAGGACATCGACCACCACGTCATCCACCCGCAACCGGAGCGACCGACTACAGCACAGGGCACGGGTCGGGCGCCCGAGGAGTCCTGGAGCGCTACCCCAAGCTGGCCAAGCTCGCGCGGCGCGAGGGCAAGCCGCCCGGCGACAGCTCCGCCAGTGGGTGGGACTTCTACCTGGCGTGCCGGGCCCGCAAGACGGTCACGCCACTAATCACCGAACCCGAGGCGATCGCGCTACTCGCCCACGCCCGCTCGCTGCACCCCGACCCGGCAGGCAAGGGCGAGCGGGCAGACTACCTCGACGCCACCGTACGCAAGGCGTTTGACTCCGTCGGCGGCAACGTCTCGGCCGGCGCCACCGGCCTAACCCTCGAGCAGATCCTTGCGAACGCGGGGGTAGCGGAGGAGGACATCGGCGAAGTCAGGTCGGTCAAGGACCTGATGAAGTTGCTCGGCGGTAAGAAGAACGTCGCTAGCGAGATCGTCAACGCCGTCAAGGAGGGCGACGTGATGCTGTTCCACGACGATGCGCAGCGCGGCTACGCCTCGTTCGCGCGCGACAACCATCGCGAGACGTGGGCGATCCGCTCGCGTGCGTTCAAGCTGTTCATCCGCCGCGCGTATTACGAGAAGACCGAGAACACCGCGAGCAGTAGCTCGATCGACGACGCCGCAGCGCAGCTCGAATCGGAGGCGATCTTCGGGGGCGAGGAGCTGGAGATCCATCTGCGGATCGCGGAAGCGGACGGCGCGATCTACATCGACCTCGGTGATGAGCGCTGGCGATGCGTGCAGATCACCCGCACGGGCTGGCAGGTGCTCGACCGCCATCCGGTGACGTTTATCCGATCCGGCGCCATGTGCGCCATGCCCGAGCCCGCGCGCGGGCAGGACATCGATGCGCTACGCGCATTTCTGAACGTGGACGAAGACGGCTGGCGCCTGGCCGTCGGGTTTCTCGTCGCCTGCTACCGGCCCGGGCATCCCTTCCCCGTCCTCCAACTCCACGGCGAGCACGGGACGGCCAAGAGCACGAGCGCGCGGGTCCTCCGCAAGTTGACGGATCCCAACAAGGCACCGCTCCGAGCCGCACCCAAAAGCGACGACGACCTGGTTATCGCCGCCGCGCGCTCCTGGGTGCAGACGTTCGAGAATGTGAGCCGCCTCGAGCGCGGGCTGAGCGATGCGATCTGCAGGCTGAGCACGAGAGGCGGGCTCGCTAAGCGCGCGCTGTACACCGACGACGACGAGGTCGTGATCGATGTGCAGCGCCCGGTGATCGTCACCTCGATCAACGAGGTGACCACCGAGTCTGACTTGCTAGATCGCGCTGTGCTAGTCGAGCTGGCGCCGATCGAGCAACAAGGCCAGACAGAGCGGTCCTTTTGGGCGAGCTTCGATCGCGCGTATCCCACGATCTAGGGCGCCCTGTTCGACGTCGTGTCTGGCGCGCTAAGGGAGATAGACAATGTGAAGCTCGAGGGGTTCCCACAGATGGCTGACATCGCGGAGATCGCCACGGCCGCGGAGATGGCGCTCGGATGGGACAAGGGCTCCTTCGCGGAGAGCTACACCAGGAACCGCAACGAGTCGGACGAGGTCGCGGTCGAGTCCAGCCCGGTCGGGCGCTGTTGTGCAGGATCGCCGATCAGAGCTTCGAGGGCACCACGACCGAGTTGCTAAGGCGCCTGAACGAAGAGGCCGACGAGAAGGCCAGAAGTCGAGGTCATAGCCGAGCGAGGCGCGGAACCTCGGCTCGCAGGTGAAGCGGTTACGCCGGAATTGCGCAAGCTCGGCTACGTCGTCGACCGTGATCGCGAAGGCCACAAGAGCACCCGGAAGATCACCCTGAAGCGCAAAGAAGCGGAATGAGGGGGAAACTGTAGGTAGTCAGCAAGTCAGCGTTTCTCGTCATTAGCAGGGATATCGCCTTGTCAGCGCTGACGACCCCGGCGAGCTCGCTGACGATAGGTCGTAGTCAGCCATGTCAGCGGGGCGGTCCTTCTAGTCAGCGCAGACAAGGCAAAAGCGTTGCAAATCCGGCCTTTGCCGACATGCTGACAAGGCAGACAAGTTTCCCTCGGCTCTGGCTCGGGGGTTCGGCATGAGCGCCAACGATCAGATCGAGCTCCAGGACGCGATCAAGCGCTAGCTACGCGATCGCTCACGCTAGAACCACGACCTGCACAACTCCTACCATCGCTGGTGCAAGTCCAACGAACGTCCGTTCGTCGGGTGAACGCGCGCCAGCGTTACACGTCGTCTGCATAGAATGTTCTCAGTCGACAGCGAACTCAACGAGGAGACCGTCGACGCGGTCAAAGAACTACTGATGCGTTCCTTGCACGCGGCAAGTTCGTCGCCTACGAACGATAAGGGCGCCGCACGTGCGGATCAAACACACGGACGACCTGGCAGCAGAATCCTCAGAGAGGCATTCAAAATCAAGACGCCCAGGGCGTCAGTGGGCACGATCGAGAAGCACAACGCGAAAAGCCGCTGATCAAGTGCTTGCCGCAGAACGAAGTCGCAGTTCGCTAGCTCGCGCCTCGTTGCGAGTAGAAACAGAGGCGGGGAGTTGTCGAGAGTTCCCTGGCTCAAGCCCTGTTGGCCTAGCTTGAGGAGGCCCTTAGGAACGATGGTCTGAACTGGCCCCACTGCGATGGTCTGAACTGGCCCCACCTCCGTCCGACCGGCGGCCGACCGTTCGAGCTATATCGAGCTCGAGCGGGAGGCGCCAGAAGGAATGGGATCCAGGGTGGAGCGGTTCGAGAAGATCAGACGGGATCGTGATCGGGAGGGTCTCTCGATCCGGGGATTGGCGGCCCGGCATGGGGTGCATCGCCGGACGGTGAAGCAGGCGCTGGCGTCGCCGGTGCCGCCGGCGAAGCGCTCGCCGGTGGGCAGGTCGGCGCCGAAGTTGGGGCCGTATCGGGCCGTGATCGACGAGTGGCTGCTGGGGGATCGGGACGCGCCGGTGAAGCAGCGGCATACCGCCAAGCGGATCTGGCGGCGCTTGGTTGATGAGCATGGTGCCGATGTCGCTGAGGTCACGGTCCGTCAGCACGTCAGGTTGCGCAAGCGCGAGTTGGGGTGGCCGGTCGGGGAGGTGTTCGTCCCGCAGGTCCACGCCCCGGGGTGGAGGCCGAGGTGGATTGGGCGAGGCGCTGGTGGTGCTCGGGGGCGTGTCGGTGAAGGTGCATCTGTTCGTGATGCGCGCGTCGTTCTCCGGGGCGGCGTTCTGCCAGGCGTCGCTGGTCGAGACCCAGCAGGCGTTCCTGGAGCTGCACGTGCAGGCGTTCGAGTGGTTCGGCGGCGTGTTTCAGAAGATCCGGTTCGACAACCTGAAGTCGGCGGTGAAGAAGGTGCTGAAGGGCCGCCGCCGGATCGAGACGGACAGGTTCGTCGCGTTGCGCTCGCACTACCTGTTTGAGTCGCAGTTCACGACCCCGGGGCTCGAAGGCGCGCATGAGAAGGGTGGCGTCGAGGGCGAGGTCGGGCGCTACCGACGGAACCATCTCGTGCCGGTCCCCGAGCTGCGCGATCTCGCCGAGCTCAACGCGTTGCTGCTGGCGGGTTGCGAGCAGGACCTCGGCCGGCGGATCGACGGGCGGTCGGTGACGGTCCGGGAGGCGTGGGCGACAGAGCGGCCGTTGCTGCGCGACCTGCCGGCCGACCCGTTCGACGCGTGCGAGACCGCCACACCGCGGGTGGACTCCAAGTCGCTGGTCACGATCCGGCAGAAGCGCTACTCGGTCCCGGTCACGCTCGCCGGTTGAAGGTCAGCGCGAGGATCGGCGCGCGGGAGATCACGATCAACCACGGCGGCGTGGAGGTCGCCCGGCATGAGCGGCTGCACGGCAAGTTCGGGACCAGCGCCCAGCTCGACCACTACCTCGAGCTGCTCGCACGCAAGCCCGGCGGGCTGGAGCACTCGGTCGCGCTGGCCCAGGAGCGCGACCGTGGCGCGTGGCCTGACTGCTTCGATCAGCTG
This sequence comes from uncultured Solirubrobacterales bacterium, assembly GCA_963796575.1. Taxonomy (GTDB): domain Bacteria; phylum Actinomycetota; class Thermoleophilia; order Solirubrobacterales; family Solirubrobacteraceae; genus Palsa-465. The sequence goes on along the minus strand of CAWCMG010000026.1, from coordinate 140,717 downwards.
TGGACTGGGCTGAGCGGCCGTTACGGACGCTCGGACGCCGCCCGGCAGATGGTGGACGTAGTGTTGCTCTGCCGCGAGCACGAGCCCGACCGTGTCGCGCTGGCGGTCCGCGGCGCGCTCGCTGCGGGCGCGATCGATGGTCGCGCCGTCGCCGTGCTCGCCCGTCGCGCCGCAAGCACCCCGGCCGTGCAGGTGCCGTCTCTCACCGGCCTGGACGCGCGCCTGGCTGCGCACGATCGGCCCACCCCGGACGACCTCGCCGACTACGACCAGCTGCACGAGAGCGAAGCAGGACGATGATCGGACCCGAGCCGTACTGCGCCCTGGAAGCGTTCATCGAGCTCTACCAGCTGGACTGGATGAGCGACCTGGCGCCCCGCCAGCTGGTCACCGTGATGATGACCGACGGCACGATGGGACTCGCGCTCGCGGTCTGCGCGCTCACCGCCACCGAAGCGCGCAGCCTCGCGTTCGAGCTGCTCACCGCGGCCGAGCACACCGAGTGGCTAACCCACGTCCGGGAGAACGAGCGGTGAGCGCCCCGCGCAACCCGAACACGGCAGCGCTGGAAGCACTGATCGAGGCGCACGCGATCGGCTCAAGCTCCCGACCGTCCGCCGCCGCTTCCGAGCGCTCGCAGCCGAAGCGCTCCGCGAGCAACAGACCTCGATCGCGTACCTCAGCGCGCTCCTGGAGGCCGAGATGGCCGAACGCGCCGAACGTCGCGAGAAGCGCCGGCTGATCGACGCCCAGTTCCCGCAGATCAAACGCCTCGAGGACTTCCGCTTCCAGGACAACCCCAAGGTCCCGCAAGCCACGATCGCCGCCTTGGCGGAGAGATCGTGGATCGATGACCGCGAGAGCGAGATCTTCATCAGCGACAGCAGCACCAGCAAAACGAGCTGGCCACAGCCTTAGCGGTCTGCGCCTGCCACCAAGGACGCCGCGTCCGCTTCACGACGCTCACGCCCTCGCGAACGAGCAGCAGGAGGCACAAAGCAACCGCGAGCGCCCGAGTCGTTGGCCGCTACGCTCGGACCGAGCTTCTCGTCTGTGACGAACTGAGCTACCTGGCGTTGCCCGACAGCGCCGCCGAGCTCGTCTTCCAGGTCCTCTCCGAGCGACACGAACGCAGCAGCCAGTCGTGACGACCAACCTGCCGTTCGGAGAATGGACGAAGGTGTTCCCCAACCCGAGACTCGCGAAAGCCGTCGTTGACCGGCTCACACACCGCGCGCACATCATCGATACCGGCGACGAGAGCTGGCGCTTCCGCCGCGGCCTCGAACGCCAAGGACGCAGACGAGCATGACCCCCGCCCGGTAGCCGCGCCGCGGCTATCGCCGCCCTAGCACTCGCCCTACGCGCTCGGCCTTCGCGACGACAGCCGCGGCGTGCCATCCAACCGGGCTATCAGGCTACATACACCGACAACAACCGACGCCAGGCGGGGCCACTTCTGCCGTCGCGCCGGGGCCAGTGCTAGCCATCGTTTCCGGCCCTCGCGAGCTGGCTGGCCTGTTGGCTCCGCGGCTTGCTGCCCTGAGTCAGCAGGCGGGGTCGGATGGCTTCGCGGTGCGGTTGAGATCGCCAGCTACCTTGTTGCCCGCGCTCGAGGGTGTTCGCGCTCAGCAGCGCCGGCCGCATTCCGATCCGTCGTGACGGCTCCAACCTCGTGGCTCGCACGCCGAGCTGGTCGAGTGCTCCGCGACGGAGGGAGCTAGCGACCGTGAGACACGGATTTGGTGTCCGTTGGTCGCTCCGGATCCCTTGCGGCTGGGCGCTCGGGGCCGTGGGGCCACCGTGGGGTCACCCTTGATCTATACTGGTGGCTAGGCTAGTTCTCGGTGCCGGAGGCTATCAGCGTCGCAGCGTCGTCGAGCGTCCGAGCTGGTGCGTAGGTGGGCTCGGCCTGGACGACTACGACCCTGGGAGCACGTCCGTGCGCTGTTCTCGTTGATCGCCGGCTGCCGTTGGCGGGCAGAGCTGCCGATCGACCTCGTCGTCCCTAGAGCGGTTGCGGCCGCGTACCTCGTCCACCAGATCGAGGCGCCGCGCCTCTTTAGCTCAGAGCTCGCGGCTGTCTCGCGACTGGGCAGGACAGTGACCGTGTCCGGCGTCAGCGCTGCCAGGCCGGCATCTCGTCAGCTCGCACTGACAGGATTCGCGAGCCGATCCGTCCAGCGCGGGGGCCTCCCCCTTGTGTGAGCAGTTTTCCTTTGCGTGGGGGTTCGTTGAGTGATCGCGTAGGATGTCGTTTTCTTCCGGCGAATCGTGTGGCGAAGAAGCATGAGTTGCATGTCCGGGTGAGATGGGTGCGGCGGTTGGGCGGGTGCGGCCGGAGGTGGAGCGGTCGTTGGCTTCGAGTCCGGTTGATCCGGAGCGGTATCGGATCGCTACGCGGAGTTTGGAGCAGCGGATAGCTGTGTGCGATCAGTTGGCGAGCTATTTGGATCGGGCGGGTGTGTTTGATGGCCGTGGGCGTGTTCGGCCGGTTGTGGGCAGCTTGTGAAGGCGTGAGCTTCGTTGGATTCTGCTTTGAGGGCGAGTGCGTTGACGCCTCAGTCGGCGGCGGCGTTGGCGAAGACGGCGGGTGATGTGCGGGGCAGTTGGATCGGTTGCGGGAGAAGGGTGCGGCTATTGAGAGTTTGGAGGTGGAGGCTGATGGCGGTGAGTAGCGGTACGGATCGAGCGGTGAACCTGTTGAGTGCGCTGGTGACGAGCGAGGTTGGGAGCGGTGGGGTGAGCGGGCGACTGCGGTGCAGCGAGAGGTTGCTCGGCGTTGTTGGATCGGGATGGTCCTCGCGGCATTGGATCGGCAGGAGTCGTGAGTACAGCAAGACTGACGATTTGGCAGCGGTGAGTCTGGTTGCGGTGTTGGAGCAGTTGAAGCCGAGTCAGGAGGCGTTGGCAGTGCGCGGATCGAGATCAGGCGCGCTGTTGATCGATCAGATTCGTCGGATCGCGTTATCTACCCCGGAGTTGGCGAAGCAGTTGATCTGGCGCGTATGACGTGAAGGCGAGTGGTGTGCGGCTAGAGGCGTTGCCGGCGATGCGGCGTCGGCGTGGGTCGTTCGCAGCTGGCGGTGGTTGATGAGTTGTGTCAGTGGCATGACTCGTCGAACGCGCGGGAGGTTTGAGATGCGATCTCGACGGCAGTTCCGAAGGTCCGGGGACGGCTGGCCGTGATCACGACGGCGGGTGATCCTTCGCACTGGTCGCGTGGCGTGTATGAGCACGCGATCGAGGAAGATTTGTGGCGGGTGTCGGAGGTTCATAGTCCGGCGCGTGGTTGATCCGCGGGGCGTCGGAGCGGCGGAGGCTGCCGGATAGTGCGTGGCAGCGGTTTTGGGAGAACCGCTGGTGCGCGACGAGGATCGGCTTTTGACGTTCGAGGATCTGCAGGCGTGCGCGGTGCTGCCGGGGAGGCTGGATCCGGTGCAGGGTCACCGCTACGTGCTGGGTGTGGACTTGGCCGTCCGGAACGACAATGCGGTGATCGCGGTCGCGCATGCCGAGCCGGTTGACGATTACGCGGACCGCCGGGTGGTTGTGGATAGCCTGGACGTGTTCTCTCCGTCGAAGCATCGGGAGAACGATCTTCGGGCGGTGGAGGAGTGTGTCAGGGCACGCTCGGGTCAGTACAACGGCGCGCCGGCGGTGTTTGACCCGAGCCAGGCCTTCCAAATGATGCAGCAGCTTCGCGCGTCGGGTTTGACGGTGCACGAGCACACGCACAGCGCACAGTCGAACAGTCGGCGGGCGTTGCTGCTGCTGGAGCTGGTTCGCGGCCGGAGGCTTCAGCTGCCGGACGATCAGGAGACTGTCGCGGAGTTCGCGGGCGTGAAGTTGCGGGAGACCTCGCCGGGCGTGTACCGCTACGACCACGAGTCCGGTAAGCATGACGATCGGGTGACGGCGGTGTCGCTTGCGGCGCTTCACCTGCTGGAGGATTTGGACGTCGACCTGAGCGATTCGCGAACGATCCCGAAGCGAGCTTTTGGGCGACGACGCCGAGCGCGAGTAAATGGGATCTGGACACCGGCAGCGAGGGCGGCGACTGGGGCGGCGGTGCTCGACGATGGGGTTCTTTTGAGTATTCGACAGGAGGCTGAGCAAGATGGGTAAGAGGAAGCGTGTCCGTGTGTTCACTGCCGACGATCGGCCGACGATCGTCGATCTCAAGCGGCGGGGCGTCCGGATCGCCGGCGTGAACGACCACCTGCTCGAGAAGTTCCTGGCGGGTGAGCGCGAGCCTGCCCCGTGGATTCAGAGGCAGATCGCGGCAGCGCTTCGCGCGGAGCCGGCTGACTTGTGGCCGCCACGGTCATGAGCGACAACACCGTTTGGGATTTGATCTTCAACACGGCGCCGCACGCACGGAACTTCGACGAGGACCGCCCCTGGCTGCTCCACCCTGGAGCGCGGGGTTCGGACGACGACCGGACGGTTCGGACGATGAAGTTCACGAGTTCGCTGCTGCTGGCACTGGCGGAGATCGGCGGGATCACGGCGATGCGAAGGTGGAATCTGGAGGACCCGGCGGACCGGGAGCGGCTGTGGCAGCACGTGCGAGAGGCCGACCAGTTGCTTGCGGCGTTGAAGGTTGGACTCAAGGAATACGACGAACAAGGAGAGGACTAATGACAGTTCAGAAGAGAACCGCCGGCGGGGTGGTTCACGGTGATCAGCCCGATCATGAGCGTGCCTACGTGGCGCTAAGGCGGTTGAAGTGGGGCGATGCGTGGCTCGAGCCCGGTGACGAAATCCCGCGGGAGCTCGGCCGGGACTATCGCGGCCTGGTGCGGCGCGGTGATGTCGCGCCGTTCATTCCGTCTCAGAAGGGCGACCGGTCATGAGTGCGATAGCCGAACCCCAGGAGGTCGATCTCGACGCGCTCCAGGCTGATGTCGAGACGAAGATCAGAGGGTTGCGCGACGCGATCGGCCGGCTGTCGCTCGATGCCTTGAGCGACGGTACGGTGCGCGCGGAGATGATCGATGCTGAACATCAGCTCGCGGAATGCCAGCAGGAACTGGTTCACATCGGTCTTGCCCGTGCCGAGCAGGAGCGGCGCGAGGTCGAGGCACGCCAGAAGGCCCTGGGCGCCCAGCAGCGGGCCGCGTACAAGAAAGCCCGGCAGCTTCAGCCGAAGCGGGTGCGGGCGGCCGAGGCTGTCGATGCTGCCGCGAAGAGTTTCGTGGATGCGATCAGCGAGTTCGTGGGCGTCTGCCGGGATCAGCAGGCGGCGTTGCAGTCCGCCGGGCAGCCGCAACAGGCTAACGTCGCCAGGGCGCAGCCATTTCTCGTGGAGGCGAGCCTTGCGAAGGCGTTGAGTGACGCGAGGTGGCAGAAGCGGACCACCGGCCTGACCTTCGAGCGGCTGCCGCTAATCCCGATCGCGCACCAGCGGAAGCTCGCGGAGAGTGACGCCAGGCCCGTTGAGCCGGAGGAAAAGTGAAGACCGAGATCGGGAACGCCGAGCGGATGCGCGAGTTGCGGACCGCGATCTCGGTGCTCCTCCCCGACGCGGATGATCCGCGAATAACGAGCGAGCTAGTCGTGCTGATGGCTGAGTTGCGTCGCGCCGAGCAGGCTGCTGGACTCCGGCCATGAACGTTCGCTGGCACACACAGCCGACGACCGCGAGCCTTCGGCGGGCCGGGGTGTCCGAGATCGTGGACACGCTCCCGGTGATCAGCGTGCCGGTGTCCCAGTTCACGCACCAGGAGCTGCCGCCGTTGGACGATCCACGCGTCCAGCGTGAGCTCGCAAGGATCGCGGCAGGCAAGGAGCTGCGACCGCTGGTCGCGGTTCGTCAAGCCGGCCGTGTTCACATACTGGATGGTCATCATCGTGTGGTGGCAGTCCAACACCTCGACCCCGGCGGCACTGTCCGCGCGGTGGTCGCAACCACAGGAGAGGTCATGAACAAGAAATCGATGTCACGGTCCGAGCGTCTCGCGAAGGCCGAAGAGAAGTTCGCCGACGCGCTGACGGATGCACAGCTGGCAGTCGACCAGATGGACTCGAGCGATCCGTTCGCCCGCGCTGCAGCGAAGAAAAGACTGCTGAAAATGCAGGCCCAGCACCTGGAGGCGCACTCCGCGGGGTACCTGCGCGCCGAGGAGCTGAGGAAGTTCGACCGGGAGGGCGGGGCCCCAGCTGACGGTATGGCCGAGAAAGCCGAGCGGCTGCGCAAGGATGACCCGACGATCGGGTATGACGACCTGCTCGCGAAGTTCACCAAGGAGGAGCAGGCCGACTATCTCGCTTCCGTCCGAGGCGTTGCCTAACCAATGTCCCAACCGTGCTGCGCTCCCGGCTGGTAAGCCTCGGCGATGCGCGCACATCACCGCAGGGGACGCGCCCATCCCGTGCGGTGTGCCCCGCGATCCCGTCGCTGGTTCCACCAGGCGGCGGCGGGATCGCGGGCAATCTTCAAGCGTGCGCTCGTCCGGGTCGGTTGATGGTGTGGTGCCCGGTTCAAGCGCGCAACGTCGACCGGGGGCATGTCCCGGTTCGACCCGCTCGTGGCCCCGGCGCGTTGGCCTCCTTCAGGCGCCGGGGCTGCGAGCAACCGTTCAGAGAGGTGAGGTGACTAGGTGCGATTGAGCATGGTCATTGGAGCTGGTGTGATGTCGCGCTGCGTACGTGGTTTCCTTGGAAAAGTCCGCAGACGCCGGCCGCGAACGCTGGTGTTTTACGACCCGGGACGTCTCACTGCGCGCGAGGCGACGATCGTGGCTGCGAAAGCGGCCGGCTGCACCTGTAATCCCGAGGTCGAGCTCCTGGAATGGCGGCACGGCGTCGTCGACGGAATTCGCGCCGCGGTCAGCCATGACCACCGGTGCTCGCTCGGGCGCTGAAAGGGGGGAGGGGTATGCAGCCGTTGGATCCCCATGAGCGTGAACTCTGGATCAGCCTCCGCGATTACTTCGACGCGATCCTGAAAGAGCGGCAGGAGCGACTGGACGAGCGTTTCGTCGCGCAGGAACAGGCGATCAACAAGGCCACCAGTTCGCTCGAGACTCGGCTGATACTTCTGAATGAGCTACGGGCTGGCGTGCTGACGCGCGCCGAGTACGACTCAAAGCACGAGTTGCTGAACCATCAGATCGCGGACCTGGAGAAGTGGCGCGCCAACATCATGGGCCGGGCCGTCGCCATTGCGCTGATCGGCGCGGTTCTGATCGCTGCCGCCGCGGCGATCCTCACGCACATCGCGACCGCCTGATCTAGAACCGTCCGCGCAAGCATTCCAATCGGTCCGACGTCGGACGCCATTAGCAGCACCTGGGTTTCGGCCTGCGCGTAACCCAGCGAAGCATTGCGTCGCGATTCAGCGGCAGCGGGGAAACCCTTCCTTCCGTGGCGAGTTATGTTGAGCGCGTGTTAGGAGAATCAAGGGGTAGTTGACCCCAAGAGTCTCTGGCTGTCCCCCGATGTCCCCCGCTTTGAACCTATCGCGTCTCCGGTGACGTCTCGGCCTCGACTACGATGCAGTCCGTTGTAGGAACCAGGTCAGAATCTTCTGACCACAAAGAAGTGGGCCAGCAGGTTGCACCCTACTGGCCCGGAACCACTCCATAGGAGGAAAAGCCAAGATGGAGCAGCTCGATCTGCACCTTACCGGGCTAGTGCCGTTGCTCACGCACAACAACGTCACGGTCAATCCGCTCGACGAGCAGACCAAGGCGATCAAGAAGTTCACCGTCAAGCGAAAGAAGACGGACGAGGATCACGTGATGATCCAGCGTCTCGAATGGGAGGCCGGCCTATATCACGACCCAGAGATCGGGCCGTATGTCCCGGGGGTGAACGTCGTGACGTGCTTGCGTGACGCGGCGAAGCTGACGAGGCAGGGCGCCGCGGTGACGCGCAGCGTGGTCGTGACCGAGGACCGGCTACCGCTCGAATACTCAGGCCCGCGCGATATTCGCGGGCTGTGGGAATCGAACTTCAAGGATTTCCGGCCGGTTGGGAATCAGCAGAATTCGGTGATGCGTTGCCGGCCGATGTTCGTGAACTGGAAGCTGACCGTTCCGGTCGCACTCGAGGCGTCAATTCTCGATCCGGATGATCTGCGGGACATCGCCCACCGCGCCGGCGTGATGATCGGTCTTGGCGATTATCGACCGCGATTCGGCCGGTTCGAGGTGGCGTGATGTTAGATCGAGGGAAGTTCCTACAGGGCTTGGCTTGGCGTGGCTTGGCGCGGCTGGGCAGGGCTCGGCAAGGCATGGCAGGGCTTGGCATGGGTTTCACCAACACTGCGGCGCACCCGCGAGAGGGGGGCGCGGGAAGTGTTTGAGCTACATATCCGGACCCGCAAGCTGCTCGACCTGTTCGCGGCGGCCGACTACGGCACCGAGTTCACCTACGCGGAGATCTTGCAGAAGACCGGCTGCGACCTGTTGGAGGGCGGTAATCGCCAGCGGGTCTATACCGCCATTCGTCGCCTGGAGCGGGATCATCGTAGGACGTTGTTGAATCTCCGTGGCCGCGGTTACAAGGTCGCGAAGCCGGCCGAGCATGTCGAGGCGATGCGTGTTCGCGCTGGCCGGGCGAAGCGTCATATGTCACTCGCTCGGCGCACGGGTGACGCGACGCCGCTTGATCTTCTTGATGACAGGGAACGTCGGGCGCTCGCCGATCAGTTGGCGTTCAATACCCATGTTGTCGGGGCGCTCCGGTTCCAATCGGCTTGGAATCGGTCGCAGGATGATCGGATTGCCGCGATCGAGGAGGACCTGCGGGAGCTCCGTGGCCGGCCTCCGGAGGCTATCGAGGGCGACGCGACCGAAGAGGTCGCCTAAACGCTTCGAGGCAAGGCGAGGCGCGGCACGGCAAGGCAGGGCCTGGCGTGGCAAGGCATGGGTTGTATATACGAGGCACGGCGGGGCTCGGCACGGCGAGGCGGGGCACGGCATGGCAAGGCATGGGTTGTTCTACGGGGCCTGGCTGGGCGGGGCCTGGCGCGGCGAGGCGCGGCCGGGCAGGGCATGGGTTGTTCTACGTGGCATGGCACGGTGTGGCGGGGCACGGCATGGTGCGGCTGGGCAAGGCGTGGGTTGGTTTACGAGGCGGAGCAAGGCGAGGCTTGGCGAGGCTTGGCGGGGCCGGGCTTGGCGGGGCAAGGCATGGGTTGTTCATACGGGGGCAGGACACCTTCGCTCGGGCAGATGTCGGCCGCGGGCTAAAGTCCTCTTGACTAGTCACCGATACTGCGGGTAGTATCACCACATGGATGTACACCAGAGGGTCGCGGCCCTCAAGACTCGCCGCCGGAGCGTCCGGCCGGATGAGATGCACGCGCTGCTCACCGAGGCCGGGTTCGAGCGGCGATACGGCAAGGGCGACCACTGGATCTACACCCACCCGAACCGGGACTACCCCATCACGATTGACCCTAGGAATCCGCTCTTACCCGCCTACGTCTCGAAGGCGATTCGAGCGATCGAGGAGGTCCTAGCGCAATGAGCAGCGTAGACGAATATCTCGACCTTCCATACAAGATTCTTCTGACCGCCGACGACGACGAGGACGGGCATCACGGCTGGGTGGCCGAAGTCCTCGAGCTTCCAGGTGCGATCAGCCAGGGCGAAACGATCAAAGAGGCCGCGGAGCATGTCCGCGATGCGATGGCTGGCTGGATCTCTGTCGCGCTCGAAGACGGCAAGGAGATCCCGAAGCCCCGCGACACGTCGTACAGCGGACGGTTCCTGGTGCGGATCCCGTCCAGCCTGCACGCCCGGCTGACGGAGCTGGCGGAGCTCGAGGGCGTAAGCCTGAACCAGTTCGTGTCGAACGCACTCGCCGCGGCCGCTGACTGGCGCCGCGAGCCGCAGTGCGCCTGATCTGGCGGCCCATTATCGGCGCCTGCGCTTACGCCATTAGCAGCACGGGCAGGTGCAGTGATCCCCTAGGCTCGATGCCCGAGACGCAGAAACAGTGGATCAAGCGGCTGCAGAAGGCCGGTTGGAAGCGCGAGGCCGGCGGGAATCATCAGACCAAGATGACGAAGCCGGGCCATCGGCCAATCACATTGCCCGAGCACAAGGGGCAGGTCTACTCGAAGGGACTCGAATCCGAGATTAGAAAGCAGGCCGGCCTCTAAGGCAAAAGGCCGAGTTGACCGACTACGTATTATGCGAAGAGGGCCAGATGACGAGATGAGTAGCGAGGCACAGCATTTGCACGTTTGCATCCGCTTTGAGGACGGCGGCTTCTGGGCGACCGCGGATGAATTTCCAGGGGTCTTTGCGACCGGCGACAGCCTGGAAGAGCTACGGGAGAGCCTCGAGGAAGGGATCTCATTGGTTCTAGCCGGGCCCGGCGGCACACCGCCCGAGGTGCACCTGAGCCCCCTTCGCTCGGAACCGCTCGCTACGGCGGCCAGCTCGGAGCTGGTCTGCGCCTAGGCGCGGCGCTGGCCCGCAGCGGCGACCTACGACAAGTGGATGTGAAGCTCGGCGCCCGGGGTTGGTCGTGCACGTGGATCTCGGTGTGCGACGTGTAGGCTGGCTCGGGCGATGGATGCTCTAGCGCGTCGGCGATCTCCGTCTCGAACTCGTCAAGCGTGAGGTCGTCGGCGACATAGCGGTCGCGCAGGCCGGCCAGCTGCTGTTCGCGGCGGGACGGTACGGGCTCGCCGGGTACCACCGTGGTACCCGGGCTGGGAACGGGAGCGGGCGGCTTCCGGCGCGACGTCCGCCAGATCGAGACCGCGACCGCTAGCAAAACGAGTGACCAGATCATGGTTGCTCCTTCTCCGGGAATCTTGACAGAGACGCACGTCGAGTCCGAGCGCCGGGACGGCGAGCGCGAGGACCATCCGCCAGAACCGGTCGGCGGGGACGGGTGGCCCCAGGAGGTGGCCCCAGAAGGCTCCGGGGCCTTATCCCCGTCTGGCGATCCCGCCGATTAGCAGGGACTTTCTCGATGCCGCCGGTGGGGATCGAACCCACGACCTTCGGATTAAAAGTCCGCTGCTCTGCCAGCTGAGCTACGGCGGCGTGGAGCCATGATCGCGCACGGACGGCTCGGAGTGTGCGCCGCGCAACCCGAATCCGGAGCCCGATCGTTGATGCAAACCGCGAACCTAGTGGCGGAAGTGGCGACGGCTGGTGAACACCATCGCCGCGCCGGCGGCGTCGACGGCCTCCACCACCTCGTGGTCGCGGACCGACCCGCCGGGCTGAATGATCGCGATCGCCCCCGCACTCAAGGCGAGCTGGGGCCCGTCGGCGAACGGGAAGTAGGCGTCGGAGGCGAGCACCGACCCTTCCAAGCTCGAGCGTGATTTCTCGATCGCGAGCCGTACCGAGTCGACACGGCTCATCTGGCCGGCGCCGATGCCGACGGTGGCGAGGTCGCGGCTGAGCACGATGGCGTTGGAGCGGACGTGCTTGCAGACCTTCCAGGCGAACGACAGCTCGCCCCACTCGGCCTCGGTCGGCGAGCGGCGCGAGACGACCTGCATCTCGGAGCGCTCCTCGAGGTCGTAGTCGCGGTCCTGAACGAGCATCCCGCCGACGACCTGGTGGAGGTGGGGATCGATCATGTCGGGATTGCGGCGCTCGCGGTCGTCGAGGATCCGCATGTTCCGCTTGGACTCGAGCACCTCGAGCGCATCCTCGTCATAGCCGCGGGCGAACAGGACTTCGACGAACTGGCTGGTGATCGCCTCGGCGAGGGCGCGGTCGACGCGGCGATTCAGGCAGACGACGCCACCGTAGGCCGAAAGGGGGTCGCACTCGAACGCCTTGTGATAGGCCTCGAGCCCGGTCTTGCCGACGGCGACCCCGCACGGGTTGTTGTGCTTGATGATCGCGCAGGCCGGGATCTGGAACTCGCTGATCATCAGCCGGCCGGCGTCGAGGTCGAGCAGGTTGTTGAACGACAGCTCCTTGCCGCCGAGCTGCGAGATCATCGAGAGGACGTGCGTGCGCGTCCCCACCTGCGAGTAGTAGGCGGCCCGCTGGTGCGGGTTCTCGCCGTAGGGAAGCTCGAGCACCTTCTCGAACGCGCGGACCATCAGCGCCGGGAAGTCCGCGCCCTTCTCCTGGAACCAGCGCGCGATCGCGGTGTCGTAGCGCGCCGTGTAGGCGAACGCCTCCGCGGCCAGGCTCTCGCGCGTCGTCGGCGACAGCCGACGGTCGAACTCGCGCAGCTCGGCCAGGATCGCGTCGTAGCTCTCCGGGCTGACCACGGATGCGACGAACTGGAAGTTCTTGGCCGCCGCTCGGATCATCGAGGGACCGCCGATGTCGATGTTCTCGATCACCTCGTGGTCGGCCACGCCGCGGCGGGCGGCGGTCCGCTCGAACGGGTACAGGTTGACGCACACGAGGTCGACGAACTCGACATCGTGGTCCTCGGCCGCGTGCATGTGATCGGCGTTGTCACGCACCGCCAGCAGGCCGGCGTACAGCTTCGGATGGAGCGTTTTGACGCGGCCGTCCATGATCTCGGGAAAGCCGGTCAGGTCGGAGATCTGGCGCACCTCGAGCCCGGCCTCGGATAGCTCGCGAGCCGTCCCTCCGGTCGAGACGATCTCGATCCCGAGCTCCGCGAGACCGCGCGCGAATTCGACGAGCCCGGTCTTGTCGGACACCGACAACAGAGCCCGAGCGACCCGCACGTCCTCGGAGGCGATGGGAGAAAACCGGTTAGCGCGCGATGTTCCCTGCTCCATGACGCCTCGACTCTATCGCTCGATCACGACGCGGCGCGGATTCGCGGGGTCGATCCTGACGGCCCCTCGCGCGATCAGGCGGACCGCCTCGGGCAGCAGTTCGTGCTCGATTGGATGCAGCCGCTCGAGCACCGCGTCGGCGTCGACCGCGTCGGGCAGCTCAACAGCTCGCTGGAGGATCACCGGTCCCGTATCTACCCCGCCGTCGACGAAGTGCACGGTGACCCCGAACACCTTGACCCCGTACGCCAGCGCCTGCTCGACCGCACGCAACCCCGGGAATGCGGGCAGCAGCGCCGGGTGCACGTTGATCACGCGCGAGACGAACCGCGCGAGGAACGCGTCGGACAGCAGCTGCATGTAGCCGGCGAGCACCACCAGCTCCACCTCGCGCGGCACCAGCCACTCCGCCATCGCGCGGTCGCGCCTAGCTCGCTCGCCGTACTCGGCCGCCGGAAACGCTCGCGCCGCGACCCCGGCATGACGCGCCCGCTCGAGCGCCCGCGCGCCGGGCTTGTCAGAGCCCACGGCCACGACCTCGATGCCCTCTCGACCATGAACCCGATCCAGGAGCGCCTGCAGGTTGGTCCCTTCGCCGGAGGCCAGGACGGCGACGTTCATGCCGCGCGAAGCTTCGGAAACCTGCCTCCGGTGGAGCGGAGCGTGCCCGCCTCGAGCAGCTGATCGACTCTCCCGAGCACCTCGCTCGAACGCAGATGTGCGAACGCGCCGTAGGCCGCGAGGCGATCGTAGGCGTGCTCGGCGATGACCTTTGAGCGGCCGCCGCGAAGGATCTCGACCGCGCGCGTCCGGCCCACCGGGGGCGCCGCCGAGACCACCACGTCGACGATCGCGGCATCGAGGTCACCGGCCTCGGGGGTGCGCGCGGCCACCGCCCGAACGACCGGCGCCACCGCCGGCGAGCACACGTCGCAGCACGCTACCGACGGCGCCATCTGAGACCGGTCTCCGAAGTGGGCCAGCAGCGCCGCGCGCCGGCACCCGGATCCCTCCGCGTAGCCCCAGACCGAGCGGTACTGGCTCCACCGCGCGCGCTCGGCGTCGCGGGCAGACCCGAGGCACGAACCCAGCGCGCGTCTGTCCCACTCTCGAAGCACGATCCCCGCGGCCCGATCGGGCGGGGCGGGTTGCGGCGCCACCAGGCCGGCGCGCACCAGATGGCCGATGACCGCCCGCACGGTCTCGCCATCCCCACCCGGCCCCACGTCCGCGGCCAGCTCGTCAACCGCAACGTCGTAGCGCCCGTCGAGCCCCGCCCACCGCAGCCGTTCGGCGACCCGCTCGAACACGCCGGCGTCGAGCCGCGAACGCTGGATGAAGAACACGTGCAGGCCCTTGTCGCGCTGCTCGGCGAACAGCAGGCATTGGGCCGGGGCGCCGTCCCGTCCGGCCCGGCCGGCCTCCTGGTAATAGGCCTCAAGCGAGCCGGGCACAGTGGCGTGGCAGACCGTCCTCACGTCGGCCTTGTCGATCCCCATCCCGAACGCGTTCGTGGCCACGATCACCCGAGCCTCGCCGGACATGAACCGCTCCTGGGTCGCCGCTCGCACCTCACGCCGGAGCCCGGCGTGGTACGCCAGCACCTCCTCCTCCAGCGCACGCCCCAGAAAGCCGGCCAGCTCCTCGCTGGCGCGGCGCGTCCCGGCATAGACGATCGCCGGCAATGAGGGGTGGGCGGGGTCCGAATTAATCAACGCCGCAGCGAGCTGCCGGCGCTTGTCGACCGCGGTCCCGCACCGAACGACGGCAAACGAAAGATTCGGGCGATCGAACCCGGTCGTCACCCGGAGCGGATCGCGCAGCGCCAGCCGCCGGGCGATGTCGTCGGCGACCGCGGGCGTCGCGGTCGCCGTGAGCCCGATCGTCGCCCGGGCGCCGACCCGCCGGGCAGCGTCGGCCAGGAAGAAGTAGTCGGGTCGGAAGTCGTGACCCCACTGCGAGATGCAATGCGCCTCGTCGACGACGAACAACCCGACGCGCGTCCGCGCCACCGCCTCGGCGAAGCGCGGCGAGGCGAACCGCTCGGGCGCCACGTACAGCAGCCGGACCTCGCCGGCAGCGACCCGCTCAAGCGCGTCCGTATTGGCACCAAAACTCCGCTGGGCGTTGACCAGCTCGACCCGCCCAGGGGCGACCGCACGGACCCCGGCAACCTGGTCCTGCATCAGCGACACGAGCGGCGAGACCACCAGGGTCAAGTCGTCGCGCATCAGCGCCGGAAGCTGGTAGCAAAGCGACTTCCCCGAGCCCGTCGGCATCACGACCAGCGCGTCGCGACCTGAGAGCGCGGCCGTGACCACCTCGGCCTGGCCGGGGCGGAAATGCTCGAAGCCGAACAACCTCCGCAGCGCTTCACCGGGATCCATCGGGCGCCCGACTGTAGCGGCGCGCGCGGCGGCCCCGGAGGGCCGGACAAGCCCGCGGTCCGCACCGTTTCCGACCAGCGCGAGCGCTACGCCCTGACGAGCGGCAGCTCGAGCGCGTGCTTGCCGAGCGCGTCCTCGGTGCCCTCGAGCGGATAGTTGCCGCTGAAGCAGGCATCGCAGTGGGTCTCGCTCGAGACGCCGACGGCCTCGTACACGCCCTCGAGCGAGAGGTAATGCAGCGAGTCGACGCCGAGCTCGTCGGCGATCTCGTCGACGGTCCGCCCGTGGGCGATCATCTCCTCGCGGCTCGACATGTCGATCCCGTAGTGGCAGGGATGCTTGATCGGCGGCGCGGAGATCCGCAGGTGGATCTCGGCGGCGCCCGCCTCGCGGAGCATCTGGACGATCTGGCGGGTCGTGTTCCCGCGAACGATCGAGTCGTCGACGACGATCAGACGCTTGCCGGCGACCACCTCGGGCATCGGGTTGAACTTGAGCCGCAGGCCGTGCTTGCGCAGCTCCTGGCCGGGCTGGATGAACGTCCGGGCGACATAGCGGTTCTTGATGAAGCCGTCGTCCTGGGGCAGCCCCGCCGCGCGCGCGAGCCCGCGTGCCGCCGGGTTGCCCGAGTCGGGCACCGGGATCACCAGGTCGGCCTCAACCGGGGCCTCGCGCCACAGGATCTCGCCCATTCGCGAGCGCGCCACCTGCAGGACCGTGCCGGCCATCTTCGAGTCCGGGCGCGCGAAGTAGATGTACTCGAACACGCAGAACGCGCGCCGGTCGGCGCCGGCGACCAGACGCGTCTGCACACCGCCGTCGGTGAGCGTGATCACCTCGCCGGGCAGCACCTCGCGCAGGTACCGAGCTCCGATCAGGTCAAACGCGCACGACTCGCTCGCCACGCAGTACGCCGTCGTCCCGGAATCCTCGTTCTCGATCATCCCCAGCACCAGCGGACGGAGCCCATGCGGATCACGGAAGGCGACCACCGAATCCTCGGTCAGCACCACGGTCGAGAACGCGCCCTTCAGCCGCGGCAGCACGTCCGCGATCGCGTCCTCAATCCGGTCGGCCGGATGGGTCGCGAGCAGCGCCGCGATGATCTCGGAGTCCGAGGTCGAGCTGAACGAGAATCCCCGGTCGCGCAGCTCCGAGTGCAGGTCGACCGCGTTGATCAGGTTGCCGTTGTGCGCGAGCGCCAGCGTGCGGCGGTCGTCACGGACGATCGGCTGGGTGTTCTCCCATGCCGACGCGCCGGTGGTCGAGTAGCGGACGTGGCCGATCGCCAGGTCACCGACCAGCGAGCGGAGCTTGTGCTCGTCGAACACCTGGGCGACCAGGCCCTGGTCGCGGATCGCCATGATCCCGCCGCCGCGCGGCGCGGTGGCGATCCCGGCCGACTCCTGACCGCGGTGCTGGAGCGCGTACAGCGCAAAGTACGCGAGATTTGCGACGTCGTGTCCCGGCGCAAATATGCCGAAGACACCGCACTCGTCGCGCGGCCCGTCGCGATGGTCGTTTTCGGTAGGGGGCATGCCCAACCTGCGGCCTAGGCTAGCAGCGGCCCTAGACCCATTCGCCGAGTCCGGTCTCGCGGGCCTCGTGCAGTTCGGAAACTGCGACGTCGAGCAAGCCATCGATGATCAGCCGATCGCTCTCCACCGATCCGATCATGACGAAGCCGGCCAAGGCCTCGGGAGGACCCGAGACGATGAACCCGCGGCCGGGAGCCTCCCCGAACGGATCGAGCCCCAGCGGCAACCGCACCGACGCTCCGATCCCGCAGGCGATGCAGCACTCAGCCAGGGCGGTCGCGACGCCGCCCTCGGCGATGTCGTGGGCGCTGTGGAATGCCCCTGACCGGACACGCGCCCGGATGCCCTCGTGAAGGACGCGGATCCTGGCAGCGTCGGCCACCGGCAGCTCCCCAACCGGGGGAAGGCCACGCAGCTTCGACAGCTCCGACCCGACCGACGACGGCTCGAACGGCCCGAGCAGCGCGATTGCGTCGCCCTCCCGCGTGAACCCGAGCCGCCCGGCACGCCCCGCGTCGGGAAGCTTGCCGACCATCCCAACCACCGGAGTCGGGAAGATCGGACCGCTGGGCGCCTCGTTGTACAACGACACGTTCCCCCCGACAACGGGCACGCCGAGCGATTTGCACGCCTCGCTCAGACCCTCGACCGCCTCCACCAGCTGCCAGGCCACATGCGGCTTCTCGGGGTTGCCGAAGTTCAGGCAGTTGGTCAGCCCGAGCGGCTCGGCGCCGACGCACGCCAGGTTCGCCGCGCACTCGTACACGGCCTCGGCGGCACCCCGGCGGGGATCACAGGCCACCCGGCGTCCGTTGCCATCGATCGCGACCGCGATCGCGGACCCGTCGGGGAGCACGAGCACGGCGGCGTCGGCCTCGTCGGGGCGGCGCACGGTCCGCGACTGCACGATCGGGTCGTACTGCTCGAACACGGGCCGACGCGAGGCGATGTTGGGCGAGCGCAGCAGCGCCAGCAGCGTCTCGGCCGGCGACTCGCTCCCGGTCAGCACCGCATCAGACGCCCCGTACAACCCCGGCGCAGGCGGCGAAGGCTCGAGGTCGTACAGCGGGCAGTCGTCGACGAGCACGCTCACCGGCACCTCGGCGACCACGACGCCGCGGTGGAGCACCTGGAAGCTGTCGCCGTCGGTGACGCACCCGATCGTGGTGGCGGGCACCTCCCACCGCTCGCACACGCCGAGCACCTCGCCCACGCGCTCCGGCGTGGCCACGCACAGCATCCGCTCCTGCGACTCCGACACCATGATCTCGAACGGCTCCATCCCCGCTTCGCGCAGCGGGATCTGGCACAGGTCGAGCGTCAGGCCGACGCCGCCCTTGCTCGCCATCTCCGACGCGGCCGAAGTGAGCCCCGCCGCACCCAGGTCCTGCAACGAGACCAGCAGCTCGCGGTCGAGCAGCTCGAGGCAGCACTCGAGCAATTTCTTCTCGGTGAACGGGTCGCCGATCTGGACCGACGGGCGCTTTCGCTCGTCGCCCTCGCCGAGCTCGGCGCTGGCGAGCACCGAGGCGCCGCCGATCCCGTCGCGGCCGGTGAGCGCGCCGAGCAGGATCACGACGTTGCCCGTCCCTGCGGCGGCGCTGCGGATCAGCCGGTCGTGCGGGGCCAGCCCGAGGCACATCGCGTTGACCAGGCAGTTCTGCTCGTAGCTTTCCTCGAAGTAGATCTCGCCGCCGACGGTCGGGACGCCGATCGAGTTGCCGTAGTGCCCGATCCCGGCCACCGCCCGGTCGAGCAGATACCGCGACCGCTCAGATGAACCGGGCTCGCCGAACCGCAGCGAGTCGAGCACGGCGATCGGACGGGCGCCGACCGCGAACACGTCGCGGAGGATCCCGCCGACCCCGGTGGCGGCGCCCTGGAACGGCTCGACCGCGCTCGGGTGGTTGTGGGACTCGACCTTGAAGGCGACAGCCAGGCCGCCGCCGACGTCGACGGCGCCGGCGTTCTCGCCCGGCCCCATCAGCACGTGCGCGCCGTCCTTGGGCAGCCGGCTGAGCAGCCGGCGCGAGTGCTTGTAGCCGCAGTGCTCGGACCACATCAGCGACAGCATCGCGAGCTCGACGTCGTTGGGCGCGCGCCCGAGCCGCTCGAGGATCCGCGCGTACTCGCCGTCGGTCAGCCCGAGCTGCCGGTGCCGCTCCTCAAGTGAGGACGTGCTGCTCGACATGCGCTCGCATCGACTCGAAGATCCGCATGCCGTCGGTCGACCCGCCGAGGGGATCGACGGCATGCTCGGGGTGCGGCATCAGCCCGAACACGTTGCCCCGCTCGTTGCAGACGCCCGCGATGTCGCGCAGCGACCCGTTCGGGTTGTGGCCGGGCGCGTAGCGGAGCAGCACCTGCCCGGCCGCGTCGAGCCGGTCGAGCTGCTCGTCGGGCGCGTAGTAGCGACCGGTGGTGTGCTTGACCGGGATCGACAGGCGCGGGAAGGGCGGGGTGGGGCGGGTGGGTGGATCGGATCCGCATGCGACCGTGAACGGCCCCGCACCGCCGACCACCTCGAGCTCGACCTGGCGGAAGATGAACTTCAGCGACACGTTCGGCAACAGTGCGCCTGGCAGCAGACCCGCCTCGCACAGCACCTGGAACCCGTTGCAGATCCCGAGCACGAGCCCGCCCTCGCGCGCGAACTCCTCGACTTCGGCCATCACCGGCGCGAACCGGGCGATCGCGCCGGCGCGCAGGTAGTCACCGTACGAGAACCCACCGGGGACGATCACGGCGTCCACGCCCTGAAGGTCGTGGTCGGCGTGCCACAGCAGCACTGGCTCGCCGACCCGCGCGGCGGCCGCGAACGCGTCGATGTCGTCGCAGGAGCCGGGGAAACGGACGATCCCGAACCTCACCGCGACCCCTCCCGGAGTTCCGCGCCAGCGGAACTCCCAATGGAATCCGCGTCAGCGGATTCCACGATCTCGTAGTCCTCGATCAACGGGTTCGTCAGCAGTCGCTCGCACATCTCGGGCAGCCGGTCGGGGTCGTCGACGTCGAGCTCGATCAACCGTCCCACGTGGACGTTGCGCACGCCCTCAAAGCCCAGCGCCGGCAGCGCGCGCTCGACCGCCTGGCCCTGCGGGTCGAGGATCCCCGCCTTGGGCCTGACCAGGACCCGCGCTCTCATCGGGTTCGGTCTACAGGAATGGTCGGCGGTGCCTGACGGCAGCGCCTTAGCCAGGCGTCGAACGACTCGCCGGTGATCCGTTCGTACGCCTCCACGTATTTCTCTCGAGTCCGCGCCACGACGTCGTCGGGGATCGCCGGCGCCGGCGGGTTCCGGTCCCAGCCGGTCGAGGACGCCCAGTCGCGCACGAACTGCTTGTCGAAGCTCGGCTGCGCGCGGCCGGGTTCGTACTCGTCGGCGGGCCAAAAGCGCGAGGAGTCCGGAGTGCACACCTCGTCGCCGAGGGTCAGCTCTCCGTCGGCGCCGAGCCCGAACTCGAACTTGGTGTCGGCGAGGATGATTCCCCGCTCGCGCGCGTGTTCGGCGGCGTGCTGGTAGACCGCGATCGACACCTCGCGGACGCGCTCGGTCAGCGCCCGGTCGCCGACGAGCTCGGCGGCGCGGTCGAAGTCGATGTTCTCGTCGTGGCCTTCCTGCGCCTTGGTCGCCGGGGTGAAGATCGGCTCGGGCAGCCGGTCCGATTCGCTCAAGCCTGACGGCACTCGGATCCCGCAGACCTCGCCGGTCCGTTGGTAGTCCTTCCAGCCGGACCCGCTCAGGTACCCGCGGACGACGCACTCGATCGGCAGCATCTCGAGACGTCGAACGAGCATCGCGCGGCCGCGCACCTCGGCCGGGACACCGTCGGCGACCGAGAGCATGTGATTGGGCACGATCTCGGTGGTCCGCTCGAACCAGAATGTGGAGAGGCCCGTGAGCACCGCGCCCTTGTCCGGGATCGGCGTCGGATGCACAACGTCGTAGGTCGAGATTCGATCCGAGGCGACGATCAGAAGTGTCTGATCGTGCCCTTCGTAGATCTCCCGGACCTTGCCCGAAGCGATCAGGGGCAGGTCAGCAAGGGCGGTCACTGGGTCGATCCTAGCAACGGGTACGGCGGTCCGGAGAGCACCTCCGGGCCGTGATCTCGCAACTAGCGGGTCCCTGCAGACTCGGCCTACTGGACGCCGGTGAAGTCGGCCCAGCAGCCGGTGCCGAAGCTCCCCACGCCGGAGATTCCGGTGACAATCGCGGTCGCGCCACTTGGGGCCACGAGCGCGATGGTGGCCGGCGAGAACAGGGAGCCCGCCGTGCCGTCGGGGGTCGGCTCGACGTCGACGCCCGTGTCGGTCGGGGTGTTCGCGCTCGCGAACTGCCCGTTGAGGTCGGACTGGTCCTCGCTCGAGCTCGCGTCGACCTCGCTCGAGGTGTTGGTGCCGTCGTCGGTGCAGCTCATCGTCACCTTGAACGGGCCGGACGTGAACAGCGTGACCGTGGTGCCGTTGAGCGAGCCTGAAGTCTTCCTGACACCGTTCGTGCCGATCCCGCCTCCGCCTCCGCCTCCGCCTCCGCCACCGCCGTAGAAGCTCGCCGGCTTGCCTCCCAGCTCCTCCGCGTTCTTGGCTTTCGGGACCGTCCCGAGTGCGCTCAGCTTGATCTGGAGCCCGGTGAGCGTGTGGTCACGGAGACGGTTTCCCGAAAGCGATCCCTTCTTGATCAGGCTGTCGCCGGCGACGAGATGGTCCGCGGCCACCGCCGTCCCGGACACGGCGACCACGAGTGCGATGACGGCGACCAGCATCGCTGCCGATGGCCTATGACGCCAATGAGACCTCATGTGCGTCTCCCTCCATTACCTGGACCACCCGATGAGGTCCGTGCCGGCCGCACGGTACCCGACCCCAGGAGAGCGCCGGGTTAAGAAATGGTGCCCGCCGGCCCGTCCGCCGGGGGGTCCGCCGGCAGCACCGGGCTTTCGATATCCGCGTCCATCCCCCGGCGGCCGGCGAGGGCCTGGAGCATGACCGCGGTGTCGGCGATGGCAACGCCCGTGAGGTGCTCGCTGCGGTGCTCGAAGTCACGAACGATCGCCTCGAGCGCGGCGGCGTATGCGGGCTCGTCGTGAGCGGCCAGGGCGGCGAGCGCGGCGGCGGTGCGGCCGAACGCGTCCGCAGTGCCCATCCGCCGGGCGCAGGCCCGCGCCTCCGAATCGTCGCCCGCGATCAGCGCCGCGAGCGCCCGCGCGTAGTTGGCGGTCGCAGACTCCTCGTCGGGATCGGCCAGCGCGGAGCGCACGTACTCAGCCTCATCGGCGCCGCCGCCCGCGAGGACCGACGCCTTCAGCATCCCGACCAACCGCCCAAAGGCACGCGCGTGCGCCGCCTCCCACGATTGCCGGTACAGCTCAGCGACCTGCCGGAATTCGGACCGGGCGGAGTCGACATCCCCGTCGAGCAGCGCCTGCTGCGCTCTCCCCTCGCGCTCGATCGCCGCCATCAGCAACTCCTGATGCTTGTGCGAGGGCACCCTGTGCTCAATCGTAGGAAATGCGGGTATTCCCCGGTCCGATGAAACCCCTCACCAGGCGTATTGCGCTCGTGACGGGCGCGAGCGCGGCTTCGGCCGGGTGCTGTTCATCTCGTCGGTCGCCGCGTTCACCGGCGGGGTCGTCGGGCGTCACGGTCAACAGGCTGGCGTCGGCCCTGATCACCGACACCCGGATGCTCCCCGGCGACCCCGAGGAGCTCCGCGCTCGGGTCCCGGTCGGCAGGCTGGGCCGGCCCGAGGAGGTCGCGGATCTGGCGCTCGCGATACTCCGCAACCCCTATATGACCAACCAGGTCGTCGGGCTCGACGGGGGATCTACCCGCGCTAGCGGAGCGCCGGCACCGGCGCGATCGCGTCGAGCCGGCCGACGATCTCGTCCGCGTAGCGGACGAACGGCGCGTAGTCGAAGATCGCGTCGAGATCGAGCCCCGCGCCCGCCGGGTCGGCCGCGAGCAGTTCGCGGAGGTCAACCCTCGAGTCAATCGCCCGCTGGGCGAGGCGCTGGACCACCCGGTACGCGTCGTCCCGGAGCATCCCCGACTCCACCAGCGCGAGCAGCAGGCGCTGGGAGAACAGGGCCCCGTGGGTGAGCTCGAGGTTCTCGCGCATCCGCACGGCGTCCACCACCATCCCTTCAACGAGCGCGAGCACCCGGCGCTGCATGTGGTCGAGCAGGATCGTCGAATCGGGCAGGATCACCCGCTCGACGGAGGAGTGGGAGATGTCGCGCTCGTGCCAGAGCGCCACGTCCTCGAGCGCCGCCAGAGCATTCCCGCGCAGCACCCGCGCGAGGCCCACCACCTGCTCAGACTTGATCGGGTTGCGCTTGTGCGGCATCGAGCTCGACCCCTTCTGGCCGCGCCCGAACGGCTCTCGCACCTCGCCGACCTCCGTGCGGGCGAGGTGGCGGAGCTCGGTCGCGAACCGCTCCATGCCGGCGCCGGCGAGCGCGATCGCGCCCAGCAGCTCAGCGTGGCGGTCGCGAGGGACCACCTGGGTCGAGACCGGCTCGCGCGCGAGCCCCAGGCGCGCCAGGACGCGCTCCTCGAACTCGGGCGAGGTCGCGGAGTAGGTGCCGACGGCGCCCGACAGCGCACCGACCGACGCCTGGGCGAAGGCACGTTCGAGTCGATCCGCGTTGCGATGCGCCTCGAACGCGAACCCGGCCAGCTTGATCCCGAACGTGGTCGGCTCGGCGTGGATACCGTGCGTGCGCCCGACGCACAGCGTGTGCGCGTGCTCGCGGGCGGCGCCGGCCAGGGCCTCGACCAGTCGCCGCGAGTCCGGTACCACGATCTCGGCGACCCGGCGGATCTGCAGCGCCAGACCCGTGTCGAGCACGTCGCTCGAGGTGAGCCCGTGATGGATCCACCGCCCCGCCGGACCCGCTGAGGCGGACAGCACGTCGACGAACGCGGCGGTGTCGTGGTCGGTCACCTTTTCGCGCTCGGTGATCTCCTCCACGGTGAACGTCGCCGCCCGGATCGCGTCGAGCTCCTCGGGGGTCGGGCCGTCGAGCTCCTCGCTCGCGGCGACCTCGACCTGGCGCATCGCCTCGAAGTGGGCGTGGTCGGACCAGACCTCGGCGAGCTCGGGACGGGTGTAGCGCGGGATCATCGGCTCACCCACCCGCGAGCTGGACGGCCTTGACGATCAGCAGGACGATCGCGAGCAGGAGGTACCCCTCCATCGCCAGCATCGCCGCCCGTCGCCCGGCCGACTGCCGGGGCCGCTCGAGCAGCGCGATCGGCGGCATCGTCCACTGCTCCCTGGGCACGCCGGGGGTCGCGTGGATCGGAGTCGCGCCACCGCCCCGCCGTCGACCGACGGCGACCACCGCGCCGAACACGATCAGGCCCACGGCCATGACCGCGCCGCCGATCAGCGCGAACTCGGTCACATCGATGTTTGGGAACACGGTGGTCGCCATCAGGATCAATGACAGCAGCAGCAGAATCGCTTCGATCACTACCGCGAGCACGTTCAGCCACGTCGAGTTGCACCAAGGACCGAGCACCTCTCGATCGTTGCAAAGCAGGAGCAAGAACATACTGGCACTCGGCAGCAGCACCCCGGCCAGCGCCTGAACTGCCTCGGTGATCACCCCCAGCGGGGCCCCGGGAATCAGCACTATCCCAGCGGCGCCGGCGATCACCAGCGCGAACAGCGCGTAGAAGCCCTTGGCATCCGAGAACTTACGATGCAGCGAGCTCTTGGTCCCGAAGATGTCACCAAACGCGTAACTCGTGGATAGGGTTAGCGCGCCGGCCCCGATCAGCGATGCGTTCAGCAGGACCAGTGCAAAGAAGGCGCCGGACGGCGGCCCGAGCACCTTCTCGAGACCGGCAGCCGTGGCGCCGGCGTTCGTGAAATTCCCGAAGTACGGGGTATGCGCAAACGCGAACGCCGATACGCACATGAGCGCCGCGGCCCCGACCACGACCACGACCGCACCGATCCACGTGTCGAGCCGTTCGTAGTTGATCCATCGCGGCGTGATCCGCTTGTCGATGATGTTCGACTGCTGGAAGAACAACTGCCACGGCGCCACGGTGGTGCCGACGATCGCGATGATCAGCAACACCGAGGTCGACGTCACGCCGCCCTCCACCCCGGGGACGAAGAAGTCGCGCGCCACCTGACCGCCGCCGGGGTGGGCGAGGAAGAACAGCGGCACGACCAGCAGATTCGCGAACACGAAGACGAACATCGATCGCTCCCACGCGCGGAAGCTGCCGGTGGCCGTGATCGCGACAAGCGCGACGGCCGCAATCGGCACCGCCACGTGATCGGACACTCCGAAGTAACCGAGCGCGAGACTGACGCCGATGAACTCGGTGACGACCGTCAGGAAGTTGAGGATGAACAGGTCGATCACCGAGAACCAGCCCCAGAACCGGCCAAACCGCTCGACGATCAGGCGGGCATGGCCGACGCCGGTGACCGCCCCGAGGCGAACGACCATCTCCTGGTTGACGAGCAGCACCGGCACCAGCAGGAGCAGTACCCACAGCAGGCTCGTGCCGTAGTTCTGACCTGCCTGCGAGTACGTGGCGACTCCGCCCGCGTCGTTGTCGCCGACCATCACGATCAGCCCCGGGCCGATGATCGCGAGCAGCGCAAGCGCACGGGAACGCCAGCTGCGGTGCCGCTCGTCGTGCTCGCGGATCGTGCCGAACGCGCCCTGGATGTCGCCGACATGGGCGGAGTCGAGAACGAACCGCTCGCGCGGCGGGGTCGGCGGCTGGACGGGCGGCGGCGCGGGCGGCTGGGAGGTCGGCGCAGGCGACGACGGCCCGGGCGGCGATACGGAGGCGCGAGGAGTCGGCGCGCCGGCCGCTGAGCGCGGCGTCGGATCATCGGCCATCCGCTCGACCTCCTTTCTTCGCCGGTTCGCCGCATCGCGGCGACGACGGGAGGTCGCTCAGTTCCGGGGATCAGGCCCGAAGGACCGAAGCGACGCCCACGACGCCGGCCGCGAGCCTGCTACTTCGCGGTCTGTCGTCGTTGTCCAGGAACTCGTCGTGGTGAGTCATCGCACAGTGAGTCGTTACCGCCGGCAGGCAGCAGACCGAGATTACCACCCGGTTCACGACACAATGCGTCTCACTTGTGACCGGCAATCACCACCATGCCCACGACTGGAAGGCCGCGATCCGCGAGCTGGCGGCGATGGAGCGACCGTCGGCCTCGGACGGTGAGCGCCGCGCCGCCGAGCTGATCGCCGACCGCCTGCGGGCACTCGGTTGCGAAGCCACCGTCGAGGAGGAACGCGCGCACGGTGGCTACTGGTGGCCGATCGGGCTCGTGAACGCGATCACGGCCGCGGCCGGCGCGCTCACGCTGCGGCAAGGCAGCTCCTGGCGACGCGCGATCACCGCGGCGCTGGCCGGCGCCGGCGGCGCCGCCCTGTGGGACGACCTCGGTCACGGCCGCCGGTGGTTTCGGCGTGCAGTCCTGCCGCACCGCGCGACCTGGAACGTGGTGGCGGAGACCGGGGACCCCGATGCCGAGCGCACGGTGGTGTTCATCGCCCACCACGATGCCGCGCATTCCGGGCTCGTCTTCCACCCGGTCCTGCCGCGGATCCCGCTCAAGCTCGCGCCGCGGCTACACGCCCGGGCGGGGCGAAGCTTCCCGCTGATGTACACCGTCTGGCTGGGCCCGGTGCTGGTGTGCGCCGGCTCGATCCTGGGGGCGCGGCGCGTGCTGGCCGCCGGCACCGCGATCGCGGCCGGGGCAACCGCCGCGATGGCGGACATCGGGGCGCGCGCATCGGTGCCGGGGGCGAACGACAATCTGAGCGCAGTCGGCGTCGTGATCGCCCTCGCCGCGCGTCTACGCGAGCGGCCCGTCGAGGGCGTGCGGGTGCTCCTGATCTCGACGGGCTCAGAGGAATCCTTCAGCGAGGGCATGCAGGGGTTCGGCCGGCGGCATTTCGGCGAGCTCGACAAGGACCGCACCGAGATGGTCTGTCTCGAGTGCCTCGGCGGCCCGACGCTGATCGTCGTCGAGGGCGAGGGGATGCTCCGCATGCGCGACTACCCGACTCACATGCGCGAGGCGCTCGCCGACGCCGCCGCGGACACCGGGCAGGAGATCGTTCGCGGTCTGCGCACAACCGCTGCCACCGACGCGATCATCCCGCTCCGCGCCGGCTACGCCGTCGCGACGCTCGCGTCGGTCGACGAGACCAAGCTCCCGATGAACTACCACTGGCCGAACGATGTCCCGGACGCGCTGCACTGGAGCACGATCGAGAGCGCAATCGCCGTTTGCGAGGAGTTCGTGCGCCGGCGCGCCGCCTAGTCGCGCGCTGCTCCCGCTCGCCACCGCCACTCCTCCGGGACGAGCAGCTCGAGCACGTCGTCGACGGCGACGATCCCCACGGGCCGGCGGTCGGCGTCGAGCACCGGCATCGCGACCAGGTTGTAGTCGCTCATCAGCCGCGCCACCTCGGGAACGTCCGCCTCGGTCCCAACGGCCGGTGTGAAGTCGTCGATTAGCTCAGAGACCTTCTGAGGACCCTCGGCCCGCACGAGCTCCGCGAGCGACAGCGTGTCAATCAGCTTCTCGTCGGCGTCGACCACGCATACGATCGCGATCTGCTGCAGTCCGAGATTGCTGGTCCGTATCAGCGCGAGCGCGTCCGCCACGCTCGCGTCCCGGGGCACCGAGATGAAGTCCGGGTTCATCATCCCGCCGGCGGTCTGCGGGTTGTGGCCGAGCAGCGCTCTCAGCTTCGCCTGCTGGGCGGGCGGCATCCGGTTCAAGATCGGGAGGCGACGCTCCTGGTCGAGCTCGAGCAGGAGATCGGCCGCGTCGTCGCTGTCCATCCGCGCCAGCACCGCCGCGGCCTCCTCATCCGAGCGCTCGCGCAGGAACTCGACCTGGTGCTCGTCGTCGAGTTCCTCGAAGACGTCGGCCTCGAGCTCCTTATCCTGGCCGACCGCCTCGAGGATCTCCTCGCCCTCCTCGTGCGAGGCGGCCTCGACCAGATCGGCGATCTGCGCCGGGTGGAGCCGCATGATCCGCCGCGCGGCCAGCTTCAGCCGCGAAGTCGGGACGTGGCCGACGAAGGGCTCGAGCTCCCGCCAATCGATGAACTGCCGGTGCTCGGTGTCGTGGCCGCGGAACCGGCGCGGCATGAAGCGCCACAGGCGGGGGCGAAGGCTCGGGTCGATTCCGGCGACCCGCCAGCCGCCGTCGTCGCGGACCAGCTCGACCTCGCGAGCCTTGACCAGGCGCGCGGTGTTGACGTTAATGACGCTGCGATCGAGGACGTCGGCGCGCAGCAGCACCTCGCCGGGCCGGCGCTCGAACGGCGCCAGATCCAGCTTTGTGGTCGAGGTCGTGACCGAGTACGGGCCGAGCTGCTCGACCCCATCGATCGGCACGAACAGCTGCCGGCCGCCGAGCCGCGCGGTCAGGCCAACGACCCGAGCCTCCCCGTCGCCGGAGTCGAGCCGCGCCACCACGTCCTCGACCTTTCCGAGCCGCTGACCCGAGGAGTCGAGCAGCGGACTCCCAGCCAGCGATGACACGTGAACGACGTCGGGCATCGATCCCGACCTGAAGGCTACCGACCCCGAAGCTCAGCTCTCGAGAATCCGCGCGGCGAGCACCGCCGCGTTGCGCGCGTTGTCGACGCCGACGCACGCCACCGGCACCCCGGGCGGCATCTGCGCGATCGACAGCAGCGCATCGAGTCCGCCGGCAACGGACGTGCGGCTGGTCAGCGGCACCCCGATCACCGGCAGGTCGGAGTGCGCCGCTACCACGCCCGGGAGCGCCGCGGACAGACCGGCGCCGGCGATGATCACGCGCAGCCCGCGCATCCGCGCGTTGCGCGCGTAGTCGGCGACCTTGTCGGGCTCGCGGTGGGCGGACATGACCCTCACCTCGCAGCGGATCCCGCGCTCGATCAGCTCCTTCTCGGCGGCCTCCATCCGCTCGAGATCGCTTTTCGAGCCCATCACGATCCCGACCCGCGGCGCGTCGACCTCGAGCCCCTCGAGCTCGACGACTGGCTCTTCGAAGGTCTCGGGGGCGGGGCGGGGGTAATCGCTCATGCGCGCGTGGCCTGGGCGACCTTGAGCGCGATGTCTCGGCGCATCTGGCGACCGTCGAAGTGGATCATGTCGGCGGCAGCATAAGCGGCCTTGCGGGCGGACGCCGCGTCGGCGCCGAGCGCGGTCACATTCAGCACCCGGCCACCCGCGGTCACGATCTGACCGGTGGCGTTGCGGGCGGTGCCGGCGTGGGTGACCTGGGCGTCAAGACCCGCCGCGTCGAGCCCGGAGATCAGGTCGCCGTGCGACGAGCTCGCGGGATAGCCGGCGCTCGCCAGCACCACGCTCACCGCCATCTCCGGCGCCCACCGCAGCTCGGCTCCGGCCAGGCCGCCGACCACCGTCGCCGACTCGAGCAGCCCGAGCAGATCGGATTGCAGCCGGGGCAGGATCGCTTGGGTCTCGGGGTCGCCGAAGCGCACGTTGAACTCGAGCACCCGCGGCCCGTCGGCGGTCATCATCAGGCCCGCGTAGAGCATCCCCTGGAACGGGATCTCCCGGCGCGCCAGCTCGTCGAGCACCGGCTGATGGACCGCGGCGCAGATATCCCGGGCCCGTGCGTCGTCGACCGCCGGAACCGGCGAGTAGGACCCCATCCCACCGGTATTGGGCCCCAGGTCGCCGTCGAAGATCCGCTTGTAGTCCTGGGCGGAGGCGAGCGGCAGCGCGCTCTGGGCGTCGCACAGCGCGAGCAGCGACAGCTCCTCGCCCTCGAGGTGCTCCTCGACCACGACCCGGGTCGTGCCGAACCTGCGTTCGACCAGCAGCTCGTGCAAGGCGGCGCGCGCTTCGCCCTCGTCGGCGGCGATGATCACGCCCTTGCCGGCGGCCAATCCATCCGCCTTGATCACGGCCGGATATCGCTCGATGGCGTCCAGGCCGGCCTGCGGATCCCGAACAACCTCATAAGCAGCCGTCGGCACGCCGGCGGCACCCATGATCTCCTTGCAGAACGCCTTCGAGCCCTCGAGCTGCGCCGCCGCCTTGGTCGGGCCGAAGCACCGGATCCCGGCGCCGGTGAGGGCGTCCGCGAGGCCCGCCACGAGCGGCGCCTCGGGTCCGATAACGACGAGGTCGACGCTCTCCCGCGTCGCGGCGGCCACGATCCCCTCGATGTCTTCGGCGCTTACAGGGATCACCCGCGCGTCGAGTGCGATCCCCGCGTTGCCGGGGGCGCACAGGATCTCCGGCCGCCGGGGCGAGCGGGCCAGCGCGTGAACGAGCGAGTGCTCGCGGCCGCCGCCGCCGACGACCAGGACGCGGTAGGAGTCAGATCGCGCCAATGAAGTCGTCGATCGGGATCGCTACCAGCGTCTCGTACTTTGCGGTCCCACGCGAGCCGAGCTCGAGCGAGATCCGCGCCATCGTCTTCTCGTCGGGCGCCTCGACGACGTTCACGAAGTCGAACTGCCCGAGCGTTGCCCACTGTGCCTTCACGGTGGCGCCGAGCTGCTCGACTTCGCGATTGACCTCTTTGATCCGCGACGGGTTGTTCTTGATCGTCTGAACGCCTTCAGGGCTGAGCGTCGAAAGCATGATGTACGTCGGCACTGCTCCCTCCTTGGGCGGTGGGGGGTGGGTGGGAATCCAGATCCTCGCCGGGGGGCGACGGTGCCGAAGCATTCCACGCTTACACGTGCGCCGGCTCCTCGGCCCGCTCGAGCACCAGGTCGCCCTCCGCGGCGTCGACTCTGATGGTGTCGCCCGACGTGAAGCGACCCTCGAGGATCGCCAGCGCCAGCGGGTCGACCAGGCGCTTCTGGATCACCCGCTTGAGCGGGCGGGCGCCGTACGTCGGGTCGTAGCCGAGGTTGCCCAGCAGCGTCCGGGCGTCGTCGGTCAGCTCGACCTCGATCCCCCGCTCGCGCACCCGGCTGATCAGCCGTGCGACCTGGAGGTCGACGATCTCCGAGATCTGCTCCCGCGTCAGGGAGTGGAACTCGACGATGTCATCGAGACGGTTGACGAACTCGGGCCTGAAATGAGCCTCGACGCCGGCCCGTGGATTTGGATACCCGCCCACCGCAATGTTCGAGGTCATGATCAGCACCGTGTTCTTGAACGACACCGTGCGGCCCTGGCCGTCCGTCAGCCGCCCATCGTCCATCACCTGGAGCAGCGTGTTGAACACGTCGGGGTGGGCCTTCTCGATCTCGTCGAGGAGCACGACGCTGTACGGACGCCGGCGGACCGCCTCGGTCAGCTGACCGCCCTCGTCGTAGCCGACGTATCCCGGAGGCGCACCGACGAGCCTCGACACGGCGTGCTTCTCCATGTACTCGGACATGTCGATCCTGACCATCGCGTCCTGGCTGTCGAACATGAACTCGGCCAGTGCGCGGGCGAGCTCGGTCTTGCCGACGCCGGTCGGCCCGATGAACAGGAACGTGCCGATCGGCCGGTCGGGGTCCTGGAGGCCGGCGCGCGAGCGCCGGAGCGCGTTCGACACCACCTCAACCGGCTCGTCCTGGCCGATCACCCGCTGGTGGAGGCGCTCCTCCATGTGCACGAGCTTCTCGATCTCGCCCTCCATCAGGCGCGAGACCGGGATCCCCGTCCACTTGGCCACGACCTCGGCCACGTCGTCGGCGTCGACGACGTCCTTGAGAAACTTCGGTGCGCCTCCCGCGATCTCGTGCTCGGCCGACTCGGCGGCAGCTAGCTGCTTCCCGAGCTCCGGGATCGTCCCGTACTGCAGCTCGGCCGCGCGGCCCAGGTCGGCCTCGCGCTGGGCGCGCTCGAGCTCGGTCTTGGCCTGCTCGAGCCGCTCCTGAAGCTCGGCCACGGCGCCGACGGATTCCTTCTCGCGCTGCCACTCGGCGTGCATCGCGTCGGAGCGCTCGCGCTCCTCGGCCAGGGCGCGCTCGAGCTGCTCGCGGCGAGCCACCGTGCCTGGATCGTCGTCGTCACCCAGTGACTGGAGCTCGATCTCGAGCTGCATGATGTGCCGGTCGACCTCGTCGATCTCGGTCGGCTTGGAGTCGATCTCCATCCGGATCCGCGATGCGGCCTCGTCGACCAGGTCGATCGCCTTGTCGGGAAGGAACCGGTCGGCGATGTAGCGCTGGCTCAGCGTCGCCGCCGCCACCAGCGCGGAGTCCTGGATGCGGATCTTGTGGTGGACCTGGTAGCGCTCCTTGAGGCCGCGGAGAATCGCGATCGTGTCCTCGACGCTCGGCTCGCCCACGTACACGGGCTGGAAGCGGCGCTCGAGTGCGGGGTCCTTCTCGATGTGCTTGCGGTACTCGTCGAGCGTGGTCGCGCCGACCGCCCGCAGCTCGCCGCGGGCGAGCATCGGCTTGAGCATGTTGCCGGCGTCCATCGCGCCCTCGGCGGCGCCGGCGCCGACGATCGTGTGGAGCTCGTCGATGAACACGATGATCTGGCCCTTGGCGTCGGCGATCTCCTTGAGCACGGCCTTCAGCCGGTCCTCGAACTCGCCGCGGTACTTGGAGCCGGCGACCATCGCGCTCAGGTCGAGCGCGACCAGCCGGCGGTCCTTGAGGCTCTCGGGCACGTCGCCGGACACGATCCGCTGCGCCAGACCCTCGACGATCGCGGTCTTGCCGACGCCCGGCTCGCCGATCAGCACCGGGTTGTTCTTGGTGCGCCTCGACAGGACCTGGACGACGCGGCGGATCTCGTCGTCACGGCCGATCACCGGGTCGAGCTTGCCCTGGGCGGCGGCCTCGGTCAGGTCGCGGCCGTAGCGCTCGAGCGCCCGGTACTTCTCCTCGGGGTTCTCGTCGGTGACGCGATGGCTGCCGCGGACCTCGGCCAGCGCCTTGAGCAGCTGGTCGTGGGTAGCGCCATTGCTGCGGAGCGCGTCGCCGGCCTTGCCCGGATGCTGGGCGATCGCGAGCATCAGATGCTCGGTGGAGACGTACTCGTCGTTCAGCTCGCGCATCTCGGTCTCGGCCGCGCGCAGGATCTGGACGAGCTCGCTCGAGCCGCCGGCGGGCTCGGGTGAGGCGGAACTGCTCAGCTTCGGCAGCGCGTCGAGCGCCTGGCCGACGGCCTGGCGCACGCTCGCGGGCGCGACGCCGAGCTTCTGAAGCACGGGCGTGACGATGCCGCCGTCCTGCTCGAGCATGACCGCCAACAGGTGCTCTGGCATCGTCTGCGGGTTGCGGCGCTCGTCGGCAAGCCGCTGGGCGGCCTGGAGCGCCTCCTGGGACTTAATCGTGAAGCGGTCTGGTTGCATAGGCGTGTCTCGGTTTCGGGTTCTGAAATCTAAGTCTGCTTGACTTAGATTATGACAGGTTCGAGCGGCTTCTCAAGGAGTTTTCGTGCCCGTGGTTGTCCCGCTCGTGCTCGTCGTCGGGGCGCTCGTACTCGTCGGGGAGCTCGTGGTCGGCTTCGAGGTAGTGCCGGGTGTCGATGTCGTCGACTTGTTCGTCGAACTCGAGCTGGATCTGGTGGTTGGGCTGGGCGCGCTCGTCGAGGTCGTGCTCTGATGGGCCGGCGGCGGCTGGCTCGTGATCGTCTCCGAGCTGCTGTGAGAGCCGGTGTCCAAAGCCGACGAGTGGCCGGTGGACGAGCTTGTCGTTCCCGCGGAGCCGCCGCCCGTCAACGCGATGGCCACCGCGCCGCCCAGCAGCACCGCCGCGATCACGAACAGGGTGATCCAGAAGCCGGTAGCGCTTTGGCGCTGCTTGGGTGGGGGCGGGGGCGCGGTCGTCCGCGCCCGGTTCTCGGGCGGCGGGGCTGGTCCCCGGGGCGCCAACGGCACGGTCCCCTCGGCGGCGCCGGTTTCGTCCGCAAGGGGCTCGGTCGCTTCGATCGGGACGGTGGCCGGCGTCGGGGCCATCGCCGCGGCCATCGCGATCGTGGTGAGCGCGTCGCTTCCGTCCTGCGAGTCGGCCGGCGCCTGGCGGAGCCGGTCGCGGACGTTGGCGGCGGTCTGCGGCCGGTCGCCCGGCGACTTGGCCAGCATCTGCATGACGAGGTCGTTCAGAGCCGGCGGAATCGCAGGGTTGCGCTCGCGCGCCGGCTTGGGCTCGACCCGCACGTGCTGGTGCAGCACCGCGGCCGACACATCGGCGATGAACGGCGGCTCGCCGGTCAGCATCTCGTATAGGACGCACCCAAGCGAGTAGATATCCGAGCGCGCGTCCACCGGCTGCCCCAGCGCCTGCTCGGGAGACATGTACGCGGAGGTGCCGAGCACCGTCGCGGTCTGGGTGAGCGTGTGGCTGTCGAGCGCCCGCGCGATCCCGAAGTCGAGCACCTTCACCGACCCATCCGGCTCGATCATGATGTTGCCGGGCTTGATGTCGCGATGGATGATCCCGGCGGCGTGCGCCGCGCTCAGCGCATCGGCGACCTGCGCGGCGATGTCCGCAGCCTCGTCCGGCTCCAGCGGCTTGTGCTCGCGCTCGCTGAGGATCTCTGCGAGGCTCCGTCCGGGGACGTACTCCATCACGATGAACCGAGTCGGCCCGTCTGCCCCGGCGTCGTACACGGTCACGACCCCGGGATGACCGATGGCCGCGGCGGCCTGCGCCTCGCGGGTAAACCGGGCGAGGTAGACGGGGCTCTGCTCGACCAGCGGGTCGAGCGCGACCTTGACCGCGACGACGCGATCCAGCGCGAGATCGGTGCCGCGGTACACGGTACTCATGCCGCCCCGCCCGATCACCTCGTCGAGCCGGTAGCGCCGCGCAAGGGTGCGCGGTTCGCCGGCGGAAGTCACGCGGACGGGCGCTGCACCTGGAGTGAGAACCGCTTCACGTCCGAGTTGCGGACGATCGCGCCGCCCTTGGCGTAGGGCACGATCTCGGCCCGCAGCTCGCGGCGCAGCTGCTCGAGCCGCTCCACCTCGGTCTTCAGTTCGCCGGCGCGCTTCTCGAGCGCCTTGACCTTGCGCTCCATGCTCTCGAGCTGCTGCTCGAGCTCGAGCACGCGCTCGACCCCCGCGAGGTTCATGCCGAGCTCGGCCGTCATCTCCTGGATCCGGCGCAGCCGCTCGACGTCCTT
Organism: uncultured Solirubrobacterales bacterium; assembly: GCA_963796575.1. Lineage (GTDB taxonomy): Bacteria > Actinomycetota > Thermoleophilia > Solirubrobacterales > Solirubrobacteraceae > Palsa-465. Next base: position 106,029 of record CAWCMG010000026.1, on the reverse strand, counting down.
GTGGGAATAGAGCCGCGTCCCCTTCGGCGACCGCTTGGGTTCGATCAGGCCGCGGGCCTCGTACATCCGGAGCGTCTGAGGGTGCATCTCGGCGAGCTCCGCGGCGACCGAGATCATGAACACACCGCGCTCCGAGGACACCTCGACCCGCGCGGAGCTGCGCACGCGCCGAGCCGCCATCAGCTCTTCCCTCCTTGCGCCTGCTTGAACAGGTCGGCCCGCGGGTTGCCGTTCATCACCCGCGAGAGCCGGTCGATCGCCTCGTCCTGCTCGGGCGAGAGCGAGTCGGGAACGTCGATCACGAACCGGTAGCGGATGTCCCCGCGAGCCTTGCCGCCGGGCCGCGGAGGACCCTCGCCGCGCAGTCGCTGGACGGTGCCGTGCTTGGTCCCGGCGGGAACCCGGAGCCGCTTGGACCCGTTCAGCGTCGGCACCTCGACGATCGCGCCGCGAACCGCCTCGGGGATCGTCAGTGGCACCTCGACCTCGAGGTTGTCGCCGACGGTCTTGAACACCGGCGACTCCTGCACGCGGGTGATCACGTACAGGTCGCCAGGCTCGCCACCGCGCAGCCCGGCCTCGCCCTTGCCGGCGAGCCGGATCCGGCTACCGTCGTGCACGCCGGCCGGGATGTTGACCCGGAGCTTGCGGATGTTGCGTTGGGCACCGGTGCCATTGCATGTCGCGCACGGGTCTTCGATCACGGTGCCGGCGCCGCCGCAGTTCGAGCACGGCTGGGAGATCGAGAAGATCCCCTGGCTCTGGGACTCGATCCCGCGTCCTTCGCACACCGGGCACACCTTCGGCGTGGTACCGGGCTTCGCACCGGTGCCGTGACAGGTCGGGCACGGCTGGGAGGTCGGCACCGACAACGGCACCTGGGCGCCGTGGACGGCCTGATCGAACGTCAGCGAGACCTCGGTCTCCAGGTCGCGGCCCTGCGGCTGCGCACGTCCGGTCCTGGCGCCGCCGGCGCCGCTGCGGCCCCGGGCGCCACCGGCCCGGCCGGCCGTTCCGGTCCCGCCACCGCCGAACAGGTTCGAGAGGATGTCGCTGAACCCGCCGCCGAACGCGCTCGGGTCGAAGTTGCCGCCCGTGAACCCGCCCAGCGGGCCCTGTCCGCGGTCGTAGGCCTTGCGCTTCTCCGGATCCGACAGGACGTCGTGGGCCTGCGAGATCTCCTTGAACTTCTCCTCGGCCTTCTTGTCGCCCGGGTTTCGGTCAGGGTGATACTGGCGCGCCAGCTTGCGGTACGCCTTCTTGATCTCCTCGTCGGAGGCGCCCTTGCCTACTCCGAGCGTCTTGTAGTAGTCGGTTCTGCCAGCCATGGCTGTTCAGCCTCGGTTATGCCGCGACGACCACTCGAGCGGGCCGGATCACGACCTCGCCCAGACGGTACCCGCGCTGGTACACCTCGACCACCGTTCCCGACTCGGCGCCCTCGACGGGCATCTGCGCGACCGCCTCGTGCATCTGCGGGTCGAAACGCTCGCCCTCGGGCGAAAAGCGCTCGATGCCCGCACGCGCAAGCGCGGCGATCACGTCCTCGTGGACGAGCTTGATGCCCGAAACGAGGTTGACAGTGCCGTTGTCCTGCGGTGCGCCGTCCGTGCTGGCCCCGGCCGCTGCCTCGAGGGCCCGGTCGAGGTTGTCGACCGCCGGCAGGAGCTCCTTCGCGAGCTTCGCGATGCCGCGCTCCTGCGCGACCGCCGCCTCGCGCGTGGCGCGCTTGCGATAGTTGTCGAAATCGGCCCGGGTCCGCTGGGCAAGCTCCAGGTACTCGTCGGCCTTCCCGGCCTTGGCGGCGAGCTCCTCGAGGTCGTGCTCGAGCTGGCGCTCGTGATCGGTCTCTGCCTGGTCGGTGTCTGGGGCGGCAGCGGTGGCGGACGCGTCGGGCTCGCCGGCGGGCGCCGACGCGTCGGGAGCCTGCCCGCCCTGCGGCGGGCGGGCGGGCTCCTGATCAGCTGCCACGCGGACCCTCTGGAGAGCCTCCGCGATGTCTCCTCTACGCGTCGTCATTACTTCTCATCCACGACTTCGGCGTCGACGACATCCTCTTCGGTCCCGGCGCCGTTGGTGGACGCCGCGCCGTCGGCGGCGTCGCCGTCCGTCGAGCCCGCCGCGGCCTGCTCCTGGGCGCGCTGGTACATCGCCTCGGAGACCTTGTGGAACGCGCTGTGCAGCGTCTCGGTCTTGGCGTTGATCTCGGCCGCGTCCTCGCTGGTGAGCGACTCGCGCACCGCCTTGATCGCCGCCTCGATCTCGTCCTTGGAGCTCGAGTCGACCGCGTCGCCGAGGTCCTTGAGCTGGCGCTCGGCCTGGTAAGCGGCGTTCTCGCCGTTGTTCCGGGCCTCGGCGAGCTCGCGCTGGCGACGGTCGTCCTCAGCGTGAGACTCGGCGTCGGTCACCATCCGCTTGATCTCCTCGTCGGACAGACCGGAGCCGGACCGGATCTCGATCTTCTGCTCCTTGCCGGTGCCGAGGTCCTTGGCGGACACGTTCAGGATCCCGTTGGCGTCGATGTCGAACGCGACCTCGATCTGCGGGATGCCCCGCGGCGCCGGCGGGATGCCGGTCAGCTGGAACTTGCCCAGCGACTTGTTGTACATCGCCATCTCGCGCTCGCCCTGGAGCACGTGGATCTCCACAGACGGCTGGTTGTCCTCGGCAGTCGAGAACACCTCGCCCTTGCGGGTCGGGATCGTCGTGTTGCGCTCGATCAGCTTGGTCATGACGCCGCCCTTGGTCTCGATCCCCAGCGTCAGCGGGGTCACGTCGAGCAGCAGCACGTCCTTGACGTCGCCGGCGAGCACGCCCGCCTGGATCGCCGCGCCGACCGCAACCACCTCATCGGGGTTGACGCCGCGGTGCGGCTCCTTGCCGGTCAGCTCCTTGACCTTCTCCTGCACCGACGGCATGCGGGTCATACCGCCCACGAGCACGACGTGGTCGACCTTGTCGACGCCCTTGTCCTTGGCGTCGTCGAGCGCCTGGCGAACCGGCGCCACCGTACGGTCGAGCAGCGTCGAGGTCAGCTCATTGAGCTTCGCCCGGGTCAGGCGGGTGTCCAGGTGCTTCGGGCCACTCGAGTCGGCGGTGATGAACGGCAGGTTGATCTGCGTCTCCTGCGTGGTCGAGAGCTCGATCTTGGCCTTCTCGGCCGCCTCGTAGAGCCGCTGCAGCGCCATCGGATCGGCGCTCAGGTCGATGCCCTGAGACTTCTTGAACTCGGCCACGAGCCAGTCCACGATCGCCTTGTCGAAGTTGTCGCCACCGAGGTGGTTGTCGCCGGCGGTCGCCTTGACCTCGAACACGCCGTCGCCGATCTCGAGCACGGACACGTCGAACGTGCCGCCACCGAGGTCGAACACAAGGATGGTCTGGTCAGATTCCTTGTCCAGGCCGTACGCCAGCGAAGCCGCGGTCGGCTCGTTGATGATCCGCTTGACGTCGAGGCCCGCGATCCGGCCGGCGTCCTTGGTCGCCTGGCGCTGATCGTCATTGAAGTACGCCGGCACGGTGATCACCGCGCTGTCGACGGTCTCGCCGAGATACGCCTCGGCGTCGGCCTTCAGCTTGCCGAGGATCATCGCGCTGATCTCAGGCGGGCTGTACTGCTTGCCACCGGCCTCGACACGCGCGTCTCCATTCGGCCCGGAGACCACCTTGTAAGGCACGATCGACTCTTCCTCGCGCACCTCGGCCTCCTTGCGGCCCATGAAGCGCTTGATCGAGAAGACCGTGTTCTGCGGGTTGGTGACCGCCTGGCGCTTGGCTACGGTGCCGACCAGACGCTCACCGGATTGCGTGAACGCGACGACAGACGGCGTGGTCCGGCCGCCCTCCGCGTTCTCGACGACCGTCGGCTCGCCACCCTCGAGCACCGCCATGCACGAGTTGGTCGTTCCGAGGTCGATTCCGATCGTCTTTCCCATCGAGTTCTACTCCTGTTTCGTCGTCAAAATCTAAGTGTGAGAGTAGCAGATTTGGGGTGCGCGTCGGGCGCGAGCGCGTCCGGCAGCCCGCTCTGGGCCCTGACTTGCCTGGGTCGGCCGGCGGGTCGCGCCCGAGGGCGACGGGGACACGCATCGCGTCCGCCCAGGCTCGGCGGAGGAGCAGCCGGCCACACTCCCCAACCACGATAACGGAGCGCTCGACCACCCCCCGGGGAGGTGAATGCCGATTCATGCCGCTATGGCACCGATCTACCGACACTCGGCCGGAGGCGGGCGCCGAGTGTCGACTTATCGGGGCCCCTCAACCCACCTGGAGCGCGCTCGGGCGCCACTACGGCCGCGAGTTCCTCAGCATTCGAGCGCCCACCAAGCCGGATCGCCCCACCCGGCCGCATCGCCCCACCCGGCCGCATCGCCCCACCCGGCCGCATGACCCTACCCGGCCGGATCACCCCACCCCCGCGCATCGCCCCACGGGTCATAACTCCACACTCGACGGTCGCTATCCGCCCAGCGGGCGGATAGCGCCCGCATTCGTGTCCGAATCCCCATTCACCGCCGGCGGGCCGGCGAGTGAGCGGATATGACCCGCCCCACGGAGGCAGGCGCCCGCGCCTAACCCCACCTCGCACGCGCTCGGTCCCCCCCCTCACCCCAACCTCGCACGCGCTCAGTCCGCGCCTCACCCCAACCTCGCACGCGCTCAGTCCGCGCCTCACCCCACCTCCAACGCGATCGGTCCCCGCCTCACCCCACCTCGAACGCGCTCGGGCACATCTTCTGGAGCGCGCACCCCGCGCAATCCGGCCGGCGCGCGTGACACGTCCGCCGGCCGTGGCGGAGGAGATTGAGATGGAACTCGAGCTCCTCGCCCGGCGGTGTGACCTCGAGCATCTCGTCGTGCATCTCCTCGAACGGCGCCCCGGGCCGGAACAGGCTGAGCCGCGTCCCCACACGCGAGACGTGGGTGTCGACCGGCACGTCGCGCATGCCGAGCGCGAACAGCAGCACGCAGGCGGCGGTCTTCCGCCCGACCCCCGGCAACGACGTCAGGTACCTCTGCGCGTCCGGCACGCACAACTCGGGCAGCCAATCGAGCGAGAGATCCCCGCCGGGTGCGGTGTCGGTGATCGCCCGCAGGATCGACTTGATCCGCGCCGACTTCACCTTGGAGATCCCGCCGGGCCGGATCGCCTCCTCGATCTCGTCGACCGGCGCGTCCCGGACCTCCTCCCAGAGAGGAAAGCGCTCCCGCAAAGCCAGGTAGGCGACGTCCCGATTGCGGTCGTTGGTCGATTGCGAGAGAACCGTCAGGATCAGCTCGGCGATGGGGTGGCCGTGAGGCTTGGCCAGCGGGATTCCGTACACGAGCCGGAGCCGATCGCGGATCGCACGCACGCGCCGGCGGGTTGGGCGCTTCCAGCTAGTCAAGCGCGCCCCACCGCTCGCACGCCCGCGCTGCCTCCGCTACCGCCTCGGCGAGCGACGCCGCGACCGCCGCCGGGTAGAACGCGGAGGTCGCGAGCCGCGCCAGCAGGATCCCGTTCAACACATCCCCGGCTCCGATCTTGCTGACGACAGAAGCCGGCACACCGTCCACATCGACGCGCAGCTCGCCCCGGAGAATCGCTCCCTCCGAACAACCGCCGAGCGTGATCACGACCATCCGCGCGCCGGCCTTCAGCAGCGCCAGCGCCGCGCGCTCGGGATCCTCCTCTCCGGTCATCAGCCCCGCATCGCCCGCGCCCGCGCACACGAGCAACGCGCCCGGCACGCAGGCGTTCGCGGCCGCCGCCGCCTCGGCCCGCGACCGCCACCGCTCCACACAGAGGTTCGGGGCGAACACGACCGGCCGCTCCAGCGACAGCGCGAGCTCACGCGCACGCATCGTGATCTCGCTCTCGGCCGGCCCGCCCAACGTGATGAACACCCCCGCCGAGGCGCGGACCGCGCCCTCCAGCCGGTCCCCCAGAGAAGTGACGATCCACTCGCCGTACAAGCAACTGCTCGGCTTACCACCCCGGTCCACAGCGACGATCGCGAGCGGCGTACGCGCGCCCGGCACCAGCTCAAACCACTCCGTCTCGACGCCGTCGCGTCGGAGCCGGTCCCGCAGCCAGCGGCCCCAGGCATCGTCGCCGGCGGCGGCGCCCACCGCGACGTGCGCCCCGTGGCGCGCCGCGGTAACCGCGATCGTCGCGGCCGAACCGCCGAGGTGGGGCACGAACGCATCGCCGTCAGAGACCGCGCCGACCGCGGACTCGCAGATGAGATCGACGATCGCATCGCCGAGGCACAACGTCGGCGCCCCGGGCGGCGGCGGATCCGGGCTCGTGCGGCTCGCGGGGCTCGTGCGGCTCGTCGGGCTCGTGCGGCTCGCGGGGCTCGTGCGGCTCGTCGGGCTCGTGCGGCTCGCGGGGCTCGCGGGGCTCGTGGGGCTCGTGGGGCTCGCGGGGCTCGTGGGGCTCACGCGCGCGGACGTTATCCTCGCCACGGGGTGAGCGTCGACGAGCACACGATCAACCTCGACGAGTCGCCCGTCTTCTACCGCACCGCAGACGCGCCGGGCGTGCCGGTTCTGTATCTCCACGGGATTCCCACGAGCTCGGACGACTGGGTCGAGTTCCTCGCCCTGACCGGTGGGATCGCGCCCGACCTGATCGGGTTCGGGCGCTCCGGGAAGGGCGGCCACCTCGACTACTCGCTCGCGGGGCTCACCGGGTTCCTCGAGCGGTTCCTGGCCGAGGTGCACGTCGACGCGGTCAAGCTCGTCGCCCACGACTGGGGCGTCGCCGTCGGCCTCACGCTCGCCGCACGTCATCCCGAGCGGATCGAGCGGCTCGTCCTGATGAACGCGCCGCCGCTGTTCGGCGGCTTCGCCTGGCCGCGGCTCGTGCAGTGGTGGCGCGCGCCGTGGATCGGCGAGGGCCTGATGGGCTCGACGACGCGCGGGATGTTCGCGCGGACGCTCCGTCACGGCTCCGTCCGCGAAAACGCGTGGCCGGACGAGCGCGTGAACGAGGTGTGGGACCAATTCGACCAGGGGACGCAACGGGCGATCCTCCGTCTGGTGCGGTCAACGGCCGGGGGGCCGCCGAGCCCCGACCTGCCCTCGGCCGGCCGACAACCCCTGATCATCTGGGGCGACCGCGACCCCTGGTATCCGCCAGCGGTTGCCGACGGCTACGCTGCGCACCTGCGAGGGGCGACAATAGACCGGCTGTCCGATGCCGGACACTGGCCGTGGCTCGACCGAAGCGACCTCGTCGAGCGCGTGGCAACTTTCCTGGAGTAGTAGTAGTGCCGGTCCGCCTCAGCCCTCCCGTCCGCCCGCACGCGGAGCCACCCGCGGCGCCCGAAGACGCCTCGCGCTGGCACAACATCAAGCGGATCCTGCCGACGTTCGCCGCGGGTGCGATCGCGCTCGCGTACGTGCTGATCGCACCGCGCAGCGAGGACCTGGCCGCGCACCTCCTCCGCGCGAAGTTGTTCGCGACTCAGGGGTTCGGGATCTGGAACAACTGGTGGTACGCGGGCCACAACATCCCTGGCTACAGCGTGCTGTTCCCGCCGCTCGCCGCCCTGCTCACGCCTCAGGTCGTCGCTGCGATCTCGGCGACCATCACCGCCGCGCTGTTCGAGTCGCTGGCCCACCGGCGATTCGGGGAGGACTCCTGGCTAGGGGCGTTGTGGTTCGGGGTGGCGACGTCGACGAGCCTCTTCACCGGACGGCTGACATTCGCGTTCGGCCTGATGCCGGCGGTCGGCGCCGCGCTCGCGCTCCAGCGCCGGCGCTACGGGCTCGCCGTCGCGCTCGCGTTCGTGACACCGCTGGCGAGCCCCGTGGGCGCGCTGTTCTCGGCGCTTGCCGGCGGCGCACAAGCGATCGGCGCGTACCTACCCGAGCGTCGCGTCAGGCCGGCGCTCCCGGGGGTAGCGGTGGTGATCGCCTCGGCGCTGCCGGTCCTGGCGCTGGCGGTCGCGTTCCCGGAGGGTGGCAGCGAGCCGTTCGCGTTCTCGGCGTTCTGGCCGATAGTGGTGATCGCGATCGCTGCGCTGTTGGTGATCCCTAAGGGCGACGTCACGCTCGAGGCCGGCGTGGCGCTTTACGCGCTCGGCTGCATCGGCTTCTTCGTGGTGGCCAGCCCGGTCGGCAGCAACGTGACCCGGCTCGCGCCGCTGGTGGCCGGACCGCTCGTTGCGCTGTTGTGGTGGCCCCGCCCCGAGCGTCGCACGGCGGCGCTGATCGCGGTGGCACTACCGCTGCTCTACATCCAATGGCAGGCGCCGGTCCGGGACATCAGGACCGCGGACGACAACGCCGAGGTCACCGCCGCCTATTTCCAGCCGCTCGTCTCCTACCTGAGCAGGCAGAGCGACCAGCCGTTCAGGATCGAGATCCCGTTCACGCTGTTTCACTGGGAGGCGTATCTGATGGCGCCCGAGTTTCCGCTCGCCCGCGGCTGGGAGCGCCAGCTCGACATCAAGTACAACGCGCTCTTCTACGACGGGACGCTGACGGCCGCACGGTACGACGCTTGGCTCCACCAGGTCGCGGTGCGGTACGTCGCGGTGTCCGATAAGGACCTCGACTACTCGGCGAAGCAGGAGGTCGCGCTGATCGACCGCGGCTTGCCGTACCTGCGCCCGGTGTTCCGAACCCGCCACTGGCGCGTGTACGCGGTACGCGACCCGACGCCGATCGTGGAGGGGGCCGCCACCCTCACCGAGCTCGGGTCCGACTGGCTGACCGTCCAGGGCCTCCGCCCCGGAACCGCAACCGTGCGCGTGCACTACAGCCCCTACTGGGCGGTGGTCCACGGATCGGGATGCGTCGCTCCGGACGGCAGCTTCACCAAGCTCACGGTCCGGCAGCCCGGACCGATGAAGCTCGCGATGCGCTTCTCGCTGACACGCATCGGCGCGCACTCGGTCCGGTGCAGCTGACATGAGCCCGACACGGCTCCTCGCTAGGATCAACTTTTCATGAGGCGTGGCCTCCAGTTCATCGAGGCGCGGCTCTTGCCGCGTGGCTGGCTGGACCTGATCCGTCAGATCCTGCTGTTCGTCGGCGCGCTGCTCGTGTACGACCTGGTCAGGGGGCTGGTATCGAGCGACAACCCGTACAAGCCGTTCAGCGACGCGATGCGGATCATCGACGTCGAGCGCACGCTGCACGTGTTCATCGAGCCGAGTGTCCAGGCCTGGGCGATCAACAAACACTGGCTGATGGACGGCCTCGACTGGATCTATCTGAACGGCCACTTCGTCGTCACGTTCCTGGTGCTCGCGTTCATCTACGCGCGCCGCAACGACTCGTTCTACTTCGTCCGCAATATGTTCATGATCGCGATGGCACTCGCGGTGATCGGGTATTGGCTGTACCCGACGGCGCCGCCGCGGCTGATGCCCGAATGGGGCTTCACCGACGCGATCTCGCAGTTCGTGACCGGCGGCAAGGGCTCGATCGACTTCGGACCAACCAAGGCATTCGTGAACTTCTACGCCGCAGTCCCCTCGATGCACGTCTGCTTCGCGGTGATGATCGGCGGATCGATGTGCAGGCTCACCCGCTGGCGCCCGGGAAAGATCCTGTGGGCGCTGTACCCGTTGCTGATCACGTTCGTGGTCGTCGCCACCGCCAACCACTTCCTAACCGACGTGTTCCTCGGGGCCGTCACCGCCGGCGCATCGGCTCTGCTGGCGCAGAGGCTGCTGGCGCGGGCAAGGCCAGACGTGTGGGCGTTCAGCCCGACCCAGTCGACCGCCTGGTCGATGCCCAAGCGCTCCCCGTCGACTGCCTGACGATGCCCGAGCAGACTCAGCGCCCACGGGCGCGACGCGACGGCGCTCCGCGCCGCAACCGGCCCCCGCGGACCGGGCCGACTGCACAGGAGATGATGCGCAACCGGCTGATCGAGTCGCGGCTCACCCCGAACGCGATCTCGCTGACCGGTTTCGCCCTGAACGTCGCTGCCGCCGGGCTGATCGTCGGGCGCATGTTCTTCCTGGCGGGTATCGCGTTCATCGTCGGGTCGATCATGGACACGCTCGACGGGCGCTACTCGCGGATGTCCGGCAAGGGCACGCCATTCGGCGCGTTCCTCGACTCGACGCTCGACCGGCTCGAGGAGGGAATCGTGCTGATCGCGGTCGGTGCGTACTTCGCTTCGAAGAACGACCAGGTGGCCGCCGCCGCGACCGTTGCCGCCGTGCTCGGGTCGCTGATGGTGTCCTACACCCGCGCCCGCGCCGAGGCGCTCGGGGTCGAGTGCAAGGTCGGACTCGCGACCCGCCCCGTACGGGTCGTGATCCTGTCGATCGGGCTCGTTTTCGCCAAGGGCGCGTCGCTCGGCCACTTCGAGCTGCTCGCGCCGGCGGTGTACGTGCTTGCCTCGCTGACCGTGCTGACGGTCCTGCAGCGGATCCTCCACGTACGCCGGCAACTGAACGCCGCGGCCGCCGCCTGACGGCCTCGCGAGCGGCCTCCTGCGCACCCGCCCAGGTGTAACCAACTCGCCGCCGAGGAATACGTAGAAATGCCCTGCGCCGAGATCCAGTCGCGCAGTCCTCGAGAAAGAAGGAAGCCACAGTGAGCACCATCGACGGTTCCACCAACGGCGCTGCGCGCTACCAGGAAGGCAAGGTGCGCGTGGCGATAATCGGCGTCGGCAACTGCGCGAGCTCATTCGTGCAGGGCGTCCAGTACTACCGCGACGCCGACCCGACCAAATCCGTCCCCGGCCTCATGCACGTCGACGTCGGCGGCTACCACGTCCGCGACATCGAGTTCAGCGCCGCCTTCGACATCGACGCCGACAAGGTCGGGAAGGACCTGTCGCAGGCGATCTTCGCCGGACAGAACAACACGCTGAATTTCGCCGGCAAGGTCCCCAGCCTCGGTGTGACCGTCGAGCGGGGGATGACCCATGACGGCCTCGGCAAATACCTCAAGCAGAAGATCACCAAGGCCCCCGGTCCGACGGCCGACATCACCGAGATCCTCAAGGAGACCCACACCGACGTGGTCGTCTCGTACCTCCCCGTCGGCTCCGAGGACGCCACGAAGTGGTACGTGGAGCAGATCCTCGACGCCGGCTGCGGGTTCGTCAACTGCATCCCGGTGTTCATCGCCCGGGAGGAGTACTGGAACAAGCGCTTCAAGAAGGCCGGCCTCCCGATCGTCGGCGACGACATCAAGTCTCAGGTCGGCGCGACGATCGTCCACCGGGCGCTGGCCAGGCTGATGCACGACCGCGGGGTCAAGCTGCTGCGCACCTCGCAGCTGAACGTCGGCGGCAACATGGACTTCTACAACATGCTCGAGCGCGAGCGGCTCGAGTCAAAGAAGATCTCGAAGACCAACGCCGTGACGTCGATCATGGGCCACGAGCTGCCCGCCGACGACGTCCACGTCGGCCCGTCGGACTACGTGCCGTGGCTGACCGACCGCAAGTGGGCGCACATCCGCCTCGAGGGCGAGGCGTTCGGCGACGTCCCGCTGCAGATGGAGCTCAAGCTCGAGGTGTGGGACTCCCCCAATTCCGCCGGGATCGTGATCGACGCCGTGCGCTGCTGCAAGCTCGCGCTGAACAACGGGCTCTCGGGACAGCTCGACGGCCCGAGCTCCTACCTGATGAAGTCGCCGATGAATCAGCGCCCCGACGACGAGGCACGCGAGGACACCGAGAAGTTCATCGCGAAGTACGCCCGCAAGACGCCGGCCTCCAAGCCGGCGAAGTCGAAGGCCCGCACCAGCTGATTGATTAGGACCCCGCCCGCCCGCGAAACCGGCCGCCACAACGAAATAGACTGCCGCCGGTGACGAGCGAGCAGCTCGCGATCGCACAGGTGACGCCGTTCGCCTGGGAGGTCTCGAACGAGGTCAACGACTACGTCGCGCGCATCTCGCACGAGCTTTCCGGTCGCGGGCATCGCGTGCTGATCATCGCGCCGTCCGAATCGGCCGCGCTCGTGCGCGACAGCCGCCGCGCGATCCGGAACCACGCCGACGCGCTGCTCGAGCGCGCCGACGGCGAGCCGCTCGTGCTCGGCGTGGGAGAGGTGTTGCCGTTCGCGCCCACGCGACGCCGCGCCGCCTCGTTGCCGGTCGACGTGGCGCGGACGATCGAGGAGGCGCTCCTCAACCTGACGCTCGACCTCGTCCACGTGCACGAGCCGTTCGCTCCGAGCGCCTCGAGCGTCGCGCTGCGGCACTCGCGCGGCCTGAACGTCGGGAGCTTCCATGCGCCGACCGAGCGGATGCTCTCGACGCAGCTCACCGGCCCGCTGTCGCGCCTGTTGTTCGGGCGCCTCGATGCCCGGACCGCCAGCTACGCCGCGACCCGGGACCTCCTCCAGCGCTACTTCCCCGGCGAGTACCGGGTGATCCTCCCGGGCGCCAGCGTCGACTGGGAGCACACCGCGCACGATCCCGTGCAGGTTCTGTTCAGCATGGGCGAGGAGCGCGCCGCGCTTCGCATCTTCCTCCGCTCGCTGCGAACGCTCCCCGACGACGCCCCCTGGCGCGCGACCGTCTGGTCGCCGAGGCCTTACGCGACGCCGGGGACGCTCGGCCGGACCCTGCGCGAGCGAGTCGAGTTCGTCGATGCCGACCGGATGTCCGAGGCCGAGGCGCTGGCCGGGGCGGACATCCTGGTCCTCGCCTCAGAGGGGATCAGGCCGATCCCCGCCACGCTCGTGCGCGCGCTCGCCGGCGGCGTGGTGCCTGTCGCCTCGCGGCTGCCCGCCTACGAGGAGCTGCTCGGCCAGGGCGAGTTCGGGTTCGAGTTCGAGCCCGGCGACGTGCAGACGCTCTCCACTCACCTCCAGAGGCTGATCACCGAGCCGGCGCTCCGCTCGCGCGAGCGCGAGCAGGCCCGGCAACTCCGGGTCAAGTTCGGGTGGTCGCGGGTGGCCGACGAGTACGAACAGGTGTACGCGGGGCTCGTCGCGCGCCGGCACGACACGCGCGGCAACGGCCAGGTCCGCGCCCGGCTGGCGTCACGCCGGCTGATCGACGTCGATCTGCACATGCACACCGATCACTCCTACGACTGCGCGACTCCCGTCGAAGTGCTGCTGGCGGAGGCGCGGGCCCGCGGCCTCGGAGCGATCGCGGTCACCGACCACAACGAGGTATCGGGCGCCCACGCGGCTCGCGCCCAGGCGCGCGGCATCGCGGTGATCGTCGGCGAGGAGGTCAAGACCGCAGACCAGGGCGAGGTGATCGGGCTGTTCATCGAGGACAAGATCCCCCGGGGAATGACGCTCCAGGAGACGATCGCCGAGATCAAGCGCCAAGGCGGGCTCGTGTACGTCCCGCACCCGTTCGACCGGCTCCACTCCGTCCCCGACTACGAGCACCTGCTCGATGTGCTCGACGACGTCGACGCGATCGAGGTGTTCAACCCGCGCGTGGCGATCACCGAGTTCAACGACGAGGCGGCCCGCTTCGCGGCCAAATACCGGATCCCGGCGGGCGCCGGCTCCGACGCGCACGTGCCGCAGGGGCTCGGCTCGGTCCGGATCCGGATGCACGAGTTCGACGGCCCCGAGGAGTTCCTCGAGTCGCTCCGGGATGCCGACATCGTCCGCAATCCGGCCAGCCTGCTGTACGTTCAGGCGCTCAAGTTCCTCCAGACCAAGGCGCTGCCGGAGGGCGCCCGGCGGGCCTCGCGCGAACGCCGCGTGCGGCGCGCAATGGGGCGGGATCGCCGGCGGTCGAACGGCCGCGACAGCCGCAACTCCTGATGCACTCGCAAGGACAAGCCCGGGAGCCGTCCAATCGGACAGCCATGCCCGCCACCGACGACGAGATTCGCGAGAAGTACCTCGAGCGCGCGATCCGTGAGCTGAACGCCTTCTCCCGAGAGGTTCAGTCGTGCACCCACTGCCCTCGCGGCGCGCTGATGCCCGTGCTGGGCTCGGGCCATCCGCAGGCGGACATCTTCCTGGTCAAGTACTCGCCACGGCCCTCGGAGGTCGAGGAGGGCGTGGCCTTCTACGGGCGGGCGGGGAACGCGCTGATGAAATCGCTAAAGCGCCTCTCGATCGACCCGCTGGCCGTGTACGGGACGCTGTGCGTCAAATGCCCGGTGCCAGACCCCGCGCTGGCCGACCCGGCGTGCGTCGCCAGGCTCGTCGAGGAGATCCAGATCGTCTCGCCCAAGCTCGTCGTGGTTATGGGCTCCGACGCTCTGAGCGTCGTCAACGAGCTCGACCTTCCGCTGGCCGGCGAGCTCCGTCCGGCCCCGGGCCGGCTCCAGCGTCTGACGCCGTCGATCGAGGCGCTGTACGTGCCGAACATCGACGATTCGCTCGACGAGGAGAGCGCCAAGCGCGAGTTCTGGGCTGCGTTCAGGGTGGTTGGTCAGTGGTGGACCGACCTGCCCCCTTACTAGCGGCCCGCGGACGCGCTAGGCTCGCCTCATGGACCTAGAAGAGAAGTCCCTCGACCAGATCGGCGACCGCTGCGAGGAGTGTGGCGCCAAGCTCACCCAGGCGGAGATCGAAGCCGCGCTGGAGTCGGGCGGACCGGCGCTGTGCACGGTCCACGCGGACGAGGTCGTCCCCGTAGGCGAGGACGACGAAGGGTTCGACGAGGAGTAGCCCCGCAGGCGGGGGACCGGCGGCTCAGCCGCCCATCGTCAGCACGATCTTCCCGAGCTTTCCGCCCTCCGCGAACCGGTCATAAGCGGCGACCGCTTCCTCGAGCGGATATGTCGCCGCAACCAGGACGCGCACGGCGCCCGACGCCAGCAGCGGCAGCACCGAGCGCTCCATCGCCCGCGCGGTCATCGCCTTCTCCTCGAGCGGCCGCGGGCGGAGCGTCGAGCCCAAGATCCGCGCGCGCCGCTGCATCGCCAGCCCCAGGTTGAGCTCGGCCTTCGCACCGGCGCTGATCCCGATCACCATGATCCGGCCCCACAGGGCCAGCGCCTCGAGATTGCCGGGCATGTTCGGCGCGCCGACGAGCTCGAGGATCACGTCGAACGGACCGTGCTCGGCGAACCCCTCGGGCGCGATCACCTCGGCGCCGAGCGCGGCCACCGCAGCCCGGTGATCCGGGTTGCGGACGGTGGCGGTGACGCGCGCTCCGGACGCGTGCGCGATCTGGATCGCCGCGGTCCCGACGCCGCCGGCGCCGCCGTGCACGAGCAGCCGCTCGCCTGGCCTGAGCCCCGCCTGCGTGAAGATGCCGTCGTGGGCGGTCGTGAACGTCTCGGGGACGCCGCCGGCCTGCACCCAGTCGAGGTTGTCGGGAACGGGCATCAGGATCCGCTCGTGGACGACCGCCAGCTCGGCCTGGCCGCCGCCCGCCACGATCCCCATGACCCGGTCTCCGGGAGAGAACCGGGTGGCGCCCAGGCCGCAAGCCACGACCTCCCCGGCGAGCTCCAACCCCGGGATGTCCTGCGGCGCGCCCGGTGGCGCCGGGTAGAAGCCGCGCCGCTGCATCATGTCGGCGCCGTTCAGCCCGGCGGCCTCGACTCGGACGAGCACCTCGCCGGCCCCGGGAACGGGGTCGGGATGGTCCTCGACACTCAGGTTCTGATCTTTGATCGTGACCGCACGCATCGAAACGCCCGCGGAACCCTACCTGTCCCGCGCAGGACGCTATGAGAGGACCGTCACCAGCGTCCCGTAGGTCAGATAGCCCCACGCCTGCTCGGCGGCGGCGTACGGCAGCTCGATGCACCCCAGGCTCTGCGGCGACCCGTAGGACGCCCGCGGCATGTAGTGGACGGCGTCGCCGCCGTTGAAGTAGGCGACCCATTGGACGAGATCCGCGTAGTGCGACCCGTCCGGGTTCGTGCCTCGCATGACCTGGCTTCGCAGGCGCTCGAACACCGGGAAGGTTCCGGGGGCGGTGCCGCTGCCGGCGATCCCGGTATTGGCGGACGTGCGCAGGACGACACGACCGTTGTGGTACACGGTGAGCGACTCCGGGCTGCTCTCGGTGGCTACCGCGTAGCTGTAGCCGCCGGTGTTGAACTGGCGGTGGGCGCGAGCGCTCAGCAGCGTCTGCCACACGGCCGCACTCGGAACGCCGTCCAGAGCGAGCCCGTGCTGGGCTTCGAAGGCCATGACCGCGCCCCTGAGCACGGTCGAGCGGTCGTGGATCCACAGCCCGCGCAGCTCCGACGGCCAGTCGTCACCCAGCATCAGCCGCGCGGCGGGCGGCCGGAAGATCGCGCGGAGCTGCCCGGCGGTGTCTTCCGGACGCGGCTGATGCGCGGAGGAGCTGAGATGAACCGGCAGGTAGCGAAGCTCCGCGAGCAGCTGGGCGAGCCGCACATCGGACCCGCCCTGCACCTGGAACGTGAGAGCGACGGCCCGGCGCAGCGATACGCCGTCCGTAGACGACAGCGCCTTGGGGACGGTGACGCGGACGACCGTGCCCGGTAGGTACGCGCCGCTCGGGGTGAAGCTGAGCGTCGTCGGATTCGGCTGTGACCACGCTCCGGCGCTCGCCGGCGACAGCTTGGGCTCGGACCGCGCGGTCACGGGCGCGAGCGGTGCCGAGAACCGCAGCGCGATGGTGGCGTCGCCGGGAGCCGCGCCCTTGGGAGACACGGCGACCAGCCGCAGCGCCGGCGGGCGGGGCGTGGCCGCCGACGCCTGCGCGGCACCGGCGGCGAGCAGGACCAGGGCGGCGAGCAGAATCGCGCGGATGCTGCGAGCTCCCATGTCTCGAAGCTACCCCTCTGGGCGCACTACAAGCGTTCCAGCAGCGCCACGCACTCGATGTGCGGCGTCTGCGGGAACATGTCGACGGCGCGCACCCGCCGCAGGGCGTAGCCGGCCTCGACCAGCTGGGCCGCGTTCGGCGCGAGCGTCGTCGGATTGCACGACACGTACACGATCCGGCGCGGCCCGGCCTCGATCACGCGGCGCACGACCTTCTGCGACAGCCCCGAGCGCGGCGGGTCGACGACGAGGACGTCGGGCCGGCCGGCGCGATCGACCAACTCCCGGAGCGCCAGACGGACGTCGCCGGCGAAGAAGCGGGCGTTGTCGACCTCGTTCAACCGCGCGTTCGCGATCGCGTCGGCGATCGCCTCCTCGACCAGCTCGAGGCCCCAGACCTCGCCGGCGCGTGGCGCCATCAGCAGTCCGATCGTGCCGATCCCGCAGTACAGGTCGTACACGCGATCGGAGGCCCCTGGCGCGGCGTACTCGATCGCGAGCCGGTAGAGCCGCTCGGCCATCTCGGTATTGGTCTGGAAGAACGCGTTCGGGGAGATCCGCATGCGCATCCCGCCGATCTCCTCCTCGAGCCGGTCGCTGCCGGCGATCAGCTCGGTCTGTCCGCCCTGGGTGGTCTCGGCGACGCTGTCGAGCTGGGTCCACAACAGCCCGCCGACGGGCTCAGCCGCCTGGGCGAAGCGCTCGCGGTCGATCCGCCCCGGGCTCGTCACCAGGCGGACCTGGAGCTCGCCGCCTCGCCGGCTCTCGCGGACCACGAGATTCCGGAGCAGCCCCTCCCCGGTACGCCGGTCGTACGCGCTCAGACCCTGAGCCCGGCACCACTCCACCACCCGCTCGCGCGCCGCGTTGCCCGGTTCGGAGGCCAGCAGGCAGTCGGTGACCTCGACGATCTCCTCCCAGCTCCCCGGGGCATGGAAGCCGCACACGAGCCGGCCGTCGGCGTCGGTGCCGAACGAGTACTCGAGCTTGTTGCGGTATCGCCAGGGCTCTACGGCCTCGACGATCGGCTCGAGCTCGAACCCATCGAGCCGCCCGATCCGGCGCAGGGCGTCCTCCACTTGAGCCTGCTTGGTCTCGAGCTGGCGCTCGTAGGGCAGCACCTGCCACGGCGCCCCCGGGTGCACCGCCACAGGCGAAAGCCGATCCGGACTGGGCTCGAGCACCTCGACCGCCCGGGCCTCAGCGTAGGCACGCTTTGACTTCTCGACCACCGCCCGCACCCGGTCACCGGGGATCCCGTCCTGGACGAACACGACGTAACCGTCGAGCCGGGCCACGCCGGCGCCGCCGAACGCGAGCGAGTCGATGCTGAGCGTAAGCTCGTCGCCCCGGCTGGGACGGGTTCGGGTGACGCCTGGCGCAGAGTCCACGCCTCTAGCATGGCAGCCGCATGGATCTCGACGCCTACAGGCGCACCGCCGATCGGTTCATCACCGAGCTGATGCGCGAGTACTACCGCCACTACGCGGGACTGAAGGACAGCTTCGAGATCGACGCGATCTACGCGGCCCACGAGGGGTTGTTCACGCGCGATGCGGTCCAGGCGCTGCGGGAACTCGACGCCCGGAGCACCGAAGACGGCGACGAGCGGCGGCGCGCGCGGATGCTGCTCGACTTCGCGGTCGAGGGCTACGTCGGCGCGGCGACCAAGGCGGTCGAGGAGGAGCTGGCGGGCGCCGAGGCGGCGCTCACGATCGAGGTCGGGGACGAGCTCGTTGGCTTTCGCGAGGGGCCGGTTGTGCAGGCCAACGAGGCCGATCCCGGCCGCCGAGCCGAGATCGAGCGCGCCCTGTTGACCGCCACCGACGAAGGACTCGGAAGCCACTACCGCGAGCGGATCGAGCGCCAGCACGCGTGCGCGACCGAGCTCGGATGGTCGAGCTACGCGGCCATGTGCGAGCACTGCAAGGGCATCGATCTGGGGGCGCTGTCCGAGCAGACCGCCGCGTTCTCGGCCGCCAGCGAGACGAGCTACCCGCGCATGCTCGAGCCCGAGCTGCGCCGGACGCTCGGGATCGGCTTCGCCGAGCTGCGCCGCGCCGACCTGCCCCGCTTCTTCCGGGCGGCCGGGCTTGACCGGCATTTCCCCAGCGCAAGGTTGACCGAGAGCTTCGCCGACACCATGCGCGGCCTCGGGATCGACGTGTCCGGACAGGACGGCGTGACGTTCGACATCGGGTCCCGTCCGAACAAGTCGCCGAGGGCGTTCTGCGCACCCGTGCGCGTGCCCGGCGAGGTGTACCTGGTGGTAGCGCCGATCGGGGGTTGGGACGACTATGTGACGTTGTTCCACGAGGGCGGCCACACCGAGCACAGCGCGAACGTCGATCCGGAGCTGCCGTTCGAGTTTCGCCGCCTGGGCGACAACTCGATCAGCGAGACGTACGCGTTCCTGCTCCAGCATCTGGTCGAGGATCCCGAGTGGCTGTCGCTGCGGCTCGGGGTCGAGGATCCCTCCGAGTTGGTCGCGCACGCGAAGGCTCAGCGGCTCGTCTACCTGCGCCGCTACGCAGGCAAGATCGCCTACGAGCTCGAGCTCCACGGCGGCGCCGCCGGCGCGTGGAGCGCGCTCGCCCGGCGCTACTCGGAGCTCCTCGGCGGCGCGCTCGGAATCGAGTGGCCGACCGAGACCTTCCTCGCCGACGTCGACGAGGGCTTCTACTGCGCCTGCTACCTGCGGGCGTGGGCGCTCGAGACCCATCTGCGCTCGTACCTGCGCGAGCGGTTCGGGCCGGCGTGGTTCGAGTCGCCCGAGGCCGGGGACGTCCTGAGGAGGCTGTGGCGCGACGGCCAGCGCCTCGACGCGGAAGAGCTGCTCGGGGAGCTGACCGGCGCGCGCCTGGACTTCGGCGCCGTGCTCACCGACCTCGGGCTGAGCAGCAGCTAGTGCCGCGACCGGAAACGTTTGCCCTGGTGGGCGAGCGAAAACCGAGGATGGCGCGGACGCAGGAGTCGACGCGTAGCAGCGCTACGCGAGACTCCGAGGACAAAGCCAGCCGAAGGTTTGCAGCCGCCCAACAGGGCAGAGGTTGACGGGAGAGGCACTAGGCCTGTCCGCCGCTGACGGCCGCACGGATCCCCGCCAGGTCGACGTCGAGCTGAACCAGGATCCGCGCCGCGGCACCCCCCGGGTCTCGCGTCAGTGCGAGCAGGATGTGCTCGGTGCCGACAAGCTCGGAGCCCAGCACGGCCGCCTCCCGCCCGGCGCGGTCGATCGCTTCACTGGCCGGACCGGTGAACGGCAACTCGCCTACCACGTCCTCCACCCCCAGGCCCATCATCCGGACGACCGCCGTCCGTACGCGCTCGTGGGTGACATCGAGCGACGCAAGTGCGGTCCCCGCCACGCCGTCGTGCTCGCGCAGGAGCCCGAGCAGGATGTGCTCGGTGCCGACGTAGCTGTGGCGCAGCGTGCGTGCCTCCTCGTGGGCCAGGCGCAGCGCCTCGCGCGCGTGGTCGCTAACGGGGAGCAAGCGACTTGTCGATCGCCTCGAGCACGGACTTCCGGTTGGCGTGGCGCCGCTCGTACTCGCGCACCCTGCGGAGCTCGGCCGGCGCGAGGCCCTCGAGACGTACCTGAACCTGAGCGGCGGTCAGGTCGTCGTACCCGAGGATCGGGAACGTCTGACCGACGCCGACGGACCGCCGGGCCCGGTCGGCACTGCGGACGAGGAGATCGATCGACTCGCTCCAGCGGGCGCCGCGGGTCGCCGGGGTGAGCTGCTCGCGGCCGAATCCGATCACGCGCTCGACGTCTGAGAGGAGCTGGTCGGTCTGCTGGCGGCCGCGGCTGATCAGCTGTGCCGCGAGCTCGTTCGCGTCCGAGCGAGTCACGCGTCCGCGCTCGGCGGCGTCGTCGAGGATCTCCTGGATTCGCTCGGTGGTGAGCACGACGAGTCCGAGCGGCTTGAGGACCCCGTTCGTCACCTGCTCGGCGAGGCTCGCCAGGCCGTCGCTGACGCCACCCCGGTCGTCGTCCTGCGCCGGCTTGCGACGGCCTCTCTTCGCGGACGATTTCGACGTCTTCGAACGCGAGCCGCTCGCTGATGATCGCGCGCCACTCGACCCCCTGGAGCCACCCGACGGGGATTTGGGTGCAGGCATCGTTTGCATGTCTCCTTCCCAGAAACTCGTGCGGAGCGTAGCCGAACGGTCTCGCGCTACGCGCCGATCAGGAGCTCGAGCAGCGCCTTCTGCGCGTGACGGCGGTTCTCGGCCTGGTCCCAGATGCGCTGGCGGCTCCCGTACAGGACCTGCTCGGTGATCTCCTCGCCCGGGTGCGCGGGCAGGCAGTGGAGCGCGACCGCGGTCGGCGCCGCACCGTCGAGCAGGTTGTCGTCGAGCCGGTAGGGGGTGAGCGCGCGCCGCCGCTCGGCGGCCGACTCGGGGGCGTCGCTCATGCTCACCCACACGTCCGTGTAGACGGCGTCGGCCCCTCGCACGGCCTCGCCCGGGTCATCCGTCAGCAGCCCGGCGCCGTCCGGTTCGAGCTGATAGCCGTCGGGTGCGGCCACACGGACCTCGACGCCGGCCTTGGACCCCACCACGACCAGCGAACGGGCCACGTTGTTCCCGTCGCCGACGTAGGCGAGCGTGAGTCCGTCGAGCCTGCCGAACGTCTCCCGGAGCGTCAGCAGGTCCGCGAGCGCCTGGCAGGGGTGGTGCTTGGGGCTCAGCATGTTGATCACGGGCACGGTCGCATGCTCGGCGAGCTCCTCCACGAGTCGTTCCTCGCCGGTGCGGATCCCAATCGCGGCGACGTGACGCGAGAGGACGTAAGCCGTGTCCCGGACCGACTCATCGCGGGTCAACTGGAGATCGTCGGTGCGCAGCACCATCGGGTTCCCGCCGAGCTCCGTGATCCCGGCCTCGAACGACACGCGAGTGCGGGTCGACGGCTTCTGGAAGATCAGCGCCACCGAGCGCCTGCGCAGGACGTCGGAGCTGTACGGGGCCGCCTTCAGCTCGAGCGCCCGCTCGATCAGGCCGTTCAGCTCGTCTGCGCTCAGCTCAGAACCGGTGATGAAGTGGCGCGGCAAAGCCTGAGTGTACGTTGCGTACATGGCCACGCGCGTGCTCACATGGAACCTCAAGCACGGACGCGCGGTGCCATCCGCGGGTCGCGACCTGTTCGAGGAGTTCGCGGCCGCGTTGGTTCGGTGGGATTGGCATTTGGGTTTGCTTCAGGAGGTGCCACCGTGGTGGCCATCGAGCCTCGGTGACAGGTTGGCGGCGGATCAACGGCTCGTGCTCACGTCGCGGAACGCGCTGTTGCCGGCGCGGCGCGCGATCGCGGTTCGCTGGCCGGATCTGATCAAGTCGAACGGCGGCGGCGCAAACGCGATCCTCGTGCGCGGCGATGCGATCGTGGAGCACCGGGTGAGGCGTCTATGCGTCTGGCCCGAGCGGCGGTGGGTGCACGCGGTGCGGTTGGGAGACGCCGGCATCTGGGTGGCGAACGTGCACTGCGGCGGTCCGGCCCGCGATGCCCGCCTCGCGGCGCAGACCGCGCTCCGCTGGGCCGGCGAGGCTCCGCTCGTGCTCGGCGGGGATTTCAACATCAGAGGGCTGGCGCTCGACGGGTTTGCGTGCGCCGGCGCCCACGACGTGGACTACGTGTTCGTCCGCGGCTTCTCAGCCGCGTCCGGCGCCGAGGTGCTCGACGGCGGCCGGCTGTCCGATCACGCGCCGGTGGCGGTCACGATCGAGCCCGCGCCAGCTCCAGGATCTCAGGCGACGCCTTCTCCGTAGACCCGCTGTCGAACGGCGGCTCGGGGTCGTATTCGATCGCCAGCTGGATCGCGCGGGCCATGTCCTCGCCGGCGATTCGCGCCGCGAGCGTAAGCGCCATGTCGATTCCGGACGAGACGCCGGCCGCGGTGATGACCTTGCCCTGCTCGACGACGCGACGGTTCACCGGGGTCGCGCCGAGGCGCCCGAGCGTGTCCATCAGCGCCCAATGCGTGGTCGCCTCGAGTCCGTCGAGGATCCCGGCGGCCCCCAGCACGAGCGCGCCGGTGCACACCGATGTGGTCCACTGCGATGTCTCGTGCGCCGCGCGCACCCAGGCGAGCATCTGCTCGTCGTGCATCAGTGCCCTCGTCCCATGGCCGCCGGGCATGACGATCACCTCGGGACTACGCATGTCCTCGAGCGGCCGGTCGGCAATCAGGGTGAGCATGCGGTTCTCGGTCCGCTTCGGCCCCGCCTCCGCCGCCAGGAAATGGACCCGTGCATCCGGCAGCCGCGACAGGACCTCGTAGGGACCGATCGCGTCGAGCGCGGTCAGTCCGTCGAAGATCGGGATCGCGATGTCCACGACTACTGGTTCCGGTTGGCCCGAAGCCCGAACCCGCGCAGCATCAGCAGCGCCTTCTCGCCGAGCGTCCCCCGCGCCGGGAGGATCCCGAGCTGCGTCGCGACGTCGTACAGGTCGAAGAAGCCGCGCACGCGCAGCAGCCGCTCGTGCGTGATCTCGCAGTAGAAGATCGCGTGCACGACCACGAACCGGTTGGTCGCCGGCAGGCCGTTGAGCTGGGTCCGATGGGTCCCGAGCACCTTGCACGGTGCCGCCACGAAGTGCCCGTCGGTCAGCCGGTCGCCGGTCCGCTCCATGCGTGCGTCGGGGAATGCCGCCCACAGCCGCGAGGCATGGTTCTGGAGCAGGTCGAGTCCCTCGAGCGGCTCGCTCGTGAGCGGATCCTCGTAATGGACCCGGCGATCGCAGACCTCCGCGAAAGCCGCCTCGTCCTTCCCCGACCAGGCCGCCTCCCAGCTGTCGATCAGCGCGTCGACGGTCAGCGGCGAGGGAGTTTCGGCGGCTTCGGTCACTGCGAGGCGCTGTCGAACACGGGCAATCCCTCGTCGGGAGTCGACGCCTCGGCGTAGCGCCGGCGAGGGATCCGGCCCGCGCCGCGTGCGAGCCAGCCCGCCTCGACCGCGAGCCGGATGGCCGTCGCCATCGCCACCGGGTCGTGGGCGCGCGAGATCGCGCTCGCGCACAGCACCGCGTCGCAGCCGAGCTCGATCGCGAACGCGGCATCTGAGGCGGTGCCCACGCCCGCGTCGAGAATCACCGGCACCCCGGCCCGCTCGACCACGATCGAGATGTTGTACGGGTTGCGGATCCCCATGCCGCTGCCGATCGGAGACCCGAGCGGCATCACCGCCGCGCAGCCGACATCCTCGAGCCGGCGGGCCAGAATCGGGTCATCGGTCGTGTACGGAAGCACGGTGAACCCGTCGTCTACCAGCGCCTCGGCCGCCGCGACGAGCTCCACCGCGTCCGGAAGCAGCGTGCGGTCGTCGCCGATCACCTCGAGCTTGATCCAGTCGGTGCCGAACGCCTCGCGCGCGAGCTGCGCGGTGACGATCGCGTCACGCGCGGTGTAGCAGCCGGCGGTGTTCGGGAGCACCTCGACGCCGGCTCGGTCTAGCACGTCGAGGATCGAGCCCGCGTGATTCGGACCCCGCCCACCCCCGAGGCGGCGTAGCGCCACCGTGCACAGCTCGGCGCCGGACGCGTCGAGCGCCGCGGACAGGACCTCGTGGTTGGTGAAGCCGCCGGTGCCGAGAATCAGGCGCGAGCGAAGCTCCCGGCCGGCGATCGTCAACAGCCCGCTCATCCGCCCTGCACCGCCACGACCACCTCAACCTTGGCGCCGTCGCGCAACTCGACGTTCGGCCACTGCGCACGCGGCACGACCTCCCCCTCGACCGCGACCGCGACTCCGCGTCCCTCGGGCGCGCCCGGGAACGACTCGATCACGTTCGCCACGGTGGCGCCCGCCGGCAGCTCACGGCGATCGCCGTTGATCGTCACCGACAGGCTCATGAGCCGACCCCCGCCGGCACCGCCACGCCGGCAAACCGCGTCGGCGAGAACTCCTCAGGGACCGATTCGCCCGCGAGCGCCCCGACCACGAGCTCCGCCGTGATCGGCGTGAGCAGGATCCCGTGGCGGTAGTGACCGACCGCCCAGTGCAACCCGCGGATCGAGCCCGGGCCGATCGCCGGGGCGTTGTCGGGCGTGGTCGGCCGCAGCCCCGCCGACAGCTCGTCGATCACCAGCTCGGTGACCGATGGCAGCAGCTCGAAGGCGTTGCGCAGCAGCTCGAACGCGCCGCCCGCGGTCACGGTCGTGTCGAAGCCGCGCTCCTCCATCGTCGCCCCGAGCACGTAGCGACCGTCGCCGCGCGGCACCAGGTAGCCACCGGTCATGCGGAGCACTCGCGTCAGCAGTCCCGGGCCGGCGGGATCGTGCAGGCGGAGGATCTGGCCCTTGACCGGGTGGATCGGGACGCGCGCCTGCGCCGGCAGACCGCGCACGGCCTCCGTCCACGCGCCGGCGGCCACGACCACGTGCTCGGCGGAGACCTGCTCGCCGCCGGCCAGGCGCACGCCGGTGAGGCGTCCGCCCGACGCTCCGATCTCCTCGACGGCCGCGCGGCAGCGTAGGGTGCCGCCGGCCGTGGTCACAGCCCGAGCCAGGGCCGCGGTCAGCTTGCGCGGGTCGATCGCGTGGTCGTCGGGAATCTCGAGGGCGAGACGCAGCGCCGGCGCCAGCGCCGGCTCGAGCCGGCGCGCCTCGCTCGAGCGGAGCCTGTGGACCGCGAGCCCGAGCGACTCTCTCAGCTCGAGCTCGCGCCCGAGCGCCTCCGCCTCGTCGCCGTCGCGCGCGGCGAGCAGCGTCCCGCAGCGCAGGTAGCCGGGATCCATGCCGGAGGCGTCGCTCAGCTCCTCGACGAACTCCGGATAGGCGTCGACGCTCGCGAGTCCGAGCCGCATCAGTGGCAGCTCGGTAGCGATCGTCTCGGAGATCGGCGCGAGCATGCCGGCGGCGACCGCTGACGTGCCTGCCCCGGGTGCGTCGGCGCGCTCGAGCACCGTGACGCGCAGACCGCGCTGCGCGGCGCGCCACGCGACGGCAAGGCCCACGGCACCGGCGCCTACAACGACGACATCGGATGAGCTTGAGCGATTCGGCAACGTGTGCGGCTCCCTGCGCCGGCATTATCCGGTTCAGGTTCAGACGGTCGGCGGGCCATGCCCGCCCTCTCAGCCCAGTGGTAGGGCTCCCGTTTGGTCAATCCTAGCGCGGCGGTGTGGCGCGGCTAGCTCGCCACCGTGCGCGCGCTGCGGGCCTGCCCGAGCCCCCAGCTCACGATCCGCTCCGGGTGGATCCGGATCAGCGGCGTCGGCAGCGGGATCGCCTCCCCTCGTCCGCGGACCTCGACCCCCCGCGGGCGCCACGGGTCGACGCTCTCCAGATCGTCGATCACGATCGCGGCGCGCCCGCTGCGGGCGACGTCGCGGAACTTCTTGGACCGCTCGAGATCGATCCCGGAGATGTCGATCGTTTCGCGCGCCGCGTTGTAGATCCATCC
Organism: uncultured Solirubrobacterales bacterium; assembly: GCA_963796575.1. Lineage (GTDB taxonomy): Bacteria > Actinomycetota > Thermoleophilia > Solirubrobacterales > Solirubrobacteraceae > Palsa-465. Next base: position 79,973 of record CAWCMG010000026.1, on the reverse strand, counting down.
GACCGGCACCACGTGGGGCGTGCCGTCCGCTCCGACCGTCGCGAGACGGCCCAGTTGCCGCCCTCCGGTCAGGTACTTCAGCTCGGCTTCGTTGAACACACTCATCTCTCGGCATGATGAGCGTGCGTGCCTTCGCAGCCAATCGACAATTGGTCCTAAGACCGGGCGCCGGGGACGACGCCCCGTGCGCACCAGGCGCGGGCCTCGAGCGTGAACGGCCCGTCGGGGAGAACCACCCGGCACGCCTCGCGCACGGCCGACTGCCGGTCGTCCGACAGCGAGCGCAGATACTGTCCCGCCGGCCCGACCGCGAACGTGAACGGCTTCCAGAAGTCCTCGAAGCCCGCGTAGTTCGCTTGGGCGGTGATCGCCGAATCGATCACATCCCTCAGGCCGGCGTGTCTGAACCTCTGCCCGATGTCGCCGGCGGTGGTGCCCGCCATCCGCCGCTCGCCCTGGGCGTCTGGATCGACCTCTCGCACGGCGGCCCAGAAGATCCGCAGCATCGTCATCCCACCCCCCGCGATGTCCCACATGCAGGCAGCGACCACGCCGCCCGGCCGCGTGACGCGCCTCATCTCGCGCACGCCCCGGTCGGGGTCGCGCATGAAGCCGATCACGAGCGAGGACAGCGTCGCATCGAACTCTCCGTCAGCCCACGGCAGCTCCTCGGCGACACCCTCGCGGACGTCAGCACCCGGATTGCGGTCGCGACAGGCGGTCGCGAACTGCGGTGCCGGGTCGATCGCCGCGACATTCTCGGCGCCCACCCGCGCCACCAGCTCGCGAGTCAGGCCGCCTGGCCCACAGCCGACGTCGACGACCCGCATCCCGGAGCCGACGCCGACGGCGTCGCCGAGCGCGACCGCGAGCGTCGGCGCGTAGCGCCCCATGAAGCGGTCGTAGTGCTCAGCCGGCGCCGCGAACTGCATCGCTCTACCGACGAGCCTCGGCTCCCACCCGCGCGCCAGGGGCGAGGCCGACCTGGTGCAGGAAACCGAGGTCGTCACGCGTGGCCCAATGTTCTGCGATGAGCCCATCGTCGATGCGGAACCAATGTGACTGGCTCTGGGCGAACGGTTTGCCGGTCGCGGGCAAGTCCCGCATCGGGCCAGTGTGCACACCGTGCATGAGCGTTCGAACGGCCACCAGATCTCGCTCGGCGATGAGCTCCACGACCTCGTAGCGAAGCTCCGAGAACGCGCGGTTCAACATCTCGATAGCGGCGCTGAAGCCTTCCGGCCCCCGGAGGTCCGCGGCCGGCCCGACCGCCTCCCAATTTCGGAAATCGGCGTGCACGAGCTCGGCCAAATCCTCGGATCCTGGCTGCTCGATGGCGCGGAAACCGCGCCTGACCAGTTCTCGGCTGTCGACTGCCTGTGCTGTGGTGGTCATCTACGGATGCCCCCTCTGTGGTCGTTGGTCGCGCCCGACGATCGCGCGTACCCCAACAGCGGGCAATGGGGGAAGGACCTCATCTCTCCTGCCACACTTCGAATTCGTGACAGATCGGCACGAACGCCTGAGATCGGCGCACCTCTACCTGGTTTGCGACGACCGGCCGGACGAGTTCCTCGCCGGCGCGCTCGCCGGCGGCGTGGACCTCGTCCAGCTGCGAATGAAGGACGCCTCCGACGAGGAGATCGTGGAAGTGGGGCGCCGGTTCGCCGCCGCCGCGGCCGGCCACGGCGCGCTGTTCATCCTCAACGACCGGCCCGACCTTATCGCCGCCGCCGGTGCCGACGGCGTCCACGTCGGCCAGGACGACGCCTCGGTCGCCGACGCACGGGCGATCGTCGGACCCGAGCGCATCGTCGGGCTCTCGACCCACAGTCCCTCGCAGGTCGATGCCGCCTCCCGCGCAGGGGTCGACTACATCGGCGTCGGTCCCGTCCACGAGACGCCGACGAAGCCGGGACGGCCGGCGGTCGGGCTCGAATTGGTCCGCTACGCCGCCGCGCACGCGACCGTCCCGTTCTTCGCGATCGGCGGCATCTCGCCGGCGAACGTGCGCGCGGTGCGCGAGGCGGGAGCCACGCGGATCGCTGTCGTCCGGGCGCTGACCGGGGCACGCGACGTGGAGCACGCCGCCCGGGGCTTACGCGCGGCGATCATCGGCGAGGTGCAAGTTGCCGCAGCGCAGTAGCCGCAAACGCGGACGGCGCCGGCAACCCGCGACCGCACCGGTCGCGACCGCGCCGAGACCGCGCCAGGACGAGCCGGCGAACGCACCCGCGCCGGCCGCCACGCCACCGAGCCGGTCCGAGGCGCGCAACGCGGCCGTCAGGGCCACGCTGACGCCGCTCGGGCCCGGCGAGCGGCCCTGGTCGCTCAAGATCGCGGTCCTGATCGCCGCGCTGATCGGCGCCGGCGACCTGATCACGGTGCTCGTCGCCGGCGAGTTCAAGGTCGGCGGCGCGCGCGCCGGCGCCGGCGGGGTGATCCTGTTCTCCGTGCTGATGCTGGTGTGCGCGGTCGGGATGTGGCAGAAGCGCTACTGGGCCGTGCTCGGCTTCCAGGCGATCCTCGCCTTCGTGATCCTGTTCTTCTCGCTGCTGGGGCTGCGCGCGGCCAACCTGCTGGCGGTCGTGGCCTCGGTCCTCGTCGTCGGTGGCGGCGGCTGGCTGTTCTACAAGCTCGTCCGGATCCTCAGCCGGATCCAGATGCCGAAATACCCGGGGGGGTAGTCCGCGCGCGCTCCCGCGCCATCCCACTGGGCCAAGCGGCGCCACTCAGCAGAGCGGCGCCACGCCACCCGGCGCGGGGCACCTGGATAACGCCGCAAACCTCACCACACGATCGCGAGCCGGAACGAAATACAGCCGGGAGCTGCTTATGTGCCCAAACTGGAAACGCGGGTCGGGCTTTGGCGCGTTGGACAGGCAGTGGACGCGCCCGGCGCCCCCGCAAAGCGCCACCGCCACCGCCACCAACGGCGCGCCGCCACCGCCCATCGCTAACGCCCTTCTATAGTCTCCGGCCGCGATGCCAGAGTCCTCTTATGACTGCGTTGTGATCGGCTCCGGACCCGGCGGCTACGTCGCCGCGATCCGGGCTGCTCAGCTCGGCATGAAGACCGCGGTGATCGAGAAGGACGAGGTTGGCGGGCGGTGCCTGAACTACGCCTGCATCCCCGCCAAGGCCGTGCTGCGCGTCGCCGACGTCCTGTCGGAGATCCGCGAGGCCGACGAGTTCGGGATCAAGGTCTCGGAGCCCGAGGTCGACTTCGCCGGGGTCAGCGCGCGTCGCCAGAAGGTGATCAAGACCCTGACCGGTGGCGTCTCGGGACTGTTCAAGAAGAACGGGATCGAGCTGATCGAGGGCGAGGGCGCCCTTGCCGGCGCCGGCGCGGTCACCGTCGGAGGCAACCAGATCACCGCCAAGACGATCATCCTCGCCACCGGATCGGTGAAGAAGCCGATTCCGGGAACGCAATTCGGAGGGCGAGTCATCGGCACCGAGGAGGCGTGGGCGTTGGAAGAGCTGCCGAAGACGCTCGCAGTGGTGGGCGCCGGCGCATCCGGTGCCGAGATCGCCTCGGCCTACGCCCGACTGGGGACGGAAACCCTTCTGTACGAGGCGCTCGACCGGGTGCTGCCGACCGAGGACGCCGACGTCTCCAAGGTCGTCGAGCGTGGCCTGAAGCGCCAGGGCATTCAGGTCCACACGAGCACGTTCGTCGAGAACATCGAGACCACGGAATCGATGTGCAAGTTCACCCACGCCGGCGAGCCACGCGAGGTCGAGTGGCTCGTGATCGCCGCCGGTCGCGCGCCTGACATCCAAGCTCTCGGCCTCGAAAAGGCCGGCGTGAAGCTCGACGAGGCCGGGCTGATCGAGGTCGACGGGGCGATGCGCACGAGCGTGCAGGGCGTCTACGCGATCGGCGACCTCGTCCACGGCCCGGCGCTCGCCCACAAGGCTTCCGACGAGGGCGTGATCGCGGTCGAGGACGCGGCTGGGCTCGAGACCCACCCGATCGAGTACATCGACATCCCCCGCGCGACGTTCTGCACCCCGAACGTCGGCAGCTTCGGGCTCACCGAGGCCCAAGCCCGCGATCAGGGCTACGACGTCGTCGTAGGCAAGATCCAATACGGCGCGGTCGGGGCGGGCACCGTTTACGGAGACCGCACGGGAATGGTCAAAGTGGTCGGTGAGAAGAAGTACGGCGAGCTGCTCGGCGGGCACATCGTCGGCACCAAGGCCACCGAGCTGATCCAGGAGCTCGTCAACGTGCGCGCCCTCGAGGGCGGCTATCCGGAGCTCGCCCGGATCATCCACGGCCATCCGACGCTGTCGGAAGCGGTCATGGAAGCCGGGCGCGCTGCCGACGGGTGGCTGATCCACGGATAGTGGACCCGCAGCCAGTCTTCTACTACGACCTCGGCAGCCCACAGTGCTACATAGTCGGCGAGACGATCATGTCGACGTTGCCGGTGGTGCCGGAATGGGAGCCGGTTCTCGCCTCGCAGATAACCGGCTCCGAGCAACAAGCAGATCCTGACCGCGAAGAGTTCGAGCGGCTGGCGGCGGCGCTCGGCCTGCAGGCCCTCCGCTGGCCGAGAAACTGGCCCCCCGACACGACGACCGCGATGCTCGCGGCCACCTATGCCAAGAAGGTCGGCCGCGGCGTCGCGTTCTCGCTGGCGGCGTTCCGCCAGGAATTCGCCGGCGGTCGCGACATCGGCGACGAGAACACGGTCCTGATCGCGGGCGCCGCGTGCGAGATGCACCCGGTGGCGCTCACAAAGGGCATCGAGCTGCGATCGACCGCACATGCACTCCAAATCGCCGGCGAGCGAGCCGTCAATGCCGGTGTTCGGTCCCTGCCGGCGATCCAGATGGGCGACCGCACGTACGAAGGTCCCGAGGCGTTGGCTCTGGCGGGCGCGCGATGAAGGCGAACCGCCTCTACCACCTGATCGTCTCGCGCGAGGGTCACGAGCCGGCGTTCCTGTCCGACCCCAACCGCACCGACCGGATCGAGGTCGTGTCGGTCGACGACGGCGAGGTGATCCTGTATTGGGACGTCGATCCCAAGCAGGCCTCGCGGCTGGTCAAGCTCCTGCGCGCCGACCTCGCCAGCCTCGACGCCGACGAGTTCTTCGACAAGTGGCTCGACGCGGACGCTGAGGACGACTGAAACGCGATGTCCCCGCGCGAAGCCGCCGAGTTAGCGCGCCAGCTCCGGCCGGCGATCGGCGACGAGCGCGTGCTGGCCGCGGTCGCGAGCATTCCGCGAGAGCGGTTCGTGCCCGCCGATCTGCAGGACCGCGCGTACGCGAACGTGGCGCTTCCGATCGGCAGCGGCCAGACGATCTCCCAACCGCTCGTCGTCGCGCGGATGCTCGAGGCGCTTCGGCTCAAGCCGACCGACCGCGTGCTCGACGTCGGGACCGGCTCCGGCTATCACGCCGCGCTCCTGTCGTTGCTCGCCGACCACGTCTGGACGATCGAGCGCCACCGCACGCTGAGCGCTGACGCCGAGCGGGCGATCCGCGGCCTCGGGATCGACAACGTCAGGTTCGTCGTGGGGGACGGGTGGGACGGCCTGCCGAGCGAGGCCCCGTTCGACGCGATCAACGTGGCGGCGGCGACCGGCGACGCGGAGCCGTATGCGCTCGAGCGCCAGCTTGCCGACGGGGGCCGCCTGGTCGCGCCGGTCGGATCGGCCAGCCAGCATCTGATGCTGACCCGGCGAAGCGGCGACCGGCTAATCCGCCGGCAGCTCGAGGCGGTCCAGTTCGTCCCACTCGTCCACGGCACCACCGAGTAGACGAGCGCGCATCACCTCGATCGCCACCGGGCTCGAGTCGACGAGCACGAACCGCCGGCCGAGCGCCCGGCACACCGCGCCGAGCGTCCCGGACCCCGCGAACGGATCGAGGCACCACCCGCCCGGTCGCGACGACGCCGCCACGATCCGCCGCAGCACGCCCTCGGGTTTCTGGGTCGGATAGCCGGTCTTCTCGCGGCCGTTGGTCGGGACGATCGTGTGAAACCAGACGTCGGTCGGCCGCTTTCCGCGCGCCGCCTTCTCGGCGCTCACCAGACCGGGCGCCATGTACGGCTCGCGCTCGACCGCGTCCGCGTCGAACCAATGCGCCCCCGGCGTCCTCACGTACACGAGGATCGTGTCGTGCTTGGCCGGCCAGCGGCGCCGAGGCTTGGCGCCGTAGTCGTAGCTCCAGATCAGCTCGTTGAGGAATGCGTCGCGGCCGAACACCTCGTCGAGCAGCAGCTTGCAGTAGTGCGCCTCGCGGTAGTCGATGTGGAAGTAGAGCGTCCCGTGCGGAGCGAGCAGCGCCCGGGCTCGCCTGAGCCGCGGCTCCAGGAAGCCCATGTAATCCCCGAACGTATCGTCGTAGCTCAGCGTCTGCAGCAGCGTCGAGCGGTAACGCCGGCCCCCGAACCCGACCCGGTCTCCATCAACATCCGCTACGACCGCCAGAGAATGCCGGGCCTGGGCGCGACCGGTGTTGAACGGCGGGTCCATGTAGATCAGATCGAACGCGCCGTCTGGCAGCTTCGCGAGCGCGGTCGCGTTCTCACCGGCCACCACGATGTCCTCGTCGAGCACGATCGGGTCCGCGGCGGTCTGAAAGCGCACGTTCGGGACGGTATCGACGCACACGGCCGACCCCGGGGCGGGTGGGTCCGAATTCCGCGCTCTTACGCCCACCTGACGTCACAAAACGCTACGATCGCTGTTCGGTGTTAACCAAGCACTACCACACGCTGCGCAATTCTTCGCTCGGCGTGAAACTGGCCAAATCCCCGATTGGCCGCCTGATCACCCAGTCACCGCTCCGCGCACGGATCACGCGCTACACGCTCGGCTCGATGGTGGCGGCCGGGACGAGCGCAATCGTGTTCGCGGCGCTGTATGTGATGGGCGCCAGCACGACCGCGTGCTCGGTGGTCGCGTTCATCGCCGGCGCGATCCCAAACTGGATCCTCAACCGCCGGTGGGCCTGGCGGGTCGAGGGTCAGGTCGCGTTCGGGCGCGAGATCGTCGCCTACGTGCTGGTGTCGGCCGCGACGCTGTTCATCACCGCCGAGGCGACCGGCTGGACCCAGAGTCACGTCCAGAACATCCCCGCGCACCACGGTATCCGGGTCCTGCTCGTCACCGCGTCCTACCTCGCGGTGTTCGCGCTCCTGTTCGTCGCGCGGTTCGCGGTCTACGAGGTCTGGATCTTCTCGGGCCGCAGCCGCGTCCGCGCCGCCGTGCGGTCGCGCATCCAGGTGCGCAGCGCCGCGCGCGCGAACCGCACGCCGTAGCCGAAGTTCCCGCCCTTCTTTGTGGCGGTCGCGTGCACGCCGCGGTCGCGCATCGTGGTCGGCACCTCGGCCAGCCGGTAACCGTGCAGCGCCGCGCTGATCATCAGCTCGGACGCCTGGTATTGGGGCTGCTCGAGCACCACGTCCGCGGTCACCTCGGAGCGCATCGCGCGGATCCCGCACGCCGGGTCGGTGATCCGATGTCGGACCAGCACGCTGATCAGGGCGCCGAACACGAGCACGCCCAGGTGACGCACGCGGTCGGTCGTCATCTCGGCGCCGAGTCGCCGGGAGCCCGAGACGAAGTCCGCCTTGTTCGCGAGGATCGGCGCGACCACGCGGCCCAGCTCTTCGGGCTCGTACTGGCCGTCGGCGTCGATCGTCGCGATCACCTTCGCGCCGCGGGCGCGCGCCAGCCAGTAGCCGAGCTTGAGCGCGGCGCCCTGGCCGCGGTTGGCGGGCACGTCGCATACCAGTGCGCCGGCGCCCGCCGCCTTGGAGGCCGTCGCATCGCGCGCGCCGTCGACGACCACGATCACCTCGAGCTTCATCCCGGCGGCCTCGCGCGGGATCTCCTCGATCACGCCGGCGACCGTCGGCTCCTCGTTGTAGGCCGGGATCACGATCGCCAGCGGCGCGCCCAGCCCGGGTGGATGCGTCGCGAGGAACGCCATCGCGGCGCCACGCTCCTCGGGTGCCAGGCGCTCGAGCTCGGCATCGACCGAGAAGGTTCCCCCCTCTGCGTCCCCGGAACGCACCACGTCGGACCCGCGAACGGTGGTCACCGGCCGCCTCCGGCGCTCACCGGTGCGGCCGGAGCGCCCGCGGCAATTGCCTCGACATCCGCCACCGACCACTCCTTCCACACGCCGCGCAGGCCCGACTCGAAGTCGAACTTCTGCGACCAGCCGGCAGCACGAGCGCGGCTCGGATCGACGATCACCGCCGGCATCTCACCCGGCCGCGCCGGGCCGTGCTCGACGGACAGCTCGGCTCCGGTCACCTGGCGGACCGCCTCGACGACCTCGAGCACCGACAGCGAGCTCCCGGACCCGATCACGATCGGGCCCTTCCACTCCTCGTGGTCGAGCGCGACCCGGACGGCGGCGATCACGTCGCTCACATGGACATAGTCGCGCACCTGGCGGCCGTCACCGTAGATCTCGAACGTCCGCTCGAGCCGGATCGCGCGCATCAGCCTGGCCACAATGCTGTCTTTGGCCTGCATTCCGGGCCCGTACACGTTCGTCAGCCTCAGGCAAGCGCACCGCAGCCCGTACGACGCGGTGTAGGCGGACATCAGCATCTCGGCGGCCGCCTTGGTGGCTCCGTACGGCGTCAGCGGCTTGAGCGTCGCGGCCTCGGTGATCGCGGGCGCCTCCATCGGCCCGGTGACGGCGTTGGTCGACGCGAACACCAGCGACCGCGCACCCGCGGCCCGCGCCGCCTCGAGCAGCGCGTGCGTGCCCGCGACGTTGGTGGTGAACGTCAGATCGGGCTGCTCGAGCGAGCGCAACACCGATGTCACGGCCGCGAGATGAACGACCGAGTCGATCCCACCGGCAAACGCGGACTCGAGCGCGTCGAGATCGGCGATGTCCCCGACGACGGTGTCGACGTCCGGATCCGGGTGCGGCTTCAGGTCGACGACGCGGACGTGCGCGCCGGCGCGCGAGAGCTCGGCCACGGCATGGCGTCCGATGAAGCCCGACCCGCCGGTGACCAGAACCCGGCGTCCGCTCAGGGCCTCGCCCGACCCGCCCTCGGTGGTGGTCACGTCTGGGCCAGCGCGCTGGAGGTCTGGGGCAGCTCGCTGGTGGTGGCGCGCCAGCTCACCGTCGGCATGATCGCGGCGAGGTCGACCCGGTCCTTGTGGCGCTCGACGACCTCGAACAGGTGGTCGATCAGCGCCATCGACAGCAGCGTCGGCTTCAGCCCAAGGTCCACGAGCGCCGTGTGCTTGGCGTTGTAGTAGTGATCCTCGGCCTCGACTCGCGGGTTTGCGACCTGTTCGATCGTGGCCTCACCGGGGAACTCCTCGGCGATCGTCTCGGCGATCTGGCGAACCGAGAGGTGCTCGGTGAACTGGTTGAAGACGCGGAACTCGCCTCGGTCCGCCGGGTTCTCCGAGGCGAGGCGAATACATTCGACGGTGTCGACGATGTTGATCAGGCCGCGGGTCTGCGAGCCGTTGCCGTACACGGTGAGCGGATGCCCGAGCACCGCCTGGATCACCATCCGGTTCAGCACGGTGCCGAACACGCCGTCGTAGTCGAAACGGGTCGCAAGCCGCGGATCGAGCTTGGTCTGCTCGGTGTCCGCGCCGTACACGACGCCTTGGTTCAGATCGGTGGCGCGGAGCCCCCAGATGCGACACCCGAACTCGATGTTGTGGCTGTCGTGCACCTTCGAGAGGTGGTAGAAGGAGCCCGGCCGCTTCGGGTACAGCACGCGGTCCTTGCGACCGTTGTGCTCGACCTCGAGCCAGCCCTCCTCGATGTCGATGTTGGGCGTCCCGTACTCGCCCATCGTCCCGAGCTTGACCAGGTGGATATCGCGATCGATGTCGGCGATCGCGTACATCACGTTCAGGTTGCCGATGATGTTGTTGCTCTGCGTATAGACGCAGTGCGCCTGGTCGATCATCGAGTACGGCGCGGCGCGCTGCTCGCCGAAGTGGACGATCGTGTCCGGCCTGAAGTCGCCGACCATCTCGTGGACGAACGCGCCGTCACACAGATCCCCGACGTAGCTCTTGATCGTCGTGCCGCCCACCTCGGCCCAGGCCGCGACGCGCTCCTCGAGCGTGCAGATCGGGACCAGGCTCTCGACGCCCATCTCCTCGTCGTAGCCGCGACGCGCGAAGTTGTCGTTGACTGCGACGTCGTGGCCGAGGGCGGACAGGTGAAGGGCGGTCGGCCACCCGAGGTATCCGTCACCGCCAAGAACCAAGATTCGCATGTAGCAGCTCCAATGCCTGGCGTTCGACTGGGGGGATCTTGCGCGCTCCTGTCCCTGCTAGACGGCGCGTCAATAGGCCAAGTTCCAGGCACGACATGGCCCGCGAGGGCAGGAGGATAGCCGACGAGCCCTACGTGAGACGTAAGAGGCCGTCGCGGCTCCTGGCCGCTCGCGAGCAGAGATTAGAGGACGCTAATCGAATTTACGCCCCGCCCACCCTCGCTTCGCGGCATCCTTGGGGGCAGGTACCCCATCCGGACAGTGTTGACTGCCTGGATGCGTACCCTGTCCGGACGGGGCCTCCCGGCCCCACGGACGCCGAGCCCGGGGAATTCGGCGCAGTGCGCGGAGCCACGTCACGCGACAACGCCGAATTCCCCCAACGGAATCCGGCTATGCACATCTCGACACACCATCGCTATCGCGCCGGATTCCGCGGCGAGACCCCACCATTGCTACCGTCGGCGCCGCCCCCGTGTCCGAGCAGACCCTAGACGCCCCAACGATCGAAGTCCCTGATCGCCCGACGGGCGAGCAGGGGCGGCAGCGTGGCGTCGAGTGGCGCGAGTTCGCGTACCGCTGGCGTTGGGTGCTGACCGCTGCGGGGCTGCTGCTCCTGTCGCTCGCGATCGTGCTGTACGCCCGCACCCGTCCGGGTTACGACCCCTATGGGTGGCTCGTGTGGGGGAAGCTGACGATCCACCTCAAGCTCGACACCAACGGCGCGCCGTCGTGGAAGCCGCTCCCCTACCTGTTCACGGTCCCGTACGCGGTCTTCGGCCGCTACGCGCTGTGGCTGTGGATGGTGACCTCGGTCGCGATCTCGCTGAGCGGCATGATCTTCGCGTGGCGGATCGCCTTCCGCCTGACCTACTCCCGCCCGGAGCGCCGCTACGCCTCGTACGTGGCCGGGCTGTTCGCGGCGGCGTTCCTGCTGGCGATGCAGGACCCGGTCGGCAATTACAGCTACGTGCACTACATCCTCAGCGCCGAGTCCGACACGATGATCGTGTCGCTCTGCCTGCTGGCCATCGACCTGCACTTGGGAGGCCACCACAAGGCCGCGTTCTGGATCTGGTGGCTGGGCGCGCTCGGACGCCCCGAGGTGTGGCCGTTCTACGGGCTGGCCGGTGTGTGGCTGTGGTGGAAGGTCCCGTCCTACCGGCGCTGGCTGTACGGCTCGCTCGTGCTGCTCGCGTTCTTGTGGTTTGGAATCCCGGGCCTCTCGTCCAAGAGCCTCCTGACCGCCGGCAACATCGCCGAGAACTCCCCCCGGGCGATTCACGGCAACAAGATCACCGGCACGATCGACCGCTTCCACGAATTGCTCCCGAACACCATCTGGGTCGCGGCACTGCTGACGGTGGCGTGGGCGGTCTGGCGCCGGCGCATCGCGATCCTGGTGCTCACGGCGGGAGCGCTCCTGTGGGTGTTAATCGAGATGGCGTTCGCGCTCCACGGCTTCCCGGCCGTGCCTCGCTACATGTTCGAGGCGGGCGCCGTCGTGGGGATCCTGGCGGCGATCTTCGTCGGCCGCGTCGTCCATGAGCTCCCCGGGCTGCTCGCGGGGCTCGTCGGGCGGTTCGACGGCGCACCTCGGCTGGCCTCCCTGGTCGGCACGTGGGGCACGGTCGTGGCCGTGGTGGTGATCTCGGGCTCGCTGCTTCCGGCGGCGCATCGGCAGGAGCGGCTCGAACGTGTCGATCTGCGACGCGAGCGGGCCCGGACGGTGCTGATCGGGCGCCTGTCGGGAGTCGTCAAGACGCTTGGCGCGTCGAACATGTTCGCCTGCGGGCAGCCGAACATCCCGATCGAATACCAGAGCATGTTCGCCTGGTACGCCGGCGTCAAGACCGGCGTGCTGTACGTGAGCCCGGGGTACCTGAAGGCGCACCCGCACCCGCTGGTCAACGTCTACCCGATCGCCGGCGGGGGCTGGAAGGTCTTCCCGAGCCACGTGGACCCGGCCCACCAGGCCGCGTGCAGCAAGATGGTCCTCGTCTACCACGGCTCATGAGGCCGTGCGCTACCGGCGCCGGATCGCGGGCCGCAGACGCCTCGCAATCGCGGGCGTCGTACTCGTCGCGCTGATCGCCGCGGGGATCGTCCTCGCCACCTGGGGAGGCAAGAGCGCGCCGCCCCCGCTCCCGCTGCCGGGGATCGGACAGCCCGCCAAGCCAGGCGATCCGTTCGCGTACGTGCCCAGCCGCGAGTCGGACTTCGTCGCCCGCGCGATCGCCGGCAGCGACCACGTCCTGTTCACCAAGAGCCCCGGCGGCGCGCTCGCTACCGCCGCCCGGGTGGCCGCGTTTCGTCCGCTGATCGACCAGGCGACGGCCGGCACCAACATCGACCCGAGCATCCTCGAGGCGCTCGTGTTCGTCGAGAGCGCCGGCCGTCCCAACGTGATCGCGGGTCTGGATCCCGCCAATGCCTCGGGGCTCACCCAGATTCTCGCCTCGACCGGCCGGTCGCTGCTCGGCATGCACATCAACCTGGCGCGCAGCCGGCAACTGACCGGGAAGATCGATACGGCGGCCGGGCAGGGACGGCTCGGGCTCGTCACGCGCCTGGAGAGCCAGCGCGCCCGCATCGACGACCGTTTCGATCCTCGCCTGGCGCTCGCTGCGACCGTCCGCTATCTCGAGATCGCCGAGCAGCACTTCGGGCGCGCAGATCTCGCGGTCGAGTCGTACCACATGGGGATCGGGAACCTGCAGAACGTGCTGAACGACTACGACGGCGGCAAGCCGGTGCCGTACGCGCAGCTGTACTCCGACACCGCCCCAGACCACCACACCAGCGCCTACAACCTGATCTCGGGGTTCGGCGACGACTCATCGATGTACTACTGGCGCGTGCTCGGCGCGCAGCAGATCATGCGCCTGTACCGGACCGACCGCGCCGAGCTGAACCGGCTGATCTCGCTCCAGACCGCGGTCGACTCGCAGGCGTACGTCCTGCACCCACCGCAGGAGGTCCGCCCGTTCGCGACCCCGGACGCGCTCGACGACGCCTATGCCCGGCGAACGATTCTGCCGCTGCCATCGAATGCATCGGCGCTGGGGCTCGCGTATGACCCGGGGATCGGCTCGTTGGCCGGTCAGGTCCACGTCAGCCCGGCGCTCTACCGCGGCCTACGCGGACCGGCGCTCGACCTGCTGATCGAGCTCGCCGCGCGGGTGCGAACGCTGTCGGGCGGCGTCGCGCCATTGACCCTGACCAGCGCGGTCAGCGACGAGCGGTACCAGCAACTGCTCGGCGTCAGCGATCCGCCGGCCGCCGCCGGCTGGTCGTTCACGATCGCCCGCCGCTACGTCAGGCCCGCGCAGGCGGCCGCGTTCCAGGCGATGCTCGACCGCCTCCAGGCGCTGAACGTGATCGCGTGGCAGCGGTTCCCGTCCGAGATCGAGGTCACGGTGGCGCCCGACGCCTCGCAGGTCCTCGTGCACGGCCCCTGAATTCGCCCCGGAGCGGGTAGCTTCACGCCACCGTGTCAGCCATCGTCCGCACCCCCGACGACCTGCTCTCCCGGGTTCCTGACTTCCCGTTCAAGCCGAGGTACCGCAAGTACGCCGGACTGCGCCTGGCGCACATCGACGAGGGCAAGGGCCCGCCGGTGGTGTTCATCCACGGCGAGCCAACCTGGTCGTTCCTGTGGCGCAAGGTGATCCCACCCGTGCGGGACGCCGGCTTCCGCTGCATCGCGCCCGACCTGCCGGGCTTCGGGCGCTCGGACAAGCCGATCGACATCGAGTGGTACACCTACGATCGCCACACCGAGAGCGTGGCGACGCTTCTTTCCGAGCTGAAGCTCCGCGACGCCACCGTCGTCGTACACGACTGGGGCGGTCCGATCGGCCTGCGAATCGCGGTCGAGCAGCCGGACCGGGTCGGGCGCATGGTCGTTCTCGACACCGGCCTGTTCACCGGATATCAGAAGATGACCGACGCGTGGCTGGCGTTCCGTGAGCTCGCCCAGCGCAGCGAGGACCTGCCCATATCGTTCCTGATCCGCGCCGGGTGCAAGGTGCCGCTCGCCCCGAGCGTGATCGCCGCCTACGAGCGGCCCTTCCCGAACCCGGCGTCCAAAGCCGGCGCGAGAGCGTTTCCGCTGATCCTGCCGACCACCCCGCAGATGACCGGGGCCGCGACCGGCCAGCACGTGCTCGACGCACTCGGCCGAGACCCCCGGCCCAAGCTGATCATCTGGGGCGAAGGCGATCCGATCCTCCCGCTCGAGAGCGGCTGGCGATTCGCGCGCGCGATCGGCGCTGAGATCGATCACGTGATCCGCGGCGTGGGCCACTACCTCCAGGAGGACGCGGGGGCCCAGATCGGCCGGCTGATCTCCGGGTGGCTCAAGCGAAACATGCCTGCCAAGCGATGACCGACGCGATCCGCACCCCGGACGAGCTGCTCGAGGGACTGCCCGAGTTCCCCTACGAGCCCTCCTACCGCCAGTTCGACGGGTTCCGGCTCGCCCATCTCGACATCGGGGAGGGGTCGCCCGTCGTGTTCCTGCACGGCGAGCCGACCTGGTCGTTCCTGTGGCGTCGCGTGATCCCACCCGTGAGGGACGCCGGCTACCGGTGCATCGCCCCCGACCTCGCGGGCTTCGGCCGCTCGGACAAGCCGATCGACATCGACTGGTACAGCTACGACGCCCACACGGCGAGCATCGCCGCGCTGGTGGCCGAGCTCGACCTCCACGACGCCACCGTCGTCGTGCACGACTGGGGCGGCCCTATCGGCCTGCGCGTGGCGGTCGAGAACCCGGACCGGATCGCGCGCGTGGTCGTGCTCGACACCGGTCTGTTCACAGGCCGCCAGCCGATGAACGACGCCTGGATGGCGTTTCGCAGCTTCGTCGAGCGCACCGAGGACCTGCCGGTCGGATTGCTGGTCCGTCGCGCGTGCTTGAACGACCCCGGCGACGAGGTCATCGCCGCCTATGACGCGCCGTTCCCGAACGCCGCGTCGAAGGCGGGAGCGCGAGCGTTCCCGCTGATCCTGCCGTTGACTCCGGACGCGCTCGGCGCGGACGCCGGCGCCCGCGTGCTCGACGCGCTCCGCACGGACGCGCGGCCGAAGCTGTTCCTGTGGGCGGACTCCGACCCGGTTCTGCCCCTCGAGCCGACCGGCCGGCGGTTCGCGGCCGCGCTGGGTGGCGAGATCGACCACGTCATTACCGGCGCCTCGCACTTCCTCCAGGAGGACGCCGGCCCGGAGATCGGGCGTTTGATTGCCGCCTGGCTCGGCTCCGGGCGCTGACGCGGCGTCGCTAAGCCGCGTCCTTCTCCCGGTCGGGCACCTCCACCGGAACGGCCGGACCATCGAACATCTGGGCCATCCGGGCGTCGTAGGCCGCTCGGGCGCTCGGGTCGGAGCTCAGGAGCAGCCGATCCGCGTGCGTGATTCGGGCGACCGCCTCGGCGACCCTGCGCGGCATGACCGCTTGCATGCGCACCACGGCCCCGACGTACCTGGGCACGTACTGCTCAAAGCGCCCGGTCTGGAGGAGCTCGACGATCGCGGCGGCGACGTGCTCGGGCTCGGGCGTCTTGAACCCACGGGCCTGCGGCACGCCCGAGTACAGCTCGGTGTTGACGCCGATCGGCAGCACCTGGTGCACCTCGATCCCCGTCCCCCGGAGCTCGGCGCGCAGCGTCTCGGTCAGGCCGACGACCGCATGCTTGGTGGCGCAATAGGTCGCGCCGCCCGGGAAGCCGCCCTTGCCGGCCATCGAGGCGAGCTGGACGATGTGGCCGCGACCGCGGGGGCGGAACCGCTCGAGCGCGAGCCTCGAGCCGATGATCACGCCCATGATGTTGATGGCGACGAGCTTCTCGGTGGCGGCGTCGGACTCGTCGACGAACGGCCCGACCGGCATGATCCCGGCGTTGTTGACGAGCACGTCGAGCGGCCCGAGGCGGCTCTCGACCTGGTCGAGGAACTCGGTGAAGCTGGCCTTGTCGGTCACGTCTAGCGGTAGGCCGATCGCTCCCGATCCGAGCTCAGATGCCGTGCGCTCGGCCAGCGGAGCATCGATGTCGCCGATCGCCACTCGCGCGCCCTTGGCGATCAGCGCCGCCGCGGTCGCACGCCCGATCCCACGGCCCCCGCCGGTGATCGCAACCACCTGGCCATCCAGCGATCGCAGCTCTTTTGCCATGACAGTCCTCCTCATAAGTGACCTCGACGGTGCCTGAAACGTACACATGTTCGCCGGACTGGCTGACTAGCCAGTCGATCAAGGATATCCTGACTGCATGGCGTATTTCGGGTTCGAAGGCCACAAGCTCGCGTACACGATCCACGGCAAGGGACCCCGCACCACCGTGCTGATGCCGGCCCTGTTGCTCTCGCAGAAGATGCAGACGCCGCTGGCCGGCGATCTCGCCTCGCACGGGAACCGGGTCGTCACGTTCGACTTCCTCGGCCACGGGGCCTCCGACCGGCCCCGCGAGATGTCGCGCTACTCGATGTCCCAATTCGCCCGCCAGGCGCTGGCACTGCTCGACCATCTCGGGCTCGACCAGGCGGTGGTGGGCGGCACCTCGCTCGGAGCCAACGTCACGCTCGAGCTGGCCTCGGTCGCACCCGAGCGCCTGCGCGGGATGGTGATCGAGATGCCCGTGCTCGACAACGCGATCCCGGCCTGCGCCGCCGCCTTCACCCCGTTGCTGTTCGCGCTGACGTTCGGCGAGCCGGCGATGAAGGTGCTGGCCCGGGGCGCGAAGTGGGTGCCGCGGCAGGCCGTCCCGTTCGCGGCCGAGGTCTTCCTCGATGCGATCTCCCAGGACCCCGGGCCGAGCGGAGCCGTCCTTCAGGGGATCCTGTTCGGGCGAACCGCGCCCGAGCGGAGCCTGCGGCAGACGTTCGAGGCGCCGGCGCTCGTGATCGGGCATCCGCGCGACCCCGTCCACCCGTTCTCCGATGCCGACCAGCTCGCCGCCGAGCTCCCCAACGGCCGGCTGATCGACGCGAACTCGATCGTGGAGCTGCGCGTCCGGCCGGCCCGCCTGACCGCGAAGATCGCGGAGTTCGTCGGCGAGTGCTGGGACGAGGGCGCGGCGGCGGCGGAGCGCCGGCCCCGATCCCGGTCCCGGGCAGCCGGCGCCTGAGCCATGCCTGACCCAGGTCGTTGCTGAAAAAACCACGCATATGGTGGTTTTTCCAGCAACCGGCACCCCTGGCATGCACCGCACCCGCGACGGGCGGTCTCAGCGCGGCGGCGGCGGACCGGGCGGGTCGATGATGTCGCGGCCGGTGGGCCGCATCTGGTCGTCGAGCTCGAGCTGCCAGTAGTAGCGGGTGAACGTGACGCCGGCGCGGAACTCCCCGACGTGGGGCTCGATCTCCTCGCCGCGCGCCATCCGCACGATCAGCTCTGGGTACGTGCGTCCGGGCGGCGCGGCGTACATCGGCGCTGGGAAGGCGCCGCCGAAGCGCGTGTTGACGTCGGTGATCCCGAGGCCGATCTGCCTATCGCGGAACGCCTGGATCGTGCACGGACCCCGGACGCCGAGTGCCTCGGCGACCCGTCGCCCCAGATCGACCAGCTCGGCGTCGGCGATCACGGTGCCCTTGATCGACTCGCCACCGCGCGACTCGATCATCGTGCGCGGGATCGCGTTGAGGCATCGCCCGCCGAGGTCGCAGAGCACGTCGATCGAGAACTCCGGACCGTCCATGAACCACTGCACCATCGCCGGCTCGCCGATGTAGTCGACGAAGAACTCCGCGGCGCGCGCATCGTCCGCCCGGTGGATGGAGCGGGCGCCGGACCCCCATCGCGGCTTGACCATCACCGGAAACCCCTGGACCGCCTCGCCGGGCAGGACCGTCGGCGGGGAGGGCAGCCCGAGGCGCTCGAGCAGCAGGTGAGCCTCGTACTTGTCGAACGTGGCGCGGGCGATCTCGGGATCGGGAACGAACGCCGGCAGCACGCCGTCGGCGCGGGCCTGCCCCAGCACCTCGAGATCGAGATCGGTCAGCGGCACCACAGCTAACGCTGTGAACTCGTCGCACAGCGCCCGGAGCGCCGGCACGTACTCCGGATCGTCGATCCGCGGGACCGCCGTCCGGTGGTGGGCGGCGTACTGCGCGGGCGCGAGCGGGTTCAGGTCCGCGGCGACGACGGTGGCATGCTGGGCGAACGCGGACACGATGTCGTATCGCTTCCCGACCCCGGTGAGCAGGACCGCTACGCCGTCGGTGGCGTCCATCCGCCTCGCTCTCCCTTGTAGACGCCCTCGCCGCCGAGCACCATCTTCACCGTCCGGGCCAGGATCCGGAGATCCAGCCATAGCGACCGGTGCTCGACGTACCAGAGGTCGAGCTCGATCCGCTCGGACCACGGCAGCGACGCCCGGCCGTTGACCTGGGCCCAGCCCGTGATCCCCGGCTTGACCGCGAGCCGGCCCCGCTGGCGCTCCGTGTACTGCTCGACCTGCACCGCAAGCGTCGGACGCGGCCCGACGATCGACATCTCGCCGCGGAGCACGTTCCACAGGTTCGGGAGCTCGTCGAGCGAGTAGCGGCGCAGGAAGTTGCCGAGCCGCGTGATGCGCACGTCTCCCTCGGCGATGGCCAGACCGGCGCCGGTGAACTCGGCACCGTGGACCATCGTCCGCAGCTTGTAGATCGAGAACAGCGCGCCGCCCTTGCCCACCCGCGCCTGGGTGTAGATCGGGTCACCGCGCGACTCGAGCCGGATCGCGACCGCGAGCGCGGCGACGATCGGGGCGGTGACGAGCGCCGCGGGAACCGCGATCAGGAGGTCGAACGCGCGCTGCGGGCTCATCGCGTCCCCTCCGCCGGCTCCCACCCCGCCGCCGTCCCGTGGACGAGCCAGTCCCACAAACCTGCCGCCAGCGATGCGGTCGTTAGCACGTAATACCGGGCGATCAGCGTGGGACGAAGCGGAACGACGCCCGCCAGCGCAGCGGCCGCGAGGATCGCGAGCTGGGCCGCCAGCGTCACCACGTACACCAACCCCTGGCCGAGCAGCGCCAGGTTCGCGATCAGCGCGATCACGTGAAATAAGGGAGTGAGGTAGCGGAGGATCCGATGCGAGACGATCATGAAGGCGTAGAGCGGGCCGTACCCGCGCGGCGAAAGCATGCCGCCGCGCACGACGATCGGCCACGTGTGGCTCATCATCCGGCGCTTGCGCGCGAACTCGCCCTCGATCGTGGGGACCATCTTCTCGCTCGCCTGCGCCTCGGGCACCGCTAACGCGAGCCATCCACGCTTGACCATGTTGAACGGGAACGACAGGTCGTGGCCCATGATCGGGTCGACGACCAGATAGGCCTCGCGCCGGGTGGCGTAGATCGCGCCGTTGCCGCCGGTCACGGACCGGACCCGCGACTCGAGCCCGCGCAGCGCCAGCTCGTAGCGCCAGTAGAGGCCCTCCTGGTTGGTCCCGCGGGCGTCGACGAGCTGGACCTCGCCGCACACGTAGCCGACCTGTGGATCGGCGAACGGGGCCACCAGGCGCCAGAGCGCATCGGGCTCCCAGCTCACGTTCGCGTCCGAGAACGCCACGATCTCGGAGCGGGCACGCTCGACGGCGGCGTCCTGGGCGCGGATCTTCCCCCCTCTGGGAAGCTCGAGCACGACATCCGCGCCCGCCTCCCGAGCCCGCGCGGCGGTCTCGTCCGGCGACCCATCGCAGGCCACGATCAGCTCGATCAGCTGGGGCGGGTAGTCGAGCGCGCGGATGTTCGCGACTCGGTCGGCGATCACGTCCTGCTCGGCGTACGCGGCGACGATCACCGACACGGCCGGCAGCTCGTCGTCCGGCGCCCGGCGATCTCGCCGCACCGAGCCGCGACCGCGCAGCGCCGCTAGCAGCCCGAGCAGCACCGGATAGCCGGCGTGGGCGTAGACGATCAGGCCGACCGACAGCCAGAACACGATCGCGACGATGGTCACCGCGGCTATCCAACCAACTCTCGGTAAAGAGCAAGGGTCTGCCCGGCCGCCTCCTGCCAGGAGTACGGCCCCGACGCGGCGGCCAGCGCCCCCCAGGCGAGCCCTTCGCGCTCCTGCGGATCGGCAAGCAGCCGTTCCAGTGCATCGTGGAGGGCGCCGGGATCGTTCGGCGGGACCAGCCGTGCCGCGCCCGCCGCGGCGACCTCTCCGAACCCGCCCACGTCGCTGACCACGGTGGGCTTGCCGAACGCGAGCGCGGTCGCGAGCACCCCCGACTGGTCGAACCGCTCGGTGCGCGAATACGGGAGTACGACGACGTCGGCGCGGCGGAAGAACGCCGGCAACTCGGCGTCCGAGACGTACCGTGGCACGAACCGGACGTTTGCCGGCGCGCGCGCCCGGAGCGGCTCGATCGTCATCCGCGGACGGCCGACGATCCACAGCTCGGCGTCGTCGATCCCGCGCCACGCGTCGAGCAGTACGTCGAGGCCCTTGTACGGGCGGAGCAGGCCGAAGAACAGCACGACCGGCGACTCCGCGCGCAACTCGTCGGGGAGCGGCAGCTCGCCGGGCTGGGTCGTGAGGTGCTTGAACGCGCCGTGCGGGATCACGCGCACCTTGGACGCGTCGACCCCCAACCTCCCGACCAGCTGGTCGCGCCCGTACCGGGAGTGCACCACGACCGCATCGACGGCTTCGTATAGGCGCCGCTGGGCGTAAGCCTGACCGGGGCGCGGCTCGCGCGGCAGCAGGTCGTGCGCGGTCAGGACGGACGGCCGTCGAGGCAGCAACCACCGGTCGACCGCCTGGACCGCGAGCCACTGGAAGTGGACGACGTCCGCCGACCGAGCGACATCCCGATACCGCAGCATGTCGGGCACGTGGTCGACCAGCTTCGCGGCGAGCCGCGCGCGCGAGCCGGCCCGCCCGCGGGCGTGCCGGTAGAACAGCTCCCGCACCGCGTAACCGTCGGGCTCGGGGGGCTCGCCGTAGGCGAACCGGCTCGTGATCAGCTCGACATCGGCACCGGCGCTCGCCAGCGCGGCTGCGAGCGCGTGGTCGTAGGGCAGCGTGAACGCCGAGGGGTCGACGATGTGGACCCGCATCAGCGCCGGCACCCGGTCGCTCGGACCAGCATCAACGCCGGCGAGGCGCCTCGTCGACCGGCCGGCCGGCCAGCCGGGCGATCCGGCGCCCGGTCACCCTCGTCTCGCTGCCGCCGAGAACGTGCACCCGCGCCCGGCCGTCGTGCGCCAGCCGTCGCACCGACGGCGCCAGTGCCGACAGCGACGGTTCGCCCGCACTGCGGCTCAGCACGTCAGCGACCGAGCGGGCCGGGTGGCGCACGATCAGCGCGATCAGCGCCACCGCCCGAGCGGCGATCCCGTCATCCTCGCGGTAGTCGATGTGGAGCGCGCCGGCCAGCTCGAGGTCAGGTGACTCGGGCCGGGCGGCGGCTTCCACCCGCGCGCCGTCGAGCGCCCGCGCGAACTCGACCAGCGGATCTCCGCGCGCGGGAAAGCGATCGGCCACCACGACCACGTCGGCCGCGGTCCTCGGCCGGCCCGCGGGGCGGTTCGAGAGCACGAGCCCGGCCAGCTCGTCCGCCGAGAGCAGTGCATCGAGCGCGAGGTAGCGGCCTCGCTCGAGACGTCCTGCGCTCACCGCCGGCGCGCCCCGCTCAAGCGCCGCCGAGACCCCGGAGGCGCTCGGGCGATGCGTCCGTGCCAACCCGCGGCCGAGCGCCCGCCTCACCGCCGGCTGGGGCTCGAACCCGTCGTAGCGGCGCGCGAGCCAGGCGCGGCCCGCCGCGTAGCCACGCCACTGCCGGCGGAGCTCTCCGAGCGTCGCGCGGTAGCGGTGCTCGACGACGGCGCCACGGCGCAGCTCGAGGTTCCAGCCCGCCTGCTGGAGCCGCCAGCTGAAGTCGGTGTCCTCCGCGGCCCGGACGCCCTCGTAGAAGCCGCCTACCTGCTCGAAGGCAGCGCGCCGGACCAGCAGGTTCGCCGCCACCGCGCGGGGCCGATACGGATGATTCAGATGAGCCTGCTGGGACAGGAAGCTGCGCGCCGACCCGTACCGCGAGACGAGCGTGTCGCCATCCAGCAGCGGCACGACCTCACCGGCCAGAGCGCCGACGTCGTCCGCGACCGGCGCCCTGAAGTACGCGTCGAGCAGCCAGCGCGGCGCGCGGCAGTCGGCGTCGAGGAACAGGATCCATTCGCCGTGGGCCCGCGCCGCACCCGCGTTCCGGGCGTGGGCGGGCGAGCGCTCGCCGGTGGCCCGGATCACCGCCACGCCGCCCCGCGCCACGGCCAGGCCGGAGTTGTCGGCAAGGATCAGCTCGTCGCCGGCCCGGAGGTCGAGCGCGAGCAGCACGTCGATCGCGGCACTCGCGGCGTACTCGTCGCCGGCGAACGGCATCACCACGCTGATCTCAGGCCGGCTCACGGGCAATCCCTCGCCTGGCCCGCGCGAGCAGCACCCGGGCCTGCTCGATCTCCGGCCCGTGGGCGAATCCGGTCGCGAGCAGCACCAGCGGCATTGCCGCCAGCACCGCGGCCCGGCTCAAGAGCCCGACCAGTCCGTGCGTCGGCAGCAGCAGATCCCCCGCCACCGATAGGCCGCCGAGCACCACCGTTAGCTGCGCGAGGCGGAGCCACTCGAACGACGCCGCGAACGCGCGCCGGGTGAGGAAGTGCATGGCCGCGATCATCACCACGTACGCCCCGCACAGAGCGACGCCGGCGCCGGCGATCCCGAGCGCTGGCACCAGCAGGACGATCAGCACCACGTTCACGATCAGGCCGGCGAGCGCCGCCGGAAAGTTGCGCGTGGTCACTTTGGCGCGGCCGGCGATCACCAGGAACACCACCCACAGGCCGTACAGCGCCCAGCCGAGCGCCACCCACGGCAGCGCCTTGTAGGCGTCGTAGAACGACGGTGCAGCCAGGAGTCGCAGGACCCAGCGCCCGAGCAGCGCGAGGCCGGCCACGACCAGGCCACTGACGAGCAGGTAGTACGTGGTCACCAGTCCATACAGTCGTGCAGCCTCGGCATCATCGCGGACCGAGTAGGCGAGCGGCGGCCAGGCGTACTGAAACGCGCGCACGATGAAGGCGACCGCGCCGGCGAGCTTGACCGCGATCGAGTACAGGCCGGCCTGCCTCGGGCCGGTCACCCCGTGGTGAAAGATGTAGTAGCGATCGACGATGCTGAGCGCGTAAACCGACGCCTCGGCCGGGACGGTTGGCAGCCCGAACCGGAACAGCACCCCATGCGTCTCGACATCGGGGTGATGGCGCGGCGTCAAGCGGTCGCGCATCGTCCACCACACCCCGAGCAGCACGACCGTCGACGCGCCGTAGTTGCCGAGCAGGAGCCCCTTGGCACCCTGCCCGAGCACGACCACGAGCACCACCGAGGCCGCGATCGTGAGCCCGACGTTGATCAACGTGGCCGTCGCGTAGGCGCGCAGGCGCTCGTCGACTCGCAGCAGAGCGTAGGCCATCTCGAGGTTCGTGAACGCCCACAGACCCAGGACCGCGACCCGGAAGATCGCGGGATCGCGGTAGCCGAGCACGATCTTGGAGAGCGGCGCGGCGAACACGGCGAGCACGATCGAGACGATCGTCGTGGTCAAGAGCAAGAAGCCGGTGGCCCGCCGCGCCAGCGCATCCCTCCGCGTAGGGTCCGCGTCGGAGTAGTAGAAGCGCAGGAACGACTCGATCATCCCGAAGCGGACCAGGATGCTGATCAGGATCACGCCGTTCCCGAGCAGCTCCACGACCCCGTACCCCGCGGGATTGATGTACCGCGTGTAGACGGGCAGCAACAGAACCGCGATGAACTTCGAGACGACGTCGGCGACCTGGTACGCGGCCAGCGAGCTCACCAGGCGCTTCAAGTAAGCGGTCACGAGGGCAAACGGTACGGCTCGGTCAGATGGCAAACGCCGCGGCGGGCCGCGACGGGTATCGCGTGGCTACGGCCCCGGCTTCGAAGTCACCGGGTAGATGCGCTTCGACCTCGCGCACAGGAAGATCGGGCCATCGTTCCTGGGCATGGGGTTGAGGAGGAACCCGCCGGCGGCTCCCGGAAGGAAGATCCTCACCCGGTAGGCGTAGAAGTTGTTCGTCGTGCAGAGGGCGCCGTCGAGGTAGGTGAACGCGACAAACGCGCTGTCGCCGGGCTCCAGGGTCACGATGCTCGCCGGAAACCCGGTCTCGCGCCTGAAGCCGGCGGGGATCCGGTGGCCGTCTTGGTCGAGCAGCACCACGTGGGCGAAGCCCTGCAGGCTGCAGGTCGCCCCAAGGTTCCTGAACGCCAGTTGCCAGAGCCGGTAGCCGCTCGCGTCCTCGAAGCTGACGACCCGCATGCCTAGCTGCGAGGACGTGCAATTCGGCGCGGCCGCGCCGAGGCCGGAGGCGGGCAGCGCAACCGCGGCGGCGTACGCGCCGGCAACGACCAGGAACCCCACTAGATGGCGCCGACTCAACCGAGACCTCACTTCGATACTACCTTCCAGATCTGGCCGATCAGCTGCTGCGCCCCGGCGTCACTGGCGAGCGCCGCGCCGAACCCGGGAACGCCAAGGTCGACCACGATCCCGTCGCCGAGGCCGTAGCCGACGATCGCCGGGCTGCCGCCGCTCGGGCCAGCTGAGGACTCGACCCGGCCCGGCGGCGCCACCGACAGGACCGGCTGATACGTGCGGAATCCCGCCAGGGGAGCCGCGACCCCAGTGAACAGCCCCAGACCGTCGCTCGTCACCGTGACGGGCGCCGCGGTCTTCGCGGCGAGGCCGCCCAACCGGGCTCCGAGCGCGTCCGTCCCCGCCGGCGGCGTCGGGTCCAGCGCCCGGTTCCCCGCGACGGTGACCCCGCGGCGCAACGAATCGACGCCGAGCGACAGCACACGACCCCCGGCTTTCACGTACGACCGCAGCGCCGCGCTCTCGGAAGAAGGGAGCCAGCGCTCGCTGCCGGCCAGCACGACGGCGGCGTGGCCGCGCAGACGCGGCCCCACGCCCGAGATCAGCCCGAGGTCGGTGGTCAGGTCGTAGGAGCGGCCGGACGCGTCGAGGTAGGCAAGCAAGCCGGCCTCGTCGGCGATCCCGGAGGGGGGCGGATATACGAGCGGGCGGTCGAGGTTGATCGGCCCGCCGTTCGCGAGCGTGTTGGGCAACCCGTCACCGGTGTCGTCCACGAGGTTGAGGCCCTGCCAGGTCAGCGCCGGGAGCACGACCAGCACGCGGGCACGGGGCGCACCGCCGGCCACGATCGGGATCGTGGCTGTGCCGGCGGCCGACCGGAGCGCGAGCTTGTACAGCCCCGGGCGTCCGGCAGGAATGTGGACTGACAACGTCGCCTGGTCGGACTCGCCCGATGCGAGCGGCTTCCGTGCGCCCGCTCCCCCCTCGAGCGCCCAGTGGTACGCGAGCCCCGGCGAGCGCACGTGAACCTCCGTGTCCGAGCCGGCCGGAACCGGGTCGAGCGGTGCCTGCGCGGCCAGGTAGCTGACCGTCACGCCCGTGTTCGGCGTGGTCCCGGGTGAGGGCGGGACGTGTGCAGGGAAATGCCCGGTGTCGCAGGCGGCGTCGGTCACGTCGAGCCCGACCAGATACGTGCCGGGCGACGCGGGGCGCCCGTTGATCTTGCCGTCCCAGGTCGCCGTGTGGCCGTTCCAGGGAGTCAGAAAGCTCTTGACCAGCCGCGCCCCGCCCGGGAGATCGGTGCGGTAGATGCGGATCGTCCCGCCGCGGTTTTCGTTCCCGGCGTAGCGGATCGTCACGTTGCTTCCGTGCGCGCCCGGGATCACCGAAGGCGTGACGCGCGTGACCACGGGATGTGGCGGGACGGTCTTGACCTTGACCGGAACGCCCGTCAGGTCGATCGTCCGGTTTTGGTGGATGAGCGCAACGCGGAAGTGGTAGGTGCCGTCCGGTGCCACCCGGCCGTTGTCCTCGCGCCCGTCCCAGTGAAACACGCCGTCGGGGTTGCGCACGTCCTTGCGCATGTGGCGGCCGCTCGCAACCGTGCGGACGATCTCCCCGGTCGCATCGCTGACCACGAACACGTCGACGGTGTCCGCGCGATGCTGAAGGTAGAACGAGATCGTCGCCGAGCCGCTATTGCGGCCTTGCACGCAGGGCACGCCGTGCAGCGGGTCGATCACCGCGGGGACCGGCCGCGGCGCGCCCTGGATCAGCGGCGTGGTCACCTTCAGGTGCTGGGTGAGGAAGAACGCTGCGATCGTCGCCGCGACCAGCACCGCGAACGCGCCGGTCGAGAGCCTGGTCACAACCTCAAGACTGCCACGTTCGGGACCTCGAACTCGTGAAAGGCGGCGAGGCCCCTCGGATCACGGCTGCACAGCATCACGCGGATGCTGCCGCCGTGGCAGACGGCAAGGGCGGGGAGTTCGCCGACCCGCTCGATGTCCTCGAGCGCGGCGCCCACCCGATCCAGCTGATCCAGCAGCGACTCCCCGCCGGGAAAGCGGAACGAGGCGCCGGCACGCATCCAATCGGCGTACCGGTCGGGATCCTCGCGCTTGACGTCGATGAACAGCCGCCCCTCCCACTCGCCCCGGTTGGCCTCGCGCAGGCGCGGGTCGAGCCGGGGGGTCAGTCCGATCCTCGCGCCGACGATTTCCGCCGTCTCCCGGGCCCGGCTGAGATCAGAGGACCAGAGCGCCCTGATCGGCTCGGGCTCGGCGGCGATCCGCTCGGCCAGCTCATGTGCCTGCGCGAGGCCCGTGTCGTTCAGCGGGGTGTCACGAAAGCCCTGAAAGCGGACCGGCTGGAGGTTGTCGTTGGTCTCGCCGTGGCGAGCCATCAGTACGCCGTGGAGCGAAGGCCCCACCGGCGGGCTCACTGCGCGCCTGAGGCGCCGCCGTCAGGCGCCGCCGACCGTCCGATAATCCCGAGCGTGTCCGAACGCAGCCCGAGCCGGAGCGTCTCGAGCGCGAGCACCTCGCCGGCCGGGATGTTGCTCAGGTTGACCTCGGGGCCGAACCGCCGCACGAACCAAACCTGCTGGTCCTTGCGCGGCGCGTCGAACATGATCCGGTCGGGAGCAATTTCGTGCACGATCTCGCCGATCAGACCCTCGCGGACCTCGCCCGAGGGCCGGAAGATGCCCGCGGTGCCGGCCTCGCGCCCCTCGGCGATCACCTTCCAGGCGCCGGCGCCGAGCTCGGCCCGCATCTGCTGAACCCACACGTACGGCGGCGTGATCGCGCCCGTGTCGTCCTTGGACCCAACCTCCGACAGCACTGTGAACTCGCGGGCCAGCCGTTCGATCAGCTCGAGCTTGCGCTCGTGTTCGAGCGCGATCGTCCCGTCGGAGATCTCGAAGTACTCGAGCCCGAGCTCGTGCACCCACGCGATCAGCTCATCCAGGCGGCCCCGGCTGATCGCAAGCTCGGTGAGCGTGCCGCCGAGCACCACGGGAATCTCGTGGTGCCGGAAGCGCTCGAGCTTGCGCTCGAGGTTGCCGGTCGCGAGCGCGGTGCCCCATCCGAGCTTGACGATGTCGATGAACTCCCCGGCCACCTCGATCATCCCGTCGATCTCCGCGATCGAGAGGCCACGGTCGATCACGTGGGTCACGCCGCCTGACCGCGGCTTCCGGCTCCTCTCCGGGAGGTTGAGCAGTTCTCGCATGTCCGGAGCGCTACTGAGTAGCGAGGCTGGCGAGATCGCTGCCGACGGTGACGACGACCGAGAACTTGCAGGGGGCCGACGAGGGCGGGCAGGCGAGCTGCTGCGTACCCTGATCGATCGGCTGCACCGCCGTCGGGTGTAGCTTGAGCGCCGCCGCGACGGCGGTCGCGTCGCGCTTGGCCCCGCGCATGTACAGCACGGAGGTCGAAGTCTGCGTCTGGTTCGCGGTGAAGTTGCCGACGTATCCCTTCTGGTAGCCGACGGCGCCGAGCTTGCTCGCTACAGCGCCGGCCAGCCCATTCGTGCTGGTTCCGTTGAGCACGGCGACCGTCACCGTGGACGGCACGACCGCCGCGGCGGGCGCCGTCCTGCGGCTTTCGAGCTCGCGCCTGGCCGCCGCCGCCTGAGCGGAGGACTTGCTCTGGCTCGACCCGTGGTTGATGTTCTTGATCACGAACACGCCCGCGACCACCGCGCCGGCCAGGAGCAGCACGGCGAGCACCGTGAACAGGCGCCCGGTGCTCGACCTGCGGCCACCGGGCCTGACCGCCATGATCGAGCGCGGAGGGCCGCTGGGCCGGCCCTGACCACCCACCGGACGTCCCTGGCCGCCACGTGGCGGGCCGCCGCCTGGCCGCGACGGGCCCCCGGGCCGCGCCTGCGCCGGCCGCTGCATGGTCGCCGGCGCCGGCACGGGACGGTGTGAGGCGCCGTTCCCGCCGCTGACGGTCACGGGGGAGGGGTGGACTTCGGTGGCCTGGTCATCGGGCTCGTCGACCAGACCGACGGTCGCCGGCTGGTGCTCGGAGAGCGGGCGGACGGGGTCGGGAATCAGCCGTGTCGCGGCGGCGAGCGCCGGCGCTCCCACGCCCGCGGGCGCGGCGGGCGGCAACGTCGAACCCGGGGCGCCCACGCCTGCGGGCGTCTGGACCCCACCGTACGCGGGGGGAACCCTCGCGCCGGCGGCGCGTACCACCGAGATCTCGGCCGGCAACGACGCGACCTGGTCCGACAGCGCGTACAGCTGACCCTCGAGCTCCTGCACGCGCTGTCCGGCCTCGTCGGCGCGGCGCCGGAGGTTCGCTGTCTCGCGGGCCTGGGAGAAGAACAGCAGCACGAGCAGCGCCACCGCGATGAAGGCGGCGAACCCGGCATCGGCTCCAACCGAGGAGATGAAGTGGTGCACCGAGAGGGCAAACGGAATCGTCACCATGTTGCGCGCGCCCAGTCTACGTCGGGAGTCGGGGGAGCCGGGTATCTGGTTCGCGGACGTCTCCGGCCTCTCGGCCGGCGCGCATCTCAGACGCCTCGCGGGCCTCGCGGGCCTCGCGGGCGGAGAACCGAGAGCTCGACAGCTTCCCGACGTGCTGCGCCAGCGCGGCTGCATCGCCCTCGAGCACGAGCAGGTTGATCTCGCCGAAGATCTGCTCGACCGATTGGGGGTCCAACGGCTCGCGGGCGGCTCGGAGGATCTTCTGTGCGGGCGTCGGCTGCGGGCGCTCGTAGGGGTTGAACAGGTCCTCGTGAAGCTTCTCCCCCGGACGGGCGCCGACGATCTCGATCGCGATGTCGCGCTCGGGCTCGAGCCCTGAGAGCCGGATCATCGTCTCGGCGAGATCGATGATCGCGATCGGCTCGCCCATCTCGAGCACGAACACCTCTCCGCTCCCCTCGCTCAGCGAGACGGCCCGGATGATCAGCTGCACGGACTCCGGGATCGTCATGAAGTAGCGCTTCATCCGCGGGTCAGTGACGGTCACCGGGCCGCCCGCGGCGATCTGGCGACGGAAGATCGGCACCACCGAGCCTGAGGAGCCGAGCACGTTCCCGAACCGCACCGTCGCGTACTTGGTGCTCGAATAGCGCATCGCGGCGGCCTCGACCGCCCACTCGGCCAGCGCCTTGGAGGCGCCCATCACGGTCGCGGGCTTGACGGCCTTATCGGTCGAGACCAGCACGAACGTCCCCACCTGGGCCTCGGCGGCGATCCGAGCGACCACCCGCGTCGCCAGCGCGTTGTTGCGGATCGCCTCGACGGGATTGACTTCCATCATCGTTACGTGCTTGTACGCGGCCGCATGGAAGATGATGCTCGGCCGGTGCTCGGTGAGAACTTCGCGCATCCGCTCCTCTTCCCTGCAATCGGCGAGCACGGGAACTGCGGTCCGGACGTGGCGATCCTCCTCGAGCTCACGAAGGATCTGGAACAGATTGTCCTCCGCGTGGTCGACCAGAATCAGGGCCCGCGGCGCCACCCGCGCGATCTGGCGGCACAGCTCGGACCCGATCGATCCGCCCGCTCCGGTGACCATCACGACCTGACCGGACAGGTATGCGCCTACTCGTTCGATCTCCATCCGGACGGGCTCGCGCCCGAGCATGTCCTCGACGCGCACTTCGCGCAGTTGCCGCATGACGTTCAGCTGGCCCGATCCGTCCTGAAGAAGCTCGAACACGGTCGGAGTGGTCCGCACCGGGATTCCACGCTCGCGGCACGCGGTCACCACCCTGGCGCGGAGCGTCCCCGGGGCTGATGGGATCGCGATCACGACCTCGTCGGGCTCGACCTCGTCGAGGATCCGAGCGAGATCCTCGGAGGTGGTAGTACCGAGCACCTTCAGCCCGTACTCGTCCTTCATCCCTTGCTTTCGCGGGTCGTCGTCCACGAACCCAACCGGCCGCAGCCGCAACTGCCGGTTGCGAACCAGCTCACGAACCACCAGCCGGCCGCCGTCGCCGCCGCCCACGATCAGAACGTCGCGCGCCCCCTTGGCCACGCGGAAGCTGTGAACTCGCCCTTCGACGACGATGTGCACGAGGAACCGGGCCCCGATCAGCAGCATCAGCGTGAGCAGGAAGAACAACGCGATCACGCTGCCGGGGAGGTTGACGGCCGTGGTCTGGAACGCGACCGTGGTCGTAACCGGGTGCAGGAACGCGATCGCGCCGACGATCACGAGGGTGGAGACGACGACTCCCTTCACCACAGCCTCGTAGTCCCGTTGGCCCACGAACGTCCACAGCCGCTGGTACTGGCCGAACAGCGCCAGGGTCACGAGCGAGACCGCGACAACCCAGGGCAGCGTGTGCGTGAGCAGATCGCCGTACCGGTCGTTGGCTCCCCCGAGGCCGTCGGTGAACCTGAGCCGGAAGGCGAGGTAGTAAGCGAGCGCGACCAGAATCCCGTCCACGAGCAGCTGTGGCACGGAGTGCCGGTGAACGGGGAAGGCCGCGGATCTGATCCGCCGGCGCATGCGGCGGAGATTCTAGTCAGGATCCCGATAAACCCTGGGTAAGGCTCCGTTAGCGGGGTTTTGCAGCGATCTTCTTGGCGGGCGGCTTGGGCTTCGGTTTGGGCTTCGGCTTCGGTTTCGGCTTGGGTTTCGGCTTGGGTTTCGGCTTGGGCGGCGGGGGTGGGGGCGGTACCTGCACGACCGCCGACCGGCTGCCCAGCGGATGGTTCCCCGATCCCAGGGCCTGGACCGAGACGTAGCTGCGGGCACCGGTCGTAATCGCGGTCTCGAAGCCGCTCTTGCGCGCCGTGGCGACCGGCTTGAGCGCGCTCGCGCTGGTGCCGCCGAACACCCGCCAGGAGGCGACGCTCGTGGCGCCGTTCCAGCTCACGTACACGGTCATCTTGCGGCCGTGGCGCGAAGTCGCGACCGCCGGGGGCGTCGCCGGCGTGCCGCTCCACTGGAAGCGGTACGCGCGGTAGCTGATGTTGGAGTCGACGAACCGGCCGTCGAAGACCAGCTTGCCCCGCGCGTTGTACTGGCTGAAGTACGGCTGCTGACCCCAGCCGACGAAGTCGTTCCCGTTGGGCAGCTGTTCATAGCTGCCCTCGTAGCTAGACAGCAGCGGCGGCGAATGCATGTGCTGGGAGGCCACGGTCGCGGTCATGCGCTTGAGATTCAGCTCGAGCTTGAGCGCGCGGGACTGCGAGTGCACATACGGCGGCCCGGCGCCGTCGTCGAACATCGTCAAGAACTGATCCTGGAACGCCTGTACCTGGACGTCGTGCTGGAACGCGAACGACGCCCCCGGTCCGAGCCTGAAGCTGGAGCTCTTGCCGCCCAGGGTCCACATGACGGCGCCGGTCTGACGGTTGACCTTGTAGACGGCCCACGTGTTGCGCGCCGAGATCAGGAGGTTTCCGTCCTTGTCGGGCACGATCGAGTTGACGTGGAAGTAGTCGAACGGGTCGCCGATTCCGTTCGAAACGTGGGCCTTGGTCGGGAGCGACGAGTAGGTGGCGGTCAGCGGCACGTGATCCAGGCTGTCCCACTGGAACATCACGAGGCCGGTCGCGACGTCGATTTCCTGGACGACCCCGTCGAGCACGACCTCCTGGGTCGAGCCCTTGACCGAGGCCGCGTTCACGATCACCGGATACTCGGCGGAGATCAGCGCGGTTCCGCGCGGCGTCAACTGGAACTCGTGGAGGTCGGCGGTGAGACCGTTGCCGGCGGACACGACCTTGACCACCTGGTAGGAGCTGTCGAGGATTACGTCCTGGCCGGCGCCGACGCCGGCCGACTCGTTGCCCTGCCACCAGGTCAGGACCGGCTGGCCGCGGTAGTACTGCTCCCGGAAGTCGGTCGCTGCCTCGTTCTCGGGAACCGGGTTGAACCAGATGAGGCCACCGCCCGGGCCGATCAGCTCGGGTCCCTGCTGGATCGGACCGATCTGAGGGGCGAGGAAGATGTCGCCGGTGGCGGCCGGATCGCGCCTGGTGATCGTCACCGCCGCCGGTGCGAGGTCGGGCCGCGAGCGGAACGTCCAGACGTCGCCGCCCACGCGGGGCGCGGCCGGGCGCTTGGCCGGCGGGATCGTCCCCGCCGGGGTGGCGACCTGGAACTGGTAGGCGCCGTTCCCGCTCCCCTCGAGGTTCAGGGAGGTGCTGACCGTCACCGTCTCGCCCGGCGCGAACGGCGTTGCCGGGATGAAGCTGCCTCCGTCTCCGTCGGAGTCCGCGACCACCATCCCCGTGTGGGCGCCGCTGACCGAGCCGGTCACGGTGATCGTCCCGAACTGAGAGGTGGGGATGCCACGGAACGTGATCTGCGTCGCGGGCGAGGCGAAGTGGCCGCCCGGGATCGGGAACACGTACACCGGCGGCGGTCCGCTCTGCTTCGGCGCCGGCGGGTTCTTCTTCGGCGGCGGGTGCTTCTTGGTCTTGGCGCTGGCGCCGTTGGGGGCGATGAGGCACAGCAGCAGCGCCAGAACGGCCGCGGCAGCTGCGTAGGTGCGTGTCCCACCCCGGTGACTCGCGTGCGATACAGATGTCAAGCCACCCGCACCGGGCAGCGCGGTCGCCCGGTGCGGACACGCACCGGAGCTAGTAGGCGCCGGGCAGGCCGTTGTTCGAGCTCGAGGTTGGGAACGCGTTGGACGTGCCCAGCACCTTGCTCTTGGGGCCGAGTGCCTGGACCTTGTAGGCCTTGTAGGTGCTGCTGAGCGGGATTGTCGTCTCAAAGCCAGACTTTGCCTTGGTTGCCACCGTCTTCAGGCTCTGGGCGCTTGTACCCGCCAGGACTCTCCAGCCTACGACCTGGGTGTCTCCATCCCAGCTCGCGTACACCGTGGCTTTTCCGGCATTGTTGCGAACGGCGCCGCTCGGCGGGAAGAACGGGATCCCAACCCAGCTCTCGACGTACGTCCGGTAGTTGACATCGGGGACCGGCCAGAACGCGTCGAGCAACACCTTGCCCTTGCTGCTGTCCTCCGAGAAGAACGGCGTCGAGCCCCAGCCGAGCGAGACGTTGCCGTTCGGCAGCAGCTGGGCGTTGCCGAGGAAGTAGGCATTGAAGTTCTTCGCGCGCACGTACTGGGCGACGAAGCTGCCGGTGTGGTTGGTCATGTTGAGCTTGATCACCAGGCCGCGGCTCGGACCGCTGGCCTTGCCGAACTTCACGCTCTTACTGGTGATCGAATCGAACCCGCAGCACGCGTCGTCGAACACGCTGACCATGTTGCCGTTGTGCAGCGCGACGTCGTGCTGCCACTCGAATCGGGCGTTCTTCGGCAGCGCGAACGTGCTGAGCTTCGGGTCCCCGCTCAGCGTCCACTCGATTCCGTTCGTGAGCCGGTTGACCAGGTACGCCGACCACGTGTTGCGGAGCGACACCAGGAAGGTCTCGCCGCCGGCCAGCTGGATCGAATTGATGTGGTAGGCGTCCCACGGAACGCCGGGGAAGGCCTTCTGCTTGGACTGCGACAGGGGGACGTTGGGGGTGCCGCCCGGGTTCAGCGCGTCCCAGGTGTAGAGCAGCTGCCCGGTCGCAAGGTTGTATTCCTGCACGGCCGAGTCGAGCACCACGCCCTTTGCCGAGCCGCCGTACGGGGTCAGGTTCATCGGCACGTTCTTGTACGCGGTGACCCACGCGTTCTGGCCGCTGATCAGCATCTCGTGCTGGGAGATGACCCAGCCGTCAGCGCCCTTGAGCGTGGCGATGTGCCGGTAGTGCTGGTCGACGACTACATCCTCACCGGAGGTCGTGACCCCGGCGGCGGTCACGACCCCCTGCCACCAGCTCAGCGCTGGCTTGCCGTTGTATCTCTGCACCTGGAGGTTCGCCGCAAGCGCGCTCGTGCCGATCGGGTCGAACCACACCGGCTGAAGGTTGTGGTCGAGGATCAGCGGACCGCTCTGGCCCGTCAGCGGCTGCTTGGCCCCGAGGTTCTTGAAGTTCGCGACCATGAAGTAGCCCGGCGCGAGCTTCGAGAACTGCGTCTTCTGCGTTACGCCAAAGATCGGCGGGTGGAGGTTCGGCTCGGATACGAAACTCCAGGCGCCCTTGGTCGTGTAGGCGGCGATCGGCGCAGCCTGGGCGCCGGCCGCGCTCAGCATCAGCGCGCACGCGGCGACGACGATGACAGCAGGCAGACGGAGCTTGAACATGATGCGGAACACAGGGCGACCTCCTCGGGCGGTTCAGGACCCTAACACGGCCCAGCGGGCGAAGGTTGCGCCCGGCAGGGGCGTCCCGGGCCGACCCGCCGCGGCCGAGGGCTACGCCCCCAGCAGGAGGTCGACAAGCAGACCGGGGTCTCTCCGTACCCGGTCCTGGCCCGGGCTCGCTCCGCTGCGCTTGACGATCTCGAGCTCGTCGGCACTGGTCAGCCGCCGCAGCCGGCCTTCGGCGATCAGACGCTCGTCGACCGCCCCCAGACGGCCCTCGAACACCGTGTACACGGGGGTTCCGAGCGCCACCGCTTCCCGATTCATCGTCCCGCCGGCCGACACCACGGCGTCCGCGTACGCGATCAGCGACTGGGCGTCGATCGCGCGCTCGGGCACGATGAAGCCGCCGGCGCGCTGGAGCTGCGAGCGCTGCTCGGGCGTGCGGGGGAGCACGACCGTCTGGGCGCCGGCGAGCCGGTCGAGCACCTGCGCGAACAGATCGTTCTCGAAGCGGTGGTACAGCGAGACCTCGGGCGGCGTGCGCACGACCGTGATCGGCTCCTGCGTGTCTCGGTCCAACCCCAGGTCCGCGAAGACCAGTGGGTCCGGTTCGAAGTCGGATAGGTAGTACTCCTCCTTGAGCCCGGGGTAGCCGCGGACCTTGCCGCGTGCGCCGTACCGGTACAGCCGCTCCGGCGGGATCGCGTCGGGGACCACGACGGCCTTCGCGAGCCTGCAGTTGACGTTGTGCTGAACGGTCGCCCACTCGTAGTCGAACATCGTCGAGCTCGGGATCCTGAGCAACGCCGCGGCGATCGTGATGTCGTTGGAGCCGTGGCCGAGGGCCCCGGCGAACCCGCGGCCCCGTGCCCATTTCGTGAGCGCCAGGGATCGTTCGCCCAGACCCCGTGCCTTGGCGCCCAGACTGCCCCCGCGGTGATGCCCGATCGCCGTGTGCTCGATCCCGAACCGCTGAAGCAGCCCGAGCGTCTGCGCGAAGTCCCGCGCGGTGACCTCGACCTCGTGCCCGCGGGCCCGCAGGTTCGCGATCACGGGCCGCATCACGAGCACGTGGGGCGAGTTCGTCAGGTCAACCCAGATCCTCATGCTGCGCCGGGCGGTGAGTAAACCCTAATTCGGGCCCGATCGCCGATCTGGCGGCGGTCGCTACGCTAGCCGCGGTGCTGCTCCTCTACGCCTCGGTGACCGACTCGCTCGTCACCTTAGCCACTCACATCATCCGGGACCTGGGTCTGGCGGGCGTGGCGCTGTTGACGCTCACTTCCGGCGTCGTCGGAGCGCCCGGATCGGAGCCGACGATGTTGTTCGCCGGCTTCAACGTGTCCGAGGGCCACTTGAGCCTGCTCGGGATCATCGTGTTCGGCGTGCTCGGGGACATGATCGGGGCTTCGGTCGCCTACGGCATCGGCTACTGGGGGCGCGAGGAGCTGGTCGAGCGGCATGGCAACAAGCTGCATATCTCAAAGCAGCGCCTGGATCGCGCGCACCGCTGGTTCGAGCGCTGGGGCGCGCCGGTGATCGTCGTGTCGAGGTGGATCCCGTTCGCGCGCGCCGCCTTCCCGTACGCCGCGGGGGTGGCCAGGATGGGCTACTTGCGCTTCCTCACTTTCGCCACGATCGGCTCGATCGTCTGGATCAGCGCCCTCGGCGTACTCGGCCGCGCGGTCGGAAGCAACTGGGAGAGCTGGCGGCACAACCTCGAGTACGTGGACTACGTCGGCGCCGCCCTGGTCGTGGCTGCGATCGCTTATCTGATCGTGCGGATCGCCCGGACGCGGCGCGGCGGCCCGACGGCCGTGGCATAGGAGCCGGTGGGTGGCGTCCGACGATCTGCCCGTCTGGCAGGCGATCGTCCTCGGCGCGCTACACGGACCGGCCGAGCTGCTGCCGATCTCGTCCTCCGGCCACATCGCGGTCGTCCCCTGGCTGGCCGGCTGGGACTACAGCCGGCTCGACGACGAGCTGCGCAAGTCGTTCGAGGTCGCGCTCCACACGGGCACCGCGGCGGCGCTCCTGATCAGCCTCCGGCGCGAGGTCGACGAGGCCGTGCGTGGACTGAACCCCCGCTCGCTGCTGATGATCGCGCTCTCGTTCGCCCCGCCGGCGGTCATCGGATACCGGTTCGAGCGACCGATCGAGCAGCATCTGGGGACGCCTCCGACGGTCGCCGGCGGCCTGTTCGTCGGCGCGGTCGCGATGGCGCTCGCCGACCGCTCGCCTCAGGAGCGGACGCACTCGGACGCCGGAGCGCTCGACGCGCTGTGTCTGGGGATCGCACAGGCGTGCTCGCTGTTCCCCGGCGTCTCGCGCAACGGCGCGACGCTCGCGGCGGCGCGCTACCGCCGCTTCACGCGCGTGGATGCCAACCGGCTGTCGCGGCACGCGGCGCTGCCGATCATCGCCGGCGCCACGCTGCTGAAGGGCGCGCGGCTGCGGGCGCGGGGGTTGCCGGCGGGGTCGGCGGTGCCCTTCGCCGCCGGCGCCGGCGCGGCATTCGTCTCCACGCTCGGCTCGACCCGCCTGATCCGGGCGCTCGAGCGCGACAGCTCGCTGCTGCCCTACGCGCTGTACCGGATCGCGCTGGCGGGGCTGATCGTGCGCCGGCTGGCGCGCCGGCGGTCGCTCCCCGCACCCCGGTAACCCCGGCGCGCGAGGACCAACAACTCAACACTCGCCGCCGCTCCCAGGCCGAATGCATATTCGTCCCGGTATGGCAACGAAACTCGCGCACTCGAGCCCGGCGGCTCGTCGAGTGCGCGGTTATCGGGGTTGGGCGGACGCCGGCCGAGCGAGCGGACCCGCGACTACGCCAGCGTCCACAGCTCGCCGCTCCCGACCCGGTCGGGCCGGAGCCGCCACTCGGTCGCCATCCGCCACAGCTCCGCCGGCGCGCGCGGCCCCGGCAGGTCGCAGACCGCGGCGACCTCGGCCGTGGCCATCGGGCCGAACGTCCGGAGCGCGACCTCAACCGCCGCCGGGACCCCGGCGGCCGACGCCGGCCGCGCCCCCGCGGCGATCGCCGCAGCGGCCAGCGACGCGTAGTCCGACGGGCCGTATACCCCATGGACCTCGCCATCCAAGCCCACGAACTCGAGCGACGGCAGCTTGACGCGCTCGGTGCCTGGGGCGTGATGCTCGACCGGCACCGCGGCGGCGCGGTCGAGGTCGGCTCCGAATGCCTCGACGATCGCATGCGAGCCGAAGGCGTGCCGGAGCTTGTCGAGGTCGATGCCGGGCACGGCGCGGGCCTCCTCGAGCAGCGCGTCGGTCGAGTCCAGCCTGCGCCGGCGGCACATCAGGCCCTCGCGCACGCGACGCAGGTACGGCCCCGGATCGCCCTGCTCTGAGACGGCCTTGACCGCAAGACACGCGGGGTGCGAACTGCGCGGCGGCGCCGACAGCCACAGGCGCGCATCGACCGGCATCCCGCTGCGGTCGGCCGCCTCCAGCATCTCGGCCACGATCGGGACCGCATCTCCGAACTGGCGCGCCATCCCGCACATAACGTAGGTAACACTGAGGCTGCCCGCCAGCTCGTAGCTCAGCTTGCGCAGAGCGGGCTCGAGCGCCCAGGACCAAGGACAGGCCGGATCGGTGTAGTAGTACGTGTGGACGAAGGCGATGTCGCGCAAAATAGAGGGCAATCAATGAGCACGCTGCTCGGCACCACGCTCAACGGCCGTTATCGGCTCGAGGCCCGGATCGGGTCGGGCGGTATGTCAACGGTCTACCGCGCCACCGACGAGACGCTGCAGCGGCAGGTCGCGATCAAGCTGATGAACCGCGAGATCGCCACCGACTCCGACCAGCTCGAGCGGTTCCGCCGCGAGGCGCGCGCGGTGGCGCAGCTGTCCCATCCGCACATCGTCGGCGTGATCGACTACGGCGAGGACGACAACAGGCCGTACATCGTGTTCGAGTACGTCGAGGGCGAGACGCTCAAGGAGCGGATCCGCCGCACGGGGCGCCTGCCCACGACCGAGGCGGTCGCGTACGCGATCGAGATCGCCCGCGCGCTCGGGGTGGCGCACGCGCGCCACATCGTCCACCGCGACGTCAAGCCCCAGAACGTGCTGATCGACGAGGAGGGCTCGGCTAAGGTCACCGACTTCGGGATCGCCCGCACGCTCGACGAGGAGGGGCTCACCGCCGATGGGCGGGTGCTGGGCACGACCGATTACGTCTCCCCCGAGCAGGCCCTCGGCCGGCCCGTGACCGGTCAGTCGGACCTGTACTCGCTCGGCATCGTGCTCTACGAGATGATCACCGGCGAGGTTCCGTTCCGGGGCGAGAACCAGGTGGCGGTGGCGATGAAGCACGTCCGCGAGGAGCTTCCGGACGTGCAGACAAAGCGTCCGGAGGTGTCCTCAGCACTCGCGGCCATCGTCGACACCGCGACCGCCAAGCGCGTCGAGGACCGCTATGCCGACGACGCCGAGCTGATCGCCGACCTCGAGGACGTGCTCGCCATCGAGACCGCCCGCGCCGGCAGCGCCACCGGCGAGGTCACGAACGTGCTGCGGACGCTTCCCTCCCAGACCGCCCGGCGCGTCCCGTTTCGAGTGCTTCACCGGGTCCGCGCGGTCGTCCTCGTGCTCGTCGTGCTGGCGCTGATCGGCGGCGGGATCGCGTGGGTCGCGACGAGGACCCACCACGGAACCCCGAAGCTCGCCGCCCCCCCGCCGAGCCCCCATCTGACCGCGATCAGACTGGGCGGCGCGCGCGACTACAACCCCGACGCGCTCAGCGGGCCCAAGACGCAGAATCCGGCCGACGACGGCCTGGCGGTGGACGGCAACCTCAACACCGCCTGGCCAACCGAGCACTACTACACCGGCAAGCTCGGCAAGCCGGGCGTCGGCCTGTACGTAGACGCCGTCAAGCCGGTACAGGCACGCGAGATCGAGATCTACACCCAGTCGCCGGGCTGGAGCGTGCAGATCTGGGGCAGCAATTCTCCGCCTGACCCGGCAGCGTTCACCACCGGGCCGGGCGGGTGGACCCAGCTCGCGCAGCTTGGTTCGGTGAAGCGACAGCAGCCGATTCGGCTCGACACGCCCAAGACCGGGTACCGGTACTACCTCGTGTGGATCACCTCGCTGCCGCCGGCCCAGATGATCGCGTACATCAACGAGGTGGTCCTGTACCAACTCTCGGGCTGATGCCCGCAGCCGTCAGCTCGCGTAGTCGTAGAAGCCGCGCCCGGACTTACGGCCGAGACGGCCGCTCGCGACCATCCGCTTGAGCAGCGGGGGTGGCGCGTACTCGTCGCGCTTGAACTCGTCGTAGAGCGACGCGCCAATGGCGTAGAGCACGTCCAGCCCGATGAAGTCGCACAGGGTCAGCGGACCCATCGGGTGACCGCAGCCGAGCTTCATCCCGTTGTCGATGTCCTCGCGCGAGGCGAAGCCCTCCTCGTACATTCGGACCGCGGCCATCAGGTACGGGATCAGCAGCATGTTCACGATGAACCCCGAGCGGTCCTTGGTCTCGATCGGCCGCTTGCCGAGCTTCTCGACGAACTGCTTGGCGCGGTCGACCGTCGCCTCGCTCGTGTCGAGCGCGACCACGACCTCGACCAGCGGCATCACCGGCACCGGCGAGAAGAAGTGGAGGCCGAGCACGCGCTGCGGGGTGCGGATCGCCTGCGCGAGCTCCGCGATCGGGATCGAGGACGTGTTCGACGCGACGATCGCATCGTCGGACACGACCTCGTCGATAGCGCCCATGACGTCGAGCTTCAGCCGCTCGTCCTCGGGCACGGCCTCGATCACGAGATTGGCCTCGCCGATCGATTCGATTCGCGTCGTCAGATCGATCCGCGCGCGCGCGGTCTGTGCCCCGGCGGCGTCCAGCTTGCCGCCGCGGACCCCTCGCGCCAGCGAGACGTCGATCCGGTCGCCCGCTCGAGAGAGCGCGGCGTCGTCGACGTCGCGGATGATCACCGGAATCCCCGCGACCGCGACGGCCTCCGCGATTCCGGTTCCCATGAACCCCGCCCCTACGACGGCGACTGACTCGATCTCTGACATGGGGCGGCAGCTTAATGCCGGTGACGCCGCTCCGCGGCGTGGCGCTCCAGGGCGAGCTGGACGAGGCGATCGAGCAGCTCCGCGTACCGGATGCCGCTGGCGTCGAAAAGCGCCGAATACACGCTCGTGCTGGTGAAACCCGGCATCGTGTTGAGCTCGTTCAGCAGCACCTGCTCCCCGTCG
The DNA here is from genome assembly GCA_963796575.1 of uncultured Solirubrobacterales bacterium. Classification (GTDB taxonomy): domain Bacteria; phylum Actinomycetota; class Thermoleophilia; order Solirubrobacterales; family Solirubrobacteraceae; genus Palsa-465. Next base: position 38,971 of record CAWCMG010000026.1, on the reverse strand, counting down.
ACGAAGAAGTCCACTCGCGCCAGCCCGTGGCAGCCGGCTCGCACGAAGGCGCTGATCGCGATCTCCCTGATCCGGTCGCGGACTCGGTCGGGGACCCGCGCGGGAACGATCAGCCGCATCCCGCCCGGCGAGTATTTGGCCTCGTAGTCGTACCAGCCCGACTCCCCCTTGGCGAGCACGATCTCTCCGGGCTCGGACGCGATCGGGTCGCTGGCGCCGAGCACCGAGCATTCGACCTCGAGACCGCGCGCGGCGGCCTCCACGATCGCCACCGAATCGTGCTCGAACGCGGTCTCAAGAGCCCTCGGCAGCTCCGCCTCGGTCGTGGCGCGGACGATCCCCACCGACGATCCGAGCCGTACCGGCTTGACGAACACGGGCAGGCCGAGCGCGCGCATATCCCCGAGGACGACGTCGCGCTCGAACGCGAACGTCTCGTCGCGGACCGCGAGGTAGCGGACCTGCGGAAGGCCGGCGTGTGCCATCAGCTCCTTGAACATCACCTTGTCCATGCACAGCGCGGAGGCGAGCACGCCCGCGCCGACGTATGGAACGTCGAGACACTCGAGCAGCCCCTGTACGGTGCCGTCCTCGCCGAACGGGCCGTGAAGGACGGGGAACACCACGTCGACGCCGTCGAGCCCGCGGCCGGGCTCCACCGCGAGGATGGCGCCGTCCCGCCGCCAGGCGCCGTCGCGCCCGACGTCGATCGCGATCGGCACGTGACCGGCCTCCTCCAGCCCGGACCGGACCGACGCGGCCGACGCAAGCGATACCTCGTGCTCGGAGGAGCGGCCTCCCCCGAGCACCGCGACACGGAGCTGCTTCACGGTGTCGGCGTGGTGTTCGTGCCGCTGGTGGGCGTCGTGGACGTGCTTGTCGTGGGGGCGCTCGTGGTCGTAGTCGTGGTCGGCGTCGGCGCTACATAGTGGCCGACGACGATCGTGACCGTCGTGCCCTTCTTGACCATCGTCCCCGCCGTCGGGCTCTGACTGAGCACCACCGCGCCCTGGCTCTTGGTGGTCACGTCCATCGGCTGCACGATGGCGGGGAACCCGGACGCCCCGAGCGTGGCCTCGGCCGCTCCCCGCTTCGCCCCGACGACGTTAGGCACGGCGACCGTGGGCGAGGCCTTGGCGACGACGAGGTCGATCGTCGAGCCCGGCTTCACCGAGCTGCCGCCGACCGGGCTCTGGCTGATCACAGTTCCGGGCGCGACGGTAGTCGAGACCTGTTCCGTGGTGGTGACCACGAACTGACCCGGCGGGCCCTGCAACTGCGCCTTCGCCTGGCCGACGGTCTCGCTCGTCACGTCCGGAACGTTCACGGGCGGCGGGCCGGTCGAGACGATGATCGTCACCGGCGTATTCACACCGGGGGTGGCGCCAGCCGGCGGGCTGCTCCCGATCACCTGACCTTCGGGCACGGTCGTGCTCGACTGGTGCTCGATCCGCCCGACCTTGAGGTTCGCGATCTGGATCGCCGACTTTGCCTGGTTGAGGGTCTCGCCCACCACTGACGGAACCGTCGCGTTGCCGGGCCCGGTCGAGACGGTCAGCGCGACCGTCGAGTTTTCCTTGACCTTGGTTCCCGCCAGGGGGTCCTGAGCGATCACGACCCCGGCCGGCTTCTGGCTGGTGACCGATAGCTGGTTCACGTTGAGGTTGTCGTTCTGAAGCTGCGCGCTCGCGGTGCTGAAGTGCTCTCCGGTAACCGCCGGCACCACGACCTTCGTCGGGCGTGTGAGCAGGTATGCCGCCACCCCGCCGCCGGCGAGGCACAGGAGCCCGACGATCAGAAGCACCCACGGCCAGCGCCGGCGATGCTCGGGCGGGTGCTCGTCCTCGGGGAACGGGCCGACGACGACGCCGCCGAGCGTGTCGTCCCGGGCGGGCGGGGACGCCACCGGGGGAGCCGTGAGCGCCGCCGAGGCGGCGTACCGGCCGGCCGCGACCCCGGCCAGCGCCGGCATGCTGGCCGTGCGCTGGCCACGCGAGCCGGACAGGATCGAGGCCTTGGCCTGCTCGAGCGCGTTGATGAACTGGTCGGCGTTCGCCGGGCGGTCGACGGGGTTCTTGTTCAGCCCCCACATCACGACCTGCTCGAGTTCGGGCGGAACGCTCGGGTTGACGGTCGTCGGAGGCGGTGGGGCCTCGGATACGTGCTTGAGCGCGATCGTCACCGCCGATTCGCCGTCGAACGGTACCCGCCCGGTGACCATTTCGTACAGGACCACCGCGATCGAGTACAGATCCGAGCCGGCGCTGACGGCGTGGCCCTGTGCCTGCTCGGGAGACAGATACTGCGCGGTCCCCATGATCGAGCCGGTCTCGGTCATGTCCGACGCGCCCGCCCGGGCGATCCCGAAGTCGGTCACCTTGGCGTTGTCGGCGCTGTCGACAATCACGTTGTGGGGCTTGAGATCGCGGTGGATCACGCCGCGCCGGTGTGCGAACCGCGCGGCCTTCAGGATCTGGATCGCGATGTCGATCGCCCGGACGGGATCCAAGGGCGCCTCCTCGCGGATCAGCTGCTTGAGCGAGCGACCGGGCAGGTACTCCATCGCGATGTAGTAGGTCCCGTCGAATGAGCCGCGGTCGTAGACGCTGACGACGTTGGGGTGCTGGAGACCGGCGGCCGCCTGGGCCTCGCGGCGGAACCGCTCGACGAACCCCGGGTCCTCGGCGAAACGCTGGTAGAGCAGCTTCAGCGCGACCTTGCGACCGAGCTGCTCATCCTCGGCCAGGAACACGTCGGCCATCCCGCCGGCGCCCAGCCGCGACACGATCTTGTAGCGGCTGTCGACGATCGTGCCGGGGGGGAGTCCTGCCATCACCCACCGTTCGCCAGCAGGGCCTGGAGCACGGCCTTCGCGATCGGAGCCGCGACCGTGCCGCCAAAGCCGCCGTTTGACACGTCGACATTCACGGCGATTGCGATCTTCGGATGGTCGGCCGGCGCGAACGCGACGAACGCCGGCTGCGTCAGGTTCGAGCCGCCTGAGCCGATCTGCGCCGTTCCGGTCTTGCCGGCGACGCTGATCCCGCCGAGCTGGACCGCGGTGCCCGTCCCCTCCTCGACCACCTTCTCCATCATCTTCGTCACCTCTGCGGCGGTCGATGGCTTCATGACGTGGCTGTAGACGGTCGGGCTGGTCGTCTTGACCGTGCGGCCGTCCTGATCGACGACTCGGTCGATCAGATGCGGCGTCATCAGCGTGCCGCCGTCCGCCACCGCCGCCGCGACCATCGCCATCTGCAGCGGCGTCACCTGGAGCCCGCCTTCCCCGATTCCGATCCGGCCGATGTCCTCGTTCGGGCTTCCCGGCGGGTACGGTCGCCCGTCGGGGGCGACGGGCTTGCTCGTGTTCAGCTCGAACGACGGGAAGTCGAGCGGCGGCTTGGAGTAGAAGCCGAACCGCTTCATGTAGTCGGTCATCGTCAGGCGCCCGACGTGCTCGGCGACCTGAGCGAAGATCGTGTTGATCGAGTACGTCATCGCCGTCGTGAGTGTCTGCGGCCCCCAGCTCTTGTCGCCGTCGTTCGACAGCGGCACCCCGGAGACCGTGATCGGGGAGTTACCGTTGATGACCGAGTCGGGCGTGTACATGCCGCTATCGATCGCCGCCGTCGCGGTCACGATCTTGAACGTCGAGCCCGGAGCGTAGGCGCCCTGGGTCACGCGGTTGAACGTTGTGTCCGTGACGCTGCTCTTGGTCGGCGGGTTGTTGTCGTCGTATCCCGGGTTCGCGTACATGACCTTGACCGCACCCGTGCTCGGATCGAGCGCGACCACCGAGCCCGCTCGTCCGGCGAGCGCCTGCTGGGCTGCGCGCTGCCCCTTGGGGTCGAGCGTCGTGTACACGTCGTCGCCAACCGGGCGCGGGCTCAGTTGCCCGAAGATCGAGCTCAGGCCGGTCTGCACACCCCGAAGGTCCGGGCCGGCGGACTCCTCGAGTCCGGCCGCCTCGCCCTTGGCGGCGATCGAGAATCCCACCGGCTGCGCGAACAGGCTCCCGGTCGGATACGACCGGCTCCAGGTGTTGCCCGCCGCGGGCACGGACTTGGCGAGCACGGTGCCGTCGGCCGCGAGGATCTGCCCGCGTTTGATGTGCAGCTCGTCGAGCAGCGTGCGCACGTTCAACGAGTTGTTGTTGAGCGAGGACGCCTGGAACACGGTCCAGCGCGAGGTGAACACGACGAGCAGCGCAAACAGGAGGATGATCACGCCGAACAGGCGCGCGATCGGGGCGTTCACGCGGGCCTCCGGGCGCGATCGGAGACGAGCAGGAGCAACGCGACCAGCACGAGGTTGGCAACGATCGACGACCCGCCGTAGGAGATGAACGGCAGAGTGACACCGGTCAGCGGGATCACGCGCGTGACGCCCCCGACGATCACGAACACCTGCAGGGCGAACATCGCGCTGAGCCCGGTGGCCAGCAGCGTCGAGAACGAATCCCGCGCCAGCATCGCGGTCTTGAAGCCGCGCGCGACGAGCAGCAGGTAGGTCATCAGCACGGCGACGGCGCCGAACAGGCCGAGCTCGTCCGTGATGACGGCGTAGATCATGTCGGTCTGCGGCGCCGGTAGCAGCGCTCCGCCGTTGGGCAGGGTCAGCGCCGCTTGACCGAAGCCCTGTCCGAACATCCCCCCGGCCGCTTGGGCGAACATCGAGTTGGCGACCTGGTAGCTCCCGAGCGGAGCGTGGTACAGCCGCGGATCCAGGGGGTGCAGCCAGGTCTCGACGCGTGCGTGGATGTGAGGGATGTGCGCGCCGAGGTACCAGAAGCCGACCGCGGCGGCGATCAGGCCGATCACCACGAACGACACCCGGTTGGTAGCGACGTACAGCATCGCCAGTAGCCCGCCGTAGAACATGATCGACGAGCCCGTGTCGCTCAGCACAACGAGGGTCGCCATCGCCAGCCCCCAGATGACGACCACCGGTCCGAACTGCTTCAGCGGCGGAAAGGTGATCCCGAGAAACCGCCGTCCGCCCTGGACCAGCACCTGCCGCGTGTCACGCAGGTAGCTGGCCAGGAAGATGACCAGGCCGATCTTCGCGAACTCCGCCGGCTGGAACACGAACAGGCCGGGAATCCGCACCCCGAGATATGCGCCGTTGGCCGCGTAGCCGATACCCGGAAGCCGCGGCAAGACCAGCAGCCCGAGCGAGATCAACACGATGACGTAGCGGTAGCGCTCGAGCTTGCGGTAGTCGCGGAGCAAGAGGACCGTGGCCGCGAACAGCACAAGCCCGAGCACGAACCACTGCGCCTGCTGACGGGCCAGCGTCGGATCGATCCGGTAGATCATCACCAGCCCGAAGCTGGCCAGCACGGCGACCAGCGGGAACATGTACGGGTCTGCGCGCGGGAGCGTGATCCTGATGAAGATGTGGGCCGCGATGCACAGCCCCAGGAACAGCGCGCCGTAGGTCAACGACACGTTCGACAACGCGTTCGAACGCTGGATGAACACGCCGGCGAAGCCCGCGGTCACGAGCAGCGATGCCGGGATCAGGCCCAGGAGCTCTCGGTTGCGCGCGCTCACCACGACGCTCCCGTTCGAGCGTGTGGCGCCCGGGCAGGCGGGGTGGGCGAGGTGGGCGGGGTGGGCGGGGTGGGCGGGCCCCCATCACGGTTCACGGCGAGATCCGGCCCTGCTCGAGGTCCATCACCAGCGACGTCGCGTCCGATTGCGAGCGCAGGTCATTGTTCAGGAGCTGGCCGCGGCGGGCCGTGGGCACGATCGAGGCGGGCACACCGGAGACGTAGTACGTCTCGTACAGGGGCACCCCGAACGGTAGGTCGAAAGGCAGGCCGCGGTAGACCGTGACGATCCCCTGCGCGTTGGTCCCGAGGAAGTAGAGCTGGCGGCTCGCCAGGTAGCCGCCCGCCAGGATCAGCCCGAGCACGATCAGCGTGGCCAGCAGGGCCGCGATCGGCGTGGCGAAACGGCGCTCCCTGTTCACGGTCGCGGGCGGCCGGGGCTGCAGGCGGCGCGTCACCGGAGGCGGGGCCGGCGACTTGCGGTGCGCAGAGGCGCGCGTGGGCGGCGGCGCCACGGCCACCGCCGTCGCGCCGGAGCGGTCCGATTCCTCGTTGTCGGAGGCGAGCGCATCGCGCGGCACCGAGACCCCGACCATCGTCTCCTCGCCGGCGGCGTCGTGGTCACCGAGCTCCTCGAGCCGGAACAGCACGACCGTGATGTTGTCCCGGCCGCCCGCCTCGTTCGCCTCGCGGATCAGCGCGTCAGCGGCCTCGTCGAGGTTGCTGTGCTCGGCGAGGATCGCCCTGACCCGCTCCTCGGAGATCATCGAGGTGAGACCGTCGCTGCACAGCAGGACGACGTCGCCAGCACGCGCCGGATAGGTCCACGTATCGACCTCGACGTCCGGCTCCGGCCCGAGCGCGCGCGTGATGATCGATCGCTGCGGATGCTCCGCGGCCTGCTCCTCGGTCAGCTTCCCGCGGCGCACGAGCTCGTCGACCAGCGAATGGTCCTGGGTCAGCCGCTGCAGCGACCCGTCCCGGAACAGGTAGGCGCGGCTGTCGCCGACGTGTGCGATCGCGACATGGGTGTCGTCGACGTAGGCGGCCGTTAGGGTCGTGCCCATGCCGGCCCGGCCGCGATCCGCGCGCGAGCGCTCGTAGATCTGCTGGTTGGCCTCGCGCACCCGTTCGGCCAGGCGCTCCTCCGGGCTGCCCTGGTCGGGGAGGCCTTGTTCGAACGCCTCGACCGCGATCCGCGAGGCAACCTCCCCGGCCTGGGCACCGCCCATCCCGTCGGCAACCACGAACACCGGGGCACGCGCGAACGCGCTGTCCTCGTTGTCCCGCCGCTGACGGCCGGTGTCGGTCTTGCAGGTTGTCTCCGCCGCGCGCAGCATCGTCAGGGGGATTCAATCCGGTTCGCAGGCTCGATCGTCATTGCTCGTAAGAGAACTCGCAGTCGCCAATCCTGATCCGATCGCCGGGATGCAGCGGCTGGGGGCCGTTCAGCGGCTCTTCGTTCAGGTAGGTCCCATTGGTGGATCCGAGGTCCTCGATCACGACGACGTGACCCTCCCGCGAGATGCGGGCGTGGTGCGCGGAGGCGAACGGATCGTCGAGCCTGATCTCGACGTCTCCGCGGCCGAGAGTAGCGCCCTGGTCGGGAATTTCATACGCGCTGCCGGTCTCGTGCCCGGGGGCCCGCTCGACCGTCAGGCGCGGCTCGAACCCGTCGAGGTCCAGATCGCCGAGCCCGCTCGCGGCCGAGTACATGCCGGTGGCCTCGTAGGCGGCGGGCTCCTCGGGCCGCACCGCCCCGCCGCGGCCACGGCGAAGATCGCGCATTGCGCTCCACGCAACCCACATCAGAAACAGGTACAGGACGATCAGGAAGCCGAACTTCAGACCTACCGAGACGGGCGCGAGCATCGCGAGGCGCTACTCCAACGTGAACGTCATCACGGACTCGCCGAGCTCGATCTCGTCGCCGGCGCGGAGCACCTCCGAGCCGTCGATCCGGCGGCCGTTGAGCTGTGAGCCGTTGGTCGAGCCGAGGTCCGTGATCACCCACGATCCCCCGCGGGGCCGGATCTCGGCGTGCTCGCGCGACACGTTCGGGTCGTTCAGCACGACATCGCACTGACGCCCGCGCCCCAGCGTCGCCCCCGCCGGCCCGAGCACGACCCGCTTTCCGTCGACCAGGAGCAGCACCTTCTGCGACCGCGCGGGGTGGGTGGGGCCCTGGTCCCTGAGCGGCTCGGACAAGCGCTCGGAATTGCTGTAGATCATCGTGCGCCCGGACTGGGCCGCGGGCGGCGCGCTGACCGGCTCGTCCTCGGGTTGTGCGACCCGCGTCTGGATCCCGAACTCGCCCAGCCCGAGCCGCTCGTCGGTCTCGAACTCGATCACCGGCCGAGACAGCAAGGTCAGGCGCTCCCTGCGCGCATGCTCGAGCAGATACCCGGCGAGCTCGGCCGTCAACGCTCCCTCGTAGCCGGCAAAGCGCTCGCGATCGCGAGGGGACAGGAACACGCGATACTCGTTCGGCGCGTACGTCCGGGACACCGAGAACGACTTGTGCTCCTCCATCTCGCGGGCGAGCTTGCGCGCGATCTCGACCGGACGGACCTCGGACCGGAAAGCACGGCTGAACGTGCCTTCGACCAGGCCTGCAAGCTTGTTCTCGAGACTCTTCAGAACGCTCATCGGTGCACGGCGATATCCCGTCGCGGGCAGGGTTTCGCGGGATTTGCCGGAGTTCCATGCTACGCGGTCGGAGCGCAATCTTTCGCCCATCTCGCGCTCCCCAGCCGGTGCCCGGCCCGCCTCGTGACAAGCGCCACAAGCGCCCCGGCGAGAGCGCCCACGACCACCGCGCCCGCGCTCAGATGGGGGCTCGGCGCACCGAGGTTCGCGGCCGCGATCGTGCCGAGCGCGAGCGCCGCCGCCCAGCCCGCCAGCAGCGCCGCTTCGAGCACCGGCGAACGCCGGATTCCGGCCCACGGGAGGACGATCGCGGCCGCCGCCCAGACTCCGGCGCCGACGAGCGTACCGACCGTCAGCAGCGGTAACAGCATGCGGTGAACAGTTTCGTTGGCTGACGAGGTGTAGAGCTCGTGCGCGAGGGCCAGCCAGAGCCAGCCCGTGGCGGCCAGCGTCGCGCGGCGCCAAGCGGGGCCCGCGAACCCGGCCACCGCCGGCCATGCTCCGGCGAGACCGATCGCGCCGAGCGCCGGAGCCCCCGCCGCGAGCGGCCAGGCGGGCCCGTCGCGCGGCGAGAGCACGACCGGGACGAGCGCGCCGGCGACGAGTACCAGCGCGCCGCCGGCGTGGGAGTGCGTGACCAGGCACGTCGCCATGAACGCGGTCAGCGCCAGCCAGCCGACGCGGGGAAGGGCCGCGACCAGGACGCCCGCCACGCATGCGGTCGCGGCGACCGGGAACGGAGAGGAACCGGGGGCGTGGCGTGCGAGCCAGGCGCTCAGCGCGGCGGCGGCCACGCCCGCGAGGGCGCGGCGAGGCCACGGGATGTGCACCTTCTCATGGCGGAGCCGTCCCTCGACCGGTTCGTCGGCATCGAAGTCGTCGGTCCGGGCGCGGGCGCGGTCGCTCTCGGCCTCGGCGAGCCTGCGGTGATCTTCGATCCGGAGGTGGAGCTCATCGGTGTCGGGCCGCCGCCGGGCCGTCGTCCGCGGACGCCATGGCTCGGCGATCACTCCGGGCTCGTCGCGCATCCGGCCGGCGACGGTCGCGAGCGCGCCCCGTAGCTCGTCGAGCCGCCCCCGCTCCCCCGGGCGCGGACGGAGCGCCAGGTCGATCGCCTGCCCGAGCTCGCGCGGAAGGTCGCGGCGCTGGCGCCGGAGCGGCGGGAGGTGCGTGCCGAGCCGCCGTACGGGCTGAGTGCCGACTCCAGCCCGTACCGGGTTGATGCCGGTCAGCGCCTCGTACAACACGAGCGCCAGGGAGAACAGGTCCGCCGACGCGCCGGCCGGCAGTCCCTGTGCCTGCTCGGGCGCCATGTACGCGACTGTCCCGATCACGTCACCCGTAATGGTCAGCGAGTCGCCCCCGAGCACGCGCGCAACGCCGAAGTCGGTCAATCTGGCCAGCGCTGCCGGCGAGGTCGGACGCTCGGGGATGAGCACGTTGGACGGCTTGACGTCCCGGTGGATCACGCCGTTGGCGTGGGCATGCGCGAGCGCGTCGCACAGCGCGATCCCGACCTGGACGACATCGCGATCCGACAGCCGGCCCTCGGCGAGCAGCCGGTCGAGCGTGGTCCCGTGGACGAGCTCTGACACCAGATACGCGCCCTCGTCGTCGACCGCGGCCTCGTACAGAGTCACTATTCCCGGGTGCGCGAGCCTCGCGGCGGCACGGGCCTCGCGCTCGAACCGGCCGCCGTTCACGCACTCCCGCGCCAGGATCTTGACCGCCACCTCACGATCGAGCCGCTCGTCGTGCGCCATCCAGACGGTGGCGAATCCGCCGGTGCCGAGGCGGCGGCGAAGCCGGTAGCGGCGCAGGACGACCGGGGCGTCGGATCGGATCCGTTCGCCGTCCTCGACTGCCCCCTCGACCTCGGCCGGCCGCCCCGAGGCTCCGGCGACCCGTGTAGGGGCCTGGGAACGGGACTGATTGTGCGCGCGCACACGCCATTTTTCGCGGCAACTGGGGCCTTCCCCTTTCTCTGCAATTGTTCGGAGTCGCCTTACCGCCGTTCCGCCGGTCATACTGAGCGTTTCCAGATCCCGCAAGGAGCGAGAGCAGCGTGTCGTTCTTCGACGAGCCTGAGGAGACTCGGACCACGCCACGGGCGGCACCGCGCCGACGCCGACCGACGGGGGGTGGTAGCCGTCGGCCGCCGGGCGCGGATCGCCAGGCGATCATGGTCCGCCGCATCGGCCTCGCGGTCGTTGTCGTCGTCGCGATCATCCTGATCGCGGTCCTGGTCAACAGCTGCGAGACCAGCGCCCGGAACAGCGCGCTCAAGGACTACAACAACAACGTCGCGTCGCTGAATGCGCGCTCCGTGCAGACCGGCGCGAACTTCTTCAAGGCCCTCTCGGGCGGCACGAGCGACCCGATGAGCCTCCAGCAGAGCCTCGCCCAGGCGGCGGGCGATGCCGGCACCGAGCTCAGCAACGCCAAGGGTCTGAGCGTTCCCGACGAGGTGAAAGGGGCCCAGCAGCAGTTCGTGGACGCGCTCCAGATGCGCAAGGATGGGATGACCAACATCGCCAACCAAATCCAGCCTGCTCTCCAGTCCACGACAAGCAAGGACGCCATAAACACGATCGCCGCCGAGATGGCGAGGTTCTACGCCTCCGACGTGCTCTACAAGGACTACAGCGTCCCGCAGATCGTCGGCGCGCTGCGCGCGGCCGGGATAACGGTCGGCGGGCTGGGCGGGCAGCAGCTCAACGCGAGCCAGTTCCTGCCGTCGATCAACTGGCTCGACCCCCAGCACGTCGCGACCGCGCTCCACGTGTCGCTGCCCTCCTCCTCCGGGCAGACCCAGACCATCGCCCCGGGCCTGCACGGGCACGAGTTGAACTCGGTCAGCGTCGGGGGAAGCACGCTCCAGCCCGGCTCGACGAACTCGATCCCGGCGAGCCCGGCGCCCACGTTCACACTGAACTTCGCGAACACCGGTCAGAACACCGAGACCAACGTGAAGTGCCGGGTGACGGTGTCGGGCACGGGCGTCAGCGGGCAGACGATCGTCCCGCAGACGACCGCCGGCGAGTCAACCAGCTGTCAGGTGACGCTCAGCACGACGCCCCCGCGTGGGACGCACTCGGTCACCGCCGAGATCGTGCCCGTGCCCGGCGAAAAGAACATCGCGAACAACTCGCAGACGTTCCAGGTCACGTTCCAGTGAGGGCTGGAGTGACCGTATGCTGTCGGCAGTGCACAACCTGACCAGCACGGCTGGGATCGTGGCGATGGCCGCCGCCGCCGGCGCGCTCCTGGCGCTTCTCCTCTGCGCGATCCTCGGCGTTAAGCTGCGCCGGCTCCGCGCCGCCCAGCGAATGATTCTCGGCGGCCACGAGCAGGACCTGGTCGCGCACGCCGCCTCGCTCCAGCAGCAGTTCGAGGCGCTCTACGACTACGTCCAGGACGCTTCCCAGCGCCTCGAAAGCCGGATGGAGACGGCCGAGCATCGGATCGACGGATCGGTGGCGTACCGGGCCTTGATCCGCTACGACGCCTACGGCGAGATGTCCGGCCGGCAATCGACGTCGATCGCGCTGCTCGACGCCAACCGCTCCGGGCTCGTGCTGTCCTCGATCCACCACCGCGACCAGGCGCGCCTGTACGCCAAGGAGGTCCGGGAGGGCAAGCCCGAGCTCGAGCTCTCACCCGAGGAGGACGAGGCGATCAAGCGCGCGCTCGAGGCCGACGTGCGGCAGCGCTCGGGCTAGTGGCCGTCCCCGCACCTCCAGCTGCAACCTGAGCGGATGCGCGTCGCCTACTTCGGCCCTGAGGGCACCTGGACTCAGGAGGCACTGCTCGCCGCGACGGCGGGGCACGAGCTCGACGCGGTGCCGTACGCGACGATCTACGACACGGTGATGGCGGTCCACTTCGGGGCCGTGCAGCGGGCGCTGGTCCCGATCGAGAACTCGCTCGAGGGCTCGGTGAACGCGACGCTCGACGCGCTCGCGATGGAGACCGAGGACGTCGCGATCCTCGGCGAGGTCGTCCATCCGATCCGCCATTGCCTGATCGCGCGCACCGCGCTCGAGCTCTCGGAGATCGACACGGTCGTATCGCATCCGCAGGCGACCGCGCAATGCGCGCGGTTCATCCGTACGCGTCTCCCGGGGGCGCAGGTGCTCGCCGGCAGCTCGACCGCCGAGGCGGTCAAGATCGTCGCCGACCACGACGGCCCGTGGGCGGCGCTCGGTAACCGCGTGGCGGCCGAGCGCTACGGCTGCCAGGTGCTGCGCGCCGGCGTCGAGGACGTCGCGGAGAACGAGACCCGGTTCGTCTGGCTCGGGCCGGTCGGGGCGGCGGCGGGCGGGGTGGGCGGGCGCGAGTCAACCGACGCGCCGCTCGGCCCGTGGAAGACCGCGGTGGTGTTCTGGGGGGTCGGCTCCGAGGCGCCCGGCTGGCTGGTGCACTGCCTCGCCGAGTTCGCCACGCGCGACGTGAACCTCACCCGCATCGAGTCGCGGCCGCGCAAACAGGGCCTCGGGCGGTACATGTTCTTCCTCGACCTCGAGGGCCGCGACATCGAGCCGCACGTCGCCGACGCGCTCGTCGGGCTTCGCGCGCACGTCGAGGTGCTGCGGGTGCTCGGGTCGTTCCCGGCCGCCATCGTCTGAGACGTAACAAGCCCTTATCAGGACTACGGGAGCCACCGGTACACTGCGGCCAGCCATGGCCACTTCAGTACCAGCGCCAGCATGGTCCGCGTCGCCTCCAGAGCACCAGCGACGCGGACGTGAGGGTGGCCGGGTGCTCGTATTGAACGCGACGTACGAACCGATCAACGTGTGCACTGTTCGGCGCGCCGTCGTGCTGCTCCTCAAGGAGAAGGCGGAGGTGATCGAGCGCGGCGACTGGGAGCTGCACTCCGCGACCGCGTCGATGTCGCGGCCGGTCGTGATCCGGCTCGTCAGCTATGTGCGGATCCCTCGCGACACGCACCGGCGGAAGATCACCCGCCGGGCCGTGTTCGCGCGCGACAACTGGACCTGCCAGTACTGCGGCTCGCGGTCCAACCTGACCGTCGACCACGTGATCCCGCGCTCCAAGGGCGGCGGGTCGGGGTGGGACAACATCGTCGCGTCGTGCGCGCCGTGCAACCGGCGTAAGGGCGACGCGCTCCCGCGCCAGGCCGGCATGCACCTGCTCAAGCAGCCGCGGATGCCGAGCGCCACCGTGTTCATCCACGTGGCGAGCCCGACGATCCCCGTCGCCTGGCAGCAATACCTCGCCGCGTAGGGTCGGCTGCACGCCGAGCCGCGGGAGCGACTCGCGGCTCATGCATCGACCCCGCTCGCGATAGCTGCGTAGGTGGGTGTCCCACCCGGATGCCTCGCGCCCGATACCGCAGCCAAGAGACACCCGGTGGCGGCGCACGGGCATCCGGTGCGGACACCTACCGGAGCTCCGCAGCGGTTGGTAATCTGATCGTCACCAGAGAAAGGAGGTGGTCCGACTGTCTGAAAGTTCTTGCGGGACCCTGGAGGTGTCCGGCCACTAAGTCGGAGGCTGACCCCGCTTAGCGGAGTCCCCCCGAGACACCGCCGGCGCGAGTGCCGGGATTGGTCCCTCCGGTCCGTACCCAAGCTCGCGACGGTGATGCCAGCCAAACTGTGAAGGGCGTCGGGTCGACGGCGCCCTTCACGCGTTTAAGGGGAGGGATCGCCCCCGGCCGGCGCTAGATCGGCTCCGTGACCCCGTGCAGCGGGCTCGACACCTGCACGGTGTCCCGGCCGGCGGCCTTGCCGAGGTACAGGGCGCTGTCGGCCCGGCTCACGAGCTCGTCCAGCTCGTCGTGGTGCCACTCGGCGACGCCGATCGTGATCGTCACCGGCAGCTCGCGAGAGCGCGCGCCCTCGGGCTGGTCGGCGGCCAGCGCCTCCCGGAGACGTTCGGTCGCCCGCAACGCGCCTTCCTCGTCCGTGTTGGGAAGAACGACCAGGAACTCCTCGCCGCCCCAGCGGCCGATCGCGTCCTCGGCGCGCAGGGCGCCGTCGAGGACCCGCGCGGTGTGCTCGAGCACGCCATCCCCGCTGCGGTGACCGAGGGTGTCGTTGATCGTCTTGAAGTGATCGATGTCGACGACCAGCACCGACAGAGGGTGGTCGTGGCGGCGGGCGGCGCTCAGCGCGTCGTACAGGTACTCGCCGATCGCGCGGCGGTTCCGCAGGCCGGTCAACGGGTCGATCGCGGCCAGTCGCGCCAGATCGGTGTTGAGCCGGATGAGCTGTGCGCGGCGGCCGTGGAGGCGCGTGATCAGCATGATGATGGCCAGCCCCGCGACCGCCAGCCCGGCCAGCGCGAACCACGGGAGCCACCTGCCGGCGCCGTTGAGGAACGTGAACAGTTGCGCCTCCGGGTCCCTGAGGACTATCCGCCACGCGGTTCCCGCGACCGGCGCCGTGACGTAGTACTGCTTGCCCTGCGGGCCGTCGTATGAGCCGTCCGGCGCGTGCCGGTCCGCGGCCCACAGCTCCGGGTCGGCCTTGGCGAGCGTGCTCGCCTGCGCCCTCCCGGACGGCACGCCCGCGAGCAGGCCTCCGTGCAGGTCGACGAGATACGCCTGCCATCCGGGGCTCGAGAGGACGCTCCCGAGAACCGCCGGCAGCACGCTCTCCGACATCGCGTACGCGCCGGCGTATACCCGGCGCCCCGACGGCGTCGGGTATACGACCCCAAAGCTGAGAACCGGTGACCCGTCGATGTTGCTGAGGGCGACGCCCGAAGCATCCGGCATCGCAAACACGCCGGCGAGGTTCGCGTACTTGCTCGAGAGAACGTCGACGAGTGATTTCGGCGCCGCCGATGCCGCCCGGATCACGTGCCCGTGCATGTCGAGGACGACCGCGGCCTCGAGCCCCAGCGCGCCCGAGTCGCGATCGAGCGTGTCCTGGGTCACGACCGGCGTGGCGAACCAGTTGAGCGCTTGGGCGCGTTGGCTGGCGAGGAGGTCGTCGGTGTAGATCGAGACGAAGTTCGCTGCGTACTGGACGCGCGTCTGTAGTCGCGCCTCCATCGCCTTGCGGCTGTTCGCCTGTGAGGCGGCAAGCAGCCAGCACCCGACCCCGATCAGCGCCAGCCAGCCGATCACTAGCGCGAACACCATGCGGCGTCGACCCCGCCGAGGCCCGGTCGGAACTGTGGACGGCTCGACCGCGCCGGCGCTGTGTGCCAGCGACCGCAAGTTTGACCGACCAGGTCCCATTTGACCGCTTATCGGTAGGTTTCAGGCGGCCCTTGAGGGATCCGGGCCCGCACCCGGATCAGTCTTCTAATCCTCTTCGTCGGCGAGGCCGTCGCTGTCGCCGAGGTCCTCGTCGTCGACGACCTCGTCGTCGACCGGCGACTCCGTCGAGGTCTCGAATTCGTCGCCTACGGAGGCGTCCGGAGAGGCGTCGGCCTCATCAATGACCGACGCCGCCGTAGAGGTCTCGGACTCGACCACGAGCGCCACGGCGCTGACCTGGTCGTCGTCGCGGATGTTCATCACCTTCACGCCCTGGGAGGCGCGGCCGTAGCGGTTGATGCCGCGCACGGAGGTGCGCTGGACCATCCCGTTCTGGGAGATGAACACGAGCTCCTGATGTTCGCGCACGACCAGTGCGCCGGCGAGCGCACCTTTGTTCTCGGTCAGAGTGATCGTCTTCACGCCCATCGTCCCTCTCCCCTTCACCGGGTAGTCGGGGATCGGCGTCCGCTTGCCGTAGCCGTTCTCGGTCACCACGAGGAGCTCCTGGTCATCGCGAGCGACGTCCATCGCCAGCACCGCATTGCCTTTCTGCGAGACGTTCATGCCGCGGACGCCGCTCGTGTCGCGGCCCATCGAGCGGACCTGACCCTCGCTGAAACGCGCGGCCTGTCCCGAGCGCGAGACCATGATGATGTCGTCGTGGCCGGAGGTGCGCCGGACCGCGATCAGCTCGTCGTCGTCGCGGATGTTGATCGCGATGATGCCGTCGGCCTTGATCGGCGTGTTGTAGGCGGCGAACTCGGTCTTCTTGACCATCCCGTTCCGGGTCGCGAACACCAGATACTTGCCCTCGCCGAAGTCGCGGGTCGACAGCACCGACTGGACCCGCTCGCCCTCGCGCAGCGGCAGCAGGTTGACGAGCGCGCGGCCGCGCGAGGTCCGCGAGGCCTCGGGCAGCTCGTACACCTTTAGCCGGTACACCTTTCCGCGGTTCGTGAAGAACAGCAGGTAGTCGTGCGTCGAGGACACGAACAGGTGCTCGATGTAGTCGTCCTCCTTCATGTCCATCCCGGTCACGCCGACGCCGCCGCGGCGCTGCTGGCGGTAGGTCGACAGCGGCAGCGACTTGATGTAGCCCGAGTGCGTGATCGAGATCACCATCTGCTGGTCGGCGATCAGGTCCTCGATGTCGATCTCGCCCTCGGCGTGCATGATCTCGGTGCGCCGGTCATCGCCGTAGGTCTCGGCGATCTCGGCGAGCTCCTCCTTGATCAGGCCCAGGACCCTGCTCTCATCGCCGA
The DNA here is from genome assembly GCA_963796575.1 of uncultured Solirubrobacterales bacterium. Taxonomy (GTDB): domain Bacteria; phylum Actinomycetota; class Thermoleophilia; order Solirubrobacterales; family Solirubrobacteraceae; genus Palsa-465. The sequence goes on along the minus strand of CAWCMG010000026.1, from coordinate 22,266 downwards.
GGATCTCGCGCAGCTCCTTGATCCGCTCGAGCAGATCCGCGTGCTCCTGCTTGATCTTGTCCGCCTCGAGCGCGGTCAGGCGGCTGAGCGTCAGCTGGAGGATTGCCTGAGCCTGGATCACCGTCAGCTCGAACCGCGAAACCAATTCGTTCCGCGCCGTCTCCGGGTCGCGCGATCCGCGGATCAGCGCGATCACGTCGTCGAGGTTCGCCAACGCGATCAGCTGGCCCTCGAGGATGTGCGCGCGCTCCTCGGACCGGCGCAGCTCGTACTTGGTCCGGCGAACGATGACCTCGCGCTGGTGGTCGACGTAGTATCCGATCACCTCGCGCAGCGACAGCGTGCGGGGCACGTTGTCGACCAGCGCCACCACGTTCACGCCGAACGTCTGCTGCATCGGCGTGTGCTTGAACAGCTTGTTGAGCACGACCTTCGGGATCGCGTCGCGCTTGAGCTCGATCACGATCCGCATGCCGTTGCGGTCGGACTCGTCGCGAATGTCGGTGATCTCGGAGAGCTTCTTCTCGTGGACGAGGCCGGCGATCTTCTCGATCACGCCGCCGTCACCGCCCTTGCGGACCTGGAAGGGCAGTTCGGTGACGATGATCGCCTCCTTGCCCTGCTGGATCGGTTCGATGTGCGCCTTTGCCTGCACGCGAATCCGCCCACGACCGGTCGCATAGGCGTCGCGAATCCCGTCGCGGCCGAGGATCGTTCCGGCGGTCGGGAAGTCCGGGCCCTTCAGGTGCTTCATCAGGCCCTCGACGTCGATATCCGGATCGTCGATGTAGGCGAGCGTCGCCGCCACCACCTCGCGCAGGTTGTGCGGCGGGATGTTGGTCGCCATCCCGACCGCGATCCCGGAGCCGCCGTTCACGAGCAGGTTCGGGAAGCGCGACGGCAGGACGAGCGGCTCCTGCCTGGTGCCATCGTAGTTGGGGGCGAAGTCGACCGTGTCCTGGTCGATGTCGCGCAGCATCTCGGTGGCCAGCGGGTCGAGGCGGGCCTCGGTGTACCGCATCGCCGCCGCGCCCCAACCGTCGATGTTGCCGAAGTTCCCGTGACCGTCGACGAGCGGATAGCGCATCGAGAAGTCCTGCGCCATCCGCGCTAGCGTGTCGTAGATCGCGGAGTCGCCGTGAGGGTGGAACTTGCCCATCACCTCGCCGACGATCGTGGCGCATTTGACGTGCTTGCGCGGGGGCCGCAGGTTGAGCTCGTTCATCGCGAACAAGATTCGGCGGTGGACCGGCTTGAGGCCGTCGCGGACGTCGGGCAGAGCGCGCCCGACGATCACCGACATGGCGTAGTCGAGATACGCCGAGCGCATCTCGTCCTCGAGCCCGCGAGGCTCGATGTTGCCGCCGCTGATGGTGTCGATCGATGACATGAGTCCTCCTATGTGTCCAGCGTGGCGAGGCGCGCGTTTTCTTCGATGAACGCCCGGCGCGGCTCGACCTGATCACCCATCAGCATCGAGAACACCAGGTCAGCCGAGGCCGCGTCCTCCATCGTGACCTGCACGAGCGTCCGCGAGGCGGGGTCCATCGTCGTCTCGCGCAGCTCGTGCGCGTCCATCTCGCCGAGACCCTTGAACCGGTAGTACTCGATCCCGCGCTGGGCGACCTCCAGCACCGTCTCCCGCAGCTCGTCGAAGCTGGGAGCATCCTTGTGGTTGTCGGCCAGCTGCACCTGGAACGGCGGGGTGCCGACAAGTTCGACGAGCTCCCGGTGAACCTCGGCGAGCCGGCGATACTCCTCGGCCTCGAGCGTCGCCCGCGGGACGGTATGGGTGGTGGACAGGCCGGTCTTTGCCTCGATCGTCCGGATCACCACCTCGACGTCGTTCTCGGACAGCAGCTCGGTGCGGTGCGACTCGCCGTTCTGGCCGTCCTTGGCGACGTGGCGCAGCAGCGCGTCGACGTCGGTGATCTGCTCCTCGAGCAGGCGCGCCTGCTGCAGGAACGAGATGACGCCGTGGCCGTGCTCCGCGCGCAGCGCGGAGGCCCAGCCGTCGTACTGCTTGAGTAGCCGGTTGAAGCGCTTCCACCGTGTGTCGGTCAGCTTCAGCGGCTTGTTGTAGCGATCGAAGATCTCGAGCTTCTCGAACTTGTCTCCGAGCAGGATGTCCTCGAGCTCGGACTCGCGCTCGATGTACCGGTGCTTCTGGCCTCTGGTCATGCGATAGAGCGGCGGCTTGGCGATGTAGACGTAGCCGGCCTCGATCAGCGGCTGCATCTCCCGGAACAGCAGAGTCAGCGCGAGCGTGCGGATGTGAGCGCCGTCGACGTCGGCGTCGGTGAGCAGCACGATCTTGTGGTAGCGCGCCTTGGCGATGTCGAACTCGTCGCGCACGCCGGTGCCGATCGCGGTGATCAGCGCCTGGATCTCGGTGTTCTGGAGGACCTTGTCGATCCGGCTCTTCTCGACGTTCAGGATCTTCCCGCGCAGCGGCAGGATCGCCTGGGTGCTGCGATCGCGCGCGCTGACCGCGGAACCGCCCGCCGAGTCGCCCTCGACGACGAACAGCTCCGCCAGTGCCGGATCCTTGACCGAGCAGTCCGCGAGCTTTCCGGGCAGCGCCGAGTTCTCGAGCGCGGACTTGCGCCGCGTCAGATCGCGCGCCTTGCGGGCAGCGGCCCGCGCCCGCGCCGCATCGACGCTCTTGCGGATCACCCGCCGGGCGTCCTGCGGGTTCTCCTCGAGGAACTCGGACAATCGGGCGTACACGACCGATCGTACGAAGCCGTCCATGCCCGGGTTGCCGAGCTTGGTCTTGGTTTGGCCCTCGAACTGCGGGTCCGTCAGCTTCGCCGAGATCACCGCGGTGAGGCCCTCGCGCACGTCCTCGCCGGTGAGCGCGTCGTCCTTGTCCTTGAGCTCGCCCTTGTCCCTCGCGTACTTGTTGAGCGCGCTGGTCAGAGCGGAGCGGAAGCCTGAGAGGTGAGCGCCGCCCTCGATCGTGTTGATGTTGTTGGCAAACGAGAACACAGACTCCTGGTAGGAGGAGTTCCACTGCATCGCGACCTCGACCTGGCCCTCGTCGCTCTCGCCCTCGAACGAGATCACCTTGTTGGTGATCGGGTCCTTGTTGCGGTTGAGGTACTTGACGAAGTCGACGATCCCGCCCTCGTAGTGGAACTCGGCCCTGTGGCCCTCGCCACGCTTGTCGATAAGGTGGATCCGCAGGCCGCGGGTCAGGAATGCCGTGTCCCGCATGCGCTCCTCGAGCGTCGTGAAGTTGAGATCGAGCGTCTCGAAGACGTCGGCGTCGGGGAGGTACCTGATCGTCGTCCCGGTCTCCGTGGTCGGCTCGCCCTTCTCGAGGTCGCCGAGCGGCGTGCCGCGCTCGAAGGACTGCGTCCACACGAACCCGTCGCGGCGCACCTCGACGTCGAGGCGCTCGGACAGCGCGTTCACGACCGAGACGCCGACGCCGTGAAGGCCGCCCGAGACCTTGTAGCCACCGCCCTCGCCGAACTTGCCGCCGGCGTGAAGCACGGTCAGCACGACCTCGACGGCCGGCCGCTGCTCCTTCTCCATGATCGCCACGGGGATTCCGCGACCGTTGTCGCGCACCGTGACCGAGTTGTCAGGGTGGATCGTGATCCGGACGTCGTCGCAGTAGCCGGCCAGCGCCTCGTCCACGGAGTTGTCCACGACCTCGTACACCAGGTGGTGCAGACCGCGCTCGCCGGTCGAGCCGATGTACATGCCCGGACGGCGCCGGACAGCCTCGAGTCCTTCGAGGACCGTGATGTCCTGCGCGTCATAGGTGTTCTGCTGGTTAGGGCGCCCAGTGGCGCCATCGTCAATTGACAACGATCCTCCGATGACATCAGAGACGCCCCGGATCCGCGCAACCTGGCGCGCGCCGGGGCGTCGAGAATTGTGCACATAACTTTAGCACAGCGGCGGGCGGAAACGGCCTCCGCACAGAGTCTGTTTTGCCTGCAAACCCAAGAAAACGGACGGTATTTGTCGGGACCCGAACGGGTCGGTTTCGTGGCCTTTGTCGCGCTCCCCAACCGGCCCGTCGGCAAGCGGATCGTGGTGCCTCGCGCTCCACTCGTAGGTGCGCATTGCTCAACTTTTACGCGGTTGCGCCGATGCTTACGCGAAGGGCTGCCGGCGAGACGACGTCGGCGAACCGAGGATGAGAGCGCAGAACGCCACCGAACGCCAGCCCAAGACGTCCTCTCGCCTATCGGGCGCGCTCGCGCGTGCGCGCCACGTGCACCCCGTGTGGGGCCTGAATCTGCTGTTGATCGCCGCTGCGGTCGCGCTCTACGCGGGGCCTGTTCACGGCCTGGCGCCGCTCGCGCACCCCCACCTGCCCTGGTGGTCGATCGCGATCGCGTTCGCGGTCGCCGAGCGCTGCGTGGTGCACCTTCACTTCCGACGCGGCGCCCACTCGTTCTCGCTCGGGGACATCCCGCTCGTGTTCGGGCTGATCTTCTGCAGCTCCGATGCGTTCATGATCGGCTGCCTGCTCGGCATCGCGCTCGTGATGCTGTTCGACCGCCGGCTGCCGCCGGTCAAGTTCGTCTTCAACATCTCCCAGTTGGCCGTCCACGCATGCGTCGCGATCCTCGTCATGCACGCGCTCGCGCCGGTGTCGGACGACGTCGGACAGCGCACATGGGTCGCGGCGCTGATCGCGACGCAGGCCTCCGGATTCCTGACCGTCGTGCTGATCGCGGCGGCGATCTCGCTGTCGGAGGGCCTGGTGAAGCTTCGCACCGTCGCCCACATGCTCTCGATGGACCTCGTGGTGACTCTCAGCAACGCGAGCCTTGGCCTGTGCGGCGCGGTGATCGCGTCCTCGGACGCCCGCGCGCTGCCGCTGCTGGCCGTCCCGTCGCTCACGCTATTCGCCGCCTACCGCGCCTACCTGTCCGAGCGCGAGCGCCACAAGCGGCTCGAGTTCCTGTACGAGGCGAACCGCACGCTCGCGCGCTCGCGCGAGATCGCCCACGCGCTCGAGGGGCTGCTCGTCCGCTCGCTCGAGGCGTTCCGCGCCGAGCTGGCCGAGATCATCCTGTTCGGCTCGGAGGAGAACCCGTCGCTGCGGACGCTGCTCGGCCCCGGCAGCTATCGCGAGCTGATGGAGCCGGTCGACTCCGAGGTCGCCCACGCGATGCGCGAGCTGCTCGAGCGCAGCGGCGGCGGCGCGATCACGCTGGACACTCCGTTCGGCGGCGCGCGCCTGCAGCGCTACCTGGAGGCGCGCGGGGTGACGCATGCGATGGTCGCGCCGCTCCCCGGCGAGGAGCGCGTGATCGGCGCGATCATGCTCGCCAACCGCTTCGGCGTCGTGCGCTCGTTCGACCACGAGGACCTGCGGCTGCTTGACACGCTCGCCGGCAACGCCAGCGTCGCGCTCCAGTACGACCGCCTCGAGCAGGCGGTCACGCAGCTGTCGGTGCTCCAGGAGCAGCTCCACCACCAGGCCTACCACGACCCGCTCACGAACCTCGCCAACCGGGCGCTGTTCACCGACAAGGTGAAGGCGGCGATCGGCGATCGCCGCGGGGAGCTGGCCGTCCTGTTCATCGACCTCGACGACTTCAAGACCGTCAACGACAGCCTCGGTCACTCGGCCGGGGACGAACTGCTCGTGTCGGTCGCGTCGCGCCTGCGCGCGTGCCTGCGACCCGAGGATGTCGTCGCCCGGCTCGGCGGCGACGAGTTCGCGGTGATGGTCGAGGACGGGCACGACGCCGAGGCGGCGGCGGTCAAGGTCGCGCGCCGGATCATGGAGGCGTTCGTGCTGCCCGTCGGCGTCGGCGCGGAGAGCGTCTCGGTGTACCTGAGCGTCGGCATCGCCGCCAGTCACGTCGGCGCGGCCTCGGCCGAGGAGCTGATCCGTGACGCCGACGTTGCGATGTACAAGGCGAAGACGTCCGGGAAGGGCCACTTCGAGGTGTTCCACCCAAGCATGGGCGAGGCCGTGCTCGAGCGGCACGGCCTCAAGGAGGAGCTGCGGCTCGCGATCGAGCGCCAGCAGCTGACGCTCTATTTCCAGCCGATCGTCGACCTCGCCACCGGCGCGCTCGTGGCCGAGGAGGCGCTTGTCCGTTGGGAGCATCCCCGCCGCGGCATCGTCGGCCCGTCGGAGTTCGTCCCGCTCGCGGAGGAGACCGGCCTGATCCTGTCGCTCGGGCAGTACGTGCTCGAGGAGGCGTGCCAGCAGGCGCGCCGGTGGGAGGCCCGCAGCGACGCCGGGCTCGGCGATGGAGCCGAGGTCGCGGTCCACGTCAATCTCAGTGCGGTCGAGCTGCGCGACCCCGACCTCGTCGATCGCGTCCGCGCGACGCTGTCCGACGCCGAGGTCCACCCCCGAAGCGTCGTGTTCGAGATCACCGAAAGCGTTCTCCTCGAGGACTCCGAGCGCGTCAAGGCGGCGATCTCCGAGCTCCGTGCGCTCGGGGCGAGGTTCGCGCTCGACGACTTCGGGACCGGGTACTCGTCGCTCAGTTACCTGCACACTCTGCCGTTCGACATGCTGAAGATCGCCAAGTCGTTCGTCGACGGCCTCGCCCGTGGAGGGCGCGAGGCGTCGTTCGTCCGGATGATCATCGAGCTCGCTCGCACGTTGGGCGTGGCGGTGATCGCCGAGGGGATCGAGACGCAGGAGCAGACCGATGCCTTGGTCGCGCTCGAATGCGATTACGGGCAGGGCTTCCACCTCGGTCGGCCCGAGCCTGTCAAGGCTGAGCTCCAGCTCCGCTCCGCCGCCTGACCAGGTCTGCACAAACCTCATACATCCGTCCAAACGGCTCAGGTGGCTGCAGATTGCGGCCGATGAACCTCCCACGAAGGACTGATCAGGGCATACCCGTCGCGAGGCGGGGACGCAAAGCCAGGGGTCTCACATTCCAATGAGATCGCCCAGCCGCCAGTTCGTTACCTCATAAGACTGCTCAGGGCAAACCCGTCGCGAGGCGGGGACGCAAAGCCAGGGGTCTCGAACGGATTCGAGATCGCCCAGCCGCCAGTTCGAGTCACTGGTTACAAGCTTTGCGACATGGAGGTTGCCCTGAGATGACACGTTCTGTGCAAATCGTTGAGCGGATGCGGTGGATGTCCGCGCTCGTCGGCGCTGCCGTCGTCGCGATCGTTGTCGCCATCGCGCTCGCCGCGACGAACGGACAGCTGCGGACTGTCGCCCCCGCCGCCTCCTCTGGTTCCGCGGCCGCCGGCTCGTCGGCCCCGCTCGACCCGCGCATCGCAACCCTTGCGGCACACCACCCGAGCTCGGTCGTGCAGGCGATCGTCCAGTTCAACGCGCCGGTCACCCAAGCGAAGGCGCAGTCCGACGCCGCCCACGTCCACGGGCGCCTGATCGGGAATCTGCCGATCATCCACGGCCTCGCGCTCCAGCTGACCGCCGCCCAGGCGCGCTCGCTGGCGGCTAACTCCGACGTGCACGCGGTGTCACTGAACACCACGGTCACGCCGCAGAGCCTTCCTTACGGTCACCTTCCGTTCCAGATCGCGGGCCTGGGTGTGTCCGGTGCCCAGCTTCAGACAACTTATGACCAGACGCTCGGCGTTCTCCCTCTATGGAAGTTCGGTGTCACCGGCACCGGAGTTGGAGTTGCCGTCGTCGACACGGGCGTTGACGGTTCGCTTCCCGACTTCGCCTCGAGGGACCACAGCAGCTCGCGGGTCGTTGCGAGCGCCGTGGCGAATGCTGATGCCACCACCGCGACTGACAGTTACGGTCACGGTACGGATGTGGCCGGGATCATCGCCGGCAACGGCGACAATCGCGGCTCGGGGGATCCGCTGCACGGGCAGTACATCGGCGTTGCGCCGAATGCCAACCTGATCTCGATCAAGGTCTCCGACGAGACGGGCAAGGCAACCGTGCTTGACGTGATCTACGGACTGCAGTTCGCGGTGGCGCATCAGTCACAGTTCAATATCCGGGTCATCAACCTGTCACTCGATTCCACCACTCCGCAGTCGTACAAGACCGACCCGCTCGACGCGGCGGCCGAGAGCGCCTGGATGCACGGCATCGTCGTGGTCGCGGCCGCCGGCAATCGCGGCACGGCTTCGGACGCGGTCGAATACTCGCCCGCCAACGATCCCTACGTGATCACGGTGGGCGGTGTCGACGAGAACGGCTCCGCGAACGCGAGCGGTGACACGATCGCATCGTGGTCGAGCCAGGGGACGACGCAGGACGGCCTCCAAAAGCCGGACGTGTACGCGCCGGGCGCCCACATCGTCTCGGTGCTTGCGCCGAACAGCAATTTCGCGAGCAGCTGCGCGACCTGCATCGTCGGGAACGGTCAGTACATCCAGACGAGCGGCACGTCGATGGCGGCCCCGATGATCTCGGGCCTCGCGGCCGACCTGCTCCAGATTCATCCGAACTGGACGCCCGATCAGGTCAAGGGTGACCTGACGAGCTCGGCTGTGACCGAAGACTCTTCGTTCCAGGAGCCCAACGCGGTCAAGGCTGCGCTCCTCTGGAATCCGCCGGTCGCCGACCAGGGGCTCACGCCCAACACGCTGGTCAACGCCCCGACCGGCAACATCAACTACAACCTGTCGACCTGGAGCCTGTCGAGCTGGAGCCGTGCCAGGGGCCCGCTCCGCGCCGGCTTCGCGCTCTCGAGCTGGAGCTGTGACAGCTGCTCCGCGGCCTCCGGCGCCGGTGCCGCCCCGAGCCTCGGGAGCTGGAGCCTCGGTTCGTGGTCGACCATTCAGCCGCTGGGCTGACGGACGGGGGGGCCCACCCACCCACCCGTGGGGCGACGGGGGGCTAAGGAAGGGTCGGTAGGGGCTGACAAGGCCGGTGGCGGGTGCCGCATCCCGTCGCCGGCCTTGCAGGTTTCTAGGTCGGGCGGGCGAGGCTACGGGTCAGGCGGGCGAAGTTCAGGGCCGCGGCGGGAGCGCGACGCAGCGCAGCCGAGACACCCGACCGGAGCGCAACAGCTGGTTGAGGCGCTCGAGGATCGCCGGCGCCATCAGGTCGAGCTCTTGGGCCCACACCGAGGCCGAGCAGGACACGGTCACGACTCCGCTGCGTTCGGACGTCGGCTGCGCCTCGCCCGCGATCGCCGCGCCCACCGCGCTCGACCACGCCCGCTGCACCTCGGCGAGCAGGCTTTCGGGCTCGAGCTCGTCCCGGATGCGGTCGACGGCGAGCGACAGCGGCCGGGGGCTCCGGCGGTACACGGTCATTCGGCGGCCATCGCGAGCAGCCGCCCGCCCGACACGGCGAGGTGCGTCACGTCGTCGTCGGTCGACCCGGGCACGTGCTCGAGGTCGGTCGCTGTAATCACGGACTGACCCGGAGTCGAACAGAGCAACTCGACGAGCGCCTGCCGGCGATCGCGGTCGAGCTCGCTCATGACGTCGTCCAACAGCATCACTGGAGGCGCCGAGCGATGAGCGGCAATCACCTCGCACTCGGCCAGCAGGAGCGCCAGCAGCGCGAGCCGTTGCTGGCCCTGGGAGCCGTAGGCGCGCAGGTCGTGACCGCCGTGCTCGGTCGCGAGGTCGTCGCGGTGCGGTCCGTGCCCCGTGAAGCCGCGCTCGAGGTCGCCGTCGAGCCGGTCGGCCAGCTCCCGGGCAAGGTCGGCGGGATCCGTCGCGTGCGAGCGCGGCCGGTACGACACCCGGGGACTGCGCTCGAGGCCGAGCGCGGTCCCGAGGCGCTGGAACGGGCCGGCGAGGAGCTCGACGGCGCGGCGACGGTCGTTCATCAGCGCGATGCCGTGACGGGCCAGCTGCGCGTCCCAGCTCTGAAGCGACCCGCGCGAGCCGCGGCCCGACCGGATCCTGCCGATCAGCGCGTTGCGCTGCGCGAGCGTCTGTGAGTAGAGGCGACGCGTTTCGCTCCGCGCCGGCCAGAGCGCGGAGACGAACTGGTCGAGGTGGGCGCGCCTGACCGCCGGGGCGCCCTTGATGAGCTCGAGCCGATCGGGCAGGAACACGCTGACCAGCGGGCGGCTGGCGACGTCGAGCATCCGTTCGACGTCCGCCCCATCGACGCGCATGACCTTGGGCTGACCGGGTACGAATCCGACCGACAGCTCGTGGGCACCGTCCTCCCCCTCGCAGCTGAGGACCGTCCTAGCCGCGGTAGCGCCGAACCTCACCACCTCGCGCTCGTTGCTCGTGCGGCAGGAACGGCCCGTGCATGCGAAGTACAGGCCCTCGAGCAGGTTCGTTTTGCCCGCCCCGTTCGGGCCGGTCACGACCGTCAGCCCGGTGCCGAGATCGACGTGGGCGTCGTCGTAGCAACGGAAGTCGCGGAGGCTGAGGCCGAGCACCTGCACCGCACTCAGGGGCTCGGATCCGCCGGTCGCACGCTGCAGCTCCTCAGACGTTGAGCCGGATCGGCATGATCAGGTAGCGGAACCGGCTCTCGTCCCCGGACTCGATCAGGCCCGGCCGGAGTGGGCTGATCAGCTTCATGAGCACGTCGCCCTCCTCGATCGCCTCGAGCCCGGCACGCAGGAACTCGGGGTTGAAGCCGATTTCGAGCGGCTCACCTTGAAACGGCACCGGCAGCGACTCAAGCGCCTCGCCGATGTCGGGCGTCTGTGCGGAGATCGTCAGCTCGCCCGGCTTGAACGACAGCCGCAACGGAGCGTTCTTCTGGGCGAGCAGGCTGATTCGGCGCACGACCTCGGTCAGCTCGGCCCCCGCGAGCCGCAGCTCGTGCTCGAAGGTCTCCGGGAGCAGTTGTCGATAGTTGGGGAACTGCCCGTCGATCAGCCGCGAGGACAGGACGATCCCGCCCAGCTCGAACAGAACCTGGTTCTGGCGAACGCTGATGCGGAGCTCCTCGTCCTCGACGTGCCCGGCGACGCGGGCCAGCTCCTGGAGCGCACGAGCCGGCACGTTCACCTCGAACCCGGACGGAAGCGTGTCCTCGAGCGTCGTCTCCTTGACGCTCAGCCTGTAGGAGTCGGTGGCGACCATTCGGAGCTCACGGTCGGATGCCGAGACCAGGATTCCGGTCAATACCGGGCGCGTCTCGTCGCGCGATGCCGAGTTTGCGACCTTGAGTGCGGTCGACACGAACGCTTCGACCGGAAGCGACACGGCGCTGTCGGGCTGGGGCTCGGGAAACGGAGGAAAATCCTCTGCCCTGAGCGTCCGGATGTGGAAGGTCGCGTTTCCGGACACGAGTTCGACGTCCTGTTCTGAGGTGCGCAGCTCGAGCGAGACGGTCTCGGCCGGAAGCAGGCGGACTACGTCGAGGATTAGTCGTGCCGGCAGGACGACGGTGCCCTCGCGGACGACCTCCGCCTCGAGCGGGACGCGGAGCCCGACGTCCATATCGGTCGCCTGGAGCTCGCAGCCGGTCGGGGAGGCGATCAGCTGAACCCCCGACAGCGCCTGGATCGCGCTGCGCGTCGAGGCGACTCTGCTCACGGTCTGAAGTTGTCGAAGCAGGGCCTCGCGCTCGCAGGAGATCTTCACGATGAATACCTCATATTGATTTAGAAGTCATAGGGGTGTACTGAGTGTTGATAACTGCTGGAATGGCTGCAGCGAGCGGGAATACTGATGTGTGCGAAGAACAGGCAAGTCTGTCAAGAAGGTCGGTCGGCACGGCCGCGATCGATGATGTTCGTCAACTCCTCGACCTCGTCAACAGCCTGTTGATCGACGTCCATCCGCTCGGTCACGCGCTTGCACGCGTGGAGGACCGTGGCGTGGTTGCGTCCCCCGAAGGCCTCGCCGATCGCTTGGAGCGACGAGTCGGTCATCGCGCGGGTGAGGTGGATCGCCACCTGGCGCGGCCAGGTCACGCCGGCGACGCGGCTCGAGGACGTCAGTTGTCCGAGAGCCAATCCGTAATACGAGGCGACGGCATGCTTGATCTCGTCAACCGAGGTTGACGCGGCTGCCTTGGTCTGCGGCTTTGGGTGGATCTCGTCGAGGACCCTCTCCGCGAGCCGGACGTCGATCGGGAGCTGCGTCAGAGAGTGGTACGCGACGATCCTGATCAGGGCCCCCTCGAGAATCCGTACGTTGTCAGTGATGCGGTCGGCGATCAGCTCGAGAACGGTTTCGTCGGCGACGGGGATCCGGTCGAGCGCGACTCGCTTGCGGAGGATGGCGACGCGGGTGGCGTGGTCCGGGGGCTTGATGACCGCGACGAGGCCCGACTCGAACCGCTCGCGCAGCCGCTCCTCGACCGACACGAGCTGTCGCGGGAGCCGGTCGCAGGTGAGCACGAGCTGGCGTCCGTTCTCGTACAGCGCGTTGAACGTGTGGAAGAACTCCTCCTCGGTCTTGGCCTTGCTGGCGAGGAACTGGACGTCGTCGATCAGGAGCACGTCGGCGTTTCGGTAGGCCTGCTTGAAGCGGTCGAGCGAGCGCGACCCGAGCGCTCGGATGAACTGGTTCGTGAACGCCTCGACGGTCGTGTAGCGGACGACCGCGCCGCCGCCGAACGATAGGACGTAGTTGCCGATCGCATGCAACAGGTGCGTCTTGCCCAGGCCCGGCGGGGCATGGAGGAAGAGCGGGTTGTAGGCCTGGCCGGGAAGCTCGGCGACCGCCAGCGACGCGGCGTGGGCGAGGCGATTGCCGTCGCCGATGATGAACTGCTCGAAGCTGTAGCGCGGATTGAGCGCGCCGGCGGCGAGGTCGATGCCCTCCGCCGGGTTCCGCGTTCGCTGCGCGCGTTCGGTGCCGTGGGAGGCGAGCTCGAGCTTGACGTCGGCCCCGAATGCAATCCTCGCGCAGCTCTCGAGGATCCGGCCGAATCGCTTGGAGACCCAGTCATATGTGGCCGCCGGCGCGTCGACGAGGACCGTGCCCTCGCGGACCGACTTCAGCTCGAGCGAGGACAGCCAGATCTCGTAAGTGGAGTCGCCCACGGCCTGCCGGAGCTCCGCGCGGAGCTCACGCCAGGCAACGGTGGGCTCGAGGTGCGCGGACAGCGACAAGCAACCCCTTGCGGGACGGAGACGACAGAAATGCGAGGGGGGCGCCAAGAACGCCCGGGGCGGCGAATATACCAGCGGCGAACCGGCGAGATGGAGCGGCTCGGGGGCCTTGGCGCAAAGCGCGAGAAAAAGCGCTGGGGCGGCTTGTCGGCCGGCTGACGGGTCGCCTTCGAGCGGCGTTCGGCTCATGCGAATCTGACGCAATCGCCGCTGCGTATACTGGCCTCAGTCCCGCTCTCCGGGGTCGTGAGCCATGAAACGCACCTATCAGCCGAAGAAGCGCAAGCGCGCCCGTACCCACGGGTTCCGCGCCCGCATGCGAACCCGCGCGGGGCGCCTCACGCTCAAGCGCCGGCGCGACAAAGGCCGCAAGCGCCTGACGGTCTGATGATGGGCCTGCCTGGCGCCCGTCCGCGGACCGGGCGGATGAGGCTGTCGCGCAGCGCTGATTTCGACCGCGTGTTCCGCCAGGGCCGCTCGCACGCCGGCCGCGAGTTTGTGCTGTACGTGTTTCCGCGCGGGGAGGGGGATGAGCCGCGGCTCGGCCTGTCGGTCTCGCGCAAGGTCGGGGGCGCTGTCGAGCGCAACCGCGTCAAGCGACTGCTCAGAGAGGCTTTCGCGATCGACGGCGACCGGCTGCCGGCCGGCACCGACGCCGTGGTCGTCGCCAGGCACGAAGCGAACGCTCTTGCTGAACGTGAGGGTCTGGCCGGAATTCGCCGCGCGCTCGGGCAGTTGCTCGAGCGGGTCGATCCCGGCGGAGGCGATCGCCCGGTTTCGGGTCATTCGGAAGGCTCCGCGGAGATACCGGTGCCGGTGACGTCGGTAGTCGCGGGCGGCTCCGAGGACGAGCGCGAGGAGGGCGAGTGAACGCGCTCCGATCGCTGGCGGTCTTGCCGATCAGGCTTTACCAACGGCTGATCTCGCCGGCGTTCGGGCAGCGGTGCCGCTACTACCCGTCGTGCTCGGAATATGCCGCGCAGGCGATCCGTAGATTCGGCATACTCCGAGGGCTAGTCCTGGCCGGCTGGCGGCTGCTCAGATGCAACCCGTTCAGTCACGGCGGATTTGACCCCGTCGAGGAACAGCGGCTGTTCAAGCCCCGAGCACCGGCCCCGAGCACCTGACCATGTTTGTCACCGCAAACATCTTCCAACCGCTGATCGACATCTTCGAGTCGGTCCTGCAGTTCTTCCACAACCACATCGGGCTGTCGTGGGGCTTGTCGATCGTGGCTTTGACGGTCCTCATGCGGGCGATCCTGCTGCCGCTGACCGTCAAGCAGTTCCACTCGATGCAGAAGATGCAGCACATGCAGCCGCAGATGAAGGCGATCCAGGCCAAGTACAAGGACGACAAGCAGCGCCAGCAGCAGGAGATCATGAAGTTCTACAAGGAGAACGAGATCAACCCGCTGGGGTCCTGCCTGCCGCTGGTCGCGCAGATCCCGGTGTTCATCTCGCTCTTCTACATGCTGCGCCAGGACCTCCGGAAGAACATCTGTCCGGACACCCAGGCGGCATACCAGGTCAAGTACGCGGCGGCACACCACATCACGGTCGCGCAGGCGGCCGGGCACACGACGCCGTGCGGGCCCAACAACGGCGCCGGCTTCCTGTTCATCCCCGACCTCACGAACAAGGCGACGGGATGGGTGCTGATCGTGCTGCTGCTCCTCTACGTCGGGACTCAGCTCGCCTCGAGCCTGATGATGTCGAGCCCGATGATGGACAAGCAGCAGCGGAACCTGATGCTGCTGCTGCCGCTGGTGTTCGTGGTGATCGTGATCAACTTCCCCGCGGGCCTGATCGTGTACTGGATCACCACGAACGCTTGGACGATGGGCCAGCAGTACACCGTGCGAAGACTGATCGGCACGCCGCCGCCTGCGCCGGCGCTGTCCGGTGCAGGCCCGCCAGGAGACGGAGGAGGTGGTCGCGGTGGCGGCAAGGGCGACACGGGTGGCGGCGGCCCGCCTCCGCCCGACGACTCAGGCCCGAACGGCAAATCCGACGGCGGTGGCGGCGGGATCTCCGGGCTGATCCGCGGTCGTCCGAAGCGCGAGGCCGAGCCCGTCGCGGCGGGTAGCGGCAGTCGGAGCGGCAGCGGCACCAGCAAGGGCGGTACGCCACCCCCACCCCCGCGCAAGAAGAAGAAGCGCTCCGGGCGCAGGAGGTAGACGGTGAACGCTGAGATCGGCGCGGCGGGTTCGCGCGTACAGGAGCTGCTCGAACGGATCGTCGCCGGGTGTGGCCTCGATGCGAGCGTCTACGTCGAGGAGGACGCCGACGAGGTCCGGGCCGACCTCGAGGGCGATGACCTCGGTCTCCTGATCGGCCGCCACGGCCAGATGATCGACGCGATCCAGCACATCGCCTACCGGGTGGCGTGCAAGGGCGCCGCGGTCCGCAAGCGCGTCGTGGTCGACGCCGCCGGCTATCGCGAGCGCCGCGCCGTCGCGCTGCGCGCCGCCGCCGACCAGGCCGCCGAGGCCGCCGTCCACGACAACCGGTCGGTGACGCTCGAGGCGATGACCGCGCTCGAACGCAAGGTCGTTCACGAGCACCTCAAGAGCCGCCACGACGTCGAGACGTACAGCGAGGGCGAGGAGCCCGACCGGCGGCTCGTCGTGGCGCCGCTCGTCGGCTGAGCCGGCCGGGTTGCCGGCACTCCCCACGCACCATCGCCTCGCGCCATCGCCTCGCGCCACGGTCCTCGCGTCAGGGTCCCGCGTCACGGTCCTCGCGTCACGGTCCCGCCTCACGGTCCCCCGCGCACCCCGCGGGGCGTGCTCGATTTGGCCCCGATAGGGGGCCTTTTTCAGCACGATCACCCCGACCGTTTCACGTTTTTTTACGCGGTGAAACAGTTCCGTGTACAACTCGTGACATGACGGAGCTCTCGGACTTCGACCGCGGCCTGGTCGTCGGGCTGATGATCGGCGAGGCCTCGTTCGGCGGCGACGGTAAGCAACCGCAGGTCACGGTACGGATGCACGTACGCCACGAAGCGCTGTTCGGGTGGCTGATGGAGCGGTTCCCCGAAACGCGTTTGTATGGCCCCTACCACCACGGGGGCCGCTCCTACTATCAGTGGATGGCGCGCGGGACCGCGCTCGTGCGGGATGTTCTCCCGCTGCTCGAGGGCGAGCTCCACGGCGGGCTCGACGGCTACGCCACGGAGCGCTACGAGGCCATGTGCGGCCGCTACGCGGCGTACATCGCGCGCGAGCGCAACCGCCTCGGTATCTCTGGCTGACGCCGTGCCGGAACCCGTCGAACCCGACGACGTCGATAACCGCTTGGCGACGCTCGCGGAGCGCTATCGGCTGCCCGGCGTCGCCGGCCGGCGTCTCGCGCTTCTCCATCGCCTGCTCGCCGAGGATCCGCTCGCGCCGACCGCCGTCCGAGATCCGGGAAAGGTGACCGACGACCATCTCGCGGACTCGCTCGTCGCGCTGGAGCTCGCCGAGGTCCGGGCGGCGAAGGCTATGGCCGATCTCGGGTCGGGCGCCGGCGTCCCGGGCCTTCCGCTCGCGATCGCGCTACCCGAGACGAGCGTGGCGCTCGTCGAGAGCGCGTCGCGGAAATGCGCGTTCCTCGAGCGCGCGGTCACGTTGTGTGAGGTCGCGAACGCCCGCGTGGTCCACGCCCGCGCCGAAGCATGGCCGGAAGGCCTCGGGGCGTTCGATTTGGTGACGGCTCGCGCGCTCGCCCCGCTCGAGGTGGTCGCCGAGTACGCCGCGCCGCTGCTGGCCGTGGGCGGCACGCTCGTGGCGTGGCGCGGCCGGCGCGACGCGAACGCCGAGGCGATAGCTGCTCGCGCGGCGGCCCAACTCGAGCTGGAGCCCGGCGAAATCCGACAGGTGCAGCCCTTTCCCGGCGCAGAAAACAGATATCTACACCTCATGTTGAAGGTTACGGAGACTCCTTTAGGGTTTCCGCGCCGGCCCGGGATGGCGACGAAACGTCCGCTCGGACGCAACGCCACTCCCACGATCTGACCGCCCCCACCGCTAGCGTCAGCGTCCCCATGGGGACCGTGTACGCAATCGCCAATCAGAAGGGCGGAGTGGGCAAGACGACCACGGCGGTGAATCTCGCCGCTTGCATCGCGGAGGCGGGCTACGACGCCCTGCTCGTCGACATCGATCCGCAGGCCAACGCGACGATCGGCCTCGGGATGAGCAAGGAGGATCCGGGCACGATCTACGACGTGCTGATCGGCTCGGCCTCGCTCGAGGACGTCGTCCGGCCGACCGGGATCGAGCGGCTGTCGATCGTCGCGTCGGGGCCCGATCTCGCCGGCGCCAACGTCGAGCTGCCCCGGGTCGCCGGCTCGGAGATGCTGCTGCGTGAGGCGCTCTCGGGCGTGCGGAATCGTTACGCGTTCACGCTGCTCGACTGCCCTCCCTCGCTTGGACCGCTGACCGTCAACGCCCTCGTGGCGGCCGATCGGGTGATCGTCCCGGTGCAGGCGGAGTACTTCGCGCTGGAGGGGCTCGCCGGCCTGCTCGACACGCTTACGCTCGTGCAGCGCGAGCTCAATCCATGGCTTACTGTGGCCGGGATGCTGCTGACGATGCACGACGGCCGAACCCGCCTCGCGCAGGACGTCGAGCGTGAGGTGCGCGAGCACTTCCCCGAACTGGTGTTCGATACGGTGATCCCGCGCAATGTCCGCGTCGGCGAGGCGCCGAGCTTCGGCAAGCCGGTCATCCACCACGATCCGCACTGCGCCGGCGCGGATGCCTATTTCGAGCTCGCTAAGGAGGTGGCCGCTCGTGGCTGAACGACCGAAGGGGATGGGCCGCGGTCTGGCGGCGATCCTGTCCGTGGCACCGCGCGACGAGCTCCAGGAGCTCCGCCCAGTCCCGGTCGACATGATCGATCCGAGTCCCAACCAGCCCCGTCGCATGTTCGACGAGGACTCGCTGATGTCCCTCGCGGGCTCGATCCGCGCCCGTGGCGTCCTCCAGCCCGTGCTCGTGCGTCCGCTCGTGAGCGGCCGCTACGAGCTGATCGCCGGCGAGCGCCGGTGGCGCGCCGCCAAGCTCGCCGAGCTCACCGCGATTCCGGCGGTCGTCCGCCGGCACGACGACGCGGCGTCGCTCGAGGTGGCGCTGATCGAGAACATGGCGCGCGAGGACCTCAATCCCGTCGAGGAGGCCCGCGCCTGCGCCGCGCTCGTCGAGGAGCTCGGCTTGACCCGCGAGGACGTGGGCCTGCGCGTGGGCCGCAGCCGGGTTGCCGTCTCGAACCTGATTCGCCTGCTCGATCTCCCAGACGAGGCGCTCCAGCTGATCGAGCGTGGCGCCCTGACCGAAGGCCATGGCCGCGCGCTCCTCCTCGCCACCGATCACGCCGCCCGCCGCACCCTCGCCCGCGATGCCGCACATCACCGCTGGTCCGTGCGTGAGCTCGAATCCCGAGCCCGAGCTGCCGGCATGCCGTCCGACCGGCGCCGGCGTGCACGGCAGCGACCGGCGCTCCATCCCGACCAGGTTGCGGCGATCGAGCTGATCTCCGACGCCCTCGCCGCAGCGCTCGGGCGTGACGTCGACGTCAGCCCCACAAAGGCGTCGGGCTACCGCGTCCAGCTGAGCTTCGAGTCGCTCGACGACGCCCTCGACACCGCCCGTCGGCTCAGGGTCCGGGCGGTGTCCTGAGTCTCGCGCCGTCCCCCGTCTGAGCGGTCCCCTGAACTGCGCGTCGGCACGGATGCCGGATCAGGGCAAACTACGGATTTGCCGCTCGCGGCACCGGGTTAACGTGCCGGGAAAGCGTCGGTGCGCCCACTGGTGGCGTTGGCGCTGACGGTGTAGATGTACGAGCGCACAGCCGGGTGCGAAGGGACTCGGTCGGCTTGTTACGCCCTGTCGTTTGTGGATGACTGACCGACCCCGAGTTCTAGCGATGAATTGAACGATGTACGTCTTGATGGTTGCGCCTGAGTGCGCGCCGGTTGCCAAGGCGGGCGGATTAGGAGATGTGGTTTTCGGGCTCAGCCGGGAGCTCGAGATCCGCGGCCACGCAGTAGAGATCGTGCTGCCGAAGTACGGCTGCATGCGTCACGGCGACGTCTGGGGCCTCCACGTCTCCTACGACGACCTGCAGGTGCCGTGGTACGGAGACACGCTCCACTGCACGGTGTGGTTCGGCTTCGTGCACGGCCGCAAGTGCTACTTCATCGAGCCCCACCCGGCCGACCGATTCTTCGGCCGGGACCGGCTGTACGGGCACGGCGACGACGTCGAACGATTCACGGCGTTCTCCAAGACGGCGTTGGAGTTCATGGTCAAGACGAACAAGCAGCCCGACGTGATCCACTGCCACGACTGGCAGACCGGACTCGTCCCGGTGCTGCTGCGCGAGCAGTTTCGATCGGCATTGCCGCACTCGAAGGTGTGTTACACGATCCACAACTTCCGCCATCAGGGCCACACCGGGACGCACGTGCTCTGGAGCACCAACCTGGGGCGCCCGGAGTACTACATGCACCAGGACAGGCTCGGCGACGACCACCGCTACGGCGCGGTGAACCTGATGAAGGGCGGCATCGTGTACTCGGACTCCGTGACGACGGTCTCGCCGAACCACGCCTCGGAGGCGCGCTACGGCGACGGCGCGTTCGGTCTCGGTCACACGCTGCAGATGCACGAGCACAAGTTCCGCGGGATCCTCAACGGGGTCGATTACGAAGTCTGGAACCCCGAGGTCGATACGGTCATCCCGGCCCAGTACTCCACCCACGAGCTCGACGGCAAGTTCGAGAACAAGGAACGCCTCCGCGATCGCTTCTGGCTGCGCACGGCCTGGAGCCCGATCGTCGCGTTCGTCGGGCGCTTGGACGAGCAGAAGGGTATGCAGCTGGTCCACCACGCCCTGTTCTACGCGCTGTCCAAGGGAGCGCAATTCGTACTGCTCGGCGAGCCGGTCGACGAGGGCGGCATCAGCGGCCACTTCCGGCACCTCAAGCGTTACCTCAACGACAACCCGGACTGCCATCTCGAGCTCAGTTACACCGAGGAGCTGGCCCATCTCGTCTACGCCGGCGCGGACATGCTCGTGGTGCCCAGCCTGTACGAGCCGTGTGGACTCGCGCCGATGGTCGGAATGCGGTACGGAACCGTGCCCGTGGTGCGGTCGGTTGGCGGCATGGTGGACACCGTGTTCGATCGCGATTACTCCTCACGTCGGCACGAGGAGCGCAACGGATATGCGTTCCAGCACACCGACAACGTGGCGATCGAGTCCGCGCTCAAGCGTGCGCTGCGACTCTGGTTCGATTACCCGGCGTGGCACCGGCGGCTGATGATGGCGTCGATGACGTCCGACAACTCGTGGAGCGAGCCCGGTCACGAGTACGTGAGCGTCTACGACAAGATCCGGCTGACCCGCTGACCTAGACCCAGGACATCGCACCCAGGGTCGGCTCGGCGCCTCGTCCGACCGTCGGCTGTCCGTAATTCGCCACCGACGTCCGCGGGACCAGCGCGGATGCGGACCCACGGGCAGCCCCGTAGTGTTGACCGATCTCGTAGGCACGCCTAACGGAGGCGCAAAATGGCCGTTGCTCCTGTAACCCGTCCCGCTCGGGACTGCCCTCCGCGCCTGGTCGATTATGCGGCCGAGCGCGCCAGCTACCGCGTCGAGGTCCCCGATCGGTTCAACGCGGTGCTCGACATCGTCGAGAAGTGGGCCTCGGAGGACCCGGATGCCCTGGCTGTGCTCTCGCTCGATGGGCTTGGCGAGGTTGTCGCGGCGCAGTCCGCGGCCGATTTGGCGCTGGCCTCGCGTCAAGCCGCGCGGGCGCTGCTGGATCTCGGGGTGGGCAAGGGAGATCACGTATTCGTGATGCTCCCGCGGATCCACGAGTGGTACGCGGCCCTGCTGGGCGCGATGCGGATCGGCGCGATTCCGATGCCCGGCCCGAATTTGCTGACCCCGAAGGACATCGCCTACCGTTTCGGGCAGACCGGCGCCACCGTGGCGATCACGGACGAGGCGGGCGCCGCCAAGGTCGATGCGGCGGTCCCGGTGCTACGCACGCGGCTGTGCGTGGGAGCGGCGCCCGAGGGCTGGCTGTCGTTCGGGGAGCGCTGCGATGCGGCCGGGGATGGCGAAACTCCGGCCGACCCGACCAGTCACGACGACCCTCTGCTCCTGTACTTCACCAGCGGCACCGTGTCCTACCCGAAGATGGTGCAGCACGCTCATTCCTACGCGCTCGGCCACATCGGAACCGCCCGTTTCTGGCACGATCTGCGACCCGGCGATGTGCATTGGACGGTGACCGACACCGGCTGGGCCAAGGCGGCCTGGGGCGGGCTATTCGGGCAGATGCACGAGCGCGCCGCGATCCTCAATGTCGCCCTCGGGCGCCCCGATCCGGAGGTTATCTTCGGCATCCTCGCCCGCCATCGCGTCACGTCGTTCTGTGCACCCCCCACGCTCTATCGCCGACTGGTTCAGGCGGACTTCTCCCCTTACGACCTCTCGGCTCTTCGCCACTGCACGAGCGCGGGCGAGCCGCTCAACCCCGAGGTCATCCGGGCCTGGGAAGAGGGCACGCACGGGCTCGCGGTGTACGACGGCTACGGCCAGACCGAGACGACGTGCCTCGTCGCCAACTACCGCACGATGGAGGTCCGCCCCGGATCGATGGGCCGTCCCGTGCCCGGCTACGACGTCACCATCGTCGACGATGATGGCGGTCCGGTCGAGCCCGGCGAGGTGGGGAACGTCGTCGTCCGCTGGCGGCCGGACCATCCGATCGGTCTGTTCACCGGCTATTACGGCGACCCCGTCGCGACCGCCGAGGCGTTCTCCGGCGAGTTCTACTTCACCGGGGACAGGGCTGCGATGGATCCGGACGGCTACTTCTGGTTCGAGGGGCGCGACGACGACGTGATCACCTCGAGCGCCTATCGCATCGGGCCATTCGAGGTCGAAAGCGTGCTCGTCGAGCACGCGAGCGTGATGGAAGCCGCCGTGGTGGGCAAGGACGACCCGGAGCGAACGCAGATCGTCACGGCCTTCTGCATGCTGACGCCGGGTCAGACCGGATCACCCGAGCTCGCTGTCGAGCTGCAGGACTTCGTCAAGCGCAGCACCGCCCCGTACAAGTATCCGCGCGAGATCTACTTCGTCGAGGAACTGCCCAAGACGATCAGCGGCAAGATCCGGCGCTCGGAGCTTCGGGAGCGGCTCCGCCTCGGACCTCTCGACGGCTAGTAGCTAGGTGTGCGCGACGGCGAGCTCACCGCTGGCCGCGGTTAGAATCCGAGAGCCTAACGGGCGATTAGCTCAGTCGGTTAGAGCGCTTCTCT
>CAWCMG010000025.1:0-35741 GCA_963796575.1 uncultured Solirubrobacterales bacterium | reverse complement strand
TCACCTCGATCAAGTAAACCTCCAGGCGTGCTCGAGCAAGCCGCCGGTCTGTCTCCGCGAGCGCTGGAAGCGATCGCCGAGTCGAGTGGCGGGTCGTAGGGGCCGACGGCGGCCGCTTGAAGCTGGAATGGGGGATGCTTCGCCGGCGCAGTGGCGTATGCGTCGAGGATCGGCCTTGGTGGGGCGTGACCGGCTGCTCGGTTTCCGCGGATTCTACCGTTCGTTCGTCGCTTGATCTGGCGGCATGGTTGTGCCGGGATGCTTGCCGGCGCGGCATCGGGACTGCCCGCCGTATGCCGCGTCCCGCTGTACCGCGGGCTCGGCCTTCGGGAGGTGCTGCTGATCGTGCCATGACCCTCCGTGGCCGGGAAGCATCTGGCGCTGCGTCGCGGTGCGGTGCTCGACCACTCAGAGCATGCGCTCGTGCTTTCCGGCAGCCCGAGTCCCGGGCCGCAAGCGCCGACGCTAAGCCTTCGCCCGGCCACCCCGCGGGACCTTCCCCGGATCTCGCGCCTGCTCGAGCTGGGCTTCGGTCCGCCGCCTTCCGCCGATCTCGCCGAGCGGCTCGACTCCCCGCAGGAGCGTACGGTGGTCGTCGAGCTGCGCGGCTCGGTGATCGGGACGCTCCGTTTGACCCGGGACGGAGACGTCGCCCGCGTCTACGCCTTCGTGATCGACCCGTCCTGGCAGGGCCGCGGCCTCGGCCGCGACGCGCTCAGGCGCGCGTGCCAGCAGATACGTACCGAGGGCGCGCGGCGGATCGGATTGGAGGCGGCTGTCGACAACGACCGCGCGCTCGCCCTCTACACCTCGCTCGGCTTCGCGCCCGTTACCACGGAGGATTACTTCGCGTTGCCGCTGAACTGACGCGCCGATGAGTTTGCCACCCCGCGGCGGTCACACGGCCATGACTACCACCCACACGCACACACTCGAGACCGTCGAGGCGGACATCGCGTACGACGTTCACGGTCCACTGCCCACCGCGGACGGACGCCCGCCGCTGTTCATGGTCGGTCAGCCCATGACGGCCGGCGGCTTCGACACGCTGGCGTCGCACTTCCCCGACCGCACCGTCGTCACATATGACCCGCGCGGCCTCGGCCGCAGCCCCCGCAAGGACGGCCGTGTCGACCATTCACCGATGGTCCAGGCAAACGACGTGCACGCGGTGATCGAGGCGCTCGGCGCCGGCCCCGTCGAGATGTTCGCAAGCAGCGGGGGCGCCGTGACCGCGCTTGCGCTCGTAGCAACACATCCCAACGACGTGGTCACGCTCGTGGCGCACGAGCCACCGCTCATTCCGGTGCTGCCCGACGCCGGGGCGGCCGAGCGCGCCCGCGCCGGCGTTCGCGACGCATACGAGGCCAACGGGTCGAACGCCGGCCTGGCGGCATTCATCGCAATGACGTCGTGGCGAGGCGAGTTCACCGACGAGTACTTCGCGCAGCCCGCGCCCGATCCCGCCGCGTTCGGGATGCCGACCGGCGACGACGGCTCTCGCGACGACCCGCTGCTATCCGACCGATCCTGGGCGGTCAGCTGCTATCGACCCGACGTCGACGCGCTGGCCGCGGCGCCGACTCGCGTCGTGATCGCTGTTGGCGAGGAGTCCCGCGACGCCTTCACCGGGCGCACGTCGGTGGCAACCGCTGAGCTGCTCGGTCAGCAGGCGACCGTGTTCCCGAGCCACCACGGCGGTTTCCTCGGCGGCGAGTCGGGGCATCCGGGCCAACCCGAAGCCTTCGCGCGCAAGCTTCGCGACGTCCTCGATGGCGACTGAGCTATCGGCCGGCCGGCGTTCCGACGAGCGCCCTGGTGTCCGTCCGATCCGGACCGTATTGGGCGTGCGGGTCACACGCTGACCTCCGCCGCTCGTAAGCTGGAGGCATGGGGCGGTTCGGCAAGCGCGACGATCTGGTCATTCACGGCGAAGAGCCGTTCAACGCGGAGACCGGGCTCGGGTCGCTGACCGATTCGGTGACGGACACCGCCGCGTTCTACGTTCGCGGTCACGGCCCGGTACCGGAAATCGACGCGAAGGTGTGGCGGCTGCGGGTCTGTGGGCTGGTCGAGCGGGAGCTGACCCTGTCGCTGGAGACGTTACGCGAGGCGTTTCGCGAGCGCTCCGTGACCGCGACCCTTCAGTGCGCCGGCAACCGACGCGCCGGGTTGGTTGCCATTCGCGACATTCCCGGAGAGGCGCCGTGGGGTCCGGGAGCAACCGGGACCGCGGTCTGGACCGGCGTTGCGCTGGCTGACGTACTGGCGCTCGCGGGCCCGCTCACGCTCGCATCAGACGTCGGGTTCGAGGGTGCTGACCAGTGTCCGGAGGCCAGGCCCGTCCAGCGGTTCGGGGGCTCGATCCCGCTCGACAAGGCAAGGCGATCGGAGGTGCTGCTCGCCTGGGCGATGAATGGCGAGCCGCTCGCCCCGGTCCACGGCGCCCCGCTGCGAGTGGTCGTGCCCGGCTACATCGGTGCGCGGAGCGTCAAGTGGCTCGAGCGGATCGAGCTGCGTCCCGAGCCGTGGCCGGGTTACTTCCAGCACGTCGTCTACCGGCTGGTGGCCGCGGACGAGACGCCGGGCCCGGGAGTCGGGATGCCGCTCGGCCTGGTCGCGCTCAACTCCGATGTTCTCTCTCCACGCGACGGGGAGACCGTGTCCGCCGGCCCGGTCGATGTGTGCGGCTATGCGTTTGCCGGCGGCGATCGGTACGTCGCCCGGGTCGACGTCTCGACCGACGGTGGCGCGAGCTGGACGCAGGCCGACCTGTTGGAGGATCTCGGCCGCTGGGCGTGGCGGCAGTGGCGGATCACCCTGGACCTGGCACCCGGACAGCACGAGCTGCTCGTGCGCGCGTGGGACTCCTCCGCGGCCACCCAGCCCGAGGACGAGGCCGCGCTCTGGAATCCCAAGGGCTACGTCAACAACGCCCGCCCCAGGATCCGGATAAAGGCGAGCCCCCGCTAGAGCGAGACGGTTCGACCTGCCTCGAACCCGTCGCCGGCGACGATCTCGTCGATCACCTCTGGCGGAACCGGCGCGTCCGTGGTGACGATCATCACCTGGAGTCGCGCCTTGTCCTGGACCGAGTCGTCCGGGTCGCGACCCGCGGCGGCGGAGACGATGTTGATGCTGTGCTCGCCGAAGCATGTCCCGACGCGGCCGATCATGCCCGGTACATCGCGGTAGCGAAGCACCGTGATCTGCTTCTCGAGCTGGACGTCGAAACGCTGGCCCCAGACCTCGAGCAGGTGGGGCCGATGGCGACGGCCGTGCAGGGTGCCCGCGACCCGCACGCTGCTCTCCCCGGAGTCGATGCTCACCCGTACCAGGTCGCTGTAGTCATAAGCGGTCGACGTCTTGGTCTCGACTAGCTCGATCCCGCGCTCATCCGCGATCGCCGGCGCGTTGACCACCCCGACATCCTCCTCGACATGGCCGCTCAGCACCCCGATCAGTGCGTGGATCGACAGCAGCCGCGTGTCGCGCTCGGCGATCCGCCCGAGGAACTCGAGACGTACGCGGTCGATCGACGAGCCCTCCGCGATCGCGATCGCGATCTTCCCGAGCCGGCGGCACAACGACACGAACGGCGCAAGCGTGTCTACGTCCTCGGCGGCGATCGCGGGCACGTTCACCGCGCTCGTCACCACCCCGCCGGTCAACGCCGCGATCACCTGCTCGGCGGCCTGGTAGCCGGCACGGTCCGTGGCCTCGGCGGTCGATGCCCCCAGGTGCGGCGTCACGATCACGTTCGGGTATCCGAACAGCGGGTGCTCGGTGACGGGTTCGGAGCTGAAGACGTCGAGCGCCGCCCCGCCGACCTTGCCCGTGTCGAGCGCCGCCTGCAGATCCTGATCGACGACGAGCGGCCCGCGCGCGACGTTCAGGATCCGCACGCCGTCCTTGCATTTCGCGAGCGCCCGGGCGTCGAGCCAGCCCTTCGTGTCCGGCGTGTTCGGCAGATGCAGCGTGATGAAGTCCGCCGCGGCGTACACGGCGTCGGGGGAATCGGCCTTCTCCACTCCCAGCTCCCGGTAGCGCTCGGCCGCGACGAACGGGTCGAATGCGAT
Source organism: uncultured Solirubrobacterales bacterium (assembly GCA_963796575.1). Taxonomy (GTDB): domain Bacteria; phylum Actinomycetota; class Thermoleophilia; order Solirubrobacterales; family Solirubrobacteraceae; genus Palsa-465. Next base: position 31,662 of record CAWCMG010000025.1, on the reverse strand, counting down.
CACGCGCATCCCGAAGGCGAGGGCGCGGTGGGCGACGAGCTGCCCGATCCGGCCGAACCCAAGGATTCCGAGCGTCTTCTCGTACAGCTCTACGCCCGAGAACTTCGAGCGCTCCCACTTCCCGCCGGTCAGCGATGCGTGCGCCTGCGGTAGGTTGCGGGCGAGTCCCAGCAGCATCGCCATCGTGTGCTCGGCCGCGGTGATGACGTTCGACTGCGGCGCGTTAGCCACCACGACCCCCAGCTTGGTCGCGGCCGCCACGTCGACGTTGTCGACCCCCACCCCGGCACGGCCGACCGCCCTCAGCCGCTCCGCCCGACCAAGCTGCGCGGCGTCGAGCGAAGTCCCCGAGCGAATCAGGATCCCGTCGAACTCGCCGATTCGCTTGGCCAACTGCTCGGGTGACCAGCCGATGCCCAACTCGACGTCAAAATGCTCGCGCAACAGGGCGAGGCCTGGACCGCCGATGTCCTCTGCCACGAGGACTCGCACGTGAACGGGCTTCGGGTCCGGAACGGCCGACACTGCGCTCATCTGCCCTCCAGATCCCCGCCCGGCTCAGACGACTGCGTCGAGCGCCTGCTCGATAGGGGTCTCACCGGCGTTGACGTAAAGGATCCGGCCGGTGGCGCGCCCCTCCGCCAGAAGGAGGTCCAGCAGGGCGGCGACGTCATCGCGCGGTACCTGCCCGCGGAACGACTCGAGCTCGATCCGAACCTTGCCGCTGCCCGACTCGTCGAGCAGGTGACCGGGTCTGACGATCGTCCAGTCGCGGCTGCTCGTCTGCACCGCCGCGTCGGCCTCTGCCTTCGCCCGCAGATAGACGCTGAACACTTCGTCCCCGTCGGGAGGAGCCTCGGCGCCGACTGAGCTGATCATCAGGTATCGGCGCGCCCCGATCTCCTCGGCGGCCCGCAACAGCTTGATCGCGCCGTCGCGGTCCATCGTCATCTTCCGCTCGGCGCCGCTGCCGGCTCCAGCGCCCGCGGCGAAAACGACCGCGGAGGCGCCGCTGATCGCTGCCGCAACCTCGGGCACCTCGGCATGCTCGAGATCGCAGACCACCGGCTGTCCGCCTCGTGCCCGGACATCGTCGGCGTGATCCGGATTGCGGATCAGGCTGACTACGGCCTCGCCGCGTCCGCTGAGACGCTCGGCCAGTCTCAGCCCGATCTTCCCGTGGCCTCCGGCAATCGCGACCATGACGGTCATCCTACGACGCGCCGGGCTCCCGCGGCTGGCCGCCCCGCCGGCTACTCGGGTGGGTGCTCTTCGGGCACGTCGTACCAGCGCTTGCGCTCGCCGATCCGCGCGCGCACCTTCGACCTCGACGTATCCGTCCTCGGTCGCGAGGTCGAGTGGCAATCCCATCCGCTCTCGCGCCGACGCCTCGATCCGGTCACGTCGCTCGCGACCCACTCGAGCCGCAGGTGGAACTACGCGTGCACGGTTCCGACCTGACGCGAGTACAGCTCGGAGAGCGCCGCGGCGGGGTCGGCTCTTCGCCCAGCAGCAACGCGTCGCTCTTGCGCTCATACTGGCCCGTCGGGCGATCACTACGCATATCTCGCTATCGCATCCGGCCCCAGTCGTGTACCCGAGGCGACGTTAGCGACGGGTCCCTTGAAGCCTGTCCCACTCCTCTGAGAGGATCGTCGCAGCCGGATAAAGGAAAGGGGCTGGTGCTTTGGACGGACCGATCGATCGACGGGCGTTCCTCGCGGGCGCGAGCGCGGCGGGCCTCTCGCTCGCGTACGGAGCCGGCGCCGGCCGGGTGGCTCGCGCGGCGGGGCAGGCGGCCGGGCCGCCGATCCGCGGGCAGGTGATCCGGCGCGGGGCCTCTGGGTTCCTGCAGGCCGCGCATGTCTACAACGAGCGCTTCGACGGCGTGCTGCCGAACTTCGTCGCCCGTCCCGTCGACGCCGCCGACGTCCGCACCGCCGTGAGCTGGGGCGTCGCGCACGGGGTCCCGCTGCGGGCTCGCTCGGGAGGCCACAGCTACGCCGGCTACTCGACGCTGTCGGGCGGGATGGTCGTCGACCTTCGCAACCTGCGCGGTATCAGCGTCAACACGCACAACCGCACGGCGACGATCGGCGCCGGCTCACAGCTGATCGACGTGTACGCGGCGCTGGCGGCTCGCGGGGTGACAATCCCCGCCGGCTCGTGCCCGTCGGTGGGCGTCGCCGGCCACGCCATGGGCGGCGGGATGGGCCTCGCCGGCCGCCAGTTCGGCTTGACCGCCGACAACGTCCTTAGTGTTCAGATCGTGACCGCGGACGGCCGGCTGCGGACGGCGAGCGCTCAGAGCAATCCCGATCTCTACTGGGCGGTGCGCGGTGGTGGCGGCGGAAATTTCGGCGTGGTGACGAGCTTCACTGTTCGCGTCCACCCGGTCCCGCGGACGGTCGCGGGCTTCACGGTGAGCTGGCCGTGGGCTCAGGCCGCCGACGCGCTCGCCGCCTGGCAGGCCTGGGGTCCTCACGCGCCCGCAGCGGTCACGTCGATCTTCCATCTGACCGCCAGCGGGGGGCAAAACCTCGTGAACGTGAGCGGCCAGTACTTCGGTCCGGCGAGCGATCTGGGGCGGCTGCTCGCGCCGTTGACGGCGGTGGGCGGCGCCGGCGTATCGGCGGCCAACTTCGGCTACCTCCAGGCCCAGCAGATGTGGGCAGGCTGCTCGCAGATCTCGCTCACGGCCTGTCACACCCAGGGCACGCGGCCCGGTGGGACGCTCCAGCGCGACAACTTCCAGGCCAAGTCCGATTACGTCGCCAAGGCGCTACCGGCGGCCGCTCGCCAGGCGCTCGTGCGGGCCGCGGAGGCTCGGCTGAGCGCTTCGGGGCACGGAGCGATCCTGTTCGACTGCTACGGCGGCGCGATCAATCGGGTCAAGCCGGGCGCGACCGCGTTCGTGCACCGGAATGTCCTGTTCTGCATCCAGTACCTCAGCTACGACGGGGACGCTGCATGGCTGACTTCGACCGCCGCGCAGATGCGCCCGTACGTCACCGGTGGCGCGTACGTGAACTACACGGATCCCGGCTTGAAGGGATGGCAGACGGCGTACTACGGGTCGAACTATCCGCGGTTGCTCAAGGTCCGGCGCGACATCGACCCTCACCATTACTTCAACTTCCCGCAGGCGATCGGACGGTAGCGCCGGCGGATCGCGAGCGCCGGTGATCGCGCGTCGAGACTGCGCGACGGCCAGACGGGTTCAGGGGTTGGCGCGGAGAGCCAGGATCCGGCCGGCCGACTGCTGCGCGGCGCCCCGGGCGAGCCTGCCGTGCGCGAGCGCCGAGGCGATCGCGTTGCGGGCGGCGGTCCCGAGCGTCGGCGTGTTGTCGTCCGGATCGGTCGTCGCGCACAGGATCAGGTCGGCTCCGGCAGACGCGGCGAGCACGGCGCGGTTGCCGACCGAGCCGAACGGCGCGAGCGCGCCTGCCTCGATCCCGTCGGTGATCGTCACGCCGCCGAACCCGAGACGCCCCCGAAGCTCGCCCTGGATCACCGCCGGCGACAGCCCCGCCGGCAGGCGCGGATCGAGCGCCGGGTAGACCGCCCACGAGGTCATCACCAGCTTGACTCCGGCGTCGATCGCGCTCACGTAGGGCGCCTCGTCGACTGTGCGCAGCGTGGACAGCGAGGACCGCAGCGTGACCAGCCCGAGATCGGTGTTCTGGCTCCGTGACGCGGACCCAAGCCCCGGGAAGTGCTTGGCCGTCGCGGCCACGCCGAGGCGTTGTTGAGCGGTGATGAACGAGGCGGCCAGCTCGGCCACTGTGTCCGGGTCGCTCGAGTAGGAGCGCTGGAACTCGTCGATGAAGTTCCCGGGCTGCCGGTAGACGTCGACCACAGGCGCGAGATTGACGTTGACGCCCACGCCGCGAAGGTTCCGGCCGGCGCCCGTGCCGGCGGTCCCAGCGGCCGCCACCGCGTCGGCAGCCTCCCCGATCTGCTTCTCGGAGCGGGCCGGGGCGCCGGGGAGACGCCGGACCTCACCGCCCTCCTGGTCGGTGAGCAACAGCAGCCGGTCGTGCAGCGGGCTAGCCAGGCTCGCGCGCTGGAGCTGGTCGATCACACCACGGAGCTGACTGGCGCTCGAGATGTTCGGGCCGAAGAAGATCACGCCACCGGCCTCCCCGGCGCGGATCGCCGCCAGCAGCGATGACGGCGGCTTCAGGCCGGCGTAGGCGTAGACGATTCGCTGCCCGGCCAGCTCCTGAAGTGGGAGCCGCTGGACCAGTGGCCGGGGCTGGGACCGCGCAGCGTCATGGGGGCGCGGGGCGAGAGGCCCGACCGGGCTCGCTGCCGCGGCCGCCACCGCCGCGACACTCGCCGCCAACACCGCGGCCACGTACGCAAGGCGCCTCGACATCTACCCGAGTGAACCAGGTCGCGAGGCCGCGAGCCCGCCAGGGATTTTTTCCGTTAGGGAAAGACCCGACCGCGCGGCGGCGTCTTAACCGGGAAGTCGGTTAAAACCAAGCTGTGAATCGCAGCCCGCCGGGTGACGACTCGTCGCTGCGAGCCAGGCACGTGTGTCCGTCCGCGCGCGTGTAGATGACCCATTGCGCTGAGCCGCTCGCCGGCCGGCTCGGTGAAAGGCGCACAAGCAGATAGGAGATAGGTGTGACTATCCATTCGGAGCAACACGGCAGGAGCCGCCGGTCGTTCATCAAGGGGGCGGGACTCGGAGTGCTCGGAGCCACCGTACTGTCGAGTGCCCCCGAGGCGTTCGGTAAGGGGAGTCTCACGGCCGGGGATGCGGCGATCCTGCGCTTCCTGTCCGCGGCCGAGATCCTCGAGACCGATCTGTGGCAGCAGTACAACGAGCTGTGTGGAATCCAGGACGGCGAAGTTCCCGGAGGCAGCGGGAACAAGGCGTTCACCAAGGCGTTGTCCGTGCTGGATTCGGACATGACGCAGTACGTCCACGACAACACCGAGGACGAGATCACCCACTTCACGTTCCTCAACGCGTACTTGAAGTCGCGTGGGGCACAGCCGGTTAACCTGGATCAGTTCAGAACGCTTCCGGGTAGCACGGCCACGGGCGCGTCGAATCGCAAGCGGCTCACGAACCTGATGCAGTTGACCGTTGACACCACGTGGTGGACGCGGTACCGCTCGCGGCATGGGAACCCGGATCTCGGCGACACGTTCCGGCAAGCTGTGCCCGGGCTCGTAAAGGGCCAGTTCCCGGCGATTCCGCGGACCGACGCGGACCTGAAGCCGGCCAAGCACCTGCAGGCGATCGCCAACACCGCCGGTTTTCACTTCGCCACGATCGAGCAGGGCGGCACCAGCCTATACCCGTCGCTGGCCCAGCGAGTCAGCGATCTGGAGGTGCTGCGGGTCGTACTCAGCATCGGGCCGACCGAGGCCATGCACTTCCAGACCTGGAGCGACAAGGCCGGCAACGCCCCGCCGTTGACCGACCCGACAAATGGCCTGGTGTTCCCGGATCTCAACAAGAAGCCGTTCGGCGGTCAGGATTTTCAGACCAACCAGATCATGCCGGAGCCGACGAATTTCCTGAGTCGCAAGTTCCCGGTTGTCTCGATCGTCCGACCGACGGAGACCAAAGGGGTGGCGATGAGCGTCGTGAAGTTCCTGACCGCGATGGGATTGTTCATCGGTCAGTCACCGGCGTTCTTCGCGACGCTGACGACCCTGGCTCAACAGGCTGATGCGGCCCAGCGGCATGGATAGCGACAGCGCGGCCTAGCTTCGCTTGGCGGGCACGCGATCGCTCACGTATACGTCGATGTCGGCGCGGTGACCGCCACACTCGAGCGACACCGTCCAGGAGCCGGCCGGGGAAGATCGAGCACTCGAGGTCGTGCTCCGGGTCTACCCGGCCAGCCCGTCCTAGGCTTCCAACACCGAACGGACCTGGTGGCCGATCTCGAGGTCCTCGCGCGCACGGACCACGACGGTCCGCGCGGCCGCTCGAGCACCCGAGATGTCGCCGTCGCCGGCAACCGCCTCGTTGCGCGCAGGATCGATGCCGACGCCGAGGAACGCCAGGCCGGCGGCGGCCGCCGCACGGACCTCGGAGCTGTGCTCGCCGACGCCGCCGGTGAACGCGAGCACGTCGAGCCCCCCGAGCGCGGCGGCCATCGACGCGATGCCTGCACGCAACCGGTGGAGATAGACCTCGAACGCGAGCCGGGCTCTGGCGTCGCCGGCGCCGGCGCGCTCGAGGACCTCACGCATGTCGGCGGTGCCCGACAGGCCGAGCAGCCCCGATTCGTGCTCGAGCGCCCACGCCAGCTCGGCTTCGGCGAGGTTCTCGTGCCCCATCAGCCACAGGAGTAGCCCCGGGTCGACGCTGCCCGACCTCGTGGCCATCACCAGGCCCTCGAGCGGCGTGAACCCCATCGTCGTATCGACCGAGCGACCGCCGGCGATCGCGCACAGGGACGCGCCGGCGCCGAGATGACAGCTCACGATCCGCACGCCATCGGCCGGCGCACCGACCACCTCGGGCGCCCGCTGCGCGATCCACGCGTGCGAGAGCCCGTGGAAGCCGTACCGCCGCACCCCCCAACGCGCGTTCCACTCGGCGGGGAGCGCGTACGTCGCGGCAGCGTCAGGCAGGGTCGCGTGGAAGGCCGTGTCGAAGCACGCCACTGCAGGCACACCCGGAAGCGCGCTCGAGACGGCGTCGAGCGCGGCCAGCGACTTCGGCTGGTGGAGCGGAGCCAGGTCGACCAGCTCGTCGAGTGCTCGCCGCACGCCCTCGTCGACCACGACAGGCTTGCGGAACCGCGCGCCTCCGTGCACGATCCGGTGCCCGACCGCGTCGGCGTCGCCGACGCCGCCGCCCAGCGCAGACCGCAACGCGTTCGGGTCGACCTCGGCCTGCGGCGCGGCGAGCTCCTCCTCCGCCAGCAGCTCATCGCCCGATCCGAGCAGCGAGAGCTTCAGGCTGCTCGAGCCGGCGTTGACGACGAGAACGCGCAAGGCGGAGTGCCGGCGCTAGGACAACGTTCCGGGCCAGGTCCAGTCACGCACGTCGGGGATGTCGTCACCGACTTCCCGCGTGTACGCGCGGGCGCGGATGCGCGCGTCGACCATGTCCTGGCGGAGGTGCGCGCAGCGCTCGCCGAGCTCGGGCACACGGTCGATCACGTCCATCACGAGGTGGAAGCGATCGAGGTCGTTGAGCATCACCATGTCGAACGGCGTCGTCGTCGTGCCCTCTTCCTTGTAGCCGCGCACATGGATGTTGTGGTGGTTCTTGCGGCTGTAGGTGAGCCGGTGGATCAACAGCGGATAGCCGTGGTAGGCGAAGATCACCGGCCGCGACGCCGTGAACAGCGCGTCGAACTCGTGGTCGGACATTCCATGGGGATGCTCTGACTCGGGCTCGAGGCGCATCAGGTCGACGACGTTGACGACCCGGACCTTCAGATCCGGCACCCGCTCGCGCAGGATCGACGCTGCCGCCACCGTCTCCAGTGTCGGCGTGTCCCCCGCGCAGGCCAGCACGACGTCGGGCTCGTGGCCCTGGTCGTTGGACGCCCAATCCCAGATGCCGATCCCGCGCGTGCAGTGGGCGATCGCCTCATCCATCGTCAGGTAGTCGAGCGCCGGTTGCTTCCCGGCGACGATCACGTTCACGTAGTGGCGGCTGCGCAGGCAGTGATCGGCGACCGACAGCAGGCAGTTGGCATCGGGCGGCAGGTACACGCGGATGATCTCCGCCTTCTTGTTCACGACGTGGTCGATGAAGCCTGGATCCTGGTGTGAGAACCCGTTTTGGTCCTGGCGCCACACGAGCGAGGACAGCAGGTAGTTGAACGAGGGAAGCGGCCGGCGCCAGGGTATTTGCCGGGTCACCTTGAGCCACTTCGCGTGCTGGTTGAACATCGAGTCGACGATGTGGATGAACGCCTCGTAGCAGTCGAACAGGCCGTGGCGGCCCGTCAGCACGTAGCCCTCGAGCCACCCCTGGCAGAGGTGCTCGGAGAGAACCTCCATCACCCGCCCGTCGGGCGCGAGGTGGTCGTCGGTGGGCAGCTGCTCGGCCTCCCACACCCGGTCGGTGGCCTCGAACACCGCCCCGAGCCGGTTGGACGCGGTCTCGTCCGGTCCCATGATCCGGAAGCGATCGGGGTTCGCGACCACCACGTCCCGCAGCCAGCCGCCGAGCACGCGCGTGGCCTCGCTGCTGGTGGCCGCCGGCGCGTCCACCTCAACGGCGTAGTCGCGGAAGTCCGGCAGCTCGAGCTCGCGCAGCAGCAGCCCGCCGTTCGTATGGGGATTCGCGCTCATCCGCAAGTCGCCCTCCGGCGCCAGCGCGGTGATCTCGGGGACGACCGCGCCGGCTTCGTCGAACAGCTCCTCCGGTCGGTAGGAGCGAAGCCATTCGTCGAGCAACGCGAGGTGCTGAGGATTGGTGCGCACTTCGCCGAATGGCACCTGATGCGAGCGCCAGGTGCCCTCAACCGGAAGTCCGTCGACCTCCTTCGGCCCGGTCCACCCCTTGGGTGTCTTCAGGACGATCATCGGCCAGCGTGGACGCGTCAGGTCGTGGTCTTCACGCGCACGTCGCTGGATCTGGGCGATCTCGTCGAGCACGTCGTCGAGCGTCACCGCCATCAGGCCGTGCATCTCCTCGGGATCTGAGCCCTCGACGAACCGTGGCGCGTAGCCGTAGCCCTCGAGTAGCGCGCGCAGCTCGTCGCCCGGGATCCTCGCGAGCACCGTCGGGTTCGCGATCTTGTAGCCGTTGAGGTGGAGTACCGGCAGTACCGCCCCGTCGCGCGCCGGATTCAGGAACTTGTTCGAGTGCCAGCTCGCCGCGAGCGGGCCGGTCTCGGCCTCGCCGTCTCCGACCACGCACAGCGCCAGCAGGTCCGGGTTGTCGAGGACCGCGCCGTACGCGTGGAGCAGCGAGTACCCGAGCTCGCCGCCCTCGTGGATCGAGCCGGGGGTCTCGGGCGACACATGGCTCGGGATCCCGCCCGGGAACGAGAACTGCCGGAACAGCCGCCGCAAACCCTCCTCATCCCCCGCGATGTGTGGGTAGACCTCGCTGTAGGTCCCGTCGAGATACGCGCTCGCCACCAGACCGGGACCGCCGTGACCGGGCCCGGTGACGTAGATCGCGCTCAGTCCGCGCGCCCGGATCGCGCGGTTCATGTGCACGTAGATGAAGTTCAGCCCCGGGGTCGTGCCCCAGTGGCCGAGCAGCCGCGGCTTGATGTGCTCGGGGCGGAGCGGTTCGCGGAGCAGGGGGTTGGCGAGCAGGTAGATCTGCCCCACCGACAGGTAGTTCGCGGCGCGCCACCATGCGTTCATCGCCTCGAGCTCGTGGTCGGACAGGGGGCTTGGGCGCAACTCGGTGTGAGCGGTCATACAGGAGGGTTACCAGATCTGCCCGGGCACGATGTAGCCATCGCTGAAGCCTCCGCTAAGAACGACTACGCTGCGATGGCGCGCGCCGGGCACCGAGCCGGCGCCCAGTACGGCAAGCGAGGGTGAGTTATGGCTGCGATGAAGTGGTGGGGATGGGGGCAAGAGGGGGTTGAGTTCACGCACGAGGACAAGCCCGCTCTGGCCCCGTTCATCCTCGAGGCGATCGGCGTCGATGTCCGGAGGAAGGTGGCGGCGCCGCTGCGGTTCGATCAGCTTCAGATCCCGGATCCGGCGCTCCCGGATGACCTGTGGGAAGCGCTCGAGCAGGCCGTCTCGCGGAAGTTCGTCTCGCTCGACCCGCTCGATCGCGTCGTCCACGCGCGCGGCAAGTCACTGCGCGATCTGGTCTGGCAGCGCGCCGGGCAGCTGCCGCGGATTCCGGATGCCGTCGTCCGTCCCGGCAGCGAGGACGAGGTGGCCGCGATCCTCCAGGCCGCGATGCGGTTCGACGCCATCGTGATCCCGTTCGGCGGCGGCTCGTCGATCTCCGGCTCGCTCGAGGCACCCTCGACCGAGACGCGACCGGTGATCTCTGTCGACCTCGAGCGGCTGAACCAGGTGCTGGAGATCGATGCGAGCTCGCGGCTGGCGCGCGTGCAGGCCGGCGTGTTCGGGCCCCACCTCGAGGAGCAGCTCGCGGCCCGCGGATACACGTTCGGCCACTTCCCCGACTCGTTCACGCACTCGACGCTCGGTGGCTGGATCGCCACGCGGTCGTCCGGGATGCAATCGGACCGGTACGGCGACATCGCCGACATGACCAAGGGATTGCGCGTAGTGACGCCGTCGGGAACGCTCGTCACCCGGCCGATACCGGCGACCTCGAACGGACCGAGCATCCGCGAGATGGTGCTCGGAAGCGAGGGCCGCCTCGGGATCATCACCGAGGCGACCGTCCACGTCCGGCGGATCCCCGACAAGCGCGTGATCCTCGGCTACCTGTTCCCGAATTTCGCCGTCGCTCTCGCCGCGATGCAGGAGATCGCGGCCGGCGAGTACTCGGTGTCGGTCACGCGGATCTCAGACGCGAACGAGACCCAGTTCTCGTTCGCGATGCGGGTCATGCCGACGCTCACGGACAAGCTGCAGTCACGCGCGCTGAGGCTGTTCCTGAGCCGCCGGCTCGGGTGGGACCTCGACGAGATGTGCCTGTCGTTCATCGGCTACGAAGGAAGCGAGCGGCACGTCTCCGCGCAGCGCCGCGCGGTCGGCAAGCTCGTCAAGCGTCATGGCGGGCTGTGCATCGGCTCAGGTCCGGGCGTGCTTTACGACCAGAAGAAGTTCGACATTCCCTACATCCGCGACTACCTGCTCGACCGGGGCGCGCCCGGCGACGTGTCCGAGACGGCCACCACCTGGAGCGGTCTCATGCCGCTGTACAACGCGGTGATCGCGGCGGCGAACGGCGCCTTCGACCAGTTGTCGGTGAAGGGCTACGTCATGTGTCACCTGTCGCACAGCTACCACGCCGGCGCCTGCCTGTACTTCACGTTCGCATTCGGGGCGACGTCCCCGGACGCGATGGTCGCCGAGTACGAGGCGGTCAAGTCGGCGATCCAGCAGGCGTTCGTCGACAACGGCGCCACGCTCTCGCATCACCACGCGGTCGGCACCGAGCACGCGCAGTGGCTCGAACAGGACATCTCGGCGCCGGGGGTGGCGATGCTCGAGGCGCTGTTCGCCGGGACCGATCCGGGGCAGCACCTCAACCCCGGGAAGATCGTCGGCACGAATCACCAAACCGGCGCGCCGGCGCCACAACCGCCCTTTGATTGGCCAGCGGGTGTCCGAGGATCCGTACTCGATCCTGGGAGTATCGAGGCACGCGACTGACGCGGAGATCGAGCGCGCCTACGAGCGCCGTCTCCGCCTCCTCGATCCCGAGCACTACCCCGGCTCGACCGAGGACGCACACCGGCGGCTCGACGAACTGAACGCGGCGTACGCGCAGATCCGCGGTGAAGCTCCGGACCCGGGCGACTCGGAGGAACCGGATAACGAACCCGACCCGCGGCACGCGGCAATCGCCGAGGTGCTCGTGCGGCTCGGGTTCATCTCGAGTGACGCGCGGCGCCCGAGCAACCCGGCCGTGGACGTGCTCGCGACGCTGCTCCCGGAAGCCGCCGAGATTGCGGTTTGCCTCACCTGCCTCGGGGTCAAGTCGAACGGTCAGTACGAATGCAGGGAGCGAAGCGGGACGTTCACAGCCACGACGATCACACGTCAGGACGCTATGTACGCGGTTGGTGACTACATCCACCCGATCAAGCGGACCGAGGTCGTGGTGTGCACCGAGGACGAGCTGTCGTGGACGGTCTCGCATTACGCGGGACGGGGCGTGGACAGAGTGACTCTCTACTCGATTCCGTTCAGCGACGTCCTCGGGGCGGGCGTGCAAAGTCGCAAGCGAGACGTCGTCGATGTGTGGATCCACGACGGTCCGACGGTGTCGATTCGCACCCGGCCACGCGAGGCCGAAGCACTGGGTGCGTACATCGAGCGCGCGGCGACGTCCGAGTGATCTGAGCCAACTCGTCACCCCGATCGCAGCCGCCGCGCCGCCGCGGCCGCCGCGGTGGCCCGGCGGTTCAACCTGCGCGCGGCCTCGCCGGCGGCCTCGGCGCCCATCGCGCGGAGCTCGTCGCGGACGCTCCCCACGAACGCGTCGTCGTTCGGCGAGAGCGCCCCGCCGTCCGCGCCACCGAGCAGGTCGATCAGCAGCGTCGACCAGCCGAACCGCCTCGCCGCCAGCCCCTCTCCGTTGAGCGGGTTGTAGTACTCGCGGAACCCGTGGCGCTCGACGAGCTCGACGCACGAAGCGACGATGCGGTTGGCATCCGACTCGTATCCGAACCGCCGGAGCGCCGGCACGAGCAGCCACACGGTGTTGATCCACGACGGGCCGCGCCAGCAGCGGAACAGATGCCACCCGGCCTGGAAACTCCGCTCCTCCATCGACACGGACGGGATCCCATACGGCGCGCGATAGCGACGCGGGTGCAGCAGATGCTCTTCGATCAGCCGTCTGGCGATCGGCTCGGGCAGCGAGGGCAGCGCCAGCGGCGCGAGTGAGGACCAGGTCGAGACGCGCAGCGGGGTGTGCTCGGAGCCCGCGAGATCCCAGAACAGACCGCGCTCGTCGTCCCAGCACAGCTCGACCAGCGCCTGCTCGGTCCGCATGGCCCGCTCCCGGTAGGAGGCCTCGCCGGTCAGCCGGGCCAGCGCGCGCAGCGCCAGCGCGTAGAACACGTTCACCATCACGTCCTCGACGTGCTCGTCGTAGCGCGCGATGATCGCCCGCGAGTCGTAGCGGAGCCGGCGCGAGCGCTCGACCAGCCAGAAGTAGCCGGGCAGATAGTGGCTCATCCACCCGAACACCGCGTCGTACTTGGGTGAGTCGTCGAGGCCGGATTCGTCGGGGTGGATGATCGAGATGAGGCCGTCGCCGTCGGGGTCGCGGTGGCGCCCGAGCCAGTCGTAGTGAAGGCGCAGCCCGTCGAGTGCCTCGGTCGCGAACCCGGGCTCGTCGGGCGACTGGGCAGCGACGAGCTCCCAGGCGAGGGCGAGCACCGGCGTCTGGATGTGTGCGGTGCCGCGATCGCCCCGCAGCGAGTGGGTCGCGTAGAACGGCGCCCGCCGCCAGCCGGCGCCGTCGCTCCAGAAGATCGTGTGCGGGATGAAGCCGTCGAGCCGGCCTCCGCGCATGAGCGTCCGAAGCTCCTCACGGGCGCGGGCCGGCTGGAAGTGGCGCCACACGATCGCGTGGAAGCACGAGTCCCAATACCACTGGTGCCGGTAGCGCGGCGGCGAGGGACAGGTAAATCCGTACGGGGTGCCGTCGGCGAGGCGTCCCTCCCGCCAGTTGCCCGCAAGCACCCGATGTGCCTCGGCGCGCAACAGCGCCAGTCGCCCCCGATCCACTACTGGTGGTCGCTCACGCAAATACGCTCGCATTCGAGGCACGCCTGGCGGCGCCAGGCTTTGTCCTCGGACCCTCGTGTAGCGCTGCTACACGTCGGGTCCTGCGTCCTTGCCTGGCATCCACCAGTCGTACCTCTCGGTGCGACCGTACTTACGTGAGGGACCACTACTGGCAAAGCCGCTTCAGATCGACCAACTCGGCCTCGAACACCCGCTCCCACCTCATCGACGTCCCCAGCGCCGCCGCCGCCGCGGGATCGAGCGTCGTCGCCAGGGCGCGCTCGATCGCGCGGGCGAGATCAGCCGCGTCTTTTGCCGTGAACGTCCGCACGAGCGGACCCGCTACGGCCGCGGCCGGCGTCGAGGAGCACGCCACCACCCTCGCCCCGCTGGCCGCCGCCTCCAGCACGGCCAGCCCGAAGGTCTCGTGCGGACCCGGGGCGACGACGCACGCTGCCTCGCGGTACAGGCGGGCGAGCGCTCTCCGTTCGGTCACGAACGGCCGCATCTCGACGAGGTCCGCGATCCCGAGACGTCGTGCCCGCGCCTCGAGCACTCCTCGCGCCGGGCCGTCGCCGACGATCCACAGCGGCCGGCCCGAGCCGGCGATTGTCATCGCCTCGAGGATGTCGCCGATTCGCTTCTCGAGAGACACCCGGCCGACGAACAACAGGTGGTCTCCCGGCACCGCGGGGCCGGGGCGGAACGCCGGATGCAGCCCGAACTGAAGCTTGATCGCCGCGGACCGGCCCGAATCGGGCTCGGGGTCGACGGTCGACATCACCGCGTCGACGTGCTCGTAGGCGTGCTGGTAGATGCGGCGGAGCGCCGGCAGGTAGAAGGCGTCGGGACCGGGGATGCCGGCGGCGTGGAGCGCCGGCGAGGCGTGATGGACGGCCACGACCGCCGCCCCGAGTCGATGCGCCTCGCGCGTGACGCTGAGCGGCCGCCAGAAGGGATCGTGCAGGATCACGACGTCGGGCCGCACCGCTCGGAGCGTCTCCCGCAGCGGACGTCCGCCGAGCGGCAGCCTGTATCCGTTCGATGCGGCAACCTGCAGCGAGGGCAGCTCGTGACGTCCGCCCGCGTGGAGCCGGCGCTTGCCGGGGATCACGAGGTGGTGCTCGAACGCGCCGGTGATCCGGGCGAACCGGGCCTTCTCGTTGAGGTAGGTGCGAATCCCTCCGCTTCTCTCCGCGTAGAAGAGCGCGACGTCACACACCACGAACCTGTCGCCGTCGGCGTTCCGGGCGGCGGCCGTAGCGTTCACGGCGAATATTGTCTGTCGTGCCCGTACGGCATCGTGTGAATTACCGGTGAAGGGTGCAGTGACCTCTGTGATCGCGATCGACGAGTCCGGGCACGGCCGGCCGCTCGTGCTCCTGCACGGGGTCGGCGCGAGCCGTGCCGTCTGGCGCCACGTGACGCCCGCGTTGGCCGAGGACCACCACGTGATCGCCCCCGACCTCCCGGGCTTCGGTCAGTCGAGCCCGGCGACCGGGGGGTTCGACCTCCACACCGCCGCCGCGGCGCTCGCGGACCGGCTGGCGGAGCGCGCGGGCGAGCCGTTCAATCTACTGGGCAACTCTTTGGGCGGCGCGGTGGCGCTCAAGCTTGCGGTCCTGCGCCCCGACCTGGTTCGACGCCTCGTGCTCTCCGCTCCCGCCGGTCTTGCCCCGCGGTCCACGCCGGTGGCGGCCGCCGCGGGCGCGCTCACCGACCCCATGGTGAGGGTCCGGCGCCTCGTGGGAGCCCCGGTGGCGTGGAACCCGACCGCCCGCCGTGCGCTCCTGTGTGGCGCGATCGCCGAGCCGCACCGTTTGTCGGCCGACGATGCGCGCATGATGCTGCGCTCCTCGCGCGGCTCGACCCGCATCGGCGCGGCGGTGGCCGCCGTGCTCCGGGCTGACCTGCGGTCCGAGCTCGCCCGGCTCGAGGCCCCGCTCGGAGTGATCTGGGGATGGCGCGACCGGATCATCCCGATCTCGACGCTTCGCTACATCCGGGCGGCGCGCCCCGACGTGGTCGTCGTGACGATTCCCCGCGCCGCGCACGTCCCGCAGGTGGAGTGTCCCGCCGAGTTCGTCGCGGCCGTTCGCCGGTTGCTCGACCGGCTCACATAGAAACCGTTTCATCACAACTCGGTCCCGCGCCTCCCCTAGGGTGATTTGCAGGGACATTGAGCCAGATGCCGACCGCAGTGATCGGGAGTGCCGGCGTCGTCCGCCTGCGGGCGTGACGCGCTGTCACGTTCGTGGCCGCCGGGCCCGACGACGGCTTTCCCGTGGTGTACTGCCATGGAGCGATCGGCTCGCCCCGCTGGCACACGCCCGGCCTCGACGAGTCGATCCAGCGGCTGTCGATTCGCTACCTCGTGGTCAACCGTCCGGGCTTCAGCGGCTCGGATCCCGAGCCGGGCCGCACGGTCGCCGATCATGCCCATGACGTCGGGGAGCTGATGACCGCGCTCGGACATCGCCACTTCTCCGTGGTGGGTGTCTCCGCCGGCGCGCCGTATGCGCTCGCGTGCGGATGGGCGCTCGCCGACCGGCTGGTCTCGCTCGCCGCGGTGAGCCCGCTCGGCCCCCCGGACGGACCGGGCGCGAGCCCGAGCCTCCGCTACAAGGTTCCGCTGGTGCCGTACGGCTCGCCACGGGTCGGGCCCGCGCTCGCGCGTCTCAGCCTGCGGGCGCTCGGGCTCCAGCGCCAGACCTGCGCGCAGGCGATGATCGACGACTACCTCGTCTGCCGGCGCCACTGGGGCTTCCATCCCGCCGACCTCAGCATCCCGGTGACGCTCTGGCACGGACGCGGCGACCGGCTCGTCCCGCTTGCCCACACGCTGGCGCTGGCGGCCGCGATTCCGGGCTCTGAGGCGCGTGTCGACCGCCGCGGCGGCCATTTCTTTTACAGCCGCAGGCTCCCCGAGATCCTCGGATCGCTGCTGCCGGAGGGATCCACCGGCGCATCGGCCCACGAGTCGCTGCTCCAAGCCGCATGACGGTGCCACGATACGTGCGTGCGGTGCCGCAAACTGATTGGAGTGGCGCTTGCGGCGTTCGTCCTAGCCGGATGCGCCGGAAACGAGGAATGCGACGGGCATCCGTGCGTGGGGAGCTGGAAGCGGGACATGGCGCTTGGCGGCACCGTCGTGCACTGCCCCGATGGTTCCTGGTCGCACGGCGGCGGCCTCGGGGACGCATGCGCCGGGCACGAACGTAAGAAGTGAGCTCAGGCGACTGACGCGACCGCGTCGCACAGCCGATCGGCCTCGCCCGGCGTCGTGTAGTGCAGATAGCCGGCGCGGACCGCGCCACCGGATTCCTCCAGGCCGAGCGCGGTCATCACGCCGAGCGCGTAGTAGTTCCCGTGGTAGGTGAACAGCCCGCGCTTGGCGAGCTCGGTGCTGAGCGCTTCTGGGGTCCAACCGTCCAGGTTGAAGCAGAACGTCGGCGTCCGCTCGTCGATGCGAGCGGAGTCGCCGATGCCGTAAAGGCGGAGGCCCGGAATCTCGTTCAGCCGCTCGACCGTTCGCCGGGTCAGATCGCGCTCGTGGGCCTCGATGCGCGCGTACGCCAGGTCCAAGCGGGTTGACCGGTCGCCGCCCGGCGCCCCCAGCGACTCGAGGTATTCGATCGCGGCCATGAAGCCGGCGAGCGCCTCGTGGCAGAGGGTGCCCGTCTCGAAACGATGACCCGCCGGCACCTCCAGCGACGGCCGTACCCGGTCGGCCGGCAGGGTGCGCGCCAGGTCGCCGCGCACGGCGGCGACGCCGAGGTGCGGCCCGAAGAACTTGTAGGCGGAGGTCAGCAGCACGTCGGCGTCGAGACCGGCCCGGTCTACGCGTCGGTGCGGCGCCAGGTGCACGCCGTCGACCCACACCAGTGCGCCGGCGTCGTGCGCCACGGTCGCCAGGCGTCCGGCATCCGGGATCGAGCCCAGCGCGTTGGACGCGAGCGTGAACGCGACCACGCGCGTGCGCCCTGTGATTAGCCCCTCCACGGCATCGACGCCGAGCGTGCCGTCGCGCGGATCCAGGCGCGCCGTGCGGATGGTCAGGCCGCGGTCGCCGGCGACGAGCAGCCAGGGGGAGACGTTCGCGTCGTGGTCGAGCTCGGTGACGACGATCTCGTCGCCCGGCTCGAGCGTCCGCGCCACCGCGTGCGCGAGCAGGAAGTTGATCGTGGTCGTGTTGGCGCCGAACACGACCTCTTCCTCGGTGCAGCCCAGGAAATCCGCCGCTGCCAGGTGAGCGTCGTGCACGAGCCGCTCGCTGTCGACCGAGGTCACGAACGGGCCACCGAGGTTCGCGTTGGCGCCCAGGAGATAGTCGGCCACCGCGCGGGCCACGGAATCGGGCGTCTGCGAGCCCCCGGGCCCGTCGAGATAGACCGCCGGAAAGCCGTTCACCTGCCGGCTCAGGGCGGAGAAGCGCGAGCGGATCGTCGTGAGGTCGAGACCCTCGTCCATGGCCGGACAGCCTCTCATAAGCAAGGTAAGGCCCGGGTCCCGCCGGCGTAAGGGGTGCGGGCAGTGATGTCGCTCCGTTTGCCCGATGTGCGCACGCCCTTCGCACTCCATCATCGTTGGTGTCAACTAGGAGGAACTGATCGTGACTACATCGATGATTGGCAGATGGTCGTCCGACTCGGTGGCGCCGACGGTGGCGCTTCGCATGGCCGAGCGCGACGAGGCGCCCATGATCCGCCGACTGGCCGCGTTGGATGACGCGCCGGCGCTCGAGGGGCCGGTGCTGCTCGCGCTCGTCGACGGGGAGGCGGTCGCCGCGATGTCGATGCTCGACAGACGCGTCGTCGCGAACCCCTTCCTGTGCACCCGCGACCTCGTGCAACTGCTGCGTCTGCGCGTGGAGCACATCGCCGGTCCCGGTCCGGGTCCACGCCGGAGCCGGCCCACGTTTCTCCGTCGCGCCGCGTGACCGCGGGCACGACCGGAGCCTCGCGGTACGCTCCGGTCGTGCCGAAGGTGTTCAACCTCTACGGTGACGACTGGGATCGAGCGGAGGATCGCCCTGGGTGGCGGAGCAAGGACGCTTGGGTCGGCAGGCGCATCGGCGCGGAGTTGCTCGGTGGCAGCCTGTACGAGCTCGAGCCCGGCGATCGCCTGTACCCGTACCACACCCACCACGCCAACGAGGAGTGGCTGCTGGTGGTCCGCGGGCGCCCCACGCTGCGTACGCACGAGGGAGAGCACGACCTGACCGAAGGCGACGTGGTGGCGTTCCCACGCGGGGAAGCCGGCCTGCATCAGGTGCGCAACCGCACGGACAGGCCGATCCGCGTGCTGATGCTCTCGACCCGGATCATGCCCGAGATCCTCGAATACCCCGACAGCGGGAAGGTCGGGGCGAACGACGCGAACGGCAAACGCATCGTGATGACCCGTCCCGGAGCCAAGCTCGAGTATTGGGACGGCGAAGAATGAGATGACGGCACTGGCGGAGACGATCGCGGCGCAGGCGGACCTGCTCGAGTCGGTCCTCTCGGTGGCGGTCGACGACGCGGCCGAGCGCATCGGGCGCTCGAACCGTCTCTGGCTCGTCGGGACGGGAACCAGCCAGCACGCCGCCGAGCTCGGCGCGTTGATGTTCGGACCCGGAAAGCGAGACGCGCGGTGGCGCTCCTCGGCGGCGTTCTGCGGGGATCCGCCAGCGCTCACGGCCGACGACGCGGTGGTGGTCATCTCGCACACGACCGAGACCGCGTTCGCGCGCCGAGCGCGGGCGTACGCGATCGAGTCCGGGGCCGCCGCGGTGTCGATCACCGCGCAGGGGCGGGGGTGGCCCGAGGCCATCGAGGCCGCCCCGCTCGAGCGTGCGGAGACGTACACGGCGAGTTACCTCGCGGCGCTCGTGGTGCTCGCTCGCCTCAGCGTCGCCGTGGGGGAACCGGGCTTCGACGACCGCCAGCTGTCCGAGCTCCCGGGCCGGGTCCGCGCGGCCGCGCAGGCGCCGGCGGTGCTCGACGCCGCTCCCGAGCGTCTGCTCGTTCTCGCCGGCGTCGGCCCCGCCGCGGCGACCGCGCGGGAGGGTGCGCTCAAGCTGCGCGAGGGGGCGCAGTTGCCTGCGGAGGGCTACGAGGCCGAGTACCTGCTCCACGGCACCGCGGTGCCGCTCGGACCGCGTGACGCGTTGCTCGCGATCCAGCCGTCCGACGATCCGTTCGGGCTGCTCGAGCTGCTCAGCGAGGCGGCCGCGAGCGAGGGCCTCGACGTGCGGACCGTGAGCGAGGCCGAGGGTCTCCACCCGGTGCTCGCGCAGATTCCCCTGACCGTCCGCCTCCAGAAGCTCGCCTCCGACCTGGCCGACGCGCGGGGCACCGATCCCGACAAGGTGATCCGGGGCGGCTGGGCCGGGGATCGCCTCTGGCAGGCCGGCGCGCCGTAGACGATTGATCCCGCCCGGTGGCGAGACCGGGCGGCAGCACGGCGGCCCGGCTGGGCCGGCCCACGGATCGTGCGAGGCCCGGGTGCGTTTTGCCGGCGCGGCGCCGGTGCTCCAAATCAATCACCAGCCCGGCGAGCTCGAGCCGCGGCGCGCTTGACCCGCGCCCCCCGGTCCGTGTAGACCACGAGGCCACCACCAACCCGAGGAGGTCCCGCATGGGCCGCAGCATCACGAACAGGCGCGGTAAGGCCGCGGCCGCCGAAGTCACCGGGGCGCACGTCACCGGCGCACACGCCGTCGGGGCCCGGCTGTTTGGACCGACTGCGATGGGGCCGCTCGCGATCGCCGTCACCGCGGTTGGGGCAATCGCGATTGGACGGCTGGCGATCGCCGAAGCAGTCATTCGGAAGCTCAAAGCCGAAGAGATCGAGATCGGCTCGCTGAAGGTGCGCGAGCTCGAGGTCGCCGGCCGCCGCTTCCCGCCTGAGGAGGCGTAGCCGACCCGGCCAACGGTTTCACGCACCGAAATCGACGCGTAGCACGTCGGCCCGCATCGGATGTAGAAAGCGCCACTCTCCGGGGCGCTCGCCGGGCTCCCCGAGGCGCTCGAGGCCCTCGGCGAGTTCTGCGGCCAGCTCGTCGAACCGGTCCGCTCGTCGAGGATCGGCGGCGACGATCCGCGCGCGCAGCCCCGGCAGGCCGGCGACGCTCAGAGGCGCGTCGTAGTCGACCGTCGTCGCCCGGTGCAGGCCGGCGTCCGAGGCCTCCGAGAACGCGGCCTGCGCGGCGGCGCGTACCTCGGTCTCGTCGTCGACCATCCGCGTGAGCTCGAAGAAGCTCCCTTCGGCCAGCGGCTCGGCGACGTACACCGCTCCGCCGGGCCGGATCACCCGTCGAGCCTCGACCAGCGTCCCACCGAGGGCCGCCCGGGGGACGTGATGGAGCGAGCGCATGAACACGACGACATCGGCCGATGCTTCATCGAGCGGCAGGCGCTCCGCACGGCCCACGAGATAGCGGGCACCGCGTCCGTCGTCCTGCTCGACCGCCGTCGCCAGTTGCGACTCCGAGATCTCGACGCCGGTCACCCGGGCGCCGCGCTCGGCCAGCGCGCGAACGAGCGCGCCGCCGCCGCAGCCGACGTCGACGACGTCCTTGCCGGACGGGGGCACGAGCCGCTCAAGCAGCGCCAGGTCGCTGATCAGTTCGCGGCTCAAGGCGGCGAATCGTAGTCAGCCGTCGCGGTCGGCTCTTGTAGGCTCGAACTCGTGCTCTCGAAGTACCGGTCCGTGCTGTCCTTGCCAGGCGCCCCGCGTCTGTTCGCGAGCGCGCTCGTGGGCCGGCTGCCGCAGGGCATGTCGTCGCTCGCGATCCTGCTGCTCGTGCGCGCCACGACGCACTCCTACGCCGCCGCCGGCGTCGCTGTCGGCGCGTTTGCCCTCGCGACCGCGGCCTGCGCACCGCTGCTCGGCCGTCTGGTGGACCACTTTGGTCGGGCCCGCGTGCTGCTTCCGTTCGCGTGCGCCCAGGCGTGCGTGTACGCGTTGCTAGTGGTCGCGGCACAGGCGGGCGCCGGCGTCGTCGCGCTGATCGTGCTCTCGGGGATGGCCGGCGCGCTGCTGCCGCCGATCGCGCCGGCGGTCAGGGCCCTGCTCCGCGAGGTGTTCGACGATCAGGCCGTGCTCGACACCGCCTACGCGCTCGAGTCGATCTTTCAGGAGACGATCTGGATAGTCGGCCCGCTGGTGGTGGCGCTGATCATCGCGGTCACCTCGCCGGAGGCGGCGGTGGCGCTCCTCGGCGTCGAGTGCGTGGCCGGGACCTCGCTGTTCCTGCGCTCGCCGCTCGTGCGCTACTCGTCCACGGCCGACGGGGCGGGGCAGGAGCGCGTGTCGGCACTCTCGAGCCCCGAGCTGCGCGGGCTGCTCGGCCCCGTGGCGCTGACCGGGGTCGCGCTGGGTGCGGTCGAGGTGGGACTGCCGTCGCTCGCCCTTCACGCGGGATCGCGGCCGGCCTCGGGCTTGCTGCTGGCGCTGTGGAGCGTCGGGAGCATGACCGGCGGGCTCTGGTACGGCGCGCGCATCTGGCGCTCGTCGCTGGGGACTCGCTACCAGCTGCTGCTGGTGGTGCTCGTGGTCTGCACGGCGCCGCTGATCGCGGCGCGCTCGATCGCCGCCGGCATGGTGTGCAGCGTGCTCGCCGGTCTCGCGATCGCGCCGGTGTTCTCATGCCAGTACGCGCTGGTGGGCCGCTCGGTCACGCCCGGCAGCGAGACCGAGGCGTTCACCTGGATATCCGCGGCACTGATCGGTGGGCTCGCCGCCGGCTCGGCGGTCGGCGGCGCGGTGATCGGACCCGGTGGCGTCGGTGCCCCGTTCGTGTTCTCGTGCCTGGCCTCGCTGCTGGCCGCCGCGATCGCGGTCGGGTTCCGCAGCCGCGTCCAGCAGCCAGCGTGAACCGGTCTCGGGCTGCGCGTCGCTCCCAGTTTGGGTCCGCTCCTGCGCGGCGCGGAACCCCCGGTTAGGGCACCCAGCGCTCGCCAGCGGGCGTGACCACGAGCTCGTGCGTGTACGCACGCACACCCTGCTCCACGAGGTACGCCACCGCCTTGGCGATCTCGCTCATCTCGGCCAGCGCTCCTTGCGGCGTGCCCTGCGTGAACGCCTGGGTCTTCGGCGACTCGATCGTGGCGTCGACGACCAACAGCGCCACGTGGATGCCCGCGGCCCGCATCTCCTGCGCGGCGGCCTGGACGAGCGCGCGGGTCGCGAACGCGCCCGCGGCCCACAAGCCGCGGCCCGGCATCGCGCGCCGGGACGAGCCGCCGGTGATCTGCACCAGCGCGCCGCCGCCCTCGTTCTGCTCGAGCGCGGCGATGCCAGTGGACAGGAACACGAACGCCTGCTCGGCGACGGCGACGGTCCAGGCGTCGAATGCGTTGAGATCGGCGCCGGCCAGCTCCCCGCCCCCGAACGGCCCGCCGGCGGCGCGGCTCGCGCTCACCGCGTTGACCACGGCATCGAGCGAGCCGAAGTGACCGCGGGCGTCCGCGAGCGCCGTGCCCAGCGCCTCGGGGTCCGAGGCGTTGGCGGCCAGCCCGAGCGCGCCGCGCTCACGCACGCGCGCCAGCGTGTCCTCGCTGCGCGCGACGCCGGCGGCGTTCCACCCGAGCTGTATGAAGTGATCGATGATCGCGCCACCCAGGTTGCGCGCGCCGAGTACGACCACGGTCTTGGCCATCCCTGAAGGGTAGGGATCAGCGCTCCTGAGCCTGGACCCCGGCCTCGAGCCGCTCGAGTAGCGCCCCCAGCTGCTCGACCTCCTCGTCGGATAGCTGGGAGCGCAGCAGCCGATCGTGGCGGCGAGCGACCTCGCGCAGGCGGCTGAACAGCTCGACCCCCTCGTCGGTGAGCTCAACCCGCTGCACCCGCCGATTGTTGTCCTCGCGCCAGCGGCGCACGAGCCCCTTTCGCTCGAGCGCGTTCAGGTGATGGGTGAGCGTCGCGCCGGTGATCCCGAGCTGCTCGGCCATCTCGGACTGGGTGTCCCAGTTCGCGGAGCGGACCAGCAGCAGGACCTGCCAGGTCGACACCGAGCCGCCTGCCTGCGCCATCGCTCGCTCGAACGCCTGCGTGACCGCGCGAGAGGTGCGGGTGAGCCGCAAGCCGATCGGGGCGGAGACGGGGCGGGTACTCATGACGGCTCGCATGATAACACAGAATCGCTTGACATCTAAGAATTAGATATCTAAGCTTTCGATATGAACGAATCACCCATACCCATAAGAGAAGTCAGGATCGCGTTCGCCGCGGTCGTGCTGGCGATGCTGCCGGCCGTGCTCGATCAGACGATCCTCGCCACCGCGCTCCCGACGATCGCTCACGATCTCGGGCGCCTCACCGATGTCTCCTGGGTGATCGCGGCCTACGTGGTCACCGCCGCGGCGAGCACGCCGCTCTGGGGCAAGCTCGGCGACCGGCTCGGCCGCAAGCGGCTGCTCGAGACCTCACTGGTGCTGTTCCTCGCCGCCTCCGCGGTGTGCGGCGCCGCCCAGGACATGACCTGGTTGATCGTCTCGCGCGCCGCGCAGGGCGTGGCCGCCGGCGGCCTGATGACGCTGGCCATGGCCGCGGTCGGCGATCTCGTCTCCCCGCGGGAGCGAGGCCGCTACCAGGGTTACATCGCCGTCGCGTTCGCGCTCGCCACCGTCGTGGGGCCGCTGATCGGCGGCGTGCTCGTCGAGCACGCGAGCTGGCGCTGGGTGTTCTACGTCAACCTTCCGCTTGGCGCCGCGGCCCTCACCGGGTTGTACTTCAAGCTCCCCGGGCACGCGATCGAGGCCGTCGAAGCCCGCAAACGCCTCGACGTCGCCGGCACGATCCTGCTCGCCGGCTCGACGATCGCGCTGACGCTCGCCTGCATCTGGGGCGGAGATCGCTACGCCTGGGGCTCGCCGACGATCGTCGCGCTGATCGCCGGCGGCGTGGCGCTGGCCCTTGCGCTGGTCGCCCGCGAGCGGCGCGCGCCCGATCCGATCGTGCCGCTTAACCTGCTGCGGATGCGCCCGGTGGCGGTCTCGAGCGTGGCGCTGTTCCTTACGACCGCGGCGCTGTTCTCGATCACTGTGTTCGTGCCGCTCTACCTCCAGACCACCACGCACGCCACCCCGACCCAGGCCGGGCTGCTGCTCGTCCCGATGATGATCGGGATCACCGTGTCCACGAACCTCGCCGGCCTCGCGATGTCGAAGACCGGGCGCTACAAGCGCTACCCGATCATCGGCCTCGCCTTGATGACGGTGGCGCTGGTGCTGCTCGCCGCGCTCGCCCCGCACCCGAGCCGCTCGGGCACCGCGATCGGGCTGGTGGTGTTCGGGCTGGGCTTCGGGATGGTCGGCCAGGTGCTGATCGCGGCGGTCCAGAACAGCGTTCCCCGTCAGGAGCTCGGGATCGCGATCGCCACCACGACGTTCTTCCGCGGGCTCGGCGGCGCGGTCGGAGCGGCGGTCCTCGGCGCGGTCTTCGCGGGCCGCACCGGCGTCGGGACGACGGCCGCCGCGAGTCTGCGCCACCTCAGCGCCGGCGCCCGCGCCGACGTGATCCACGGCGTCCAGGCGGTGTTCCTGACCGCCGCGCCGATCGCCGCGGTCGCGCTGATCGTCGTGCTCCTGCTCAGAGAAGTGCCGCTGCGGGGACCGGCACGAGAACCGGCCGGCGCAGGCGCGCCGGCACCCGGCCGCTGATGGACGAGGTCAGGAACACCGCGTCGGCGCTCGCGAGGCGGTCGAGGTCGATCGGCTCCTCGCGGGCGCCGTCGTCGGCGCCGAGCAGCGCTGCGCGGGTCGTGCCCGGCAGGATCCGCCCGTCCGCAGGTGGCGTGATCAGCGCGTCGCCCTCGACGATCCAGACGTTCGCGTAGGCGGCCTCGAGCACGAGGCCGTCCGTGTCCACGAGCAGCGGAACCGTGCCGGGGCGCACGGCGGCGAGCGCGTCGAGCAGGTTCCGATCGCGCCACTTGTGCGCGCCGAGGCCACCCGGCAGAGCAAACGGCTCGAGCGCCACGGTCCCCGCCGGCGGCGGCCCGGCAGGCGATACGGTGATTCGCACGGCGCCGTCGGCGTCGGCGAGCACGCGCATCCGGGAGCGGGCCACAGCCTCGGCCGCCACCGCCTGGGCCCCGGCGAGCACCGTCGAGGGCAGCGCAGCGCCGTACAGCTCCGCCACCGAGGCGGCGAGGCGCGCCAGGTGGCTGTCGAGTGCGACGGGGCGGCCGTCCTCGACGAGCACGGTCTCGAACACGCCGAGCGCCGGATCGGGCCGCTGCCCGTGGAGCAGCGCGCGCTCCACCGCGCGCCCTGGATACACGCACAGTTCGGGGGGTACGCCGGGCGCTCAAGCGGGCGGCCGAGCGACCCGCCGATCGCGGCGATCGGTCCGGCCGCCTTGGCGAGCGCCTCGGCGAGCTCCTGCTCGGGATCGGAGTCGGCCACGATCGCGCCGCCGACGCCCATCCAGATCGCGTCGCCGGCGGTCTCGAAGGTGCGGATCACGACGCTCGTGTCGAGCCCGGCGATCGGGCTGGCGATCCCGATCGCGCCCGTGTAGACCTCGCGCCGGGTCGCCTCGAGCGTCGCGATCACCTTCATCGCCTGGACCTTCGGCGCCCCGGTCACCGAGCCGGGCGGAAACGAGGCGCGCAGCAGCTCGCCGTCGCGCACGCCGTCGCGCAGGCGGCCGGTCACTGTCGAGACCAGGTGCCACACGCCGGCGTGGGGCTCGATTCGGGGCGCGAGCGCGTGCACCGTTCCGTACGTGCACACCCGGCCGAGGTCGTTGCGCATCAGGTCGACGATCATCACGTGCTCGGCGGCGTCCTTGGTCGACGCGAGCAGCGCCTCGCGCGCGGCCCGCCGGTCGTCGTCGGAGCCGGTGCGGGGGCGCGTTCCCTTGATCGGCTCGGTCCACACGTCGCGCCCCTCGCGCCGCAGGAAGCGCTCGGGCGAGAGGCTGACGACTCCCCCGACCAGCGCCCCGAACCGCGGCTGGGCGACAGGCAGAGCGCGCGCGAACAGATCGAGCGGGTCGCCGTCGTACCGCGACTCCAGACGCACGCACAGATTCGCCTGATACAGCTCGCCGACCTCGATCCGGCGCCGGCAATCCGCGACCGCGTCGAGGTGTCCACGCCCGCCGTTGGCGGCGAGGACGAACGGCGCCGGCACGCGGTCCGAGACGGCCTGCGCCACCCCGACGCGCAGCCGCTCCTCCCAGACCGCCAAGCGTTCGCGTAGCAACGCGTCCCGTTCCGCGGACTGCAGCCCTTCGAACCACCACCGCTCCCCGTCGTAGACCACGACGTGGTCGTAGAACGCCAGCGAGAACGACGGGCATGGGATCGGTGCCGGAGGGCTCGGGGGAAGCTGCTCGACGAGCGAGCCGATTCCGTAGCCGAGCCAGCCCACCCAGCCGCCGCCGACGACCGCTTCGCCGCCGTCAAGCTCCGGCTGCTCTTCGAGTACCGAGAACGGATCACGAACCGGATCCGCCACCTCGAGCGGACAAGACCCCATCACGGTCAGGCCGCCCAGCCACTCCCCGGTCAGCGCGAATGGCCGGTCCTCGCCTCGGAGCCAGGCGACCGCCTCCTCGGGCGCGAGGTCCGACTCGAGCGGAACCCGGAACGGCCTCATGCGATCACCCCTCCGCGAACCGCTGCTCGAGCTCGTTGATCTCCGCCATGCCGATGAAGTCGAGGAAATCGCCGAACGGCAACATCGACGGCACAAGCTCGATCGGGGTGCCGTCCGACTTGATCCGCGACAGCGCCGACCGGATCGCCTCGGTCGCCGTGAGCAGGACCGTCAGCGGGAAGATCACGAGCTTGAAGCCGAGCTCGCGCAGGAACGCGTGCGTGACCGCCGGCGTCTTGCCGCCCTCGGCGTAGTTGAACAGCAGCGGCACGTCGGGGAACGCCCGCGCCACGGCCTCGATCTCCGCCTCAGACTGTGGCGCCTCGATAAACAGCACGTCGGCTCCCGCGTCGCGGTAGACCCGCGCGCGGTGCAAAGCGGCGTCGAGACCCTCGACCGCGCGCGCGTCGGTTCGGGCGATGATTAGGAAGTCGGGCGAGCGCCGCGCGGCGACGGCGGCCGACACCTTGGCCGCCATCTCACCGGCAGGCACGACCTGCTTGCCGTCCATGTGGCCGCACTTCTTGGGCATCACCTGGTCCTCGAGGTGGATCGCGCTGACCCCGGCGGCCTCGTACTCGTGGACGGTCCGGATCACGTTGAGCGAGTTGCCGTAGCCGGTGTCGGCGTCGGCGATCACCGGGATGTCGATCGCCTGCGCGATCCGGCGGGCGTTGTCGACCATCTCGGGGAGCGTCATCAGCCCGACGTCGGGCCGGCCCAGCCGCGACGCAGCGCTGCCGAAGCCGGTCATGTAGGCGGCCGGGAAGCCCGCCTCCTCGACCAGCCGCGCTCCCAGCGCGTCGTAGCAGCCAGGCGCCAGCACCATCTCGCCCGCCTCGAACCGCTCGCGCAGGCCAGTCCTCCCGCCCGTCTCGGACCCCAGAAGCCGCGCCATCGAAAAG
Organism: uncultured Solirubrobacterales bacterium; assembly: GCA_963796575.1. GTDB lineage: Bacteria > Actinomycetota > Thermoleophilia > Solirubrobacterales > Solirubrobacteraceae > Palsa-465. The sequence goes on along the minus strand of CAWCMG010000025.1, from coordinate 3,806 downwards.
CGTCAGTCTCCCGTCGGTTGGACTCCGGCCGCCTCGACCATCAGGATCGCGGTCCGGACCGGGGCGCGGGTCCGATGCTCGACGCGCTTGGGAACGGTATAGCCCTGGTGCGGATCGAGCACGACCGTGTCCCCGCCCTCGATGTCGATCAACAGCTGTCCCTCGAGCACGAGGAAGAACTCGTCGGTGTCGTCGTGATGGTGCCAGTGGAAGTCGCCCTCGATCACGCCGAGGCGGACGACCGCGTCGTTGACCGTCGTCAGGGTCTGGTTGAACCACGGCTCGTGGGCCGCGATCTCCGCTGGAAGATCGATCAGCGCCAGGCTGCCGAACTTGTCGTCGAGGTGGATGTCGTAATCGGTCATCTGTTCAGTAGCGCCTCCAGCTCGGCCATGTCGTTGTCGCCTGGCGTCCACCGCGCCGCGGCGGCGTTCGCGCGGACCTGCTCCGGCTTGGTCGCGCCGGCGATCACCGAGGTGACCGGCGCCCGCGCCAGCAGCGCCCCGATCGCGACGTCGATCAGCGGCACTTCGCGGGCTCCCGCGTACCGCTCGAGCGCCTCGACGACGTCGAACTGCTCGTCGGTACCCGCCCGGTCCCGCTCGGCAAGGCGGGTTCCGGCCGGAGCCGGCTCGCCGCGCCGGTACTTGCCGGTGAGCAGGCCCGACGCCAGCGGGAAGAACGGGACGAAGCCGAGGCCGAGCCGCTCGCACGTCGGCAGCACCTCGGGCTCGGGGTCGCGAACCAGCAGGCTGTACTGGTTCTGGACCGCGGTGAACCGGGTCAGCCCGCGATCGCGCGCCAGCCCATCGGCTTCCTCGATCTGCTCGGCACTGAAGTTGGATGCGCCGATCGCGCGGACGGTGCCGGCGCGCACGAGCTCGTCGAGCGTCTCGAGCGTCTCGGCGATCGGGGTCACGCCGTCCGGCTCGTGGTACCAGTAGTAGTCGATCACGTCGGTCCGCAGCCGCCGCAGCGACGCCTCGATCGCGTGAACGATGTACTCGCGAGAGCCACGCGGACCGCGACCGTCGTCCATGTTCATCCCGAACTTCGTCGCGAGTACGACCTGGTCGCGCCGGCCCTGGAGGACCTCGCCGAGGAACTCCTCGCTGCGCCCGTGCGGACTCCCGTAGATGTCTGCGGTGTCGAGGAATGTGATGCCCTCCTCGAGCGCGGCGTCCACAACCGCGCGCGTCCCAGCCACGTCCACGCGCCGGCCGAAGTTGTTGCATCCCAACCCGATCACCGAGACCTCGGGACCGAGGACGCCGAGCGCGCGTGTCGGAAGATCCGCCATCGGCCACGGTCTATAGCAGACGCCCGCGGAGTGCCTTTCGGTCGAGCTTCCCGACGGCCGTGAGCGGGATCGAATCGATGATGTGAACCTCGCGCGGGTACTTGTAGCCGCCGATCCGCTCCCGCCCACGCGATCAACTCGTCCTCGCCCACCGCACCGGGCGCGTTCAGCGACACGAACGCGACGACCTCCTCGCCGTGCCGCTCGTCCGGCCGCCCGACCACGCCGGCGCCGGCCACCGCCGGGTGCTCGAGCAACGCGTCCTCGACGTCGCGCGGATAGACGTTGAACCCGCCGCGGATGATCAGGTCCTTCATGCGGTCGACGATGAACAGGTAGCCCTCGTCGTCCAGGTAGCCGATGTCGCCGGTATGCAGCCAGCCGTCACGCATCGCGTCGGCGGTTAAGTCGGGATCCTGCGCTCCCACGCGCCAGTAGCCACGCATCACCGCCGGCGAGCGGCAGCAGATCTCCCCGGCCTCGCCGGCCGGTAGCTCGTGGTCGTCGAGGTCGACGATCCGGACCTCGGCGCCCGGGATCGGGAGCCCGACCGAGCCGGGCTTCTCGTGGCCGGCCGGATTGGTCGAGATCAGTGCCGCCGTCTCGGTCAGCCCGTAGCCCTGGCGGACCGTCACCGAGGGAATCCGGCGCTCGATCTCCTCGGCGGCCTTGGGGAGCCCGAGGGAATCCGGCGCTCGATCTCCTCGGCGGCCTTGGGGGACAGGGGGCGGCCCCGCAGCCCAGGTACACGAGCGAGGAGAGGTCGTGGCGCTCGAGCGGCTGCGCCAGCAGCAGGTGGATCATCGACGGCACGACCGCGCTGGTCTCAAGGCGGTGCTCGTCGATCAGATCGAGGAACGCGGCGGGGTCGAACCAGCGCAGCAGGACCGTGACCGGACGCTCCGGCGAGTGCATCGCGGAGATCGTCACGAGCATCCCGTAGGAGTGAGACAGCGGCAGCGTCATCAGCGATCGATTCAGGCCGCTGGCGTGGGACACCTTCTGGACCGCCTGGCCCGAGTAGTACAGGTTGGCGTGCGAGAGCATCACGCCCTTGGCCCGGCCGGTCGTTCCCCCCGTGTACAACAGGGCGGCGAGATCGTCATCGTCACGGGTGACGATCGGGGCGGGCTCCGCGTGGTCGAGGTCGGCCAGGGCGATCACGCCGTCGCGCTCGCCGCCGTCCGCACAGATCACGTACCGGACCGTATCGAGACCCGCCACCGCGTCGGCGACCTTGTCGACGAACTCCGAAGTCGTGATCACCGCGCACGCTTCCGAGTCCTCGATCACGTGGCGAAGGTCCTCCACCCCGAGCAGGAACGTGGCCGGTGTGACCACCGCGCCCGCACGCCACAGAGCCTGGTACACGACGCTCACCTCGGGCCGGTTGACCACGCTGACCACGACCCGCTCGCCCGGTGCGACTCCGAGCTCTGCAAGCCCGCCGGCAATCCGGCACGAGCGCTCGAACAGCTCGCCCGAGCGGTGCCAGCGGCCCTCGAAAAGCAACGACTCGTAGTCGCCCCTGCGCTCGTACGCCGCCTCGGCCAGGCGGGCCAGATTGCTATTTGTGGCTACTGGGCTCAATCAGCTGGCTCGGCGTGATCCGCTCATAGATCACCTCGTCGAGCGCGGCGCCCCACAATGGTGCTTCGACGCGCGCCGCAGCGGCCCCCAGCGAGGTGCCGATCGTCTTCCAGCCGAAGCCTAGCCCGGCGAGGATCGCCGCCGCGCCGCTTACGATCCCGGCGGGGTTCCCGGCGAGGAGCATCAACGCTATGCCGGCTATGAGCAGCGCGAGCGCGCCGAGGCACGCCCACAGGTAGTGGCGCAGGAACCGGCGTGCGAGCGAGCCGGCGTTTTTTAGGCTGGCCTCGCCGGCGGTGAGGTAGTCGATCTGCTGGAGCGTGTCGACGGGGCGCTTCTCGCCCGACAGCAGGCTGCGCCACACTCGGCCCTGGGACTGCAGGCGCTGGACCATCTGCGCCTCGCTCGCCTCGCCCGACTGGGGTGGATTCGCCGCCCACGCGCTCCACCGCTCGATCGAGGGCGCGACCGCGCGCGAAGCGTGCGGCGGGAACGCGCTGGCCAGATCCCTGATCCAGGCCGCGAGCACCGATGCGCGGGAGCTCTGGAGCTCGACGTGGTAATTGGCGGGAAAGCGGGTCGCGTCCGCGAGCGCGAGTCCGAGGCCGTACGCCTTTCCCAGACGGAAGTCCGCTGCCGTGAGCGTCGCCAGCAGGTCGATGTGGAACCGCTTCAGGGCGGCCGAGCGGTCCTCGCCGGTGAGCGGTCGCAGCCGCGCCGAGAACTGCTCGGCATCGGGGACCGTCAGCCCGGCGACGATGATCGCCTCACTGAGCTTGCTGATCCCCGCCTCGAGCTGGTACAGGCCGATCTCGTCCCAATCGGTCGAGCTGAGCTGCGACAGGTTGGGGAGATCTCCGGCCTGGACCGGCGGTGCCTGCTCCGGCGCATCGGGCCGGTAGATCTCGGACATCTG
>CAWCMG010000024.1:0-9800 GCA_963796575.1 uncultured Solirubrobacterales bacterium | reverse complement strand
GAGTGCGCGACCGCCTTGCCGTCACCCCGATCCAGTACCGCCGCGTCGCCTACGCCACGCTGGCTGCGCTGACGCTGATCGTCATGACCGGCGCGGCGGTGCGGCTGACCGACTCCGGGCTGGGGTGCGAGAACTGGCCGAAGTGCGGCGGCACGCCGCTGCCGCCGCTGAGCTCGCATGCGCTGATCGAGTTCGGCAACCGGGCCGTGTCGGGCGTCGTCGGGATCATCACCGTGGTGGCGGCGGTGCTCGCGTTCACGCGGCGGCCGTACCGGCGAGACCTGGCGATCTTGGCGCTCCTGCTGCCGCTCGGCGTCGCTGGCCCAGGCGGTGCTCGGCGGGTTCACGGTGCTCAACCACCTGGCGCCGGGCTTCGTGATGGCGCACTTCAGCCTGTCGCTGCTGATCCTGGTGGCCGCATTCGCGCTGGCCTGGCGGGCCACGTACGAGCCAGGATCGCGGCCGACGTCGAACGACCGCGTCGGGGTGTGGTCGGTGCGAGGACTGGTTCCGCTCGGCGCGCTGACGATCTTCGCCGGCACGGCCGCGACCGCCGCGGGGCCCCACTCCGGGGGCTTCACGGGCCAGGTGGTCCACCGCCTGCACTTCAAGGGCGCCGACACGCTGGACTGGACGATTCACCAGCATGCGACGATCGCCGCGATCTTTGGCGTGGCGGTGATCGGCGTCTGGTTCCTGCAGCGGCGCCGTGGCGCGTCGGCACAGGAGCTGGAGCCGCGTGACCGTGCTCGGCGTGCTGTTGGCGGCCCAGGGTCTCGTCGGAAGCGTTCAGTACGAGCTCAAGCTGCCGAGCGAGATGGTCTGGGTCCACGTGTCCCTGGCTACGGTCACATGGCTGACCTTGCTGTGGGTGGTGGCGGCCGCCGGCCGGCTGGCGCCGCGCGCCGTGGCAGTGCCGGCGAGTGGTCGCGACGCGCCGGCGCCCGAGCTCGAGCTCGCTGGCCGGCGCTGACCGCCTGCTCGCCCAGCGCGAGAGCGGGACGCCCTGCTCGGCCGGCAGCTCGCACGCCAGCGCCTTGACGTCGGCCACCTGCATCAGGGGAAGACGCTGCGCGGGACGCCTGCGCCATCAGCGCCAAGAATCGCCACCCCCGTCATGACTTCCTTGAACCAGCTGGGCATTTTCAGAAGACGACCACTAAGCTGGAGAGCGGCTGCGCCCGAGGCCGGCGGCGTGCGGCCAGCTTCGTCCAGCACACGCGAGCGCGGAATCTGGCCGGGGGTCCTCGGGCCAGCGTCCCGACCACCATTCTCATCACGGTATTCCGATCTGCAGCGCCCCGGTCGGTTTTGCGCTCCTCGTGCGTAGTGGCAGGGGCGGTGGCGGCGATCGGTTTGCTGATGCTGTGGCCCGCCGGCCGGGCTTGGGGGTCGGTGGATCAGTCGGCGATGTTTCAGGACAATGGGCTGTTGTTGGGTGATCCGGGGCATTTGGATCAGACGTTGCAGACGTTGAGTTCGTTGGGTGTTCAGCGGTTGCGGATCACGGTGGAGTGGAATTTGATTGCGCCGGATTCGAATTCGCGGCGGGCGCCGGCGGGGTTTGATGGTTCGAATCCGGCCGATTATCCGGCGGGGGCGTGGGGGCCGTATGACGCGATTGTGCAGGCGGCGGCGCGTTATGGGCTGGGGCTGAATTTCAACGTCACGGGCGGGGCTCCGTGGTGGGCGGTGGGCCGTGGGGCGCCGTCGAGATCTGAGGTCTGTCTGGTATCCGTCGTCGGCGGCGTTCGGGGCGTTCGTGAAGGCTGTGGCGACGCGCTACAGCGGTGCGTACACGCCGGTGGGCGGCTCGGCGCCGTTGCCGCGGGTGGGCTTTTGGAGCGTGTGGAATGAGCCGAATGTGGGTAGCAGTTCGCTCTCGCCGCAGACCGTGAATGGGGTGGAGGTGGGTCCGCGGTTGTACCGGGGGCTGCTCGACGCCGCCTACGGTGCGCTGCAGGCGACCGGTCATGGCGGCGACACGATCCTGATTGGTGAGCTGGCCTCGACCGGCCATCCGGATCCTGGTAGCGAACTGGGGATGGAGCCGCTCCGCTTTGTGCGGGCGCTGTACTGCGTTGATTCCCGCTTTCGCGAGCTGCGGGGCGCGGCGGCGGCGGCGCGTGGGTGTCCGACCAACGGATCCGGCTCGGCGCATTTCCGGGCCGGGAATCCGGCGCTGTTTCGGGCCACGGGATGGAGTCTTCATCCCTACCACCTGGATGCGGCGCCGAATGTCGCTTCGCCGTCCGCGGACGGGGACTGGGTGACGCTCGCGGACCTGCCGAGGCTGGAGGGCTCCCTTGACCGGATCCAGCGCGTGTACGGCTCCCACAAGCGCTTCCCGATCTACCTGACCGAATACGGCCTGGAGACGAACCCACCGCTACCGCTATTCCAGCTCACTCCCGCGCAGCAGGCCGTGTACCTGAACCAGGCCGAGTACATGGCCTGGCGTGACCCGCGCGTGCAGACGCTCTCGCAGTACCTGCTCGCCGACGCTCCGCCCGGAGGCGGCTCCCCGATCAGTTCTTTTGCCAGCGGGTTGGAGTTCATCAACGGCACGGCCAAGCCGTCATTCGCCGCCTACCGGCTGCCGATCTGGATGCCCAGCGTGCGCGTCAAGCGTGGACACTCGCTCGAGGTGTGGGGATGCGTGCGCCCGGCCAAGCGCTATCCCAGCGGCGCAATCGGCCCGGTCCTCATCCTGCTGAACGGCCACGCCGTCCGCTCGGTGAAGATCACCAACCCGGCCGGCTACTTCGACGTGCGCGTGACCTTCCCGCGAAGCGGCACCGTCCGGCTGGCCTGGACCTACCCCCAAGGCCCCACCGTATACAGCCGCACCGTCGCGATCGGCTTCGCCGCAGCTGCTTTGATCCCCACCAGCCTCGTCGCGACTGGGATTGCCGGTCTGCTGATGCTGTGCTGTCTAGTTCTGGCGCGCCAGCTCGTCGGGCCGGCGAGTAAGCGCCGCGTCACCGGCCGGCGCTGAGCCGCTGCTCCAGCCCCACGCGCCCGATCCAGCCCGACGTGCGGCGGTCCAGAAGTCGTGCGGCCCGAGAATCTGACCGCTCCACCGGTGGCGTAACTTTGGTGGGGGCGTTGTGTTCAGGGTCTCTAATGCCGCATCGCCTTGCTTTCGGACCGGGTTCGCGCTTGTGGCGTTTGTTACTCGTGACGGGGTTGTTGGTTCTCGTGTGGCCCGCCGGCCGGGCTTGGGGGTCGGTGGATCAGTCGGCGATGTTTCAGGACAATGAGCTGTTGTTGGGTGATCCGGGGCATTTGGATCAGACGTTGCAGACGTTGAGTTCGTTGGGTGTTCAGCGGTTGCGGATCACGGTGGAGTGGAATTTGATTGCGCCGGATTCGGATTCGCGGCGGGCGCCGGCGGGGTTTGATGGTTCGAACCCGGCCGATTATCCGGCGGGGGCGTGGGGGCCGTATGACGCGATTGTGCAGGCGGCGGCGCGTTATGGGTTGGGGCTGAATTTCAACGTCACGGGCGGGGCTCCGTGGTGGGCGGTGGGCGCCGTGGGGCGCCGTCGGATCTGAGGTCTGTTTGGTATCCGTCGTCGGCGGCGTTCGGGGCGTTCGTGAAGGCTGTGGCGACGCGCTACAGCGGTGCGTACACGCCGGTGGGCGGCTCGGCGCCGTTGCCGCGGGTGGGCTTTTGGAGCGTGTGGAATGAGCCGAATGTGGGTAGCAGTTCGCTCTCGCCGCAGACCGTGAATGGGGTGGAGGTGGGTCCGCGGTTGTACCGGGGGCTGCTCGACGCCGCCTACGGTGCGCTGCAGGCGACCGGTCATGGCGGCGACACGATCCTGATTGGTGAGCTGGCCTCGACCGGCCATCCGGATCCTGGTAGCGACACTGGGGATGGAGCCGCTCCGCTTTGTGCGGGCGCTGTACTGCGTTGATTCCCGCTTTCGCGAGCTGCGGGGCGCGGCGGCGGCGGCGCGTGGGTGTCCGACCAACGGATCCGGCTCGGCGCATTTCCGGGCCGGGAATCCGGCGCTGTTTCGGGCCACGGGGTGGAGTCTTCATCCCTACCATCTGGATGCGGCGCCGAATGTCGCTTCGCCGTCCGCGGACGGGGACTGGGTGACGCTCGCGGACCTGCCGAGGCTGGAGGGCTCCCTTGACCGGATCCAGCGCGTGTACGGCTCCCACAAGCGCTTCCCGATCTACCTGACCGAATACGGATTCGACACCAACCCGCCGCAGTTGGTCAACTCCGTATCACCGGCGAAGCAGGCGACGTATCTCAACGAGGCCGAGTACATGGCCTGGCGTGACCCGCGCGTGCAGACGCTCTCGCAGTACCTGCTCAAGGACGACCGTCTCGTAGACGGCGCCCGCTACAGCGCGTTTGCCAGCGGGTTGGAGTTCATCAACGGGACGGCCAAGCCGTCATTCGCCGCCTACCGGCTGCCGATCTGGATGCCCAGCGTGCGCGTCAAGCGTGGACACTCGCTCGAGGTGTGGGGATGCGTGCGCCCGGCCAAGCGCTATCCCAGCGGCGCAATCGGCCCGGTCCTCATCCTGCTGAACGGCCACGCCGTCCGCTCGGTGAAGATCACCAACCCGGCCGGCTACTTCGACGTGCGCGTGACCTTCCCGCGAAGCGGCACCGTCCAGCTGGCCTGGACCTACCCCCAAGGCCCCACCGTATACAGCCGCTCGGTGAAGATCACCCAGCTGTCCCGATAAGGGCGCTCGTCGGGCTCGTTGGACCCCGCCGAGCCGGCGCTAGGCGACCCCTGACCGGACCGACCCTCCTGGCCCCGCGGACCCCGAGCGCAGCCAGGCCCGCACCGGCGGGCGAGAATCCTCGTATCGGAACCGTAAATCCGAGCGCTACGATCGGCGTCAAATAGATGTCAGCGCAACGCAGCACCACCCAATCCAACACCTCAGGCGGACGCACCGCTGACGCCTCGCTGATCATCCTCGTCGTCGACGACGAGTCGGACCTGCGCGAGATGCTGACGCGGTCGTTCTCGCGCGAGGGCCATCGGGTGATGGCTGTGGGCGATGGGCGCTCCGCGATCGACAGGGCCAGCACCGACCATTTCGACATCATCCTGCTCGACGTCGCGCTCGGCCCGGGTCCGGACGGATATGAGGTGTGCCGGACGCTGCGCGCGCGGCGTAACGTGGTCCCGATCATCATGCTGACCGCGCTCGACTCCGAGGCGGACGCCGTGCTCGGCCTCGAGGCCGGGGCCGACGACTACGTGACCAAGCCGTTCGGCTTGGCCGAGCTGCGCAGCCGGATCCGGGCCGTGCTCCGGCGCGCCGGCACGCGCGCGATGGGCGACGAGGTGCTAGTGGTCGGCCCGATCGTCCTCGATCGCGCCCAGCGCGAGGTGATGATGGACGGCCGCCCGGTGCGGCTGACGTTCTCGGAGTTCGAGCTGCTCGACGCGCTGATGGCGGATCCGGGCCGGCTTCTCAACCGCCAGGAGCTGCTGCGCGCGATCTGGGGTGACAGCGCCTATCGCGATCCGCGCGCGATCGACGTCCACATCCGGCACTTGCGCGAGAAGCTCGAGCCCGAGGCCGACAAACCGCGCTACATCCTGACCGTCCGGGGCGCCGGGTACCGACTCCGGGGGCCGTAGGTGTCGCTCAGGAGGTTCTAGTGGGGAGGCGAGCGCGATCGCGACGCGGCGCGTTCGGTCTGCAGGGCCGGATCGTCGGCGCGTTGCTGGTTACGACCGTGGCCACGCTCGCGGTGGCGGCGCTGGCGCTGCTCGGACCGCTCGAGAACTCGCTGCGCAACGCCGAGCTGAAGACGCTCAAGACCGAGGTTGGACTCAAGAAGTCGACGATCGCGAAGACGGTGGGTCCGTTCAGGGGCCTCGATCTCGGGTCGATGTCCGACCGCAATGTCGCGCCGCCGACGACATCGGGACCCGGAACCGGATCGACAACGGGAGGGGCGGCGGTCGGACCGAATCCGAGCAAGGCGATCGCCGAGACGCGGAGCCTCGCCACGGAGGGGAGGAGCGTCTACGACAAGGTAGTGGATCGGGAGAAGAGCCTGGAATTCACGACCAGCGCCACCAAGGTGGCCCTGCTCGGCTACCCCGACGTCTCCGGGCACAACGCGAAGCCGCTCGTGGTCACGCCGGATACAGCGAGCGCGCGTGCCGATTCCTACGACGACGTCGCCAAGGCGTTCCGCACCGGCAGACCGAATTACACGTTCGGCTCGATCGGGGACACGCAATACGTACGAGCGGCAATCCCGTTCAGCACGACCGGCACGGACAAGGCGCCTTCCGAGCGCTGGGTGCTCGTCATCCGCAAGTCCCTCGACACCCTCAGCGACGCCGTCTCCACCGTACGCCGGGCGTTCTTGTACGCGGCCCTCGCGGGCCTGGTTCTGACGCTGATCCTCGGTATCCCGCTGTCGGCCACGATCGTCCGCCGCCTGCGCCGGCTCCGCCAGGCCGCCACCGAGCTCGCGCACGACGGACCGCCGGTCGACGTCCCCGCCGTCCGCGCCCGCGACGAGGTCGGAGACCTGGCCCGCGCGTTCGCGCAGATGCAGCAGCGGCTCCAACAGCAGGAGGAGGCCCGCCGAGCGTTCGTCTCGACGGCCTCCCACGAGCTGCGCACGCCGCTGGCCTCGCTCGACGGAATGCTCGAGCTGCTCGACGACGATCTCGGGAGCGGCGATCCCGACCTCGACGACGCCCGCTCGCTGCTCGACCGGGCCCGGACCCAGTCCCGCCGGCTGTCGCGGCTGGCGGCGGATCTGCTCGACCTGAGCCGGCTCGACGCCCAGGTGCAGCTGCGCTCAGAGCCGGTCGAGCTCGGCGAGCTGAGCCGCGCGGTGCTGGCAGAATTCGAGCTCGGGACCGAGGAGCGGGGAATCGTCTCGAGCCTCGACGACTCCGCCGGCCAGGTGTGGGCGCGCGGCGACCCGGGCGGGATTGCGCGGATCGTCCGGATCCTGCTCGACAACGCGGTGCGCGTCAGCCCCCAGGGCGGCGAGATCACCGTCGAGCTGCGCAACGGCGACCATGCGACGCTCACCGTCCGCGACGAAGGCCCCGGGGTGCCGCCCGATGAGCGCGATCTGATCTTCGAGCGGTTCCAGCGCGGGCGGGGCGCCGGCGGCACCGCCGGGTTCGGGCTCGGCCTCGCGATCGGGCGGGAGCTGGCCGACCGGATGGGCGGCGAGCTCGTGCTCGAGCGCGACGACATCCCGGGCGCTAAGTTCACTCTGCGGCTGCCGGTGGCGCAGGCCCAAGAGGAAGAGCCGCTCGCGGTGGCGTAGGTGGGGCCGCTTCGCGGCGTCCGTGGGGCCATGCCGCCAGGCGTCCGTGCCCGGCGGGACGCGGACCCTGACCGGACGGGGTACAAGGCCCCACGGACGCCGAGCGAAGCGAGGCCCCATAAACCGGAGCCGGGTCCCAAAACCCTGGCCCTGACAGGATTGATGATCTATGGATGAGCGCTTGATGAACGCGATGCTGGAGCTCGACGACCGCCATTGGTGGTACCGCGGGCGACGGCGCATCATCCGCGCCGAGCTCGACCGCCTCCCGCTCCCGGCGAACGCGTCCGTACTCGACGCGGGTTGTGGCTCGGGACGGACGCTTGAAGAGCTCAGTCCGTACGGGGATGTCTACGGCATCGAGCTCGACCCCGGCGCCGCCGACGTGGCGCGGGCCCGGGGCCGGGGAGAGGTGCAGATCGGCCGGCTCGAGGAGCTCCCGTGGGAGGACGGTCGCTTCGACCTGATCACGTGTCTGGATGTGATCGAACACACGCCCGACGACCGCGTGACGCTGCGCGAGCTACGGCGCGTGTCCCGGCCCGGCGGCTTCCTGCTCGTGACGGTGCCGGCCTACCAGGGCCTGTGGTCGACGCACGATGTGGCCAACCATCACTACCGCCGATACTCGCGTTCTCGGCTGCAGGCGGCGGCGCGCGACGCCGGCTGGGGGGTGGTTCGGATGACGTCGTTCAACGGGCTGCTGCTGGCGCCGGCCGCCGCGGTACGGCTCGCCGAGCGCCGCCGGCTGCGCGAGCCCGACTCGGACTACAAGCCCGAGCTGACGCTCGGCCCGGACTGGCTCAACTCGCTGCTCGAGCAGCCGTTGCGGATCGAGGCACGCTGGCTCGCGAGCGGGCGCACCATGCCCGCAGGACTGTCGCTGCTGGCCGTGCTCGAGAACTCGGCCGGGGTTGCCTGACGGCGGGGCCGGTGTGATGGGCGGTCTTGCGGCGATCGTCGGTTCCCTCGCTGCGATCCTCGGCGTGTCCAACAGCCTCGGCTACCTGCTGCCGGCGATCATCGGGCTCGAGTCGCTGGGGATCCCGTCGCCCGGGGAGACCGCGCTGGTCGCGGCGGCGGTGCTGGCCAGTCAGGGCAAGCTCGAGATCTGGCTGGTGATCCTGATCGGGGTGTGCTCCGCGATCGTCGGGGACAACATCGGGTACCTGCTCGGGCGGCGATTCGGCCGCACCGTGTTCACCGCGCCCGGGCCCTTCATGCATAACCGGATCCGTGCGATCAAAGCCGGTGACGGATTCTTCAAGCGTCACGGTCCGAAGGCGGTGTTCATCGGAAGATGGATCGCGCTTGTGCGGTTCGCGACCGCATGGCTCGCCGGGATCAACCGGATGCCGTTCAAGCAGTTCTTCTTCTGGAACGCGCTCGGCGGGATCACCTGGGGGATCACGTACGGGCTCGTCGGCTACTACGGCGGCCAAGCGGCCGCGCATGTGCTCGCGGAGGCAGGGATCGTCGGCCTCGTGGTACTGCTGGTGCTGCCGCTGGTCATCTACGTCATCGTCAAGCGGCGCGAGCGCCACATGGCGGAGCGCTCGGACTAGCTACGACTTCTCCGCGTCGAGGTCGAGCGCGCACGAGTTGATGCAGTAGCGCAGCCCGGTCGGCGCGGGGCCGTCGTCGAACACGTGGCCGAGATGCCCGCCGCAGTTCTTGCACAGGACCTCGGTCCGCCGCATGAACAGGCTGCGGTCCTCGCGTAGCTCGACGTTGTCCGCCGCGGCCGGCTCGTAGAAGCTCGGCCACCCGGTACCCGAATCAAACTTCGTGCCGGAGCTGAACAGCTCGGCGCCGCAGCCGGCGCACCGGTAGGTGCCGTCGTCCTTGACGTGGACGTACTCGCCGGTGAACGGACGCTCGGTGCCGTGCTGGCGCAGGATCTTGTACTGCTCGGGCGACAGGCGCTCACGCCACTCCTGGTCGGAGAGCTGAACGTCCCGCGCGATGTCGGTTTCGCGTTCGGTAGCCATGGGGACTACGGTAGCGCGGCGGCCACCTCCGATACGGTGAACGAGCGATGAAATTCGGCGTGGCGATCTTCCCCACTCGCGAGGTCCAGTATCCGGGCGAGATCGCCCAGATGGCCGAGGAGCGAGGGTTCGAGTGCTTGCTGTTCCCCGAGCACACGCACATTCCGGCCAGTCGGGAGAGCGCGTGGCCGGGCGGCACCGAGCTTCCGGCGTATTACGCCCGGACGTACGACCCGTTCGTCGCCTGCACGGCCGCCGCGGCGGCGACCGGGCGGCTCCTGATCGGGACAGGGATCTGCCTGGTGATCGAGCGCGACCCGATCGTCACGGCCAAGGAGGTGGCGTCCGTCGACGTCCTGTCCGGCGGCCGATTCCTATTTGGCGTCGGTGCGGGTTGGAACGTCGAGGAGATGCGCAATCACGGCACCGACGCGTCGCGGCGGTTCGGCGTGATGCGAGAGCGGATCGAGGCGATGAAGGCGATCTGGGCCGAGGACGAGGCGAGCTACTCG